>CANMTP010000001.1 GCA_947500845.1 uncultured Aquimarina sp.
ATCTTGTGTTTCCATAATAAATAAAATGCTATTAAATTATTATACTAACTTAGGATACTGCTTTTACATGGTTGCTATAAGTTCATAGCGGCGGAAATTCCTAACGGAATTTCACGCGCTTTTGCTACCTTTGGGCTGTACGGAGGGTTACTTTGTGATCATCCCGCTACGAAACTATACATTAAACGTTGGTAGCTATACGAAAAAACATTTGTTGTCATATGGCAACTAATAAGAAAACGATTCCAATTTACTTTGCTTCGTAAAACTTTTAAATAAACGAAGAAATGAAGCAATCTAAAAGAATCGCTCTAGTTACGGGAGCAAACAAAGGTTTAGGATTTGAAACAGCAAAGCAATTGTTAGAACAAAACATTGAAGTTCTTCTTGGAGTGCGGAATGAAGCTGCAGGAAGAGATGCACAAGATAATTTGCGGACTTTGGGCTTAAATTCTCAAATTGCAGTTATTGATGTTAGTGATGAAAATTCTATCATTGAAACAGCCGAAAGAATCGACAAAGATTATGGTAAACTTGACATACTTGTCAATAACGCTGGTGTAATGCTGGACTTAGGACAAGCAATAGATGAGGTTTCCACAGAGACTATGAGGAATACTTTTGAAGTTAATGTTATTGGAGCATCAAATGTAATAAAGCATATGTTGCCATTGCTTAAAAAATCTAAAGTAGGTAGGATTGTCAATGTGTCAAGTGGATTAGGTTCTTTATATCAAAATGCCGACCCCAATTATATGTATTATCCATACAAGCTATTGGCGTATAATAGTTCTAAGTCTGCTTTGAATTCTATAACCTTATCTTATGCTTTTGCCCTAAAAGACAGCACAATAAAGATTAATTCTGCCGATCCAGGCTTTTGCAAGACAGATTTAAATGGAAACAATGGACCGAGAAGTCCCAAAGATGGAGCAGGCATAGCAGTCAAGCTGGCAACAATAGATAAAGATGGTCCTCACGGAGGATTCTTTGATGACAATGGAATTGTACCTTGGTAAAATGGATATGTCGCACGGAACAAACTCTCTTATTGATTATCTGCTGACCTACAATCATTTGACGGGTCAGCAGATTAGTCTAATAGAAAGTGTGGTTGAAATCGTGCATCTGCAAAAAGGAGAGTATTTTTCGGAAGCTGGTAAAATAGTTCGGCATTTTGCTATTGTCAAAGATGGCATTTTAAGAGTATGTTACTATGATAAGCAAGGCAATGAAGTTACCAGATATTTTATAGAAGAAAATAATTTAGCAGTCGATTTAAACAGTTTTAATTATCAAATACCATCATCTGAATATGTAGAGGCAGTTATCCCAACTAAACTATATGTTTTCAGTAAAACATCTTTAGTAAAGCTTAAAGAAACAATTTTAGTTTGGGAAAACATTCAAAATAAGATTGTAAATACCGCTCTGTTGGAAAAAGTAAATCGTATTAGTCCAATGATGGCAGAAGATTCAAAGACTAGATATTTAGAATTCCATAACAGATACCCGAAGTTGGTCAATCGAATACCGTTGAATTATTTAGCATCATATATTGGAGTAACTAAACATACTTTGAGCAGAATAAGGAAAGAATTACTAAAGTAGTACTGCTACCAACAATTTGTATAACTCATTTGCACCCTTCGGGATGCAAACGCATCATACAAGAAACGTTGGGCACAATTAGAACATAACAACATTACGAAATGATAATAAAGAAATTTACAGCGACAAATGTTCACGACTATCTCAATTACGAAATAGACTTTAATGAACATTTAACTTATCTGATTGGTATCAACGGTACAGGTAAAACAAGTGTCTTAAAGTTGATACTAGGACTTATATCACCATCTTTCAACTATCTAAATAGCATAAATTATGACTATGTAGAATTAGAATGTTTGGACGAAAAAAATACTAGTTTCAAAATTTCTTCTCAAAAAAATGAGGAACAAGATTACACTTTAGATTTATCAATTAATAATGAAGAGCCAATAACGGGAAGAATTATAAAACTGAATAAAGCTCAACAACGATATTTAGACTATGAAAAGGAAGATGAGCAGACTACCTCTATAATTGAAGGATTTAATGAACAAGAAGTAGTTACCAAAATAAAAAGTCTTACCACACCTCTATTTTTAGGACTTGATAGACGAGTTTATGAAGGACGTCAAATTGATAAAATGAGACAAGGTTTTTTTCTTAGAAGAAAGTATAAAAACTTCCCCCAAGGTGACCCACTAAACTTTAGTCTGATTGATATACAAGAAGTTATTTATGATTATTATCGAATCATAGCATCAAAGCAACCTGAAATAAATCAAAATTTCAAGAATAAAATATTACTTCAGTCTTTCGAGTTTCTTGATAGTCAAGAAATTAACATAATCAACGATTTCAAAGAGCTTCGAGAGAAAAAACAAGATGCTCTAGATGCATTTGACAATCTGAACATTGTAGGCTTCAAAAATCAAGTTGACACTTTTTTTGAACAGTTAGAAACTGTTTTAAAGGAAATAAATAATAGAAGAAAGTCAAATACTGATGATAATGCAATTAATAAAGAATCTATAGAGTTTTTTCAAAGATGGTTCAACAACCAACCTCAATTAAAACGAATTGATAAACTGATTGAATATAATCAAGCATATCAGACAGAAATTGAAGGATTGTATGAGCCTATAGAAAAATTAATGAACCTAATCAACGAGTTTTTTAGTGAAAGTAAAAAGCAACTATCAATAACTACTCAAGGAGAATTAAAAGTAATTTTTCAAAATGGTAAAGAAGCTGAAATTTTTGAACTTTCATCTGGCGAAAAACAAATCATAACTATGTTAGGTCATTTAATATTTTTCGAAGAAAAGTTTAAAACCCAAAAAGGAATTTTCATTATTGATGAACCAGAGGTTTCACTTCATCTAGCTTGGCAAGAAATATTTGTAAAATCTATTATTGAAGCAAGTCCAAACACTCAATTTATTTTAGCAACTCATTCGCCTGCTATTACAGGAGATGCTGATGAAAATTTATTTGAGGATTTAGCAAAAATGAATTAGATTTTTATGGTAAATTTTAGTTTTAAAAGTTTAAAGTCAATACCAAAATTTTTCGCTTATAGAAATGATATTGATATTTACACAGAGGACAAATCAGCGGATAAAGAGTTTTATAGAACATTATTCCAAAGATTATTAGGAGATAAAATAAAAATAAATGACATAACACCTCTTGGCTGTAAAGCAAATGTAATTGATGCATACGACAACCAACAAGCAAATTCACAAAGAAAACAATATTTCATTGTTGATGGGGATTTAGATTTAATAATTGGTACAAATCGAAAAGACGAAAAGAATTTAATTGTTTTAGACTCTTATTGTATTGAAAACTATCTAGTTGATGAGTTAGGTGCTATTGAATTAATTTATTTTTCAAAAGGTACTGAAGAAAGAGATAAAATATCCAAGGCACTTAATTTCGAAAAATGGCTTGAATACAATCGTAAAGAACTTATTGAATTATTTATTCATTTTGCAATATTAAGAATGTATGATGGTGGTCCCAAATTGAGAAATGCTGGAGAGTTTTTAAAACAAGACAAAAAACAGACAATTCTGGATTGTACACAAATAGTCAACTACACAAGTCAAATTAAACAAGAAATAATCACTAAACTTCAAGAATTAGGGTTTGAAAATCCAGAAACTGAATTTAATAATGCTTTTAATAATCTTTCAGAAAAATGGGAAACAAGTAATAAAACACTTTTGACGATAGTATCTGGTAAGGATTATCTAATTCCTCTTTTACAACACCGTATCAATTTTTGTATAAATAAAGGAAAAAGTATGTTTCCAAAACAATCATTAAAATTATTTCTAGCAAATAACTCTGATTTATCGAGGTTAGAATTTTTGAAAGAGAGAATAAAATAACTGTGCCCAACAATGGTAACCGTTGCACAACCTGTTAATTTCTAACAATCCGACTTTAAATGCGCTCTTTTAAGAGCGTTTTTATTTTGTTGTAATCTCACAAGGAATAAAATCACAATTGCTTATTTACGGTTTTACGAGGTGATAAAAGGTATTTTTAACGTGTAAAAGTGAACAAGCGGTTCCTGCCCCACTTTTCACTCGTTTTCCCACGAATTTTAAGTATTTCTTCAGATTATAAGCCATCGCAGAGAGATGCATCACTTTGTTCGCTTGTCTTATCCCTATCGTATTGATCTTTCTTAGCCCCATAAACTGTGTTAGCGTCCTGCTCTGCGAAGTTTGTAACTTCGTAGCCTACCAAGATAAACTATTCCAAATTATTGCCAATAACGATAACCATCGCACAAGTCCTTAAAAAACAATAATGTGATTCCACAGCTTGAATGTAAGCGATGATTTGTATGGGATATATTATAATATATAAGAACATAAAGTTGTTCTAAACGCTTTCTTATCAGGCTCAAAATTACTTTATCCTACTTTTTTGTCGTCAAGCAGATTCGCAATGACAAACACACCGTCACTACGAGGAGGTACGACGAAGTAGTCTTTCAGCTATGAAAAAACTATGTAACTTTCAGTAAAAAGATTGCTTCATCATACTTTCCTACCGTCAAGCAGATTCGCAATGACAAACACACGGTCATTACGAGGACTGCAAGTACGAAGTAATCTTTTTCTACAGTCGCTAAGCCTGCATAATACCAAAAAATACAAACCCACTTCGGAAATCCGCAAAGAAGGATAAAAGTTATTGTCGAATTTTGTAGAAAGAGGTATTTTCAAGCATTTATGAACGTTTATAAATGCTTACAAATGTTTTAAGTATTTTTATAGAAGATATATATCCAATTGGGTATATTTAATTGTTCTACGCAATTTTAAAAAACAACATCGATGAAATCAACTCTATTTATTTTACTCACTTTTTACTCTCTTCTGACTTTCGGACAATGCAATTGTAAAACTTAAATAATTTCAGGAATTAAAACGAAACAATGTGTTCCTTCTTTAGTTGCATTTGACAACACTTACCAAATTGGAGCTTCTATAAACTCAACGCAAAACGACATAACTTTAATCTTGACAATCTGGTTTTTAGGGAATGCAAATACCATTGGTTCAGATTTATTAGTTTTTGTAAATGATGAAAAAACTTTAAACCTAAAAATAATGGACAGCCAAAAGGACTACGTTGGTGGAAGCCAAATTTGCCACGCTAAATTCAAATTGACCCAAGACGATGTGGAATTTTTAAAAACCAAAGAGCTTTCTTCATTTAGATTTCATTTTTCAAACGAGGATATTTATAGAACATTTCAGATTAAAAAGAATAACGATATTTTAAAAACCCAACTAAACTGCATATAATGAAACCAAGTCAGATAATCGGAATTCTAATTTTTTTAGTGATAGGTATTTCAATTGTAGTTTTTGTGAAAAACGAGAAAAAAGAGGTTAAAGAAGCTTTTAATACATCTACAGGAAAAATGGAAACTTATGACCCTGAAACTTTTGGAAAAGGTTACGGAGTTACCAGAATGTCAGAAGAAAGTATGGAAATAAGAAAAAGTAAAGAAAGAAATAGAATATTAATAATTGGTGGTGGAATTTTCGCTATAGTATTTATCATTTTCTTTGTTACTAAATCAAGTGAGGACAAAAAAGACCCTGAAAAAAACTTGGCAATTTTAAAAGACAAAAACATAATTTCTCAAGCTGAATACGAAGAAAAATTAAGTCAGTCCAAAATAGTTGAGAACGAAAAAAGAATACAGGAAGCCAAAAGAAAGGAATACAAAAAATTAGTTGCCGAATTAGACAATCTAAAAGCAAAAAGAATTTTATCAGAACAAGAATATCAAGAAAAACTGATTAAAATAAAAGAAAAAACTGCGTAGAACAACGGTAACCGTTGCACAACCCAATGATTTTCAAAAACTGGCCCTAAATACCCTGCTCTGCGAAGTTTGTAACTTCGTAGCCTACGAAGACAAACTATTACAAATTATTGCCAACAACAATAACCATCACACAAGTCCTTAAAAAACAATAATGTGATTCCACAGCTTGAATGTAAGCGATGATTTGTGCAGGTTATATTAAATATTTTGAGAGCATAAGTTGTTCTAAACGCTTTCTTATCAGGCTCAAAATTACTTTATCCTACTTTTTTACCGTCAAGCAGATTCGCAATGACAAACACACCGTCACTAAGAGGAGGTACGACGAAGTAGTCTGTCTGCTATGAAAAAACCAGGTCACTTTAAGTAAAAAGATTGCTTCATCACGCTTTCCTATCGTCAAGCAGATTCGCAATGACAAACACACCGTCATTATTAGGACTGAAAGGACGAAGTAATCTTTTTCTACGCTAGCTACACATTTGTAAAACCAAAAAATACAAACCCATTGTGGAAATCCGCAAAGAACTATAAAAATTATTATCGAATTTTGTAGAAAGAGTTATTTGTAAGCATTTATAAACGTTTATAAATGCTTACCAATGTTTTTGAGTATTTCTATACAAGATATATATCCAAATTGGATATATTTAATTGTTGGCAGCAATTGTTAAAAAACCTAGAAAGAACCAATAATACTTGAACTTTGAAATTAAAGCACCTTTTTGATAAAAATTATTATAAGTATTTATATCATCAACTTAAACGAAAAAATCTAAGTGAATATATATTTATTGATTTCAAAACAATAGTCGTACTCTCACTACTTTTTATATTAAACATCATATTATTTTATCCAGGAAAATTAACAATTAACATACCCAAATTAGACAATCAAGTCAACACCTTAGAAACTCTTATTAAAGCCTTAAGTACTTTTATTATTATTATCTTTTCGTTTATTGTCCTCTCTTTTAATATTTTTTATAGGTATTTCGGACGGTTTGCTTTTTTAAATTTTTTCAAGAATCGATTAATTAAAGTTCTTTTTACAATATTCCTTTTTACTATTGGTTTTATGGTTTACTCAACAATATATTTGAGAGAAGCACATACGGCTGATAACTATTCAAATTCTCTTTATATAATATCATTACTACTCACCATTTTAACTGTATTACTTATTTTCCCTACTGTCATAACTCTTCTGAGAAATTCTCAAAACAGAAAGAACATTTTAAGTATTATTGAAGGATTTAACTCTGAGTGGTTAATTTCATAATATGATAATGTTTCTTGGGGTAAAAAAACCTCTTATAAACATTTCCAAAAGGATCCGATCACCTTATTGACCGAAATTGGAACCGTTGGAATAAAGGAGTTTGACCAAACGACTATTCAAACAATAATTGATGGCTGTGAAGAATTTTATGAAAATTCTATAAATAAAAAAGAAGGTGACAAAAATTTTATTGAACCTTTTAGACTATATGAAGAATTTAGAACATTAATAAAGAATCTTTTTCAAGTAGCAGCAAAAGAAGGAAATGAAAACGTATTGTTAATGCTTGTAAACAGCAGACTAAATCTTGAATTCAAAACAATTGAGAACCTCGACACCATTAGTATTACAGATTTTAATGACAAATATCAAGGTTGGAATTTTAATTTCGATAGTGAAGATTTTTTTGAAAAAGCTATTCAATATAATGAAGATGAAGTTTGCAGAAGAATAATCGACAATCAAAGAGATTTTATAAGTAAATTAGTCAAGAAGATACTAGTGGATAGGAATTTTGATTATGACTTCAAAGATTTAATCAATAATGTAGACGAGTCAAATATGATAAATAATTGTCTAAGGGTAAGTGAAAAATTTTTAGAAACAATGCTTAATTCTAAAAAATATCACTTGTTTCAAAATATTTCCAACTTTCATTCTACACTTGATTTAAATATTTTAAGTTCACAAAATACTCGTAGTACAAAGTTATATCTTTTGCATGTTAATAATAATTACAAAGTAGATCAATTTGAGAAATACATAAAACAAAGTGATTTAAGAATCTTATCATCTCTGTGTTATCCTTTCGGTATCAGTACCACACAAGCTCTTACCGAAGTTCAATCGAGAATACCATTTATAGCATCACTTAAAGCAATAGATATATTATTCTCTACAGATAAATTAAACAACATGGCTATTAATTCATTAAAAGCGGATTCGATGTTTTTAATTAAAAATATTGACAAGAATAAAATCAATAGAGAACTATTGAAGCTTGCTGTTTCAAAACTTAACGAACTTAGACAATCAATACATAAGAACGATTCTGACTTACGAAAAGACATCTATTTAAAATTGGAAAAGCATTTGACTTACATATACGAATATGCAAAAGCTGAAATTCCGGCTGAAAATAAATTAATTTCAAAAATTAAAAAGAAAATTAAGCAGTTTACTTTCAAAGAAAAATTTGAAAAAGACCTTAAAAAAAATGGATATTTGAGTAATGATAGTATCGTTTAGTTAGGATTTATTCAGATTTACAAAGCAACAGCAGCCAACAATGATAACCGTTGCACAACCTGTTAATTTCTAACAATCCGACTTTAAATGCGCTCTTTTAGGAGCGTTTTTATTTTGTTGTAATCTCACAAGGAATAAAATCACAATTGCTTATATAAAGTTTTACGAGGTGATAAAAGGTGTTTTTAACGTGTAAAAGTGGCCAAGCGGTTCCTGCCCCACTTTTCACTCGTTTTTCCACGAATTTTAAGTATTTCTTCAGATTATAAGCCATCGCATAGAGATGCATGACTTTGTTGGCTTGCTTTATACCGATGGTATTGATCTTACGTAGCCCCATAATTTGGGTGAGTGTCCCAAATACAGGCTCTACAGTCGCCTGACGCCTAGCTTTCATACCCTTGCTCTGCGAAGTTTGTAACTTCGTAGCCTACCAAGATAAACTATTCCAAATTATTGCCAACAACAATAACTATCACACAAGTCCTTAAAAAACAACTATCCTATTCCACATCTTTTATGTAAGCGATGATTTATGTTGGCTATATTATAATATGTTAAGAACGTAAAGTTGTTCTGAACGCCAGTAAAAATTGTTCCCAGGAATACGAGTACTTAACTGAAAATCATTGAAGCGGTCTTCTTGATCAACCTTTTTGCCTTGTATACCATTAAGTTATAAACCTCATACAAGAAAAAACATTCTTAATGTTATCTTTTTGCTACCTTGTTAAGGGTATGAGATGTTCGGGTTCATAGTGGCTTAATTTCCCTAATAGAAATTCACGAGCATTAATTATCTTTAACAACGGCAGAAAGTTTTCACAAACTTTCTCGCAACCGATCATACAGAAAATAAAGTGTGTAATTTAAGAAACGATGGAAGTACTTGAACAAATAAATCAATGGATTAATGATCATCCTGTTTCTTCCAATATTATAAAATATATAGTTTGGGCTGTTTTTATATTGCTTGCCATCGCGTTTCTTCGACGATTTTTAAGAAAAAAGCTTCCGGATACCAGGATTAGATATAGATCTCAAAAAGGGGTAGAATTTTTTGGCTACGTGCTGCTTATTATAATCACAATTTCATTTTTTACAGGAAGTATAAAAGACTTTGCGTTAGCTATAGGATTGCTAACAGCCGGAATTACAATAACATTACAAGAGTTAATTTTAAGCGTTGCAGGCTCATTTTATATATTTTTTGTGGGTGTCTATAAACCTGGGGATAGAATTGAAATTAATAATATAAAAGGTGATGTAATCGATATTGACAGTATATATACTACAATGATGGAAATTGGCGAATGGGTTTCCAGTGATAATTATAGTGGAAGAATCGTAAAGTTAAGTAACGCTTTTGTTTTCAAAGGTCCTGTTTATAATTATTCAAAGGATTTTCCGTTTGTTTGGGACGAATTTAATATTCCTATTAGATATGAATCTGATCTAGAATTAGCTAAAACCATAGTAGTTAAGGGTGCCTCTGAAACTTTATCTGAATATGTCTCTAAATCTATCTCTGAATGGAAACAGGTGGTAAATAAATACTATATCGAAAATGCTCAAGTCGAACCAACGTTGGCAATAACTATGACTGACAATTGGGTACAATTCAATCTGCGCTATATCGTAGACTACAAGAAAAGAAGATACACAAAACACGTATTGAATGAACTTATTGGCAAAGAAATTCAAAAGACCGATGGTAAAGTACAATTAGCCTCTACCACAGTTGAGATTGTTAGAATCCCAAATATCAAAATTGAGAAAGCACAACAAACAGAATAAATGGCAGAAAAAACAGACAAATTAGAGGATTATTTGGCACCTCATTACATACATCGGAGTAATTGGTTGAGAGCGGCTGTACTTGGAGCTAACGATGGTATTTTATCAACTGCAAGTATTGCAATAGGTGTTGCTGCTGCGAGTGATATGAGAGAGCCTGTTATTTTAGCAACTTTAGCGGGGCTGGTTGCCGGTGCTTTATCTATGGCAGCTGGAGAGTACGTTTCAGTAAGTTCGCAAACAGATGTTGAAAAAGCCGATATAGAGCGCGAAAAGCAAGAATTGAATGAAATGCCTGAAATTGAATTACAACGACTAGCAGAAATTTATGAAAAAAGAGGCCTGAAAAAGGAGACTGCTAGAACAGTAGCTCAAGAATTAACGCAACACGACGCGTTAGGCGCACATATTAGGGACGAATTAGGAATTAATGAAATTAGTCAAGCCAAACCTATTCAAGCTGCATTTGCATCTGGTGCTGCATTCACAGTAGGAGGATTACTTCCTTTTTTAGTAACACTATTTCTTCCTTTAAAAAGTATGGAATATTCACTTTACGGCTTTGCCCTATTTTTTCTAATAGTTTTAGGAGCACTAGCGGCTAAAACAGGCGGTTCTAGTATTGGGAAAGCAATTCTACGAATTACTTTCTGGGGCACTGTGGCAATGGGGTTGACTGCTCTGGTTGGTTATTTGTTCAATGTGAATGTGGGATAAAAAACTACAACACCACCAGTAATCGTTGCACAAGCCTACAAAAAAGGTTGATTAGAAAACCGATGATGTAAGCTCTGGGTTCATACACTTGTTTGTATGATCTTTAGCAGGCGATCAACACAAGCATTCTAGCTTGCCCCGGGGTGATTTACATATACTGTGGAAATTCACGATCTGGTTTTCGATTTTTTGATTAGTATGATAGAGTTCAACTGTAGACAGATATAAATGTTTTTAAGTATTTTTATGATTAAAACTATAGTAATTGCTAGTATGCAATTGGCGGTAATTAAACAAACACTATTGAAATGAAGTATATTTTCAGAATTTTATTGACATTGATCTGCATTTCTACAATAAGTTGTAATAACAATAATTCAGATAAAAGAATTCAAAATATAGAGTTGGCTGACGACTATTCAGAAAAAATTGACAGTTTAGTACAAATTAAAGAACCTCACTTCTTTAATGGTGTTATCTTAATAACTAAAGACGATGAGGTTGTTTATAAAAAAGAGTATGGTTATTCTGATTTTGACAAAAAAGAACCAATTTCATTGGATGACAAATTCAGAATATGGTCCAACAGCAAACAAATTACAGCTGTGTTGATTCTTAAGGAGGTTGAGAATGGCAACATTTATTTACACAAACCAATTAGAGATTACTTGCCAAATTTCAATCAACCTTGGGCGGATTCAGTTACTGTCCATCACCTGTTGAATATGTCATCTGGAGTAAGAGATATTGAGGAACCTTTAGCATTTGAACTCGGAACAGATTTCCTTTACAGTAATCCTGCTTACGGTTTATTGAGCAGGATTATAGAAAATATCAAGGGTAAAAAATTTGCAGAAGTCGCTAATTCGCTCTTCGCCGAGTTAGGAATGAAAAACACCTATGCCTATGAATACGGTCAAAGTGATTCTGACTTAATAGACGGTCATTGGATTTTTGAGGACGATTTTAGAATTGCCACCTTTGAAGAGTATAACTACACCAAAGAGTCTTGGGAAGAAATGCTTCCAGGTGGTGGAATGGTTTCAAACGCCCACGATTTGAATCTTTGGGACAAGAAACTGCACAACGGAGGTATACTTAACATTGAAACATATAACCTTATGACTACTTCAGACGTAATTGATAATTCAGACATTGACAAAGGTATGAAGTATGGTTATGGTGTTAACATCTTCGATAACAAATCCATAAGGTATATTGGTCATCGTGGGAGAGGAATGGGATACGTAAATTTCAAGTTCTATGTGCCAGAGAAAAAATTAGATGTTGTTATATTGGAAAACGTCTATCACGACCACGAAGACCCAGCTGTAGTCTATCACTTTGAAACGGAGATACGAAACATTGTTATGAATAGTAATTTAGTGAAATAATAATTACCGCCAACACCGGTAACCGCTGTACAAGCCTCTAATAAAAGGTTGATTAGAAAATCGATGATCTAAGCTCTGGTTTTTGTGAGCAATATTTATAATATCTTAGGGGTGTAAATATGTTCTAAACGGCTTCTTTGATGCTTTAGAAAGGATTTCAATGATAAAATACATGCAAGTAGTACCCCTACCTGACTTTGTA
Organism: uncultured Aquimarina sp.; assembly: GCA_947500845.1. GTDB lineage: Bacteria > Bacteroidota > Bacteroidia > Flavobacteriales > Flavobacteriaceae > Aquimarina > Aquimarina celericrescens. Next base: position 12,558 of record CANMTP010000001.1, read on the forward strand.
TAGTGTTTTTATTGAATTTTAAGTACTTTTTAAGTTGATAAGCAAATAGCTGCCAAATGCATTACTTTATTATCTTGCTCAATGCCAATGGTATTTATTTTTTGAAGTCCCATAGATTGGGTAAGGGTTTCAAATAAGGGCTCCACAATAGCCTATCGTTTGGTTTACATTGTTCAGCTTTCTGGCCTTGCCCGGTTTTACACTGATCCTTGCCTCTGGATCGATACTTTTCTGATCACTACTCCCATAAAATTCCTTTGTACTAGCATATAAAGAATATAAAGGAACCAGTTCTTTTAAACACCCGTAAAAATTTTCTTTAGGAACACGAACACTCAAACGAAAATTATTGAAGAGTTTTGCTTGATCAACCTTTTTGCCTTGGATACCGTTAAGTTAAAGGAATAACTCAAAAATAACATGAAGACAATAGTAATTTTTTGCTAACTTGTACAATAGGCAGAAGGTATACCATAAAGGTAATAGCGGTTTAATTATGAAGGACAAAGTATTAGACGCTGATAGTGAGCTATGTTAAGCCGAAAACGTAGCGTTCCAAAATCCGATACTATTCTTATACCAGATCGTGGCAAAACATATCAGAATTAATAAAATATGAATTTATTGAACAAATTATATCAAATTTTTCTGTCTGAATATGCCAAAAAGCGAATTGAAAAAATTATACTATATATTGCACTAATAGGATTTTCCATTCACTTAATTTTAATTTACCTATCTAAATTCAGCATCATTAATTTTCTTACGGAATCAGAATTTTTTAGTAATCCTATATCTGCAATTTACACCCCGTTCTCTTTTATTCTGATCTATGAAGTTTATTTACTTATATATTACTTGCCAAAGTCATTTACCACCTACATAACCAAACAGTATGAAATAATAACACTTATAATTATTCGAAAATTATTCAAAGATTTATCTGCAATAGAACTTTCGTCTGATTGGTTTGATATAAAAGGAGATATACAATTTACGTATGATATTTTGGCATCAATCATTCTTTTCTACCTGATTTTTCACTTTCAAAAACAAGGAACGCGTAAATTAGAGCAACAAAATAACTCCAAACCAAAAATTGAAAAGTTCATATATACAAAGAAAATTATAGCCGTTCTTTTAGTTCCCACATTTTTTACAATGGCTCTAGTTACTCTTTTTAATTGGATATTAGGTGTTTCTTTAACTTCAACTGGTTATCCAAGTTATGAAACCGTTAATAATCTGTTCTTTGACGAATTTTTTACAGTTTTGATTCTAGTGGATGTAGTTCTTCTTTTAATTTCCTTCTTTTACACTGATAAATTTCACAAAATAATAAGAAATTCTGGATTTGTAGTTTCAACGATTTTAATCCGTATGTCATTCGGAGTAAGCGGATTAGTAAGTACGATCTTAATAGTGCTAGCTGTTCTTTTCGGATTGGCTATTATCCTAATTCATAACAAATATGAAGAAAATACTTTGATTAATAATGATAACCGTTTTACAAGCCCTTAATAAGAACAAAATGGATTAGAAAACCGATGATCTAAGCTCTGGTATTTGTGAGTAATATTATAATATCTTAGGGAGGTAAATATGTTCTAAACGGTTTCTTTGATGCCTTAGAAAGGATTTTCACGATAAAATACATGCAAGTAGCACCCTTGCCTGACTTTATAAAGTGTTTTTATTAAATTTCAGGTATTTTTTAGATTCTAGGCGATAGGTGCATACACTTGTTTGCATGATCTTTAAAAGGCGATCAAAACGAGCATGCTGGCTTGCCTCGGGGTGGTGTATATGGACTGTGGAAATTCACATCTGGTTTCCGATTTTGTGAGTAGTATGATAGTTCAACTGTAGACAGATACAAATCTTTTTAAGTATTTTTATATCATTATTATTTATAATTCTTTAAAAGTTGAAGACATTTAAATAAGACAGGAAAATGAAATATTTAACCTTTATCATATTAATAACGGTAAAAATTGGTATTGGACAATCATTTCCTTTAACCCTTTATAATGTTCCTGAGTTTAAAACTTGCGAAGAAGCCAAAGAATATGCTGAGCTCAATTTTAGTAACAATAATATGGTGTGGTCAAGATCCGGAGCATTAGATTATTTTAAAAAGGATTATCCAAAAGGCTTTGTTCAATTTTATGAAACTTATTTTTATGCCAAATATAATATTAAGTTTTTTATGCGAAGTGAGGATTGTATGACCTCACCTGAACAATACTGTTATGCAAAGAATATGGATAGTATTATTTTGAAAAAATACGGAAAAGACTTCTTTAAGAAAGAGCAGCTTAAAATTGAAAAGATTTTCAAAAACTCAAATCTTGATGAATGCTCAAATATTATAGATTTTAATAAAGCATATTCATATCTTGATAGTCCACCTAAGTTTATAGGTAATGATAGAACTCTAAAAAATTATTTAAAAGAAAAGTTTAAAACTTCTCTAGCAGAAGAAATCCCAAACTTTGACACAATAACCTTGATTATTGACAGTAAGGGAAAGATAATTGATTATAAAATTAATAGTTCAAAGATTCAACATAAAACTAAAATTCAGATCATTCTTGAATTAAATTCTCTAGGAAACTGGGTTCCGGGTTATTTATATAATCAAAAGGTCAATTCAGAGCGGGAGTTTATAGATTTACACGAAGAATAAAAAACATATAACAATCTGTATTTTGCATATGCTCCCCTTGAAAAGCAAACACATAATATAAGAAACGTTGTACTTAATTGAACAAGAACTCTGGAGAAAGAAATAGCTAAGTGATTCTTTTTATAGAAACTACATTAATATCGATTGAGACCTTTATCAATTTTGGAAAAACTTCATACATGAAAATACCATTTATAATACTCCTGACCATTAGTCTAATTACAGCTTGTAAGACAGAAAAAAAATCACAACCCATTAATGACAAGTCTATTGCCATTGATACTATTATTCCCCCTAAATCAATTGAAAAAACTTATAATTCTACAAAATTTGAAGAGGAAGAAGAAATTATGGATGAAATGGAGTTCATGCCCCCAATTGAAAACAATAGTTATTTTGGTGTTGTAGTAGGAAACCAAATAAAAGACTATCAAAATGTGTTACAGCCTGGAGAATTAGAAACTGGAGAGGGGGTATTCGATGTTCATTACATCATCCGTAATGTTGACACCCTAGGCTATGCATTCGGAAAGGACAGTATCGAATCTATACATGTTTGGGATTCTAGGGGCTCTACAAATAAAGGTGTTCGCATAGGAACCACATTTGGTGAACTAAAAGATATTTTAAAGGAACCCAAAGTACATGGATCTGAAATTGAAGCACGAGTTCATGTTTTTAATGAAAATCACATGTATCGATTGGATTACTACAGCATGGAATACAATTTGGACTATTCAGTGATTCCGGATACGGTAGTGGTTAAGGAAATCATTATCATGAAATAGGCGGTATTTTCGGTATGGCACCGTATTGGATAATCATACTATCTTTAATTCCATCAATCAGTTCAAGAGTATACTAATAACTAGGATGACAAAAACAAAGCACGTAGCATCGGTAAAAGCCCCACAAGTCATCAAAAAAGTAATCATCGGATTCCACATCTTTGATCTAAACTCTACTCTCTGCGAAAAATAATGTATACTCAAACTGGTAAAATTTGCCAAACGGCTTCTTAGAAGCTTTAGAAAAGATTTCTAAAGGTAAAACTTGAACACAATTATCAGGTAGAATTCGCGAGTATGAATTAAAACTACGTCTTGACCTTATATGCCGAATCTTTATGAAAAGTAGTAATTAACGCAAAGTCTTTCTTAACGGGTAAATCTATTTCACAAAGGTGCTTAACAGGAAAAAGATTGCCAGAACGAAGCAACCGGTTTAAGAAAGGAGTTTTTGGTGCAAAAAACCGTTCATAACCTAATTCCTTTAAAATATCTAGAACTCCATCTTTTTCGGTATAGTTATACTCAAAAGATATGACCGGTTTATATTTCTGAATAGTATTCTTCATCCCTTTCATCACCTCTAACTCATTACCTTCAACATCAATTTTTACAAAAGAAATTTGCTCGTCGAATTCATCATCATAAACACGCAATTGTATTTGTTCAGAATAGAATTTATTTTTAGATGATGTTGGTACTACATGGGAAGCACCACCACTATTTCCATAAGGAATGTTGATTACTGCTTCTTCATTTTTAGAAGACAATCCATAGTTATAAGCACTTATAGAATCATAAGGGTCAGTATTTAATTTTAGGATTTTAAAATTCCTTAGTTGAGGCTCGAATGCAATTACTTTATTAAAATAATTGTTAAACTGAACAGAATGATTTCCAATATTAGCTCCAATATCTAAACAGGTATTTTCCTGAGGATCAAAATCCAAAGAACTCATAATGGTATTGACTATATCAATTTCATAAAAACCATTAGATACAATACTCATACCAATTCTATCATTAACGATTACCATAGGTAGTTGATTAGTATTTTGAGTCCTCGTTTTCTGGAATAATTTCCTGACGATATGCTTTATTAAAGATTTCATAGGGGTAAAAGTATCAAATTTTAAAGAAGCTGAATACGATCTCATTTAAAATTTTTACTCGATAATCATAATTTAAAAACTCTTTGGCTTGTCGCGAAGTGGTTTGCCTATAATGAAATTATATTCTCATCTTTTAGTAAAAAGATTGTTTCTTTGCTTGAGGTGAATCGCAATGGCGAATACACCGTCACTACGAGGAGGTCCGACGAAGTAGTCTGCCCACTATAAAACTATACTTCTACTCCTATTAAAAAGATTACTTCTTCGCTTAAGGCGAATCGCAATGACTAATACATCGTCACTACGAGAAGGTACGACGAAGTAGTCTGTCAACTATGAAAAACCAGGGCACTTTTAGTAAAAAAATTGCTTCATCATACTTTCCTATCGTCAAGCAGATTCGCAATGACGAACACACCGTCATTACGAGGACTGAAAGGACGAAGTAATCTTTTTATTCACTTACGAAACACTCACTACACCCAAAAATACAAACCTATTATAGAAACCCGTAAAGAATTATCAAAGTCATTATTGAATTTTGTAAAAAGACTTATTTGTAAACATTTGTAAATATTTGTAGCAGTGATTTTATTCAATTGTTGGAGACAATTCTTACCTCGAACTGTAACATTAAAGAAATTTACACATCTGTACTGGAAGAATCCTATTAAAGTTAAGCCTCAAGGTCATATCATAACAATAGCGGTAATTGAAAAAATAGTACTAGAAAAAATGAAAAGAATCACTGTAATAACAATAGTATTATTGATTGTTACTAATTTGAAAGCCCAAAGCAATAGACAAATTTTGAATTTTAAATTTGAGGGAGTAGTGTTGAACGGGGTATTGAATCTTCCGAAAGATCAAAAGCCCAAGGGAGTTGTGCTTATAGTACATGGATCTGGAAAAACCAATGCTGTAGCTCAGGAATGGTATTCAGATATAAGAGAAACCATCGTAAAAACAGGTTATGCTACTTATATGTGGGATAAAATGGGATGTGGAAAAAGTGGTGGTACTTTCAATTATCATCAGTCTGTTCAAAATAGTGCATCTGAGGCTATAGCAGCAATCAATACTTTGAAAGAAAAACAAATAACGGAATCAAATACTATTGGTTTATATGGGGTTAGCAGGGCTGGTTGGATAAATCCAATTGTAATAAACCAATACAAAGATATTGCATTTTGGATTTCAGTAAGTGGCGTAGATGATAAAGAAAACTTCGCTTATCTTCTCAAAGAAAACCTGAGAATTGATGGGTTACCTAAAGATTCAATCAACTTAATTGTTGATCAGTGGTTAAAAGGAATAAAAATTGCTCACTCTGGTGGAAGTTTCGAAACCTATATGAATGTGACTAAAGATCTCCAAAACAACTCATTTTGGTGGCGGTTTGTTCGCGAGAATATGGGTGAGATGAATGAAGAAGTATACTCTGGTTTTCAAGTACCTCTTATGAAAGAAACTCTTGATGAAGAAACAAGCTTACCGGTATACATTGAGAATTTAGATGAGATCTTATCAAATATAAAGTCTCCGGTTTTGGCGTTATTTGGAGAAACTGATATGAACGTAGACTGGAAAAAAACCAGATTATTATATAAAAAAACATTAGGACAAAATACAGATTTAACAATACATTCTTTTCCAAATTGTAACCATAATATTTTCGAATGCAAGACTGGCGGTTTCTATGAATTCCAAGATAATAAGTTACCTTACAAGAGATGTGATGGTTTTCTTAATACTATTGAAGATTGGTTAAATAAAAGATAAAAAACTATCTCAAAAAATGTTTCCTATACTTAGTTGCTACCAAACTTCCTCTCAGTTTAACGAATCTGAAAATTATCAAATAGAATCAAAGTTTGACAGAGTATCTTTAACAACTGATTTTGATACCAAAGTCTTAAGAGTAAAATGAAAAGATGGTACACAACAACGGGAACCGGGTTACACAAACATCTAAAAAAATCTATACTCGTTTAGGAAATCAAAGATGTATGCCCCGATTTTTACATCCAAAAATATCTACCCCAAGGGAATTGTGTTCAAACGTAATCAAGTAATCGCAGAGGGTGAGCCGTATTGCGATTTCAGATATTTTATAGATGATTAGATACTACTTGTCTATAAAAACTATTAGCATGAAGGAAATATATGTATTTTTACATTTAAATATTTGAGACATACGATATTTAGATCTAAAATATGAAAGTAATCATTCTCTCTATATGCTTATTCTTCTTTGTTAGTTCAAATGCTCAAAAAACAGCACCTGATCAACTAAAATCAAGAAGTAAAGAATTACCTGTTAACTCTTTGGAAAAAGCTGGTTTTCAAAGAGATTCTATTGAAAACCTATTAAATACTATATATAAGACTCCTTATAAAGACTTTAGAGGACTGGTTGTAATTAAAGATAATCACATTGTTATCGAAGAATATTTTAATACATTTTGGCGAAAGACGATTCATGATATTCGATCGGCAGGAAAAAGTGTTACCTCTTTGCTTTTGGGAATAGCAATCAAGGAGGGCCTGATTAAAAATTTAGATCAAACCGTTTACGCTCTCTTTTCTAAAAATAAGTATAACTCTGTTAATGAAGATTATAAAAAAATCAAGCTCAAACATGTTCTTGATATGTCTTCGGGATTGGATGCAGATACGGACAAACCACAAACTGCAGGTCACGTAGGAAAATGGATTGCCAAAGACGATTGGAAAGAGTATCTCCTCAATGTCCCCCTAAAATCTCAGCCTGGGAAAGAGTGGGTATATGCCGATATTAATGCTTTACTAATTGGCCTGGCAATCGAAGAGGCATCAGGAATGAGTTTAAAAGACTATGCCCAGAAAAAATTGTTTGATCCTTTGGGAATTGAACAGGTTTATTGGTATACTAATGCTTCTAATCAGACTGGAGCTGCTGGTAATTTGTACCTTTCAACATTAGATTTTGCTAAACTGGGTTTGCTGGTTGTGAATGAAGGAAAGTGGAACAACACCCAAATGATTGATCCAAATTTTATAAAAGAACTTATAACGCATAAGAACTTCAATATTTCTGAGTATTTTTCATTTGCCGATTCATACGGTATATTTTGGTATAAAACCTCAAGAACTTTTGGTAACAAGAACATCGATTATCTATTTGCATCGGGAAATGGGGGCAATCATCTGGTCGTGGTACCCAAAGAAAATATGATTATCGCACTTACATCAAGCGCTTACGGCCCAGGATATGGGCAACGAAGGTCGTATACCATTATGAGCAAAATTCTTAATGCATTGGATTAAACTTAGAATGAGAAATTCTGTAAGTTCGTAAGAGAAACAGCACTTTATGATTAATTGGGCCCAATTTACTTCTACTATATCTGTTATACCACACAATATTACCACTCTTATAATTACTAAATTCACATGATAAAGAAACTACTCTTAACTCCGTTTCAAAAGTTCGTTAAAATCGAAAGCTTTGCTGGAATGTTGCTATTTGGGGCAACAATCGTAGCTCTTATTTGGGCGAATTCTCCCTATGGTGAATATTATGAAAACCTTTGGCAGTATAAAATCGGAATATCGTTTCAAAGTTTTGAGTTAAAAAAACCGTTGATTTTGTGGATAAACGACGGCTTAATGGCTATTTTTTTCTTTTTAATTGGCTTAGAATTAAAAAGAGAACTACTGGTTGGAGAAATTAACACCTTAAAAAAGGCAACGTTTCCATTTGTTGCCGCACTAGGGGGTGTTCTGGTACCTGTGGGTTTATATTTGATTTTAAATCAAAATCCAGATACCACAAAAGGCTGGGGGATAGCTATGGCAACAGATATTGCTTTTGCATTGGCGATTTTAAGTACGTTGGGCAAAAGAGTTCCGTTAAGTCTTAAAATATTTCTAACGGCTTTTGCCATTATAGATGATATTGCGGCAGTACTAGTTATTGCCATCTTTTATAGTACAAACATAAATTGGATGTTTATTCTGTATGGTGTTATTCTTATTGCCTTTTTAGGACTGTTGTATTATACCAGAAAATATTCATTCGCTATAGGTATTGTGTTGGCCATTATTATCTGGTTCTTGTTTCTAAAATCGGGAGTACACCCTACCATTGCGGGAGTCCTTTTGGCATTTACAATTCCGATAAAAAGAAGGATTAATATAAAACTGTTTTCAGATCATATTCGGGCCATTTCGAGTACACTTATGAACGCAACAGATGACGATGATCAACATTTACTAACAAAAGATGAAATGAAATCTATTGATAATTTAGACGATCTGGCTTTTGAGGTTCGCTCGCCCTTACAGCATCTCGAACACAAGCTTCATAGTTTGGTCGCTTATTTTATCCTTCCTGTCTTTGCTTTTGCAAACGCTGGTGTAGTGATTAGTTTAGATTATGATTTCGATTTTGCACTAATGATGAATATTGCTATCAGTTTGTTTGTGGGGAAATTTGTGGGTGTTGCGTTATTCTCTTACGCAGGTTACAAAATGAAAATCACTGAATTGCCAACGGGTGTAAACTTTAAACAAATTTTAGGGATTTCAGCGATTGCGGGAGTTGGGTTTACGATGTCGATTTTTATCGATAACTTGGCTTTCTATGAAGATTTAATAAGTATTAACTCGGCAAAGGTTGGTATTATAATAGGTTCGTTTACTGCGGGAATCGTTGGATATACAATTCTAAGATTAACCAGTAAAAGAGTGGAAGAAGATTAAAAATGTACGAAATAGGATTCTTTTTATTCTCGTTTCAAATGTAATGAGTTGAGTTCGACATGAAGGGTTTATTAAAAAAGCTACTAAGCAGGTAGTTATAGCTGTTATAAATGAAAATACCAAAAATTAAAGGAATAATTGACCGTAGGATTCTCATAAATTATCAGATAGATAGGGTAGTTTTGGAGAATTATCTGCCAAAGCCTTTTAAACCTAAGTTGGTGGATGGAAAAGGTATTGCAGGGATATGTTTGATAAGATTGAAAGAAATAAGACCTAAAGGATTACCAAAGGAAATTGGAATTTCTTCTGAAAATGGAGCACACAGAATCGCGGTAGAATGGAAGGAAAACGGAAAATTAAAAGAAGGAGTTTACATCCCAAGACGTGATACTTCTTCAAAATTAAATGCATTTGCTGGTGGAACAATCTTTCCTGGAATTCATCATCTTGCAGAGTTTTCTGTTCATGAATCCGATGGGAACTATGACGTCGCTTTTATAAGTGAGGATAAAACTTCGCTATCTATAAAAGCTAAAGAAACGAAGGATTGGAATGAAGAAAGTGTATTTGAAAACCTAAACTGTGTTTCTGATTTTTTTGAGAACGGTTCGATTGGATACTCTCCCCACAAAAATGAATTTGATGGATTAGAACTCAAAGTTTATAATTGGAAAGTATCTCCTTTAAAAGTAAAAGAAGTTCGATCAAGCTTTTTTGAGAATGAAGATATCTTTCCAAAAGGTTCTGTAAAGTTTGATAATGCTCTTTTGATGAGAACTATCGAACATGAATGGATTGGATTGAAATCAATGAAAGCATAATTATTAGGTAAAAAAAGATCAACCTGATTTAAGGCTGCACTGGATATATCTAATAAATTATCTAAAGTTTTTTGGAGGAAAAGTTACCGGACTTTCAAACCCATTTTTTCCAACAGTACTTATCCCAAATAGATAATTATCGATTACAATACCTTTCAAAACGAAATTATCTACGTCTCCAACAAAACGACTATGGTCCCAGGTAGGAGAGGTAGTATCACGCCAATATATTTTATATCCCTTAATATTTGGATCGTCTATTTTTTTCCATCTAAATTTAACTGAAGGCTCTACAATGCCTCCAATTTCTGGTTCTTTAACTGCTGGAGGTGCCCATGCGATACTTGCCAAATTGATAGCATTAACTGCGGTGAGTTTTGCTGCGTAATCGAAATTAACATGTTCAACCACATCTCCATATTTGATTCCATTCTCTTCTCGAATGTCTTGGTGCTGCTGTGTATAGTTTTCATGTGCTTCCATAATTCTGATTCCTGCAAATCCAGCATCATTAAACGGTCTATGATGACCACCTCGCCCAAAACGATCTAGCCTGTATACTAACATAGGGTTCATCTCTGGCATGTAGGTTTTTACATTTTTATGGATATAACGAGCCAATTGACGGGAGATTCCATCCACCTCGCCACCATAAAAACGTCTAGACCTGCGCTCTTTTTCGGTTTCAGTTGGAGGGACCGGTTCAGAAAAAATTCTAAAGGTGCGGTTATCAATAATACCATCAACGCCTTTGATATTTCCTATCATATCGTTATTCATGATCCCAACGATCTCCCAATTTTTTTCTTTGGCATATTTCGCTAGGCCTTTACCGCCAAACAGTCCTTGTTCTTCTCCAGATAGTCCAACGTAGATGATACTGCTTTCAAACTGATACTTAGATAACACTCTTGCGGCTTCAATAGCCCCGGCCATACCACTGGCATTATCGTTAGCGCCCGGAGCATCATCGGTATAATTGGTAGGGTCTGAGATACGAGAATCTATATCCCCGCTCATGATAATGAATCGGTTTGGATATTTGGTTCCGCGTTGTATGGCAACTACATTCACCACCCAAACGTCTTTTACAATACGTTGATTAGCTCCTTTTTTTACTAAATCTTTCTGGTAAAAAACTTCAAGACAATCATTACAAGCTGCAGAAATTTTATCGAATTCTGATTTGATCCATCTCCGGGCAGCACCAATTCCTCTGGTTTGAGAAACTGTGTCACTTAGCGTATGTCTTGTACCAAAACCTGCAAGGGTTTTAATGTCCTTTTCGATTCTATTGGCAGAGACATTATCTATAATATCATAAATTTTTTGATCTGTTTGTGCTATTAAAAAAGTTGTTATTAAAAGGAATGCTGAGGTAGATACTATTTTCATTTGTGTTAATTTGATCGCCTAATTTAAGTAAAAGGGATTACTACTTATCTTATCTTAACAAATTTATAAGAAGTATTTCATGAGAAGGGCTGAGAACGCTAATTCTTTGAAATAGATGTTATACTCGATGTAATAGGCCTAATAAAGAGAAGTAGTAATTGATTCTTTTTACGGTTAACGCGTTGATTTATTCTTTTGTTAACATACTTTCTTGTTATAAATTTTCATTTTTGGAATATATTGACAAATATTAGGAAACGTTATAAACGGTTTTTACTATTCTAAAAGCATGGGAATTATTCTAAGAATTACATTTATTTTGTTATGTCTCCCAAATATCTTTTTTGGCCAAACGAAGCATCAAGACGGTGAGTACTATAAATGGTTTGATCAGGTCATTGGTCAAGAAAATACTGGATTATATAATGGTAAGCAGTATGTAGATCCATATGTCAATAGAATAATTAATGATAGGCATGCTTATTTTTATTCTGATAAGCCGTTAATAGGTAGTGTTATTTACGATAAACAAACTTATTATGATGTAAAAATGCGGTATAATTTGGAAATTGATCAACTTTTAATTCATCCAAAACCTGGTGGAGTAGCTTCTATTTTACAACTGATTTTCGAAAAAGTAGACGAATTTGTAATCAACGGCTTTAAGTTTATTAAAGTAGAAAATTTCTATGAAGACGGTTCGGTCATAAAGGGATTTTATTTAGTTCTCGCAGAAAACGAAGATATCTTGTTACTTAAAAGAATCATTAAATCGAAAGCGAGGGGGGTTAAGCAAGTCATAGGCGATAGGTTACAGTATAAATTTGTAAGTACATCCAAATACATTTTGTATACTAAAGACATTTATCGAGACGTAAAATCTAAAAAAGATATAATTGAAAATTTCCCTGAACTAAAAAAAGAGATCAAACAATTCTTCAAAACTTATAGGTCACTACAAAAGAAGGATTCTGATATTTTCATGCAACGACTATTTAGTAAAATTATCGAATTACAACCAACTAAAAATAAATCTTAGCAGTATGAAAAAATCTTTGGTATTTGTTTTGCTATTATTTTTTCAGACTGCTGTAGCACAAAAAACCGATCGAGCAATAACGCTTTCTTTTAATGAATCTGATTTAAAATCGGTGCTCATTAAGATAGAAGAACAAACCAATTTTAGTTTCTTTTTTCAAGATTCATGGCTACAAGAATATAATGATGTTTCTGGTGATTATAATAATATGAAAATTGATTTGATCTTAGAAGACCTTTTTAAAGATACTGTTATTAATTATTATATAATGGACGATGGTAGAATTATACTGACACAAAATAATATCATATACGATGAATTGACGGAAGATTTTTTTGGTAAACAGGAAATGCAGGATTTTGTTGAGACTAAACCTAACAACAAGATTAGTTCTCCCGTGTTTAGAACTACAAAAAGATCATCCAACACCAAAATTGAAACAGTTAGAATCGGAAAAGCTTCAAAAAGTAATGAAATTCAAAAATTAAAACTGTCAGGATATATTAAAAACATTCAAACCGGAAAACCAATTCAGAATGTTGCTATAGTAGTGAATGGTAGAAATGTTGGAGTTGAAAGTAATAAATTAGGTTTTTATGAAGTACAGTTGGATAAAGGTCCTAATATAATAGAGTTTAGTTCTATGATCATGGAAAATCTTAGAAAGAGAGTCCTTATTTACAACGATGGTGTGCTTAGTGTTTCTTTGAATGAAAATGTCGAGTTTTTGGATGAGGTTATTCTTAATACTGAAATCAATAATAATGTAGAAGATGTTGTGAGTAAAACCGAAGTGGATGTTGAAGAATCTAAAAATATTCCTTTAGCATTAGGAGAACGAGATGTACTAAAAGTAGCGACTTCGTTACCTGGTATTACTACAGCAGGAGAAGGAGCGCAAGGATATAATGTAAGAGGAGGTAAGTCTGACCAAAATTTGATATTGTTAGATGATGCTGTAGTTTATAATCCCCAACACTTTTTTGGTATTTTTTCAGCGCTTAATCCGTTTGCCTTAGGCGAAGTCAGTATTTACAAAAATGGAATTCCGGCAGAGTACGGAGGAAGATTATCCTCGGTTTTTGATATATCAACAAAGGATGCCAGTATAAGTAGAATTAAAGGAGAAGCTTCAATTGGACCCGTAACGGGAAATTTACTTTTAGAGACCCCTATCATTAAGGATAAATCTGGTTTAATGATAGGCGGAAGAGGAGCTTATGCTAATTGGTTGTTAAATTCATTGGACGATGAAAATCTTCAAAACAGTGAAGCTTCCTTTTACGATGTGGTGGCAAAGTATAATCATAAGATTAGTGATAATTCCAAGATTGAAGCTACTGGATACTTAAGCCGAGATGATTTTAGTATTACTTCAGATTCTTTATTTATTTATGAAAACAGAGCATTATCACTAAAATGGAATTATCGATTCAACGATAAAAATTCAGCTAAATTTGCTCTTACAAATAGTCAATACAATTTTGATATAGAATTTGATGGAGAATCAAATGATGATTTTAAGCTGCAATATAGAATAGAAGAAACAGAATTAGGGTTAAAGTTCAATTATTTGTATTCTGATAAAATCAAGTTTGATTATGGTGTGTCGAGTAAGCTTTATGAAGTTAATCCTGGGGAGATAAGTCCGCAAGGCGAAGAATCTAGTGTTCAGTTTTTAGAAATCGAAAAAGAAAGAGCGTTAGAATCAGCTGCTTATTTTACAGCGAGGATAGATTTGACAGATAAGTTTTCGATAGATGCAGGACTTAGATATTCTATGTTTAACGCTTTGGGGCGTGGAACACAAAATGTTTATGCAGATGGTGCTCCTAGAGGAGAAGAAAGTGTTATCGAAACTTTAACATTTGATAAAAATGAAATAATAGAAACGTATTCGGGTCCAGAGTATAGAATATCAAGTAGGTATCTTTTGTCCGAAGACCTTTCTGTAAAAGCTGCTTATAATAGGACACTCCAGTATATTCATATTCTATCAAATAATACTACGGTTTCACCAATTGATACATGGAAATTATCTGACCTAAATATCGAGCCCCAAAGTGCTAATCAGTTTTCATTGGGATTTTATAAAAATTTGAATAACGCCGCTTACGAATTAAGTCTCGAAGGGTTTTATAAGCTTTCGGAAAACATTCTCGATTTCAAGACTGGGGCTGGCTTGCTACTTAATGAAAATATAGAAACTGAAGTATTACAAGGTAAAGGGAAATCCTACGGAGTTGAGTTTTTATTGAAGAAACAAAAAGGTAAACTCTACGGATGGCTGGGATATACTTATTCCCGATCATTTATTAAGTTTGACAGTGAATTTAGAGAAGAGAGGATAAATAATGGAGAATTTTTCCCATCAAATTTTGATAAACCTCATGATTTTAGTTTGGTTGCTAATTACAAGTTAACAAAACGATTTAGTGTATCAACTAATTTTGTTTATCAAACAGGAAGACCTGTTACCATTCCAATTGGAAGATTTAATTTTAATAACGCTGATTTTACAGTTTTTAGCAACAGAAATGAGTTTAGAATTCCAGATTTTTATAGACTAGATGTTGGATTCAATATTGAGGGAAATCATAAAAAGAAAAAGTTATTTCACAGCTTTGTAACTATTTCTATTTACAATGTGTTAGGACGTAATAATCCATATTCTGTATTTTTTGTTACCGAAGATGGAGAAGTGAAAGGACTCCAAAGTTCAATTTTTTCTGTACCAGTACCATCAATTACTTATAATTTTAAGTTTTAATACGATGAACTTATATTTAAATAGAAATGTATTTTACAGGGTTACAATAATAACTATATTATCCTTTTTGATATCTGGTTGCATAGAACCAACTGATATAGCTACCGAGAATTTTGAAGATATTCTGGTAGTAGATGCATTATTAACAGACGAATTAAAAAATCATGAGATTCGATTAGCTAGAACATTTAGTTTTGAACAGGACACGATGCCTGCAGAAACTGGAGCCACCATTTTTATTAGGGATAGTAGGGGCAATGATTTTCGTTTTCAGGAAGAAGAAGATGGTAAGTATATCTCTCAACAAAAATTTCAGGCAATTCGGGGAACAGAATATCAAATGTTTATTGAAACTCGGGCGGGCCAATCATTTAGTTCGGATAACATTTTGTTCCAACAACAATCAACGTTAGACAGTTTATATGTTAAACGCATTACAAATGATGATGGTCTGGAAGGGGTAGGTATATTTGTGGATAGTTTTGACCCTACCGGGAATTCGATGTATTATCGGTATGAGTTTCAGGAAACTTACCGATACGTAGCAGAACGTTGGATAAACTTCGATATCGAAGCAACTACATTAGATAATGGTGGAATATCGGTTACTATCGAAGAAAGACCAATAGACAAACGTACGTGTTATATACAAAATCTTTCCAATAGTATCATTTTAAATAATACCATAAGTTTAGATGAAGACAGGGTTGATAATTTTGAAATTAAGTTTATTGATGCTCAGAATATTAGTGTGGCAGATCGGTACAGTATTTTAGTAAGACAATACGTTCAATCGAGAGAAGCGAATGCTTTTTATGAAACCTTAGCTAACTTTTCAGAATCAGATAACTTATTTTCACAGATTCAACCTGGTTTTATAGGAGGGAATATTAATCAAGTTGATTCGGATGAAGGAAGAGTATTAGGATACTTTGATGTATCAGCGGTTTCTGAAAAAAGGATCTTTTTTGATCGTGATGATATGTTGAAAAATTTACCAGAATTTACGGTGCGGTGTATGCCAACATTTTTGGCACGGGATGCACTTTTTGAGTCTCTTGAAGATTATCTCGCACGAGTTCAACGTTTTGTCAATACTGGAGTTTTTGTACTCGAAGAAAGGCCTAGAATTCCTGTACAGGAGGGAGGTTCCGTTAGTTTAATTCCTAGAGCATGTGGGGATTGTACTTTTTTTGGTGAAAGTGAAGTGCCGGATTTTTGGATCGATTAACAAATGTAAATAGTCAAACTGATGTTTAATTCAAAATAAAAATAGTGTATAGAAGATTTTTTTTATTGATTATAATACTTTTTGCTTCCTCCTTATATGCGCAAAGGCAATCGGTTTTGAAGTCGCTAGAGGAGCTTAAAGGATATCAAAATGTTCCACAAGAAAAGGTTTTTTTACATTTTAATACTTCAATGTTGTTTTCAGGAGAGTATTTATATTATAGCTTATATTGTTTTAATGAGGAAAACAATCTTTTGAGTAATATTAGTAAAATAGCATATGTCGAACTTCTAAACGAAAAAAAGGAGGCTATTTTTAAACATAAGATCAGATTGGAAAATGGATTGGGGCAAGGTGACTTTTTCCTCCCCATAACTGTTCCTTCAGGAAATTATAAGCTAATTGGTTATACACAATGGATGCTGAATTCGAAAAAGGATTCTTTCTTTCAAGGTGATTTAAGTATATTGAATCCTTATCAGGGAGATCAAAAAGCAATTTTGGCTCAATCCAGATTTAGTGATTCTATCACTAATCAAAATAATTCCAATAAAAATTTTAATATTTTAACTAAAGAGAATACTAATAATGACATTAAAATTCTTTTGGATAAACAAGCTTTTGGAAAAAGAGATAAAGTCAAGCTTGTAATCGATCAGGGTAATAAAAAAATTGGATTTGGAAATTATTCAATTTCTATAAGAAAAAAGAGTTCATTTAAATCAGCAAAGCCCACAAGAGCTAATGAATTTCTGAGTAAATATCCAAAAATAAATAAACTATCAAAATCTATTGGGTCTTCGTTTTTTTTGCCGGAAATGCGTGGAGAATTGATATATGGGAAAGTGATTTCCAAAGAGTCAGACTTTTCTGTTTCAAATCTTAATGTAGCTTTATCCATACCAAGTAAGAATGCCGAAGTGAAAATAGTATCTACTAATAAAGAAGGTATTTTTAAATTTAACCTTAACAAAGTATATAAAGCTAATCAAGTAGTAATTCAGGTTTTAGGTAAGGATAAGAATGAATATACTGTTGAGCTCTTCGAGATTCCGAGATTTCTGTATCCTGAATTTGATTTTTATGATTTTAAAATAACTAAGGAAGCAAAAAATGATATAGTACAGCGAAGTGTTTACAATCAGATTGAAAATAGCTTCTTCAATCTAAAACCAGATACAATTCAAGTACCCAAAGACTTTACTCCTTTTTACGGAAATCAAATTAAAACATATTATCTGGATGATTATACTAGATTTTCAACCGTTAAGGAAACCATCGTCGAAATAGTCAATGGAGTATGGATAAGAAAAAATGAAGAAGGAGATAATGTATTTGCAATAAGAGGTTATTACTCTGATCAGGATGATTCTGGACTTATACCAATGGTCTTAGTAGATGGTATTTTAATACAAGAGCATGAAGATATTATCAATTTAGATGCAAGAAAAGTAAAAAGCATTAGTTTTCTAAGAAATAGATACTTTTTGGGAACGAAGATTTATGAAGGTATTTTGGTAATTGAGACTTTAGATGGTGATTATGTAGAAAGATTAGATAAAAATTATATTTTCAAAAGCGAACTGTCTCGTCCTCAAGCACGTAAAAATTATTATCAGCAACGTTATGATTTGGATACAATATCTTTTGATCGTATTCCGGATTATAGATATCAATTGCTGTGGAAACCTGGTTTAAGATTGAATAAGAATAGTATTGAACTAGAATTTTTCACCTCAGACGTAACTGGGGATTTTGAAATTTCCTTGGAGGGTTTTAGTGATAATGGGATGTCGGTTTCTATTAATGAATATTTCAAAGTGAATTAATAAGCAACTGTTTATTTCAGGCAAGTATTAAATCATTATTTGATATAGATAGATACGTAAAGATTATTTCAGATCGAAACTTATTGAAGACTTTGAATATGTATAAATATTAGATCATTATTTCAAAAAAGTAACTTTAGAAATTTTTCCGTCTTTTACCTTGTATACGGCAATCACTTCAGAAAATCCATCTCCCCGTATTACATATTCTCTATCGATAACATTATCTTTTAACACGATTCTATTCTTGATCCCACAGTATAAATTATCATATTTTTCAAACATGGGTTCATAGCGTTTTCGCATTTCATCTTTACTATCCATGCTCAGCTCATTGGGAAATTTATATATTTTAATATCCTCTGCATAGGTATCCATAAAAGCTTCAATATCTCGGGCATTATACGCATTTACCTGGCGCTGCACGATCTCTTCTGGTGTTTCTTTAATTAATGTTTTGATATTTAAAACTTTACCATCCTTAAGAACTTCAGCAATGTGATTCAGATTTTGAATATCGGCTATCGGATTTTTATCCAATAGGATTAAATCGGCTAATTTTCCTTCTTCTACCGTGCCTAAATGCTTTTCTAAACCAAATCCAGTAGCAGCATTTACAGTAGATGCTTTTAGGATATCCATATTTGACATCCCCGATTTTTGCATGGCTTCCAATTCCTGAATATATGAAGAAGCATGCATAGTCCCAATATTACCTGCATCTGTTCCTGTTGCTATATTAACTTTATTGTCGTTTAATATCTTTAAATTGCGAAGCATGGTACTATCGCTTTTATGATATTGCTCTTCTAGACTTTGATTTTTGTCTCGTAGATTTTTAATGCGTTCAGGGATATCTTTATCAGAAAGCTTTTTCAGATCGGTTAAAGTTCCATAAATTTTGGCATTAGCAAAAGCCAGATCCTGCGGATGATTATCAGGTTGAGCCCGAAAGGATTTTCCGTAATTTTTTGATACCAATAAGGTGGGAATATATGTTACCTTATTTTTTTTCAGAAGATTAATAAATTCCTCATCTACAAGTTCATCTCTAACGCTATGCACCAAAATATCTGCACCAGCCTGTACTGCTAATTTTGCAGTTTTGAGATTCGTAGCATGCACAGTAAGCTTTAAATTATGTTCATGGGTTAATTTTGAAATATGTTTAACAACAGGATAGGATTGTTCTGCAGTAATTCCACGACCGGTGATATACCATATTTTGATAAAATCAGGTCGAAACGGTAGCATTTTATTGAACAGCGCAGTGGCGTGTTCTATAGTAGTAATTTTTTCAATAGGAATATCTTCAAGTTTAGAAAATGCTTCCGGCTGATAGGGAGAAAACAAAGGTCCTGTAACGTACACGTTAGGTGATAGATTACTTTTTGCAATACTATCCCGAATGTGAAAATTATAAAAAGGGCCTCCAACATCCATTACCGAAGTGATACCTAATCGTAAATATCTTTTAAAACTATCGGGAACCATAACTTTTGCAAACTGAATTTCATCTTCATACGAAATGATATGTTTTAGGTCTAATGCATCTGGACGTGTATACAGACCTCCGGTCTGGAAAAAGTGTATATGGGTATCGATCATCCCGGGCATTACGTATCTGTCTGTTCCGTCAATGCGTATAGCAGTTTCTTTAGGTGTAATTTTTTTTGAAGATATGGTGACAATTTTATCACCTTCAATTAAGAGGTGCTGTTTTGGTTTTATCTTACCGGTAGTAACATCTATGATATTTGTATTTTCTATAAGAACAGAAGAGGTAGTTTGTGCCTCAATTGTAACTTTGCAAAGCAAGAAAAGACAAAGTAGCATTAAAATTTGTTTCATTATTTGTGTGTTTAATAAGATAGACTGTTAATTTAACGATTTCCTTTGGATGATCTTTCGGAAACAACAGCCAGTTTGCTCGAATTTGGATTGGAAGCCAAGCGAGTGATCTGTTGCATTTCTGGGTTATCGAAGATATAAAAAACACTCCAATCGTTATCTTTTGAAGGGTTAAATTTATAAATTGTATCTCCTTTTCCCATAAGAATAGTACCATTGATCAACCAACACATATCCTCAGCTTTAGGAATAGTATTTATAATTTTTTTGGTAGCTCCCGAGATCGGATCCAATGACTTTATTTCCCAGGTATCATTTTCTTTACTGATATAACTTATCAATTTTGAATTAGGAATCTTATGTAATGATCTTCCTACTTTTTTCTGAAAGGTGTAATTTGTGTTATCATTTATATTTGAAATAATAAGGGACATGGCTTCATCTTCGAGTACCGATGATACGATTATATATTTATTAAACCAAGTGTGATAGCCTACCTTCAGGCTTTCAAGTAAAACCTTTGATTTTCTTGTTTTATAATCATAGGTATAGAGACGTTGTTTACCATTTTTATCTAATCGTATGGCAGAAACCCGTTTTTGACTATGGATTTTGGTAGGTGAATATTCACTGCCATCAGGTGTATCAGTTATCCAGTTGGTTTTTTTATCTCTAATGTTATAGGCGGCAATATCAGTTTGACCATCACGTGTAGAAGAAAACAGAACAATATCGTCATTGTAAAATGAAGGTTGATTGTCGTAGCCTTCATTATTCGAAATATTTCTTTGATTACTTAGCCCTAGCGTATTATTTTTATTGCTAATGTCAAATAGATAAACTTCAGTATGAGATTGAGAAGAAGCGAATAAAGTGATCAGTAAAGAAATGACAAGTATATTTCTCATTGTTTTTGTTTTCTAAAGTACATCGAATAGCAACTTATTTTTCTTAAGAATATGTTAAGACTATTTTGTTGTTATTTTCGTAGAGCATATAATCCTATGATCGGTCCTATGCTCAAGAATAGATATAATAAAGTAGGATCAATTTTTTCCAGCAGAAATGACAGCAATTGTATGCTTATGATAGTAATTGCAAATCCAATACTGTTGGTGATGGTCAATGCTGTTCCTCTTAACTCTGGTGGTGAGGTTGCAGCAACCATGGTAGAAAATTGAGGTGAATCTGATATGACCACCATTCCCCAGATACAAAGGGCAATGATAAACCATTGAGGGGGTAATAAAAAAAGTAGAGGAGAGGTTACACAAAACACTCCGGAAATTAACAACGAGTTATACGCTACTTTACGGCTTCCGGTACGTAAGGAAATTAAACCTCCTAAGATACATGATACCGTTCCAATAGCTATGACAATAAAAGACCAGAATGAAATTTGTAACTCAATCCGGTGTATATCTGCATATGTTTTGAGAATTACGGGTACAAAACCCCAAAACGCATAGAGTTCCCACATATGCCCAAAATAACCAAAAGCAGCCTTTCTAAAGTTGGCAATACCAAATATTTGGGTTATTACGCCAAGTTGTAATTTGGATACAGGCCTGCGATAAGGACCATCTGCTACTAGTAGCCACATACTTAGTCCTCCAACAAAAGCTAAAATAGAGGTAGATATGATCACAGCTTTGTAATCACTGCTCCATGAAAACTCATTGATAAAATGTGGGAAAGCAGTACCTAAAACTAATGCTCCAACTAAATATCCCAATGCTCTCCCTAATCCACCTTTATAATAATCTGATGCTATTTTCATACCGACGGGATAAATTCCGGCAAGAAAAAAACCAGTACCAAAACGCGCTGTTAATAAATTGAAGATCGTGATATTTGGAATAAGTAACAAAAGGTTACATATACCACCTAAGAAAGCACAGATCATAAATATTCGAGATGGAGAAAATCTGTCTGCCAGAGTTAGTAAGGCAAAAGTTAGTGTTCCTGCAATGAATCCAAATTGAACAAAAGATAAAAGATATCCTAGTATATTAAATTCAGCATTGAATTGTATAGCTAAATCATCAATGACTGCATTACCTGCAAACCACAAAGAAGTACAAAAAAATTGCGAAATAATTATAGTCGGAAGTATGTAGAATTTTGGTTTCAGATTTGAATCGTATTTGTATTTGGTTTTAAATTATTTGAAAGCTGATAAAAGTTGATAAACTTGATCAATATCATCTACATAGTATTGTGCTACAGTATTCTTTATTCCAACTTTTACCGTATGAGCCTCTCTTGGTAATTCTTTAAACATATGCTCATCTGTCCAGTCATCTCCAATGGCAAAGATAAAATCATAAGTGGTATCTAATAGCATTTTTGACGCAGATTTTCCTTTGCTTACTCCACTCACTTTGATTTCTAAGACTTTATCTCCTTCCAAAATTTCAAGATTATGATTGGCAATTAATTGTTGGATGGTGGTTTTTAATTCAGTCGACCTTTTCTTTCCCAAATCGGGATCTACATTTCTAAAATGCCAGGCTAACGAATATCTTTTTTCTTCTACAAGGGAGCCAGGAGTACGATCGGTGAAAGATTCGAGAATAGGACAGATAGATTCAAACCATTTGTTATCTACTCTTTCCATGAGTTCCCAATCTTTACCATTTTCTTTTAACCAAGCTCCATGTTCGGTTATTAGTGTATAATCCTTATGACCAAACCATTTTTGAATGGTATCGCGATCTCTTCCTGTGATGATAATCACTTTGGTGTCAGGTTGTTGGTGTAATGTATCTAAAGTGTCAAAGACTCTTTGCGTTGGCTTTGCATTTTCTGGTAATTTTTCAAAAGGCACCATAGTCCCATCATAATCAAGAAATAATATTCTCTTTGAAGATGCTTTATATTTGTTAGCAATTTCTTTTCGTAGAGTACCATTAATTTTCTTCAAAATATACTTTTTGGTATCATTTTTAGTTGCTTCCAAAGCTTCAAAAAAATCGCTGGCCCATTTTTCAACATTATACCTTTTTAGACGTTTTTGTAGAGCATTATTACGTTTAATTTGTTCTTCTTCTGGCATTTCCAAAGCAAATTTCAGCGTATCTGCAATTTCTTCAAAGTTATTCGGATTAATAATAAGTGCTTCTCCCATTTCGTTTGAAGCTCCAGTCATTTCACTCAGTATTAAAACTCCCTTTTTATCAACTCTCGAAGCGATATATTCTTTAGCCACCAGATTCATTCCATCTCGAATAGGTGTTAAAAGGGCGACTTCGCTCGATGTATATAGATCGATAAGATTTTCAAAGGGCATAGAACGATAAAAATACCAAATTGGAGTCCAGCTTACCTCGGCAAATTTTCCGTTGATTCGGCCTACCAATTGATCGATTTCATTTTTTAGTTTTTGATATTGAGGTACATTAGCCCGAGAAGGAACGGCGAGCATTACTAGCCTAGCTTTTCCTTTAAACTGCGGGTATTTATCTAAAAAATATTCAAAGGCTCTTAGGCGATTGGCAATCCCTTTGGTATAATCAAGCCGATCTATAGAAAGGATTAGTTTCGCTTGATTGCTGCCTTCTTTGAGATGTTTGTTTATTTCCTGTTGTATTTCGGTTTGCTCTTTATTCGATTTCTGATCGTGAGTTTTTGCGGCATTATGAAATTTATCATAATCAATACCCATCGGGAAGGAGTCCACCTTCACCATTCGGTTATCTAAATGAATATTATTAAAATTTATCTCATGTCCAAGAATCCTCTGTACTGCGCTCAAAAAATGCCTTTCATAGTCATACGTGTGAAAACCAATTAAATCGGCTCCTAACATCCCTTTTAACAAATCTTCTCTACAGGGAATAGTTCTAAAAACTTCGTAAGAAGGGAAGGGGATATGTAAAAAGAATCCAATAGATGTATCAGGTTTTTTCTTGCGTATTAAATTGGGTAAGAGTAATAGTTGATAATCATGTACCCAAACGGTATCTCCATCTTCTATATGCTGTAACACAACGTCGGCAAATTTTTGGTTTACCGTTTTGTAGGTTTCCCAGGTACTTTTTTCAAACTCTGTGTATTCCATAAAATAATGAAATAACGGCCAGAGCGTATTATTACTAAAACCGTAATAAAAACCTTCAATATCGTCTTCGGTTAGCGGTACTCCAACACACTGATGCTTTTTTAATGCTGCATTTACTTGAGTTTTTAAATCTAGATTAAATTCTTCTTCTGTGAGTCCACTCCAACCAATCCATAAACTGTCGCTCTGCGAGTGTACCGATTTCATACCCGTTGCCAATCCTCCAACACTTGGTACTGTTTCGATAGTATTATCATGGATTTTTAATTGTAAGGGTAGTCTATTTGAGATTATGATAGTTTTACTCATAAAGTGGGTTAAAGTTGGTTGATTTTTTTCGAATTTTGTTAAATTTCGGAAAAAGAAGATTAAAAAACGGCTATTTAAAGGAAATTTATGAAATGGTGTGATGATACATTGTGATTAGACTAAAAATGAATTGTCATGCGATTTCCT
The DNA here is from genome assembly GCA_947500845.1 of uncultured Aquimarina sp. Classification (GTDB taxonomy): domain Bacteria; phylum Bacteroidota; class Bacteroidia; order Flavobacteriales; family Flavobacteriaceae; genus Aquimarina; species Aquimarina celericrescens. The sequence goes on from CANMTP010000001.1 coordinate 37,351, forward strand.
TCTGACCTTAAAATGCATTAATAAATTAATGGATGAATAATCTTGACTATGGTATTATTGGGAACTGCCAAAGTGCAGCTCTAATTTCAAAATATGGTTCTCTAGACTGGTGTTGTCTGCCAAATTTCGATTCATATTCCGTTTTTGCAAAAATATTAGATGAAAATAAAGGGGGGAGCTTTGAAATAGAAGTAAGTGACGACTATGTTATTTCTCAGAAATATATCCATAAAACTAATATTCTGGTGACAGAGTTTAGTAACGGAAAGGATATCTTTGAATGTATTGATTTTATGCCCAGGTATAAAAACGATGACGGTACATATTATGCACCATCTGATATTGTTCGATACGTTAAATTAATTTCGGGTACGCCAAAATTTAAAATTAAATATGACCCCAAGTTGGAATATGCTATGGGGACAACTAATCATGAAATAAAGGAGGAGTATATAAAAAGCGTTACCAACGAAGAAAAATATGATACGCTGTATCTATATTCTGATCTTGACCTTGTTTCTGTTCTGGCCGGGGAAGAAATTGTTTTACAGGACCACGCTTTTTTCTTAATTAGTTATCATGAAAAAATATTAAAACAATCTTTGGAGCGGTGTTATTTGAAACTACAGCGCACAAGGGTATATTGGCTAAACTGGAGCGAGAATACCACTTCATACAAAATATATAATGATCAAATCCTGCGAAGTGCATTAGTATTGAAGCTTCTAAGTTATGATAAGTCAGGAGCTGTACTGGCCGCAGCAACTACATCGCTTCCTGAAACCATAGGAGAGGTGCGTAATTGGGATTATCGTTTTTGTTGGATCCGTGATGCATCCATGGTAATTAAAGTAATTTCTAATCTTGGGCACAAAAGATTAGCACAACGTTTTCTTCAATTCATTATTGATATCATTCCCGATAAAGATGAGAAAATTCAGATTATGTATGGGATTAATGGTGAGAAAAGATTAACTGAAAAGACTCTGGACCATCTTGAAGGGTACAAAAAATCAAGTCCAGTAAGAATTGGTAATGCCGCCTATCACCAGAAGCAAAATGATATATACGGAATTTTGATGGATGTTATCTATCAACAATTTATGAAATTTGACTGTAATTTGGATAATAGTGAAGGACTATGGACAATCTGTAAAAGTATTGTGCATATTGTAAATGTTAATTGGGAAAAACCTGATAAAGGAATTTGGGAATTCAGGACCGAAGAAAGACATTTTACCTTCTCAAAATTATTATGCTGGGTAGCTGTAGATAGAGCCATAAAAATTGGTAAATTGATCAATAAAACCAATAAAAATGAAAGATGGATGTTATTAAGAGATCGTATACATAACGACATCTATCAAAACGCCTGGAACGAAGAAAAGCAGGCATATACCCAATCTTATGGCTCACCTGATCTGGATGCTTCAACATTATTGATGGAGCCCTATGGATTTATTGAGGCAACAGATCCACGTTTTGTGAGTACGGTTATGGCGACAGAAAAAGAGCTCTGTAATGATGGCCTCATGTACCGATACAAAAATAAAGATGATTTTGGATTGCCATCTTCATCCTTTACCATTTGTAGTTTTTGGTTTATTAATAGCTTGTACAAAATAGGAGAACAGGAGAAGGCCAAGAAACTATTTGATCAATTATTAGGTTATAGCAATCATTTGGGACTTTTTAGCGAGGACATCGATTTTAAAACCAAAAGATTACTGGGTAATTTCCCCCAGGCATATTCTCACTTAGCATTAATTGAGACTGCTGCTAATTTTTCAGGAGGTGTAACTAAAGAGGAGAAACTCATGGAAACTATACATTAATCTGGATATAAATCATATAAAGTTTCTGAGGTAGTCTGGGTGTAAAGCTTATTCTTTTAGCACAATGGTGCCAAAAACATCGGCATTGATCCAACCCAAGTTTTTTTCTTCACCAGGAATAAAAACAGAACCAATAAAGTTTTCCCGCTCTTTACTACCATCATTATCGTTATATGCCAGTGCAAAACCAAGTTTCTGATCTTTTTTAAGTATAATTGGATCGTTTATTTTGCCTTCTTCATAAGTGTCATCATAAACAATGATCTCAAATTCCCATAAAGACACGTCGTCATTAGTAACTCTTTTTGTAGTTACATGGTTGTTGTATAATAATGGTTTTTTATCAGTACCCAGATCGACTACGTTTCCATCTAAAGCGACATGATATGCAAAAGCATTATTTGAATATTGATGATCCCCACCAGAATTGTCTGCATCGATAAAAATTTCAACACAATCATCATCCCACCATAATTTCAAAGGATCTTTATGCTGATCGAATAGTAGGTTGTCTTTAATTTCTACCAAAATATAGAGAGCTTCGGGAGTCCAGACTAATTTATAGCGCCCAAAAAAGTCATCAAAAGTATAAGGATCTCCTATCCATCTTTGATCTAGACCATACCAAAGAGTCCCTTTCCAGGCAGGATCATCCATCTTTCCGTCTAGCTTAGGCACAATAACAGCTTTTTCTACTTCTCTAATCTGATGATCTTTTTTGATGTTAGATTGAAAAGCATCTATAGGGGCTATACTAGAACTTTGTGAGATATTATAAATGACTTTCTTTTTGCAGGATATTGCAAATAATAAAGCGATACTAGACAGAATAGCTATTCGGTTCATAGGTAGAGTTTGATGCATGATTTAGTATAAATGTAAGAAACAAAATTTAAAAAGCGGTTGCTACTAATGTATAAGTAACAACCGCTTTTGATTCTAACAGTAAAATTACTGAAAGTAAAAAACAAGAGGGCAAAAAAATTATTGTTTGATCACTTTTAGTTGGTTAATAGTATTTCCATTAAGGCGTATAGTATAAAAATATATTCCTGGCTTTTTTAAACTCATATTTCCAACGTCAATGGTTTGATTTCCTGAAGACACGTTTTTACTGTAAATGGTTTTGGTTTTTCCAATAATATCAGAAACAGTTACTTGCAATACTCCTTTTTCCATTGTAGCAACATATAATTTACTTTGATTAGAAATAGGATTTGGAGAAATTATTGCTGAGCTTTTGTGTAAAACAAGTTTCTTTTGATTATCAATACTTTCTAAGATACTTCTTGAAGGACATCCCGTTGTACAATCATTAGACCAGGCTCCCGTTCTTTTACCACCAGTACTACCTGTTACACTAAACCATCCATTAGTGCCTCTGGTAAGATCTACGGTTTGTTGATTTCCTCCATTATTGAAAACTACACCAACGTTATTTACAGATACCTCACTTGGTAAGGTAAAGATATTTCTACACCACGAAGTACCGCTAACATTAGCCATAGACTGGCCGGGCCATCCGGGAGTTCCAGAGAGCGTTTGGTTGGTGGCTTTATTGTATAAATAAACATTGGTAGTATTACCCCAGCCACCACCTGGTTTTCTAAAGTTAAGAGTAACTTGATTAGAATTTGAAGATCCACTACATGCTGTTGGGCACGTATCAGACCATGTTCCATTGGTATACCATCCTGTGGTGCTTCGCGATAAATCATTGGTTTGATTACTTCCATCATTAAAAATGACTCTAATATTATTTGCTGAAGTTCCTGCTTGTGGAGTTATTGTAAAAGAGTACCAATCGGTGCCAGAAATGTTTGTCATTTGCTGTCCTGGCCATCCTGATGTTCCGGGTAAGGTTACATTCGCCGAAGCATCAAAGAAATATGCATTTATGTTGTTTCCCCATCCGTTCGGTTTTTTATAGTTTACCGTAAAAGGAGCGACAGTTTCTCCATCTGGATTGCTTCCGCCCTGAGTCCATACTGCATAATCACTACCTGAAGTCTGCAATACCCATCCGTTTCCATTAGGGGACCAATTAGCACTACCTAATTTCATTGCAATTGTTCCACTTCTACCATTTATATACGCTGCATATAGATCATTTCTTGCTTCAGCAATATTTATTGTAGAACCTGCATAGACTCTAACACTTTTTCTTACCGCAATAAGATCTTTGATTGCGTTACGAACTCCTGATCCACCATCAAAAAAATGTGTCCAGAACACGGCAGGGTTACCAGGGTGTGTTAAGATATATGCATACCCTTTTCTTAAGTTGGTTTCACCTCCCGGAAAAACATAGTTTGATCCACAACATTGTTGTGCAAATCCAGTATCATGATTATCTAAAAATGTAACAGATTTAGTAGGATTTATACCAATCATGCCAGATGGTCTACCCTGCCCGTCTCTTAAATAGGAAAGATTATTATCTCTAATGGCATTTTGCAAACTAACTTTAGTGTTAAAATCAAATGCAGAAGAAGATTGTTGCGCAAAATTAACGAAGTTGTTGGTCTGTACTCTACTGCTTTCCAACAATTCTCCAACCGCAAAATACGGATTGGTAGCATCGTTATACTCTTTATTATAAATAGGATCATAGCCATGAACAAAATCATATCTCCAACCATCAAAGCCAATATCATTTTTCAAGAAATTCATCCATTTAATAATTTCTGCTCTTACAGCCGGATTTTTATGATCTAAATCTCTGGCGGCTGCAAAAGTACCGTTAGAGCCGTCGGATTTTAAGGCGGTTCCGGGTACATAATCTCCATTAATACTAAATTCTACAGGACCAGGGACAAAATTTCTTCCTTCATCATCTGCGGTGATGTAAAAAGTTGGCCAGGCGGGATTAGTGAATGTTACGGCATCATTGGTACCAACACGATGATTAATGACAATATCACTTAATACTTTTATATCCACAGCATGATATTGATTGATAAGGTTTCTAAGTTGAGCTTCTGTACCATAAGCACTATTAAAATTATATAATTCTCTGGGCAAATATCCTTGGGGAGCGGCAGAATTACTTGGAGGTGGCATCCAAATCATATCGATACCGGCATCTTTAATAAGGTTTATATTTTGTGATACAACATCATACCATGTTTGACCTGTGGGTTGATTTTGTACATTCCAGTCGAAAGCCTGAAAAAGTACATCTTCATCTTGTGCCTTACTATTAATACAAAAGATTAGCATTAGCAATGCTACTAAAACTGGTTTTAAGTTTTTTCGTTTCATTTGTGCGATTTTTTTTAAGTTTAGATCAATTAAGATCCAGGTTTTATAATGAGTTTGTGTTTAATGTGAAGCTACCTTCACAAATTGGTAATCAATAAACTAAGTGTGTGAATTACATAAAATGATTGATGTTAAGGCTACGAAGAGGTATAACCTCTTCATTAACAATACAGTTATATGCTGCAGGATTTGATAAAAGTAAAAGTTCTAAATGTTTGTTGCATGCTACTATTAATGAATACGGGCATCAGAGTAAAGTTTCCTCATAGATAAATCAAAAAATGAATATTACTGTTAAACAAACGTGGCTCAGACATACTCACAATTTTAGTTGGAGGAGAAGATGATTTCATAATTAGCAAAATTTTAATTAGTAAAGTGTTTTTTGTGTTATATTTTCACTAAGTTATTACGAAATAGTCAATATTGTAAGCGTTATTATGTACTACAACGTTTTCGTGTTGATAAATAAATAATTTTTTAAAGAAAAGACAGTATTCTAAACGATGTATTAAAGTATTCCGTTTTTAAGACGAATAAATTCATAAAAAAACCGCTTTACCCAATGAAAAGCGGTTTTTTAAATCAAAATTAAACAACTCCCTAGTTTAGTGCCATAGGGAGGGCAATATTAGAACCGATTATCCTAGAAAATATCCATTTTCCTCAGCAATCTTATCAGCAATTTTAGTTCTTAATGCAACTACATTGGGTTGATTAGCATACTTTGTGAAACGTTTAAGTCCCATAAGCATCATTCTTTGCTCATCACCTTCGGCAAAAGAAACGATAGCTTCTTTTCCTTTTTTAATTGCGATATCAACAGCATTATAGAGATACAATTGAGACATTGCTATTTGAGTCTCTTGAGCTGCTTCACCAAAACGTTTTACATTTTTCTCTGTTCGCAAAATTGCAGATTCAGCCATGTATATTTCAATTAAAATATCTGAGGCAGCCAAAAGCAACTGCTGGTGTTCTTCTAATTTAGGTCCAAATTTCTGGACTGCTGATCCTGCCACCATCAAGAATACTTTCTTAAGTTTAGCAATAATTTCTTTCTCTTCAGAAAATAAAACTGAATAATCTGGAGTATCAAAAGATGGAATACCGGTAAGCTCATCGGCAACTTTCATGGCAGGCCCAAGAAGATCTACATGGCCTTTCATAGCTTTCTTAACCAGCATTCCTACGGCTAGCATACGGTTAATTTCGTTCGTTCCTTCATAGATACGAGCAATTCTAGCATCTCTCCAAGCAGATTCCATAGGTGTATCTGCAGAGAATCCCATACCACCAAAAATTTGTATTCCTTCATCTGTAGTATTTTGGACATCTTCAGAAACTGCTACTTTCAAGATAGAACATTCGATCGCATATTCTTCTACGCCTTTAAGTTCTGCTTCCTGATGAGAATTTCCTTCCGCTTGACGGATAGCTATTCTATCTTCTATATTCTTGGCAGCTCTATATGAAGCTGCTTCATCGGCATAGGTATTGGTTGCCATTTCGGCAATCTTAGACTTAATTGCTCCAAAATTGATGATTGGTGTTTTAAACTGAATACGTTCGTTGGCATACTTAATCGCTTCTCCGATCACTCTTCTTTGTGCATCTAAACAAGCAGCCGCTAGTTTTATACGACCAACGTTTAAGGCATTCATTGCGATTTTGAATCCGTTTCCTCTTTCCGATAACATATTCTCAACCGGTACTTTGGTGTCACTAAAAAATACCTGACGCGTAGAAGAGGAATGAATACCTAATTTCTTTTCTTCATCTCCTAAAGTTATACCATTTGAAGGATCATTTTCAACAATAAATCCAGTAATGTTTTTATCATCTTCAATACGAGCAAAAACGATAAATAGATTACAGAATCCCGCATTCGAGATCCACATTTTTTGTCCAGAAATTAAATAATGTTTACCATCATCAGAAAGTACGGCTTTTGTCTTACCAGAATTTGCATCAGATCCGGCTCCTGGCTCAGTTAAACAATATGCTCCAAACCATTCTCCTGTAGCCAGTTTCGGGACATACTTTTTCTTCTGCTCTTCATTACCATATAACGTAATAGGCATTGTACCAATACCAGTATGTGCGCCAAAAGCAGTACTAAATGATCCTGTAGCTCCAGAGATATAGTCACAAACCAACATCGTTGATACAAATCCCATCCCTAAACCATCATATTCTTCAGGAACAGCAACACCTAGAAGACCAAGTTCACCTGCCTTTTTCATACACTCTTCTGTAAAAGCATAGTCTTTCGATTCAAATCTTTCCCAGTGAGCCCATAATTCACGGTCAACAAATTCTTTTGTGCTATCGCGCATCATTTTTTGCTCCTCAGAAAAATCTTCCGGAGTAAATACATCTTCACAGTTCGTTTCTTTGACAAGGAATTGTCCTCCTCTAAGAATTTCTTTGTTTACAGTTTCTGTACTCATTTTATTAGTATTATTTTTCTTTTTATTATTCTTTTATTAATTCAAAAATTCATAGATACCAGCGGCGCCTTGTCCTGTTCCTACACACATGGTCACCATACCGTATTTTCCTTTCATGTCACGCTTACGCATTTCATCAAACAATTGTACTGATAGTTTACCTCCTGTGCATCCTAGCGGATGTCCTAGTGCGATGGCACCACCATTTACATTTACAATATCTTGGTTAAGGTCTAATTCTCTTATCACTGCAAGAGATTGAGATGCAAAAGCCTCGTTAAGTTCTATTAATTCAATGTCATTTTGTTTTAGACCTGCTTGCTTTAAAGCTTTTGGAATAGCTTTAACAGGACCGATTCCCATTATTCTAGGTTCAACTCCTGCAGCAGCATAATTTACCATGCGGGCGATGGGTTCAAGATTTAGTTCTTTCACCATTTCTTCGCTCATTACCATTACAAAAGCAGCTCCATCGCTCATCTGAGAAGAATTACCTGCCGTTACGCTACCTCCTGCAGCAAAAACGGGCCTTAGTTTGGCAAGGACCTCTTTGCTGGTTCCTGCACGAGGGCCTTCATCCTTAGTAACTGTATATGATCTGGTTGCTTTTTTTCCATTCTCATCTACATATACTTGTTCTACGTGAATAGGTACAATTTGATCCTGAAAACGATCTTCAGCTTGCGCTTTTAAAGCTTTCATATGGGAATGATAAGCAAACTCATCCTGATCTTCGCGAGATACTTTATACTGATCTGCAACAGCTTCAGCAGTATTACCCATTCCCCAATAATAATCTTCATGTCCAGATTTGGCCAAATCATAATTTAGTTCGGTTTTATAACCAGTCATAGGTACTGCACTCATGCTTTCTGCACCACCTGCAATAATACAATCTGCCATTCCTGCCTGTATTTTTGCAGTAGCCATACCAATAGTTTCAATTCCTGAAGAGCAGAATCTATTTACGGTTACACCAGGAACATCAATAGATTCTAAACCCATTAACGAAATCAAACGTGCCATGTTTAACCCTTGAGATCCTTCTGGCATTGCATTACCTACAATTACATCATCAATACGGGCTTTATCAAGCTGAGGAAGCTCTTTCATCATATGCTGAATAGTTTCGGCAGCCAACTCATCTGTTCTTTTAAATCTAAATACTCCGCGAGGTGCTTTTCCTACGGCTGTTCTATATGCTTTTACTATATATGCTGTTTTCATTTTTTAATTAATAGATTTTAGATATTAGTATTGAGTACTGAGGTTTTATTTTCTATGCTTTTCTGAAATGAATAATTCATTTTTTGGATTTCAGTGAGCATATCAATACTTGGTTGTACTTTTTCCTTTGACAAGAGATTTAGCTCTATAGTTAATATTAATTGTGTTTGAAGCTCATACGCTGAACCATTGGCAATACTCAAAAAATGTTTAAATTCTTTATTCGAATTTCTTCCGGCTCCTTCTGCAATATTGGAAGAAATTGAAACCACACTACGTTTAATTTGAGAAATTATACCGTATTTTTCATTAGAAGGTAGTGCACTGGTTAATTTATAAGCTGATTTGGCCAAATCGATTGACTTTTTCCATATTTTTAAATCTTCAACTTTATGCATTATCTTTTTTCTAAATACTCAATACTAGATTCTCAATACTAATTACGTAACGGTTTCCCTTTTTTCAACATGTGCTCGATACGTTCTAACGTTTTACGTTCGGTACAAAGTGATAAGAAAGCTTCTCTTTCAAGATCTAATAGGTATTGTTCTGTAACAAGCGTAGGTTCAGATAAATCTCCACCAGCCATTACATATCCTAATTTATTAGCAATTTTATGATCGTGTTCAGAAATATATCTACTAGCTTCCATAGAATCTGTACCTACCAGAAACATCCCTAGAGCCTGCTTACCAAGTACTTTAATATCTTTACGGCGAGGAGGTTGTGTATATCCCTGTTCTGCCATTAGTTTAGCATATGCTTTTGCAGTTGCGATTTGGCGATCTTTATTTACAACAACGATATCCTTTCCTTTTTGGAGAAGATTTGTGTCAAAAGCCTCATGAGCTGAGGTTGATACTTTCGCCATACCAATGGTTAAGAAATGCTCCTGAAGGATATTAAGTTCTACATCATCTTTCTTGAAAAGATCTGAAGCTCGTAATGCCATTTCTTTAGATCCACCACCTCCAGGGATTACGCCAACACCAAATTCTACAAGTCCCATATAGGTTTCGGCAGCAGGTATTACCTTATCAGCATGAAGTGAAATTTCACAACCACCACCAAGAGTCATACCGTGAGGTGCAACAACTGTTGGAATAGATGAATAACGCATACGCATCATAGAATCCTGGAAATATTTTATCGCCATGTTCAGCTCGTCATATTCTTGCTCTACAGCCATCATAAAAATCATTCCGATATTAGCTCCTACAGAAAAATTTGCTGCCTGATTACCAACTACCAATCCCTGAAAGTCTTTTTCGGCCATATCTATTGCTTTATTGAGTCCTGCAAGGACATCTCCGCCAATAGTGTTCATTTTACTTTGGAACTCTACATTTAAAATTCCGTCACCAAGATCTTCAACGACAACACCGCTATTTTTAAAGACTTCAGAAGATTTACGGATATTATCAAGAATAATAAATGCATCTTGTCCGGGAACTTTAACTTGCTCTTTCTTTGGAATATCATAGTAATATGTAGCGCCTTCTTTAACCGTATAAAAGGAAGTGATCCCAGAAGCTATCATTTCATGCACCCAGGCTGCAGGTTCATGACCTTCAGCTTTCATCATTTCGATACCTTTCTCAACACCTACAGCATCCCAAATCTGGAACGGGCCATGTTCCCATCCAAATCCAGCTTTCATAGCATCATCTATTTTGTAAAGGTCATCTGTAATTTCTGGAATGCGATTAGACACATAGGCAAACAGTGCTGAAAGATTTTTACGATAAAATTCTCCCGCTTTGTCTTTACCCGATACCAAAATTTTAAAACGATCTACTACTTTATCAATCGTTTTTGTCATTTCCAGAGTGGGGAAGGAAGCTCTTTTATTGCCTCTGTATTCCATGGTATCCAGATCCAAAGAAAGAATTTCTTTTTTTCCTTCTGCAGAAACATTCTTCTTATAGAATCCCTGACCGGTTTTACTTCCTAACCATTTATTTTCCATCATGGTATTGATAAAATCTGGAAGTTTGAACAGTTCATGTCGTTCATCATCCGGGCAGTTTTCTGCAATACCATTGGCAACATGTACTAAAGTATCAAGGCCAACGACATCTACAGTACGAAAAGTTGCAGATTTAGGTCGTCCTATTACAGGACCTGTTAACTTGTCAACCTCTTCGATAGTTAATCCCATATCTTTTACCATATGAAATAAACTCATAATACTAAAAATACCAATTCTATTACCTATAAAGGCGGGAGTATCTTTGGCTATTACAGATGTTTTTCCTAAAAACTGTTCACCATATCCGTTGAGGAAATCCAAGACTTCTTGAGAAGTTTGTGGTCCTGGAATGATCTCAAATAATTTTAAATAACGCGCAGGGTTAAAAAAATGTGTTCCACAGAAATGCTTCTGGAAATCCTCGCTTCTTCCTTCGCTCATGAATTTTATAGGAATACCAGAGGTGTTTGAGGTAATTAGGGTACCTGGTGTTCTATGTTTTTCAAGATTTTCAAAAACAATTTTTTTGATATCAAGTCTTTCCACAACAACCTCTATGATCCAATCAACATCGGCGACTTTTGCAATATCATCTTCAAGGTTACCTGTAGTAATTCTACTTGCAAATTTTTGATGATAAATAGGTGAAGGTTTAGACTTAAGAGCTGCGGTAAGTGAATCATTTACCAGTCGATTACGTACCACTTTATCTTCAAGAGTAAGCCCTTTTGCTTTCTCCTTGTCGTTTAGTTCTCTGGGAACTATATCTAATAATAGCACTTCAGCACCAATATTAGCGAAATGACATGCTATACCGGATCCCATAATTCCTGATCCGACGACTGCAACTTTTTTAATGGTTCTTTTCATTTTTTAACTTAAAGTTGTTAAGGTGTTATAGATTCTTGTTTTGTGTACACTTTTTTGGAAGCGATAAGATCGTTGATCATTTGAAATACCTCTAAGAAGATATCCAATTTTTCTTTCGGAATATGTTTTTTGACAGCATTATCAAAAGCGAAAACTACCTCCTTTGAAAAATCTCTCATTTCTACACCAAAAGGGGTCAAATATATTAATACACCACGACCGTCTTGAGGATTTTTTTTCCTGAAAATCAATCCTTTTTCTTCCATGGTTTTCAAAGTACGCGATAGACTTGTAGCTTCCATTCCCATTTTGGGCCCTAATGAAGTAGATGGAGTACCGTTTTCTGGATCAATACTCAATAGAGCGAATCCAGTAGCCATCGTACTTCCTTTTTTGCTCGCTTCTTCATTATACATTTTTGCTACTGCCATCCAAGTGGCTCTAAGCGCATAATCAATTGTTTTTTCCCTCATTCAAAAAATATTGTGAGGTAAAGGTAAGAAAATTTATTATGCATGCATAATAAAAAAAGATAAAATATTTGAGATTATCCCAAGTAAGTTACGTTTTTCTAATGAATTAATAAAAAAACTCCCCATAAAATGAGGAGTTTACTGATTTATAGTTAAGCCTATACGCATATGCTATGTAATCAGTGAATTGAATTAGCCATAAATTTTTGAATATAATGCTGCGTATTTTTCTTTTATAATTTTTCTTCTCAATTTCATAGTAGGAGTGAGATGCCCAGCATCTATACTCCATTCATCTGCGGTAAGTTCGAATTTCTTTACCCGCTCCCATTTACCGAATTTTTCGTTATGCTCGTCTACCTCTTCCTGGTAACGATCAATTACCTTTTGGTTAGAGATTATTGTTTCAAAAGAGTCACCTACTTCTAAACCTTTTCGTTTTGCCCAATCTTTTAAAAATTCAAAATTTGGTTGAATAAAAGCTGCAGGCATTTTTTCTCCTTCACCAATAACCATTATTTGCTCTATAAAACGAGATTGCTTCATCGCATTTTCTATCAACTGCGGTGCAACATATTTACCTCCAGACGTTTTGAACATCTCTTTTTTACGATCAGTAATGCGCAAGAAACCTTCGCTATCTATTTCACCAATATCACCAGTATGAAAATATCCATCTTTTAAGGCTTCTTTAGTTTTTTCTTCATCTTTATAATATCCTTGCATTACCTGAGGACCCTTCACCAAAATTTCACCATCTTCGGCAATTTTCACTTCTGTATTAGGGAGCATTTTTCCAACTGTTCCTATCTTAAACCCTCTATTTCTTACATCGTTAACAGAAATTACAGGAGAAGTTTCGGTAAGACCATAGCCCTCCATTACAGGAAGTCCAGCGGCATTAAATACTCTTGCTAATCTAGGTTGTAAGGCAGCACTTCCTGAGGCAATTACTTTCATATTGTTTCCTAGTGCTTCTTGCCATTTGCTGAAAATAAGTTTTCTGGCGATACCTAATTTCTTTTCATATAACCATCCATTGGCACCATAAGGTTCATATTTCAATCCTAACTCTACAGCCCAAAAGAAAAGCTTCTTTTTGATTCCGGTAAGATCTGCACCTTTGGCAATAATCTTATCATAGACTTTTTCTAATAATCTTGGTACGGCTGTCATTACATCTGGTTTAACCTCTTTTAGGTTGTCACTTATGGTCTCCAGAGATTCAGCAAAATAAATAGATACACCACAATATTGATAAAAGTACATAGTCATCCTTTCGTAAATGTGACAAACCGGTAAGAAACTAAGAGCTTTACTATTTCCACTTTCTAAGGGAAATCTTGTCGAACTTGCTATTGCATTACTAACAATATTTTTATGACTAAGCATTACGCCTTTAGGTCGTCCGGTGGTACCAGATGTATATATTAAGGTAGCCAGATCTTCTTCTTTAATAGAAGCCATGATCTTTTCTACCTCTTCTTGAGTACTATTATCTTTACCAAGTTCTAAAACTTCATTCCAGCTTTTACATCCTGGGATGTCATTAAAGGAATACACATCTTTCAGGGATGGTACATAGGCTTGTATGTTTTTAACTTTTTGATATACTTCTTCATCAGAAACAAAACAGTAAACGGACTCTGAGTGATTTAAAACATATTCATAATCTTCCTGAGATATGGTGGGGTAAATGGGTACATCCTGAGCTCCGATTTGAAGAACGCCAATATCAATAATATTCCATTCGGTTCTATTAGTGGAAGATATAATTGCTACTTTATCATTAGGTTTTACTCCTAGTTTTAATAATCCACGACTAATTTGGTTTGCTTTTTCTACATATTCTGCTGATGATGTTGCGACCCATTCACCATCATATTTGGTGACTAAAGCCTTGTCTAAATTAAATTTTTCTAGTTGATAATGTGGAAAATCAAATAGTCTAGTAATTGTCGTCATAAGTTGTTTTAAATTTTTTCTAGCAGTTTTAGATGCTTTAAAAACTACTATGCGTGCATAGTTTTGCAAATTATAAAAAATCTAATAATACGCAACTCTAATATATAAAAAAAGGCGATGTATTTTGATAACTCTTTAATATTTTATTGTTTTTATTGACGATTAAGGGTTAAGGGGTAAAAACAAAGCACATTTTCGCATCTAATATAATTTTCTGGTGTCGTTTAATTTTGGATACAGGGTTTTGAAGAAAAGACTTAAATATCGTGTGCTCTATTAAGTTTTAATCTTTTACGATTTCTTATTTTTTCTCTATATTTTTATTTTTTCTTAACAAATCACTCTGAATTCTGCTGTCTATTGAGACTATCTGAGTGACATATATAATAAAATCGTTAAAAGGATATTAAACTATGGATAGCATTAATGATGCTAATAAGATGAAGGTAATTTTGATTAAAATTAAAACCTTTACATTATGAAAACGAAACACTTATTATTTTTGACAGGACTACTGGTATTTACTTTATTTGGTTGTGGGCCTGCAGTTCAAACGGTTAAAATGTCAGATGAAGATCTTAGCAAGTATAGCACATTTGCATATTTGCCCAATAGTAATTTTGACGATTCGGACATCGGATATAATGATAAAACAGTAGGATCCAAAGTCATAGAAAGAGTAAATTCTAATCTATCTAAAGCAGGGTATACTCTTGATCGCGAAAATCCAGATTTATTGGTATTGATTAGGACTAAAACTGATACGGAAACAGAAACGTACACAGATCCAATTTATGCTACCTATCCTTATGCTGATCTTACCCCTGCGGTGAGTCCTTATTATGATCCGTTCTATTACACTAATTATTATGATTATAATCAGATTGTGGGTTATGAGACAGATGTATACAAATATAAGGAAGGTACACTTATAGTCGATTTGGTTGATAGAAAGTCTAAAAAAGTTATCTGGAGGGGGACAGCTTCAGATCAAATCTACAAAGACAACAATTCTAAAGCGATATCAACTTATGTAGATGACATATTTAATCAATTTCCAAATGTAGCCGGTTACTAGAAGTTATTTATAGGAAGTACCAATAATTCATCATATTTCTTAAAGAAATATGATGAATTATTTTTTTTATAACCATTTTCTTGCATTCACAAAAGCTTCAATCCATGGTGATACTTCATCATGTCTTCCTTTTGGATAATGCGCCCAGTTCCACTGAAAAATAGAACGTTCGATATGTGGCATCATCACCAAATGACGCCCTGTCTGATCACTCATCATCGCTGTATTATAATCTGATCCGTTTGGATTAGCTGGATATTCTTTATAACCATATTTGGCTACGATGTTATACTGATCTTCAGAAAGTGGTAGATTGAACTTTCCTTCTCCATGAGAAATCCATACCCCTAAAGTACTTCCTGCCAAAGAAGATAACATCACAGAATTGTTCTCCTGAATTTTTACAGACGTAAATCCGCTTTCATGTTTATGGGACTGGTTATGAACCAATTTTCCATGTACTTTATGCTCTGGATTAATGACTTCAAGTTCCATAAATAACTGGCAACCATTACAAATTCCAACAGAAAGTGTATCTTCTCGTTTAAAGAAGTTTTTTAAAGCCGCATTTGCTTTTTCATTGTATAAAAATGCACCTGCCCATCCTTTGGCAGAACCTAAAACGTCACTATTCGAAAAGCCACCAACAGCACCTATAAACTGAATATCTTCTAGAGTTTCACGACCTGAAATCAAATCGGTCATATGTACATCTTTTACATCAAAACCTGCCAGATACATAGCATTGGCCATTTCGCGTTCAGAATTACTTCCTTTTTCACGAATAATAGCTGCTTTTGGCCTTGGTTTAGAATCATCCAACAAAGGTTTTCTTCCCATAAAGTGAATAGGGAATTCAAACTGTAGCGGTTGTTTTGCAAAATTTTCATACCTGTCTTTTGCTAGATCATTGGCCGTTTGTTTCTGATCTAATAAGAAGGACGTTTTAAACCATTTGCTTCTTAATTCTTCAACATTTAAAATGAAAGAATCATCTCCGTTTTTGATCCTTAAGGAACCTCCTTCTTTTGTTTTTCCTATGTTGAAATATTCAATACCATTTTCAGTAAGCACTGACTCAATATTAGAATTAAGAGCACTCTGAAAAACAATTCCTGAATTTTCTGCAAACAAGAGTTTTATAGAATCAGATTCTTTAATCTGATTTAAATCAAGCTCTGCACCGATATTGACATCTGCAAAACATAGTTCTAATAATGTGGTAATCAAACCTCCTGACGCTACGTCATGGCCAGCAACTATTTCATTACTTCTTATTAAACTTTGAATTACGTTGAAAGTTTTCTTGAAATTGGAAGCATTTTGAATGCTCGGAGCTTCAGAACCAATTTTATTCACTATCTGAGCAAACGAAGAACCTCCTAATTTATATTTATCATTGGATAGATTAATATAATAGATGTCGCCACCATTTTTTTGAAGCACTGGCTCTACCACTTTATTGATATCATCACAATTGGCTGCAGCAGAAATTATCACCGTCCCCGGAGCAATGACTTCTTCATTGGGATATTTTTGCTTCATCGACAAAGAATCTTTACCAGTAGGTATGTTGATTCCCAAGTCAATAGCAAAATCTGATATTGCTTTGACCGCCTTATATAGTCTGGCATCTTCGCCTTCATTTTTACACGGCCACATCCAGTTGGCAGATAAAGAAACAGAGGTCAACCCTTCTTTAAGCGGAGCCCAAATAATGTTAGTTAATGCTTCAGCGATCGAATTTTTGCTACCTGCTTCAGGATCAATCAATCCAGAAATAGGGGAGTGCCCAATGCTGGTAGCAATGCCTTCGGTACTTTTATAATCTAATGCCATGACACCACAATTATTTAAGGGTAATTGTAGTGGCCCTGTACATTGTTGTTTTGCAACACGGCCACCAACACAGCGATCAACCTTATTAGTTAACCAGTCTTTACAGGCGACAGCTTCGAGTTGTAATACACTTTCTAAGTACCCCTGAAAATCTTTAATATCATAGCTTAGGTCATCGTAATAGCGAGAAATGGTTTGATCATTCATGATCGTTTTGGGAGAACTGCCAAACATATCTACTAAATCAAGATCCATGGGTTTATCACCTTTAGTTTTGGATTCAAACGTAAAGCGATGATCACCTGTTACGTCTCCCACCTGATACATAGGAGAACGCTCACGCGCAGCAATACGCTCAAGAGTATCTACATGTTTTGGTGCAATAACTAATCCCATACGTTCTTGGGATTCGTTACCGATGATTTCTTTTGCAGATAAAGTAGGATCACCTACCGGTAATTTATCAAGGTCGATTTTACCACCGGTTTCTTCAACTAGTTCTGAAAGACAGTTTAAATGGCCACCGGCACCATGATCATGAATGGAAACAATAGTATTTTCTTCGCTTTCAACCATACCTCGAATGGCATTAGCAGCACGTTTTTGCATTTCGGGATTAGAGCGTTGAACGGCGTTCAATTCGATACCGCTGCTAAACTCTCCTGTATCTGCGGAAGATACTGCAGCACCACCCATGCCAATGCGATAATTTTCTCCGCCAAGAATCACAATTTTATCTCCGGTTTCGGGAGTGTCTTTCAGGGCTTGATTAGCTTTTCCGTAGCCAATACCACCGGCCTGCATGATAACTTTATCGAAACCTAGTTTTCTGGCATGCTCTTCATGCTCGAAGGTTAAAACAGATCCCGTAATAAGCGGCTGCCCAAATTTGTTGCCAAAATCTGAAGCTCCATTAGAAGCTTTGATCAAAATATCCATCGGAGTTTGATATAACCAATCTCTTTCGTCCATGGCTCGTTCCCAAGGGCGATTTTCTTCTAACCTTGAATAAGAGGTCATATATACTGCGGTTCCTGCAAGAGGTAAAGAACCTTTTCCACCAGCTAACCGGTCTCTTATTTCACCGCCAGAACCTGTGGCAGCTCCATTAAATGGCTCTACCGTAGTCGGGAAGTTATGTGTTTCAGCTTTAAGAGAAATTACGCTTTCGAACTCACTCTCTTGATAATAATCCGGTTTATCAGCTGTTTTTGGAGCAAACTGAGTGGCTTTTGGCCCTTTTATGAATGCAACATTATCTTTATATGCAGAAACTATATCGTTTGGATTCGTTTCAGATGTCTTTTTAATTAATTTGAATAGTGACGATGGTTGTTCTTCTCCATCAATTATAAAAGTTCCATTAAATATTTTGTGACGGCAATGCTCTGAATTTACTTGCGAGAATCCGAACACCTCAGAATCGGTAAGCTTTCTCCCTATTTTTTTGCTTACACCTTCAAGATATTCTATTTCTTCATCACTAAGAGCGAGACCTTCACTCTTATTATAAGATGCAATATCATCAATTTCAAGAATTGGATCTGGTTGAATATCAATAGTATAAATATCTTGATCTAGACTATCATATTTTTGCGAAAGCATAGGGTCAAAATCGATAAAATCTTTTGGTACCGTGGTAAACTCTTCAATTCTAATGATACCTTCGATACCCATATTCTGCGTTATTTCAACCGCGTTGGTGCTCCATGGAGTGACCATTGCAGCACGTGGGCCAACAAAAAAAGCGTCGATAGACGCCACAGATAATTTAGATTGGTTGCCAAATAGCCAGGTGAGTTTTTCTGTAGTTGAAGGGGATATTTCTTGATTGGTTTGAACCGCAAATACGGTCTTGTTTTGGTTTCCGAAGAAATGAATCATTTTATGGGTACATTGTGTTGAGTTGAACAAGCTGCAAATTTACTATTTTATTAGCAAAGAATAGCATAAAATTAGAATTCAATGGCAGAGTTATTCACCAAATTTTGAACAATACCTGTTAAGATTGTTTTTCTAATAAAGCCATATAAAATCCATCAAAACCGGATTGGTGAGATAATATTTTTTTGTCTTTAACCAATTTAAAATCTGCTCCGGCTTCTTTTGACAGGAAATTGTTCACTTGATCCTGATTTTCTGAAGGTAAAATCGAGCAAGTAGCGTATACCAGCTTACCTCCTGGTTTTACCATTTTGGAATAGCTTTCTAAAATATCGGATTGTGTTTGTCTGATTTTTTCTAAAAATTCGGGTTGTAATTTCCATTTGGCATCTGGATTTCTACGTAACACTCCCAAACCACTACAAGGTGCATCAATTAATACCCGATCTGCTTTGTCATGAAGTTTTTTGATATCTTTCGTACTTTCGATAACTCTTGGTTCAATATTATGGGCACCGGCTCTTCGCGCTCTTCTTTTTAGCTCTTTCAATTTATTGGCGTAAATATCCATAGCAATGATCTGTCCTTTATTTTGCATCAAAGCTGCAAGGTGAAGTGTTTTACCACCAGCACCTGCACAGGCATCTACTACTCGTTGTCCTAGCTTTACATCAAGGAAATCTGCTACTAATTGTGAAGACGCATCTTGTACTTCAAATAAGCCTTTTTTAAAAGCCTCGGTACTAAAAACATTAGTTCTTTCTACGAGTTGAAGAGCATTAGGATAACCTTTGATAAATTCGGTATCAATGTTTTCATCTTCAAGAGCTCCTCTTAATTTATCCCTTAATATTTTGAGTGTATTCGAACGTAAGATTACAGGAGCTTGTTGATTTAAAGCATGAATCTCTTTCTCCCAATGTTTTCCTAGTTCTTTTTGACCTAATTCGTCTAACCAATCAGGAATAGATTCTTTAAATTTTCTGATATTGCTTAATTCATCAAATCTGCCTTTAATACGTCTGGTAGGAGTAGGGGCAATTTGTTTCCAATCGGGTAATGAAATACCTCTTAACGTCGCCCAGACTGCAAAGACTCTCCATAGATTTTCTCTGGAAAAAGGCTCTTTTACTTCTGCAATCTCTGTATATAACCGCTTCCAACGAACTATTTCATACACTGTTTCTGCGACAAAACTACGATCACGAGATCCCCATCGTTTATCCCGTTTCAGTAATTTTTGTACCACCTTATCAGCATATTCCCCCTCATTGAATATTTTATCCAAACCATCGATTACTGCAAAGACCAGGTTTCTATGTAAGCGCATTGTATTATTTTTTTAGGTCTGCAAAGGTATACCTTTGTTACCAAATACAGTTATATTTGGGTATAATTATTGACTATGAGACTCACTATTATCGCATTATTTGGACTAACGCTAACTTTTTGCAAACCAAAAGACAGGGTAGTGGCTCATGATTTCTCTAAAGTTGATATTGAAGTTATATTAAAGGATTCTTTTAGTATTAGAGCTATCGCAGTATATCATGATACTCTTCTGGGTTTCGGATTTAATAAAGGATATGGTTTTATAAACCTAAAAACTCACAAAACTCATATAATAAATTTTGAAAAAGCTGATCCTAATGAAATAAAAAGTGATGAGATTGCAGAGCAACGCGCTGTAAGTTTTGCAAACAACTCATTTTTCTCTTTGGGAATTGGTTCTCCGGTAAGATTAAGAAAGATTGATTTTGATAATAAACAAGAAAGGATAGTTTATACAGAGGATCATAAAAATGCATTTTATGATTCCCTTACTTTTTGGAACGATTCTGAAGGAATTGCCATGGGAGACCCAACCGATGATTGCTTATCTATAATTATTACGCGAGATGGTGGAGATCGTTGGGAGAAAGTTTCTTGTGCTAACTTACCTAAAACAATCGGAGGTGAAGCCGCATTTGCTGCCAGTAATGGCAATATTGCTATAGTCGATGATCATACCTGGATTATATCTGGAGGCATAAAATCCCGAGTGTTTTATTCACCTGATAAAGGTAGGAACTGGGAAGTTTTTGAAACGCCTATTGTGCAGGGTAGTTCAACCACAGGAGGATATTCCATTGACTTTTATGATCAAGAAAATGGAATTATCTACGGGGGTGACTATACAAAACCAGAAGGTAATGTTGCCAACAAGGCTATTACAACAGATGGTGGTAGAAGCTGGCGTCCTATTAAAGATGGATCTGGTTATAAAAGTTGTGTTAGATATGTTCCTAATAGTGGGAGTAAAGAAATTGTGGCAATTGGGTTTACGGGTATTTCTATCTCTAATGATTATGGCCAACATTGGAGAGAACTGAGCAAAGAAAGTTTTTATACGCTACGATTTATAAATGATAGCACTGCAATAGCTGCAGGAAAAGGAAGAGTGGCTAGATTGTCTTTTAAATAGAAAAGAGTCTATTGATCGAAAGCCTCTGTTTGTACACTTCTTTAATCATTTCTTCGGTTCCGCCATTGTCTAATACGTTCTAACAATCTTTTGTTAAAATCGTTTTCTGCTTTTATAAGTCTTAAAATTTTTTTATTAGATATAACGGTCTGTAGATCTTTAATAAGTGTTTTTCTGGCCTGCGTTTTTTGAGTTTCTGCTTCTAAATAATTACTTAAAAACTCTCCTGCTTGCCGATCGCTTAGCCCATCAGTTCCTTCATTATCATCCTTAAGAGCTCTTATAAGCTTACGCTCTTCTTTTTTAAGTTTTTCTAGCGTTTCTTCATGTGTGTTGTATATTGGCCAAAATTGTTGAGCTTCTTTACTGCTCAAATTTAACTGCTCGGTAATATAAGCCACTTTGAATGCTTTGATCTTTTCTCCCGCAGGATTTTGACCGATGGCATTTAGCGATACCAAAGCTATACCTATACATAGTAATATCTTATTCATCAATTTAAATTTTTATAACCTTCATTTGGATATTAAAAATACCCATTTCATCCATTCTAATCTGTAAGTATGATTTCATCGACCAAATCTTTATCAGATAAATATTCCAATAATTCTTCTTCAGAAATAACTTTTTCTTCAAAAAAATCAGAATATTTAGTTTCTTCATTTATTAAGAAAGCCATTTCATCATTACTCAAGTCGATATTACCCTCTATAAAATAATCTTGAATATCAGCTAATTCTATATTATCAATCCCTTGAAGAGGGTCGTTTTCTTTATTCATAAATACTGAAATGATAATGGCAATCATAGCAGCAATCCCTGAAATATACGAAAGGTTTCTTTTGGAGAATAAAGAAATGGTTTTTCCTTTATTATCCCTATCATTTAATTTTTGTGTTAACGTATCCTCTAGAGAATCAAAATAACCATTAGGCACCTTAAAACCCGAGCCATTTTTGATAGATGATGGTTGCTCTTCTTTTATGTCAGAAACGATTTTTTTTGAAAGTTTTTTTTCTAAACTTTCAAAATAACTCTCTGGCACCTTAAAGCCGGCATTATTTTTATGTAAGTTATCTTTTTTCACTGCATATATGACTCATCAAATGTAAAAAGGTTTAATCATTTTTTAAAAACTCTTCTATCTTTTTAGAGGCTAGGTGGTATGATGCTTTTAAGGCACCTTCACTGGTTTCTAAAATTTCAGACATTTCTCTATATTTTAATTCCTGAAAATACTTCATATTAAATACTTGTTGTTGTTTTTGAGGTAATGTCGCAATTGCTTTTTGTAACTGTAGTTGCATTTCATTGCCCTCAAAGTATATACCGGCTTCCAGGTTTTGTATAAGCCGAAAACTTAATTCTTCGTTGGTGATGTTATGTTTTTTTGCTTTTTGATTTAGAAATGTAATAGATTCATTAGTGGCAATACGATACAACCAAGAATAAAGTTTACTATCACCTTTAAATTTTTTTATGTTTTTATATACCTTAATGAATACATTTTGCAATACATCATCTGTATCATCATGGTTTTTGACCATGTTCCTAATATGCCAATATAATCGTTGCTGATATAATGATACCAATTCACTAAATGCCGAATTAATATCGTTATCAGATTGCAGAGAGATAAGTAGGCGTTCTTCTTCTTTATTTATGCTCAAGTAATTATATTTTATACGTCGGATTAATATATAACCCTGCACATAAGACTAAAGTAAACAAAAAAGGTTTAACGTAGTATTTTGAGAAGTATAAATTTACTTTTTTTTGTAAGAATTTGTAGGAATTTATGTTAAAATTGATAGTAATTTGCTTTTTTTATAGACAAAATACATTTTATACTTGTTGAATTGAAAAATAATAGTATCTTTACATCGTAATAAAGAATTAATACTTTCATCCTCCCCAAGATGAAAGATTTTTATAAAAGTGAGTTTTAATTTTAGAGTAAGCCCCTAAATTAAGATGATTTGTGTGAAGAAAAAGAGTGCGTCCAGCACTCTTTTTTTTTATTATGTTTTTGTTAAATTATTTGAAGGACAAATAATCTTGTAAGATAAATACTACATTATTATTTTATTAGGTAATTTTATTATGTTAAAAAACATATTTTTTATGATAAAATACAATTTTTGTTTGGTAGATTAAAAAAAGATAGTATCTTTACATTGTAATAAAGAATAAATACTTTCATTCTCCCCAAGATGAAAGATTTTAATAAAAGTGAGTTTTAATTTTAGAGTAAGCCCCTAAATTAAGATGATTTGTGTGAAGAAAAAGAGTGCGTTAAGCACTCTTTTTTATTTGAAAATGTTTCTAAAATCTGGACTGAATACTTTCAGCTTGAATTCATAATCTTATAATTTGTAAGAATAATATTACATTTTGGCGATTATTTTTAATATTTATAGATAAAAAGTATTTTTTTTGGATAAAATAAACATTTTTCTTGCAGGAGTCGATTGTTAGCTTTATATTTGTACTATAATATTAGAATAAATACTTTCATTCTCCCCAAGATGAAAGATTTTAATAAAAGTGAGTTTTAATTTTAGAGTAAGCCCCTAAATTAAGATGATTTGTGTGAAGAAAAAGAGTGCGTCCAGCACTCTTTTTTATTTTAAAAAACTGATAATCAGTGAAATATTAATCGAAAGATTGTAGAGTAACTAATCTTTGATAAGCTCCATTCTTGGCTATTAACTCTTCATGACGACCTTTTTCGATAATTTTTCCTTTTTGCATTACAACGATTAAATCTGAATTTTGTATCGTAGATAATCTATGAGCGATTACGATGCTTGTTCGGTTTTTCATCATATTTTCTAACGCGGACTGTACTAATCGTTCACTTTCTGTATCCAAAGCAGAAGTAGCCTCGTCTAATATCATAATCGGCGGATTTTTAAGAACCGCCCTTGCTATTGATAGACGTTGTTTCTGTCCACCACTTAGTTTATTGCCACTGTCACCAATATTGGTTTCGATACCTTTTGGTAAGTCTTTCACAAATTCCCAAGCGTTGGCAACCTTTAGTGCTTCGATTATTTCCTCTTCTGTAGCATGTTCGTCGCCTATCAATAAGTTATTTTTTATACTGTCATTAAAAAGAATAGAATCTTGAGTTACAAGACCCATCAATCCTCGTAATGATTCTTTAGTTAAATCTCGAATATCTGTATTATCAATTTTAATACTTCCTTTATTTACATCATAAAATCGGGTGACAAGATTAGCAATGGTAGATTTTCCGCTACCAGATTGTCCTACTAAGGCCACCGCACTCCCTTTGGGAACCTTTAACGAAAAATCATCAAGAACATATTCATCTTCATATTTGAAGGATATATTTTCTAAAGTTATGTCAGTATAAAAATCCCCTTTTTCTTGTGCATCTGGTTTGTCCTGTAAAGGAGAGGAGGTATTCAAAATTTCGAGTACCCTTTCTGCTGCTGCATTTCCACGCTTTACACCATAGCTTGCCTTTGAAATGGCTTTAGCGGGGGTAAGGATATTATATGCTAATCCCATATATACAATAAAAAGTCCTGGGTCCAATGATTTTTCGACTAAAACCATTTGTCCACCATACCACAGGAGAATAGCAATTACTGTAATTCCTAAAAATTCACTAGTTGGGGAAGCTAAATTTTGCCGATTTAGTAGGGTATTAGAATAATTATAAAATCGAGATGTAGACTCTTTGAATTTTCGATTAAAAATCTTCTCAGCATTGAATCCCTTTATAACTTTGAGTCCACCTAAAGTTTCTTCGACTATGGACAAGAAGAATCCTTGCTCTTTCTGTACTTTATCCGAGTGTTTTTTTAACCTTTTTCCAATTAATGAAATTAAAAATCCTGATACCGGTATAAATATAAAAACGAATACGGTCAGTTTCACACTAATAAGCAACATGGCGCAAATGGTGAATAAGATCATTAGAGGTTCTCTTACAATAAGTTCAAGTATGGATAAAAAAGAATGCTGTATTTCCAGAACATCTGTAGAAATTCTAGCGATAGTATCCCCTTTACGTTTTTCGGAAAAGAAGGAAAGAGGTAAGTCTACGGTTTTTTTATATAATTCATTACGAATATCTTTTAGAACACCGTTTCTAAGAAAAGTAATAAAGTACATGGCCAGGTAACTAAAAATGTTCTTCAGAAAGAACATACTAATAACTAAGGCAACCATAAAGATAAGTACATCGTCATTTCCTTGATCAGCTTTTTGTGTAACATAATAATTTAAATATGCCTCACTATATTCTCGTACCTCTAACAATCCATTCCATTCGGGTTTAATTTTTACCTTATCAGTTTTACCAAATAATACATTCAGCATCGGAAATAAAGAAACCATAGCCAATGTCCCGAATAGGGCGTAAAAAATATTAGAAATAATATTTAAAATGGCATAAATTCTATAAGGTTTCGCAAAGCGAAGAATTTGTTTAAAATAATTCATTAAGTATGTAGAACAGTTGTACTGCTATTTAAGTTAATTTTAGATCTTTTTTGATAGCCTCAATTTTGTTATCTAATTGTTGCTGTACCTGGTCAAAGTCATTAACCGAGGCAAGAGACTCTTGAATACTGATGTAAAATTTAATTTTTGGTTCAGTCCCACTAGGCCTTGCGGCAATTTTGCTTCCTCCTTCAGTATAAAATATCAGAACATTTGATTTTGGTATGTCGATAGAGCTTTCAGAATGATCCTGAAGATTTTTCGCAACACTAGTTTGATAATCTTCAATTAGCACAACTTTTTCATTATTGATATGTGTAGGCGGATCATTTCTTAAGTCTACCATAGTTTGTTTGATCTCTGCCGCCCCATCAATTCCCTTTTTTACTAAAGAAACCAAACTTTCTTTATAAAAACCGTGTTTGGTGTATAATTCTAATAAGGTTTTGTAAAAAGAGCTACCTTTTTCTTTAGTAAAGGCTACAATTTCACATGCAAGCAGGGTAGAGGTGACAGCATCTTTATCCCTCACAAAATCACCAACCATAAACCCAAAACTTTCTTCTCCACCGCCAATAAAATGTTTGTTAGGATAATCCTTGATTAACTTTGCTATCCATTTGAAACCAGTAAGTACCTCTTTATATTCGACACCATAAGCCTGTGAAAGACTTCTCATCATGGGGGTAGATACAATAGTCGAGGCGACAAACTCATTTCCTTTTAATCCTATATTATTTTTATAGTGCTCTAATAAAAACCAGGTCATTACGATCATGGTCTGGTTGCCATTAAGTAATTGTAAGTCGCCATCGCTATTTCGAACCGCAATTCCTAATCGATCACAATCTGGATCTGTACCAATAACAATATCTGCATTCACCTTTTTGGCAAGATCCATTGCCATGGTTAATGCTTCTGGTTCTTCAGGATTTGGAGATTTTACTGTTGGAAAATTACCATCGGGTTCTGCCTGTTCTTCAACTATATGTACATTTTTATAACCGGCTTTTTCTAGCGTTTCTGGTACCGCAGTTATTGATGTGCCGTGTAAGGATGTAAAAACAATGGTGTTATTATCTTTAGCTTCCTGACTGGCTGCAAAACTTCCGTTTTTAACACATTGACCAATGAAAACAGTATCAATTTCTTTGTCAATCGTCTGAATAAGATCAGGATTGGCCTTAAATTTTATATCTGAATATTGTAATGTATTTATCTTGGCTATAATTTCACCATCTTGTGGTGGGACCAATTGTCCACCATCTTGCCAGTATACTTTATAGCCATTATATTCTGGCGGATTATGACTGGCAGTTAATACAATACCACAATGACATCCCAATTCTTTAACGGCAAAAGATAGCTCTGGAGTAGGGCGTAGACTTGAGAACAAGAATACTTGAACTCCGTTAGCCGAAAAAACATCGGCTACCACCTTTGCTAAGGTATCGCTATTATTTCTACAGTCGTAGGCAATTACAGCTTTGGGTTGCTCTCCTGGAAATTGGGAAACAAGATAATTACTCAATCCTTGTGTACTTTTTCCTAACGTATATTTATTAATGCGATTAGTCCCAATACCCATGATGCCACGCATACCACCGGTACCAAATTCCAGATTTTTATAAAAGCTTTCTTTTAGTTCTTCTGGATTATTATGCTGTAAATTTTGAATTTCTTTTTGCGTATCCTGATCAAAAACAGGAGTTAACCATTCATTGACTCTTTTATTGATTTCAGAATCTGTGATTTGCATGTGCTTCTAATTTTAATTGCAAAAATACTATTTAATACCATTTTTTACATGAAATTACTGTGTAAAATGGTTCGTCATCTTGAACTTGATTCAGGATCTCTCATTGAATAGACGTATTAGATAAGAGAGATACTCAAATAAATTGAGTATGACGTATATATCATGTACAAAACGAATTGATAAACTTGTCCCCGTGTTACATCAGTTTTGTGGAAATTGGAGTATTATTGTTGGTTTTTAGTTTTCTGTCACCCTTCGAGAGCATTTCGATAAACTTAGTATGCCACCTCAGGGTTCATTGATAGAGGGCTGAGGCCCTCGAAGCCCGTCATAAAAATGCTATCCCAAATTAACCCTCTCAGAAATATTATACCGTTCTTTACTTCTTTTGCTGGTAAGGATAATCTCTCCCAAAAATCCGGCAAGAAAAAATTGAGTTCCCAGGATCATCGATGTTAAGGCGACATAAAATTCTGGACGCTGTGCAATGAGTCTTCCTGCAGTTTCTATGAAAAGTTTGTCAATCCCAAGATAAACAGCAAAACAAAAACCAACAATGAATAATAGGGTGCCGATCAAACCAAAAAAGTGCATAGGGCGTTTGCCAAATCTCGACATAAACCAAATGGTCACCAGATCCAGGAAACCATTGATAAAACGATTCATCCCAAACTTGGTTTTACCGTATTTTCTAGCTTGATGCATTACTACTTTTTCACCAATTCTGGTAAATCCGGCATTTTTAGATAATACTGGGATATAGCGATGCATTTCGCCATGAACATCGATATTTTTGACCACTATATTTTTGTAGGCTTTAAGGCCACAATTGAAATCATGTAATTTTACTCCAGACGTTCTTCTGGCAGCAGCATTAAATAATTTAGAAGGTAGATTTTTTGCAATAACCGAATCGTATCGTTTTTTCTTCCAGCCAGAGATCAAATCATAATCCTCTTGGGTGATCAAATCATACATTTCAGGGATTTCCTCGGGGCTATCCTGTAAATCTGCATCCATAGTGATCACCACCTCGCCTTTGGCTTCCTTAAATCCGGCATGTAGCGCCTGCGATTTTCCAAAATTTTTAAGGAAACGGATCCCTTTGACGTTGGTGTCTTTTTCAGAAAGTTGCATAATGGTATCCCACGACCCATCAGTACTTCCGTCATCGATAAAAATAATTTCATAAGAAAAAGAATTGGATTGCATCACCGTTGTGATCCAGTCGTATAATTCGTTAAGCGATTCCTGCTCATTAAGCAGCGGTATAACCACAGATAAATCCATAATGCAATTATAACTCTTTTTTCTTAGACATGATGGCACCAATAATTAGAGAAATACATGCTCCTATAATCATGTTTAAAAAAAAAGCATATAAAAAAATTATTATTGGGTGTGAGGTACCCAAGTTATCTTTAGTTACTTCATTTTCTATTTCTTTTGGAGTTATTTCAGGTATATTGAGTATTAGTTTTTCTTCAAAACTATCAATTGAATATCTATCAGCTTCCAGATAAAAGCGGTGGAAAACACTCCAAATGAAAACTGCAATTGCAGTTATCAAAAAAACACCTAAACCAATTTGTACAGCTTTACCTAACTTAATAAAACCATTATTGTTAGTTTTAAAGGCTTTAACGGCAAAAACAGCAGGTAAAATAAATATAACAATTTCAATCCAATAAAAATTACTGGCTTTTATAAAAGTAGGGTATAGATATTGAATGATATCAAGTGCAGTTATCAATAAGGCTTGAATTATACCATATTTTAAAATATATTTCATTGTATAGACCTTAATATTCTTCATTATTTGTAATTCTATATAATAATAATAGCTAATAAAGATATATCAAATCAGGAAAAGAATGGAAGCTATAATCAGGAAAATTGAGTCGTCAAAAATAAGTGATAAATTTTCTGCATGTTTTGAATATAGTGTATTATTGATATCATTTATTATAGTTAATAGAACATTTATATGAGAAAAGTATTGATTGTAATTATTTTAGTAGGTTGTAAATTCTTTGCTCAAGAAAAATCATTGGATTTTAAAGTACAGGATTCCATCAAATCAAAAACATATTATGATTTATATAAACTTTTTCATGAAAACTACAAAGATCTACCTAGTGTAGCTTTAAACCACGCAAGTTTTTATTTAAAGAAAGCTAAACAAGAAAATAATGATGGGGCTGTAGCTCATGGTTATTACTTAGTTTCGAGTTTTTATAAAGAACATAAGTTCTATCTAAATTATGCCGACAGCATAATTCAATTAACAGAGGATACAAAAAATTATGCTTTGAAGGTTAGGGGTTATCTAATGAAGGGAGATTATTTTTTAACACAAGGAGAGTATATGAACGCTTGGGAGAACTTTGATAAAGCGAAGAAAAATATCGTGAGAATGTCTGATTCAAGAACACTATATCAATACAATCGTTCTATTGGGGCTCTACAAAGTAGACTCAAAAATCATGACGAGGCTCTGAGAACTTTTAAGGAACGGTATCAATACGCTATCGAAGAGGATTTGGATTCAAAATTCGAAGATATATTATTGATTGCTCGCGAATTTAACCATTTAAAGGTGTTGGACTCGGCCTTGCATTATAATAATTTAGGATATAGAGGTGCTATTGAAAATAATGATAAATTTTTACAGACTTTATTCACACTTAATTCCGGGCTTACACATTATCATAAAAAACAATATCAATTAGCTATTGATAGTATCTCAAAAGTGTTACCCGATTTAAAGAAAAGGAATAAAATACAAGATTTGATAACTGCTCATTTGTATTTGGGAAAAGCATATGCTGAATTGAATCTAAAAGATCCAATGATCCAAAATTTGAAACTAATGGATTCAATAGTTCAAATCCAAAGTAATATTATTCCCAATATAGATGAAGGCTACATGTTAATGATCAAACACTTTAGGGAACAAAATAACACAACAAAAGAATCATTATATTTTGGAAAACTTAAAGAGTTAGATAGTATTATAAGATATAATACATCAGGAATTTTAGAAAAGAATTTTAGTCCTCATGATGGGCTTTTAATGATTTCAAAAAAAGATAATGTAGTTATAGATTATAGTAATGCGGTTTTCAAATTGAAATTGACAATTGTTGTAGCGGGTACATTGTTTTTGATTTCCATAGGAACCATAATCTACCTTAACAATGACCGCAGACGATACAAAAAAAGTTTTCGTGCCGTAGTCTCCTACACTAATAAAACGCCAAGTGAAGAATCTAACACAGAGAAAAGGAGAAAACAGCAACTAGATGACTTAAACATATCTCCCGACAGTATCAAAAAAATCCTGGAGGGGATCAAAGATTTTGAAACGAATCAACGCTACCTGAATAAAAAATATACCCAAAACGTATTGGCAAAGGAATTAAAAACCAATTCTACATATTTATCAAAAATTATCAATGTATATAAAGAGAAGAATTTTTCTACCTATTTGCATGACCTTAGGATTGGATATGCTATTGAACGATTAAGAGATGATCCTAAATTTAGATTGTACTCCATCAAAGGAATTTCTGAAGAAGTTGGATTTAAAACTAGTGAATCATTTTCGAAAGCATTTCATAAAAAAACAGGGATTTATCCTTCGTCTTTTATGAGTAAGCTGAAGAATACATAATTTTGTCATAAAGAATGTTTAGATGGGATAAGTGTTATCTGACAAAAAATAAAATAAAAAATTGGATTGCATAACTTTTGCAATCCAATTATATAATTCATTAAGTGACTCCTGCTCATTAAGCAGTGGTATGACCACAGATATATTCATAAAGTATTAAAAGTCTTGTTTCTTTTGCATTGCCAGCCCGGTAAAAAGTGAAATGATAAGTCCTAAAAACAAATTCCATATTAGAGCAAAAGCGCCAATCATGTAGGGCGATGTAAATTTTTTAGCCATTTCAAGACTTTGATTTAATTGAGCTTCAGGCATATCAGGATAACTTTCGATCATCTGTTCGCGTTGCGCTTCATTTATTTGATTTACAATCTCGGGTTCGATAACATTCATAAGTAGAATGGTCCAAATAACTCCTATAATTCCACCAATAAGTGCAATACCTACCCCAATTTTTAGCGCCTCACCCAGTTTTAGAAACCCATTGTTGGCTGTTTTAAAGGCTTTAATTCCATAGATGATCACACCGGCAATAATAGCGATACCAATAACAGTATTTATCCAGTTTTGCTTAGCATATCCATCGGTGATATAGATGATCACTCCCATGACCACAGAGAGCATACCCAGAATTATCCCGTAATTTATAATGATTTTTTTGGTAGAGGTTGTTTCATTTTCCATGTATACAATAGTTTTAGTTATGTATAACCATAAGTATTCAAAGATAGTAAAATGTTACAAGTTGGAGTCGAAATAAATTAAAAGGAAATTAATTGATAGATTTAAAAAAAATAGTTTAATAATAATAAAACATACTAGAATGGATTTCGATTTTTTTGCATGATGGCTCCCGCGAATAGAGAAATAACAATCCCTAGTACTAAATTGACAATTAAACCAAAAGAAACATTGAAAAAATAGTTATCATCTTTACTTGAAATTTTGCTTTGTTCTTGTGATGCTTGCTCAGTCGCTTGATTTACTAAGTTCATAATTTCATGGATGATTTCTGGAGAGATTATTTTTACCAAAAAAATGTCTCCTATTGTTTGAATAATAGTACTAATTAAAGCAATTCCAAATCCAGTTTTTAATGCTTGTAACAACGTTAAGAAACCATTATTGTCGGATTTGTATTTATAAATACCATAAACTAGAAATCCAATATGCAAGGATAATTCAAAAATAGAAAAAGCCCAATTTGATGTAGCTCTATTATAGGTAACATGCCGAAAAAAACCATAAATAACCCAGATAACTCCGAGAATTATTCCGTAGGTTAAAATATATTTTTTAACAGAAAAAGTAGTTTCTTCCATGTAGCAAAATTGAATTAAGGCTGTTTATCAACCATCAGTACGCAAATATAAAAAAATGATACAGTTTGAAATTAAACAGCTTTTTATCGGGTGAATATACATTTTTATCGTATATTTACAAAATTATTACGGTTTTTCCGTAGTTGTTATAAGGTCTCAAACAGAATGTATCAAGGAGTTTTACTCGGAATAAGGGAAAAAACGCTTTTTTGAAAATTAAGAGTTTCATGGGTTCAAAATGATGTTCAAGTTGCAAAACAAGATCTTATTTTAAAATGAATACCCCAATTTTAAAATTGTATAAGATATATTAACGAAGTCATTGTTTATGAGAAAATTATTACTTTTTGCTATTACTTTTTCTTTAATTACAATTACCTCATGCACGAGGAACGAAGATATTATAGATTTATCTCAGGAAGAAAAAGAACTACTAGTTAAACAAACACTAATAGAATTCAATAAAAGTGCTATTAAAACAGGTAAATTACAAAAGTTTGTGAAGTCTATATCTCAAAAAACTTCCGTGAACAACCTAAGCAATTCTGATGTCGAAATAATGTTTCAAGAGTTTTTAGGCGATCAAACAGAAGTTTTTCTAGATTTATATTATCGACTTGAGGCTATGGATATGACTAAGGAAGAGTTTCTTGATATTGCAAACCAATTTGAATATCTTAAAGTAGAGATGAGAGATAATCTTGTTAAAAATGCTTCTTATCGTGCTTGTGAAGGTTCTAGTTTGGCTGCTGGCATAATGAAATGGTTAGATTTATGTGAACAATAATAATGATTTGAAGCCATAGATTACTTTCTTAATTACAGACACTTTATTTTGTATTTTAATTTACAATAATATTTTTCAATTAAAAAATTAATTGTAGATTTGCACCTCGAATTTAGAAAAGATAATTAAGATGAGAAAAGATATTCACCCAGAAAATTATAGATTGGTTGCTTTTAAAGATATGTCTAACGATGAAGTTTTCTTAACGAAATCTACAGCAAATACTAAAGAAACTTTAGAAGTAGATGGTGTTGAGTATCCATTAGTGAAATTAGAAATTTCAAGAGCTTCTCATCCGTTCTATACCGGAAAATCAAAATTGATCGATACTGCAGGACGTATCGACAAGTTCAAAAACAAATACGCCAAATTCAAAAAGTAATTTGGATATACAATATATTCAAAAGCCTTTCTCTACGCAGAAAGGCTTTTTTTTTGCCCTTCGAGCATCCTCAGGGCCACTTAATAATTTGTTGTCGTGAGCACTGAGGCTCTCGAAGTGCTGATATGAATCAACTCCACCCTTCGAGTATCCTATGGATTCGTTTAGATACTTATTTCAAAATAAAATAGCCAAACAACATTATTTTTAACACGAACGTCTTTATTTTTGCAATGATTCGAATTATTAACTTTTTGAGATCAGCGCATGAATTATATTCTTTTTGACGGAGCGTCACGTGATGCTTTATTACCTTTCACATTTACCAGACCGGTGGCAGAAATCAGGATCGGGATTTTAACTATTCGAGAGAAATGGGAGAAATACTTGGGATATACAACCTCTACGGTTACCGAAGAGTATTTGAGTGAGAAATTTCCTATGGTGGAACTGGCAGAGAATATTATGATTAATAGTTCTTTTTTACCTAAAGAAGATCTTGTAGAGAAAATTAAACATCTTACAGCGAATCAAGCTATCTTTTATCAAGAGGAACCTATTGCATTTCATGTAAAAGAAGATCAGGAAGTTGATTTTAATACCTATGAGGTTTTTCAATATGAGCAAGAAGTATTGACAGTCAAAAATACCTGGGATATATTTTCAAAAAATGAGGAAGCCATCAATCGAGATTTTGTTTTATTGACTAGTGGTAGAGAAAGTCAGCCTATCCCTGCAAGTAACAACGTGATCGCTCCAGAGCATATTTTTATTGAAGAAGGAGCGAAGTTGGAGTTTACGACACTCAATGCCAGCAATGGACCTATTTATATTGGTAAGAATGCTGAAATCATGGAAGGTAGTATCATAAGAGGTCCTTTTGTGCTTTGTGATCATGCAGCGGTTAAAATGGGAGCAAAAATCTATGGGGGAACCACGGTAGGGCCCTATTCTAAAGTAGGAGGTGAGGTCACTAATTCTGTTATCTTTGGGTATTCAAACAAAGGGCATGATGGTTATTTAGGTAACTCAGTATTGGGTGAGTGGTGTAATCTGGGTGCAGATACAAACACTTCTAATCTCAAAAATAATTATGCACCGGTACGATTATGGAGTTATGAAACTGAAGGTTTTGCCAAAACAGGATTGCAATTTTGCGGTTTGATGATGGGAGATCACTCCAAATGTGGTATCAATACCATGTTTAATACGGGAACGGTAGTGGGAGTAAGTGCCAATGTTTTTGGAAGTGGTTTTCCGCGTAATTTTATACCGAGCTATAGCTGGGGTGGTAATGCCGGATTTACGACTTTTTTAACCAAAAAAGCTTTTGAAGTGGCAAAAGTGGTGATGTCTCGAAGAAAACTAGAATTTACTAAGGAAGATGAAAAGATTCTGGAGCATGTTTTCGAACAGACAAAACGATGGCGCAAAGAATAAGGGTTTATTGGCCTCAAAATAGTTGAAGCTATGCACTTTAATGTATTTACTTTCAAGTTCTAAAGACATAATATAGTTTTTGGCAAGCAGTTCGCAGTTTGAGTAACTGCGAAATTCGGATTTGTCTGTCACTACTCAAAGGAGTTTCAATCCTTAGTTGGAAAACTTTTGGTACTTATAGTGTATAGTGGTTTGATTTACTTGATTTTTTCTTTCCAAACTCGTTTTAAAATCAAGAAATTTTGTGGATTATTAGTCAGTCCTTTTACATTTTTCTGTGTAAATCGTACTACTTCATCATAATACAAAGGAACAATAGGGGCATGTGCAACTATAATCGAATCCATTTTGGCATATTGTTGTTCTCTTACCTTTGTATCTGTAATCAAAAAACTTTCTTCGTATAATCTGTCAAAGGTTTCGTTTTTGAAATGTGTATAATTGGGTCCGTTCGGAGTATGATTTTTGCTGTAATACGGAGATAGAAAATTCTCGGCATCAGGATAATCGGCAATCCAGCTGGCTCTAAATACTTCAAGTTCACCACTCCATTTCTTTTGCCGTATCGTAGAGGGTGGCATTACGTCAACAATAATAGTTAGCCCTATTTTTTCGAGTTCACGTTGTATAAACTCACAAATGCTCTGGTAATTAGAGTCTGTGGCGATGCGTATGGTGGGATTACGGTCTCCTGTTTGTTCTATGTACTTCTTTATATACTCATATGCTTTTTCCGTATCATATTCGTATCCGGGAATATTGTCAAACCCTGGAATTCCTTTAGGAATAAAACCATTAATAGCAGGGGTACCGATTCCATTTTTAAGATAGGTAATCATCTTTTCCCTATCAAAACCATGATTTATAGCTTTTCTAAGTAATTCTGATTGTATTTCTTTCTTTTCCGTATCCAGATAAAATCCTAAATACTCAGAGTTAAGATAGGGACCTTTGCTGATGTTGATTTGATCTTGGTATTTTTCACGAAGTTTACCAGTAGGGGTGAGTAGCTCATCTTTGTATGAAGCGTCCAGGCTATTTAACAGATCAATCTTTCCTTGTGCAAACTGCAAAAATTCACTTTGTTTATCAGGCAAAAATGTAATGGCTACTGCTTCTAGATATGGTAGTTGCTTTCCGTTTTCGTCCTTTTCAAAATACAATTCATTTCTGCGGAATACCAATTTCACATTTTCTTCCCAAAGTTTAAATTTAAAAGGGCCGGTACCTATAGGGTTGGATCTAAATTGATTTCCATAATAATCTACCACTTCTTTAGGAACTACAGAACAGTAGCGCATGCTCATTAATCCTAAAAATGCAGGAAAAGGTTTGTTGAGTTTGATCTCAAAAATAGTATCATTTATAGCGTGGTATTTAGAAACATTTTTTAGTACCCAGTTTCCTGGCGAAGCAACTTTTGGATCAACAAGTCTGTTAAAGCTATACGTAAAATCGTGAGCGGTGACTAACCTCGTGCCATTCTTGGTTTTGAATACTTCGTGTTTATGGAATTTAACATTATTTCTAAGAAAAAAGGTATATTTTAAACCATTTTCTGAAATCTCCCACCGCTTGGCAATATCAGGTATGATATGTAAAGAATCATCTAATTGCACAAGACCATTGTATAATTGATTGGTAGACCAAATATTAGGCACATTTCTTGCGAATGCGGGGTCTAGAGAACTAATATTCTCGAATTGATTATATCTAAATACCTCATGGTCTCTATTATTTTGAGAGGATTTTCCACAAGAAATTAGTGAAAAAAATAGATAAGTTATTGTTAAATAGTGAATTATAGAAATGGAATGATTGACTCTCAATTTTAGTAAACGAATTATTGTTGGTATATTTGCACCCTCAAAATTTATCCTTAATCTTCATATTGTTTTGAAGGATGTAAGTGAAGGGTAAATATAACGAGATTTCTGTCTTCACGGAAATAAGACATGGTTTTATGAGAAAAAAAGTTGCTTTTTATACACTAGGTTGTAAACTGAATTTTTCGGAGACTTCTACAATTGCCAGAAATTTTACCGATGAAGGCTTTGATCGTGTTGATTTTTCTGAAAACGCAGATATTTATGTGATTAACACTTGTTCTGTTACAGAGAATGCTGATAAAAGATTTAAAACTATTGTCAAACAGGCGCAAAAGATCAATCCTGATGCTTTCGTTGCTGCTGTTGGATGTTATGCCCAATTAAAACCTGAAGAGTTAGCTGCAGTGGATGGGGTAGATCTGGTACTGGGAGCTACCGAGAAGTTTAAAATTACCGATTATATAAATGATCTCTCCAAAAATGATTTTGGCGAAGTGCATTCCTGTGAAATAGAAGAAGCAGATTTTTATGTGGGGAGTTATTCTATCGGAGATCGCACTCGAGCGTTCCTGAAAGTGCAAGATGGTTGCGATTATAAGTGTACTTATTGTACCATCCCATTGGCTAGAGGAATTTCTAGAAGTGATACCTTGGCGAATGTGTTGAAAAACGCAAAAGAGATTTCTGAAAAAGGAATTAAAGAGATCGTCCTTACTGGTGTCAATATCGGTGATTACGGTAAGGGAGAGTTTGGTAATAAAAAACACGAACATACTTTTTTTGAGTTGGTGCAGGCTTTGGATCAAGTCAAAGGCATTGAAAGGCTTAGAATATCGTCTATAGAGCCAAATTTATTGAAAAATGAAACTATAGATTTTGTCGCAAATTCTAAAACATTTGTTCCGCATTTTCATATCCCGTTACAGTCTGGGAGTGATGAAATCCTTAAATTAATGCGACGCAGGTATTTAAGTGATTTATATGTCGATAGGGTAAGAAAGATTAAAGAAGTGATGCCACATGCATGTATAGGAGTAGATATAATCGTTGGTTTTCCCGGTGAAACCGAAGATCATTTTTTGGATACTTACAAGCTCTTGTCAGAGCTTGATATCTCATATCTACATGTATTTACCTATTCAGAAAGGGATAATACAATAGCAGCAGATCTTGCAGGTGTTGTTCCCTTAGGTGTTCGTAAAAAAAGAAGTAAAATGTTACGAGGCTTGTCTGCCAAGAAAAGAAGAGCGTTTTATGAGAGCCAATTAGGTGCAGAAAGAACTGTCTTATTTGAATCTGAAAATAAAGAAGGATATATTCATGGGTTTACTGAAAACTATGTAAAGGTACGAACGCCATGGAATCCTACTTACGTAAATACATTGCATAGCATAAAGCTTAATGAAATTGACGATGACGGCGTGGTAAGATTTGATTTCGTCACAGAAGGAGTAAAAGCATAATGGTAAGACATAAAAAATCTGCATTTATGCAGATTTTTTATGTTTCAATACTATACAAAGAATATACTATATATTGATGCCCACAGGCAGTAAATCTTTATATTTTCTTCTGTTTTTACGCATGAACTTAGCGATAATAGGACTTGTTGGGACCAATCTTATGTTACGATCCTGAATCACGTTAAACACGGCAACAATAAAATCCTCTTCGTATCCTTTTTCGATGTGTTCATCACTCATGATAAGTTTGGTTAGGAAAATTTTTCTTTCCTGTAGAGCGTACTCGATCTTTGCTTTTTGACCTTCAATTGTAGTTTCGAATTGTCTTAGAAATTCGTTATCGATGATTTCTAATTCAACATCACTCATGTTCTCCATATTTTTTTAAATTATGAGGTATTTAAATCATACATAAGGGGGGGGTGAACCCAATATTCTAACCTGTTCTTATAAACACACAAAAAGTATCCAATCAAATATATTTACAGATTTGGCGTTATCCATTTAGTATGTCTAACTAAGATTTGTTAGTTAAAAATTCCCTTTTTATAAAAATTTAACTCAGTATTTCCTTTTCTAGGAAAAAGGAATACTATAATTTTGATATGCAAAGATACAAAAATTAGTGTTTTAAACGTATAACCCTCTGTTAAAATACCTATGTTGCAGGAAGTTAGCCATGTTTACTTTATCCCCGGAATGGCGGCAGACGTTTCTATTTTTGAACACATCAAGCTACCAGAAGATCAATATAGGATGTATACAATTCCTTGGAAGATCCCCCATAGGACAGAGTCTATCACCGAGTATGCAAAAAGAATGTGTGAAGAAATCAAGCACGATAATGCTGTACTGGTGGGAGTTTCATTTGGAGGAATTATGGTCCAGGAAATGAGTAAACACTTAAATGTAAAAAAATTGATTATAGTTTCCAGCGTAAAAAATAAATATGAACTACCTAAAAGAATGAAAATCGCTAGAAAAACCGGATTTTACAAATTGCTACCCACTTCTTTAGTTTCCAAAATAGATAATTGGGAAAAGTTAGCTTTTGGTGAATTTGCTAAGAAAAGGGCGGCAATGTATCAAAAATATCTTGCTGTTAATGATAAAACATATTTGGATTGGGCTATAGAAAAAATGGTTTGTTGGGATCAGGAAGAATATCCAGAAGAGATTATTCATATCCATGGTGAAAAGGATATTGTTTTTCCTATTTCAAACATTAAAAATTGCATCACAGTCCATAAAGGAACACATGTTATGATAGTGAATCGAGCACGATGGTTTAACAAACATTTACCTGAAATTATTAATGATAACTTGCATTAGTCTAACTTTTTACGTTATATTGTAGTATAAAATTTTATTCCCCCCAACAAAACCTACTTGAAATAATGAAGATGATAAAAAAAGTTTTAGTTTTTTTAGGTGTTTTATTCACCTTTGGGATCTTTATCAATGCTACTAAGGACAAACCCCAAAAAACACAAGCACAAAAAATATTGGAAACTAGGTTGGTGAATGACTATAACGTCTACGCCATACCAATGCCCGATAATCTCAATTTTGCAGGTGAACTCGTCCCTATTGCGAATCCTGATATCAGAGAAAGAATGGATAGGGAATTATTGGTAAATACGTATTGGCAATCTAATGGGTTGCTTCTCTTCAAAAGAGCAAATAAATACTTTCCAATTATAGAGCCTATTTTAAAAGAACAAGGTGTACCTGATGATTTTAAGTACTTAGCAGTTATTGAGAGTAGTTTGACTCAAGCTGTTTCTCCAGCACACGCTACGGGATTTTGGCAAATATTAAAAGGAACCGCCAAAGAATATGGGTTAGAAGTTAACCAAAACGTTGATGAAAGATATCATATCGAAAAATCTACAGAAGTTGCTTGTAAATATCTTAAAAGTGCAAAAGAGAAATTTGGTTCCTGGACTTTGGCTGCTGCAGCTTACAATGCCGGACGTGCTGGCATCTTAAGACAAATGGAAAGACAAGAAGCATCTTCATACTACGATCTTTTATTGGGTGAAGAAACCGGAAGGTATGTTTTCAGAATAGTTGCGGTTAAAGAAATCATAAGTAACCCTCAAAAGTATGGCTTTAATTTCGAGGAAGAAGATTTATATACACATATCCCTACTTTTAATGTATTAGTAGATGAACCTATTACCGATTTTAATGCTTTTGCAAAACAGTATGATATCAATTATAAGATTTTGAAACTTCATAATCCCTGGCTAAGAGAAACAAATTTGAATAATACCACTGGAAAAGAATATCTTATAAAAATTCCTAGAGAAGGCTATTATAAAACAGGAGTAGGGCAGTAGTTATTGAATTTTTGTTTTATTCAATTTTTTTTTACTTAAGTTAGCTGTTTATAATAAACGGCATGAATATCTCAGTACTTGTTTCTTTAATTTTAATCGGTCTTTTAGCGGGATTTTTCAGTGGAACCTTAGGCATAGGGGGTAGTGTTATAATGATTCCTCTAATGCTTCTGTGGTTGAATTTTTCCCAGCATGAGGCACAAGGAACCAGTTTGGCGGTTCTAGCAGTTCCGGTAACTCTTTTGGCAGCTTATAATTATTACCAGGAAGGACATGTGAATTGGAAATATGCAGCTATAATCGCAATTACCTTTATCATAGGAGGTTACTTAGGTAGCAAATTAGCAATTTCCATTAATCAGACATTACTTAAAAAGATTTTTGGCGGAGTTCTTTTGTTGGTAGCAATAAAGATGATTTTCGGAAAATGATGATAATCTAATTCTTACGTCTCTGATTTTTTGAAGAATCTTTTTCTTGCTTATATTTTTCATATTCTTCGTCAATTCTTCGCTCTTCATCGGTTCTTCCATCTTCACCAACTTTATTTTTCTTATTCTTTCTACCTTTTCCTTGATCTTGATTCAATGCGTTATCTAATTCAGCGTTTTCCTCTTCATCTAATAAACCTCTTGCATCCAGATCGGCAATGATAAGTGAGACCCCTTTTGACAAAGAGTTAAAGTGTATGTTATAAGAATTACTCAAGGATTCACTGGAATGGTGTGTTTCTATTTTTTGAATATTTAAAAGTTTTCTCTCTTCATTGGTGAAATACATCATTGGAAAACCTAGAGCATGTTTTAGTTTATTAACAATATGAGAATCCAAATTGGTTTTTTCGTCTACATATACTAATTTAATATGTTCGCTGTATTCTTTAC
Source organism: uncultured Aquimarina sp. (assembly GCA_947500845.1). GTDB lineage: Bacteria > Bacteroidota > Bacteroidia > Flavobacteriales > Flavobacteriaceae > Aquimarina > Aquimarina celericrescens. Next base: position 79,038 of record CANMTP010000001.1, read on the forward strand.
TTTTGGCCTTAAGATTTTCTTTTGTATCCCAAAAGAGTACTACAAAATCAATTTGATCATGAAATCGGTCTGCCAGGTCGTTTAATGCCGGAATTTCTCCAATTCCGGGAACACACCAGGCAGCATAAGTAATAAGAAACAAAGGTTTTTCATATGCTGAGAAAGTAATGGGATCTTCCTTTAAGGTATTTACCGTAAAATTATCCAAATAGGTACCATTAAGATGGTTGGTGACTAGAGAATCAAATAAAAATTTTGCTCTCTCCAAGTCATTTTCTCTGTAAGCGGCATCCATTTTCATATTGTATTTTACAATATGTGCTGATATAGCTGTTGAAAATGGAATTTTTACTTCTGGTTGAGCAAACAAATTGCCGTAAAATGAAAAGAGTATTCCTAGAGTTAATAATTTTCTCATTACAAAATAATTACAATCGCTAATGTACTATAAAGTCTTTAAAAAAACAGTATTTACCGAGAAAACTTAATTTCTCGATAGTTCGTTTTAAAGGCTTTTAAGTGCCAAACTTTTATTAGATAACGTAATATATTAAGCAATTAGTGTGCCTAAATCTTTTTCATTTGCTGCTTCATCATCGTTATCTGATCTTTCAGCATATTATGTTTATCTAATTTTTTGGCTTCAGTAAGTAAAGTTTGTGCTTCTCTTTTTCTGCGCTTGGTCATTGCAATTCCCGCAAGATTTAATTTAGCAACCGCTAAATCCTGATTCATTGATAACCCTAATTTGATAGCTCTTTTCAGATATTTTTCGGCTTGCGTGATATTAGTTTGTGATAACATAATGCCTAGAAGATAGTTATAGTATCCTTGTTGCTTCCTCGTAAGTGCGCTTTCGGGATTCTTAATTTTGTCTAACCATTTTCTGGCACCTTCAAAATTTTTTTTACGTAACCTCAAAAATGCAAGAAGAATTAGCTCGTTCTTAAAATACAAAAACACAAAAATTAGCGAAAGTAAAATCAGCATGATACCATTGCCAATATATCCTTCTATTATTTGCCACACGGCCCATCCTACAATCAATACTGCAATTACTAATTTTATATTTTTATTATACATCGAATTGTTTTATTTTTAAGTCGCCGCAAAGGTAATAAAAACAAATAAAAATATTTTGATATTTGGGTTTGTCAAAGTAAAAAGTCTTTGTATATTTGCCCGCAGTTTTTGGGGGAGATACTCAAAGATCTAAATAAAGAGATTTTTCAAGAAGATACATAAAGATAGATAGCAATGAAAAGAACGTTTCAACCATCGAAAAGAAAGAGAAAGAACAAACACGGTTTCAGAGAGCGTATGGCATCTGTAAATGGTAGAAAGGTATTAGCTCGCAGAAGAGCTAAAGGAAGAAAGAAGCTATCTGTTTCTTCAGAACTAAGACACAAGCACTAATGATAATGTGCTTTCAAAATATTAAAGGTGTTACTTCATGAGTAACGCCTTTTTTTATATCTAATCACCAAATTAAATAAGAAAAATAGTCCATAATTTTATCACATGCCTAAAAACGAAAAACTCAAAAGTATACTTATCATAGGGTCAGGGCCTATTGTCATTGGTCAAGCCTGCGAATTTGATTATTCCGGAACTCAAGCATTAAGATCATTACGTGAAGATGGAATAGAAACCATTCTTATAAATTCTAATCCGGCTACCATTATGACTGATCCGTCTATGGCCGACCACGTATATCTTAAGCCATTAAACACCAAATCGATCATAGAGATTCTCAAAGAACATCCTCAAATTGATGCTGTATTGCCAACAATGGGAGGGCAAACGGCTTTGAATTTATGTATTGAGGCTGATGAAAAAGGTATTTGGAAAGATTTTGATGTAGAAATAATAGGGGTTGATATTGATGCTATAAATATTACTGAGGATCGCGAGCAGTTTAGAGAATTGATGTTAAAGATTGGAATTGGTATGGCTCCTCAGGCTACCGCCAATTCTTATTTAAAGGGTAAGGAAATTGCACAAGAATTTGGTTTTCCCCTAGTGATTAGAGCATCATACACCTTGGGTGGCGCAGGAGCTTCTTTTGTATACAAAGAAGAGGATTTTGACGAATTATTGACGCGTGGACTGGAAGTTTCCCCAATTCACGAGGTAATGATAGATAAAGCATTGATCGGTTGGAAAGAATATGAATTGGAATTACTGAGAGACAATAACGATAATGTAGTCATTATTTGTGCAATTGAAAATATGGACCCAATGGGAATCCATACAGGGGATTCTATTACTGTTGCTCCTGCAATGACGCTTAGTGATAAAACTTATCAACGTATGCGTGATATGGCTATTCATATGATGCGTAGTATTGGGGATTTTGCAGGAGGATGTAACGTTCAATTTGCGGTGAGTCCAGATGAAAATGAAGACATTATTGCCATCGAAATCAACCCGAGGGTTTCTCGATCTTCAGCATTGGCATCTAAAGCAACAGGATATCCAATTGCTAAAATAGCTGCAAAATTGGCTATTGGATATACACTTGATGAACTGGATAACCAAATTACAAAATCAACTTCGGCATTATTTGAACCGACGTTGGATTATGTTATTGTAAAAATACCGAGATGGAATTTTGATAAATTCGAAGGATCTGATCGTACACTTGGACTCCAGATGAAATCTGTAGGCGAGGTGATGGCTATCGGTAGATCTTTTCAAGAAGCTTTACATAAAGCGACACAATCTCTGGAAATAAAGAGAAACGGTTTAGGAGCCGATGGTAAAGGTTATAAAGATTACGATACCATCATAAAAAAACTTACCTACGCAAGTTGGGATCGCGTATTTGTGATTTATGATGCGATTCAGATGGGAATTCCTTTAAGTAGGATACATGAAATCACAAAAATTGATATGTGGTTCTTGAAACAATATGAAGAACTCTATAATCTGGAAAAAGAAATTTCTACGTATACCATTCAGTCCTTAACCAGAGAACTCATACTCGAAGCAAAGCAAAAAGGTTTTGCAGACAGACAGATTGCACATATGGTAGGGTGTTATGAGAGTGAAGTATACGATAAAAGAGATGAGCTTGGTATCAAGCGTGTATATAAATTAGTGGATACATGTGCAGCTGAGTTTAAAGCACAAACACCATATTTCTATTCGACTTTTGAAGCAGAGATAGAAACTCCTGAAGGAGAAATATACGTTTCAAACGAAAGTGCTGTTACTGATAGAAAGAAGATAGTTGTTTTGGGATCTGGACCTAATAGAATAGGACAGGGAATTGAGTTTGACTATTGTTGTGTGCATGGAGTTTTGGCATCTGCAGAGTGTGGATATGAAACCATCATGATTAATTGTAATCCTGAAACTGTTTCTACCGATTTCGATATTGCCGATAAACTATATTTTGAGCCTGTATTCTGGGAGCATATTTATGATATCATCAGGCACGAAAAACCCGAAGGAGTAATTGTTCAGCTAGGAGGTCAAACGGCTTTAAAACTTGCAGAGAAACTAGATCGTTACGGAATTAAAATTATCGGAACCAGCTTCCAGTCATTGGATCTAGCAGAGGATAGAGGAAGTTTCTCAAAATTGTTAAAAGATAATAATATTCCTTATCCAGAATTTGATACGGCCGAAACTGCAGATGAAGCATTAGAAGTGGCTGATCGACTGGATTTTCCTCTTTTGGTAAGACCGTCTTATGTTTTAGGTGGCCAGGGAATGAAAATCGTGATCAATAAGCAGGAATTAGAAGAACATGTTGTTGATTTACTTCGTAAAATACCAAATAACAAGCTTTTATTAGATCATTATTTGGATGGTGCAATTGAAGCAGAGGCAGACGCAATTTGCGATGGCGAAAACGTGTATATTATTGGTATTATGGAGCATATAGAGCCTTGCGGAATTCATTCGGGAGACTCAAACGCGACACTACCACCTTTTAATCTGGGTGAATTTGTCATGCAACAGATTAAAGATCATACTCATAAAATTGCTTTGGCTTTGAACACTGTGGGATTAATCAACATCCAATTTGCTATAAAAGATGATATGGTTTATATCATTGAAGCAAATCCAAGGGCTTCGCGTACAGTACCTTTTATTGCAAAAGCTTATGGCGAACCTTATGTAAATTATGCAACCAAAGTAATGCTGGGAGAGAAAAAGGTAACAGATTTTGACTTTAAACCTCATTTAGATGGTTATGCCATCAAACAACCGGTATTCTCTTTTAATAAATTTCCTAACGTGAATAAGAAGTTAGGACCAGAAATGAAAAGTACGGGAGAAAGTATCTTATTTATAGATGATCTTAAGGATGACCAGTTTTATGATCTGTATGCAAGACGTAAAATGTATTTGAGCAAATAAGAAGAATACGTTATTATCTCTATAACTTTATAAAGAGGCTCAAAAGTCGTCATTTCGAGCATAGCGAAGGAATCTGTTAAATGTAAGTTGCTGAGAAACAGATTACTTCAAAATTTGAATTTTTCGTAATGACATTTTTTGAGTCTTTTCAGGCCTCTTTTTCATATTTTTTCTAAAAAAGTGTTAATTATTTTCCCATTTGTATATTTATTAACTTTTTAAAAGTAAAACTATTAGTATATTGTAGTAATTATATTAGTTTACGATTGTTAATCTATTACTTAAAATATATATTATGAAAAAATTGCTACTAGTTACTTTATTTTTTGCCTTAACGATCATATCTTATGGTAATGAAAGAGATACCCATAATCCTTTACCTGTAAATGATGAGATATTTTCTTTTGAGATTAAACCTTCTATCACTTCAGAGTTTATAAGAATTGAAACTAATAAACCTGCACATTCTTTGCGCATTAAAATTATTGATAAAGCAGGATTTATTCGAATGGAAAAAAAGCTTCATCTCAATAGAGATGTAGATGTTTCAGAATTACGAAAAGGATATTATCTCATCAAAATATACTCTGAAAATGATATGGCGATAAAGCGTTTTTATAAAGGTCAGGATGCTGTAAACAATAGATAATTTCTATTGCTCTAAGAAACCATCGGCTTCCCAATCGAGAATAATATCGATAGTTTCCTGTGGTAATCGACCAGAAGGAGGCATGACATTATTTATACTCGTAGAAGTCATTCTTAAAACAAGATCTCTGTTTACTCCTATAATAGTTTCTGCGTAGGTACGTAAAGGAAAAGGAGCACCTTCTACCGGCGGATCTGTGTGACATCGAACACATTGTGCATCCATAATCGTTTTCACATCTGCGTTATAGGTAGTAATTTTGTTTGGGTTTGGATTGGTCTCGGGATTTGGCTCTGGTTCTGGTTCTGTGCTATCATCGCTACCACAGTTAAAAGAAACTAAGGCAATGAAAATAAGCAGCATTTTTTTTAAAAATTTTTTCATAGTTTGGGGTTTTTGCAGTAATATACAAAGATAAAAGCAATTATTACTATAACGCAATACCCCAAAATTAATTATAAATTGATCTTTACATTGTATTCCTTAAGGATTTCAAGGTGTGATTCAAGTTCAAATTCTGAAGCTTTAAAACGATCGCGTCTTGCTGTTGCTTCATCTTTGCGAATAATACTTCTAACAAATCTTCGTATCGCGGTTTTATTTTCCAGAATCAAGCCTGGTATCGGGAGGCTTTTTCCTTCTTTATTCTTTGCAACCATAGTAAAATAGCTAGAGTTACAATGTTTTATAGTCCCCGTTTGTATATTTTCAGCTTCTACCCGAAGGCCTACCACCATAGAAGTATTTCCAACGTGGTTCACAGAGGCTTTCAAAGTTACGAGTTCACCAACTTCTATCGGTTTTAAAAAATCTACTTTGTCTACACTAGCTGTTACACAATAAGCTTCAGAATGTTTCGAGGCGCATGCAAAAGCAATTTGATCCATGAGCGATAAAATATAACCACCATGAATTTTTCCGCTAAAGTTAGAATGGGAGGGAAGCATTAATTGGGAAATGGTTATCCTCGACTCCCTGTTTGTTTTGTATTTTTCCATTGATGTGCAGGTTTAGTTTTATTTAGAGATAGAATTTGGGATTTGCTCTTCACTAGTATCAATAGTGATTTTGTCAAGAATATTTAAAAACATATACTTTTGCTCGTCCAAATAATACGTAATAAAAATCGAAAGTACCAAACCATTAATTTCAGTTACGAAACCAATAGCGCTCTTCTTTTTTCCAGTAAATAGATTATGTACTTCACTCAATGCTTTTTGATTCTCGGATTCATAACTTCTTGGAATCGTAGACCATTTTATAGTGTAGAAATCGACTCCATCAATTTTTCTTTTCTCTCTGCCTTTATGTTGGTCGAAAGCATATCCTTCATTTAAATTGTCAACATAAGATTCTGTTGTTTTGAAGCCTATATTTGAAATATTGTTAGCCATTACTAACATATAAGCATTAATTTGAGTCGATGTACCTAATGCATTTTTTGCAGTTGTCCCTTTAAATAAATATTTCTTTAGTTTGGTAGAATCCTTTAAAACATCATCTAAGTCAGGAATTTTTTCTCCTATTTCTAACAATACTTCAGTTTTAATCTCGCTTATAGGGATATTTTTAGCTGTGTTTTCTGAGTGTTTTATAAAGTTCTTTTCATGAAGCACCATAAAATCTTCTGAAATTGGTATTTTGATTCCAAAAAACTTATTGCTGTAAACACTATCTTTCAAAACACCATAATCAAGGTATCGAATAGTTTCTGTTCTATCAGAATTTTTACAGCTAAGGATTCCCATTAATGCAATGCATGACAAAATAAAATTAATTTTTGTTTTCATAATTATATTGTATTTACATTTTAAAGGAATACTGAAATAAGTTTATTTGTTCCGGAAATGAGGAGATTCTTCTTCTACAACGTCAATGATAAAATATTTTGTATCGCCCAGCCAGGAAATTCTCGCAAAACGTTCTTTATATTTCAGTTTTACATATCTTCCCTGTAGCCTCTCAAGCTTATTTATGATATCCTTTTCTTTATCTTCTACAGAAAAGCTAAATATCTGTGCTCCTGAAATACCCTGACTAATCTCACCTTCCCAAGTCTTAACAATAACACCTTTATTACTAAATTTTATGAGTTCACCGCTTCTGGTTCCTTCACTATAGGATGCGTAATACACAAAGGCGTACCAGGCTGCAAAAAGGCCCAGGATTACAAGAATAATTATGACTAATACTTTTTTCATATTTATAATGCTTTATAGATCTTACTCATAAACTTATCAATGTGATCAGGTTCTAACCATCGCGTAACCACAACCAGGTTTTGTTCCTGGTCAATCACTATAAAATTACCTCCAAATCCTGCGGCATAATACAAGTGTTCTGGTAAACCTTCCCAGTGTCTTCTGTTACCTTTTTGATTCAGCCACCACATAAAACCATAGTTTGGATTTGCCTGAGATGGTTTTATGGCTTCTTTAATCCATTCTTTAGAAAGTAATTGTTTTCCATCCCAATTACCGTAATTTAAAAACAAAAGGCCAAATCGAGCATGATCTAGCGTATTAATAAATAATCCACCCCCAGAATGGCCACCACCACTAACAGATTGCATTTTAATTCCGTCAATATTAACCCATGAATTGTCATATCCATACCATCTCCATGTAGTTGATGCACCAATAGGATCCATGATTTTTTCTTTTAAAACCAGCGGTAATGGCTTTCTCCAAACATTCAATAAAGAATAGGCTAGCACATTTACCCGCACGTCATTATATTCAAAAACGGTCCCGGGGGCGTTTAGTTTTCTGTGTTTCCAATCATCAATACTTCCTTCTCCTGGTGGGCGATCGGCCCAATCGTAGCCGCCCCATAATTGACCTGACCAATCTGAAGATTGTGTCAAGAGATGCCGCCATGTTATTTTTTTATTGTGAGTGCCATCAAAAGTATGATCCCAAATATGTTTGTAGGTATAATCATCAACCGATGGTATTAATCCTTTATCTGCAGCAAGACCCGCCATTGTAGACAAATAGCTTTTGGTGACACTAAAAGTCATATCAACACGGTCAACATCTCCCCATTTTGCGATGATATAACCGTTCTTAAGAATTACCCCTGCCGGACCTCCTCTCTTTTTGGTGGGACCCAATAAGTTGTGGTAGGGTTCACGTTCGAAACCTTTTAAAATTGCCTGCCGAAGATCTTTGGCACCAGAGTATTCTGTATCCTTTGCAAATTGAACAGCTTCTTGAAGTTTTTGAGTATCAATATTAAATTCTGAAGGTGTTTTTTCTTTCCAGTTTCCTTGTTCTGGAAAATAGGTTTGTTGTGCTATTAAAATATTAGCAGCGAATAAGCAAAATAGAAATACTACGATATTTTTATTTTTCATAGAATCCTCGATATAGTTTTGGTAGCGATTACTCTTTTTGCTGTTCTGTACGACCCTAATTTAAATAAACCATATTCAATAAAATAAACCATATTCTTCATAATATTCATTGTGGTATTAAAACAGATTTTCTGCTAGATATAGTATAATCACTTCTTCATCAATTTCTAGTATTTTTATAGTAATCCATTTTTATGCTCTGAGATGTTGGCATTATTCATCTTCTGTTGCTCTTTTTATAATGACTTCGGGGAGCGATTTCTTGGCTTTGGCTCCCATTTTTTTCAGTTTTTCAACGCTACTGATTAAATTTCCGCGGCCTTCGACTAGCTTGTTCATTGCAGCCGAATAATCTTTTTTAGCGTCATCAATCTTCTTACCCACACCAGTTAGATCTTTTACCAAGCCTTCAAACTTATCGTACAAAGCACCTGCCTGACGTGCAATTTCGATGGCGTTACGTTGCTGTTTTTCGTTGTTCCACATGGTGTCAATAGTACGCAATGTGGCCAAAAGAGTAGAAGGGGTTACGATGACTATATTTTTTTCAAAAGCTTGATTGTATAATTTATTTTCTTCATTAATAGCAATGGCAAAGGCTGGCTCTATAGGAATGAAAAGCAATACAAAATCCGGGGATTCTATATCATACAAATCCTGATAATTCTTTTCTGAAAGTTGATCAACATGACGTTTAAGAGCAGCAATATGCTCTTTAAGGTAGTTCGTTTTTAAATTATCATCATCCTCATTTACATAACGTTCATAAGCAGTAAGTGTCACTTTAGAATCGATAACCATCTTTTTATTATCTGGTAAATAAATAACCACATCTGGTAAAACACGTTCACCATCTTCTCGTGTAAAGCTTTGCTGAACAAAGTATTCGCGATCTTTTTCTAGTCCAGATTTTTCTAACACACGTTCAAGGACCAATTCGCCCCAGTTACCTTGCATTTTGCTATCCCCTTTTAAAGCTTTGGTAAGATTAGTAGTTTCCTTACTCATCTGTTCGTTAAGATCTTTCAGGCCTAAAATTTGTTGGCGCAGTGCGGCATGATAATCGATACTTTCTTTATGAGTTTGTTCTACTTTCCTTTCGAATATATTGATTTTTTCCTGTAACGGGTTCAGAATATTTTTAATATTTTCTTTGTTCTGTTCAGTAAACTTGTTTGATTTTTCATCTAGAATCTTATTGGCAAGGTTTTCAAATTCTTTTGTGAATTTTTCTTGTAATTTCTCTACTTCATCTTTTTGCTCAGCGTTTTTTAGCTGGAGGTTGTCAAATTCGGCGTTGCGACGTGTAAGCTTGGTGTTTAAGAAATCTTTTTCTCTACGAATTTCTTCACGCTCAAGAATTATTTCGGAAAGCTGCTTTTCTGAATATTTTTTATATTCATCAAATTGAAGTTGAAGCTGGTTTGCTCTTTCATTAATAGAACTTTTTTCACTTCTGTTTTTAAGTGAAGCGACGTACTTACCAATAAAAAAACCAACAATGATCGATATAATAATTACTCCAACAGCAATGATGATCGGTGTGTATTCTGACATGTACTCTAATTGTTTATTCAAAGATAAATATAAGCAACGAAAATAGAGAGATGAGTTTGAAGAACTTTTTATCGGTCATTTTATGATGCTTTCTTCCAGATTGAAAGAATTTTTAACTTCTAACCTTATATCTTCCTGACTTCGCATCAAAAAGAATTAAATCTTCAGGGAAAAGTCCAGAAAATGCTCTGGCTTGAACAAGTTCTTTGGGACGGCCAAACTCAAAACCTTCTGTATTCATTACAATCATCTTATCGCATAATTGTATGGCAAAATCAATCTCATGAGTAGAGAAAAGTATGGTTTTTTTGGTTTCGAAAGCGAGGCGTTTTAAGAGCTTTAAAATATAAGCCTTATGGTATACATCTAGATGTGTAGTAGGTTCGTCTAGCATGATAAAAGGAGTGTCTTGCGCTATTGCACGTGCAATTAAAACTTTTTGAAGCTGTCCGTCGCTAAGCTCAAAACAACGTTTCGTAACCAGATCTGAAATATGAGTAACTTCGATTGCCTTACGTACTTTTTCGATATCTTGTTCGTTCATTTTACCTACCCAGTTGGTATATGGTTGTCTGCCTAAGGCAACTAGTTCCTGAACTGTTATATTTTTTGAAGCTATTTGCTCGGTTAATACGATGCTTAATTGTGAGGCGAGTTCTATCGGTTTGTAAGAAGTAAGCTCTTTGTCTGATATAAAAATGTTTCCGTGCAACGCCGGTTGAACTCTTGATAGCGTTCGTAATAAAGTTGATTTTCCTATCCCATTGGCGCCTACTAACCCCACCAATTCTCCTTCATATAAATTTAAGTTGATATCTGCGGCAACCACTTTTAATTCTTTTTTTGAGTGATAGCCAATCGAAAGATCTTCGGTTTTCAGGACAATATTTATAGTATCAGAATCGATAGTTTTTAGTTTTACGTATGTCAAATATAGAGAATAGTATTTTAAGAATTCTTTCTATATTTTCTTTTCCGAAGGAATGAGAATATAAAACCAAAAACGCCTAGTAAAATTAAGGGTGCCATAATATTAATTGCCTGCCAAAGTGTTTTCTCTTTAACCACTTTTTCAATGTTTAAAAAAGGGATATTGATCTCTTTACTGCGAACTCCAATAAGTCCGGAATCATCCAGAAGATAATTTATTGCATTTAATAAGAACTCTTTGTTACCATATTTAAGGTTTAAATAAGGATCATAACCTAATTCTAAAGGTTGTCCTTTTCGTATTCTGTTTTTAATGATATCTCCGTCTGAAACGACAATCATTTTGGTGTTGACACTGGTGTCTCTATGCGATTCGATTTTGACAGGTTTTACGCGGTTTTTGTAGTTTGATTTGAAATTTCCTTCTAATAATACCGCAAGATTTTGAGGACCTTCATTATAGCTGGCAATGTCGGGTTTTTTTCTAATGATGTCTAATCGTATTTCTTTAGGAACACCTTCCAGCTTAGATTTGTCAGAACTAGTGAGTAAAACGGTCTTTTTGATATCATTTTTGAGGGTATCTATCTGATTTGAAAACTCAAATTTTACGGATTCAATATTTTTAGCAATAGGATGATTACTGTTACTTTTTGTTAAAGACTCATAAAACCATGGATACGGTGTAAATTGAGTGTCGTTTCCTTCACCAGATGCTAAAACCAGGGGGGCAGAGTATAGGTCGTTCACCAGAACTGGATTTACTCGTATTCCATATGAAAATAAGGCATCACCCAATCTAAGGTCTTGCATAAGAGCTACCGAAGAACCTTCCGGATTCATTAAGCTATCAATTTCCATTGAGGTAGATTCTAATAGCCACAATGATTTTCCACCGTTCATTATAAATTGATCTAATACGTACTTTTCTTTTTCAGAAAATGGTTCATTGGGTTTAGCATTGATAATCATATCGAACTTTTGAAGATCGGTGAATGTCTTTTGTGGATTATTTGCTACAGAATCTAATGTAAATGCACCTACAAAATAATAATCTTGTAATGTTTTAATAAAGTCTGCAATTTTAATATCCGGTAATTGACCATTACCTTTTAACACCGCAATTTTATATTTTTTGGGATGTAATAGTTTCGTAAGACCATTTGCAAAAGCATATTCTAATTGTTGTATAGAATTGTTAACTCGCTCTTCTGAAGTAGCTCCAATTGTATTTTTAACCAGAGGAACTTTTACACTACGATCCTGAAAGCTAAGAATTGCCCACGGCACAATGGTTTCGATTTCGGTTTTTCCACTTTCCTGCACACTAACCTCCATGGGCGTAAGTCCAAATTGTTGCAGTTGGTTGATGGTTTCAGAGCGCAGCGCTTCTTCTTCTAATGGGTTAGTAAAGATATATTGTATGTTGGGATTTAGTGCATTAAACTCTTCCAGCAGTTGTTTAATTTCAGATTGTAACTTTTTAAATTCTGATGGGAAATCACCTTCGAGAAGGACATCGATCACTAGCTGAGCAGGGGTTTCAAGAATTAGTGTTTTGGTTGATTTTGAGAGTGTGAAACGTTTATCTTGTGTAAAGTCAAAACGTTTGTAAAAAGAATTCCCAATAAGATTAATAATAATGATAGGCACCAAGATAAAGGCCAGAATTTTTATTTTTTGCTTTTTCACACCTTTACTTAAACTAATAATTGTTAATGCTCCAAAAAGAAAAATACATCCTAAAAAATAGAATATATCCCTGGTATCCAGTACACCTTGGCTCATGCGTTCGAAGTGTAATTGCATTCCCATTTGTTCGAAAACAACTAAACCATAATTAGCTAGCGCATTAAAACCAAAATAAATTGCAAAGCATAGAAATAATGAGGTTAAAAAAGAAATAACCTGATTGTTAGTCATTGAGGAAGAAAATATGCCTATAGCATTATAGGTGGCAGCAAGTAATAGTAGTGCTATATAAGACCCAATTGTGCTGCCAATATCAAGGTTCCCCATAGGGTTGCCCAGTTGATAAATAGAAATAACATAAAGCAGACTTGGGAGTAGTGCTATAATGATCAATGCTACACTTCCTAAATACTTTCCTAAAACCAATTGCCACAATTTTATCGGCTTGGTAAGTAATAACTCTAAAGTACCTTGCTTTTTCTCTTCAGAAAAACTCCTCATTGTGATCGCCGGAATAAGAAAGAATAATATCCATGGGGTGATCTGAAAAAAAGGAGAAAGGTCTGCAAATCCACTATCTAGTATGTTAAACTGTCCTTTAAATACCCAAAGGAACAAGCCGTTGAGGATTAAAAACACAGCAATAACGAGATATCCAACTGCAGAGGCAAAAAAGGCATTTATTTCTTTTCGTATTAATGCAAACATAATTAGTATTGACTATTGAGTATTAAATACTGAGTGTTCAGTATTGGTAAATGTTTGTGTTCAACTTTTATATTTTTATTTTGTATTTAAAGTTCAAGTTTTGAGTTTTATATATGAACTACTGCCAATTGCTAACTTTGACCTTGTTCGACACTCCAGGCCTCGGGTTTTTGATTGAATTTATTTTTGGTATTTGCCCAAACACTTTTGAATAACGCAGAGTTTCTATAGTTATTGAGATGTGCTTCAGATTCCCAATGACTGTAAGTAAAAAACTGATTAGTCTTATTGATATCTCTTAATAATTCAACATGATTGCAACCTTCAAAATTTCTGATTTTATCTTTGTTTTGCTCGAAAATTTCTAAAAAGGCATCAATTTGGTCTGGGACGAATCCCATTTTTACAATTCGTACGATCATTTTCTAAGTATAAAAGGAGCAAAGTTACAAAGCTGCAAAAGATTTATCCTAAATTATTAATCTCTAATTGAACAAACTTGACAACATGATGAAACGTGACTCATTTGTTTATTTATTTTCTATGTATTACCACCTACGTAAAATGACATTCGCCTATTATTGTGTGCGTTAAGGATAGCAACCCTTCGACTATGCTAAGGGCAAACATTATCGTTTTTTTATCGTATCCTGAGGCTCTCAAAGGATACAATAAAAATGATATAGTAAATAGCCTGTCCGAATGCCCTGATTATCATTATTTCCTCAAATATTGATATATTATTCAAAACTTATGGTAACGGTATCTCTATAGTATAATCCAAAAAGGCTAGAAGCGCCTCCAACAGTCTTTGGATTACTTTTATAAATGGCCAGCTCCAGATATCCCGAAGAGTTGAAAATCGCTAACTTTTTTCCATCTTCTTCACGTTTGCCTTTTTCAATAGTAAAATTAATGGCATCGCTATATCGGTCATATACGTTTTCAAACACCGCTGTGCGCGCGGTAATTTTAAATTTTCTTCCTTTCCCTATTTCTTCAAAAAGTTTTCGGGTGATGTTGGTTATCAAATTTCCATAATTATCTATATAGATGATACTGCCTACTATTTGTTTATTTCCAACATTTACGATAGGAGTGATTCCTTTGATAGTTTTTATCTCAGAAACTGTTTTCCCGATTACCTCCAGGGTTCCTCCACGGGCAATATGGCATGCAACGGTCACAAATACATCCATTACCGGGAAATTAGAGACGATAGTATCATGGATATTGATTTCTACAATTTTTTCAGGATTAAATTCAGAAGTAATCAGACATACTAATCCGTTATTGGCACAAATAAAATAGTGATCATCCAGTTTTACAGCGATATGTTTATTCTCAGGATTGAGTTCACTATCAATACCAATGATATGTATGCTCCCTTTTGGAAAGCTTTTATATGCATTTTGAATAATATAAGCAGCTTCTGTAATATGAAAAGGTGAAATTTCATGAGATATATCAACAATTTTGGCATCAGGCAACTCGGTATATATTGCTCCTTTAACCGCAGATACAAAATGATCTTTAATTCCAAAATCTGTAGTTAATGTAATAATCGGCATGTACAATAATTGTTAATATCTTTTAATTGTAAGCACTTAAAAATATGTAAATTTGTCTTGAAGTTATTAAAAGTTTTTCTTTTGGCTTCAAAATAGAAAATAATACTGTTTTGTATCCTTAGTTTTTACAAATACAGTACAATAATTATACATAAATTTTGATTTATTTTAAATTTTCTCTTTTGTTTCCCCTTGAAAAATCTAAAAACCATTCCGATTGTTATCGGGATAACAAACTTAGTCAATCCATAAAACAATTCATACTAAAATTTATATAGCTTTTGAACGAACTCATAATTGAACTTACAGAGATTAATCCGAGAGAATTTTTCGGACTTCAGAATAGCAATATTCAATTGTTAAAAAAATACTTCCCAAAGTTAAAAATTGTTGCACGTGGCAGTAAAATGAAGGTCTATGGAGACGAAGACATGCTTGAAGAGTTTGATTTGCGTCTTAATATGCTTCTTGATCATTTTGCTAAATACAATAAGCTTGATGAAAATGTAATCGAACGTGTATTGACCAGTGAAAGCAAAGAAGATTATGAAACATCTGCTATTAGTGGTGAGACATTAGTTCATGGAGTAGGGGGCAGGTTGATCAAGGCACAAACTGCAAATCAGAGAAAACTAGTAGAGTCTTCAAACATAAATGATATGGTTTTTGCTATCGGCCCTGCGGGAACCGGAAAAACATATACCGGAGTCGCACTGGCTGTAAAAGCTTTGAAAGAAAAACAAGTACGGAGGATCATTCTTACAAGACCAGCTGTTGAAGCTGGAGAAAATCTAGGTTTCTTACCAGGGGATCTTAAAGAAAAACTTGATCCATATATGCAGCCGTTATATGATGCATTAAGAGATATGGTCCCCGCTGAAAAACTGGAGAGCTTTATTGAAAAGGGAATTATTCAGATCGCGCCGATGGCGTTTATGAGAGGTAGAACACTTGATAATGCGTTTGTAATACTCGACGAAGCACAAAATACGACTCGTGCGCAGATGAAAATGTTTCTCACTCGAATGGGTAAAAACGCAAAGTTTATAATTACGGGAGATCCCGGACAAATAGATCTACCAAGAAGGGTGACATCAGGACTGAAAGAAGCATTACTTGTTCTTAAAAATATTCAAGGAATCGGAATGATTTACCTGGACGATAAAGATGTTATTCGCCATAAATTGGTGAAAAAAGTTATTGCGGCATATAAAGAGATCGAACATAGAAATGAATGATATAAGTGTTGAGAGGTCTAGGGTGCTGAACTTTGAGTGGTGAGTATATTGTTATTCTGAATACTCGCATACTCATTTGCTTAAGAACTCAAACACTCACTTACTCAAACACTCATAAACGAATTAAATGAATACCATAGTAGATACAAACTATCATTTTCCTAGTCAAAAATCGGTTTACAAGGGAAAAGTAAGAGAAGTATATAATATTAATGATGAATTGCTTGTGATGATTGCAACAGATCGCCTATCGGCTTTTGATGTAGTCATGCCAAAAGGAATCCCATTTAAAGGTCAGATCCTTAATCAAATCGCAACCAAAATGATGAAAGCGACTGAAGATTTGGTGCCTAATTGGTTAATTAATACTCCAGACCCTAACGTGGCTGTTGGTCATTTATGTGAGCCATTTAAGGTAGAAATGGTAATTCGCGGATACCTTTCTGGTCATGCAGCAAGAGAATATAAAGCCGGAAAACGTATGCTTTGTGGTGTAGCAATGCCAGAAGGTATGAAAGAAAATGACAAGTTTCCTGAACCTATCATTACACCATCTACCAAGGCTGATAGTGGAGAGCACGACCAAGACATCTCACGAGAAGAAATTATATCGAAGGGAATCGTTTCTGAAGAAGATTATCTTATTCTTGAAGATTATACTCGTAAACTTTTTCAAAGAGGAACTGAGATTGCAGCTGATCAAGGATTGATTTTGGTAGATACTAAATACGAATTTGGAAAAACAAAAGATGGAAAAATTGTGTTGATTGATGAGATCCATACACCTGATTCTTCACGTTATTTTTATTCCGAAGGATACGAGGAAAGACAGGAAAAGGAAGAACCACAAAAACAGTTATCAAAAGAGTTTGTAAGGCAGTGGTTGATCAGTAATGGTTTTCAGGGAAGGGAAGGAGAGCAAATCCCCGAAATGACCGATGATTATATTACTTCAGTTTCTGATCGGTATATTGAGCTTTATGAAAAAATTACCGGTGAAACTTTTCAGAAAGCTGATGTTGCAGAAGTTGAAAAACGTATTGAAAAAAATATACTTTCTTATTTAAAAAGCTAAGTTAATTTTTGATTTCGTTTTTTCTCATAGGCATTTGATCTATTAATGCAAAAATATCGGTTGGAGCTATAAAATTTCCCCAAGTCATTTTAATACCACCATCTAAACCTATAAGAATAATTTTAAATTGAGATTTTTCATTATTAAAAGTGTCAAAAAATTGTTTATCGGTTTTTAGAGAAATCGTACTGCCCAATCCAAATCGGTAGTTATCTGGTGTAACTTTATATACTATAAGTTTACGGTCTTTGAGTTCATTCGGATACTTATTCAATTCAGATTTTTGCTTCTGAAATTCAGGATTTGAAAAAGAATCTGCGCATATAATGATAATTCTGTTTTTCCATTGGTGCTCTTTAAAATCTTGACTCCAACTCATAGCATAAAATCCTAAAAAGCAGAAGTATAAAAATTTGCGCATGATTTTTTCATTTTATTCAGAGATTACTGATAATGACGATTCCAACAATTGAACATTGTCTTGCAAACGTTCTTTTACAATATTCATCATTCGCTTATTAAGCGAAGAAGAATTTTGGGTGTAAGTAAGATATTCTTCCACAGTAAATTGGCCAATAATTATTCCTTTAAGGCTATTCCTGAATTTCATATCTTTCTGGATAGCATTTTCAATATATGCTAATCTCTTTTCGAGGGATATTTCGTAAAAAGTATTTTTTCTCTTTTTGATATAGTTTCTAAATACTTCGAGTAATAAATTTCCCTGAAACTTTACAATTGGTCTAATGGTTCTGTTCTGAAACTGTTCATCACTGCTCATATTTTCAGAAACTCGTGCATTCAATAACTGTGGGCGTATAGCCAATAAATTTGATTCCCTGTTTTCCATACTGTAGAAGTTTGACTCGATAATCGAGGTTTAAAAGCTCCTCGGCCTGCCGCAAAATCAAAATTAATCTCAATCCGATGACCCATGGGCTTGCCCTGAGGTAGTTGATTAAAAATACGTAATAGTTCAATTCAAATTTCAGGATCGTAAATTGAGTTTTAAACTACTTATAAACAATAACAACATTACATAAAAAAACTCCCGAAATCGGGAGCTTTATAAAAAACAAAAAAAAAATATTATTTATTTACAAAATTTTCTTTATCCAAAATTTCAGCAGGAGTACCGCCGGTTTTTTGCAGGTATTTATTCAATTTAGCGATTTGCTTACTTTCTATTTTTTCGTAGGAAGCTTTTGCTTCGTTTATACGAGTTTCTAGTACTCCTTGATTTTCTATTTGCGCGTACGAGGGTTTTTCAAATTGATCAGCTACTTCGGCATATAATTGTGAGAGCTTTTCGCGCAGTTGTGGTTCTGCCTCTGCAACGTAATTATCACCTGTAGTAACTACTAATGTTTCTTTTAAAGAATTTAATGCGGCTATAGCAGGAGAGGTAACTTTCTTTGCAGCGGGATCGTTTTTAGAAAGTTCTTCGGCTTTCTTTATTTGTTGATCGATTTTATAAACCAGATAAGCCAAATGTTCCATATCATCAAATAATCGCTTTGTTAACTTCTGGTGAGCTGTTCTATCACTTTCTGTTATTAGGGAGGTAGGATCATTTTTGATAGTTATAGAACTTTCGTACTGTTTTTTTCCTTTTTTGAGAACTACTTTATAATCTCCAGCAGCAACTCTTGGTGCCGTAAATCCTCCAAAGGTAAAGGTCTTACCGGCAGCAACTTTTGGTCCTTTTTTTCTAAAATTCCAATCTACCACATTTATACCTTTTGCTTTTCCTGGTACAAGACTTACGATTTCATTACCTTCTTGGTCTTGAATGGTTAGGGTCATTTTTCCGAAGGTATGTCTTTTCTTCAGGTAATAAATGATTTTTGCGTCGGCTTTTGGATTATCTCCTACAAATTGAAGCTCTGTACTTCCGCCCCCAAAACCTCCTTCTTCCTTTATAATAGCAGGTTTACTTTCAAAAAAATGTACGTCTTTGGCAAGTACTTCTTGAGTAAGTTGTCGTAGAGGCGAAATATCATCAATAATGATTACACCTCGTCCGTGCGTACCCATCACCAGATCATTTGTCTTTTTTTGCAAATCGATAAAGTGCACAGCGGTTGCCGGCATATTATTTGTAAATCTTGACCAGTTTTGACCACCATCAATAGTTACAAATAATCCAAACTCGGTTCCCAAAAATAATAAATCTTTGTTTACATAATCTTCCTGTATGTTTCTGGCAAAACCTTTAATGTCTTCAGTAACTATAGATTTCCATGCTTTTCCAAAATCTGAGGTTTTATATACGTATGTATTCATATCTCCCGAAGCATGACCATCAAAAACAGCATAGGCTGTACCCTTGTCATGAGAACTAGCTTCAATATGATACACCCAAGTGTTTTTTGGAAGTCCTTCTATGTTGGTAGCTGTATTAGTCCACGTTGCTCCGCCATCCTGAGTTACCTGTACATTACCATCATCTGTTCCAACCCAAATTACTTTTTCATCTATAGGAGATTCTGCGATAGTAAAAATAGTCGTATGCGTTTCAGCTCCCGATTTATCTGTAGAAATACCACCGGATTCTTTATCTTGTTTTGCAGGATCATTAGTGGTAAGATCTGGAGATATTTTTTTCCAATTATCTCCCATATCTTCACTTACATGCAAAAATTGACTTCCCATATAAAATCTGTCGGGCTGATGCTCACTTATTGCCATAGGTGCATTCCAGTTAAAACGAAGGTCTGCTTCACCCTTTATGGGTAGCGGCTGTACATTCTTTGTATAATTTTTATCTACATCATATCTCCAGACATTTTGAGCTCCTTGCATTTCAGAATAAATAATTCTCTTGGTAGGATGTCTTAGTACTCTAAAACCATCACCAACACCAACACGATTCCAGTCCCGTGCCTCGATGCCTCCAGGAGAGGAAGAAGGGCCCCACCATGATCCATTATCTTGTAATCCGCCATAGATATTATAAGGCTCTTCATTATCCACACTAATATGATAAAACTGTGATACAGGTAAGTTATCTACCATATCCAGGGTCGCACCGCCATCCCAACTTCTATATACACCACCATCTGTTCCTACGTACATTGCATCAGGATTATTAATATCAAAAACGATATCGTGGATATCTGCATGCATGTTGCCGAGGTTTTTGAAAGTTTTTCCTCCATCTCTGGAGATGCTACCGAACAAACCTCCTTTTACCAAAATATCGGGATTTGTTGGATGCACTACTAATCGTGAGAAGTAAAACGGCCTAACCACAAGTCCGAAATCATCATTTAATAATTTCCAGTTGGCTCCGGCATCGTCAGAACGATACAGCCCTTTATCTTCTTTACTTTCTACTACGGCAAATATTGTTTTTGGACTAGAAGGAGCTATTGCAATAGCAAATCTACCCAGATCACCTTTTGGAAATCCGTTGTGAATTTTTTTCCACGTTTTTCCGGCATCTGTAGATTTATATAAGGCACTGTTTGGTCCTCCGGAATTAAATCCCCATGCAGTTCTTCTAAATTCCCACATTGCAGCGTATAGCGTATTGGGATCAGAAGGATCCATGATCACATCATTAGCCCCTGTTTTTTCATTAATATATAATATTTTTTCCCAGTTTTTCCCTCCATCAGTGGTTTTGTAAACTCCTCTATCCTCACTATCTCCCCATAAAGCACCTAGCACACCGACATAGATTTCGTTTGGATTTTCTGGATTGATCTCGATGCTACTGATTCGTTCTGAATTTTCAAAACCCATTTTTTTCCAATTGGCACCGCCATCATTTGATTTATACAGCCCATCACCAATAGAAACACTGTTTCTGGTCCATATTTCTCCGGTACCTACCCAAACCGTTTTATCTGGATCGCTTGGGTCTATTGCCACTACCCCAATCGATTGTGCATGATCATCAAATATAGAAGAAAAGGAAGCTCCTCCATTTTCAGATTTCCAAACACCACCACCAGCGGTACCTGCATATATTATTTTAGCATTTGTTGGGTGATTTTCTAAGTCTATGATCCTACCACTCATGAGGGCAGGACCTATTTGTCTAGCTTCTAGATTACCAAAAAGTTCCTTTCCTTTAAGAACAATATCTTGTGAGTATATGCTCACTGATAAAAGTGTACCAAGAGCTACAACTATAATTGTTTTATTCATAATTGTATTGATTGATTTGTTGTGAATGAAAAAATCCCCAATGAGATATTTTTGAGGATTCTATTTTATGGTTATTGTTTTTTTGTCTCAGTTTTTTCAGGAAATACAAATAAAGAGGCATTGACTTCTGGGTTGAGTTTGATTTCTTTGAAACCCATAGTCTGAAATTGATTGCTTATAGAGAATGGAAAATACACTCCATTTACTTCTTGATAATCGCTAATGGTCGATTTAACACTTTGACCTTTCATTGGTCCTTCATTGATCTCTGATTCTACTACGATGGGAACGAAGTTTTCAGTATCAAAATAATAATGAGATATACTTGGCTTAGATTCTCCATTTACCAATATAGGATCTTTGGTCAATTTTATTTTGAAGGTTTCCGTTCCATCAATAGTTTCTTTACCAATAAGCTCTACAGTATATCCTTTTTCTTTATAGTTTAGAAAAGGGTCTGGAAAATCTTTAACTTGCTTTTTCATATTTTCGGTAGCCTCATTGTCGCTTTTTTCAGCTTCCATAGTCATTTGATTTCTCTGCCAAGAGGTTTCACCATCAAAAGCGGACCATACCATTTTGTTGCCCTGAAGTTCTATAGATACGACCTGTTTTCCATCTTTTGTAGCAACTTGCTCAAAAGGGATTTCCATGTTTTGCATTTTCATTACACCAATCATTTCAATTCCTTCTAACTTTTCCCAATTTTCTTTCCCTCCGGTGTTTTCAAAATAGTTTTCAATGATCTCATCCGCTGTTTGAGCGTAAAAAGAAGTTGATATAGCTAATACAAGAGCTACCAAAATAGATTTTAAAGCGTTCATTATTATATTTTTTATGATGTTTGTATAAAATTAGTCAATCGAATTATATTTTTGTTACACTATCATTAATCTTTTTGAGTATAGATATGCAATTTGGCAAAGTAGAATATCCAGAGCAAGTTGATTTTACATTACCTGATGATCATACAGGTACAGCTAAAATATTAAAAAAAACCACCAATAGTAAGTTATCGGTATTTGTTGGTTGCGCCAAATGGAATAAACAAGATTTAAAAGGATTTTATCCGAGAGGGACAAAGGATGAGCTCGAATACTATTCAAGACAATTTAATAGTATAGAATTAAACGCTACTTTTTACAGAATATTTCCTGAAGATCAATTCAAAAAATGGTATGATAAAACTCCAGAAGGCTTTAAGTTTTTTCCAAAATTAGTACAGAATATCTCACACTTAAAAAGATTGAATGATGATGTGCAACCATATGTTGATCAATATTTATTTAATATTATCCATCTTAAGGAAAAATTAGGAACTATATTCTTACAGTTGCATGGTAATTTTGCTCCCAAAAATTTTGACAGGGTAATAAGATTTATTGAAAAATGGCCAAGCGAAATGAGACTTGCAGTAGAATTTAGGCATACAGATTGGTTTAATGATAAGGCTATAGCTAGTGAATTATATAATCTGCTCGAAGAAAATAATATTGCAAATATCATAACTGATACAGCAGGTAGAAGGGATTTGCTTCATATGCGTCTTACCAACGATGAAGCCTTTATAAGATATGTAGGTGCAAATCATCCCACAGATTATTCGAGACTTGACGACTGGGTTGAAAGGTTACATACTTGGAAAAACCTCGGAGTCAATCATATCCATTTTTTTGTGCATCAAAATATTGAAAGAGAATCTCCTTTATTATCGGCATACTTGATTAAAAAACTGAATAAACATTTAGGTACGAGTCTTGATCTACCTGGTCATTCTACGGACGACTTGAAGCTATTTTGAATCAATCTCTCTTATACACAAGGTTTTTTCTATGTTTTAAAGTGTTAAAAAACAAAGTAAAGTTGTTTTTTAACGTGTATTAATGTATTTTAGCGATGTTATTCACAATTTTGTTGTAGGAATTTATACAATATTTTGTACGAATTTTGTGATTTCGAATTATGATTAGATTGTCTTAAAACTTAATATTTTTTTATGATTAAACTTCTACACTCCCCAATTTTATTAGTATTTTTATTGATAGCTGTCATTGGAACTGCACAATCAAGTCCTACCAATACGAATTTTTCTATTTCGTATGATACTGATGATATTTATACTGACCACTCTATTTTTTCAGCTAAAGATCTTTGTTTGAATAAGAAAGATTTTTCTTACAATACGGTTAGCAAAGATGATAAACATGATTTTCTCCATAAAAACCATAGACATACGCATGAATTGTCAATATTAGATGTCATATCCTCAGATGAAGGTACAGATTTCAATTGTTCTGGTGGTTTTTGTATGAATGAATTACACTATCACAAGAAAGGTTTAACCCTAAAACGACAGTT
The DNA here is from genome assembly GCA_947500845.1 of uncultured Aquimarina sp. GTDB lineage: Bacteria > Bacteroidota > Bacteroidia > Flavobacteriales > Flavobacteriaceae > Aquimarina > Aquimarina celericrescens. Next base: position 102,706 of record CANMTP010000001.1, read on the forward strand.
TTTCGGATATTTTATGAGCATCTCTTGCTAATATTTTTGTTTATCCAATAGTTATTTATCAATTAGGTTGAGTTGTTGATATATTCATTTATTTTTGCAGCTTAAATAGGTAGCTATGACATTTGCAGAACTAGGAGTATCCAAGAATATTATTAAAGGCCTCAAAGAGATGGGGATTACGATTCCTACAAAAATTCAAGAACAGACACTACCTGTTCTACTTCAAAATGAAACTGACTTTATAGGTAAAGCACAAACCGGTACCGGGAAAACAGCTGCTTTTGGTATACCTTTATTAACTCAGATAGATCCTAGAAAAACTCATACACAAGCACTTATTTTAGCTCCAACAAGAGAGCTTGGTCAGCAAATAGCCAAACAACTCTTTAAGTTTACAAAGTATACAGATAAAATATTCACTGAATCTGTTTATGGTGGCGAAAAAATTGAAAAACAAATCTCAAGATTAAGAAGGCCAACACACATTATCGTTGCTACCCCAGGAAGACTTATAGATCTTATTGAAAGAAATGTAGTAGATATTTCGAAGATTAAGACCATTGTAATGGATGAAGCCGATGAGATGTTGAGTATGGGTTTTAAAAAGGATCTTACCACTATTTTGAGTAAAACAAAAGGACAACGAAATGTTTGGCTTTTTTCTGCAACCATTCCTTCTTCTTTGGATGAAATAATTAACAGATATATCGATAGTAGAGCAATAAAAGTAACTATAGACAGAAGTGATGCGGTCAATAAAGGAATAGAACATCAATTTGTTGTTGGGGACGAAGTGAACAAATTAGACACGTTAACTTATTTTTTGAAAACACAAAAAGAGGGTAGGGGAATTATTTTTACAAGAACTAAAGTTGCGGCAAGAACACTTTCTAAACAATTAAGAGCTAAAAATTATGATGTTGGGCTTTTGGAAGGTGAAATGACTCAAAAAGAACGGGATAAAGTGATGAGAGCTTTTAGGAAAAAGACGGTGCAATTATTAGTTTCCACAGACGTAGCTGCCAGAGGTATAGATGTTGAGAACCTAAGTTTTGTGATTCATTATCAGCTTCCTGATCAAACTGAATATTATACTCACAGAAGTGGTAGGACAGCAAGAGCCGGAAAAACGGGATTATCTTTGGCACTTATACAAAAATCAGAACTCAAAATCATAAGAGATCTTGAAAAACAACTAGGAATTCGATTTAATCAGGTGAGATAGTATAAAGATTTCTTTTACTATCAATTCAGGTCATTTGTTTAGTATCCAAATTATTCCTTATGCTTGAGATAACATCCAAGAGTTTGTCAAAATTGACTGGTTTAGAAAAATAATTATCAAAACCAATATTTATAAAACGTTGCTTATCACCAGGCATAGCGTAAGCAGTAACTGCGAATACGGGAATGTTGTTTAGTAAATCCAGCTTTTTAAATCTTTGTAACAATTCACAACCATCCATTTGATTTAATCCTAAGTTAATATCTACCAGAATTAAATCAAGGCGTTGATCTTTTACAACTTTAAGAGCTTTTGAACCATTTTCTGCAAGGATAACATTAGCATTATTTTTGGATAACATTTTATCCATTACCATTGCATTAATTTTGTTGTCTTCAACATAAAGAATATTCATAGGCATTCTGGAATTATTATAGTAAAATTTGTTCCCTTTCCAATTTTGCTATTTACCTTTATTCTTCCACCTAGTATTTCTATATATCGCTTTGATAAACTTAATCCTATACCTGTACCTTCATATTTACGATTCATGCCAATACTTTCTTGTACAAAAGGATCAAAAACCTTCTTCAGATTTTCTTTATCGATACCTATACCAGTGTCTCCAACCGAAATATAAACATTATTTTTTGATTTCTTAGAATTCACTTTAACAATTATATTTCCCTTTCTTGTATATTTAATCGCATTATGTATAATATTATTTAATGCGGTTCTAAAAAGGTCGTCATCAATATTTATCTGAGGACACTTTGGATCTAGCTCTAAATGATAACTAAGATTTTTAGCCTCGGCCATATGTTTGTATTCTCTAAAAGAAGTTTCTACAGTAAAATTAGTATCCACCTCTCTCATATTAAGGTTATTCTTTATTACATCGAGATCGCTAAAATTTGAAAGGTTATTTATCGTCTCCAGAAGTCTGTCTTTGCTTTCTTCTAAATATGCTATGAGCTTTTTCCTCTCTTTGGGTTTATTTTCGTCTAATAAAAGTTTACTCACTGTCATTATACCATTTAAGGGAGTTCTTATTTCATGGCTGAAATTCGAAAGTATATTTGATTTTAGGCTGTTTAGTTCTTGTTCTTTTAAATGTGATTCTTTTATAGCTATTTCTGCCAATTTCCGTTCTGTGATATCATGAAAGCTAACGAGCACAGAATTTACATTTTTTTCTTGATCAAAAATTGGAGTATATTTAGATTCAAGCCATTGTAAATTGCCTTTATTAGTGATACGTTCAATCTCTTTTTTAACCGTATTACCCTTTAAAGCTTCATTAAATTCATGAGCAAATGTATTCTTAAAATTCAGAGGCATAACATCTATGAAGCGAGATTTTGTTTTTATAGGATCTACCTTAAAATCCCTTTTTATAATTCTAAGGGACTTTTCGTCAGTCATTAATATTTCACCCTTTAAATTGAGCAATACAGTATAGGCAAATCCATTGTTAACCATAGCCTGTAATCTGTTTTTGCTTTCTGCGATCGTTTTTTCATTTAATTTTCTTTGATGAACGTTAATGAGATTACCAATCATTCTTACAGTATTTCCTTTTTCATTTTTTCTTCTAAAGCCATATACTTCAAAATGACGATATTCTCCTTTTTTATTTCTTAAACGGTAATAATTATAATAATGGTTTCCTTCTTTTTTAAGATTTTTCAAATGCCTGTCAATCGCAGATACAACATCTTCTGGATGTATCATTTTTCTAAACACTTTCTCAGACACATAATCTTGATCTAATGGTAATCCTAACATTTTTCTAAAATCCAAGCTATAGAAAACCTCGTTTTTTTCGATATGATGGTCAAACAAACCAGATTGTATGCCTTTTAAAGCCAAACGCTTGGTTTCTTCGTTTTCTTTTAGTTGTTCTATATAATTATGACGATCGGTTACATCTGCTATGGTACCGTTTACGAATACTACCTCACCCTTGTAAAGTACTGGATGTGCAACTACTTTTATCCATTTTTCATTTCCTTTTTGTGTAATGATCTTCTCAGTGTACTTGTAAGGCTTTTTTGTTTGAATAAGCGTATCTAAATAACTTTCGATTCTGGCTCTATTTTCTTTTGGGTAGAAACTTGCTCCTAATTCCCTGGTGATTTTCACATCCAGATCTAGATCTTTAATCTCGTAACATCCTTTAGACCAATACATATCTCTATTTTTTGGATTGTAATACCATGCTCCCGTCTTCGTTAATTTTGAGATTGTTTTTAGTGCTCGATGTTCTTTATACTCTTCTGTAGTATCTATTCCGGCAGCATAGATTAATCCTTTATGGTAAGTCATATCAAATTTTAGAGATAGGACTCCATATTTTTCAGTCGCAAAACTGAAGGACTTACTAAGGATCGCATTTTTGTTATTTAAAAAAGAGATAGACTTTTTAAATGCCTTTACATCGCTATCTATAATATAGTCGGTAATGTACTTTACCATTTTGTCATCTTCATCTATCGGAAAAAGAATCCCACAACGATTATTATAGGTAACTATTCGTCCATTTTTTTTCAGAATAAGAAGAAAATGAGATGTTTTTTCGGCTAAAATTCCAAGTTGTTCAGCAGTAAAAGGCATAATATATAGATCGGTTTAATTAGGATTAAGAGGTATTTTCTTCTAAAGTTACAAAATGATTTATGAAGAAAGACTATACGATTTTAGATTATTACCACCTTCCTTGTTACAAAATATGATATTCAGACTTCTGAAATAATTGGAGTTTGAATCACTAAAATATTCTTTTAATCAGACGCTTATTTTGTCATAGTATTTACCCTATTTTTTAGACCAAAAAGGATAATTTTTTTACTGAAATGACCAAAATAGTAGTTCTAGTGAAGTCAAAACTTCAAGCCTCGACAAGAAGCATGATTTTGGTAAAAATATCAGTTTCGCCTTTGTTTTATGGTATGTTCACACTAATTGTAGTGCTGAAAAATTTTGTAATGAATACAAATTAGAGGTGCCAAATTATAATCTGACACTCTTTTCTTAACATTCTTTTATAATTTTCCATTTTAAAACTCGAAAAACCAAACCAACGTCTTTTCAACAGTTGCATTACCTACTCAAAGAAGTCTGCGGAGTGGTTACAAGTTTTCTTTTGTCACATAAATCGTAATTGTCCCATGAAAATGAAATTGCTCATAATCATAACTCTAATTTTGCCTTTGGCTCTTTATTGTTCAGAAGGTGATTCATTAGTCATTAAAGAATCTAATAGCACCAAAATCTTTAATAAAGAAAAACTGGTTTCACAATCTTTTCATTTTCCCGAACTCGATAAGAAATTTCCTTTAAAAAATAATGTAAATATTGTAAGGAGTCCAGAGTTTACTTTCAATAATGTAGCAAAAGAATTTCCAGCAACCCCTGTAAGTGTAATTAATGCACAATCAGAGGCTGCAAAGGGCTTCAAAGAAATAGATAGTACAGGAAAATGGATTTCCACTTTTTCAAATGATGATATTCAAGTTTTACCTGTCGGAATAAAGCATAAGATTAACGAAATAGAATATCAAATTGGTTTTATGAAAGCCAGTTTCACCAAAGATTATACAGAATTATTGGTTTTTGTAAAGGTGATCTTACCGCAAACCAATAAAGAAGGGTTACCTGTAGAACTTTTTTTTGGTGCCAATAACGTAAAACTATCTCATCAAGGTGGAATTATAGGAGGAGGAGATCTCGTATTACTTGGGGATATATTTATTCCTTTCAGTGGCGGCAATTGGTTATTACTTTTAAAAGGAGGATTTGATTATGAAACCAGTGATATCGAAAATCGAACTTATGTAACTATCGATTGCGATGGGGTTAAAGAAATGCAGATAGAAGGCGAGGTACAATTTTCTAGAAATGTTGTATTACCACTTGATGAAAAAGGTGATTTGGATCCTAAGGAAACTATTTCTTATCAAGGAGGCTTAAAAGAGCCTATAGAAATCCCCAATCGAGTAAAAGGTGAATTTAGTGCTGTTGCTTCTGGATGGAATGATTTTGTGGTTGAAATTAGCCTTACTCCTTTTGTGATCGCAGAACAACCTGATAGATTTACGTTTTCTGCAAACAAAGCTGTACTTGACTTTAGCGACTTGCGAACAGAAGGGATCAATTTCCCTCAGATTTATCATGATCGTGGATGGCTACTACCTGACGAAAAAACATGGAAAGGAGTATATGTAGAATCACTTAACATAGGTCTTCCTAAGGCATTCAAAAATAAAAAAAATAACCAAAGAGTGTCTTTTGAAGCTGCTCATCTTATCCTTGACAGTCACGGTGTATCAGGGACGTTTTCTGTCTATAATCTTCTTACTATTGACGAGGGAAGAACCTCAGAATCAAATTCCTGGGCGTACTCTGTAGATAAAATGTCTTTAGAGTTAGTTTCGAACCATTTGATAGGAGCCGAATTTGAAGGAAGGATTTTGTTGCCTATTTCTGAAGAAAATGAAAAAAAGCTTCAAAAAGAGCAAGACAGTACTTCGAATAACGATCGAGGGTTAAAATATCGAGGTCTTATTTCTGAAGAAGAATATTTGATGTCTGTAGCAACGATCAATACCATAGATTTCGACGTATTTAGCGCAAAGGCGCAATTACTCCCTGATTCTGCCATCGAACTGGCGGTAGTCGATAATACCTTTAGGCCCAAAGCCATTTTAAACGGAAGAATGGCTATTTCTGCAAGTCAAAAAGATTCTTTAGAAAATGAAAATCAAGAGTACGAGGTCGAAAATGAAGCAGGCGAAAAAGAAACGAAAACTGTGGAATTTAAAGGCATCTCTTTTGAACGGCTTGTAATACAAACAGAATCTCCATTAATATCTGTAGATTATTTTGGGTATAACGATACTTTAGAACTTGCAGGTTTTCCGGTCTCGATTAAAGATATAGCCTTTACTGCCAATGATGCTAGTCTACGCCTTGATTTTGACCTAATGATCAATCTTATGGGTGAAGAGGATAAAGGGTTTGCCTCAGAAACTCGTCTTGGTATTAAAGGAGTAAATGATGCAACAGAGTCAAAACAACGTTGGCGATATGACGGCATCGAAATGTCTGAAATTACCTTAGATGTCAATGTAGGTCCTATAGCTTTTAAAGGGACTATTGAACTTCGTGATGGTAATGAGGTATATGGAGATGGTTTTGCAGGCGAGGTAAAAGCAAAATTTGGAGAATTTGGGCCGATTAAATCAACCGCAGTTTTTGGTAAGAAAGAATTTAGGTATTGGTATGTTGACGGAGCAGTTCATGGCTTTAAAATACCATTTGGTCCTATGGAACTTACCGGTTTTGCGGGGGGAGCGTTTTACAGGATGACCAGAGCACCAGGCACAGAAAAGGTTTTTGCACCCTCTGGACTATCCTATATCCCAAGTAAAAATTCCAGACTTGGCGTAAAAGCTATGACTTTTGGTGCTGTAGGTGACAAAAGAGCCATTTCGTTTGGTGCCGGTTTTGAGATACTATTCAACAACAAAGGCGGCGTAAACAAATTTGGGTTTTATGGAGAGGCACAGGTAATGAAAGCCTTTAATCACGAGAATCCAGTTAAAAAGATGCAAGATAAACTGGCCAACCTGGTTGATTATGAAGTCATAAATCAAATCGAGGATCATAAAGTTAGCAAAACATTTTTAGAAAGAGCGACAGATGAGTACAGTGCAGAGCTAGAAGTCGAAGCGGCAATTAGCGGTTATATGGGAATGGAATTTGATTTTGTCAACGATTCTTTTCATGCAACACTTGATCTTTATATAGATGCTGCAGGTGGATTTATAAGAGGAATAGGAGAGCGGGGAAGAGCAGGATGGGCCGAAATGAAAATTTCTAAAGAAGAATGGTTTTTTTATATGGGTACTCCAAAAAATCGAATAGGTCTTAAAATAGGTGTAGGCCCCCTATCTATAAGTACATCTGGATATTTTATGACTGGATCTAAAATATTAGAAAGTCCACCACCACCACCTATTGTAGCTCAGATTTTAGGAACAGATGTGAAAACATTAGATTATATGCGAGATGAAAATGCATTAGGAACCGGTAGAGGGTTCGCTTTTGGCTCTGATCTTCATATTGATACTGGTGATATTAGATTTTTAATGTTTTATGCAAGATTGCAAGCTGGTATTGGATTTGATTTAATGCTTAAAAATTATGGAGATGCAGAATGCTCAAATACAGGAAGACAAGTAGGAATTAATGGTTGGTATACGAACGGGCAAGCCTATGCATATTTACAGGGTGAGCTCGGTATTAAAGTGAAGCTGTTTTTTAAGAAAAAGAAAATTAGAATATTTAAGGGCGGCACCGCTGTTTTGATGCAAGCTAAGCTCCCTAACCCATTCTGGATGCGTGGATATATGTCTGGAGAGTTTGATGTTTTGGGCGGATTAGTTAGCGGTCGTTTTAGATTTAGAGTAACCATTGGTAAAGAATGTAAATTCGAGAATCCTTCACCGCTTAATGGAATTAAAATGATTGCCGATGTTTCTCCAATTGATGGAGAAGATGATGTTGATGTTTTTACCGCTCCACAGGCTACCTTTTCTTTAAAAGTCAACCAGCCAATTATTATTCCCGAGAATGATGGAGATCATACCTACAAGGTACTTCTGGAGAAATTCACTATAACCGATGAGGCCGATAAGAAAGTTAATGGAAAATTAGAATGGTCGTATGGATATGATCGCGTAACTTTTATTTCTGAAGATATTTTACCACCTAAAACAAAGCTAAAGGCCATCGTAGAAGTAAGCTTTCAGGAAAAAATTAATGGAGTTTTTGAAACCATACTAGAAGATGGGGTAAAAGCTATCGAGAAAGAAGAAAGAAACTTTACCACAGGAACAGCGCCAGATCATATTCCGCTTCGCAATATTCAATATGCGTACCCAATTGTTGATCAACAACAATTTTATCCAGATGAATATGGAACCGGGTATATAAAGCTTCGCCAGGGGCAGGATTATCTTTTCGAAAATTCTAAATGGGAAAGTGTAGTAAAATATGTTAGTAGAGGCGGAGAGATTAAGGAATCCAAACCAAATTATAATGCTTCAGAAAATAAACTGTCTTATAAAATACCAAATTTGACAAAGCAAACTGCTTATAAGATGGTTATTACCAGTTTTTCTAAAATGTCTTCAGATCCAGAAACTATAAAAACTAATGAAGAAGAGAAAGATTATGGCAACGAAAATATCGTTAGAATAAAACGGAATACCGCAGAAAACATCATTAATGAGAACCAAATTGAAAGACTATCTTACAATTTTATAACCAGTAAATATAAGACTTTTGCCAGTAAAGTAAACAGTATTGATATAACCGATAATAACTGGGGAAAGATTACTTCAGATGTGATTTATTTATCTTCAAAAATCAAAAATCATGAGGGGTTTGATCTTGTCGAATTACAAGGAAGCGTGTATACAGAAAATATTCCTCTAGTCGAAGTAGCATCTGATCTCAAAGATATTTATTTCATAAATGATATAGACCCAATGCTGTACCAAAAATTTCCTTTAGGTACAAAATACAGTATTAATAGAAATCCTGCAATTTTGGGATTTCGACCCAAGAGAGCTTTACCAATTTTAAGCAATTACATAACCAGTCTTGAGAATCGAACAAATATTGAATGGAGAGCTACCAGATTTCCTTTTCGATATAATTTACCGCAGGCGTATTATAATGATTACATAAGTATAAGAGATCGTGTGGCCAATGATTATGTAGAGGGATTGATACCACCAAATTCCCCAGAGCTTGATATAATGGACGAAGACTACAAATTTATGCTTCCTGGTAAATACAACGTCAAGTTGCAATATAAGTTACCAGGAGGCATAACAGGAAGTTCGGCTAATTATAAATTTAGAAATCCTCTTTCATTAAGAGGGCAAAATAGGATTTAAAATAGATCTAGTATTTTAATGATGATAAAGAAAATTAATTATAGCTTCAAGTGTATCTTATTCGCAATATTTATTTGTAGTGTTACCCCTTTTCAGGCTTTTTCTCAAGTAGCAGAGGAAGAAAGTGTAAAGGTGATGGCTCGGATAAAGGATAATAAAGTGATGTTGAGGTGGGGCGTAACAACTCCTTCGGCATGGTTAAAAGCGAACCAATATGGTTATCACATTATCCGGTACACGTTATCAAGCAATGGGACGAGGCTATCGTCTCCCGAGAAAAAGATGCTAACATCTACTCCCATCCTTCCGGGCGTATTATCATCATGGGAAAACATGGCAAGCACTAATGATTATGCCGCGATTCTTGCTCAGGCGATATACGGCGAAAGCTTTATTGTTGAAGGAATGCAGGAGGAAGGAGATATCGGTAGAATCGTAAATAAATCTAAAGAAATAGAGCAACGATTTTCGTTTGCTTTGTTTGCCGCAGATATGAGTTTTGAAGCCGCAAAAATGGCAGCACTGGGATTCGAAGACCCCACCATACAGCCTGGTGAAGAATATTTATACAAAATAGAAACTGCTATCCCAGATACATTATTAAAAGTGTCTTCGGGTTCTGTAGTTATAAAATCAGAAAAACCAGAGCCTTTACCAGCTCCTGTTGATTTAATTGCTGTTCCGAATGATAAGACCATTTTATTAACCTGGGATTACGAGATGTTCAAATCTACATTTACCTCTTACTTTGTTGAAAGATCGGATAACTCGAAAGATTTTACCAGATTGGGCGATATACCTTTGGTTAATCTTAGCGATAAATCAGAAAGTCGAACCCAAAGAATGCAATATGTAGATACCTTGGCTCAAAACGATAAAATGTACTATTACAGGGTTAGAGGGATATCTCCGTTTGGAGAAGAAAGTTTACCATCAGAAATAGTATCAGCAAAGGGATTTAAAAAACTTTCTGCCTTACCACATATCTCAAAATATACAATCGAAGATTCGAATAAATTGAATATCGAATGGGAGTTCTTGAAAGAAGCTGAAAGCGAAATCACAGGCTTCGAATTGAATTGGTCTACCCAAGAAGAAGGACCTTATAAAGTTGTAAAATCAGATATTTTTCCCAATGTGCGAAGCACTTTATATAATGGCGAGCTGGCAGCCTCTAATTATTTTAGGATAGCGGCTATTGGAAAAAACAATCAAAGGAGTGAGTCTATGGCTGCATTTATACAAACTGTAGATTCAATTCCTCCGGCAGCACCTGTTGGACTCGTAGGCACTATAGATACTCTTGGTATTGTCAAACTAGAATGGCAGGCCAACGCAGAAAAGGATATATTAGGGTATCGAGTCTTTAAAGCTAATCTCGAAAAGGAAGAGGTGTCTCAAATTACTGTTTCGCCTATCCAGAAAAACAATTTTACTGATACAGTAGCTGTAAAATCTTTAAACAGTAAAGTTTTTTACACAATAGTCGCAGTAGACCAACGCTTCAACCTTTCTAATTATTCAGAGAAAATAGTCATTAAAAAACCTGATTTGGTACCTCCATCATCACCCATATTTACAGACTATAAAATTATGAAAGACGGGGTTTTTCTGCAATGGATTAGAAGTAGCAGTAATGATGTGGTTTCGCATCAACTATTTCGTCAAAATACAGGAGAACCAGAGAAAGGTTGGCAACTTATATTAAAAACAGATACGATTACTACATATACAGATAAAAACCTAGCTGCAAATACAAAATATCGCTATGCCATTTTTGCTGAAGACGATAGTAAGCTAAGATCCCTACCATCAACACCGATTACCGTAGTTTCTTCAACTTCGGTCTTAGATAATGATCTGGTAAAAGGTTTTACGCTTGTCGCAGATAGAGAAAACAACAAAATTAATCTGAATTGGAGGAAAATGCCTTCAGAGGTTTCAGAGATTTTGGTATACAGGTCTAAGAAGGACGAAGACCCCATCCTCTGGAAACAAATTCCAGGATCAATTCATAGACTAGAAGATACATCGGTTTCTCCTAATAATATTTATGTATATCATATTAAAGCTATGACTGTAAATGGCCTTCATTCTGATATAAAAACCAAAGAAATAGAGTTTTAAATTATGAAAACAACTAGTAAAAATTTATTGTCATTTCTCTTTGTACTTTTTTCTTATGTTGTGTTTTCACAACAAACAAATATAAAAATAAGTGATTACCAGTATAGTTCGAATTTCAAAGATAGAAGATGTGATGAGTACCTAAGGGTAACGGCATATTTTAGTACCGGTGAAGATCCTAGAACTTTTATAGATTACACAGAGGGTAACACTACAGCAGAGGACAGGGAATATAATATCCCAGGTTTGGTGAATAGGTTGGTGGTATCTGTTTACGCCAGAGATGGAAGTAGATCTATTTTCGGTTGTTTCGTTGGTAATGAATTTATCAGAGAAACATATGAAATACCCATTGATGGTAATTCCTGCGATGTTAATTCTATAAGCCATTCAAATGCCTACCAGGATGAGGTAACGCAATCTTTTTCTTTTAATTATCAACTATCGACCGTTCCAACGATTACGATGGATGCAACATTTAACATCGATGATAATGTGATAGGATATGAAGAGTCTTTTACTCTGTCTGCAAGCCAAGGCTTTGACGAAAGTACCGATGCATGGCAATATCGCATTTCTGATGGTAATTGGACTAATATACCTAGGTCACCAACTAGCTCGCTTAATCTAAGGTTAATTGATTTTGTAGATCAATCAGTCATTGATCAGGAAATTTCTTTTAGAATCGTGTCATCGTCTTGTGACGAAATTAGTACATCTAATGTAATTAGTAAAAGAACCAGAGAATATGGTCAAATTACCAAAATAGATATTAGCAATTGGGAGTATAGTTCCCGTTTTGACGATGGCCGATGCGAAGAAGAAGTATGGTTAACAGCATATTTCGAAGATGGGAGCTATAAAAGATTTATACGATATAGAAGAGGTAGATTCACTACCGGTAGTGATCGCGATACCGAATACATTTTAGAAGGTGTAGTAGAACGTATCGATGTTTATATGTATGCTAAAGATAAAGTCAACTTATTTTTAACAAAACGATGTGCTGGTGGGTCTACAGGTGGAAGAGTTCGTGAAACTTACCGTGTACCTTTAGATATAGACCCCTGCGAAAGTGGTTCATTTTACAAAAGGCATAGTGATAATAATAACTATATTGGTGGTAATGAAGTACGTCAATCTCTTCGTTTTGATTATAAGATAACTCCGTTACCCAAGATTTCCAGAGCGACAGAGTCTAATATTATTGGATATGAGGATATTCTTACCTTACATGCTGAAGAGGGGTTTAATAATAGTGTATATGATTGGCAGTACAGTTTTTTAGAAGGAACTCCGCCTTTTGAGTGGATCGATTTCCCAGGACCTTCAATGGCAACACGCGATATTATTTTGGCCGATTTCTTCGATGAATCTGTTATAGGAAGAGAACTCTTTTTTAGAACCTCTGCCTGCGATAATGCTGGTACACAGAACGTTATTGGATATGAGATCAGAAAATCAGCTCCCCGTATCATAGAAGTAACGACATCGCCTGTTACGTGTTACGATGTAGAAAATGGATCGGTCACTGTAACTTTTGACAGACCCTTGCAAGAAAATGATGTGTTCGGTTTTACAGTAGCCGACTTATCTACACCAGAGAGAGAGGTCGTAGCCAATTTAAATAATGTCGTTGCATTTGGAGATAATAATGAAATCACTTTTGAGAATTTACCCCCAAGCAGTACAGAATTTTTAATAGAAATGATTGGTACAAATAACGGCGAACCATATTACACAGGTGGGCCAGACCGTAGGGCTAATTTTGTAATCCAAAGGCCTTCGCCTGTGGCATTTGCAGGAGAACCTAGTGATAACGCAGTTAATGTCTATTGTTATGGTGGTCAGGATGGTTCTATAACTATCAATGCCGAAGGTGGAGTCGGAAATTATGAATTCCTGTTAAGAAAAGAAGATGATATCTGGAACGAAGATTTATGGACTCCCTTTTCTTCGGAAACAATGCATACAATACCTAATCTTTTTCCGGATACATATTACATAAAAATTCGAGATACAAACGAATGTATAGCAAAAGAACAGACTACAATCAATGGTGAAATAGAATTGGGAGGTGAAATCGAAAAAAGAGTTGTGATTACACAACCAGAATTACCCTTGTCGGTCTCTGTCGAGATTCTCAATTCGCCTACAGCATTTGGTTTCGAAGATGGTAGAATCTTGGCTACATTACAAGGAGGTACCACTTTTGACGATGACTCGTATATATTCGAGTGGAGAGACCAGAACGATGCAATAATAAGTACTACATCTGCTGTTTATTATGAAGGCCAAGGGTATTTGGTTACTTTACATAGTATTGGTAAAGGAGAATATACAATAACCGCCAGGGATGCAAATTATGATGATGCACAAAATAAAGAAGGATGTACCATCGTAAATGAGACCGTAATTCTTGATGAGCCACTACCAATTGAAATTAATATTGAAGTATTTCCTATTTCTTGTAATGCCGAAAATGAGTTTAGTGATAATATAGATACCAATTTTGATGGAGTAGCCGATCAGTTTCAGGACGGGGTTCTGGTGGCGACAGTGAGCGGCGGGGTTCCATTTGATGTAGAAAATCCAGATTATAGTCAGGCAGTTCCAACAAACAGGGAAGGAGATTTTACACCTTACTTTTACCAATGGAAAATACAATTGGAGGATGGAAGTTGGCAAGAGATTTCGATTAATGACAATCATATTGATTTTCTGGATACGGCTACTAATTATTCGCTAAATGTGAGGGATAAAAATGGTATAGTTCTGGGAAATTACATTTCACGAATTGGAGCAGATGGTTCCCGTGTTTATGAGTTATCAGAAGCTCTTGATGTGATAGAGTATTTACCGCAACCTGAAAAATTAGGGCTTACCTTTAGAAAAACCGATGTTACCTGTGCAAGCGGTAATGATGCCAGGGTAGAAGTTATTACTACAGGGGGTGTGGCACCATATACTTACGAATGGAGTAATGGAGCTACTTCTTCGACTATAAATAACCTGATTGCCGGGACTTATGTAGTTTTTGTTAAAGATGCAAAAGGTTGTCAGATAGAAGCAAATATAAGAGTTGAGCAATCAAATGATATAGAAATTGAACCGTTATCAGTTATTTCTCCAACATGTTTTGAAGGCGATGACGGACAGATCAGTATCAATGTTACCGGTGGGGTTCCTCCATATTCTTATTTATGGAACACAGGAGCCATTTCTAATCAGTCACAAGGATTGGTAGCAGGCACATATTCGATTGAGATTACTGATGCTAGCGGATGTATAGCTTTTTATGAAGAGACGTTAACCGATCCGGATCCTGTAGTGGTTGATCTAGAAGAAAAACGTTCCCTTTGTAGAGAACAATCGCTAGCTCTTGATATCAGTATAGATGATCCCAATGCCACTTATTTCTGGTCGAGTGACACTGGTTTTACGAGTACAAATGCTGCCGTTACCCTTACCGAAACGGGTAGGTATACGGCTACAATTACCACGGGATCAGGTTGTGTAGGCACGGGAGAAGTTATTGTAGAGGCTTTTGATAGACCCATAGATTCTGACTTCTTAATTACCACCCAGGCATACGCTAATGAGGATGTAGTGCTTGTTAATGTGAGTAACCCAATGGGTGAAGCAGTGGATTGGACAATTCCTGAAGGAGTACAAATGATTTCTGAAACCAGGGAAGAATTAATACTGAAGTTTGAAGAAGAAGGAACCTATGATATTAATTTAAGATCATACCAGAGAGATTGTTATCAGGACTTTACCAAGACTATTTTAGTTCAGCCTGCAATTGAAACACCCCAGACAACGACTTCTCAAAAAAAGTTCATAGAAGAATTTATTCTATACCCTAATCCTAGCAACGGTGATTTTAAGACTAAAATTAGTTTGGGATCAACATCTAACATTAACGTGAAAATTATAAACCTTATCTCTGGAGCAACGATGCATGAACGTTCAGAGGAGGATAATCAGGAGTATGTGTTGGACTATACTATTTCAATGCCCACAGGAATATATTTAATGTTGCTAGAGACTCCTAATGGATCAGAAACGCGTAAACTCATAGTCGAGTAAACCAGTAAATGCAATGTGCTTATCAGAATGATTAAAATACTAAAAATTCAAATGAAAAAAACACTAAATATTATTGTCCTGTTTCTTCTTTTTGGCTGTGCCAAAGAAGAAGCAGTACCTGTTATTGTCGATTTTGATTTTGATGTTTTCAACGAAGATTTTTCAATACCTGTTCAAGTAGTATTTTTTAACAGAACAGAAGGTGCCGAAGAGTATGAATGGAGATTTGAAGGAGGTTCACCTTCACGATCTGTGAATCGTAATCCTGGAGTAATAAGATACGAGGCAAAAGGAGTTTATGAAATAGAACTTATTGGCACCAATCAAGACGGCTCTCGAGACAGTAAGATTCTAGAGATTCAAATTGATGATCCTGTAATCGTAGATTTTGAAATTACTAATTTGGTAGATAATTTTTCTCCGGCAGTATATACTTTTCAAAATAATTCCTCTGGAACTGACAGCTATGCCTGGATATTTGAAGGAGGATCGCCATCTAGTTCTATGGATAGAGACCCTGGCGAAGTAGTATTTACTGAACCAGGAGATCACCAAATCATTTTGGAGGTTAGTAATGGAAGAGAAACATATGAACTTCAAAAAACAATTACTGTTGTACCTCTTTTGGTTTCAGATTTCGAATTTCAACCCGCTTTTGAAGATGATGATTACCAGGTGCCGGTGCGTGTTCAACTTCATAATAATGCGATAAGTGCAACTTCTTACGAATGGAGTTTTACTGGAGCCAATCTCTCAACTTCAAATGAAGAAAACCCTGAAGTAATATTTACAGAACCGGGTGAACAAACAATTATCTTAAAAGCATCTAATAGCAAGGATATAAAAACAATCCGAAAAAGCATCAGGGTCTTTACAAATACAAATCTTAGAACTTTTACTGATATCAGATTAGGGATTAATACAGCTCATACGGCCAACACCGTGGGGAGTTTCTTTAGTATCTCAACGCGCCAAGTGTATACTAGTAATCAAATAACTAATGAAATCGGAAAAAATATTGATTTGGTGTTTTTTGGTTTAAATGAAAATTTTACACGTAACAAGTTTATAAGCCCTGATCAACTATCTGAGACGACTTTCGCAGTATTACAAGAGCCCAAGAGTACAATTTTTATTAATTCACAGGAACTATGTAACTGTCAGGCCTCACTTAGGGCTCAGGAGTTTGATGTTATGCAAGATGATACACTCTTAAAAGATCTGATTATAGAAGAAACCCCGGGTGGGTTACAAAATTTCGATAAAGAAACAGTGCCACGAATTGTTCTTTTTCAGACTGAGGATGGAAAGAAAGGAGCGATAAAAATAAAAGATTTTGTACAAGACGGACAAAATTCATACATCCTCATAGATATAAAAGTACAAAAAGAGCCTGTTCAATAATGATTCACACAAAAAATAAGCGAAAACAGATGAAGCCATATGTACACTATTTTTCAATCGTTTTGTTTTTCTTTCCGCTATGGATAAGTGCTCAGGTTTTTCCTGTACAAGCGAATCCACAAGTGATACCTCCCTACAGCTTGAAGCTTTCAGAGTATGGAACTGCCAGCTCAGAAAAACTAATCCTAAATCTGTTGCTTACCGATATTACTGAAGCTAACAGACAAGTACAATTAAAATTATTTATCGAGAATAATGCTGGACTTTCAATACGTAGTAGTGATGTCGTGATGGGCGCCAATCCCATTTTTTTAGATGGGGGCGTTCCGTTACGATTGAGTAATTTAGATTTGCAACCCTATTTTTCTTTACAAAACCTTACCGGGATCGCTCCACAACAATATAGCACGCCTTTGCCTGAAGGTCTATATCGTTTTTGCTTCGAAGTTTATGATGCGTTGTCCGGTCAACAAATTTCTCGTAAGAGCTGTGTACCGGTATATCTCGTGCTTAATGATCCTCCGTTTTTAAATTTGCCTTTTCGCGGCGAGCAGGTATTAATGCGTGAACCTCAAAACATAGTTTTTCAGTGGACTCCTCGACATCTTAATGCGACCAATGTATCTTACGAATTTACATTAACCGAGTTATGGGATAATCAAATGGATCCGCAAGCTTCATTTTTAGCAGGCAGACCTTTATATCAAACCACTACATTTTCTACTACATTATTATATGGCCCAGGAGAAACACAACTATTGCCTGATAAAAAATATGGATGGAGGGTAAGAGCCATAGTTAGCGACGGAATAAGTGAAACTTCAGTTTTTAAGAACGATGGATATAGTGAAGTTTACCATTTTACCTATACCGGAAGTTGTGCAGAGCCAGAAGCAATATTGGCAGAAGCAAAAAATAATACCACCGAAAAAATTTACTGGCAGGGTGTAGATCATAAATTATATGATGTGCAATACAAAAAAAAAGGATCAGATGGTATTTGGTTTAATGCAGGAACTTTAAACGAAACTACCACAATCTATAATCTGGAACCTGGTACGACTTATGAATTTAGAGTTGGAGGGCAATGCATAGACGATGGACCGTATACTTATTCTCAGGTCTATGAATTTACAACTACCTTGTCAAGCGATAGTGAAACTACCTATAACTGCGGAATCACTCCGGAAATCGTAATTACTAATCAAGAACCTCTTCAAAATCTGGTAATTAATGAAACATTTACAGCTGGGGATTTTCCGGTAACGGTCAAAGAAGTAACTGGCGGAAATGCGACATATGTAAGCACAATCCCAGAGGATCAAGAAACCAATGAAAACGAAGGTAGGGATGAAGATGAAACAAGTTTACCTGATGAAAACGCTACAGGCGATGGTACTTTCTCTGGCTGGGGGTATATTGTAGTACCTTATTTGAATGATACCAGAATAAAAGTCAGCTTTGATAACATAAAAATAAATACCGATTATCAATTGGTAGAAGGTATAGTCGAAACAGATTATGATAAAAATTGGGGAGGATTAGCTTCGGTTAATGATATTTTGGATGTTTTTGAAGGAGATAACGACGTGCGTACCATAAACCTGGATTACGACATTACCATTGAAAATATCAGAATTGGAGAAGACGGTACTACTATCGAAATAGCCCACCCTATAAGCAATGCAATAAGAGAAGAGCCCGGAGGAGACGATGTTACCATAATAGACCGTTCTGGTGATATTTTTCACGTAGATGCAGATGGAAATATTAGAGAAGGTGGGCAAATGGCCCCGGGAGGACCGATAAGCGCTCAAAATACCATTGGAGTTAATAACAAAGGCGAGGTAACAGAGCTTACAGCTCAAGGTGTCAGAGTAGATTTTTTAGAATATACTGATTATGCTTATGGCTTTGATGGGATGCCAAGTGGTCAAGAAAAGGCATTAGAAAAATATTATAAACAGATCAAGGATACCGATGGCAAACTCTATAACATTATCAATAAATCTGTAGGAAATGGAGATACCGATATAATCCGTGCCAAGGTAACCATAACAGATCCTAATGTGTCAATAAATGATCTAGTAATCAAAACTATTCATGGAGAGAATGTTTCATATACTTTAGAAGGAGATGGTATTATTAATCTTGAATTAAAAGGACATTACTCATTCGAGCATGAAAACATTTATGCAACCCTTCAACCCAAAAACAATGGTGAAAAACAGAAAATCGCAGGGGTATTTTCGCAGTGGCATTTGGCTAATAAGAACGTGAACGTAACGTTTATACCGGTTAATGGAGCTGCATTACCTAGAGCTGAAGTGCTAGGATCACAAATAAACAACATATTTAAACAAGCCTCGGTAACTTTTAATGTAACAGTCAGCGGAAGTATCAATATTGATAAAACTATAATTGGCGTTGGTGAAACTGGAAATCTTTCCAATTACACCGCCGATCAAAAAACACTAATCAATCAATTTAAAGCAAGTCGACCGATAGACCGCAAATCGTATTATGTATTTGTTTTTGGTAATGAAATACGGCCTAGCCGAGCTAGCGTTGCCGGATTTATGCCTTTAAAACGTCAATTTGGTTTCGTGTTTTCTGGTAATCTATCTCAAAAAGAAGAAGGAAAATCATCCCTGGCAGGAACCTTAGCACATGAATTAGGACACGGAGCGTTTGCATTACAACATCCTTTTAAAAAGTTGGGTACTACTCAGGGTGGTACCGGCTGGTTGATGGACTATGGTAATGGGATGCGGTTATCGCATATAGACTGGGCTCAAATTCATAACCCAGAGTTTCGATTGTATTTGTTTCAGGATGAAGAGGATGCTGCTTTGACATTTTCGGCATTAACTCCAGATTGGAAGCCATTTAGGTATTCTGGAGATGGAGTCTTCATTTTTTCTTCAGAGATAGAAAATCCCAATGGTGCCGTATTTGAAATCATAGAAAATGGAAAGCGATATAAATGGAATAGCAATTCTCGAAGTTACGTAAATGTAGAACTCCCTGTGGAGCTTGATATAAGTACCTATCCAGATAATTATTTAGATCGCCTTCCTTCTGATTTAAGCTTAAAACTGCTTTGGAATAAAGGTAATTGCCGCGACAATGAATTTTATGTAACGACCTGGGGGTATGTTCGAGACAAAAGAAATTTGGATTTGAATAATGATAAAGAATTACACCAAGGCCATATCGATTTTTTACTGAAAGGAAGTTGCGATATAGCTGAAAGGTGTTCGCAATTGGTAATCAGAGAATTAGAGGGTAAAATCAATGAGCTAAAAACTATTTCTGAAACAATAGATAATACAGATAACGTAATTATCCCAGAATTAGTTGAAAAAATAAATGCTTTACCTTTTTGTGGCCTTAAAGAGCTGGATTATCAAAATCATATTAAAAAGTTACTGAAAAGACTCGTAGTAACTGTAAGTGTTACAAATGTCATTGGAAGTGAAGAAGCTATCGTAAAACTTATGCAGTTTATTGAAAATGATGAAAATACCGATTTTTATAAAACAGTATTATTACTGGATAATGAGAGAATTCTAAATAATCTTCTGCAGAAAATGACCAACACTTCTTTTTCTGGATTTTTAGAAGGGGGTGGTGAAATTGATTTTATTACAAGTCTTGTAAACATCGTTTCCAAGGTAAAAGATGATAATTCAAAATGGAAAGTTTTTAACAGTATAGTGAGTCAAAAATATGAACGTCTTGAAGGAACAATACAAATTGCTTTACAAAGTTTATTAACATCCTTACAAGAATATAATAACGAACAGAAAGCTAAAATTCCAAATACTCTGACGTTGTTCATTGATATGTTAAAAGACTCTAATTTAACAGAAGTACGATCAAAATTAAACGAGTATAAATTGGTTTTCGATATTGCGGCTGTAAAAAATGATTATCGAGAGCTTTTTAGATCATTTACTATTGCCGATTTCCTTATTTTGATAAGAAACCCGAATAACCCTCTTGAATACGCTGATTCTGTAGAACCAACAACCCCTTTACCAATATCAAATGCGAGGTTCTCTTGGGTATTACCTTCATTAGAAAATATGAGTTACTCTTTAGAGCAAGAGTTAAAAACTGGAATATATGTGCTTGAAGAAAACTATCTGTATAATAATAGTGCATGGTATCGCTATACAATTGCTGAAAATCTTAACAAAAGAATTCTTAATGATAAACCTAATGAATTTTTGACAATTTTTTATGAACAATTATTATATTATTTAAGAATAGGTCAAGAAAGTAATTCAGAATTTTGGAATAGAATAGTCTCTGTTAACTGTGACAACGTTGATGATGTCATAAGGCATGTTAATCTCAATGAAAATGCTCAATCTTTGGAGCGAGTCAGCCAAGAAACCAGATTTTCTTTTTTGAAAAGTTTTATAAGTTGTGATTATACAACAAGAGTAGACGATCGCAGCAATGAACTCGAAGATACAGATAATAGTTTCATGAAAGTTTTAAGTAGTTTTTCTCCAGAAGATGCGAATATCTTAAGAAAAATTGAAGGAATAGGTTTTGGTAGAATACAAGATAAACTGGGCGCTGAAAGATTTAATGAGTTTATAGTCTGGGTAAGTATGCAAATTACTACTTCAGAGAGTGGTAAAGCAATTGGTCCTCTAAAACCTATTAATGGCGTAAGTCCTAAAGATGATAATTATAGATTTCAATTACTACAGTTAGAAGCTAATATATTAGAATTTCAAAATTTTAGTGGAAATCTTCAAGCGAATCAAATAAGTGTTGGAGGAAAACGAATTGATTATGATCAATTCGTGATGGTACATGTTAAGGGAAGTTTCACTTTTTTAGGAGAGCGGTTAAATCGTGGAGATCTATTGGTTATTCCTATGATTCAGGCCTATGCCATGAGTGAGAATAATCAGCGCACTGTGGTATGGAATAGTGCATTTCTGGCAGCAGATATTGTTTCTGTAGCAATACCTATTTTAGGTGGAGGTTATAAAATATTTCGAATGGCCGGTCATGGGGTCGCGAAGGCAATAATGGCCAGCGATATAGTAGCTTCAAGTGTAAGCGCTGTGGTTACAGCCCTTAATGAAGATGCGATTTCGGCAGACTTACGATTTAAAATACAAATGGCATCTCTAATGACCTCAATACCTTCATTATTTAATCGTTTACCAAGTACTGAATTAAAGTCATTCAAAAACAGAACAGATAATGCATTAATAAATTTGAACGCGAACAGAGGTATAAATACGCCAACTTTAAACCTCTTGAGAAGTCTATACAACAGCAGCGGAAATCTAACAAGAATTCCAGGCGTGCCAGATGGATTAGTAGACGCTTTTAAAGTTGATTTCCCTAATATTAACAGTGTAGATGAATTGGATGATGACTTTTTTAACGCTTGGGTAACCTACAGAAGAAATACAAACAATCTTACAGGAAGATTGTGCGAATAAAAAACAATTTGAATTATGTGGAGTAAAATAAAAAAATATATCGCCCTACTGCTGTTGATGTTGACCATCAACCAGAGTTTTGCACAGGGACAAGGTGTAGGATGTTGGTTTGGTGATTTAAAGCATATCTTAAGCAATTCGCATACTAGCAATTTTGAAAAGATTGTAACCGCAAAGGGAGGTTTTGAACGATTTAGAGAATTGCGAGAAGTTGCAAAATCCAGAGGATTAAACAATGCCGAACTTCTACAATTTTCTCGTGATGTTGCAAAGGTAACTAATCCCAACGAATATATAAATGCGATAAAAAATAATCCCAATTTAATTAATAGTTGGAAGACATTATATAATGTAGGTCACGACTCAAGGTTAAACATAACTTTATTATACAAGATCTCAAAATTGAACCCTGAACTACAAAAAAGAGTTGGAAATTTATATAAATTTTTGAAAGCTCCGAAAGGGTATTCAAAAAAAATAAACTATTCAGTTAAAAAAAATATAGATGGAAAAACAATCATTGTTAGATATGATAATAATGGTTTTCCTGATTTTACCCCTTTCATTCCAGGATTAGGTTTTGTTTTTAAATCAAATTCCTTAACAGGACTAGGGATAGATATGACAGCTGCGAATAAGTGGGTCAGAGAAAATTTTAGTTTAACAAACTATAAAATCGAAACACTGCCTGGAGGTAAGATTAGAATAAATGGAGTCGATCATACTTGGCATCATCATCAAGATGGTAAAACAATGTTTCCTATACCTTCAAGTATTCACAATACTACAGGTGGTTTTGGTGGTTATCCTCATTCAGGAGGAGCAGCTGTTATTAAACGAGAGCTTCAAGGTGAAGATTTATTTGATAGCCCAATTTTTCAATAAATTTAAAATGGCATGAAAAGAAGTCAGATAATAAAAGAGGGAAGATTTATTTATAATGAAGAGTTTCCAGAATTTTCTTCATTTGAACTAAACTTAAACATTCCCCTTTTTGATTCTAAAGTTAAAATTTTAGCTATGAATCTAATTAGCATGGAATCGGAGCAGGAAATTAAACATATAACTATTATGATTAATTATCTTCTTTCTTTTAATAAGGAAAACGAAGTCTGGTTAAAAGAAGTTATTTGGGATCATTATGAATCATCTATATCGAATACTAGTTATAGTATAGTAAATGAGAGGCAATTCGATAATGAGATTGACGCAAATAAGTTTCATTTTCAAATTTTTAATAAGGAGGATGCTTATCAAAAAGTTGATTTAGAAATGATCTGGTTCGATTTGAGTTTTCTGGATTATAATTATTTTAATTTAGAGTATAATTGTCCTTGGGAAGATGAACATGGAATTAAAATAGGTGTTATGGAAGGCAAATTCGATAGCTTAGAGTAAAGGTTGAGACCTTGAAAATGATGAAACTAGTAAATTAAATATTCCAAAGATAGATTCTACCTCTTAAAGAATAAAAAAAATCCAAACCCATAACCCTTTGCAAAAGCTAGTATACATACTCATGCTTATCTCTAGTATTGCCCAAGCGCAATCGCTGGATTATGATGCGATTACCAAAAGTAAGCCACTAAAAATAAGCGGGCAGCTTTCGGCAAGTGGGGTGTACTATGATTCGAACATCAATAATAGTAGAGAACCCTATACCTATTTCTTACAGGGTGTTCTTAACGTAAGTGTATATGGTTTTGCAGTGCCCATTTCATATAGCTTTTCGAATCAGGGCGAGAATCTGGGATATCAGTTACCGTTCAATTTTAATCGATTAAGCTTGCATCCCAAATACAAGTGGATCACGGGGCATATTGGGAATGTGAACATGACCTTTTCACCCTATACACTTAGCGGGCATCAGTTTACGGGAGCAGGAGTAGATCTAGCCCCTTCGGGGCCCTTAAAAATAAGTGCTATGTCTGGTCGATTATTAAAAGCTACAGAAGATAATGAAGATGCGAGAACCGTACCAGCGTTTAATCGCATGGGATATGGAATCAAAACCAGTTATCAAAAAGATAAATACAAGGTAGGGTTTATAGGCTTTTATGCCAAGGATGATATCAATTCTCTAGATTCTATCCCAGAGACAAAAGGTGTATTACCCCAAGAGAATTTGGTAATAAGTCTTGAAGGAGAAGCTAAGTTAGGTCCGTACTTTAATGTACAGGCAGAATATGCTACTACAGCGATTACCAAAGATATCAGGGCAGAGAAGATTGAAAACTCTGAGATATCACCAATTGCTCTCATTTTTAATACTCGGACATCCACAGAATATTATACTGCTATTCGCACGCGTTTGGGCTATACTGTGGGGAGAGTTAATCTGGGGGTTGGATATGAACGTATAGATCCCGGTTATGAAACGTTGGGAGCTTATTTTTTCAACAATGATTTTGAAAATATTACCCTGGATGCGTCTAACACTTTTTTTAACGATAAACTATCATTAGCCGTTAATATAGGATATCAAAGAGACGATTTGGATAATCTTAAGGCCAATAACACCAATCGTACCGTGGGTTCGTTAAATGCAACATTAACCGTGTCAAAAAGACTAAATATAGCTGGATCGTACTCAAATTTTAGCACATTCACCAATATCAAGCCCAATCAATTTGATGATATTAATGATGGTGATCTGTTAGATGAGCAAATAGAAAATTTGGATTATAGACAATTATCGCAAACTGCTACAGTAACAGTTAGTTATGTGCTTTCAAATAAAAAGAACTCACGCCAAAATCTTACTACCAATTATTCTTTGAACGATGTGGCTAACGAACAGGGTGGTGTAGTACGGCTTGGAGATGCTTCTACGTTTCATAATATGAATATAGGACATACCATCGATTTTTCTGAGAGGAATCTGAATATCAGTACTTCTGTTAATGGAACATATAATACTATAGGAAGAGAAGAATCTACTACCTGGGGCCCTACAGTAAGTGTAGGTAAGCGATATTTTGAAAAAACTCTGAATACAAGACTTTCTGTAGGATATAATAGCTCAAATAGTAAAACGTCACAAACAAATGTTACCAACCTTCGAGGGGCAATAACCTATACTTTAAAAGAGCAACATAACTTTAGCCTCAATGCAATACAATTATTTAGAAATGGAGGGAATAATGGCAATTTGAGTGAATTTACAGCCACTTTTGGCTATAACTATGCTTTCGGATTGAAGAAACCTAAGCTTAATTTTAAAAAGAAACCCAAAAAACCAAAAGAAGAGAACGATTCGATAAAGATTCAATACAGAAAGTATCGCTACGAGGGTTTACCAAAAGAGATTACACCTAAGTTGTTGATATTGCCCGAAAAAGAAGGTTTTGCCCATATTATCAAAGATCAAAAAGGAAAACTAAGTGAACTGGGAGAACAACTAAAAGAAACCGAAGAGAAAGATAAAAGAATATATAAAGAGATAGCCATAAATTATCTTAAAGCGATGGATCAATATTTTGATTTTGCAGAGTTTTATAATAAAAAGATGCACGAAGCCTATCTCAGGTTGGTTAGTGAAGCCAAAGAGATTGATCGCCAAATACGAGATGAGTATACTGTCTTAAGCGGTAAAATTAATAGTGCAGACGAGAAAGACCCAGAAGATCTTAAACGACAAAAAGTACTTGAAAAAAGATATGAATCTCATAAAGAGCTTTTACAATCACTCATAAAGTGGAACCTCAAACCTGAAGATATTGAAAATCCTAAAGAGAATATAGGTATGCTTAAAAGGCGTAATGCTTCTAAAGTTTTCTCGATGTATCAAAATGAAAAATCAGAAGAACATGTGGTTAAGTATATAGAGATAAGATTGGCTGATTTATTTCATAAAGTACTTAAAGAATAACATGCCAAAATAATTCGACCAAACCATTTCGTTCTAAACTTCTGTTAAACGAAAACAGCATTTGTTAAATTTTCGTAAATTTGCCTTGATATGAAAAAAGTAGTTCACAAATTAATATCTATGGTAATGGCTGTTGTAGTTTTATTGTCTACAATGTCATTTACTTTGGGTATGCATTATTGTGGGGATACTTTGGTTGATACTGCTATTTTCCATAAAGCGAAGGGGTGTGGTATGGAAATGCAAAAAAAACAAACCCTTTCAGATTGCGCTATCATAAAAAAGAATTGCTGTAGTGATGAGCAATTGGTTATTGAAGGTCAGGATGAATTAAAAATTTCATACGATGACGTATCGATAGACCGACAGCTATTAGCGACTATATTTATATATACTTATCTACACCTTTTTGAGGTATCAATACAAAAAGAAGCCGGATTCTTAGAGTATCCACCACCACTTATCGTCAGGCAGATATACAAGCTTGATGAATCCTATTTAATCTGATTTGTAAACAGTTGATCATCTATCCTATGAAGATTTCATAAGGATACTATAATGCCCGTCTCTAATAAGAGCAGGATATAAGCATTTTTAAAATGCCATAGTCGAACTGTTTAATAATCAGAAGCCATGCTAAATAAGAGCATAAAATTTCTCATAGAAAACAAACTTGTAGCAGTATTATTTCTCCTCTTAGTTATAGGGTGGGGAATTAGTAATGCACCCTTTAACTGGAATCTGGGTTTCTTGCCTAATGATCCGGTTCCGGTTGATGCCATACCAGACATTGGCGAAAATCAACAGATTGTTTTCACCAAATGGGACGGTCGTTCTCCACAAGATGTCGAAGATCAGATTACATATCCTTTAACGACTTCGTTATTAGGTATTCCTGGTGTAAAAACTATACGAAGTTCTTCCATGTTTGGTTTTTCTAGTATCTATATAATTTTTGAAGAAGACATAGAATTTTACTGGAGTAGAAGTCGTATTCTCGAAAAACTGAACTCCTTACCAAGTGGTTTATTACCTGAAGGTGTGAACCCTGCTCTGGGACCAGACGCAACCGGATTAGGTCAAATATTTTGGTATACTTTAGAAGGCCGTGATGAAAATGGAAATATTACAGGAGGATGGGATTTACAAGAATTAAGAAGTATCCAGGATTACTATGTCAAATACGCCTTATCTTCTGCAGGAGGTGTTTCTGAAGTGGCGTCTGTTGGGGGTTATGTGCAAGAATATCAAGTAGATGTGAATCCCGAATTGATGAGACAATATAATGTTGAATTGCAAGATATTGTAAAATCAGTAAAAGAAAGCAATAAAGATATTGGTGCTCAGACTATAGAAATTAATCGAGCAGAGTATTTTGTACGTGGCTTAGGATACATTAAAACCATTGAAGATATCGAGAACGCTGTAGTCGCTTTTGAAGATTATACCACAATAACCATCAAAGATATTGCTAAGGTTTCATTAGGACCTGCTACACGTCGTGGTATTTTGGATAAAGAAGGCGCCGAAGTGGTGGGAGGTGTAGTGGTAGCTCGATATGGTGCAAATCCATTAGAAGTTATTAATAATGTTATGGATAAAATCAATGAATTAAGCGCTGGTCTACCTACAAAGCAGTTAGTCGATGGTAGGATTTCTAAACTTACCATAGTTCCTTTTTATGACAGGACAGAATTGATTAAAGAAACTCTGGGAACACTTAATGAAGCTTTAACATTAGAAATATTGATCACTATATTAGTGATCATCATTATGGTTTTTAATTTGCGAGCTTCGTTACTTATCTCTGGTTTATTGCCCATAGCAGTTTTGATGGTTTTTATAGCGATGAAACTATTTGGTGTAGATGCTAACATCGTAGCTTTGTCAGGTATTGCTATTGCAATAGGTACCATGGTTGATGTTGGTGTTATTCTTTCTGAAAATATCATAAGACATTTGGATGAAAGTGATGGCAAATTATCTACTAATACAATTGTTTATAATGCAACCATAGAGGTTTCCGGAGCTATAGTAACGGCGGTTATGACAACAATTATTAGTTTCATCCCGGTATTTACAATGATAGGTGCCGAGGGAAAATTATTTAGACCATTAGCATTTACCAAAACTTTTGCCCTAACTGCTTCTATTATTGTAGCTTTATTTTTAATTCCACCTTTTGCTGCGTTTTTATTTAGAAACAAGAATGTTAAAGGAACATTAGGTTATCTAACTAGTGTTGTGTTAATCGTATTTGGGATTGTCGCTATGGTATTTGGATATGACTTAGGCATTATTTTGGTCGCATTTGGAGTTTCATCTATATTAAGACTGCAGAAGAAAATCTCTATAAAACAAGCCGAATATCTCAATATTGGTATTTCAGTTTGTACTATTATCTTTTTGCTGGCAACATATTGGAGACCTTTAGGTCTTGATAAGAATATCTTTTTGAACCTAATTTTTGTGAGCATTATTTGTTTTGGGGTATTGGGAATATTTACACTTTTCAGGAGGTATTATACACGAATATTAGAGTGGGCTTTAGTGAATAAATTATTGTTTCTATCAGTCCCCGCGGCACTGGTTATTGCTGGATTGTTCATTATGAAAAATACGGTTAAAGAATTTATGCCATCGTTAAATGAAGGTTCTTTTCTGCTGATGCCTACATCAATGCCTCATGCGGGTGTAGAAGAAAATAAAAGAATTTTACAGCAATTGGATATGGCGGTAGCCAGTATTCCGGAAATTGAAACAGTTGTTGGCAAGGCCGGGAGGACAGAATCAGCCCTAGATCCGGCACCTCTTTCCATGTATGAAAATATTATTCAGTACAAGCCAGAATATATGTTGAATGAAGAGGGAGTACGCCAACGCTATAAAGTCAATGAGGATGGTTTATTCGAATTGAAAGATGGTCGATTGATTTATAACAAAAATAGCAGAGTCAGTTCGAGCGCAGCCGAGAACAAAGCAAGTGTTCGTTCAACTTTATTAAATGTCGAAAGATCTCAGTTAATCGAAGACGAAGATGGTGAATATTATCGCAACTGGAGACCTGAAGTTGAATCACCAGACGACATTTGGAATGAAATCATAAAAGTAAGCAAACTACCAGGGATCACTTCTGCACCAAAGCTACAACCTATTGAAACACGTTTAGTGATGTTGCAAACAGGAATGCGAGCTCCGATGGGAATAAAAGTAAAGGGACCGGACCTAAATACAATTGAAGCCTTTGGGGTTCAGTTAGAAGGGATTGTAAAACAAGCCGAGGGTGTTAGGGTTGAAGCCGTCTTTGCTGATAGAATTATAGGTAAGCCGTATATGCTCATCGATATCAATAGAGATAAAATTGCTCGTTACGGAATCTCCATAGATGATGTTCAAAATGTCTTAAAAGTCGCCGTCGGTGGTATGGTACTTACTCAAACCGTAGAAGGAAGAGAGCGGTATGGTATAAGAGTAAGATACCCAAGAGAATTGCGTGCAAATCCAACAGATCTTAAACAGATTTATGTGCCAACAGCAACAGGAAATCCGGTTCCCTTAAGTGAATTGGCAATCATTAGATATGAACAAGGTCCGCAAACCATTAAAAGTGAAGACACCTTTTTGGTGGGTTATGTATTATTTGATAAACAAGACAGCTATGCAGAAGTAGATGTAGTAGAAAATGCTCAGAACCTGATTCAACAAAAGATCGATTTAGGGGAGTTGGTTGTACCCAATGGCATAAGTTATCAGTTTACGGGGACCTATGAAAACCAGGTGAGAGCAGAAAAAACATTATCTGTTGTAGTACCTTTGGCATTACTGATTATTTTCGTGATTCTATATTTTCAATTCCGTTCTGTAGCAACTTCGTTAATGGTATTTACAGGAATAGCGGTAGCCTTTGCTGGAGGCTTTATCATGATATGGTTATATGGTCAGGATTGGTTTTTAAACTTTAACTTCTTTGGAGAAAATATAAGAGAGGTATTCCAAATACAAACCATCAATTTAAGTGTTGCTGTTTGGGTTGGTTTTATTGCATTGTTTGGTATTGCAACCGATGATGGTGTAGTAATGGCAACGTATTTAACTCAAACTTTCAATAGAAATAAACCTTCAAATAATCAGGAGATAAGAGCATCTGTAGTAGAAGCCGGAGTAAAACGTATTAGACCATGCTTAATGACAACGGCAACAACCATTTTAGCATTGTTACCTGTATTAACATCTACAGGAAGAGGAAGTGATATTATGATTCCTATGGCAATTCCAAGTTTTGGCGGAATGCTTATTGCCCTGATTACATTACTTGTGGTTCCCGTATTATACAGCTGGAAAGCAGAAGCTCAACTAAAAAGAATGGTACAATGAATACGTTAAACTTCAACATAAAAATAGTCTTTGTTCTTTATTCTTTGCTCTTTTCTTTTATAGGGAATGCGCAGCAGTTAGATGTATTTATCAATGAAGCCCTAAGAAATAGTCCCGAAATTCAAAAGTTTGAATTGCAGTACAAAATTGCTTCAGAAAAAGTAAATGAGGTCAATACCTTGCCCAATACAGAGTTGGGTATTGGGTATTTTATTAGTGAACCCGAAACAAGAACAGGAGCACAGCAGTTTAAAATTTCTGCAAAACAAATGATACCCTGGTTTGGCTCAATCACCGCTAGAGAGAATTATGTAAACGCTCTGGCCGATGCTAAATATGAGGATATTGCAATAGCTAAACGAAAACTGGCTGCCGCTGTATCTCAATCCTATTATGATCTTTATGCACTCAAAGCAAAACAACAGGTCTTAGCTAAAAATATAGCCTTACTTGAGACCTACGAAACTTTAGCTTTAACCTATGTCGAGACAGGTAAAGCTTCTGCGGTTGATATATTGCGATTACAAATAAGACAAAATGAATTGGAGCAATCCAGACAGGTGTTGACTCAATTCTATGAAGCTGAACAAACGAAATTCAATAAACTTTTAAACCGAAACAAACCGACTAAGGTCATAGTTATCGACAAACTAATCATTCCTGCAGAAAATAGTTTACCTAATACAGAGAATTTAGTTTTACATCCAGAATTGATTAAATACGATAGGTTATTTCAGTCAGTTGAGCAGTCAGAATTGTTAAATCAAAAAGATAAAAAACCTATGATTGGTTTTGGGTTGGATTACATTGCGGTTAATGAACGACCTGATATGAATTTCAGTGATAACGGTAAGGACGTCATCATGCCTATGGTATCCCTTTCGATTCCAGTTTTCAACAAGAAAAATAAATCACAAACGACGCAAAATAATCTAAGGTTACAAGAGGTTGCCTATCAAAAGCAAGAGCGACAAAACATTTTAGAAACAGCTTTGGATAAAGCTAACCATAAGAGGATCGCTGCTCGAATAAGTTACAATACTCAAGCCAAAAATCTAAAACAAGCTAAAGATGCTGAAGAAATTTTAATAAAAAGCTATGAAACGGGTGTCATAGATTTTAATGATGTATTAGATATACAAGAACTACAGTTAAAGTTCGAAATCAATCAAATTGAATCGGTTTTGAACTTTTATACAGAAACCATAATCATTAATTATTTAACCAATTAAGATGAAACATATATATACAATAGAAGGCATGACGTGTAATGGATGCAGAGCTGCAGTAGAAAAGCATCTTCGAGCACACGAACATGTGACCGATGTGGCTGTTTACCTTGACAAAGGTGAAGCAGAGGTAACGATGAATGAGCATATCAGAACAGATGTATTACAAAAGGCCTTACCAGAAAAATATATATTAACGGAAAAGAATAGTAAAAACATCTTTACTTCTAATAAAACTTCGATGGCTCCTCTTGAAGAGGAAAAAAGTAAATTACAGCAATTACTACCCCTTTTATTAATCATTTTCGGAATAAGCGTTGCCAGTGTTTTATTGCATTATAAAAATTGGAGCTGGAGCGAGTTTATGCTCGATTTTATGGGCTTATTTTTTATCGTATTCAGTTTCTTTAAAATGTTAGATTTAAATGGCTTTCCCGAATCATTTAGAATGTACGATCCATTAGCAAAACAGTTACCGATTTATGGATGGATATACCCTTTCATTGAAACTGCGTTGGGAATCATGTTTTTAATGCGTTTTGAAATTCAAATTGCGCTAATCATCACTTTAATAGTGTTAAGTATAACTACGGTGGGCGTTACAAAGACACTTTTAGATAAAAAATCCATTCGTTGTGCTTGTTTGGGTACTGCTTTAAAGTTACCGATGACCGAAGCTACATTTATAGAGAATGCTATCATGATAGGAATGGCAATTTTGATGTTATCTTTTTAAAATTAAAGAATTATGGAAAATTCAAATAAGAACAAGTATACCAATTTTTTTCTCATGTTAGGTGCTTCTTTTGTTACCATGTATGTTACTATGTATCTAAATACGTATGCAATAGATCATGTGTATTTTAGTTTGACACGATTTTACATGACTTGTATGGGAATAGCCACTATGGCAGTAATCATGTTGTTGTTTATGCTCAATATGTATAAAAATAAGAAGAAAAATATCGTCATCCTTACCGAATGTTTCGTATTGTTTGTAACCTCATTAGGATTAGTACGAACTCAAGCTCCAATTGTAGGTGATTTACTATGGATGGAAGCCATGATACCACACCACTCTATTGCAATCTTAACCAGCGAGCGTGCAGATATTCAAAATCCTGAAGTAAAAAAACTGGCAGAAGATATTATAGCGGCACAGAAAAAAGGAATTGAAAAATGAGAAATAATAAGATTTTAGTTTATATAGGTATTCTGGCACTTGGGGTTTTGTTGGGTAGTTTACTATTTGGTAGCTTGTCAGAAGAAGAAAATATACATCATCATGATAAAGAAGTTAAAACTGATCAAATGTGGACATGTTCAATGCATCCTCAAATTATACAACCTAAACCAGGAGATTGTCCAATCTGTGGAATGGATTTGATTCCTGCCGAAGTGGAAGAAGAAGGATTATCATCGGATCAATTTAAATTAACAGAGAATGCGATGGCCTTGGCAAATATACAGACATCCATGGTAGGCAGTAGTGCTATTGATGGCAACGCAGTAAAATTATCGGGTAAGATTGTAGAAAATGAAGAAGCTAATGCGATTCAGGTGAGTTATTTTTCAGGAAGAATCGAACGGCTTTATGTTAGTTTTACCGGAGAAGAGGTACGAAACGGCCAATTATTGGCAACCATCTATTCTCCCGAACTTTTTGCTGCACAACAAGAATTAATTACAGCCTCATCATTAAAAGAGTCACAACCCAATCTGTATAAAGCAGTACGTAATAAATTAAAGTTGTGGAAGCTGTCTGAAAGCCAGATCAATCAAATAGAAACTTCTGGTAAAGTAAGAGAAAACTTCCCTGTATATGCAACAGTTTCAGGGACGGTGTCAGAAAAATTAGTAGAAGAAGGAGCCTCTGTTCAGCAAGGACAACCGTTATTAAAGATTACTAATTTAGCAACGGTTTGGGGAAATTTTGATGTTTATGAACAACAAATTGATCTGGTTAAAAAAGGACAAGAGATTGTCATAGCAACTAATGCCCATCCTAACCAAAAGTTTAAAGGAAAAGTAGCTTTTATTGATCCTGTTATGAATACAAGAACACGAATCGTAACATTACGAGTAGTTTTAAATAACCAAAATGATGAATTAAAGCCAGGTATGTTCGTAGAAGGGACAATAAAGGGTGTTAATGTAAGAGAAGAAGCAGTACTACGTATACCATCATCTGCTATACTTTGGACCGGGAAACGTTCGGTAGTGTATGTAAAAGTAAATTCTGACACTCCTGTTTTTGAAATGAAAGAAGTGATTCTGGGTAATAAAATTGGAGATAGTTATGAAATTCTAGAAGGTTTGACTGCTGGTGATGAAATTGTAACCAACGGTACTTTTACTGTGGACGCTGCCGCACAGCTACAGGGTAAAAGATCAATGATGAATACGAAAAAAGAAAAACATCAGTCTAAAAGCGGTAGCAGAGAGAAAATTCAAGAAACTCAAGCAATGGCTATGACGAATATAAACTTTGGGGTAAGGGGCAATTGTGAAATGTGTAAAAATACCATAGAAAAAGCGGCTAATAGTGTAGAAGGTGTTGTAAGCGCAAATTGGAGTGTAGATCATAAAAAAATAGAGGTATCTTTTGACGATACCAAAACTAACGAGATGAATATTCACAAAGCCATAGCGGCATCGGGTTATGACACCGAGAAGTTGGCAGGTGATACAGAAGCATATAAAAGCTTACCATCTTGTTGTCAATATAGTCGAAACATGAAAATGAATCAATCGGAAGAAGAGAAAGCTGAGAATCATTCTGTTCATCATCATTAAATCAAAATATAGCTGAGGATACTCAAACAAATTTGTAGATGGCTACATAAATAGAACGATATTTTTAAGGCTACCGGGATTTATTAATTAAGTAATCCACTAAAATGAATGTTTCCTTTGATCAATAAAGGTTGGTATAGTGATAGCGGCTATAGATTAATATGAAATTACAATTTAATTAAATAAAATCCCCAAAGGCACGATTTGGAAGTTCCGGATACCCTAAACCGACTTGCCACTCTTAGTTTTTTTAATGATCTATTGATTTAATGGTCATTCTCTGGGGATTACCATATAAAATTAAAGAATTGGTTAAAGTACCGTTGAGCTCAAAAACATTTTTATTGTGCTCTATTGAAAAATTATGATAAAGTTTAGTGTCTACTACTATTTTCATTAAATCAATTATTGTAAGTCTGTAATTAATCACAAATATGATCGTCAACCTGAACTTGTTTCAGGTTCTCAAGCTAATTCGCTATTTATGGATGTAATGAGATTCCGGATTAAATTCGCAATGACGCCAAAAGTATCCTTATTACCTAAAACTGATATTCACAAATCAATTTTTCATCTTTATGATCTGGTACTTGATCGCAGTATTTGAAAACCAAAATAATTGTTAATTAACAAGTGCGATTAAGGGCATTTTGATATTTTCGTCAGCATGAAGAGATCCAGAAGGACTTTTTGCATAACTTTTTTTCTACTTGTAATATTTACATTACTTCGAGTAGTAAATCTTCATACGTTTACACATTTATTAGGAGAAGACTTAGAACATTGCGAATATTGTGAGTTCATTTATCAGAATGAAAAGAACAATTCGT
This sequence comes from uncultured Aquimarina sp., assembly GCA_947500845.1. Lineage (GTDB taxonomy): Bacteria > Bacteroidota > Bacteroidia > Flavobacteriales > Flavobacteriaceae > Aquimarina > Aquimarina celericrescens. The sequence continues at coordinate 138,104 of CANMTP010000001.1, forward strand.
TATCTCCTCATGAATCTGACCAGGAATATGCAGTATCTTCAATATTTTTTCCGGAAGTCATAGAAAACTCCCAGTACTATGGTTTCGTTTTCAAAAAATCTACACTTTTCGATTACGTTTTCAATAAGCCACCACCTCTGGTTTAATATCTGGACTCTTAATTTTCTTACGAGAAATAAGCTCTAATAGGTTTAGTTTCTAAAGTATTTCTTTTGCTAATGAAAGATGATATTCGTGTATTCTGTGATCTTCTTTTCATATGCCTTAATATTTAAAGTAAGATTTTGAGTGTGTCCTCTTTAGGGTATGCTAATCGCGTGAACACCATAGTAAATTATCACACTGTGGTCTTTGATAGCGTTTAGCGATTTGCCGGCTATGTAATAATGATTTCATTAAAGAAACTCCTGTTTCTTCACTACACTCAAAATTATTGGTAGTATGTCAAAAGTTAAATTATATAACTTTCTGCATATAATATTGATCATAGCAATATTTAGCTGTGATTTTAATATGCAATCCCAGAGTATCTCAGGTTATATCATGAATCGAAATGGTGAGCCGATTGAAGCTGCCACGATTACCCTGCACCCCATAAAAAAGAATACTATCTCTAATAGTAAGGGATACTACAGCATTTCTTTAACGAAAAAAGACACGCTTTCATATTTAGAAGTGAATCATATAGCCTTTTTGAGTAAAGAAATAACCATGGTAAATCAAGACCACATATCTTCCTTAAATATTATACTCAACGAAAAAATTACAGACCTCGAAGAGGTTGTCTTAATGCAACCTCTTGGTTATCAAAATGTAATTAATAGCTCTCAATCAGTAATCACCGTAAATAAAGATTTTCTTTCAAAAAGTAACTTATCAACCTTTGCGGGAGCTCTAGAGGCATTACCCGGTCTCAATACAATGAATTTGGGAGTTGGTATTGCGAAACCAATGATTAGAGGTATGGGTTTTAATCGCATCCTTGTTAATAATCGTGGCATTAAACAAGAAGGGCAGCAATGGGGCGCAGATCATGGTCTGGAAATCGATCCTTTTGATGTAGAAAACGTAGAGATTATCAAGGGCCCTGCATCTTTGCTTTTTGGCTCTGATGGGATAGGTGGAGTGATCAATATTAAGGATAATCAGCCGTTACCCGAAAGTGGTAATTTGATAAGTTTGAATACGGTATATCAAACGAATAACAGAGCGATTTCAAATTCCTTTGAATGGAAAGGAAGAAAAAATAAATGGTTTTATGGGACGAGAATTACTCACCAGAATTATGGCGATTACACAGTACCTACAGATCAATTTACATATGCAGGATTCAATTTACCAATTTTTGATAATAGGCTAAAGAATACAGCAGGAAATGAATTTCATTTTAGTGCTTCGTTGGGGTATGAGTCAGAAAATTTTAGAACTAGCCTGAAGTTCACAAGTTTTAATCAAAAAGCAGGAATTTTTACCGGAGCTATAGGTCTACCAAGAGCTTATAATCTTCAACATAATGGAGATTTTAGGAATATAGATTTCCCTCGTCAGGAAAATCAACACCATATGGTCACCAATACTACCACTTTTAATTTTGGTTCTCAAAAATTAGAAATCAATCTTGGCTATCAACATAATATTCGTGAAGAATTATCCTTTCCCGGTGCACACGGTATAGCTGCAGACCAAGTGTCATCTAATCTGGCTTTAGGTTTGTATTTAGATACGTATTCGGCCAACATAAAGTATGAGATCAACCCTAATGCCTATCATCATATTGTATTTGGTTCGCAATCTCAGTATATGCACAATAAAAAAGATGGATTCGAATATTTACTTCCTGTTTTTGATAGTTTTCAATTGGGATTTTATCATTATCAATTATTTCAAATTGATAAGAAATGGACAATTAACGGTGGATTAAGATATGATCTGGGATTACACGATATTCAACAACATTTGCAACCGGTATATGATAGAGAAACATTGCAGCCTACTGGCGAACTTATGGAGCGAACACCCGCATTCGATAGAAATTTTGGCAATGTAAGTGGTGCAACTGGAGTTGTGTATAAAGTTGACAAACAAAACCACCTAAAACTAAATTTGGGAAATAGTTTCCGATTCCCAACAGCTATAGAATTATCCAGTAATGGGGTACATCATGGTAATTTTAGGCACGAGATAGGAGATCAAGATCTACAGGTAGAGAAAGGATATCAGGTAGACTTTACATATCTACATCAATCAGAAAATACGTATCTCGAACTATCTGCTTTTTATGCACTCTATCAAGAGTATATTTATTTAGCACCAACAGGTAATTTTTCTTTTCTGGCCTCTGGTGGTACAATGTGGCAGTATCAACAAAATGATGCCATATTCAATGGTTTCGAGATTGCTGTCAGTCATCAATTCCCCTTCCACCTTAAAACAGATGTGGCCATAGATTTTGTACAGAATATCAATAGGGATACCAGGTTACCGTTACCACTAACTCCTGCACCTTCTATACTCACAAGCCTTGAGTTTAACCGTTTTTTGAATACATCAAAAACATTTGATGAAGAATACCTATTCGTTTCAGGGAGATACAATTTTGAGCAGGATCAAATAGATAGAAACGAAAGTAGTACCCCTGATAGTTTTATTATCGATTTGGGTTTAGGGTTAACAATAAACCTAATGTCACAATCTATACGATGTAAGCTAAGTGTTAATAACGTTTTTGATGTTCAATACTTTAATCATATCAGCAGGTATCGATTAATAAATCTACCAGAACCCGGCAGAAATTTTATGTTTTCAGTCCAAATACCTATTAAATTTTAATCTAATATAAAAATGAAAATTAATATGAAAATTCTCATTTCAAACCGAAGTCAAATCAAAAATTGAAACCTATGAAATTACACAAATTATTATGGATGTCAAGCTGTTTGCTACTGATCTCTTGTTTAGGAGACGATGATACAGGAGATACAGATCTATCTGCGCCTAAGATCAGGGCTAATGATAATCTCTCGGTAATCCAACCTGATCACTTTATGAGAACAACTGTTGATGATACAGAAATTCCGCTAGCTTTTACTGTCGAAGATGACAATGGTATACAGGAAATTAAAATAGAATCTCATAGTGGTTTTGATGGCCATACACATGGAAAATCTATGACACCTAAAAATTCAAGATTTAAATTGTTTAGTTATTTCGAACTCATTGGAAATGAAGACATTCAGAATGCAAAACGATTTATAAGAAGCTCTGAAGATCAAAAGAATATTTATCTTGATGAACGCAATACCCAGATCGACTCTGATGATCTGATTCTTGCCGGGCCCTATCATTTTTCTATACAGGCGACAGATATAGCTGGAAATCAAACACGGTATCAAGATAATTCTACATACCATACAACATTATATATCAACAGATCGTATGCTCCTCAAATTGATATATCCAGTATTGATATTCCAGGAAAAAAAATCTCAGGAAAGATCATAAGAAACCTATCGCATTCTGCATCCTCTGATATAACTTTTTTATGGATTTATATAGAGCAACCAAATTCAAACAATCAAGCTCAAGAAGGTACTATTGTTAAAGAGTGGATTTGGGGTAGATCTAACTGGCCACATCAATTCAGACCTAATGAAGGCCAGCCACTTCCGGATATAAAACAGTTAGACCTTGGTACTTTACTTGAAAATGATACTGATTTCTATTCAAATCTATCAGGAAATAAGTTTTGTATTTGGGCAGAAGACACTAATGGAAATATAACCGTAAACAAATTACCTATTAACTAATTTAAATTTTAAACACATGAAAACAACAATTTTTAAATTTGCAGGATTAGCAATGTCAATTCTATTATTTGCTGCTTGCGGTAATGATGATGACGCAAACATTCCCAATCCAGATGGAGGTACCGCAGAAGAACCAATTACTTTTGCAGACCTGGAGGATGAATGGGTAAGGCTTTCCTTAATTCAGGAAAATAAAATTGAAGTGATGCAAGCTTCAAGAGAGGAAATAATCGGTTCTGTGGACACAGGCATGCCTCAAGGCTCGCGTCACTATAGTAGCAACTCAGGTAGATACCTGACAGTAGTTAATTCTGGTGCGAATGAAGTTACTTTTTTTGACACAGGGGTGATCAACCATACAGATCACGGCCATCAAAATCAGGTACGCTGGCTAGATGTTATCCTGCAAACCTCTGTTCCTGTACATTATACAGGTGTAAATGGTAATATAGTAATCTTTAACGACGGAGATGGATCTATTACCTATGTGGAGGAAGAAGAACTGGCATTACCAGCCTATACACCAAAAACCATGCAGTTAGAAAATACAAAGGGACATCATGGTGTAGGGATTAGATTAAACAGCGGTAAATTTGCCGTAACTTTTCAAAGTGATACTCCTCCAACTGGATATGACTGGGGACCCCAGATGGTTAAATACGTAACAAGTGAAGGTGCAGTGATTGACGACAATCAAGGAGTTGAAGTAAAAGGGATTCATGGGAGTGCCAACAACGGTAGTTACGGAGCCTTTGGTTCAACAGATGGCATCGTTATCGTAGATGAGCAGGATAATATTGATCTCATATCTAATATTGGTGATAGTCTTCGTGCTGAAAGTGGCTATTGGATAGGTACCTTGAAAAGTCATGCCAAAAGTCAGCTATTTTATGGTAGAGCAAGAAATCTTGGTGTTTACACCATAGATCCAGAGCAGAAAAGCATGTCCCTTTTATACGAAGGAGGTAATGTAGAAAATGACATGTTTAGCTTCAACGGGGAATATTATTTGCTGCATACAAATGATAACAGAATCAGGGTGTATGATGCAAACACAAGCAACCTGATTACTGAACGAGTGGTAGAGATGGCTAACATCCCTGATTCTCCGATCACCAGCGCGAAATTCATGAACCCAGAAATTGCCAAGCTGCGGAAACAAGAGCAAGAGAGTCCTGTATTGGTCTGTTCTGATAAGTACCTTTACGTATTGGCTCCAAACCGTACCGATATAAAAGTACTTTCTATAGCCGATTTGAAGCACGTACACACGATCAGACTTGAAAATGCTGTTCAAGGTATTGCTAAGAATGGTTTTACGGTTGTGGATTAAACATATAACAACTGTCATTGGAGTGATTTGCTCTTTTTTTACTTAAATCAAAAAGAGCAAATCACTTCATTAAAAAAATAACTCTTAAAATCCAATATATATACATTATGAAAAATAGAAATATTTATTTAATCATGGCAATTTGCCTCATCCTTTATTCTTGCCAACAAGATGCCATAGTTGAGGATGAGATAAGTATTGAACAATCAGAGCAGCATAGTTCTCATGAAAAGAAACAGTTGTATCAGGAATTTGCCAAATCCTTAGCGATTGCCGTAAGTGAAGAGCCAGCACTTAGAACTTTTCTTAAAGATGAAGGCATGAAAATGTTTGACAACGATTATGACATACTCTATTTATTAGTTAAAGATAAGATCGTTACAAAAGATGGTCTTAGCTTTTATCAACTAATAACTAAGTATGCCAGTAATCCTTTACTGATAGATGCCATTGATCAAGAATTAAGATTATTAAATATTTATATTCCTGAATTACCTAGTGGTTTTTCTTGTGAAACTTGGAATAGTAATAATGAAGTACCTATGGTAACATATATTAGTAAGAATACAGATAGTTACTTAGTATATGATGCACGTGGTGATTATGAATCAATATCAAATGAATTAATCCCTGGCTTTCCTATTTTGGTTCTTAAAGAGAATGAAAGAGTAACGATCACCAATAACACCCAATTAAAAGCGGGATCAGGTATTAACTTTGAATTTTCTGATGAAATATTTAATGGTTCAAATGATTTCAACAGACCTAATAGTAAACAATCCTTCAATAAAAGTCAATCCTTTAATGGAAGAATACCTTTAATGGATCTTTTAGGTAGAACAAGTTCTGTTGCATCTCGCTATAGAGAATTTAATAATGCTCGTAAATGGCAAAGAGACTTTATATATTACGGAATAGATGAGGAAGATGAAAGAGGTCCATTCGATAATTCTTATTCTGAATTTATTTATTCTATGCGCTTTCTTAATGCTGACGGACTTATACAAATCTCAGATGCATCAGACGACTCGTCTATTGTGGAGGGTGGTAGAAATAGAATTCCGGGATGGACGGATGGAATATTTGAATTTCATTTAACAGCGGTTAGGTCAGCTCAGAATGGTACAGGTGAAACCCTAAGGAAAGTTTTTACGGCAAGAGGAAGTGATTTATTTACTATAAATTATGACTACAGAATAGATATTCTTGGTTCTAGATATTATTACATCACGTCAATAACTCCAAAAACTTTTTATCCGGATAATCTAGAGTTTACTGAATGGGATTTATCGGTTTACGGAACTTCATGGAAATTTATATTTGAAGAGTTTGACCTATCACAAGACATTACCGAATCTTTCACGGTTAGTTCTAAGTTGGCAACCAACTTTGGTTTTGATATAGGTTTTGGCAAGAAAGTGAAAATAGGGTTAAAATTTGGAGCAACTCAAGAAAATAGTAAAAGTGAGGCATTCGAAATAGTTACTCGTGAAAAATCTGATTTTCTTGGAGAATGTACTGTTGATTTTGGCGATCCGATTTTTATAAGAGAAGTTTGGGATGGAGAGTTTATGAGTTATGAGACAAGAAAATACAGTACGGGTAGTTTAGAGATGGATTTGGTTCCATTCAAAACTTTTTAATTAATTCCTAAAGTGGCTTCCGCTGATTAATATGTTGAAATTAATGGAAGAACCAAGTCCTATTTTGGTTTGTTCAGACAAATTTCTATATGTGTTGGCACCCAACCGAATACAAATTAAAGTGCTGGAGATAAAAAGTTTAGAACATGTACATACTATCGAACTATTTAGTCCGATAAATAGTTTGATGAAAAATGGTTTCTCTATTGAAGGAGATCAAAATCCTGATTATGAGCATTAAGCATTCTTTTACTCGATAATTGAGATTTGAGTGTCTCTTAAGCGCTCCTGGAGATTGTTTATTACTACCGGAAATGTTTCCAAATTTCCGGTAGTACTATTAAACATTGATTAAAGTAGAATTATCATGGGATATTTAATTATATACGTTTTCATAAGATAAACTCTCCTATCTATATTTTGCAACTGCACTTTTCTAACACAAGAAGAAATTCTTAATCTCTGGCATACTGTAAATGCTAATTAAGAGGTACTTGCAATTAGAGCATTTTTTTGAAGAATTTTTCCAATTTTAGAAAATGAAACAGCCTTTTACCATACTAGCAGCTAAAATATACTAAGTCGTAAAATTACCCGGATTTGTCGTATTTGTAATAGTAAAATAGGTAGTATTGCTTGTAAATTTGATCGTTGTATCAAAACATGAAAATTTAATAACAAAAAGTAAAGACGATTGCATATGAAAAATTTCTACAAGTTCGCATTCACGTTTTGTATTGTTATTTTCATATATGGTTGTGCTAGTTACAAGTCAAAAGATAACAACCTTACTGTTGTCTTATCAAAAACCGAACAAGCAATAACAAGGCTTTCAGAAAAAATAGCTACCACAGATAACGACAGTCTTGCCATAGTACACGGCAAATTAGAAAAAAAGAGTAAAGAATTGTTTCCTGCTTTAGAAAAGTGTAACGAAAAATACAGGCTCAGCAAGAACTATATGGTAACCCTCGAAGTTGCGCAAAAAAAATTGGAACACTTACAAGATAATTTTGAAAGCTTATCTCATAAAGCTTTTGTGTTAGATGCCATCTACAGGGACTACGATGCCAAGTTAACATCAATTAATAGCAGTGCGAAGAACGATGCTAATACCAAAGTTAGAGTTATTGTAGATTCTAGCGAGGATGAGGGCTTTTTTGTTTTTGGGAAATTATCTTATGAGCAAGAGTTGGATATCAAGCGTTTTCGTTTTAACAGGCCAACTCATAATGCTTCGCTGGACTTTGTGCCAGGTTATTATTTGTTATGGTTAGAAAAAGAGGATAGAGTAGGAGAGCCAGAATTACATCTTATTACGGATAACGGGAAAGAAGAAGAAAAAAAGCTGGTTCTAAAAACACCCAAATAACATCAAAATGCCTGTTGCCAAATTAAAAGAAGTCTGGAAAGAAATTACGCTACTTAGTACCTGGATCGCTGCGGTAACAGGTGCTTTTATCATACCGTTACCCTCATGGCATTCGAATGATGAGAATACTTCTTTTCTCATGAAGTTTGGAATGTTTATGGCTACTGTACTAGCCGGTTTTTTAATTTTGTATTCGCTTAAAAATAAAAAGATCAAAACATGGATGCGTTTATCTATCGAATTTATCGTTTTTTTTATAGGAATTTATGCAGCATATCATTTTACCAGAGAAGCCAAAACCTTGCCTTATCTCAATAAAGATATTGTTATTGGTAATGAATTTGTCGATAATAACCCTTTTGAGGCATTTAAGGCATCGCATGGTTTTTCGCCAGCCAGAGATGAAAAGATGATGGTTATATTGGGTGATCCAGAGAAGGCATGGACCAAAGAAGGTATCATGTTTAATCGAATACAATTAATGGTGCTTTTGTTTTTCTGCTATCTATTTTCTGCGGGTTTTATCATCTCCTTTTGTAATCTGATTATTTTATATAAAGAAAAATATAAGATCAAGATTGAAAAGAAATAGTTATACTACATCAACACCCATACTTGAGTGTATAGGTATGCTACTATTTTTAGATGTTAATCTTTAGTTCGTTTTAAGTACTTTTTATAAAATCAATATTGCGGAATTTAAATCATAGGATTTATTCTTTTTTAGTTTTTTTATTCTGGTACGATAGATTGAGCTTGTCGAAATGTAGGCTGGCATCTAATTTACTACCAAAATAGAGACCTAATTTAGAACAGTAAGGCCTCATCATTAGAGTTACGTAATTACGCTATTAAGCTCTTTTTGAGTCTTAAACATAGGATTTAACATTTATTACAGGTTCCATTAAAAAAATGATAAGTAGTTTTATAGCTAATTTAAAAAGCTTAAAACTTTTACTACCTGTAACCACAATTTTTCATGAATTTTTCTAATGTTTCTTTATGTCAAATAGAAAGATATTTAGTTATAAAAAATTTAACTGCTGGTATTGTTATTGGAGTTCTTTTCTCTCTTAATCTCACATATGCTGTAGAAAAAACTAAGACAATTGACAGTTTACTACAACAATTAAACTTGCATAAAGAAAATGATATGGCAAGGGTTGATCTTCTCAATGCCATTGGTTTTGAATATTGGATCATTAATGCTAATGAGTCCATTGTTTTTGGTAAGAAAGCATTACGATTGGCAAGTACTTTATCGTATGGTAATGGTTTGGCAAAAGCAAATCGTATTATAGGAGTAGCACATTGGGCGCAGGGGAATCAAAATAAGGCTTTAGAATATCTAAATACTTCTCATGAGTTTTATAAGAAGATACAAGATAGAACAGGACTGGCCAATACTAGACTCAATATAGGTATGGTGTATGCAGATCTCAAAGAATATGAAAAGGCACTGCATCACTATGAGCAGGCGATTAACGAATTTACTGCCTTGGGATTAAAGGGTCGAATAGCCACTACCTTTACCAAAATAGGTACTATTCTAATAGAACAGCATAAAGATGCAGAGGCACTACAATACCTAACAGATGCACTACAAATGCATATTGCTAATAATTTTACATACGGAATAGCCGAGGCGCATAATAGACTTGGAGTATTGTATCTTCATAAAAGTGAAATTGAACAGGCTTCTTACCACATAAAGAAGTCAATGGAACTAGGTATTACAGTTAATGATATTGACGGATTGACCAATAACTTAATTATCTACGGAAAAATTTTGAGACTATCTGATCATCTTGATCAAGCAGTACTTCAATTAAACAAAGGTTTAGAGCTAGCTAAAGAAAATAACCTAAAAAAGTATGAATTATCGGCATACGACGAATTAAAAGAATTAAAGAAACAACAATATAAACCTGAAGAGGCTTTATTATTTTATGATAAATATGTAACACTCAAAGACTCTCTTTTTAATTCAGAAAAATCAAAGCAAATAGCTTATTTAGAGTTTGAAAATGAGTTAGATGGAAAAGATAAAGAACTGTTGGCACTCAAAGCACAGGAAAAAAAAGATAGTCTTATTAAGATCATTTTAATTTTCGGGTTTATAATCATATCGATCTGTGGATATATCATCTTTATTATATCAAAACAACGCGCCAAAAAGAGCAAAGAATTATCTGCAAAAACCCAAGAACTTTTAGAATCGGCATATATACTTACTCAAAAAGATTTAGAGAACTCAGAATTAAAGCAACAGGAATTACAACGACAATTGGACTTTAAAAACAAAGAACTTACTTCATATACACTCAATTTTATAAAAAAGAATGAAGTGGTGCAGCAATTGAAAAGCACTATACAGGATATCAAAAAATCCTCTTCCATTGAAAAAGATAAATTAATTGCTGATCTTAACAAAATAATACGAAAAAACTTAAGTATTGATAGAGATTGGGAAGATTTTACTAGATTTTTTGAGGATGCGCATCAGGGGTTCTATACTAAGCTAAAATCAAAGCACCAGGATTTGAGTACAAATGACCTTAAAATTTGCTCTTTGGTTCGATTGAATCTCAATATTAAAGAAACGGCCAGTATTCTTGGAATATCGCCAGAGAGTGTAAAAACTGCACGTTATCGTCTTCGCAAAAAGCTCGGATTAGACCCCCAACAAGAAATTCTTACCTATCTATTACAATTAGAACAGGGATAAGAGGATACTTAACATGATTTAACTTGAAAATATAAAGTAATGGTTATCAAATTGTTGGGTCTTAATGTCTATCAATTGTACCCCTTTTTTTAACAATTTATTTCCCTGGGTATACGTTTTGTATACGTCATTTCTATTGAACATATTTAAGTCTTTTTTACTTTTATTTATGAAATCATGGGGTGACCATTATTGCGATTCTAGTACCAATACAATCCTGGGATATTCCTCATGGTTACATAACGTTTTATCTTATAAAAATAGTATTCTATGAAACTTGATACCGGATATGCAAAGAGTGGTGACATTAATATTGCCTACCGGGTTTTTGGTTCAAGTGTACACATCACGCGTCCGCAAAATTACCAAAAAAGACTCTTCACAATAGTTGCAGCGCAAATAATATCTCCAAAAGAGTTGAATTCGAATTCGAAAGAACTTATAGAACAATATGTAACTCAATTTCGCGGAAAAGTTATTCAACATAAGAATGATAACCTTATAGCTGTCTTTGAAGGGCCAAGTAAGGCTGTACATTGCTCTACCAAAGTAAAGGATGCTCTTGAAGCCTTAAATATACAATTAGCAATTGGCATAGATATAAGAGAACTCGCAGAGGAAGAGGTCAAAGCAGGAAGTAATAAAATGGAAAACCTTATAGCGGCGATACTTTATCAAGCGAAGTCAAATCAGATTTTGATAACACAAACCGTAAAATTTCTACTCTCGCGATCTGAATTTCATATTACTCAGCACAAATCAATTTTTAATGTGACTACAGAAGAAACCCTTCATTTATACAGTGTTTCTAGTAATTCTGAACCAGATGAGAATCTCGACAATGTTTCTAACGTCCATCCACCTCAAAATGATTCTTTTTTAGAAGAAGTACTCAAATACATTGATGATAATCTAGACAATGAGTTGTTTAGAGTAGATACACTTTGTTTAGAAATAGGAATAAGTGTCCGTCAATTACAACGAAAACTAAAAGCTATCATCAATAAATCTCCTAATCAGTTAATTTCTTCTGTACGTCTTCATAGAGCCAAAGAGTTATTACTCGAGAACAGGCATAGCATTGCAGAAGTAGCTTATAAAACTGGATTTTCTAATCCTTCTTATTTTTCAAAATCTTTTAAAAAGAAATTTAATTTGACCCCATCTGTCTTCCTTCAAAAGCAATTTTATTAGTACCATTTAAAAGAGTATGGCTATTTTTAAAAAACAAAAGCAGTTGAAATGTCAAAGCGAAGCAATTATAGTGCTTTGGATCCTGAAAATTCATACGCCTATTTCAACACCTTTTATTTTATGTCATACTGAAGAAAATCTAAAAAGATGAATAAGCAAAATATCTACCATTTATTAGTACGATTTAATAATTTGGTTTAAATCTCTATCGGAGAAAGATAAGCGAAAAAATCAAATACAATTTCCTGTACATATATTTTTAAAATTTGTTAATATTTGCTTCATCAGTCCAATTTTAGTTTTTCTACACTACTATAATAATGAGGTAGGAGCTACGTATTCTGAAATCTTAAATTTTCCACTCTCCTTGATAGCTTTCATTCCTCCATGAACGTCGATCAGGTTTTTATAACCTTTGGATCTTAGAATAGATACAAATATCATAGAGCGATACCCACTTCGACAATGTACATAATAGGTTTTGTTTTTGTCTATTTTAGTCATACTGTCCTTAAGATAATCCAAGGGGGCGTTTATGGCATTTTCTACATGTTCACTATTATATTCACTGGATCTGCGAACATCCAGAATACTTATCTCTTTTGATTGCACGATCTCAGCAAGATTTTCTGCCGTTACAGAAGTTATGGTTTCAGTTTCTTTTCCTGTGTTTATCCATGCTTTAATTCCTCCTTTTAAGTATCCCAGAGTGTTATCAAAACCTACTCTTGCCAGGCGTGTTGCGACTTCTTCTTCACGTCCTTCATCGGCAACAATAAGTATGGGCTGTTTTACATTCATGATGGTAGTACCTACCCAAGTAGCAAAACTTCCGTCTATTCCAATATTATAAGAACCATGAATAAATCCTTTGGCAAAAATTTTCGGGTCTCTTGTATCAATTATGATCGCTTGACTATGGTCTAAAGCTGTTTCAAAAGCTGAAGGGCTTAACGCGATGGTTCCTTTTTCTACCACGTCATCAACGCTTTCATATCCTTGTATATTCATCAATACATTTTGTGGGAAATAACCTGGCGGAGGCGTTAAACCAGTGAGGACTGCATCAATGAAATCTTCTTTGGTCATATCTGCTCTTAATGCATAATTTGTTTGCTTTTGATGCCCTAGTGTATCGGTAGTTTCATCACTCATCATTTTTCCGCAGGCACTTCCGGCACCGTGTCCTGGATATATAATAATATCATCTGGTAATGGCATGATTTTATTTCGCAAAGAATCAAATAAATGAGCGGCTAATTTCTCTTGAGTAAGTTCAGAAATTACTTTTTGAGCCAGATCAGGACGACCAACATCTCCAATGAACAATGTGTCACCTGTAAATAGAGAGGTCTGATTTCCATTTTCATCAATAAGCAAATAACAACTACTTTCCATAGTATGCCCTGGAGTGTGAATGAGTTTAATTGAGGCATTACCTAATTTAAATTCCTGACCATCTTTTCCAATAATGGCATTAAAACCTGTTTTCATGGTTGTTGGGCCATATACAATATCAGCCCCTGTTTTTTTTGCCAAGTCAATATGGCCTGAGACAAAATCAGCATGAAAATGTGTTTCGAAAACATATTTGATAATTGCATTTCGTTCTTGTGCCATTTCGATATAAGGATCCACTTCTCTTAATGGATCAATTATGGCTGCTTCACCATTACTTTCAATGTAATAGGCACCTTGTGCTAAACAGCCCGTATAAATTTGTTCTACTTTCATGATTTTCTTCTTTTTTAAATTTTCAAACTAAAATTACATGGACTCAGAAAGTTTTGCAGTAACTTTTGTTACACAGCCGGGGATACTCTTCATCCCAAAATAAGATTATCTAAAAATATATTTGAAAAGTAACTAATACAATGACCGTTGTCATCTTTTAAATCTATAAGCGATAGTAAATTTGATAACTCTTACCGCAACATTAAAAAGTTGTAAAGACTACTACATGAACAAAGATTCTCATGCCATATCAATTTCAGATATTACCACTCGGTTACATGTAGATCCCCAAAAGGGACTTACTTATGATGAAGCTAAAAAACGACTTAGTTATTATGGCGAGAATAAGCTAAAACATAAGAGAGCAAAAAGTAGTTGGATTATCTTATTAGAACAGTTTCTTGACCCTGTTATTTATGTTTTGGGAATAGCGATGATATTGGCATTTGTTTTTACAGAATGGTTAGAGGGTTTTGCCGTATTGGTAGTTATTCTTATTACCGTTTTAATAGGCTTTTTTATGGAGTTGCAAGCGGTTCGGTCTATAGAATCCCTTCGTAAAATGGTACAAACGATGGCTAATGTAATGCGTGGTGGAAACATACAGCACCTAAAATCAAATCATATAGTGCCTGGAGATATTATTCTATTAGCTCCAGGTGATCTTATACCTGCAGACGCTCGTTTGATTTGGCACCAAAGTTTGGCTGTTAAGGAAGCCGCACTCACAGGAGAAAGTAATCAGGTGGATAAAAATCCAAAGACGCTTCCTATACAAACTTCTCTGGCAGAACAAAGCAATATGGTTTTTAAAGGTACTGTAGTGGTAAGAGGCAATGCTAGGGCTGTGGTGACTGCAACCGGGAATCAAACTCATATTGGCCAGATAAGCAGTCTTACACAAGAAGCAGATAAAAGTAGGAATCCTTTAGAGAAACGATTACATCAACTAAGTCGATGGCTTATTGGATTTACATTAATTCTTGCTTTGATTATCGTAGTAAGTGGATATCTTCAGGGGAAAGACTTGTTTTTAATGATGAAAACAGGAATTGCTCTGGCTGTTGCAGCAATTCCTGAAGGATTACCAATTGTGGCTACTATTGCATTAGCAAAAGGAATGGTTAAACTTTCTAAACAAAAAGTAATCATCAAGAAACTGGAAGCAGTACAAACCTTAGGCGAAACCAATATTATTTGTACTGATAAAACAGGAACATTAACAGAAAATAAAATGTCTGTCCATGAACTTGTTATGCATGATAGAATATTGAAATCTGGTGATTTCATTGATATAACCTCCTTAAGAAACTTAAAAAACAATGACGTTTTCACAAAGATTATTGAAGTAGCGGTTTTGTGTAATAATATGGGTTCACAAGGAAAGAAAATGAATGGTGATTCTATTGAAATTGCTCTTATTGATTTTGCTGAAAAAATTGGATATGATATTGTTAAGCTTAGAAATCAATATCCTGAGCTGGAAGAAATTCCTTTTGATGCAGAACAAAAAATAATGGCTACCCTCAATCAGAATAAGGATCAATATACGGTATATATTAAAGGTGCTATCGAGAATATTATCGAATTCTGTGATACAATTATTACCGAAGAAGGAGTAAGACCTTTAAAGGATAAAGAAAAATGGTTAGCTACAGGAAATTCAGTCGCTTCTGAAGGTTTGCGTGTTTTGGCATTTGCATACAAAGACACAGAAAACAGACCAAACATTAGTGAATTTACAAAGAAACTTGTCTTTGTAGGACTTATAGGATTTTTGGATCCTCCTCGAAGTGATATCAAACAAGCTATAAAAACCTATAAAGATGCAGGAATCAAAGTAGTTATGATCACAGGGGACCATCCAGATACAGCTAGGAAAATCGCTGAAGAAATAGGATTGCTGAATAAAGATGATGTTAATAAAAAAGTCATACACGGTAGGACAGTTCACATTTCAGAAAAATTGGACTCAAAGGAAGAAAACAAAATCCTAAATGCTAAGGTTTTTGCCAGAATGATCCCTAAACAAAAATTGGATTTAGTGAATTTTTATCAAAAGCACAATTCTGTCGTTGGGATGATCGGGGATGGTGTCAATGATGCCCCTGCACTTAAAAAAGCAGATATTGGTATCGCGATGGGTATTCGGGGGACTGAAGCCGCAAAAGAAGTTGCAGATGTGATTCTTATGGATGATCAATTTACTTCTACTGAATTGGCGATACGGCAGGGGCGAACAATATTTGGTAATATTCGCCATTTTGTAGTGTATTTGTTGTCTTGTAATTTTGCAGAGATTATTGCAGTTGCGGTAGCTTCTTTATCCAATTTACCACTGCCTCTACTACCGATGCAAATACTTTTTCTTAATTTGGTAACCGATATATTTCTAGCTTTGGCGCTGGGTATGGGTAGAGGACAAGATGGAATTATGAAACAGCCACCACGTACTCCTGATGAGCCCATTATTACCAAAAAGCTTTGGATATCCATCATTATCTATGGATTATCTATAACATTAGCTGTTATTGGGGTAACAGTGTATGCACATTTTGTAATGGAGTTATCTGCCAAAGTTGTGAATAATATGGCTTTCTTTACACTGGTCTTGGCACAACTTTTTAATGTGTTTAATATACCTCACCGCCATGTATCATTCTTCAAAAATGAGGTGACCACTAATCTTTGGGTGTGTGGGGCAATTGGGTTATCTTTACTAATCATGTTAATTGCTTACTACATTCCGTTACTAAAACTGGTGCTATCGTTGAAGACATTATCAAAAGAACAATTTACCATTATAGGTCTTTTTGGAATAAGTGCTTTGGTTTTGACACAAATCATTAAACGATTGGGAGGAACGATATGATAACATTAACAAAAAACGCCCTTAATTCTTAATGGGGAATTGATTAATGGCGGTTTTCATTGGTAATATTCCATCGTATTTCATTTGCATGATAATGGCGTCTATGTAATCGTTTATAGTAAGTTTACCAAGTTGATAATCATAAATGTCTAAACACATTTCCCAGAGCAAAGACAAATTTTTCGGGATCAGCGTATATATATGTGTTTCTAAATGATATATTTTAGAATGGCCATATATGGTATCATATTTCTCTTCAAGTCTTGTTGTTGAAGTAATCATAAGGCCATCAAAACCTTTCTTTCGAATAGAACGAATTAATGAATTTATTTCTTCTTCGGCTTTTTCGGGTGTTGTAAAAACCATTGGATAGATTTCCATACTTTGGTAAGCATTGATATGGTAGCTTTTTAACCTATTTTTCATTGTTTTTTCAAAAATCACACGCGCTTCGGTATCTTCAGTTACTGCAGTGATTACTATTTTTTCGAGATTAAAAATTCTCGATTGTTGTTGCTTTCTATTGGATATAGGTTGAGCAGATAATGTGCTCATAACGATAGAGTAGAAAAAAATAGTAACCAAATATTTCATTATCTGTGACTTTATTAAAAAATTAAAGTACAAAGAGATAATTTCATAAATAATGATCATCGTCATTCCTCCTCTACAATAAGTACGCCCAACTTCAGAAGGGATTACTCTTTATTCTTTAACCTTCTTTTATCGGTAAGGGCCCAGTATATTCCTTTTACTCCAGCAACCCAATGATCATACATAAAGATGAGGATAATCTCTTCTAAGGTTTCCAATAATCCTAATACGACCATAAAATAGAACAACCAATATACTGGCCCAAAAAATAGTAACCAAAGAATAAAGACAGCTTGCGTGATGGCGGATAGCTTTGCCATATATGTATGAAAAGCAGTTGTTTTACCATATTTTTTTAATGCAATAAGCATCTGAATAGTGTAAGGAACAAATGCTACTATAATTAACACCATGTTCTCTCTCATAAAATTATATTCGAACAATAAGAGGCCAGCCAGGCCAATCACCAAGGTGACCTGATCTCCAAATGAATCTAATTGTGAACCCCTAGCGCTTGTGATTTTTAGTTTTCGGGCTAAAAATCCGTCGATTGCATCTGTAAGATAGCTTATCAATAAAAACCAAGTAAATAATTCACGTTTATCTAACCAGATTAAAACCAATAAAAAGGGTGCAGCTACAACGCGATAAAATGAAAACCAGTCGGCAATATTATAGTTTTTAATAGAATCACGTCTTCTTAGGATTGTGGTTATACAAACATTATGAAAACTATCTACTTCAATATAAATAGCTTTAGGTAATTAGCAAATTAAACCAATTAACCAATTGTTAAGATATTGATATGTTTTGCTATGCGTAATGATAAATATCATTCTTTTTCTATTGCCCTGAAGCTCAAATCTCAATCTATTTTATCTAATTAATGTTTACCAGGAATTTCAACCAACATTGTTACAACAAGAATTACTATGAAGATGTATATGCTATTGAAATTAAAGTATTAATCCGACACATATCGATGAATCAGTAATCGCTGATCATGCATTAGTTTGGGTAGGTTCTTCTAGACGACAGTCTTGTACTCATACCGATTTCCAATTGCCTAAGTGTAATTCATCCAGTATCATACAAACCGCATCGTTATTACACATCGCCTTAATTATTGCCTGCTCCCGAATAGCTGATGATTGTCATATTGTGTTCATTATATGTTTTTCTACAATTTTAAATGTCTCTCTTTGTAATAATTTAACAAGGGTATATATATCAAGAAAGAGTACAAAAACGGATATCGCATTTACAAGAAAGTGTTATCAAAAATTGCAATTACTTTGTCTATCCGAAGGTTGTTTTTATTTGAAGATCCTATTGTAAAGATACTTTAAATATGCTACATTGTCATCTTAGAAAATTAGTATACATGGAGTTTAAAACACCATCACCGGCCGAGAAACAATCTGGTTTAGCTCCGGGTACTGTAGTATATACCGGAGATAAAACTTTAAGTGATTTATATATTGAAGTTTTTGACTACGATAAAGATACTTGTGAAGAAAAGGAACTAGACCGAATAGAAGATGCTTTTACGTATTCTGATACCGAACCTGTTACCTGGATTAATATGAATGGCCTTAATCATATCGAGGCTATTGAAACAATAGGCGAGCAATATAAACTTCATCCTCTTATTTTAGAAGATATCGCTAATACGCAGCAACGACCAAAAATTGATGAATATGAAAATTATCTTTTTGTAGTATTGAAAATGTTATATTTTGATAAAGAAGAGAACTTATCTATAGAGCATATCAGTTTTGTTTTGGGTAGAAACTATGTGATATCGTTTCAAGAGGCAGATGGAGATGTTTTTGATGGTGTAAGAAACCGTATTCGCACAGGAAAAGGTAGATTGAGGACTTCTGGTGCAGATTATCTGCTTTATGCTTTAATGGACGCTGTGGTCGACAATTACTTCAACTTAATCGAAGCTATGGGTGATAAAATTGAAGAGCTGGAAGATGATTTATTCGAAGAAAAACCAAATGATGACATTACTTATGATATTCAAAGCCTTAAAAAGGAGATACTGAAAATTAGAAGAGCAGTATTTCCACTTAGAGAGGTAGTAAATCGTATTGAAAAAAGTGACCATCCACTTATAGTTGAGAAAACTCAATTTTATCTTCGTGACTTATATGATCATATCGTACAGGTTTCAGAAAATATAGAAATATACAGGGATATGATTTGGGGATTGATGGATATGTATATGACCACCATTAGTAATAAGATGAATGAGGTGATGAAAGTACTTACCATTATGGCATCTATTTTTATCCCTCTTACCTTTCTTGCAGGCATCTATGGAATGAATTTTGAAAATATGCCAGAATTAAAATCTAAATATGGATACTATGTACTTTGGGCGGTAATGGTCATGGTGTTTTTTGGTTTATTGTATTATTTTAAAAGAAAAAAATGGTTATAAAAAGATGAATTTTCTTATGATATCTATGTCAATAGTGAGGGGAACTGTGATAAATTAAACCACATTTATTAAAGGATGACTATATTTTCCCATAAACGGGAACAATGAAACTTCCTTCTAAAAACTTATCCGGTTTAATTTGGCTTTGTAATATGACACCGGTAGATGATTCTTCAAGTAATAATTGTGCAGATTGAATTAATGGTACAGCTGTGGTGATCTGAATTGCTCGTAAATAGTGTCGGCCTACTTTATTTGGCGATATCTTCTTTGAAACTTCTCTTCGTCTTAAAACACCCTTTGAATCTTTACCTTCGACAGCAGCATATAAAATAATCTGATCATCTTCAATATGTGGAATTTGTTTTTCCATATCCTGCTGTAGAGCTCCGATGATATCCTTAGCATTGCCATTGTGGTTAATTTGCCTTTGTACCCAGTCATAGTGGCCAGGATGTCGTAAAGTCTTGTAGTCCAGAGAACGCACTTTACCAACGAATACATCAGGTAGGTCAGCCGCACCACCAGATGTCAGGTCTTCTTCGTAAGCAATACCATCAATAATAATAGTGGCTTTTTCAGACAATGAAGGTAGTATTATTCTTTTATAATCTCGAACTACAACAGCATTTTTTATATACTCGGTAGCCACTCCAACAGGGCTCCAGGTAAAACCATAATAATGGGGAGCAACGGCGTGATTTGTTAAGGCACCTACTTTAAATACTAAGGAATTGACTTTATTTACTTCAAAATCGTTGCAAAAGTCTTTAAAAAGTTTATTGGCGAGTATGTTAATATACCCAGGAGCAAGACCCGTTTGAAGAATAAACCCGGTTTTAGCATCCTTTGCCAAGGAAATAATTTTATTAGTCTCGTCTACATATTCAGTAAGGTTTGCGTAGTGCATATTATAATCTTTAGCAAATGCTGCGATTTTTGGTGCTAATGTCCCGGGGAGACAATCCAGAAGTATGTCTGCTTGATGAAATATATCTTCCATTTCTGTGGAAATGTCCTCAGTATCCAGATGAAACGTAATTATGTTACAAGGTTGGGTAGTACCTTCTTCTATCCATTTTGCTATCTTTTGTGCTTTGGAAATAGTCCTGTTTCCTATAAAAAGGGTAGGGGAGACCTTACTCCATTCAGCAAGAATGAGTCCAACGGCCTCAGCTATTCCGCCTGCACCAGCTATAATAATTTTATAATGCTTATTCATAAATTAAATTTTTAGTCCTTCCTTTTAGTTCATAAACAATGAAAATTTTCAACAAATTATTTCCTGTGTTTTAGTTGAAAAATTAATCATAGAATTATTAGTGTTTCCTATGCTCAGTGATCTTTGTAGTGTATTAGCGTTTACGATTTTTAAATTGGTCAATCGCTAGTTATTTTTGAAATAAAATAGTAAGCTTTGTTAACAAGATCAGTTCTGATTTATTTCTTCCTCTTCCTCTTCCTCTTCCTCTTCCTCTTCCTCTTCCTCTTCCTCTTCCTCTTCCTCTTCCTCTTCCAAATGCTGTAGCTATTGCATCACTTGTTTCGATGATTTTCTTTACCATGTCATCAGTAAAGAGATCCTTATTTTCAATACAATAAGTTTTGAAAGTATTAAAAGCTTCATCAGCGGTAGTTTTGTTTTTAATTAAACTTCTTAGAGTTTCATATATAATTTCTTCTGTATGGCTGTTTTCTAAACTTGTAGACCAATATTTTTTTACAAACAGAACGATTTTCTTTTTTTCTTCTATCACCATTTTCTTATCTGCCATGGCAATAGCATAAAATAAATGTGCCAGCTTTTGATAAAAAGCTAAGTTATTTTTTAAATTATCAAACATCATTTTTAAAATCTTTCCAAATCAACGCTGCAGCACCTAAAATTGCAGCATTTTTTTCTTTCATCCCAGATGGTAATAGTTTTACTTTTTTCTTATAGATTTCTAACAAATTTTTTTCCATATATTTTTGTGTTGGCTCGAAAATCCAATGCCCACTATTTGCTAAACCACCCATAAGGAAAAAAGCTTCGGGTTGTGTAAATGCAGTAAAATTAGCCAAGGCAAAACCTAATATTTTGGCGGTATAGTCAAATGCTTTTAAGGCAATAGGATCACCTTCTTCTGCTGCTTTGGTAATATCTTCTCCGTGAAGATCATGATAAGCTATGTCTCTAAACCTACTATCCTCCATATACTTGCAAAGCATATATAATATGGTTCTTTTTAACCCTGTTGATGACACATACGCCTCTAAACCGCCTCTAACTCCTAATCCGGTTAGTCTACCATCCCCAAGAGTTAAATCAATATGCCCTAATTCTCCTGCGAATCCATCATATCCATCAATTAATTGACCGTTAGCAACGATACCACTACCAAATCCTGTCCCCAATGTAATGACTATAAAATCTTTCATGTCTTTGGCATTTCCAAATAGCATTTCACCTAAGGCTGCAGCACTGGCATCATTCATTATTTTTGAAGGAAGGTTAGTTTTTGATTTTAATTTATCGAGAAAGGGGACGACACCTTTCCACACCAGGTTAGGAGCATGTTCTATGGTTCCTCTTCTGTTAGAAGCGTTGGGAGCTCCGACTCCGATTCTTAAAAGCGTTGCCGGTTGGGGAAGTTGATTGTTTAATTCTTCAATCGAAGTGGTGATTTTTTCTAAAAAGGCATCAAGATCAATATAATCTTTGGTAAGGAAGTTTGTTTGGATAAGATTATTTCCCTTGTTGTCTACTAAACCTATTTTGGTTTTTGTACCACCAATGTCAATTCCTGCAACAATATCCATTTTTTTGTTTTTGAAATCACTATGTAAGATCAGAGATTATTTTTAAAGAACATAAATTTTAATACTAAAATAACGTTATATCTGTCCCAAATTACCTGTCATATAAATGTATTTTGATCATTTCTACATTACAAACAAATATATTATTGAGAAAATCAGTATCTGAATAATACATTCATGGGACTATTTTTTCTTGGCATTTCATCAGATCCTAAGAGAAAATATCCTCTTCTATTATAAAGGTCTTAGAGCAGTTAGATTAATCAAAGAGGCATCACCAATTTTGTATTTGTCATGAACAGTTAGTTTCATATTTTCTTTATTATAGCGACCAAAAATATCAACATCGTTTTGAATAAATTGAGTATCTATTTTGCCTTAAAAAGTGTCAGGTACCTTGTTTAAATCTCATAAACCGTTTTGGGAGTGTTATAGAGTTCTGTAAACCGAGTTATTTTTTTCTTTTTATACATTTTGAAATATTCTTGTATTACTTTTCAGGATTGTTCATGCAATTTTATTTCTAAACTCCGGTGATCCTCACTAATATTTTATCAAAAAGATTAGGATGTGAATTTACTTCTTTATAAGAGGGGGATAAAGAGTCCACACTAAGTGTACACTTTTGCATTCTTAACGAAGTACGGTAAATATAGTTTCATCTAAATATTTACCCCTAAAAAAGTGAATTGAACTATGCTTATAATTGATTAAATTAATCTTAACTAAGCTATTAATTTAATCTAATCAGCATCTAATTTCATGATTTTATTCTGAAATTTGAGAATATAAATCAGTAGTAAATGCCGTCATAGAAATTTAAATGAAAAAAATAGGTATTATAGGTTGTGGACCAAGGGGTTTGGCGGCATTAGAAAAGTTAGTTGCCCGACTGGTAAAAAAGGAGGATGCTATTAAATTCAGAATTTTACTTTTCGAAGTAGCAAGTCATCCCGGAGCAGGACAAGTATGGAGATTAGAACAATCAGATGCAAATTGGCTTAATATAGATGATAAATCTTTGAAAGGCCTCAAAGGAAGAAAAGAAATTAAGCATAAAAAATTTACAATACCAGAATTTCCGGGGTTTGCTGATTGGATAAATCAGTTCACCAAAAATCAAAATCAGAATAATGATAAATATCAGTTTTATTATCGATCAACCATGGGGAAGTATCTTAACCAAAGGTTTAATTCTATCTTTGAAGTACTTCAACAAAAAGGATATATAAACCTATTTAAATCTGAAATAGTCAACTTGGTTGAGGAAAATGGACAAATACTTATTATAGATGAGTTTGGAAAAAGATATCAGGTAGATGAAAGTCTTCTAACCATTGGACATCAACCGACTTATCTTTCAGACCAAATGAGTAAGTGGAATGAAAAGGTAAAACTTCATAAGCTACCTTTAGAACTTAATCCGTATGATGATGGGTTACAAAATAGAATAGTTTCTCATTCTAAGATCGCTATAAGAGGATTTGGTTTGGCTACTATCGATTTGATTCGAATGTTTATTACTGAACGGGACGGTACTTTTTCTAATAATGAGAATGATATCTTCCTTAACTTTTTACCAACAGGTCTAACCACAAAACTCATAATACCTTTTTCCTTAGATGGGTTGCCTCCCGTTCCAAAACCGTATGGGTCTGCTGTAGATTCGAATTTTAACCCTGGTAAGGATGTCATTAAGAAGTTTGAGAAGGATGTAATTTCTTTATTGAAAAAACCCGAATTGATAAGATCATCATTGTTTCTAATTGAATTGGTCGCTGATATAGTAGCTAACGGTTTTCTTGAGAAATCTCTCTATTTTTATTCACATACCTTGAATAAAAAACAGATTAAGGAAACCATAATCGCATGGTTGCAAGATATGAGCTTAGAACATCATCTCATACTTAATACTTCTCTCGATACATTGGAATATATGCGAAGTACGGCGCAAATGGCTTGTGGTAAAATAGAAGCTTCGTTAGACTATGCGATAGGTCAAATTTGGCGTCATTTACAGCCATCATTGTACAAAACCTTATCCCACTCCAATCTTGAGGATAAGATTATGCAAGAAATTATTGAACTTGATGAGAACACAAAGAGGTATTCATATGGTCCGCCGGTGGATTCCGTTTTACAATTAATTGCTTTGGCAGATCAGGGTATTCTAAATCTAAATTTTACTGAGGATCCTTCTGTTATGATTGATTCTTCAGGATGGATACTGACCAATAAGAAAGGCGATAATATTTCTACGGAAGTAATGATAAATAGTGTTTTAGACAGTCCTAAACTCAATAAAATTAGCTCAAAGCTTGTTAGGAATTTATTAAAAAATGACATTCTTAAACCTATGACCAGTGATTTAGGAGTTGAAACTTTTGAAAATGGCTTAGTGAAATTTAATAATAAACATCAAAAGTATAATATAAGTATGTTAGGAAGAAATTGTAAAGGCAGTGTTATTGGAGTCGACGCTATTCTTGAATGTTTTGGTGAGAGAATAGAAGACTGGGCAGAAGCATGTGCTTCTAGATTTTCTGATAAGGCCATAACTAAAAATTCAAATATTTAAGCCCTTAAGCTACATTATTTTGATTTTCTTGGACCCTAAAAAAAAGATCTAAATATTTAACCACGTTTACTTCAACTAAGAAGTTCAGGTAATTTATTTCATTGTAAATGCTCAGTGGGAACATCAAGTTTAGGTAATAGAATTAAAACTAAATCTTTACGAGCCTATAGTTTTTCTCAAAATATTGACTTTCAGTCAGTTTCGATTTATTTGGCACGACCAATTAAATTATACTTACCTCGAAGGTAATATTAAAATCAAGAATTCAAATACACTTACTTTAAACAGATCCTATAAATGATCCAAGTAAACGATCCTCCAGAATTATCGATCAGAATAATGAATGAAAAATTTAAATCAAGTTTAAATTGAAAAAAGATTTAACAGCAAAAAAAGAGCTTAAAACTCATTGGATTGTTGACTGTTTCTTTTAGTCAAAATTTGGCTTAACGTAAATTTTCTAAACTGTTACTTCAATTAATATAATTTTTAATAGCATCTCGTTGACGCCTAAGTAAATTTCTCAAGTTCGCAGGAATATTCTTTTCTTCCGACACATCGCTATATTCATTAATCGCTATCTTATCACCTTTAAAAGATTCTTCAAGCATTGACTCAGTAATAGTACCTTAACAGAAGTAGAGATAATTTAAGAAAAATCAACCGACTTAATCCATTAAAATCTTGTTGATGGAACGAGCCCACTTAGAGAATAATTCTTTTGGTTTAGGATAATTAAGATTCTCAACAAGCCATGGGATTAGAATGTCTGTATCATCAAGTTCCTTAAGTTCAGGGATCCATTCTCTAATAAAATCTTGTACTTTGTATTTGTTAGATTGGTGAATCGGATTGGTATACCATATTTCATAGGCTTGCACATGCCAGTTTAGCCAATTGGCACTAACATCATAATCAATCAATCTACTTTCAAAATACGCGGCTCCCCAAGTCCAATCAATTTTTAAGTCGTGGATCAAATGGCTAGAACAATTAACTCTGCCACGATTACTCATAAATCCAGTGGTGTTGAGTTGGCGCATGCTCGCATCAACAAATGGAATTCCAGTTTTACCCCTCATCCATGTTTTCCAGAGCTCAGAATCATTTTCAAATTTGAGTACTTTTTTTTTGAAACCTTCCGTTTTAAAAATCTGATCTCCAAAGCGCATGCCCTTGAATGTAAAATAGTCTCGCCACACTAATTCAAAAATCATCCACCAAGTACTTTGATTCTTCTTAATTTTTGATTCATACTCTTTAACAACTCTATAAATTTCTCTTGGTGAAAGACATCCAAGTGCTAAATATGGTGAAAATTTAGAACTATAGTCCATTCCCATGCTTCTATTTCTAGTCCATCGGTAGCTTGTGAGTTGTTCGGTATCAAAAGTATAGTATTGTAATCTCTGTAATCCATTTTTTTCGCCTCCTTCAACAAAAGGGGTTGCCGAATCATATGCTGCTGTAGTAAAACCAAATGCCTTATAACTTGGGATGTTATTACTAGAGGCTTTAGGGTGACTACTAATATGTTCAGGTATCAAAAAAGGTTGTCTAGGTTCAGTTTGCTTTGATACCGGTATCCGATAGGCCTTGCTAGTTAAAGGAATTTCATTAATTTTAAATGGAATATCATCGATGTGGTATAAGGTTTTCCCCCAAAACAAACGAAATTCAACCTGATCACAATGTTCTTTTACCCGATCTAAAAGATCAAGTTCTTCACTAGCATACTCTTGTTCTGCGTAAATTTCGGAAATTGAAAATTTATCCACTAGTTTTGATATTTCAACTTCCGCTTTTCCTGAACAAATTATTAAGTGGCCACCTATACTTTCAGCATTCTTTTGTAAATTTTGAAGTGATTGTTCTAGAAATTTAAAACGATTAATATCTGCCTTTCTAAATCCCAACTTTAGTTCTTTAAACAAACTATCTTCAATACAATAGCATAAAACAAGTGTATTACAATTGGCAATAGCCATGCATAAAGCTTCATTATCATGAAGCCTTAAATCATTTTTAAACCAAACTAAACCATTCTTCAAATTATCAGTTTTAAGTAATTAAATTTCTTTTTAAGGTATGTGTATCTAAGATTCGCTTTTTTTCCTCCTGCGTTAGCTTATTCTTCCGAACTCCATATAATATCTTTAGGGCTTGTTTTCGGGTTTCCGTGATATCCAAAATACGATCAGGATAATCCTTTCCTAATTGGAAATTATAAAATTCCATTTCCGTAGAAGTCATATTCCAGGGTTCTATAGCCAACGCTGGCGGTAAATTCTTTAATTCTGGAACCCATTGTTTAATGAATACTGCTTCGGGATCATGATCTAATGCATTTTTTGTGGGATTATAAATTCTTATTGTATTGGTCGCTGTAAATCCGGCTTGCATTTGAAATTGTCCATAGTGTATTCCAGGTTCAAAATCTAAAAATTGACTTGCCAGCCAAGATGAACCTACGGAAAAATGTTGAAAAAAATGATGTACCAAAAAGGAAACTGTCATTGATCTCATTCTAAAATTTAAATAGCCGGTTTCAACAACAGCTCGAATCGAAGCATCAACTAGGGGATATCCTGTTTTTCCAGATTTCCAAGCTATAATAAATTCATCGTCTTTAGGCTGATCTAAGTCTAAATATCCTTTATTAAAAGCTTCAAATTCAATTCTAGGTTCCATTTCAAATTTTTGAATGAAATGCGCCTGCCAACGTAATCACGAATTAAAGGCTGTTAATTGCTTTTTAAATTTCCCCTCTTGTTTAAGCCCTATACTACGTTGATACACTTCACGAATGGAAATACATCCGTAAGCAAAATAGGGCGAGAGTCTACTGCAACCAAACCGTGCCAGTTCAGGTTTAGAAATATAATCTGAATAGTAGGCTACTCGCTCCTTGAAAAAGGAATCTTCCCATTCCTTACCGGCAGTTCTACCTCCCTTTTGCATCGAATGATCATGAGGATATGAAAAATTAAAATTTAAATTCTCCACTTCTTTAAGCTTTATAAACTCTTTATTCGATAGAGAAATCTGCTTTATTTCTGTATTCATATACCTGTACCATCGATTTTTCCAGTTGCTTCTATTATTTAAGCCTCTTTGAACCCCTCCATTTTTGCTTTCATTCCAAATAATATTACTATTCTTACAAAATTTGGCCACTTCTAGATCCCTCTGATACGTTATTGCAATTCCTGTCTCTTCAGTAGAGAATATAGTATTGATTATAAATTTGGACGATAAAATTTCAAGAAACGGTATTACTTCTGAATATACCGTCAAAATATTTGTTTGATATTTTCGTAGGGTATTATTTAAATCATCTAATGATTCCATGACGAATCTCCAGTGTCTATTAGAATAATGTATGTCATTATATAAGTCAGGTTCCACGATATAAATAAGAAGAATAGGGCGTTGGGATTGTGATGCTCTCCAGAGCGCTTCATTGTCTTCTAGTCTAAGATCCCTTTTAAACCAGTAAATATCAATTTCATCTTTCATTATCATCTTATACTAATTCATTGTCTAAAATCTTAACCCCCTCTGAATGTTCTAAACATGATGTAGGTTTTAATCATTTTATTAATTCTTTATTTAAGTTTTCAATGCATTACACTTAATACATCATCAATTTTTTTATCTTAAGAGCTTTCCAGTACAGAAATGTCTTCAGTACTTTCAAAAACAACTGTTTGTATTGCAGAAAGGCGAAGAACATTCGCTTCCCTCAATTTTGCCATTAAGTTATTTTTATCAACATTACATTTCTCGAGCTGATCGTAGAAGACTTCACCATTCCGAATAAGTAAGCGAGGAGAATTTGTAGACATTTTTTTTAACCAATTAAGCTTTTTAATAAGTATAGAAATTAAAACTGGGAATCCTATAATCGCAGCCAAAATAATCCCTCTTTTTAGAATTGATTGGTCTTCGTTTAAAATGATAGAAGCAAGAATCCAACCTACGGCTATAGTGGAGACAAAGTCAAAGCTAGACATTTTGGCAAGGGTTCGTAGTCCATAAATTTCAGTAAGAACAATCATTACTGAAAAAATAGCTATTACTGTGATTACAATGAGAATTACTGATATTATGTCCATTCTTAAAAATAGAACGATTATTGGTGAAACCAGTGCTCATTTGAAATAAAGAATAGCTTGAAACCTGTAGGAAAATAAATTGTATTAAATGGCTACTCGATCGCGGAAACGGTTCTAGTTGATGTTCGGGAATACGTATTGGCAATTGCTTTGCGATATGTTTTATCTAAATGTAACGCAAATCCTGTGTACACATGAGTGCAATCGCTGGGGGAAGTAATTCTCTGGAAAATCTCAATAACTTAAAATGTAGTTTGATAATCTTAATACTCAACTAAAGCTTCCCAATTATTTATTTGAGTTCATTTTCATAGAGAAAAAGCAAAAACACTTTGTAAGTTCTCTATAGTTTAGAGGCCGTGACTCTGTATTAACCATTTATACCAACACTAAAATGAAATTTTTATTTATTGTATTCAAAAAAAAATCTAAAAGACAGTTATTTGTAGATATGAGAGGATGCATAGCTTTAGAAAAAAGCGAAGATCAATACAGCAATCATTTATTTATTTAATTGAGTGCATTTATTGAAGTATAGTAGTACATATTAGTTCTGGAGGAAAATTAGACTTCTAATAATAATTTGTTATTGGTAGTATTGCAGTATTATTAAGTCTAAGATCGGCATAGACTCATACCTTTATCGGTTTTAGCAGAACCATAAGTCTTGAATGTAGTTATTTACAATTTTAATTTGAAATATTATAAGGTCATATTAGTTGGATTTCAATCTTAGCCATATGATATGCTGAAATCCATTAATATTATTCCTGATTTGGTTCAGAATGAGGATATTTTTAAAACCATAAACAAGGCTTTTGATTTTTTAAAGTTTCTTCTGTCTCAGTAAATTTTCTCAACTATTCAGTGCTTTCACAGGGATGTGTCATAAGTCGACAAAAGTATTGTAACGTTATTAAATAGTTTGATCATTATTTGGATATCAAAAAAATATTACAATTCTAGTCTAATGTATTTTCCGATATTTAAATATGTATGGTTTTTCAGCATTTCTCCAATGTTTTTAAGAAAACCACTCAGTTCAAGATGGATGGAAAATGAGATTATAAGGTAGATAAGAATTCTATACTTGGATGGTATTGATCAAATCAATACTTCAAGCAACTTTATATTAGTTCCTAATAAAAAAATGTCCTGCATATTGTCAGTGCAGGACATAATTTGAATTAGTTTACGACTAGCCATTAGTTTAGTTCGTGGCTTAACTTAGAATTCTTTACCCCCGTAGTTAATTCCAGCAATCGTAACCCATTATACTATTAATGATCAAAAATAAGTTGAGATTGATGTAAGTTCGAACTTTATTAGTTTTAAGATTTGCTCATTTGATATTTTTACCGTTTAATAATGATCCAGTGAATAGTAAAACTATGTAACAAACAGATTTTAAAGTGAGTTTCTGCACTATAGCAACATTTATAGATCTTTGGTTATAAACTTTACAAGTCTATTTTCGGGCCAAAACTCTTTGAGGAAAATTTTTATTACTGTATAAATTGGAACAGCGGCCATCATACCAAAAGGTCCAAATAGTAAACCCGCAATAATGATTATTGTAAAAATCTCAAGGGGATGAGATTTAACACTACTTGAAAAAATAAAAGGTTGTGAGAAGAAATTATCCACTAATTGACCTATAATGATCCCTAATGATACATAACCGGCGGCAGGAATAGCGACTCTGATAAAATCGAAATCAGAAAATTGCATTAGCGTAAATATTACCATTAAAATAGCACCGATGATAGGTCCTATGTATGGAATTATATTAAAGATGGAGCATAGAAAAGCAATTAATATGGCGCTCTCTACACCAACTAATAATAGGGTAATCGAATAGATACTAAAGAGAATAAGTATTTGAAAAACCACACCTATGAAATACCTTGATAGCAAATCCTTCACCATAGCAAAGGAATGTAAAGTTTTAGTATGATGTTTTAGTGGTATCAATTTTAAGACAGCTCTTTGAATTAACTTACTATCCTTAAGCATAAAGAAAGTAATGAAAAGCGTTGAGAATAAACCGATTCCAAAATCCCCTAGAAATCTAAAAATATAACTGATAAGCTTTATAGCGTACCCTTCACTTCCACCTACGTCATTTGATTCATCGGTAGTTGATGCTTCAATTATTTCTTCTACTACTTTTGGAGAAGCCCCAAAAACCTCACCAACTTGCTCTCCAAGCTTTTGAAGTGAATTTTGTAGATTCTCATAATCCAGCATGGCTAGATTTTTACTTTGATTCGCTATGAAAGGAAATAATAATGCAAATAAACTACTGAATATCATTACAATTAGAAACAGAGTGAGGGCACTAGCCAAAATATTGTTCATTTTTAATTTTAGTCTAAAAAATAGAACTACTCTTCTGCCAATTAATGTCAAAATTGACGCTATCATAAAATAAAGAATAAGTGATTGTATCAAATATAAAACCACACATCCTATGGCGATAGCAATCAGAATGAGTACTGCTTTTACTATTTCCAACGCTGTTAAAGGTACTCTCATTATGACGTGATTTTAATGAACTATTTACTTAGCTTAAATGCTATCCT
This sequence comes from uncultured Aquimarina sp., assembly GCA_947500845.1. Classification (GTDB taxonomy): domain Bacteria; phylum Bacteroidota; class Bacteroidia; order Flavobacteriales; family Flavobacteriaceae; genus Aquimarina; species Aquimarina celericrescens. The sequence continues at coordinate 169,915 of CANMTP010000001.1, forward strand.
TATGATTAATTATTAAAATTGAAATCAAGTAATATCTGCAAATATTTATAATTCAAACTGAAATTATTTAGGTTTAAATATTGCACTTTGTTCAAAGAGTTTTTTGTCGTTCTATAGCTTCGAATATATTTAACAGGATTTGATGTAGTAATGGTATACATAAGGATTTCATTTTGACGAAGATTGATTAATTTGACTCTTCAAAGAAAATTCTATTTTTCATCATCAAATTTTAAGAACTTAAAACTATTTTTTGCGTTTTTATTCTTTGGTTGAGTTGATATGATGTGATTTTTTAATTGATTTAATCCTAATTCAACATTCCTCAAAGAAACAGGTATCATAGAGCTAAATTCTTGTTTTTTATAAAAATTAAGTGCTATCGAAATACCTCTTGTCACTTCTTCTAAAATGGTGTACTCGTTATCGAATAAAAAAATAGAATCCTTTCTTAACCATCTTTTTTTATTAATATCTTGTTCAAGAATTAATATTGATTTATGATCAGTCTTAAAGTCTCCGTCGAGTAAATCTGAGTTAATTAATGTGAATGCTTTAGAAAGTTCTGTTATGATAGATTTTAATTGCACATTAAAAATTAGTTCATTACATTTTAATAAAGTTTCGATAACATTGTTATTTTTTGAGATTAAAATACGGACTAGCGAAAACTTTTTAACTTCCATGTAAACTAAGATTATAGTATATAGGCTATTACCCAGTTGGGATAATAAGTAAAATTAATCTAAACAAAGAATAATGATTAATCCAAAAGAATTTTTTTTTACCAATTTTAGTATTTTAAGAGATCTTTAAAGGACTACAGAAAATAATGTAGATCTAAAATTGGTGATGCTTTTTATTATAATGTTGTATTGTGCTCTCAGTTTCTCTCTGTATTAAGTAATATTGAAAACCACCAATAGATCTATTATCTTTTGTTAAATTATGGTTCTCAAGATGTATTGGCATTATTTTTATAGTCTGCTTTATTTGAAGATATATTATATATCAAAAAGTATCGTAAATTGGTATGAAGTATATAGTTTTTGATTTTTGATACTTATTCGCGATTAGTGCAACTGCCTTAAAAAATGATACCATATGAAACCCATTCTGTGTATTATATTAAATGATAACAAAAGAAAATTAAAAAAGCCCATAAATATTATATTTAAGGGCTTTCGATGGAATTTAATGAATTCCTAAGCGGAGAAAGAGGAACTATTTACTTATTAGTAACTATTTGAAAAACAGTATTTAATATTTATTTTTTGAAATTACGCACCGAATTACGCACCTTTTATTTGATGCTATTTGATAGTTAAATTTGAATCCCCGAGAATGCAAAGATTCTAAGGGTTCTAAAAACTTCTTTACAAAATCTGTTGATAATTTGTTGACGGGTTATTTGATTGTAAATTATATTATTTATAATCCAATACAAAAAAATGGAAATCTTAAAATAAAATAATAGTTTCATTTGATAGAGATGTCAGAATTTAGGCATTATCTAAAATCTGTACACTTGCACTTTTAGCTATTAGGGAATTTAGATAAATATCAATTTTGTGACTGTCATCTCATGAACACCTTGTTTAAAATATATCTGTGGAAAGCTATCTCTTTTTTTGAACTCTACTACCTTGTTAAGACCTTTGGCAAATTCTATATTTTATGTTCATGATTTGTGAATTAGAAACTTGCTGATTTTCAAATCCTCCCGAGTTTAATAGCAAAGAATCTTTAATTCGAGACTAAATATAAATACATTATTGAACGGAGTTGTTCATGCAAATTATTAAGTGAATTCTGGCACGATGAAAAATTGCACTTTTATAATAAAAGAATGATAAAATATGACCACTCTAGAGAACATCGAATCTCTTACTTGCATAGACAATAAATTTCGGTTCATAAGAAATTACAAATGAACCAAACTTAAGATAAACTAAAGAGATTAGATAAATTTATGTTAAATACAAGTAAGACCAGCACCAAATCAGGATTAAAATTTCAAGATTTTGAGGACACTATAAATAATCAAAAAACAGGACTTTTTATACTAACTAATAGCAATGGAGTAGAGGCTGCTTTTACTAATTATGGTCAGCGTTTAGTATCCTTAATGATCCCTGATAAAAATGGAGAATTTTGTGATGTGGTGTTTGGATTTTCTACAATAGAGGATTATATTAATTGTAAAGAAAAATATATTGGTGCAATCATTGGAAGATATGCAAACCGAATCAGTAATGGGAGTTTTTTTATGGACCATAAGTCATATAGACTAACGGTTAACGAAGGTAAAAATCAATTACATGGAGGGGAAATAGGGTTTAGCAATGTTATCTGGGATACGCAACAACTTAGTGATAAGAAAATTATATTCACGTATGTTTCAAAACATTTAGAAGAAGGATATCCTGGTAACCTTAGGGTTAAAGTTACATACGAATTGACTAACGAAAATGAACTAAAGATATACTATGAAGGTGTTTCTGACCAAAATACTGTAGTAAACCTTACTAACCATTCTTATTTTAATTTAAAAGGAGCAGGTAGTGGAACGATCAATGGACACGTTGTTGAAATGAATTCAAGCTATTATACTGTTATAGATGAAAATATGATTCCAACGGGCAAAATTGATTCCGTTATCAATACACCCTTAGATTTTAAAAAACCTAAACGAATAGGGGATCATTTGAATGATAATCATGATCAAATACGATTTGCTAATGGATATGACCATAATTTTGTAATTGATCCTACCAAAAATCACTATCGAAACTTGGTCTTAGCAGCTAAGATAAATGAACCAACAAGTGGAAGAATGATGGCAGTTTATACAGATAAACCCGGCTTTCAATTTTATACTACCAATGTTCTGAATACACCAATTGTAGGTAAAAAAGGAAAAGAATATTTTACGAATTATGCTTTTTGCATAGAACCTCAATACTTCCCAGATAGCCCCAACCGTTCTGAATTTCCTTCCGTTATACTTAAAAAAGATCAGATATATAAAACTACTACTATATTCAAATTTCTTTACCAAAAATGATCGATTTAAAAACTAAACTTTTATAAAATGATAAAATTTCCTGAAGATTTTATATGGGGATCCGCAACATCAAGCTACCAAATAGAAGGAGGTACTACGGAAGGAGGTAGAGTTTGGAGTATTTGGGATGCACACGCTCATATACCTGGTAGAACTCATAATGGGGAAACTGGCGATATTGCCTGTGATCATTATCATAGATATAAGGAAGATGTGAAATTAATGGCTGATTTGGGATTGAAAGCATATCGCTTTTCTATATCGTGGAGTCGTATTCAACCTGATGGACAAGGAGAGATTAATAGAGAAGGAATTAAGTTTTATTCAAATTTGATCGATGAATTACTAAAATATAATATTGAACCTTGGGTTACACTTTACCATTGGGATCTTCCTCTGGCATTGCAAACTGAAAAAGACGAATGGTCAAACCCAGAAATCGCTGACTTTTTTGAAAAATATGCGGGAATCTGCTTTAAATATTTTGGTGATAGGGTTAAAAACTGGATTACGTTAAACGAGCCTTGGGTAGTTGCAATTTTGGGACATGGTGAAGGGATATTTGCACCCGGCAGAAAATCCAAAAGCGAACCTTATCAGGTCGCTCACCAGCTTTTACGAGCTCACGGAAAAGCTGTAAGCTTATATCGACAAAAATATAAGCCTGAGCAAAACGGAAAAATAGGCATTACTAATAATTGTGATTGGCGTGAGCCTCTTACAAACTCTAAAGTTGATCAGGATGCTGCGACACGTTCTTTAGAGTTTTTTATAGGTTGGTTTGCAGATCCTATCTATTTTGGTGATTATCCAGAAGTTATGAAAGAAAGAGTAGGGGACCGGTTACCAAAATTTACAGATGAAGATAGAATAATGATTAAAGGTTCTTCAGATTTCTTTGGTCTGAATCATTATACGGGACTTTATGTATCAGATGTGGATGAAAATAGTGATGTGCAGAATGAGGTATATGGTAACGGAGGTATTTTTGAAGATCAATATGTACAACTTACGGCTGATCCCAGTTGGAAAATGACCACGATGAATTGGGCAATTATTCCGTGGGGATGCCAGAAACTTTTAGAATGGATCAGTGATCGTTATGATAATCCTCCCTTATTTATTACTGAAAACGGTTGTGCTTTAGATGATGAATTGATAAATGGCTCTGTAAATGATACCATACGAAAAGAGTACATAGCTGGCTACTTAAACGCATGCCATAAGGCTATACAAAATGGAGTGAATTTAAAAGGATATTTTGTCTGGTCATTTATGGATAATTTTGAGTGGGCTCTGGGGTACTCAAAACGTTTTGGGATACATTATGTAGATTATAAAACCTTAGAAAGAATCCCAAAGAACTCAGCACTTTGGTATAAAAATGTTATTAAAAACAACGGTTTTTAGAATATGTATATCAATTGAGATTTAAAGTTTATTCCTGAATAATCTTCAAAGCCAACTCACTATCAGGGATCTCTAATGCTATTGCTAGAATACCTTCTTTAGATTCAACAATGGAAGGGGTATTTGATTTGCCGCTTATAGGGTTTATTATTTCTATACTGAAATTACCATCGCCGGTTTTTAATTCTAGTTGTGCGTTTTTGGTGCCAATAGCTCTTAAATATATAGCATACGAAGTGTTTTTATCAGATAAAACATATGGTATCAATCCTTTAGAGCTTTTTATGCATCCCAAGTCCGGAGATAGTTTATGCAACTGAAAACTATGCATAAAGTCTGATAAAATTTTCAGTTGTTTTCGCAATGTTTTTCCGCCTCCTCCCGGAGCATCGTTTTCTCCTAGTCCGTTTTCATTTCCCACATAAAATGAGTAATCGAGATTGTTGTATAACCCACCGCCACTAAGCATAAACTGCCATGCTTGTCTTCTATAAACTTCGTCTCCCGAACCTGCAAAACCTGTCTCATCAAATCCTATGACTTTGTTGTAATGATAATTCCAACTTACTGCTTCTGGCCAGGCATAATGAAAATTAATGATTGAGATGTCTTTATTTACTTCAGGAATAGGTGCTTTAAAATTGGTATAGTTTTGGGCAATCAAATGTTTTGTGTTTAATTTACGTTCTTCTTCCTTAATCACAGAAGTTAATCTTTCTTGCCATTGCATCGCTTCTTCTGTTGCAAAATTAGCCTTCAATTCCCAATCTTTTGGATTCAGATCTTCTTTGTTTATAATATTGTAAACAGGAAAACCATTATCAGACCAAGGTTCGTTTTGAATCTCAAAAAAGAAATTATCGAATGTATGAAGTTCATTCACCATTTTTTTTACAAAATCGATTTGATAATTTAAAAGGTTGCCATTATTAAGTGTTTGTGCTTCAAAACGAGTAATACTGTCAGTTAGATTTATTGTGTTTATAGGGTTCTGAGGATTAATATCCCAATGTTCATCACGATAAATAGAAGAAAATAAGGTGACTTCAACAATGATATTGTACTCTGAAGCAATGGTCATAAACTCCTTAAGACGTTTAAAATAGTTTTCATTCCATTGCGAAAGATCATATTTTAGTTCTTCTTGCGGATCAGTTTTGACGGTCACCCACGGAGCACAAATTTTATCTTTATCCGGCGCAAGGGTATTTTTCTGGATCCCGAAACTTTCTCCCTGAATTTCATAATAAGTACCCGTAAAAATTCTGGTGTAATTCATACCTTCTTCCGAAAGGGTTTCAAGGTATTTTTGATAGTCAAAATCGAGGTTGATCAGTGCTCCATAATGTTCTGCTGAAGAGATTAGCGCTAATGGTTTCCCCTTGTATAAAAAATAGTGTGGATTTTCAGGATGTAATTGAACAGGCCCTTCCGTGGGTACGGATATGATTATTTCCTGCTTTTTTGAATTACAGGATAAAATATTGATTATTAGTAAAGTAGCTAATAGGTGTTTCATTGGTTACTTCGTTTAGTTATTCATCTATAAAAATAGCCGTGCCCTGTAGGCGAGGATTAAAAGCAACACCTCCATCTACATCAGTCAGGGAATTCCAGGAAATTTTTGCATCACGCTTGCCTTGATCCGTAGGATCGTCATCGTCATTAACCTGTACATCTATTCCTATTTTATAACCGTTACCGGGCTCAATATTCCAGTCAGAAAATGGAATGGCTATTTCCAGTGTCCATCCGGTAGGTGTTTCTGCTTTTGTTTCAATGTGATTTACTTTACCCTTATGCGATTCAAAACTTTTTTCATTTCTAGGGTTTTCATAAGCAAATGTATTGGTAGTGGGTGGTTCGAAATAGCTCTTAGGTTTTTTATTATCAGCAGTAATGAATAATTCTATCTGATCATCCAGATAACTATGTCCCGGGCTATCCATTAATTTTTTATCATCCACTACGGTAACAAAGAGATACAAATGAGTTGAGGTCCAAAGGGCGCGCCATTCTGCATTAAGGTTTTCATTGTTTGTTACTTGTCCATCAATCAAATTATCTATTTGATGAACCTTTGACGCTTTCCATAGTTCATCCAATGTACCGTCAATGATTGGCGCTTTTTCAGTTTTTATTACATATGCAGTATTGTTTTCAGACTTCTGCTTTTCTTGTCCTGTACTCTTTTGAAAAGATAAAAGACTTATCGTGCAACATATAATGCTCATTGTTTCTAGGAAGTAAGCCATAATAATCAATTTTTAGGTGTGTTTTAAACTTGTTTTATTCCCATCCAAAATCATCAATCCACATTTCTATATTCTTTTTTTCAGGAAAATAATTTACATTGATCCGTAATTCGTAGACGTTTGGTAGCACAGGATCATCTCCTTTGATTTGTTCTAAATTTAAGTCGTCTATGTCAATGCTTACTTTTTCCCAAACTCCTTTTTTATACTCGCTACAAAATTTTTTGTCCAATAAAATATCGTTCCAATGTTCGCTGGTATGATATAACCACATTCCATCAAAATCATCACTATCTTCTGTAATAAAATATGAAAAATATATTCTTTTCACCTTTGTGAAATCCACGGGGTGACCGGTCACTTTATTTAAAATTGGTAGAAAAGCAATGTTTTTATTTTCTGAATTTCCTTTGAGTCTGATCGCCATTGTTTTATTACCAGCTACGTTTTTAGACATGGCCTGATAAGAGGATTCAAAACTTCTATATGCCATTAACTGTCTCAGAAAAGCAGGATCATCAAAATCTATTTTAAAAGGAATATTTTGAACACTATCTACAGGCATAACCAAAGAAGTCAAGTAATCACCTGAAGGCTTTGTGTTAGTAAGACTGATATTATTAATATAGATGACCGAACTGTCTGCCTGATGGGCATTGTATGGATTTAAAGATACTAATGAGGTATTTGATAAAGGGTTTTCATCACCGTGCCAATTCTTAAAATTTGGTGTAAGCTTTTTCATATCCACAACAATGTCGAACCATCTGTTATAATTACCATAAAAGTTATTCGCTATTTCCGGACAGCCTCCAAAATTTCCTAGGGAGTCTTTAAAATTTAATTTTAAAGCACTTATCCAACTTTTCTCGGGTACTAATAAGCTCATACTTATAAATCTAGCTTCCTTAAAATTTATAGTATGACCAAATAGTTTTTTTAAATCAATAAAAGCATCAGAAAATTCTTTGTTAGTCTTTATTTCTAATCCAGGTTTGTTTTCAACCGTTTTAATAGAGACTTTACAATTGCTACTGTAGATTAAAGAGTCTGACAATAACTTTCGTGTTTCCTCATTATCCAAAAATCTAAAGGTAAATGAGGTGTTATTCTTACTTTGCACCAAGACAGGTGTGTCTTTTTCTTCAATTTTACATGAAAAATTGAGAATGAATAATAAAATAATAAGGAGGGGTATGATTTTCTTCATAAAGTATAATTGTGATTGATGTTCTATGCATATTATTCTAATTCAAAATCATAATTAAAATTGAAAGGAAATAAGATTTATACAATCTACAATGGTTACCAAGTAGCAAAAGGTTCTTGTTTTAATCATTTTGTAAAAACAACGGTAGGAAAATTTTTATTCCTACCATTGTTAACTGTAATATATTGATTAATTCAAATTACTCAATCGCTAATCGAAAAGATACCATAGAGTCGACTTTTTGTCTGTCTGAGAGTTTTACTATATATAGCCCTGGTTTTAGGCTATCTACATTCAAAACTTGATTCTTGGACAAGTTGCTCATATGCAGTAACTGCCTACCACTGATATCGTAAATAGCCAAATCACCTTTTGGATACCCTTTAACATTTATGATCCCTTGTTTTGCTGGGTTTGGAAAAAGAAGTATCTCACCTAAATCAGGTCTTTTTCCTTCTGTTGCTATTTGAGAGGATCTTAGCGAGTTACATCCAGGATCACCATAATTATTATCTCCGTTGGTAAACAGAATTTGCTTATCACCATTAGTCCAATTAGAAGTTTGTACTACATTAGCGCTTTCGCTTTCTATTCTTACTCCGCAAACCTCAATATAATCTATATACAGGTTTCTGTCACAACCTACGTTGGTGTCGTTGGTAAAATGAACAGAAACAGCTCCTTCAGAGTATCCTGAGAATGAATAATCTGCATAACTATTAGTCACTGTTTCTGTGAGCACTGTACTTCCATTTATTTTTAGATCAAAGATTTCAGAACCACAATTCCCTCGTGCACGAACTACCACAGATCCTGATGTTGGTGACCCATCACAATTTCTATTTCCGAAATTAAAATCTCCATTGGTGTACAATTTATCGGCATCTTCCTGACAGCAATTAGATGTTTCTGTAGCTTCGGTTTCTGTTTCAAGACGTGTTCCGCATACTTCAATATAATCTACTTCTAAATTCTTATCCGTACAACTGCCAGAACTACCATCATTTGTAAAATGAACACTTACCACACCGGATGTGAATACACTGTATATATAATCACTATACGTAGTACTTACATTATTAAATGTTTCAACTACTGTATTGTCGACTCTTAGTTCCATGGTTTCTGTTCCGCAATCACCTTTAGCTCTAATCACGAGCGTATCCCCTTGATTACCGCCCCCGGCAATACAATCGACATTAGTTTTTGCTTCATTAACTATACGCTGGTCCCAACCTCCTCCTTGAGAAGTTATAAATGTCTGAAATTGATAATTATCATTAGCTATTGGGGTATTGGGGCTAATGGGGACATTAATTGTAATTGTACCGCTACCTTCTGAAACGCTGGATCTTCCTTCTCCATAAGGAGTAAAATTACCATTGTCTTCTTGGAAAATAACTACAATATCTCTGTTAGTTGATGTTGTATATTCTACAGTAACAGAAACTGTTGTTCCGGGCGAAACAGAATTGGGAGAAGAAATATTTACTAAAGCATCTCCGCTACCACTACATGGAGGAGGAGGGTTCGCATTGACTGTTCTAAAAAACGGACGGTTTACTTTACCTTCTTTACGCAGGTTTGCATCTGTCCACGGGCCGCCCACCTGGGCAGAAGGCCATAAGCTTGAACTATCTTCATTTTTATCACTAAGGGACCATTTGCAAAAGCTAATATAATTGTCTTCATAAAACTGCAGCCATTTGTCCCATTCTGCATTATTGGCAGGATTGTTTCCCGGTTGATTAAAATTAGTCCCTCGTGCATTTCCTTCAGTGGCAAAGAGAGCAATTCCCTTATTCACAGCTTCTTCCGCCCAAGGGCGAACATAGCCGTGTTGATTTGCATAGATATGTATAGTATATGCAATATTACTAGTAGGGTTTCCTCTGCTATCGAATAAAATAGGTTCGTTTGCTGCATGCTGAACGAACTGATCATAAAAAGGAGTAGGCACTATGATTAGGTTGTCTGGATCATTATTGCGTATGGTTGATATGAGTTCTTTGGCATACGGAGTGATTTCATTTCTCCAGAAATTTAAAGAACCTTCATATGTACCTATGGGTTCGTTCCATATTTCATAAATTACATTAGGAATCCCGGCAAACTCTCTTGACATTTCATCAAAAAATGCTTTAGCTTCAGAAGTATACTTGTTATGTGCGTGCCAATCGACGATTATATAGACTCCCAGATTAACAGCCGCATTTACTACGGTACGCATTTGATTTTTAGCACCTTCGCGATCAAAGAAATATCCAACTCTATCAGATACCCAAATGGGCGCTCTAAAAATTTGCACTTTCCAGTCATCCCGTATCCATCGCATGGATGCTTCGTTCCAGTGTTGATTTCCTTCGGCATAGTGAAAGAAGTAGCTCATTCCCCTCAATTGGGTAGGTCGACCACATTGATCGACTATTTTTCCTGACTGGACACTAAGTTGTCCATGTCTTTCGACGATAGTTTGTGATTGGATCTGATGGGTGAATAAGATGGCCATCAAACACAAAATGACATTTAATTTTTTCATCATTAGTTAAGTTTTAATGTTAAAGGTTTGATTTTGGTAAGTAATTATTTATTGATAGACCTTTAAGAAATGAATCACAATTTGAGGATTATTTTAATTCAAAAAAAAAAAATCTTCGTATTTGAAAGAATAGTATACGAGAATGACAGGATAGTATAAAATGATGAATTAGATATTTGAGTTAGAGTGTATTATTCTGTAAATTAGATAGATAGCCTGTATATGAAAGTCATTTAGAGCATGCGTTCTGTAAAATTGAAGTCTAATAACACTTATTTTATATGATAACTCAATACATTGTCTGCTAAGTTTTTTCCTCGACAATAATATATTTTATGGTCAGGTGCAGCAGTTTCATTAAACCTCATGTCTAAGGCAAAATATCTCATAGTATATCCACAACGTCTTTGAGTACTGGTATTAGCATGAGCTCCATGAATTATACGTGCATCATGCAGAGAAAAAGTTCCAGCATCTAACTCAAACCAAACCACCTTTTTTTCATCAACATATTTTATTTCAGTTTCGAAGGTGGCAGCATCGTTATTTCCAACTGATGTATATTTCGAAAAACCGTTGTGATGCGTTCCTGGAATAACACCCATACATCCATTCTCATAAAAAGCATTATCTATTGCTAGCCAAATGGTCACAATTTTATCAAGCCTGTCAAATTTACCCTCCCAATAAGCACTATCTTCGTGCCATGGAGTTCTCCTGCCTGTCAGAGGTTCTTTAGAAATGAAATGACTACTAAACAGACCTACATTAGGTCCTAAAATTGATTCAACTATATTTAAGGTATTGGGATGGAGTAAAAATTTAAAAAGTCGATCATCCTTAAAATGTGGAGTGTCTAATTCATCAGATTTTTTGGTTCCTTTATTGGCTAAGTGTTCTTCAAAAATTGATTTTAATTCTTGGAAATCTTTAGGGTCAAAAAGTTGTAAACCTGGTAGTAAATAACCTTCTTTTTTGTAAAAATTTAATTGTTCACTGGATAACCCCTTTTTCTCTTGATTCTTCATTTCTAAACTTTACATTTGGCAAGCATCTAGTTTTAAAAATCGGTTATAATTTATTTTTGAAAAAATAAATTATTGAAATTGAAATAATAGTACCTGTGAATGATAATTTAGTACTATTGCTTTTTCTGAGGATAAGAAATCTGCATTTATCTGATCCTTGAGAAAATGATGAGACGAAGATCCATAACCTGTTCTCCCGATACATCAATAGCTTTTAACTTTAATGGCTCTATGCCTTTCTCTAAAAAGATGTTTCCTAAAACTAACGGTTTGAAATTTTTTATATAGGATTCTTTACGCGGTACTCTGTCATTTTCCATTCCCGATAATGGTGGGTTGTGTGGTTCAGAAATTTTAGCACGTAGTTTTTCTTTTCCATAACTTAATTCTATGGTACTTCCTAAATTTTTTTCACTACAAGTGTAATATAACGTAACTTTAAAAATACCGCTTTTCAACACTTCTATATTCCAAGTAATTTCATCATTAATAGACTTCCAATTTGTAAAAAACGTACAGTTTGGATACTGGTTAGAGCGTTCTATACTTCCTTTGGACACTCCATCTCTTGCCGGAATTTGTGTGTATAAGAAATCCGGATGACCTATAGGAAAAGGACGAGTATCATTTTCTGGAAGCTCAGAAAGAACGTTTTTATACCACGTTGCTTTTTCATGTAAAAATTCTTGATATATTTTGGGAAATTTAGAGGCTACATTTACGGTTTGCCCAATATCATTTTTCATATCGAAGAGTTGATTCTGGGCATCTAATCTGAAACGTTGATTACGTATGCTTAAATGATTTTTCCAATAGCTATACAAATATCTATCCGGCCATGTTGTATTTTCGTCAAGTATTAAAGGGACAAGGCTTCTACCATCAAGTTTTTTTGTTTCGTAATTTTCAATCCCAGCTAAATCTGTAAGGGTGGGTAATAGATCTATAGAACCTGAAATTTCGTCAATTTTATTTTTCGGGGTTATTTTTCCTACCCATTGTATGAAAAACGGTGATCTAACCCCTCCTTCATCTGTTGAACCCTTCATACCTTTCATATTTGCGTTCCAGCGCCATCCATTCGGTCCGTTATCAGACATGTATATTACAATTGTATTTTCTTCAAGACTTAGTTCTTTTATGGTTTTCATTACTCTCCCTACATTCCAATCTATATTTTCGCACATCGCTAATGCTGCTCTGGTAAACATCAAGTTTTCTTTCTCAGGATTAAGGTATTTATTTTCTAAAGTCTTGTTTTTGAACTTATCCCACCATAAGTCTGGGACTTGCATTGGGCTATGTGGTGAATTAAAGGGCAGGTATAATAAGAAGGGAACGTCTTTATTCTGGTTAATAAAACGAATTGCTTTATCAGTTAAATCGTTCGTAAGGTAACCGGTTCCTTTTGTCATTTTTCCGTTATGTTCCAAAACTGGATTAAAGTAGTTACCCCAATGTCCCGAACAAAATCCATAGAAATCATCAAAACCTCTGCCATTAGGATGATAAGGATACTGCGTGCCATTATGCCATTTTCCGTATGCAGCGGTTTTGTAACCAACTTTTTTAAAAATATCCGCCAGGGTGGTTTCATCAAGATTCATTCGCTCACCTCCTGCAGATGCAGCATAAACTCCTGATCTCGAGGCGTATCTCCCAGTTAGTATTTCTGCTCTCGTTGGGGAACAAACTGGAGCTACAAAAAAAGAACTAAAAACAACACCATTTTGTGCAATTTTATCGATATTAGGTGTCTCCAGGTTTTTGTTGCCGTTGTAGCTAACATCTCCCCAACCTTGGTCGTCTGCAACCATCAAAATTATATTGGGCTTTTTTTTTGAAATTGATTTCTTCCTTTTACAACTATAAAGAACAACGAAAATAGATAAACCTATAAGATACTTGTAAAATAGAGTTTTCATATGAATAGATTGATTATAATTTCAGAAACTTATAATGGAAATATAGATCTTTTACAGATTAATCACAGCACTCTTTTAATCCCTATAAAATCTTCTCGATATTGAGAGGGTGTTCGGTTCTTACATTTCTTAAAGACCCTGTTAAAATTTGCAATGCTATTAAAACCACAGATAAACGCAATCTCAGATATACTTAGATCTTTTTCTATCAACCATCTTGCGGCATAACCAACTCTTACGTCATTAAGGTACTCAACAAACGTTTTGCCTGTGTGTTTCTTAATAAATCTGTTAAAAGAAACTCCGCTCATATTAACTAGGTCTGCCATTTCGGCCAAAGTAATTTTAGCAGAATGATTCTCTTGTATGTAATCGTAAACTTTTTTGATATTATCATTGTTATCATAATTTTCTTTGCGAAACGTATTGGTTGATAATAATCTTTGATTTCTGGAATTTGCCAAATCATATAAAATAGACATCAGTTCTAGGAAGTAATCAATTCCATCTAATTTAGAAACCTGTAGAATTCTCGGGGCGATTTCTTTGGTCGTCTTTTTTGAGAAGAAAATACCGTGAGTAGACCGTCTAAACATATCCTTTATTGGTTTCATAATACTTCTGGACAGAAATGCCTCATTAAAAAGATTTTCCTGAAACTGTATAGTTACTTCGTGTATGTTCTTCGTGGTGCAATTATATGTCTCCCAGCCATGGTATAGATTTGGCCCTACTAACACCAACTCAATATCATCAATTTCTTCCATGCTGTCGCCAACAATTCGTCTTACACCCTTGCAGTTATTAATGAAATTAAGTTCAAACTCTGGATGAAAATGCACAGGAAAATCAAATTCATTCTTTACACGATCAAAAACTAAAAAAGAATCTTCATTGGAGAGGGGTGTAATTTCTCTATGTACCTTTTTTAAAATATCCATTATGCATGTTGTTAAATTGTAGTTATGATACAAGTATTTGATAAAATATTATCAATTCAATAGTGATAAAAAAAATACTTTTAACATTATTAAAATGATAACTTAAATCTTATAAAGATAATCTGATTTTAAAAGAATTGACAAGAAAATGATCTAAAAGTTATCGATATGTAAAAAGAATGAAAAAAAAGTATTAGAGTTTCGAAGGTTTTAAAAATAGAAAACTATTACCTAAATGTATAAAAAAGAAAAAAATGACAAAGAGGATTAGTAATTATAATGATCTGATCAGAAACCAAAATGAATTAATTAAAAAGCCGAACTATCCTGAAGAAGAAAATAACGGGGTTTTTACCAGATATAAAAACCCAATCCTGACGGCAGACCATATACCCATAAACTGGCGGTATGATCTGAATATTGAAACCAATCCATATGGGCTGGAAAGAATAGGTGTTAATGCAACTTTTAATGCAGGAGCTATCAAATGGAATGGTAAATATGTGCTTGCCGTAAGAGTAGAAGGCTGTGATCGTAAATCATTTTTTGCCTTTGCAGAAAGTGTGAATGGAATAGACAACTTTAACTTTTGGCCAAGGCCGTTAATAATCCCGCAACTAGATATTCCTGATGTCAATACATATGATATGCGATTAGTAAAACATGAAGATGGTTGGGTATATGGGATATTTTGTACAGAAAAAAAGGATCCGGAATCCCTTCCTGGAGATACAATTTCGGCTATTGCAAATGCTGCCTTTATCCGTTCAAAAGATTTGGTTCATTGGGAAAGGCTTCCTAATTTGACAACACCTTCAAAACAACAACGAAATGTTACGTTACATCCCGAATTCGTGGATGGAAAATACGCTTTATATACAAGACCGCAGGATGGATTTATAAACGTAGGTAATGGCGGCGGAATTGGTTTAGGATTAGTAGATGATATGTCAAACCCAATTGTTAAAAATGAAAAAATTATTTATGAAAAAGAATATCATACCGTTTATGAATTAAAAAATGGCCAAGGGCCATCTCCTATAAAAACTGAAAAAGGGTGGCTGCATATTGCACATGGGGTTAGAAACACTGCTGCTGGGATGCGTTATGTACTCTATATGTTTATGACAGATTTACATGATATTGCTAAAGTTATTTATAAGCCTGGAGGTTATTTAATGGCACCCAATGAAAGTGAGATATACGGAGATGTTGGAAACGTTCTTTTTGTCAATGGATGGATAGCAGATGATGATGGTACTGTGTTTATCTATTATGCATCTTCAGATACCCGAATGCACGTGGCTGTCTCATCTGTAAATCGTTTATTGGATTATTGCATAAATACTCCTGAAGATGGTTTATTCTCTTATAAATCTGTAACTTCAATAATTAATTTGATCGAGAAAAACGATTATTTTATTCAGGAAGTTTTAAATTAATTATCATGCTTTGCAAAATATAAAGAAGTACAAAATTTGCAAGATTTTTATAGATAGCTCCTTTTCAAATCAAACCCTTTAAATCAAATTTCTTGGAAACAATTACTTTTTGATCTTTTTTCTTTCCCAAATTAAACGTAGGCTTCATTTTTTAAGAGTTAAGCGTTACAAATTAGGCTTTGATACTACTACGGTTTAAAAAACAGGATTTGATCTTAATATATTCAATATTCGAACTATGAAATTGTAAAAATAATATCTCAAAATGATAAAATAACAGTAATCTTTTGTTAACATTTCAAATACATTAGTAGCAGTTTTCTGAAAAAACAGTTAAAAAAAGAAAGATTATATAATTTATTTAAACAAAAGTTAACAACAAGTCAATCTTATATTAAATAATTACAACCATGATTTCACAAATAAATTATTATTTTGTGAGCTCTAAAAGAACTATTTTAAATTTTCTAGGATTTAGAATTATTCTGCTTGCATTTCTATTATTATATAGCTTCATTTCGACAGCATCCTCTTCAAATGAGCGCTTACTAAAATCAGACCTCTTTCAGGAAAAAATTGTAACTGGAACTGTTGTAGATAAGGATGGAGTACCTCTTCCCGGGGTAAATGTATTTCTCAAAAATACCAATCAGGGTACTACAACTGATTTTGATGGAAAATATTCTATCAGCACTACCGACAATGCTATTTTGGTATTTAGTTTCTTAGGTTTTCTAACACAGGAGATTTCAGTGCAAGGAAAAGCTGAAATCAATGTTATTTTAAAAGAAGATGTTGATCAATTAGATGAAGTTATCGTTACTGGGTATTCAGCTCAATCTACGAGGGATATTACTGGTGCTATATCAATTGTAAATTCTGAAGAATTAGAATCTGTCGCACCGACCAGTATAGAGCAGGCTTTACAAGGTCAAGCTGCTGGTATCACAGTAGGAAACGAAGGTGGACCTGGGGGTTCTGCCGCAGTACGTATTCGTGGTTTTGGTACAGTTAATGGTAATGATCCTCTTTATATAATTGATGGTACACCAACAAATTCAGGATTATTAGATATTAATCCAAATGATATAGAGTCACTACAAATCCTTAAAGATGCATCAGCTGCAGCTATTTATGGAATAAGAGCAGGTAACGGAGTTATTATTATTACTACTAAAAAAGGAAGCGCAAATCAAAAGCCAAAATTAAATATAGATACGTGGACCGGAGTAAGTTTTGTCCCTAATTCAGTATTTCCTGATATTGCGACCCCTCAACAACATGCGGATGCTGTTTGGCGTGCTAGTATTAATAATACTGGTAATACACCCTCGCATCCTCAATTTGGAAATGGGCCAACCCCTGTTCTTCCCAATTATATAATACCTTTTGGGAGTGATACTGCTGGAGATGAACCTTATAGCTTAGAAAATAATCGCATTACCTTAGCAAATAAGGAAGGTACTGACTGGTTAGATGAACTTTTTAATTCTGCATTTGTTCATAACATAAATATGAGTGCTTCTGCAGGAACAGAAAATTTTAAATCTTATTTTTCCTTAAATCTTCTCGATCAAAATGGCGTAGCACTTGCCTCCGATTTTTATCGTATTACATTAAGAGCTAATACAGAATTTGAAATATCGGATAAATTTAAAGTAGGAGAAAATGTGTCATTATCTTATACAGAAAGAACATCGATCGATAGAAATCAAAGTACCGATGGAACCATTTCTGCTGCCATACGGATGCACCCGCTGATCCCTGTTTATGATGAAGGAGGTAATTTTGCAGGTTCTGGGGCAATTGGCCTTGGAAATGCCGATAATCCCATAGCAAGAGCACTAAGAGGCAAAGACAATAATGATATAAACACCAGGATGTTAGGGAATTTTTTTGGGGAATATGAGATTATTCAGGGTTTGATTTTTAAAAGTAATTTAGGGTTTGACTTGTCTTCCTTCAATTCTTCTAATTTCTTTCCTATTGCAAGAGAAGGAGAAACAGTGGGTGTTACCAATAGACTAGAAGAGAGAAATATTACAAATAATATCTATACCTGGTTTAATACTTTAAATTATAATAATACATTTGGAAAACATTCTGTAGAAGCATTGGCCGGTACAGAATATAATTTCAACTCTCGCAATGATTTTGGCGCGTCCAGGACAGGTTTTCTGTTTGATGAAGCTCTTAATACTAGAGTACTTGATCTGGGAACGAGTAATATTACTAATTTCGGTACTGCTTTTAAGACCAGCTATTTCTCTATATTCGGAAAAGTAGATTATAAATTTGATGACAGGTACTTATTAAGTTTTACGTTACGACGAGATGGTTCTTCACAATTTACAGAGGGTAATAAATATGGTACTTTTCCCTCAGGTAGTATAGGTTGGCGTATTAGTAACGAAAACTTTATGAGGGATTCTAAATTTATCACAAACCTCATTCTGAAGGCAGGATATGGTGTAATAGGAAGTAATGCTAGTATTCCTGCATCTGACGTAGCTGATATTTTGTCCCCTAATATCGAATTTGATGCATATCCATTTAATGGTACATTAAACACTGGGTACGCCTTGGCTAGCAGAGGAAACCCAGAGCTTACATGGGAGACAACAACTACAACAAATATTGGGTTATCTGCTACCTTGTTCAATCAGCTGGATATTGAAGTCGATATATATAATTCCCTTACAGAAGATCTTTTGGTAAATGATGAAGGAGACCCTACCGTTTTAGGAGTCACTAACATAATCAGAAGAAATTTGGGAGAAGTAGAAAACAAAGGTTTCGATATCAATGTAAGATATTCTAGCTCTAATAAAAATAAATTCACGTATGGTATTGGAGTTAATCTATCACGATACGTAAATGAAGTAAAGTTTTTAGACCCGGATAATCTTACTAAGTTTTTGGATGGAAGTACATTTAGAAATCACAGGCCTAACAGAACAATTGCAGGGCAACCATTAGCTGCTTTTTTTGTGAAAAGATTTTTAGGAAAAGACGAGAACGGCAGATTTATTTTTGAAGATATTGATGGCGATGGTGATACAGATAGAGAGGATCGTGTTTTTATAGGAAACCCCCATCCTGATTTCACTTTCGGGATTAATTTTAATGCTGCTTACGAAAATTGGGATATAAGCATGCTATGGCAGGGCTCATATGGTAATGATATTTATAATTTTAACAAGTATTTTCTAGATTTCAACACGTTCCCTGGTTCTAAAAGTGTAGACTACGTGCAAGAAAATGGATTACCGGCATTAACAACGAGTAATACGTTGATTGACAACGAGTCAGATCCTTCTTCATTTTATCTTGAAGACGGATCTTACATCAGGATGAAAAATATTCAAATAGGATATTCTATGCCTAAAGATGCTATAAAATCTCTGGGAATAGATGTAATGCGACTTTATATTCAGGGTAAAAACTTGTTAACTATTACAGACTATTCAGGTTTAGATCCCGAGATAAGTCTGGCAAATTTCGGAAGCACTAATAGAAACCTTACACTTGGCGTTGATGGAGGGGCATACCCTATTGATAGACAAATATTAATAGGAGTCAATGTAACATTTTAAAAAGTACAAACAAATGAAAAGATTATTTAAAATTATGCTAACAATGTCTCTGCTTTTTTTAGGCAATGGTTGTGATGAAAATATAGATATTCCCATAGAAGGAGAAATATCAGCGAGTGATGTTCCTCTTGATGCAAACTTCATAGAAACACAAGTTGTAGCTGCTTATTCTATGTTAGATGGATTTAGACCCGGAACTAATAATGCTGCGGCCTCAGCACCTTCGAACTGGTCTTATGGCGAAGTTGCTTCGGATAATGCCTATAAAGGATCCGAACCCAACGATGGGGCATCAATAAATTTTATAGAATTTTATACTACGAATACAAATAACGATTATTTAGAAGGGAAATGGAGAGCTGTTTATGAAGGAGTCTCCAGGACCAATGTTGCCTTACGTTCTATAATCAGTGGTAGGGAATCTGGCGAATTATCTGAAGAAGAAGCTAACATCGCAGAGGGGGAAATGCGATTTCTAAGAGCACATTATCATTTTGAAGCGAAACAAGTATTTAATAAAATACCCTATGTAACTGAGGAGGTTACAGAAAGTATCACAAATGAAGGGGTAGACTCTTGGGCAAGAATAGAAGAAGACTTGGAACAAGCAATACTGTATTTGCCTGAAGAACAAGCCAGAGGTGATGGAGCTACAATATGGACAGCAAGAGCATATCTTGCAAAGGTGCATATGTTTCAGTCAGATTTTGACGCTGCAAGACCCCTCTTAGATATGGTTATTAATAGTGGAGTATACTCTCTTAATAATCGTTATCGTGATAATTTTGATTTAGCAACAGAAGACTCACCAGAAGCAGTGTTTTCGGTGGAGTATAGCGTAGGAGATACGCCACAAGACAGAAATGGTAACTGGGGTGATATATTATCAGGTTATAATGTAGGACCTGTGCAAACCTGTTGTGGATTTTTCCAACCATCCCAAAACTTAGTTAATGCCTTTAAAACAGATAATAATGGATTACCACTTTTAGACTCTTTTAATGACTCTGATGTAGACTATAATGGCTTGGAATACATCGGTTACAATGGTACGGTAGACCCTAGATTAGATTGGACAGTAGCCCGCAGAGGCATTCCATTTTTAGGATATGGTATTTTTCCAGGGATAGAATGGATTAGAGACCCTAATAATGGTGGGCCTTACGGGCCTAAGAAATTTATTTTTTCTGCTGAAGAACGCAATAGTGCTCAAACAACGGTAGCTTGGGCAGGATTAGTTAATGCTATTGACCGGCATATTATTAGATATTCTCAAGTTTTGTTATGGAGAGCTGAAGTAGCTGCACAGCAAGGCGATCTATCCACAGCATTAGAATTAGTGAATAGAATTAGAAATAGAGCTGCACTTTCTATAAATCAAGTGCGTTTAGATAATGGTGTGCCGGCCGCAAACTATCGAATCAATCCTTACCCTACTTTTACAGATGCAAACATGGCTCTAAAAGCCGTAAAATTTGAAACCCGTCTTGAGCTAGCAATGGAAGGACAACGGTTCTTCGATCTAGTCAGATGGGGAGATGCAGAAAGAGTATTAAATGCATATATAGAAGAAGAAAGAACAAAAAGACCTCATCTGGAAAATGTGGGTACTTTTACAATGCAAAACAGATACCATCCTATACCCCAAGCTATTATAGACTTAAGCGGTGGGTTAATCACTCAAAATAACTGATTTTAATGTTTAAATCTTAAAAAAGAATGAAAACTTTTGTCAATATAAAAAAATATTTATTTATATGTATTGCCATTTTTTTATGGGTTTCATGTGATGATGACGATAACAATGGAAATATTTCGGACAATACACAACGAACAATTGTAGAACTATCTCGGCAAACAACTACATTATCTACTCTAATTGAAGCTCTTTCTGTGGCTGACGGAAATTTAATTAGTCTTCTGGATGGATCTGAACCCTATACAGTTTTTGCCCCTGATAATGGTGCTTTTGATAATTTGGCAACACTCATAGGTTTTAGCGATACAGAAACCATGTTGCAAAATATTGATAGAGGTTTGCTAGCCGAAATTTTAAGATATCAGATTGTGGCAGGAGTAAGTACGTCTTCCTCTTTACAAAATCGTAACGCTGTGCAGACATTGCAAGGTGAAGAAATAATAATCAATAAAATAGACAATAATGATTTTCAAGTATTAGATAAAACAGAACTGTCTTCGACATCGACATTCACAACGGTAACAGCAAGAGATCAAATAGCACTAAATGGTGTGGTTCATTTTACAGATAAGGTTCTTTTATCGGAAAACATTATCAACGCTTTTGCTATTGATATACGGCCCAATCTATTTCAGTTAGTAGCAGATACCCCATCACTTTCTTTGCTAGGAGAAGCTTTGATTATGACGAGTCTGGATGGTGTTCTATCCGGGGATAATGGTGGAGATGGATTTACTGTATTTGCACCTACAGATGATAATTTCGGAAATTTATTAACACTATTGGGAGATAATTATAATGCTCTTGAAGATTTTGATAATTCTGTAGAAAGAGCACTATTATCTGAAATTCTTTTATATCACGTTATTCCGGAAGCATTAAATTCCTCAGAACTTGAGCCTGGTGAACTTTCTACTGCTTTGGACAATAATACTATTCAATTAGTTCCAGATGGTTCTTCTTTTTCTATTGATGATCAATCAATGGTCAACGCAAATATTACTGCTATTGATATTGGAGCATACAATGGAGTAGCACATACTATTGATAATGTACTCATTCCACAATCAGTATATGACTTTATAGATTTGTTAGGGTCTGATGATCTTGAGCAGATTGTAACTGCTACTTCATCACTGTCTATACTAATGGCAGCACTCGAAAAAACACAATTAACTAGTTTATTTATAGATGATAGTAATGAAGGAGAAAATGAACCGGATAATTTCACTTATTTTAGAGAGGCCACTGTTTTTGCTCCAAGTAACACTGCTTTCCAGGATTTATTCGACGCATTAGGTTCAAATTACAATTCTATTGATGATTTTGAAAACGACGAAGAAATAGCTCTTTTAACTGATATTTTGTTATATCACACAATTTCCGGCGAAATTACTTCGGAGAACTTGAGTGTAGGTACAATCAGTACTTCATTAGAAAATGGAAATATTGAAGTAATAGCCCGTGGTTCTGGATTTGTCTTAGGTGATGTTACTAATGATGTAAATGCAGCCTTTATTAATACAGATATTGAGGCGAGAAACGGGATAGCTCATATAATAGATAAAGTATTGCTTCCTGCTAGTGCTGTTGCTTTTATTGATAATTTGTAGAATTGCCAAAAAAAGAAGAAGGATTAGTATTATTACTTACTAATCCTTCTTTTTTTAAACGACAATACAATGCTGACCACTAAGTGAGATGCAATGTTCAATTCAAGCTTAGGAGATGTTATATTTTATTATGCCAATAAATTTAATAATTTAGATTAAAATATTATTTCTCTTTTAGACCCTTTATAGTCAAAAATAACTGCCTTTGTGCATTTTTTTGGAACAGATAGTACTCTTGACGATTGTGATAAGTAGCCAGATCCATAATTGAATTCAATTTTTCTGCTCTTACCATTTTCTAAAAATAGTAGGGCGTAGGCATCATTTGAGGATATTTTGATTTCCTTTTTAGCTCCTGAAGTTGCTTTAAAAACTTTAAGAGTATCCTGGTTTTGGGCTGCTATCAATAATTGATTTCCATTGCCAAAAGATAATCTTGCTAGCGATTTTCCGTTACCATCTACATAAAACCCACTTTCCTTCGTAGAAACGGCCTTAAAATTACCATTTCCGTCACCTTGTAATAAAAGCCCTTTGAAAGCATCATAGTTTCCATAAAACACTTCATTTCCGAAATCATTGCCAACCATTACGATATCTAGGTTCCCATCAAATGTATAATCGAAAACCGAAATTCCATAAATTGGTGCTAATTGGGCCAGAAGCGGAAGTGGATTTATAATAAATTTACCATTTCCTCTGTTCTCAATATAGCAGGAAGCCATATTGTTAGCATATAATGATAGGGCATTTTGTTTTTCTTCTTCCGAAAGTAACTTATCCAGAGTAGCCTTTGAATATTCCTCGTATCTATTAAACTGGTTTCTAAATTTGATGCTTTGAGAATTCAACTCGTCCCAAAAGTGTACAGGAAAAAGTTTTTTCTCTTCAGAGAACATATAGGCTTTTATATAGCAGAATAATACAGGGTCTATGCTTCCGTTTTGATCAAAATCATCTGCATAGACCCACATAGGATGTTTATATGAAACTTTATAGGGATTATTTAGCCCTAAATTTCCAACAATATAATCCATATCTCCATCATTATCAAAATCCCCGGGTGCGATACTGTTCCACCAACCAAATTGTGTGTCTAAGCCTGTATTTGTTAATTCTTTAAATACACCTTTTTCATTTTTAAAAATTTTAATATTCATAAATTCACCAATAACAATCAGATCTATTAATTGGTCATTATCTATATCGGTAAATATGGCGTCTGTAACCATTCCCGCATTATTTAAGCTTGGGCAAATTTTGGATGTAACGTCTGTGAAAACACCCTTATTGTTTTCTAGCAAATAACTTTTGGCTGGCAAAGGATAACTACCAGGAACCACCCTGCCGCCAATGAAAAGATCTAGGTCGCCATCCTGATCATAATCAGCTGCTCGCACACAAGATCCGCTAGTTCTGATTTCCGGAACCGCATCTGTTGCTGGGGTAAAGGTTCCCTCACCATTATTAAGGAAAAAGATATCCTTGTAGGTATTAGAACCTGGTTCGTCTTCGATACTACCATAGACAACGTAAAGATCCAAATCAGTATCATTATCAGCATCAAAAAGTAATAAGCCCTGTGGTTCTTTTGAAGTTATATTATCTCCAAAAGCATTATCTATTTTTTTAAATGTATTATTTTCTTCTTGAAGGTAGAGCAATATTTGTTGGTCAGCCGACCCACCAATAATAACATCCTCTAATTGGTCTCCGTTAACATCTCCCACTGCTAATCCTGGTCCGTTTTGAGAAAATTTTCGTGGAATGGTGCGCTGTATATTAAAATCAATTTTATCTTTTTCTGTATGAACGTATTTCAGATTATACTCCCTAGATGCTTCTGTAAAAAAAGTCTTGATAAGCTCGTTATCAAATTCTGATTTCCCCCTGTTTTTAGCATTAATATAATCTACAACAATGCTTTGATTAGTTTTGGTAATACCTATTTTTTGTTCTTTTCCATCTGGCCATTGGATTAAAAGTTCTTTAGCTTCTTTATGATCCGGAATTCCAAAATGGATAATTTCATCCACAGAAGAAAGATATCCACGATTTAAAAAATGTTCATGATATTGAAAAGTACCATCTGATAAGTGTAGCGTTAATTTTGATCCAATACCACTTTTATTTAGCTTCGGGCCTTGTAACAGTACTTTTAGATACCTTGCTTTGTTTTCCCCATTTTTTCGATCTACTAAATTATTTCTAAAAACAAAGGCTGGATCGTTTATGTTATTAACTACATAATCCAGATCACCATCATTATCAAGATCTGCAAACGCAGCTCCGTTTGAGAATGAAGGTATTTGTAATCCCCATTCTTTTGTTTTATTCTTAAACGAAAGGTGTTTATCATTTTTAAAAGCATAATTAGCTACTTTTACAACAGGCAATGAGTCCAATAACCTCTCCTCATCAAGATAAGATCTCACCTCAGAACGGTAATTAGCAAAATCTTTATCAGTTAGGTCTCTTGGAAAGCCATTAGTAATCAGGAGATCCTTATTGCCATCATTATCTACATCCACCATTAAGGGAGACCAACTCCATTCTGTTTTATACATATCTGCATAAAGGCCTACTTCACTAAATGAGATATTCCTTTTATCCATAAATTGACCATTATTGATATGAAGCATATTACGGTTATACTGATGTTGATAACCGTAGCGCTGATCATTGATATAGTTAATATAACTTTTATTGCTTATCGTAGTTTTTATCCTGTCATTAGATTCTGGTAACATGTCCAGAGTAATAATATCAGGAAGAGCATCATTATTAACATCTGCTATGTCGTTTCCCATAGAAAATTGACTTTGATGCTTTAAAAAAGAGTGAATACTATCTCCAAATGTTTCATTTTTGTTGTTGATGTACAGAATATCATTAGTCACAAAATCATTACTTACATAAATATCAGTCCATCCATCTTTATTAATATCTGAAAATGCTAGTCCCAGGCCATATCCTTCAATAGTTATACCTGCTTCTGAAGAAACATTAGTAAATGTATTGTTACCATTATTTCTATAAAGCCTGTCTGTATTTTCAGCTGAATTATCCTTTACTTTTGGGCGATACGAATTAGGGTTTCGTAAAGATAGTTTATTCGTTAACACATAAAGGTCTAAATCTCCGTCACGGTCATAATCAAAAAAACCAGCATGGGTACTATACCCGTCATCCGCTATGCCATAATTTTTAGCATTTTCTTCAAAAACAGGAATCCCATTTTTGTTTAACCCCTTATTTATAAACAACATATTTTCCCGGTCTTCTGCATTTTTTTTGGTTGTAGCGCAAATGTAGATGTCTTTCCATCCATCATTATTGATATCAACAATTGCGATACCCGATGACCACTTGTTTCGAGTATCCATTTTAGAATATTCAGTAATATCCTGAAAACTAAAATCGCCTTTATTAAGATAAATCTTACTGGAAACCATATTACCTGTCAAGACTATATCCTGAAGGCCATCGTTGTTGAAATCTGCAATAGCAACTCCTCCGCCATTGTATAAATATTCGTAGGTCAATATGTTAAGAGAATCATTCTCTGATATCATATTGGCAAAATATATACCCGTATTTTTAGGTTTTAAGAGTTGAAATAACGAATCATCTTTTTTACAAGACACAATGAATATGATAGGTACTAAAAAAAATAAAAGGTTTTTTTTTTACTCATTAGTATATATATTATAGTATTTAAAAGTTTTTAGGTAAAATAATTTTTTTAGGGGATGTTTAGAAACGAAGTTAAAAAAAACTACAGTTCATTATAATACTATTTTATCAAAATAACATCATAAAAAACTAAATGGATGTCAAAATACAAAAAGTCGTATAATTGGTTTTATAAAAGTGGAAATTTGTGATACACCCACTATGAGTAAACTTTTTAATACTGTTATTTATCATAATTCTGATTATGACTTTTGAATATTTGAGTGTTGTTGAGATATTTTCAGATGGTGTTGTTATGCAAACAGATGTCATAGTACCTTTAAAAAATAATTTCATAAGGATAAAATGAATCCTGATTACAATAGAATTGGAAAAAAGGCTTGTGTATATTTCAAGGAGGATGTTCAATACGCTGCTTTTTATCCTCAAAGAGTATATTTATCTTTCTGTAGAGCCAACCTTATATTTCGGATTAGGTACTATTCAAAAAATTAATTCTTTAAGAACTGTATTGATTAATCTAAGAACTTACAGAGCAATAAATATAAAAGTAAATCAAGAATTAGAATTATCTCCTAAGAAACATTTTGATGAAGAAAGTAAAGAATCAAAGATGGAAATTAGGAAAACCTATTTTTAAGAAGCCCGGGAAAATATTAAATCTTTTGCCTACGAACATCAAGAAAACAGTTTTGATGATTTTAAAAAATGGCCACTTCATTCCCTACTTTAACCAAAGCCGGCCTAACCCCAATAGAATCTATAGACTTTAGTGAGTTTAAAGTATATAGGAACAATGAAATCTTTTTAATTCTCAGTTATTATTCCCGAATTTTGTCAACAAAGTAAGAAGGGTCTTTCTTTAGTTTTACATATGCTTTTTTCCAAAGAATAGTTGCTTTTAACAAATAACAATCTGCATTTAACACCTTGGCAAAAGAATAATCTGCTTGGTCTAAAATGTCAAGAACCCTATCATAATGTTGTCTATATCCCATAAAATCGTGAGATAAATACTTCTTTTTATACTTTGTTTTACTATAATCTATAACTGTATACTCTACAGAGGAGTCAAATAAATATTCAGGATTACACAATTCTTCAATTGCGTGCATGGATGTATTAGAACGCAAACTACATCCCAAGAACAATATTTTACCTCCAATATCTTTCAGTTTACTAAAAGGAGAATTTGGTCCACAGGGTGTATCATCCTTTATATGGTTATCCAATAAAAAAGTGATTTTAGCTCCTAATCCACAGACAGAGTGTGTAGGATGAAGGCTGCGTACTGATTCTGGCAATAGCCTAAAGTATTCTGTTAATCCTCCTACACAAGAGGGAGATTTAACTACGTCAAACAAAGGATTTTCTGCGGTTACACTTTTATATGACAAAGCGGGCATCAATAAGGTTCCAGATGGCCCCAGTAGTTCTAACAACGTATCAATTATGATTTGACATCGGTTATCGAATTTACCGATAGCATTAAGGGATGAATGTACCAAGAGAGAGTCTCCATTTACGATTCCCAAAGCTATCAAACCTTCATAAATTCGTTGCTTGTAATCCATCGTTCTCGAATCTTGTTGTTCCTTTTTTAAATTTTAATACCTACTTATCTAATAACAACTTAGAATAGAAGAATTGAGGTTTTAGATTTATTGTCCAGCTTTTACTCTGGTAATATGATGATTCCATCCATTAAGTACTAGATTTTCATTAGGATGATCCACTCCATCTTCCATCTTATCAGTACCAGAATGCATTTGTACTAATACCGTTTTTCTGGTTTTAGAAGAACGATTAGGCATAGAACCATGAAGTGTGAAGTAGTGGAAAAAGACTACGTCTCCGGCTTCAGCTTCAATGGGAATAGCATTTTCAATATGATAATTAGACAATATAGCTGCGGGTGAGGACTCTTGTCCGTTAGTTCCCTGTACTCTTCCTAATCTATGGCTTCCTTCATAAACCCGCAGGCATCCCATTTCGTCCATAGCATTAGAGATGTGGATAATTCCTGCTATCATAGAGTCCTGATAAGTAGGAAAATAGGACCAATCCTGATGCATAGGGAATGGAGAACCATTTTCTGCCGGTTTTTGGAACAATTTATTATGATGCATAATTACATCTTCACCTAATATTTCAGTCACAACTTCTGTGAATTTGGGGCTGTACAATGCTTTTAGCCATTCTGAAGAGTATTTGTGAACGTTATGTGTATGAAAGATCCTGTCTTTTTCATTTCTAATTTCCTTTATTTTTTCTCCTTCCCAGGTAGCATCTATATCCTCTCCGGATTTTGATAATTGATTTACAATTTTATCAAAATCACGTTCAAGAATTTTAATTTGTTGATCATTAAAAACTTTTTTGGCTAAATAATAGCCTTTCTCATTAAAAATGGTTTTAATATCATTTTTACTGTTGGTTGATGTATGATTTTTCATTTTTTTTATTTCGATTGTTCAGCATATTTCGTACTCAGGTTCTTTAGGTCATTACATTAGGTTGAAGAAAATCTGTTTCCGTAGCAATGGTATTAAAAACAGTATTGGCTATAATCTGATGCCCTAGTTCGTTAGCGTGCACACCATCTTCGTGTATCAAATGGTCTTTGCAATTCATTGATTTCCAAACATTGGCTAAAGGAATGTTATGCTCACTTGCAAGTTCCTTAATGGCCTGATTGTAATGTTCTGTAAATAGTAACGATCCTTGATCCCGTGGAGGATATCTATTAAATCCGGTCATATGATAAACATTGATAAGTATCAATATAACATTTGGTAAATGAGAGTTGAGTTGAAGGATAATTTCTTCCAAATCTTGCTTAAAGATCTCAACCGGAGTACCAAAACGCATATCATTTAATCCCCACGATACCAGGACCATATCAGGTCTTTTATGTATTATATCTTTCTCTACTCTGTCTAAAGCAGAGGGTTTTGTGCTTTCTTGATAGTTAGTAGTTCTTGTGGAAATGGTGTTGTCTCCAACCCCTGCATTGATCATTTCTAAAGGTTGCTTTAGAAATAATTGAATTTGTTTAGCTAAAACTCCTAACCAAGAATATTCATAATTTCTGGCCTTGGCACCTAATGTGATACTGTCTCCAAAACCTATAATTTTATACGTTTCCATACATTTTCGTTTTCAATTTTCATCTGATTTTAGAAGAGATCCTCAATTTCAAGTATGACCTTACCACAGTTTCCTTCTTCCATGACTCTAAAAGCCTTTTCGGCGTTGACAAAAGGAAACCGATGTGTTATTATTTTTTCGAAATTTAACTTTGATGCTATTTTTAGTAACTTTCTGAAGTATAGGATCGGCGTTGCAGCAATTCCAATGAGTTTGATTCCTCCTTTGTCAATAGTAAGAGCACCCAGGTTTGCATTAAAATCTTCATTCCCTAATCCCGCAAGTGCGATGGTACCTCTATTTGCAACCAAATCAAAACTTTGTTTTTGAGTTGCGGCGAGACCAACACATTCTGCAACCACATCACACCCGGAACCTTGTGACCATTCCAAAATTTTTTGTGGTACGTTTTCATTTTTTTGATGTAATGCTTTTGTAATACCTAGTTTTTTTGCTAATTCAAGCCTGTACTCAGAAACATCAATGCCAACTACTTCAATTTCTTTAGAAAGAGCGATTACCACTAAGCACAGACCTACAGATCCAAGTCCTATGATAGCCAATTTATCTCCCGGTTTTATATTGCTATCTTCTATGATGGTCATTGCCGTTCCCCCGGCACAGGAAAGTAAAGATGCTACTTCGAATGAGATGTTATCCGGTAATAAAATAACATTGGCCTCGGGCATAACAATAAAAGAAGTATTACATCCCGGATAATTCCAATACAATCCTTTCAATTCTTGAATGCATGCAGTATTAAACCCCAAAAGACAATGGTTGCAGGTTCCACAACCGATCACGCCCGCTACCATAACCCTCTGTCCTTTCTGAAAACCTGTTGCTCCTTTTCCCAACGCTGCAATCCAACCTGCAGGTTCATGACCGCAAGGAATAGGCTCTCCAAGTTTTGTCCTTGGGATTTGGTCGGATGGTAATTGATATTTGTGCAAATCAGTTCCACAAATGGCAGCTTTTGAAACCTTTATCAATACTTCTCCTTCACCAGGAGAAGGTATTTCAAAATCGTACCAACCTAACTTTTTGTCACCTTCAAATATTAACCCATTCATAGATTTTCTTGTTATTTGGATTGTCGTGTTGATGATAATTTTTAATTTTCAAAATAGTACTATTCGGTTTACATCATAACTCTGTAAAGTCAGCTCAGTAAATTCTAACTTTATAACTACGTTTCATTTTGCAATTGAAAAATTGGTCATGTTACTTTCAGACTTTCTTCATATTGCTTTTCTTCTCTATGCATTGGGTCCCACCAGCTAAATTTTAAGATTATAGAAGTGATGACAACAACCAGTAGAGCGTAAGCACTGTGAATAAAATCTTGAGAAACAAAGTACATAGGCAGTAGTACCAATGCTGATTGCCATACAATACCAATTGCGATGTTGAACATATCCCTTTTAAAATTTTTGTTACTTTTAAAATTAGGATTTTCCAGTAATACCTTTTTTTCAATAGGTTTCCAAAAGCCCCAAGGTCGAACGGTCTTATAAAAACTTAACAAGGTAGTATCGCTCTCTGGAGGAGTTGTATAAGTACCAATAATACATCCTAAGAAAGAAAGTAATAATATTACAGGAAATTGAAATATCTCTTGCGTATTCGGATCTGCAACAAAGAGTAAATATTCGGACAACATATCCAATCCATCAGGAATCCACCCCGGATATTGTAGCGCTAATGGAAATATGATGGCTCCGACTATACCGGTGGCCATACCGATAAAATATCCATATCCATTAAATCTCCACCAATACCACTTAAGTACATTGGCAGCCATGTATCCACCCCAAAGACCAGAAACTAACCATTGTAAAACATCATCTATAGAATCGACTACCAAACCAAAACAGATTCCTGCAATTACGACAAGAAACGATGACAAATAACTTAGATTTACCAATCTTTTAGAACTTGCTCCGGGATTAATGTATCGTTTGTATAAATCGTTAACGATATAGGCAGGTGCAGCATTAACGGTTGCTGCAAATGTAGACATGAATGCAGCAAGTAAACCGGCGATTAATATGCCCAATAATCCTACCGGCACAAACTCTTTGATTGCAAATGGTAATATTTGCTCAAAATCTACTGCGCTCCCCATAGCATTAAGATCGTCGGTAAAATAAACTATTCCCAATACGGCTAATCCTGTAATCAAAGCATAACGAGGAAAAATGAGTGCTACGTTAACTATAAAGCTCATTTTTGAAGCTTCGGTTGGCGATTTAGCAGCTAAGATTCGCTGCATGTCATAGTTAGGCGCCGGACCTGCGGCACTTACCAAATATCCTTTAAATAACATCATCATAAAGACAGCTCCAAATAAAGTATAACCATCTTGTTGAATTTTGTTATTAGCTTCTGCCATCATAGTACTCCAATCCAAATCAAGATTCCAATTAAAAAAAACATTCCCCCAATCCGGTGGCACCATAGCTTGTAAGGTTTCGGGAGAAACCTGATTCATTGCAATAATAGCCACTGCTATAGAAGCTATAGTCATAATTACAAATTGTAATACCTCCGTAAATACTACACTATACATACCACCTTTGATAACATATAAGGTTGTGATACCCATAAAAATTAGTGCGTATTCATTAGGAGTCAAATCCCAGGGAAGAAATACCACAGCGAATTTTCCTATACCTTTAAAGGAATAGGCTAAAAATCCAATAACGCTTACCAGAGCAAAAATTACTACGATAATATGAGATAAATTTCCACCTTTTCCTGTGCCGAACCGAGTTTTGATCCACTCTGCCCCGGTAAGTACATTAGATCTTCTTAACCAAATTGAAAGATACACCATCAAAAAAATCTGGTTAAATACCGGCCAAAGCCAAGGTAACCACATACTCTTCATCCCATAGATAAACATGACATACACCAGCCACATAGTACCTGCGATATCAAACATTCCTGAGGCATTCGACACACCTAATACGTACCAGGGAATGGAGTTGCCTCCCAAAAAATAGGAATTAATATTTTTAGACGCTTTCTTTGATATCCAGAAGCCTATGAAAATAGTGCCTATGATATATAAAATGATGATGAAGATATCGATTGTAGAAAGTTTCATAGACTTTTTGATTTCAAGTTTTTAAAATTTAATTATTTTTAGATTTTAGATCAATTTGATTCTTCTTCGAGAAAACCCAGAACATATGTTAAAGGGGCATTCCAATTAAGGCAAATTTCATTGGTCACGTAACTGCCTTCCTGATCGACCCAGCTTTTCATAGGAGCAACATTTTTGGGATAAACTACTCCGTTTGACGTGTCTAGTTGCTGTATAGACGCGCCTCCTGATAATAAACCGGGCACAGGTTCTTTTATGCCATCAGAGGCACTTTGTCGATGGTGTATGTTCATAGGTGTTTGATCTCCAAAACCAGTTAGAAAACTGTATCCCACAGCATTTTTACCAAAAATATAATCTGCCATTTGTTGTACAGCTTCAAGATACTCCGGTTTGGCATTTTGTCTGTAAGCTTGCGCAATAAGCATTGCTGCATTAAGTATATCGCTGTTGGATCCCCAGGTAAAGTCTGAGATTGGTTGAAAATAAGCACCATCTCTAACGTTCATTGTGAGTTGGTCTGCTGAGGCAACTAATTTTTCACTAAGAGTTGTTACAATAGTATCTGGTGTTTTTTGTGCATGATTAAGTAAACTGTATGCACCCAGAAATTTCATATACGTTGTCCAGCTTTCACCGGATTTAAAAGTCAGATCCAGGGGATACTTATTAAAATGATCTAAATATTTATTTTTACCGGTAGAAAGAAAAAGTTCTGCAGAAGCCCAAATGAACTCATCATCAAAATTAGTATCCCCATATTCGCCTGTACGTACATCTTTTGGGTTTTGATAAATAATGTTTGGGTTTTCTATAGCCCAATTCCAGGCAGATTCGGATGCCGAAAGTAATTTTTGTGCATAAGTAGTATCTATTTCTTTATAAATGCGATAGGCTTGAGCCATAGCAGCAGTAAAACTTAAAGTTGCAGCTGTACCTTTACCTACAATATATCGTTGATTAACAGCTTTGTGCGGCATGATCATATCTTCAAAATTTTTGGTGGTTAGCTTATGAAAAAGTCCTCCATCCTGATCTTGCATTGTTAACAACCAATCCAATTCATATTTCAATTCATCTAATAAATCACTGATCTTGTTACCACTCTCAGGAATGGCAAGCTGATTATCTGTAATTACTTCCGGATATTGCTCCCACAGCTGAAAATACTGACCTAATGGAAAAGCCCCATTAATCACATATTTATTATAATCTCCTGCATCATACCATCCACCTGGGGATGATACAAGAAGAGTGGAGTCCTTTCCTGTTGAAGGATGAAATCTTACTTGATTGTCAGGATGACCTTCCGGCCGATGCCATTTTCCCGCATACTTTTTCTCAAGTGGTATACTCGCTCTTTGATAATAAAGACCTTTAACTGATCCCAGCAGCACATTGTTATATACATGATGATTTATTTCGAAAGGGTAGGAGTAACCCAATCCTTCTACATATATGACATATTCACCTTTTGTTCTGAAATCGCTGAAATCCCCGACTTTAAATTCTTCTCCGGAAAGTTCCCACTTGGAAGACTCAGAAAGATTTCCATCAAAAACTGATTTCATTTTATTCATGTCGATTACCGAAAAAGTTGAAAAAGAAACAGAATCCGCCAAAACGATTTTTTTAATGCTATTAGGGTAATATCCTATTTGATTGATCCTGATTTCCGGGCGATAGTGTTCTATTTCCGGATATGGCTTTTGACAACCTGCTAGGACAATCAAACCCACAATAAATAAAGCCAGTTTTTGCATATGATACGTTTTGAGGATTTTTTCTATTTATTTAAGATTATTTTCTAGGATGTAAAAATCTGTAGCTTCATGATCAGGATACCTGAATATATCTACATCTCCATCATTATCATAATCGGTTGCCTCACCATTATAAATTCCTTCTGAGCCTATCACCAAAGGTTTCCATGTCTTGTAGTTGTTTTCACTTAAGAAAATAGTAATTTCGAATCGATCTTTTTTAAGATTCACAGCCCTGGCACGATTTATACCAGCGAGTATATCATCATCACCATCACCATCAAAATCGAAAACTTTAAGAGTGTGACACGCCGCAATACTATCACTGATAACTCTGGATTTCCATATTTTGTCTTCTCTGTAATACATTTTCAGTGGATATCCTGTTCTTTCAGAATGGCTAATGAAAACCTCTGTTTTTCCATCTTTATTTATATCTTTTACAAAAGTTTTTGTTCCATTTCGCGACCAATCGCCTTCTTGGTTATTCCAGATAGTATCTATATTTTCTTCTTTCCAAACTTCGGTCAGATTACCTCCCGGATTATAATAAACAAATCCGTTAGCAACAATATCTTTGTCTCCGTCTCCATCTATATCGCCTATATCCATTCCTTCGTGTAGTGATTCATTGTCTTTTATAAATTGAACCCGGTTCCAGATCTCTGGCGATTCTTGTTGGAATATACTCAATGTATGTTCTTCAAAAGTGAGGACAGAGAGATCCATTTTGCCATCGTTATTAAAATCTGATAAACTTACATCTTTTACTGCATTAGGTACCGTGCCTATTCTGTGCGGCTTCCAATCAGGATTTTCATACCAAAAAAGTTCAGCCTCAGCACCGGCGTCTGTCCACTCTCCGGGATGTTTGATAGCAATTACATCGTTGTCACCATCTCCATCAATGTCTGCGCATTCTAAATCCCCACCGGCAAATAAGCCTCCGGTAGGGGGTTCATCGGCTATTATCTTTAATTCCCATAAACCCTCTGTTGTTTTGCCTTGATAGTAGCCTAAATACCCCCCGCTGGCATTATTATTTATAAAAACAATGTCAATAATACCATCTCCATTAATTTCTGCAGGTGTATGAGCCCACCAATATTTTGCACTGTCCATAATTTTTCTTTGAGTAAAGGAGAGTTCTTTCATCACCTGAGATGGAGGAGCCATATCTGTTTTTTCTTTTTTCTCAGTTTTACAAGATTGTAAGGGAATGAAAAAAACAAAACAAATCATGATCAAACTGTATCTTTTAATAAAGTATTTGAATTCGCTGGTGTTCATCATATCAGATTATTTAATTTTTTCTATCAAACTAACTATATACTTGCTTAATTTTTTGTGTTCCTCTTTATCAAAAATTGTGAATGGGTACATACCCACTACAAACTTTTGATGATCAGTCAACAAAGCATTTGTTTTTTTTCCTCGACCAAAACCAAAAACGGTCATCCCGTCTTTACTATCATTTCCATTTTCAGAATTGCCTAAATACGCAATCATATCCTGATGCTCATCTTTTACAAGTTGTGTTAAGAATAAAGTGCTTTTAACGGACTTTCTTCCAAAATAAGCCCACTGGTAATTATTATGGATCGTAGTGTTCTTATGAAGATCCGGCAGATCAGTAACGGGGCCACCGAGATTGGTTCCATAATAGTAATTTTTTATATCATAAACTCCACCGGGAGTTCCTTCGTACAGAAACCAGTATGGTCGTTCGAGATCTGTTTTGAGGATTTCCAGAACGGCATAAGAATCAAAAAAAGTCCACTGCCATTTCCACTTTCCAGTGATGCTGGTAGAAACGATGGTCGTATCATTAATTACTTGACTTGTGCATTTATCAAATCCCGGATGGCCGGCTCCATTATCATCTGATCCAAACACCAGATTAGGAATACCCCTGTATGAAGATGCTGCAGAAGCTGGGTACTGATTCCAGGGATCTTTTTTAAATTGTATCCAATCGTTTCCATAAGGATCAATAATTCTTGAAAATCCTCCTCCGGACTTATCATAGTAGTATACCGCATTAGAAGTATGGATTACAAAATGAGATCTATTTTCATAAATCGTTTCTTCAATCGTAGTTTTAGAGATATTATTTTTTTTATACTTAACTTTCATCATTATGCCAGGCCATTGCACTTCCATACCGTGCACCATTTTACCATTTTCCAAAGGTGTTTTTAGGGTGGTGATGATATTCTTATCTTTTTTTAAGATTTCTGGCTTCCCGATATCTTCTGTGTGCCAGAAAGAATCATAGCAGGGCAACTCTTTTTGTGCTTTAAGCAAATAATCATTTATTTTGATCCCCTTATTGTAACAAGGGCTCCAGCTCTTCCAATATATTCTTGCTTTACTATCGTCAGACAATAAAAAAGGGATGTTTACATAAGAGTTGTGTTCTCCGTTTCGTGTTACCCAAAATGGGGGCTGTTGATAAGGCTTGGCAAGATATACGTGATGGTTTCGTTTCAGAATGAGATTATCAATTTCTGGGGTCATAAAGATGAGCCCTTGATCCGTCTCGACTCTCGCTATTAATTTGATTGGTCGATACTGATCCGGGATCCATTGGGTAGACCAATAAACATCAAAGGGGGGAGCGCTACTGAAACCTATATGATTTTGAATCTTACCTTGTTGATAATCAAATTGCCAGGAGCGATAAATACCATCCCCATTCCAGTTGATATCTTCGTAGAAACCAAAATAATCAACCCTTTTTATATTGGGTAACTTATCGCTTTTTAACTTTAGGTGAATCTTTTCTTTATGGAGGGCTGATAAGTCAATCTTCTCAATTTCTGCCTGAAATTCAGCTTTGTCTTTTGTGTAATATACTCTTAGAATTATTCCGTAGATAAGATTCTGTGGCCAATTCCAGGCTTGTTCCTTATCCACTTTTAATTGAAATACATTCTTATCACCTGATATAAGGTCACTGAGTGGAATAGGAACACGGATATTGGTGTGAAACATATAGTCAGTAGCGCGTTCGGGTATATTGGAAGGTTCCGAAACGGTATGGTACGTGCCATTATTAAAACTAACACTTAAATTTTTAGTGTCTTCGTGAGATTGTACCCTTTCAATGATAACTTCGGCGTGAAAAGCATTTTCAAGATCAATCGGGTAACCCAGCAGAATGTTTCCGTTGTTATGTAAATTCTTTGGATAGTGATCGGAGTTTTGTCGATAATCTAAATTTCCTCCAACCCGTAAAAATTTACCTTTTTCATTAGTTTGGTGAGGAGTCCAGGGATATTCTCTGAAAATATCACCGGTTTTTAAAGTTTTTACACTTTCATTTCTCCAAACATGCATAAATTGATGCTGATCCCATCCAGCCCCATAGATGTCTAAATCCCCATCTCCATCAAGATCTTTAAATTTGGTACCCAGATGATTCTCTTTTCCTGTATCTATTGTTTTCTTTGTAAAATTGGCTTCTCCGTCGTTGTACCATATCTGTAGCTCAAGATTTTTACCTTTGTGCTCATTGGTTATGAGATCCAAATCCCCATCCTTATCTAAATCTTGTACATCCAGATTATTCATAGAATACTGCTGCACAATTTTTTGTCGTTCCCAGTTTGAAACACTTTTTTGTATAAATAAAAACATATTGGCATCTGGATCCAATCCCGGATACCGTTCTTCAGTAATCACGATATCTGCTTTATTATCCTTATTGAGCTGTGCTATCTTTATTCGATCGATTGGGTGCTCGCTCAATCCAATTTGAGTTGCTTTCCATGATTTGTCTATATTTCCCGGATTTTCAAACCACATAAGCATCGTGGGCTCATTTTCATTTTCAGCTCTTCTTCCGGCAGCAATATCAAGATCACCATCGTTATCTATATCACCAATCCCTATACCTTCGTCCGAGGTATTCTCGCAGATTTTTTTGATTTTCCAAGAGCTTTTCTCCGGAGCATCCAGAGGTATTTCAATACAATAAATATCCCCATTGCCTGCAATCACGAATTCTGTAAGTCCACCGGTTATAATTTGAGCTTTTTCGAAACCTTGACTATTAACATGACCCGTCGCAGGAATTTCCCCTATTTTATGTTTTCTATATTTTGTTCCTTCTAAATCAATAGCTTCAAGCCAGTATAAATCAGGTAAAGATTGCGCGATTAGATCAGCATAAGGGTCTTTATCCACATCTGTAAAAAAAAGGATATCCAAATTATCATCCAGAGCAGTTCTCTTCCAGGAATCTTCCATATCACCTCCCGGATTGTGATATATATATCTTCCTGAAACAATATCTTGATTACCATCGCGATCTACATCTCCAGCATCCAAACCAAAATATCGAAGCCATTCGGGTTCTTCCCAATCTCCCCATTTTTGCTTGGTACTGTCTATCTGAATGTATTTCCAATGGTTTTGTGCTGTAATACATTGTAAACATATTAAAGTCAATAGAATAATGATATTATTTTTACCTGTTTTGATTAGCATTGATATAGCGTTTCATTATGTTTGCAACGTAAATAATTAGTTGATCGGACATTAGAGCAATATGTTGATCCTGAATTGTTAAAAACTCTAATTTTATATCATTCATTGGTTGTTAAAATTAGCACAGCAAAAGGGCTTTTGATATCTCCGGGCCTTCGTATTTCCATCCAACTCCCTTTGGTAAAATCATACGGTTTACCCAATAAATAATCACCCGTCAGTGGATTGAACCACCTAACGTTCACTTTTTTTCCTTGTAATGCGGTACCACTTATATCCCCGTGTGCTATGGTTAGACCATGGGGAATGTAAAACAAATAGGTATTCTTCTTATTGGTTAGTGCAAAAGGAGTAAAGGTATATTGCTCAGGATATAGATCATTAAAATTGTAATCCTTAAAAAGTTTAGTCAGGTTTTGATAATAATCAAAAGCTGGTTGTTGTGTTTTAGGCAAGGAAAAAGGATCTGTTATAACGTTATACCAGGAAGTGTTTTGCCAATAATACGTTGAATAAGTTCCGGCGAAGATACATTGGTAATTTCGATCCAGACAGATAAGAGGATCTTGGTACTGACCATCAAATATAGAGTACATTGTTTTTTCATACCCGCCGTGCTCTATATTAAAAACCGGTTTATCAGAATGTTTTTTATAGGCTTCCAACATTTCGCTATAGAGGTTAGGTCGCCACTCTTGTATAGATATAAAATCCACCAGACCGGGAAATGCTTTACAATAAGAATAATCGTGGACAGACAACAATCTTTTGTATCCATCGATTTTGCGAAGCCGCTCTATACGATCTGTGATGTAGCTCATATCATCTCTTCCATAAGCCAAAGCTTCCTTAGAAATGTCCCAAATCAAATTAGGATATGCCTGATAACGTTTTATCACATAATCAAAATACATATTATCAGCTTCTGATCTGGGCTCCGGCCAATTGACCTTTTTATTCCAGACGTAGATCATTAGGTGAGCAACTATTCCTTTTTGGTCCAGATAAGAAATGACGCGGTCCAGGTGTTTAAAAAAATTGATATTTAATGTAGAATGATCAGGTTTTTCATTAGTCCCGCCAAAGGGAAATGTTTTCGGTTTAGAATAATCGTGTAAAGGATCGATTTTATCCCTTTCGCCCCAGTTTGCATCGTAAGCGTAAACATTCATTACGATTTGATTGAAATGATGATCACTTACGTGACCTATAATTTCTTTGGTTTTAGGGATATCATTTGGATTATCAAAATCTAAGGCAAACAGCCAATCCAGTTCGAATGCCATCAGAAAATATGGGGTACCATCAGCATATTCAAATTTTTGTGGATTCACTTTGGATATGATGACGGGACCGTGCTGGTTTTCTTTTCTATTAGTCGACACCACGATATTTCCCTCTTTACCGGCAAGTTCTTTTATTGAAGAATACGTTTTAAAACTCCATTTGCCAACCTCAGGAGCTGTAAACCTTACTATCCATTCATTAGCATCGTTGTAAAAACCGGGAATGTTTAATGTCGTTCCCGAGTTGTTTTGAAAGATTGCCCCAAATTGTACTTTAAGCGGATTATCTATTTGTTCTGAGGTCCTAAAATCTATATCTAAAACCTGCCATTGTTCAGAAGTTTTCTCCTGAGAACATACTTGAATCCGGATTGCTAAAAAAATAATTGTAATAGCAAGATTTTGAAAAAATGTGTTCATTAGTTGGTAACCGTTAAAGTTATTTTTTCAGCATCCTCATCTCTGGAAGAAGTACCTATAAAAATGGTAAAATCTCCAGGTTCAACGAGATATTCCATATTGATATCATAAAAAGATAATTTTTCAGGAGATATTTCAAATGAAACAGTTTTCTGTTCATTGGGATCAAGAGTTATTCTACGAAATCCTTTCAGTTCTTTGACCGGTCGTGTTACGCTACTTATATCATCACGTATGTATAGTTGCAATACCTCATCTCCCTTTATTTTACCTGTGTTTTTTATATCAATACTGACTTTTACAGATTCATCAAGCGAGATTTTATCTTTTTCGAGATGTATATTCTTAATTTCAAAATCCGTATAACTCAGGCCATATCCAAAAGGGAACAGGGGGGTAATGCTATCATTAAAATATCCTCTTCTGGCA
This sequence comes from uncultured Aquimarina sp., assembly GCA_947500845.1. GTDB lineage: Bacteria > Bacteroidota > Bacteroidia > Flavobacteriales > Flavobacteriaceae > Aquimarina > Aquimarina celericrescens. Next base: position 210,990 of record CANMTP010000001.1, read on the forward strand.
GATGGTTTGTGGTTGTAATATGTAGGAATATGTCCTACGCTTCTGGGAAAAGATATGGGAAGTTTACCTGCCGGATTATAGTCTCCAAAAAGTACGTCTGCTACAGCGTTTCCAGATTCCTGACCCAGATACCAGCATTCAAAAACTGTAGCTGCTTTTTCTAATAGATTGTTAATCGCTAAGGGTCTGCCGTTAAATAAAAAGGCTACAATCGGTTTTCCGGTTTTGTGTATGGCATTGATTAATTTATCCTGATTTCCTATAAGTTGCAGATCAGCGCGATCGCCCAAGTGAAAATTATTCCAGGCCTCTCTGGAGGTTTGTTCGTTTCCGCCTAATACCAAAATAACCACATCGCTTTTTTTGGCTGTTTCAACAGCTTCAGCAATTCTTTTTTCTTCTTCTTTAGGATTGGGAAAGGTGACAGTGTCTTCTACCCAGCTTCCTCCAACTGTTATTTTGCAGCCCTCAGCATAATTCACCTTTATTGTGGATCCTACTTTATTTTTGATACCTTCTAAGACAGTAATATGGTATGGTTGATTACCTGTATAACCACCAATATTATCCCTATTGGCGTTTGGTCCAATAACGGCTATGGATTTTATTGTTTTTATATGAACCGGAGCTAAATTCTTTTTATTCTGTAAAAGGGTAATGGATTGTAATGCCGTTTCTTTGGATAGGGTTTTTCTATTTTCAGCAAAACCATCCAGCTTTTTTGCTATTTCCGGGTCAACATATGGGTCATCGAATAAACCAAGTTTAAATTTAACCCGTAGCATCTCTGCAACGAGTGTATCAATGGTACTTTCCCGGATTACTCCTTCTTTTACAAGTTCTGGTATGTAATTATAACAATCCGGATTAGGAAGTTCAATATTAACTCCTGCTTTTAGAGCTAATTCAGCAGCGTGTTTACCATCTTTTGCGACACGGTGTGTGTTGATTCCATACCGCTCGTGCATTTCTCTAATAGAATAATAGTCGGACACAACAAATCCTTTGAATCCCCACTCTTTTCGTAATATATCCGTAACCAGTTTATGATTTGCATTGATGGGTACTCCGTCCAGTTCGTGATATGTAGTCATTACACTCAAAGCTCCGGCTTTTTGAATAATATTCTTAAAAGGAGCAAAATGAATTTCCCGAAGAATACGTTCTGAATAATTTGCGGGAGCTGTATTTGTTCCTCCCTCGGGTTGACCGTGAGCGGCAAAATGTTTTAGGGTAGCAACGATATGTTTTTTATCCCTAAATGTACCGTCGCCCTGAAAACCTTTGATCGCAGCAATACCCATTTGAGAGGTGAGATACGGATCCTCTCCATAAGTTTCTTCAACTCTTCCCCAGCGTGCATCCCGGGCAATGTCTACTACAGGGGTAAGTGCCTGATGACTTCCTCGTCCTCTGGTTTCTTCTGCGATAGCCGTATACACTTCTTCTATCAGTTCAGGGTTAAAGGTTCCTGCCATAGCGATAGGATGTGGAAAACTAGTGGCATCCTGTGCAATAAAACCGTGCAGGCATTCTTCATGAAATATGGCAGGAATTCCCAATCGAGTTTCTTCTATAAAGAACTTTTGTAGTTTATTGGATAGCAGCGCATTCTGATAAGGTGATAATCCCTTTTCTGATGAATTTTTTCCGGCAGTCTGGCTTTGCCCTCCTTTAGTTTCTGAGGGTCGTGTTATTTGACCAATACCGTTTTGAAGCATTGGTTTGATTTTGCTCAAATCTATCTGATCACCATTAATGATAATTGAATCTTTAACTTCATTGTTAACCGATATCATCTGTGCAGCTTTTTCTTCTATAGTCATTCTGCTCAACAAATCTTTTACGCGGTTTTCAACACTTTGGGAAGGATCCTTGTATAGAAGTTTTTTATTTTGGGAAAAGGAAAAGTTGATCCCTGTAAGTATACAGATACAGAAGAAAAACCATACTTGTTTTTTAAAAATTATATTTTGATAGGATTTATGTGTCATAAAGATGAAAATGCATTATGGTTTACAGGCCATATTTTTTTATTATTGGTTCAATAGCTTTTACCCATTGCGGATAGGCTTCAGGTCTAAGATGCGTGTTGTCCTCTGTCACGTATTGCTCTAAAATATCTCCGTTTTTACATAAGAAAGGTCTTAGATCTACAAAATCATATCCTTTTTTTCTGCAAAATTTTTCCATTTTATCATTTAAAGAATCTATTTGCTTATTTCTATAAACATTCCCTCTTTGATATAACGTGGTTGTATATACGGGATATGTGCCAACTTTTTTGATAGAATCCAGGTTGACACAAATATTCTCATAAATTCTTTGAGTAGATATACCCAAAGTATAATCATTGATTCCTCCTTTGAAAAAACAAAGCTTAGGGTTATTGGGGATCACAAAATCTTTGATTACCCAAGAAAGTTGTTGCGTGGTCCAACCAGGTTTACCTCCATTCAAAATATCATTTCTATTAAGAATTCTTTGCCAATCCCCTGCATGTGTAATGGAATTACCTAACATAACAATCTCAATTTTTGAAGGAGCTGCCATTAAATTTTCTTCATTTGTAACTTCCTCTTTCTTTTTACCAGAAGTGTTAATATAGAATAGATAAAAGATCAAAATAACATTGATAAGTAATGAAATGACTAACAAAAATCCTTTATTCACCGTTTTTAAATTTTTTATACCTTGATTAAAAAAAGTATAGTAATGTTATTAAAATGTCTGAATTTTGATAAAATTAATCAACCAATGTTAGTTTTTTTGCTATTATTTTGTCATAGTCATATCTTTTATTAAAATTATAGTTGATTTGCCTGTTTTATTTTCTGTGCCTGTCAAAGGAAGTTTAAACATATGTTTGAAGTAGTTTAGCACCATCTGAATACATACGTATATTTTTAATACAGGCAGGAACGAGAATAGTTTCTCCTAGTTGAAGTGTAAGTATATCCTTATCTTGATATACTATTGCTTTTCCTTCTATACAGATGTAGATAACAAATGAATCCAATTGATCATGAGATACTGTTATTTCTTTATTAATTACAATAGTGTTGGTGATAAAGAATTCGCAGTTAATTAAGGTATTAATTTTATTAGGTGTTTCAGAATATTTTATTTTGCTGATTTGATTATTACTAAAATCAATAGCTTCCAAAGCGTCTTCTTGATGTAGTTCTCTGGGATTACCGTCGTTGTCGATACGGTCCCAATCATAAATACGATAAGTAATGTCAGATGTTTGTTGGATTTCAACAAGTAATATACCCTTTCCAATTGCGTGAACCAACCCCGGTTTGATGTAGAAAGCGTCTCCGGGAGAAACCTCTACTGTATTTAGGATATCGGTTAGTGTTCCTTCTTTAATATGTTTTTGATATTGATCGGGATTAATTTCTTTGTCAAAACCAATTATGAGTCGGGATTTGCTATCAGTTTGAAGCACATACCACATTTCTGTTTTTCCAAAAGAATTATGCTTTTTTTCGGCAATTTGATCATCTGGATGCAACTGAACCGAAAGGTCTTCTTTAGCATCAATAAATTTGATAAGTAATGGAAAATTATCACCAAAACGCATATAATTCTTCGCTCCGATCAGTGATTCACGATAAGTGGATAATAACTCTTGCAAACTTCTTCCGGCAAGGCGCCCTTCGGTCACAATAGAGTAATTATCCTTTACGGCACTTATTTCCCAGCTTTCACCAATAGATTTATTAGTGTTTTTTTTATGAAGTATATTGTTCAGCTTAGTTCCACCCCATAACTTTTTTTTTAGAATTGGTCTGAATTTTAAGACGTAAAGAGATTCATTATTATTTTTCATTGATAATTTTAAAATTTAGACAAGGGCTTAGCCGGTGAAATAAGTAAGTATACCAATTACCAGTATGACTAATAAAACAGAAAGTATGATATCAACGAAAGAATAACTCTCTTTGGATTGCTTTTTCTCCATTGCTGACAATGTGCCAAAAGCAAGCCCTTTAATTAATTTATAATCCGGTGGATTGGTAGCCAAACTTACCGAGATGCATAGAATAACAGAAAAAATAAACATAAAGATTGCCATGTGTGAAAAATTGATCGAAGCAAATTCGTATAAAAAATCACTGGTAATCTGCACTCCGGTTTGTTTAAAATGTAAAATTTCCGGTTGGTAATGTATTTCTGAAGTTAGGCGAACAACTAACAAAACTAGTCCTGCGAGTAACGTAGTTATGGCAGCTTTGGCATTAACTCGTTTCCATAAAATTCCTAATAAAAATACAGTTGTCACAGGAGGTGCTATATATGACTGTACATTTTGTAAATATTGGTACATAACACCTCCTCCTATTTTTTCCATAACCGGAATCCAGACAATCCCTAAAAGCACAATGAATCCTGTAGCGATTTTACCCATTCTAAGCAAATCGGTTTCACTTTTTTTAGGTTTTAGTTTTTTGTAAATATCAATTGTAAAAATCGTGGAACAAGAATTGAATACAGAAGCTAGTGAACTCATCAGTGCCGCGATCAATCCGCCGGCAACCAGCCCTTTTAATCCGGCCGGCAATAATGTTTTGACTAACATTGGGAACGCTCTATCTGCTTTTTCTATTATGAAGAGTTCAGGATTCTGAATAGTTAAGGCAAAAGCAATAATACCTGGTATCAAAAAGATAAAGATAGGGAGCAGTTTTAGATAAGCTCCGAAGATAGCACCACGTCTTCCGATTTTTATGTTATTTGCCGCCAGGGTCCTTTGTACGATGTATTGGTCGGTACACCAATACCAAATACCTACAATTGTTCCCCCAAACAATAATCCTGTCCACGGGAAATCCGGATCACTCATAGATCTCCACATATTAAAATGCTGTGGGCTCACTTCTTTTACAGTTTTGGTAAGTTGACCCCACCCGCCGACTTCTTGTAATCCTAAATAAGTAATGATCAAAGAGCCGGAAATGAGAATAACAGTTTGTAATGTTTCGGTATAAATAACAGCTTTCATACCTCCTACAACGGTATAAATTCCAGTAAAAATGACAATTCCTATGGCACCTTCCCAAAAAGATATACCTAAAAGTTCTGAAACCACGATTCCACCGGCATAGATAGTTACTGATACTTTAGTGATCACATATCCCACTAAAGAAAAAAGGGATAAAAACCAACGGGAACGACTATCAAATCTTTTCTCCAGGAATTCTGGCATTGTAAACGCTCCGCTTCGAATATAGAACGGAAGAAACAGCCAGCCCAAAAGTAGTACAATCCAGGCGTGTAATTCATAATGTGCCATTGGGGTTCCTGATTCAAAGCCTGTTCCTGCTAGTCCTACGACGTGTTCAGAACCTATATTAGAGGCGAATATCGAAGCACCTATAACAAACCAGCCTACATTTCTTCCAGCTAAGAAATAATCTTCAGTATCCTTTTGCTTTTGTAAGATTACCCATACTGCAACTGCAATAAGAGCCGCAAAATAAAAGCCTAAAACCCACCAATCAATACTTTCCAGAATTGCTTCCATACTATTATGATAATTCTTAGATAAATTGATTGATGATATTTTCGAACAATTCTTGTTTTCCACTTATCAATTCAGGCTCGCCGTAGTCTAGCGCCAATTCATAAAGCGTTTTGAAATCGATATTCCCCTTTTCAAATTCCTTTCCTTTACCTGTATCAAAGGAAGAATACCGTCTTTCAACTAGATTATTATAAGAAGAATGTTTCAGGATCCTATCAGCTATCAACAACGCTCTGGCAAAAGTGTCAGCTCCTCCTATGTGTGCCAGAAAGAGATCTTCTGGGTCTGTAGAATTCCTTCTTATTTTAGCATCGAAATTTACTCCCCCACCCTGCAAACCGTTATGCTTAAGAAAAACAAGCATTGCTTCTGTAATTTCGGTGATATTATTAGGGAATTGATCTGTGTCCCAACCATTTTGATAATCACCGCGATTGGCATCTATGCTTCCCAACATATTTGAATCTGCTGCGACCTGTAATTCATGTTGAAAGGTATGTTGTGCTAAAGTAGCATGATTCACCTCGATGTTGAGTTTAAAATCATTATCCAATCCATATTTTTGAAGAAAACCAATGACGGTAGCGGCATCAAAATCATATTGGTGTTTTGTGGGTTCCATAGGTTTTGGTTCGATAAAAAAATGTCCTTTAAATCCCTGAGATCTGGCATAGTCTCTTGCTTTGGATAAGAAAACGGCTAAATGATCAAGCTCTCTTTTCATATTTGTATTCAACAAGGACATATATCCTTCTCGGCCTCCCCAGAACACATAGTTTTCTCCGTCTAATGCAATAGTAGTATCTATTACCATTTTTACCTGCGCTGCAGCTCTGGCGACTACTTTAAAATCGGGATTGGTAGCGGCGCCATTCATATACCTGGGGTGGGAAAAGCAATTGGCCGTTCCCCATAATACTTTTAGATCAGTCTCTTGCTGTTTTTGTTTCAAATAGTTTGTTATTTTTTCCAATCTTTTTTCGGATTCTAAAAGTGAATTACCTTCTTCAATCAAATCAAAATCATGGAAACAATAATGTGTAAAACCCATTTTGGTAATGAATTCAAAAGCCGCGTCTGCTTTATTATATGAAGCTTGCAGAGGGTCTTTAGAGATGGTCCAGGGATAAACTTTGGTACCAGGGCCAAAGGGGTCAGCTCCTGTATTACAAAAGCTGTGCCAGTAGGCGATAGCAAATTTAAAGTGTTCTTCCATTGTTTTTCCACTTACTATTTGCTTAGGATTATAAAATTTAAAAGCTAGAGGGTTATCAGATTCAATACCTTCGTATGATATTTTTCCAATTCCTTTAAAATATTCTTTATCTCCCAGGGATATCATAATTTTTATAATTTTAAGATTTGTTTTAATTGTTTTTTCCAATTCGAGTAAGCGTTTTGATAAGCGCCTGATGAATCTTGAGGAAGGAATGTTTTTACCAGGTCATTTTGGGAAATCATGTTACAAAACTGATCCCACTTATTCTCATGAAGAATACAAGCCCTAGCTGCACCAATGGCTCCTGTTGTATTATAAACTTCGATTTTACTTTGTGTAACAGAGGCAATTGTTTCGGCAAATATTGTGGATTGAAATAGGTTATCGTTACCCACTTTTAGTACATTGACTTGAACTCCTTCTTCCTTTAAAATCTCAATTCCATAGACAAATGTGAACGCTATACCTTCCAAAGCCGCACGGCATAGATGCGAACGATTGTGGATATTAAAGTTCAGCCCTTTAATATGACTGCCGACATCTTTATTTTCAAAAATTCTTTCTGCTCCATTTCCAAACGGGAGAATGCATATACCCTGGCTTCCAATCTCAGTTTTTTCTGCTAAGTTATTCATCTCTATATAAGATGAAATTTGCAATAGTTCTTTAAGCCACTTATATAGAATTCCTGTCCCATTAATATTGAGTAATTTTCCTATTTTGGGAGTTGAAGAATTATGATTTACATGTGCAAAATTATTGATACGAATCATTTCATTTGCTTTCAATGAATCTGTAACGGCATATACAACACCAGAAGTCCCGCCAGTTGCTGCTATTTCTCCTGCTTGAGTTACATTAAGGCTTAAAGCATTATTTGGTTGATCTCCTGCCCGGTATACTATAGTTGTTCCTTCGGCTAATGAGGATTCTAAAGCTCCTCTGGCAGAAACTTTACCCTGATTAGAGAAAGTAGGTACGATATCAGAAATTAATGATATGTCTATATCGTATTTTTTAAGTAACCAATCAGCTGGTTTTTCATTTTTGAAATCCCATAGAATACCTTCGGATAATCCAGACGGTGTAGTATTAGGAATACCACTTAATTTAAAAGCTATATAATCTCCGGGGAGCATAAACTTATAGGTTTTCTCATAGTTTTCCGGTTCGTTGTCTTTTATCCATTTAAGTTTTGAAAAGGTAAAGTTTGCAGGAGAATTAAGTAGATGTAAAGCACATTTTTGCTTACCTATTTCTTTAAAGACTTCTTCCCCTGTTTGAACAGCTCTACTATCACACCAAATTATAGATGGTCTCAACGACTTTCCTTCTTTATCTATTATCACAAGTCCGTGCATTTGATAAGCAATACCAATTTTGGTGATATCATGGGCGGGAATCTCAGTCTTTTTTAGAAGTTCTCCAATAGCTTTACAAACATTTTCCCACCAAATTTCTGGATCTTGCTCTGCCCATCCGGGTTTTACTGCTTTGATAGACATTTCATTTTCGGGCATCTGTACTTTAGAAATGCATATTCCCGTGTGTTCATCAACTAAGGCGGCCTTTACTGAAGAACTACCTATATCCAATCCTAAATAATACATATTGTGTTTTAATGAAAATTTGTTTTATAATTCTTGACCTTTACACTAAAATTTATTGTTAATATCGTTAATAATGTAATAACTATTGGAAATATTTACATTTTAATTGGTATAACTAAAAAAGGTAATAAGTATGCCTTATATCACTCAAATTACATAGTATATTCTATTTTTCGAAGTTATGGAATTGTTAAAGTTGCATTGATACTATTTTATCAAAATGATAACATATTTAAACCTTTTTTCTTTCCAAAAAATATACTGAAAAGGTGCGAAACCTAAAACCTAAAACCTTAGTATTTATAGTATTTTAGAGAGTTTTGGATTAAATTAAAACTAAAAATATAATATTCTCGAATTAGTTTGGACCAGGTATGATTTCTACAATTGTAGCTATAAATATTATAATTTTATGAAAGTAAATACTAATTAATATTAAGGTTTAAGAGTATTTATTCATAGACTTTCTTATTTACTACTGGAATGAAAAATGTACTATTATTGTTTATTATAATACCTTTTATAGGTCTTGCAAATTTGAGTGTTGCCAAGGTATTTTCAGATGGGGTTGTTATTCAAAGAGATGCCATAGTACCCATTTGGGGTAAAGCAGAAGCTGGCGAAACTATTACCGTAACTTTTTTGGAAAACACATTTACTTCCAAAACAAATCAGCATGGTGAATGGGAAGTGAAGTTACCTAAATCCAAACCAGGAGGGCCTTATAAAATACTAATTGCCGGCAAAACTAAGGTAATCAGCATAAACGATGTAATGATTGGTGATGTATGGGTTTGTTCTGGTCAATCCAATATGGAATGGATCGTAAAAGATTCAAATGGAGCTGAAGAAGAAATAAGAAGCACAAGTTATAAGAATATTAGACATTTTAAGATTCCAAGATCTTCGGCATTATTACCAGAGATGCAATTAGAAGGAGGCCAATGGAGAAAAGCAGAGGATAGTGCAATAGCTAATTTTACAGCAGTAGGTTACTATTTTGCAAAGAATCTGTATAAGTCCTATAAAATTCCTTTAGGATTGATAAATAGTAGTTGGGGTGGTAGTAGAATTGAACCTTGGATGAGTGCTGAAGCACTTGGGTATGAAGGTCCTGAAAAAGCAGCTAATATTATATCAAAAATGAGGCGACAGCGAAAGGAAAAATTGATTCAATCTCTAAAACAAAATTTGGGAAAAATACCGATTGAAGAATTAGGGATTAAATCAAATAACTTTTTATGGAAAGAACCAGATTTTGATGATTCAGACTGGGAGGAGATGAAGCTTCCGGGTCAATGGGAAAAACAAGGGTTAGAAAATCTTGATGGCATTGTATGGTTTAGAAAAGACTTTGTACTCAATAAACAACAAAAAGGAGTTACCGGTAAAATCAGCTTAGGTCCTATTGATGATAGTGATCAAGTATGGATAAACGGCCAAAAAATTGGAGGACTTCAAAATTCTTGGAATGTAGAACGTGTTTATGAAATACCTAAGGGAATTTTGAAGTCAGGGCTGAATATAATTAGTATTCGTGTAGAGGATACAGGACAAGGAGGAGGGATTTATGGAAACCCTGATTTGCTTTTTATAACTACTGAAAATACTAAAATCCCATTACACGGCTTTTGGAAGTTTAGAGTAGCAAAGGCTGTTTTGGTTGAAAATGGGCAGGCAAATCAGACACCAACACTCCTTTATAATAAGATGATACATCCTATTCTGAAGTTTCCAATTAAGGGTGTTATTTGGTACCAGGGGGAATCTAATGCATCTTCTGAGGACGCTTATGTATATAGGGAACAGTTTAAAAAGCTAATTACGGACTGGAGAAGTAATTGGAACATTGGTGAATTTCCCTTTCTTTTTGTTCAAATAGCTAATTTTATGAAACCCTCTCAAGAACCGGTAAAAAGCGATTGGGCAATGCTGAGAGAATCTCAAAGTAAAGCTTTAGAATTGCAAAATACTGGACAAGCTGTGACCATTGATATAGGTGATGCAAAAGATATTCATCCCAGAAATAAAAAAGACGTAGGCAAGCGACTGGTTGCAGCAGCAAAAAAAATAGCATATCAGGAAGACATTGTTTATACCGGACCGGTTTTTGAAAAAATTACATTGTTTGAGAATCAAGCAATTGTTCATTTTAAAAATATTGGAGATAGATTAGTTGCCAAAGGAAGTGAAGAAGGGGAATTATTTGAGTTTACTATCTCTGGAGAGGATAAAAAATTTGTAAGAGCCAATGCGACTATCAAAGGAAACACTGTCAAAGTTTGGAGTGATAAGGTGAAAAATCCTGTTGCGGTAAGATACGCGTGGGCGGATAACCCAGATAAAGCAAATCTGTTTAACGAAGAAGGGTTTCCTGCATCTCCTTTCCGAAGTGATTCCTGGAAGGAATAATATGCTTCATTTTTAAATAAACAAATGAATACTCATCAAAAGTTCGTTCTTTTTTTTCTTCTCTTACTTACTTTTGCTTGTAAGAGTGAACTACCACCTACATTTCCTGATACTGAGTGGAAAACAGTAACTCCTGAACAAGTTGGAGTAAATTCAGAAGTTCTTAAAAAATCCCTGAACTATCTAAAATCACATTGTAAGAAAGATAGTCTTTACGAAACTATAGTGATTAAAAATGGATACATGATTTTTAAGGGAGATAGCGTACATAAACGACACAATATTTATTCGTGTACCAAATCCTTTACAAGTACAATTTTAGGTCTTATGCAAAAGGAAAACCTCCTTTCTATTGATAATAGGATTGCAGATATTGATACTATATATAGATCCAAATACCCAAACGTAACTTTTGGTCATTTGACTACAATGACTTCCGGTTACAACGCTGTAGGACAAACCAGATGGGAAGGAGAAGTGAGTGAGGACTGGTCCTGGACACCTTTTGATCCTGCTGAACCTCTATTCCCTCCCGGAACAGCATATGCTTATTGGGATGAAGCTATGATGGTTTTTGGAAAAATGCTAACGGTTAAAACAGGCTTGGATTTAAAATCATATCTCGATACCAAGATCATGAAACCCATTGGAATCAATTCGTGGGATTGGTGGTATGAGTCGGAATATCAAGGAATACCATTGCGAAACGGCTGTACAGGTATAGAGATCAATGCTTTGGATTTAGCCAGAGTAGGACATCTTTTTTTGAATAAAGGAAATTGGGATGGTGAGCAGCTAATTTCAGAAAAATGGGTCGAAGAAGCAACCACAAATCAGGTACCAGATGGCTTACCTATCGCAGATACAGATCGTAATAGTGTTATTGGAAGTGGTAAATACGGTTATAATTGGTGGGTATTGAGAAAAGATCAAGAAGCAACTGTAGATGCTTATTATGCCAGTGGATTAAATCATAATGTCTGTCTGATTATACCCGAATGGAATATGGTAATCGTAAGAATGGGAGATGATGGAAACCCCGAAGCCGGAAAACACTTGGTATATAAGGAATTATTAAAAAAATTAGTTAGGGGAATTAATTTTTGAAGTATAGACGAAGATCATATTATTTTATGCTAATGTAATTATGAGGTTTTATGATTAAATTTTAAAAAATTAAACAAAGCTTCATTACGGCATTTTTAGGTAAAATACAAGATGGGATTTTTGAATATCGTTAAAGTAGAATATTAAAAGAAAGAATAGAACTTATTTATTCAATATTTAGAGTAAATCTGGCTTGAGATCGAATAGCCGTATAAAATCAATGAAGTCTAAAAGACCGATAGTTAGACGAATAGCTTCAATCTTAAGCTTACAGCTATAAATTCTAATATCAAGAAAGAAACACATTGGGCTTCAGGAGCTTTATCAAGATCCAATCCTGAACTAAGAAATGTGGCAATTGATAATAAAAAAAACAATAGGATGTGCTAAAGTGGTGAGATTTCTTTGGTTACTTCCTGCCGTTAGTAAGATGGATAGCATAGTTTGTTTTCAAATGGACTATCCCAAATGACTTAATATCGAAACCATAGGTAGCTTCAGATTGTTTTCAGAATTATCTTTGGAATATAAAACTAATAAAATTCCAGTATATTACAAGCTGGATACCTGTGCTAATGATTTTAATTTTGATTGAAATTTTATTAGTGATCCGGAACCGTTTTGCGTACCGATATTTTATTTTTTTACACAAATAGGTTTGGTTACGATAAATATTTTAGGGTAAATGTTTCTCCTGGAATTTTTGATATAATAGGATTTTTTACTTAGCAGACTAAAATAAATTTGGTTATTTGGAAACTGGTAGATAAGCTGGACATATTTAAATAAAGGAAATTAATGAATGACGAACGATATATGGATATAATAGAATTAGTTCGGAAAGAAATTTAGAAATTAGATAGAATTACCTTTTTAAAAATTCAACTTTTAATTCTTTTAACCATATATTTTTATGTTTTTGCAAACTCTTTTAATGAAAGTAAAGTTTAAGTATATTTGAATGGTTAAACGTTAAATCAATTCAATGAAAAAGTTTTTTTAGTCTTATTGTCTTTCTGGTTCTAATTTCTTGCACAAAAATAAAAAAAGAAAAACAAAGTGTCCAATTACCAAATATAGTTCTAATTCTTACAGATGATCAAGGGTATGCTGACATAGGGGCGTATGACTCATTAATAAAGACAATCAATCTAGATGCAATGGCAAAGGAAGGGCTCACACTTACAGATTTTTATGCCACTCAATCTATTTGTTCTGCGTCTCGAGCCAGTATTTTAACAGGATGTTATTCTAACAGAGTAGATATTCATTATGCGCTAATGCCGGATAGCAAAAAAGGACTTAGTACACAAGAAACCACAATTGCCGAGATGTTAAAAGAAAAAGGATACAAGACTGGGATTTTCGGGAAATGGCATCTTGGCCACGTCCCTGAATTGATGCCAAATGAACATGGATTCGATGAATTCTTTGGGATACCTTATTCCAATGATATGTGGCCCAAAAATACATGGTCAGGATTCAATTTTGACCCACTACCTTTATATGAAAACAAGAAGATTATTGATACTTTGGATGATCAATCTGATTTAACGACGTGGATCACTGAAAAGAGTGTAGATTTTATTAACAGACATAAAAACAATCCTTTCTTTTTATATGTCCCTCATCCTCAACCTCATGTTCCATTACAAGTGTCAGATAAATTTAAAGGTAAATCTAAAAATGGTCTTTATGGAGATGTAATTATGGAAATTGATTGGTCTGTAGGTCAAATATTGGATGCTTTGAAAGAGAATAATTTAGATCAAAACACATTGGTCATTTTTACATCGGATAATGGCCCGTGGTTATCTTACGGAAATCATGCCGGAAGTGCAGAACCCTTACGTGAAGGAAAAACCACTACTTGGGAAGGTGGACATAGAGTACCCTTTATAGTACGATTTCCTGATAAAATCCCGGCAGGCTTAAAGGTAAAAACACCTATAATGGCGATTGATGTCTTACCAACTATTGCGGAAATCACTAATGCCAATTTACCGAAATTAAAGATAGATGGAAAAAGTGTTTGGAACATCCTTTCTGGAAAGAGTGTTGAAAGTCCGCATAAAGCCTATTTCTTCTATTATGGGTATAATGAATTACAAGCTGTGAGATATGGTAAATGGAAACTATATTTTCCACATACTTACAAAACAATGAAGGATCACAATACTGGAAGAAATGGAATGCCGGGAAAATATAATAAGGCTGAGGTTAAGGAAATAGAATTGTATGATTTGTCCAAGGATATAAGTGAATCAGAAAATATTGCACATCTTTATCCCGAAATTGTTGATGAAATCGAAGTATTGGCAAAGGATATGAAATCTCAATTAGGTGATTCGCTAACCGATATCGAAGGTAAGGAAAATAGAAAAGCTAGTAACTTCGAAAAATAAAAATTTCTTCATATTTAATGTTTACGATTATTTCTTGTATATGCTTACAAGTAAATTTATGGTTTCCTTTGTAATAAGGTTAATTTATTCGAAAAATCGCACATATTACCATAATTTTCTGAAGTTTATTTTGTTAAAATTTTAAAATTTGGTGTTTTTTATTTGTTTGTTTAAACGTTTAAGCATACTTTTATTAAAAATTTAACAAAACATTTACTTTAAGGGTAAATATTGACGTATATCTAAACGATTTTAGAAATAATTAAAGAATCGTTTAACTAACAACTTCTTAATCAATCTTGTTATCATATGGAAAACAAAAACAACATTTCTAAACTGTTATACGGTTCACTAAGTAAAAACTGCAGTTTACAATTAATTATCATTGTAGTTCTGTGTTTGTGGAATACTTTCGTTTTCGCTCACCCAGATTTTTACAATACTAATTCTAAACCAGGTAGTCTATCTAATCTAACATTTATTACTCAAGGTATTACAATATCGGGGGTGGTCCTTGACGATAAAGGGGTACCTATACCAGGAATAAATATTTTAGAGAAGGGAACAAATAATGGAACTTCAACAGATTTTGATGGTAATTATTCAATTACGGTATCTGGATCAAATGCTATTCTTGTTTTTTCATATTTAGGATATGAAACACAAGAAATTAGTGTGGGGAACTCCACAAATATTAATGTATCCCTAATACCTGGTACCGAAGAACTGGAGCAAATTGTGGTAGTAGGGTATGGAACTACAAGAAGGAGTGATATTACGGGATCCATTTCTTCAGTTCAATCAGAAGAGTTGAACGCATTTCCCGTATTAAACGCAGAACAGGCATTGCAGGGTCGTGCTGCCGGGGTAGCTGTTCAATCTAATAATGGCGGAGAACCCGGAGCCCCTATTCAGGTAAACATTCGTGGTAATACATCCATAGGTTC
The DNA here is from genome assembly GCA_947500845.1 of uncultured Aquimarina sp. Classification (GTDB taxonomy): domain Bacteria; phylum Bacteroidota; class Bacteroidia; order Flavobacteriales; family Flavobacteriaceae; genus Aquimarina; species Aquimarina celericrescens. Next base: position 226,223 of record CANMTP010000001.1, read on the forward strand.
CAATAGTGCTGCCCTTATTGTGGTTGATGGTTTTGTAGGTGCTCAAATGCCTTTGGTTACCGATATAAAATCCATGGAGATCCTGAAGGACGCATCAGCAACTGCTATTTATGGTTCCCGGGGGTCAGGAGGAGTAATTTTGGTAACGACTAAAAAGGGACGAAAAGGTAAAATGGTGGTAGAAGTTAATTCTAACTATTCTATACAAACTATTACCGAAGAGCTAGATCTATTGAATGCAGATCAGTTTTTTGAATATTATAGCCAGATTAACCCAAACTACGTTCAAGGACCTGAAAACACAGATTGGCAGGATTTGATTTATAGAACAGGTAGTACTGCAAATCATCAGGTCTCTTTTTCAGGGGGGTCTGAAAATATAAACTTTTACCTGTCTGGTAATTATTTTAAACAAGATGGGGTAATTATTAATTCAGATTTCGAACGTTTTTCGTTTTTAAGCAATATAGATGCCCAGATGACCGAAAAGCTAAAAGTTGGTTTCAATATTATTGGTAACCGAAATAACAAAAACGGAGTGGCTAGCCAGCCAGCTAATGGTAGTAGGGGAGATGGTGATGTGATTATCGGGGCATATCGTTTTGTGCCCGATATCGGGGTTCAAAATTCACAAGGTATTAATACTCAGCAGACAGTAGGGGACGATTTTGACAATCCGGTTGCAGTAGCCCGTGAAACTATCGATGAAACTATTACAGATGATTTTAGAGCTAATTTTTATGGTGATTATGAATTATCTGAGGGCTTGTCTTTTAAAACAACATTTGGATTTAATTCTATTAACGAAACAAGAGGTAATTTCAGACCTTCTACATTAATAGCGACTGCTGGAATCCAAGAGGGTATTGCTAATGTGGAAACTTCAAAATTCACCAATATACTATCGGAAAATTATTTAACCTACCAAAAACAAATTGGCAAGGGAAACCTAAAAGCTATTGTAGGATATTCATATCAGAAGGAAACATCTGAATTTTATAGTGCAGGTGCTCAAGGATTTCCGTCTAACAGTTTTTCATATCGTAATTTAAGAAGCGGATCCACACCGCTACCACCAGCTTCAGCCCTAACAGAAAGGGAAATTATCTCCCAATTCGGAAGACTGAATTATGATTATGACGGTAGATACTTACTTACCTTTACAGCTAGACGTGATGGTTCTTCTGCTTTTTCTGAAAATGAAAAGTATGCTTTCTTTCCTTCAGGAGCTATAGGGTGGAGAATTTCTAATGAAGCATTTTTAGAAGACAGTAAAACTATTTCGAATCTAAAGTTACGTGCTAGTTACGGGGTAACCGGTAATCAGGCAATTGATCCGTATCAATCATTGGCACAATACCGAACTATTTATTCTGTGGTAGGTGATCAAACCGTAAACGCTTTTGTGCCAGATCAACTAGCAAATCCTGATTTAAAGTGGGAATCTTCATACCAAACGAATGCAGGAATAGATATAGGTCTCTTTGATCAACGCCTTTCATTTACGTTGGATTATTATGTAATTGATACGGAGGATGTGATATTAGGAGATCCATCCAATCCTGAATATTTTGGAACCCGACCCGAAGTGCTAAGAAATATTGGTGAAATACGTAATGAGGGGTTTGAAATAGCTATAAATTCCAAAAATGTAGTTGGAAAGGATTTTACCTGGACAACAGATTTTAACTGGTCTAGGAATAGAAATACAGTAGAAAGACTAGTAGACGGGCAAGATGTATTTTTAAATAGTGCGCCAGGATCTTTTCTACAAGATCAAACACATTTATTAAGAGAGGGTGAACCTGTAGGTGTTTTTTGGGGATTCGAATATGTTGGTGTTAACCAGGGCACTCCTTCTTCAGGAACTGCAGGTTATGAAGGATTTCAAGATCCAGGGGATGAATTGTTTACTGATTTAAATAATGATGGCGTAATCAACAATGAGGACAGAAAAATTATAGGAGACCCAAATCCAGATTGGATTGCGGGATTGAATAACAGCTTTACGTATAAAGGATTAGACCTCAATATCTTTTTTCAAGCTTCTGTAGGCGGTGACATTCTTAGCTATACTCTGTTAGAGTTAGCTTCTGGACAATCAAATGCTATTACCGAAGCGTTGAATTCATGGACACCTTCGAATACTGCAACCAATGTGCCATCTGCCAGAACTAGAGAAAAACGTCCTACATCCAGATTTGTATATGATGGTAGCTATGTAAGATTAAAAAACCTTTCATTGGGATATAGTTTACCAGAAGAAGTTGTTTCCAATATCGGTCTGCAGACAATAAGAGTATCCGTAAGTGGACAAAATTTATTAACATTTACAGATTATCCTGGTACTGATCCTGAGGCAAGTTACAGAGATGGTAATACCAATCGTGGATTTGATTATGGAACTTATCCAAATATTAAATCTTTTACTATAGGACTTAATGCAAAATTTTAAAATAGATAAAAATTAATCGTATGAAACGTTATAAATATTTATTTCTTCTAGTGATTATTGGTTTAACACAAGGATGTTCAGACCTAGAAGAGAATCCGGTAGGGTTATTGGCGCCAGAAGGGTTATTCACAAGTGTAGATGATGTTCAGCTTACCGTAAATGGGGCTATTGGCGTGATGGCCTCAGAGACACACTGGGGCCGAAAAGCAAGCTTACCTATTATGTTACGTGGTGATCTGGTATCAATAGGAGATCAGGGAACTCCACAACGGCGTAAGGATGTCGATTTGTTTCAAATGACTGATGATAATGGGATGATCACCGTATTTTGGGGGACAACTTATCAAATGATTGCTGCTTGTAATGAAGGTATTGCCGGAGCCAAAACCTTAACGGATATCCCCGAAGAACGTCTCAATCCTGTCAAAGCCCAGGCACATTTTGTAAGGGCTTGGAGTTATTATTTACTGGTACGTTTATTCGGAGAAGTTCCGTATTTAGATTCTCCGGTTGTTACTGGAGATGATTCTGGGTCTATGTCAAAATCTTCTGAAGATGAGATTTATGAAAATATTATTAATGATTTAGAATTTGCAAAACAATGGCTTCCCGATCAACAACCTACTAGGGCATTACCTTCTAAGGCTACGGCAGCAGGGTACTTAGCATCTGTACATTTAACCAGAGGTAATTATCAGGCGGCATATGATGAAGCAAAATTTGTAATTGATAATGAAGGAACTTTTGGATTGAACTTAGAACCGGATTTTCAGAATCTTTTCATTGCCGAAAATACCGGATCATTACAGGAACCACTATGGAATCTTGATTTCAATAGTTTTACCAATGGCAATAATGGAAATGATTATCACGCTGCACTTACCGGAATACGAGCAAACGAACGTGGCGACATTGGAGGAGGATGGTCTGTAGCCGTTCCTACAATAGAAGTATATAATTCCTGGGATGGTAGAGACTATAGAAAAGAAGTGAGTTTAGACACTACCGGAATCTTTAGTGGAGTTGTAGAACCTTTCGTTAGATTTCCGGATTTCGATACCAGAAACATTCAAAGTGCTTATATTGCAAAATACACAAGGTTTCCTGGTCCCACCGCTTCTGGTAATGGTCGGGCATCGGCACGTAACTATGCGATGATGCGATATGCTGAAGTATTATTGACCGCAGCAGAAGCATTGAATGAAATATCTCCAGGTAGTGCAGAAGCTGCTGGATATGTAAATAGAGTAAGAGCCAGAGCCAGAATAGGTAACGGTTCTGCATTTCCTGCAGATGTAGTTGCAGGTTTATCTCGAGAAGATTTTAGAAATTTAGTACTAGAAGAAAGAAAATGGGAGTTAGCTTTCGAATTTAAAAGATGGTTTGACATCAAGAGACGAAGATTGGGAACAGAGGTTTTCGGCCCTGGAGGGCTTGAGAATCAACCTAATTTTAACCCTGATAGAGATTATCTCTTCCCTTTACCCGGTGATGAATTGCAGAGAAATCCAAATTTGTTACCACAAAACTTCGGATATTAATTTTAAGCATATGAATTTTTTGAGTTAGTTATTTATTAAGTTAAATCAGGTTTATTTAAAGGCTTAAATAAACCTGATTTTTTAAAAGGAAGTAACTGTATCTTTATGTAACCATTCATTAATCGACATATATCCAAAGACCATGGGAATTTTGAACAATTCTGCAGAACGTGTTTCTGACTTTTGTTTACTGTAAGATTTGTGATGCTTTATATTGATTTAGCTATATATAGTTGAATCAACTGGTTTTAAATGGTTGTTAGTACAATAAGGTTAAGCGATAGTATTTTCGTTTCAATTTTAAAAAGGTATTTTCACAATGAAAGGAAATTATGAAAGGGTTATTGATTACAATGCGTGGTTTTGTGTAGTCTTTTGGCTATTGTTTTAAAATGGTTAGAATCATCCAGATCAGGTATTAACAACACTTTAGGAAAGACTTAAATGAAAAAAAGTACTTTTTACATGCTATTTTTGAAGGTGTTCTTTGCTGTTAACACGGTTATCATTGCACAAGAATACGAAGAATCGAAGTGGCTCAATAATTTAAATGGAGATTGGAAATTTAAACTTTTTAGAGAGCAAAGCTCTATTAAGCCATCCATTTTTTCTAAAATCAACTTTAATGATAGTCCATGGGATGATATTAAAGTTCCGGGAAATTGGGAAATGCAGGGTTTTGAAGTACCACATTATGGAAGAAGCATTCCCGACAGTGTCGTTGGCGTATACCGTAGAAAATTTTCTTTACCAAAAGCATGGAAAGAGAAAAATGTCGTTCTTACTTTCGAAGGTGTAGCCTATGGATTTGAACTTTGGCTGAACGGTAAAAACATAGGTTTTTTTGAAAGTCCATACAATCGATCTCAATTCAATATAACACATTTTGTCCAATTTGATGAGCCAAATGCTTTAGTCCTAAAAGTGTATCGCGATTTCCCCCATAAAGACTTTGACTATCACGATAGTTGGGCACTTTCAGGAATATTCAGGGACGTTTACTTATCTGCACTGCCAATGGCGCATATCGAGGATTATATGCTAAAAACCATTGTTAAAGATAGTACCCAAGCCACCTTAAGCGGCGATATAATTGTTAACCATTTTTACGAGGATAAGTTTTACATATACAATTATGAACAAGCAGACTTACCAGAGCTTTCTTTGGATGTAGAACTTAGCTACCGTGATAACTTAATAGCAACGGCAAACAAAAAAGTCTATTGGATTGATGATTATCGTTCACCGAGTCCCGTATCATTTAGTTTTAACATTGAGCAACCACATTTATGGAATGCTGAAACACCGCAATTATATGACTTAAAAATTAAGTTAAAAGAAGAGGATAAGTTTGTGCATCAAATAACCAAAAGAGTTGGCTTAAGAGAAGTTACAATAGAAAATGGTATTCTTAATTTAAACGGTAGCCCCATTAAAATGAGAGGAGTGGGATTGCACGAGCTTCATTGGGATACTGGTATGGCAGTTACTAATGAGCAACGTATACTGGATATAAAGCTTATGAAAGAAGCAAATATAAATACGGTAAGGTGCTCACATTATCCACCAAATCCACACTTGCTTGAAGTTTGTGACGAGCTTGGGATATATGTTCTAAATGAAATCCCTTTAAATACCAATAGAAAATTAGATAACCCAGGCTTTTTGGCAGCCATCTTGTCTCGTACGCAATTGTCGTTTGACCGTGATAAAAACAGTACTTCCAATATCCTATGGTGTTTTGGCAATGAGCATACGGCCTCACTGTATATAAATAAAGGAGCCAAGTTTCTTAAAATGTTAGATAGCACACGACCTGTGCTTTATCCTGGAGGGAATTTAAGTTATGAAGACCCAAACCTATACTCTGGAATTCCAGATTTTTTAGATGTATTTTCAATTCACTATTCGAACACATCTCATCTCGAAGCACTTAAAAATAACACATCTATCCGTTACCCGATTTTAATAACAGAATATAACCATTCAAGTGGACAGGCTTTCGGGGCTCTAGCCGAGAAATGGGATATTATGCAAAGATCAGATAAGTTTGTAGGTGGGATTATATGGCATTGGATGGATCAGGGCATCCGTAGGGAAGTTAATGGTAATATAGCTTCAAGCTCCAATAATCAATTGAGTAAGAATAGTGAAAAAGATAATAATACAGAAGATTTTTTGACCAATGTCTTAGATCCTTACATATCCAACAGTGGTTTCAAACATCCTCATGATATTTCTACCGACTTTTGGTTAGATGAAAAAACCGTTCTTGATGGTAGAGGTGAATTTGGAAATGATGGATTGGTTTTTGCCGATCGAACCCCTTCTGTAGATTTTTATCAAACCAAAAAAGTGTACACACCAATTAAAATATTAGAAGAAAGTGTAACTCTAAAAAATGCTGATGCTGATTTGAGTATTACCTGTGTTAACCATTATGATTTTATCAGTACGGATAAGGCAAAATTTTTGTGGAAAATAACCTCAAATAATAAGGAAATTGCGTCATTTGAGTCTAAATATTCTATTGCTGCACGTGATACGGCAAAGATAAACGTACCTGGTTTCCAATTACCCAAATTAAACAATTCAGAAAACTTACTTCACCTGGAGGTAGTAGATCATAACAATCGTATGATATATGAACATACTATTAAACTTCTTTCAGATAGTGGTGTGAAAAATTATTGGAATAAGTCTGATAACGATTTTAGCAGTATTAAAGAGAGATTTGAAAGTCTGAAAGCTAAAAAGGTGCCTGATGAGATTGTGCTTAGCGGCGATGATAAAGCTACCCTTAAAATTAATCCGGAGGGTACAATTCAATTCCTAGCTGATAATAAGGTTCAAATGACAGGACCCTATTTACGTGTAGGAAGAAAACCAAATGTTTCTGAGCGTAAAATGTATAGGGAACAACTTAAGAGTAAGTTTTGGGAGCCGGCAATTCTCAAAAACGCAAAGTTGGAAAAAATGAGTTATTATGAAACGGCAGAGGATAAGTTTTTAATGACCATATACGAGTTTCACAGGCCAGATAATCCAAAGGAAACAATACTTTTAAGTAATATCTTAACGATTAAACAAGATGGTTCTATAGACTATCACTATGAACTTAATGTTCAGGACTGTACGGACTACTTTCTGGAGTTAGGTGTAACTTTTTTATTTTCGCCTATCTACAATACCATAAAGTGGTTGGGCGACGGACCTTATAATTCGTATCCTCATAAGCATGAATTGGCCATAAGAGGTTTTTATTCCATGCCTAAAAGTAATACATATATTTTTGAAGGCAACAGAGCGAAGGTTGATGTTATTGCTCTAAAAGGCAATGGTGAACAGAGTCCTTTATGGGTTTGCAATGCGGCAAACGTATCATTCGGAAAAATAGATGAGCAAATAACACTCAGTCATAATGTTGGTGTATCGGGGATGGGCACACGTTTTAAAGCACCAAAAAAGCCACTTCCGGCATCAGAGCTAGGTATCATCCAAGACAGCTTTAAGATATTTAGTGCTTCCAAAGCAAATACAAAATATCCGTTCTTTGATTAGTTTAGAGAATGTGACTGTAAAAACAATCGTTTACAGAGTTATTTTTGCTCAAAAACAATACTATCCCGAAGCACAATATCTTCCGAAGACTTTCCAATCATGATTTCAAACGTTCCTGGTTCGGTAACAAAATCCATGTTCCTGTTGTAGAGTCCAAAGTCATTTGCTGTAAGCTTAAAAATAACGGTCTTTTGTTCATTGGGTTTTAGTGTTATTCTTTGAAAACCTCTTAATTGCTTCTCATACACCGTAACACTCGATTGAATATCAGAAAAGTACAGTTGTACCACTTCATCACCCTTATAGTTGCCAGTATTTTTAACATCAACAGAAACGGTAACGGTGTCTGGAGTCTCAAACTTTTTGTGACTAATTTTTAAATTAGAATAGTCAAAGGAAGTATAGCTAAGGCCATACCCAAAAGGATATAAAAAACCATCAACCCGAGTTTTTCCAGAACCATTGGGCCCTCGGGATGGTTGTGAAGCTTGGGCTCCCGGTTTAGAAGGGAAATTCATTGGGATTTGTCCTACCGATTTTGGAAATGAAATAGGAAGTTTACCTCCGGGATTGTAAGCCCCGGTTAACACTTCAGCGATGGCATAACCACCATACCTGCCCTGAAACCATCCTTCGACTATTGAGGGAACATACTTATCTATCCAATTAATACTCATAGGGCGGCCGTTAATGAGCACGACGACAACAGGTATTCCCGTTTTATGAATAGATTCTACCAATCGCTGTTGGTTGCCGGGTAAATTGAGCGAAGTTCTCGACCTTGACTCTCCTACGGTTTCTTCATCATCGCCAACAACTACAATGACTAAATCTACTGTTTTTGCAAGGTTAACCGCTTTATCAATTTCCTGTTGTTCTTTTTTGGTAGGCTCTTGAGAAATGATTTCGCTCTCTGGCCAATTTTCATCAAAAAAATCACATCCTTTAGTGTATTGGATGTCAATGGTTTCAGGGAATTTTTCTGTAATCCCTTCAAAAACTGAAATTACATCAATATCTGACGGCCCGTAACGACTTATAGAATGATTTACAGCTTTAGCATTAGGCCCTGTAACTAAAACCGATTTGTATTTGCTAAAGTCTAAAGGCAAAAGATCATTTTCGTTTTTTAGGAGTACTATAGATTCTCTGGACGCCTGATAGGAGACTTTTTGAAATTCAACATTACTTACTAAACGATCTGCTTCCTCTCCATTATTTTGATATGGATGGTCAAAAAGCCCTTCCCAAAATTTTACCCGTAAAATATCTCGCACCCTATCATCAATTGTCGACATTGATAATTTACCTTCTTTGACTAATTCCCTAATGGGTACAATGTAATCTTGAGGCATACTAAAGTCAGTTCTAATATTCAATCCGGCGTCGACTGCTTGTAAAACTGACATTTTATGATCCTTGGCAACTTTGTGCTTATCAGAAATAAACTCTACGGCACGGCTATCGGATACGACATAGCCTTTGAATCCCCATTGTTTCCTAAGTATTGTATTTAAAAAATACGGAGACCCGGTAACTGGTACACCGTTGTAATCATTATATGAACTCATAATTCCCCGTGCACCAGCTTCTTTTATAGCTTTTTCAAAAGGAGCCATATATAAAGAAAACAATTCTCTTTCTGTAAAATGAGGGTCTGTACGAGCTTTACCATCTCTACCACCCTTAGGGCTACTATATGCAGCAAAGTGTTTGATAGTGGATACTACATTTTCCCTTTGAAGAGCTTTAACCATTTCTTGTCCCAGGGTACCCACCAAAAAAGGATCTTCTCCATAACATTCTACCGTTCTTCCCCATCTGGGGTCTCGGGCAATATCTAGTATGGGTGAGTATATATTATGATACCCTAGCAATTTGGCTTCTTTTCCGGTTATTTCACCAATCTTACCTACAAGATCCTTATTCCAGGAAGAACCGATTCCGATTTGAGAAGGAAAACTCGTAGCTTTTTTATGACAAAGACCTCTAATGCCCTCATTGGTGAACTCTACAGGAATACCCAGCCTGGTTTGTTCTACAAAAAAACGCTGTACTGTATTTAAAGCTTTAATATGACTAGAAGGTGGCCAGGCCTTATCGGTTACGGAATTTGGATGGTACGCAAGGTTATTAAGATGTTCATCAATATTTCCAATTCCGTCTTTCCAGATTTCAATTTTCCAACCATCGGTAGGCAATTCATCTTGCAATACCCGTCCATAACCATACAACGTTGCCATCTGGCAGCTTTTTTCATCCAATGTCATTTGTGAGAGCAAATTCTCTATTCGTTTATCAATAGATTCATTCTTATCCTCATAAACATCTTTTTTGCCGTTTTTATTGAAATCAATCCAGTCTTTGAAATATATATTCTTTTCTTGAGCGTGTACAAAAACAGTTAGCATAAAGAAAATAGTAGTGGACAATGTAGCAAAATTCATATACTTTCTTCTTGTTTTGAAGTAAATTATAAGTTTAATAAAATGTTCTCAAATTTTTATCAATCCAAATATGTTTTAGTAAAAATTTAAGTTAAAATTTTATTAATACAGAATATTTGTTTACTTTAGTTAAACGTTTAACCAAATATAACGGTTTATAGATAACAATCACATAAAACAGACCAAATTTTAACCACAAATCAGCTTCTTAACAATGAAAAGTTTTTTAATAATCATCTTCGAATTACGATTGAAGCGCATCTGTATGTGTTTTTTAGTTGTACTTTTATTAAGTGTTACATGTTTAAATGCACAGGTTTTTGACTTTGAAGAATTGGCAAAGTGGGATACATACAAAGCGGGACATTTAGAACTTACCTCAGTTGTTGATAGTTCGGCAACTGATGGGCAGGCGATTAAGATCAATACACTTACAAGTACTGCCAACTGGTGGGAAAGCGGAATGCAAAGTGTTGAAGAGGGCCAGGCTCTCGCTGCAGAAGCAGGAAGCCAATACAAAATATCTTTCCAGTACCGGGCTGATCAACCAAGGGATATTCGTTTTAATGCAAAAGAACGGCCAACAGGTACTTATGGTTCTGATGATGTCGATTACTTTTCAGGGAACCTGCCACAGGCCACAACAGAATACCAATCTTTCACCTATACATTTACGGCTGTAGCAGCAGTTCCTTCTACCATTCATTATCAATTTCCCGTAGGAGGCGATACCATACCAGTTTATATAGATAATATTACTATTGAGAAGATAACAGAGCCAGTTGATGATGATGGGTATATCGATAACCTGGACTATTTTGATACTTTCAGTGCAGGGGATTTATTCATGGAAGTGGTAGGAGATCAGGAAGCAGTAGGAGGGGAATCTTTAAAGGTAAATACGCTCCTTCTGGAAGATAATTGGTGGAATGCCGGGGTGCAAAGTATCGAAGAGAAAGCACCGCAGGACTCCATAGGAAAAACATTTACAGTTTCTTTTAGGTATCGTGCCGATGCGCAGCGAAAACTATGGTTTTCAGTTAAGTCCAGGCCCCGAGGAACCTTTGGGAGTGACGATATTACGCATTTTAGTCAGTATATTTCAGATCCCAATGCTAGTTATCAGGATTTTACATATACTTTTACCTCAGAAACTCCAGATGATATTGATGCCACGGTACATATACAATTTTTTGTAGGAGGAGATGCAACGCCTTTGTATTTGGATGCTATACAGGTCTATGAAATAACTGCCCCTCAGGGAGATGAATTTTATGTAAATCTACTGGGAAATGATCGAAATAGCGGACAAGCGAATACTGCCGAAGAGGCATGGAAAACACTTTCGCATGCGCTTAGCGTACTACCTGAGGGAAGTACGTTGTATATTGCTGATGGATTGTACCAAGAAAATGGGTTGGAATTAAATGATCATCACGCAACGCCCGAAAAACCCACCAGAATTGTTTCCCTGAATACGTGGGGAGCTGACATTGAGAATAATTCTGAGTTTACTGCAGTTTTAAACATTCGAAATTCTTCTTACATTGAGGTAGAAGGTATAGAAGGGTATAATTCAATAAATAGAGGTACTGGTGTCGCTATTGTAGAAGGTTCACATCATATAACAGTGAAGGATTCATATATTCATGATTGTGGTTGTGGCGGAGTAGAAGTAAAGGATAGTGATTACCTTACTATAGAGGGTAATGTCGTAAGGGACAATGCCAAAGGAAGTAATTACAATTGCAGTGGTATTAGTATTTACCACCCGGTTGCGTATGATTCTTTACCGGGATATCATATTATAATCCGAAACAATATAGCTTTTGAAAATGAGTGTCGGCTTCCCTTTACACCGGGAGGATTTAGCACGCCCACAGACGGAAACGGTATCATATTAGATGATTTTGAGCACACTCAGAGCCCGGCAGGAACACCACCCTATCGAGAGGCTGCCCTATTAGAAAATAATCTTTCTTTTAATAATGGCGGAAATGGAATTAAAGTTTACCTGGCATCTAATGTTACCATACAAAACAATACATTATGGCATAATAATTATGTATTGGAAGAATACTTTAGCTTCTTCGGAGATTTAAGTTTGCAAAATGTTTTAGGGGATATTAGTGTTCATAATAATATTATAGGGAAGACATTCGGGCAACAGGGTTCAGCATTATACCTCAGAGGAAGTTCAGGACTTAATACCGCTAACATAGGAAATAATATAATCGTCGGGAGAACATTGTTTGAAGAAGTTTTTCCAAATCTGAATAACAATCAATTAATTACAGAGGATAGACAATCTTATGCAGAGTTTGCCCAAATTTTTCCAGAAGATTTTTCAGTAACTGCAAAAGAAGAATTTACCTCCTATTTCGGACTCAGAAACAGCAGTCCGGCTTTGAACGCCGGTGATAACGATTACAGTCCGGACCAAGATCTCAATGGAAATGCCCGCCCTGTTGATTCAATTGTAGATATCGGGGCTTTTGAAGGAATTGTCGAAGGAGTGGGGCCATTGCCGGAAGATGAAGTACAGGTAGCAGAAATCCAAAGCTTAACGATCGCTATTGATTTAGATGGAATAAGGGATGGAGCCTACTTTGGTATCGAATATATAATTAATAAATATGAAGAAGGTAACGAGAATCCGGAAGATTTGTCAGCAAATTGGACAGGTATGTGGAACGAAGACTATTTATTTCTTCACATAAATGTAAAAGATGATCAATTGCAAAACGAGTCTTCTTCGGCTTTAGATAACGATGCTGTTGAAATCTATATTGATGCAGATTACACCAGGGGAAACATCTTTGATGATAATGACTTTCATTTTATAGTAGAAAGAAACAAAAACAGTGTAATAGAATTGCTTAGAGGAGATCATCAGGGAGTAGAAGCTGTAACCATCGAAAATGATAAAGACTATGCTGTGGAAATCAGGATACCCTTGTCTACCTTAAGAGTCACAGCTCAAGACTCCTTGTTAATGGGAGTCGACTTGCATATTCGGGATAATGATGATGGAAATGATATAGACAATGTCGTGATGTGGCAATCACAGCAGGAGGATGTTACTCCTGACCTATTCGGGAATCTGAAATTAACTAAAGTGGTACCACCGGCAATTTTTAGCAAAGTTAGAAAAAGACCTGTAGTCGATGGTGTTCGGGATGAACTTTGGGATACATCCGTTGTATTACCAATAAATAAAGAAATACAACCTGAAGTTACCGATGACCAGGATTTATCTGCAGCGTGGAGTGCAGTTTGGGATGAGGACAACCTTTATTTTTATATCTCGGTAGAGGATGATGATCTGCAAAATGATTCGGTAAATTGGTATGAAGATGACGGAGTCGAAATCTATATTGACGCTGATAACTCAAAAAATCAGTTTTACGATGATAATGATTACCAGATAAGGGTAGGATGGAACGATGGAAATACTATTGTTGATACTAAAGGAAATCTCGGAGCAGGAGCCTCTGCGTATGTTTTAGATACGGAAAAAGGTTATAATATTGAAGTTTCCTTACCATGGAGTGCTTTAAAGGTCGATCCTAAAGAAGAATATTCTATTGGAGTAGACGTGCACGTGATTGATGATGATATGGGAGGAGGTAGATCCGGAAAATTAGCGTGGTTTACCGATATCGATGAATCCTATCGTAATCCAGCATTGTTTGGTAATGGATATTTAAATGGTTATGCTCTAACCGGTAAGGAAATTCCCGGGAAAATCGAAGCCGAGCGATATGATATACTTCAGGGTCAGGGATCTGTGGCTCCTTCTGTAGATGATGATACCGATGCACTGGTTAATATCGGTTTTGGTGACCGCGTACAGTACGAAATTCATGTAGAAAAAACAGGAATGTATCAATTCTCCTACAGACTAGCCAGTGAACAAAGAATACCTGTAATGTTTACCTTAAAACAAAATGAAAAAACATTGCACAAAGTAGTAACTAATAAAATTCCAACTGGGCAATGGGTAGAGGCAAAAGCCTATGCTTATCTTGAAAAGGGAACAGACACTATTGAGATTCACTCTAAAGGAAAAAACTGGAAACTTAACTGGTTTCAGTCATCCGAGATAGATATGGAATTGCCCGGTAAAATCCCAGCACCAGCTTTTAATAAAAAAACAGGCAATGTTATCATTATACCTTCTGTAGTTCAAGATTCTTCTGCAACCGTTCGTTTTCTTAGTAATAGGTCTTCGGTTTCATATCCGATTAAGGTAACAAAAACTGGGATGTACAAGTTTACTTATTATGTAAATTCTTTGTTTTATCGATCAAAATTAACATTGAATTTAGTTGAAGAAGAACTTCATACGGTTAATATAAATGATACAAGACGAAATTTTCGACAATGGCAGCTAGTAACTGCATATGCTATTTTAAGTGAAGGAGATCAATCTTTACAACTTGTAGGCAGCCCAGGGTTGGGTATAGGGTGGTGGAAAGCCGAATTTTCAGATGAAAATAAAAATGATTCTGAAGAGATTGAAACTTCAGCAATACAAATATATCCTAATCCGACAAGTGGAATACTACAACTTGAAGGGATTGACGAAAAAATTATTAAAATAACAGTCTACGATGTCTTTGGTTTATTGCGCAAACAATTTACGATGAAGGCTGCCCATAATGCTTTGGATCTTGGGACACTTAAAAGTGGGTTATACGTGGTTAAGGTACAGACTGAGAAAAGGAGTTTTCAGCAAAAAATAATATTAAGAAAATAAGAATGGTCATCTGGACTTAGCACTTTCTATTAAGCCTTAAAGACGGATTAGGGTTAACATCTTGTACCAAAAAAAGTTCTATTTAATATGACTCGATTTAAAATATAAAAGAATTTAATATAAATATTATGAAACCTTTTTTTAAACTCATCAAAGAGGCCAAGTGGCTTTGGCTTTTTATATTGATCTTTTCAGAAATCTGTCTGGCTCAAACCAATATTAGTTGGGTAGATGAAAACTTGGACCACCCTGTGGACGGTAACCTCAATTATGGATATAGCACTTCGGTGACTACCAACAACGGGGATATTTATTATACCTATGTTGGTAGCGACCAGAAAATTTATGTTGGTAAAAAGCGCAACGGGAATGATAATGTATATGCAGTAATGACAAGTTTGCAATCGAATGATTTCCATACGAAACCATCTATCGCAATAGATAAAAATGGATATATTCATCTAACCGGAGATGCTCATAATCAGGACTGGAAGTATTACATATCAAACGAACCTTATAATATTTATGGTTGGACCCGAAAATATCCTCCTGGACAAAGAGTTACCTATATGGAGTTTTATAAAGATCGTAATGGTGAATTATATACGCTTTTTAGAATGAAACTCGGTAATGCCTCAGAAGATCATGTAGGTACTATGATGCGATATAATGCAGATAATGGCACTTTCACCTTACTTGGCAGTACAAATTATAATCCAGATGGCCCCGTAGTTAAAGCCATAGTATACGGATTGGATGGAGGTGGATTCGGTTGTGCTTATCAGCAGCCACGGCCTCGGGTATTCTTTGATAAAAATAACCGAATGCATTTAACAGCATCTGTGATAGATCCCTGTTATACAAGTGGTAATAGTGGATACAATAGGCAAACTCATGTGATTTATGCATACTCTGATGATGGCGGAAATACCTTTAAAAGACCGGGAGGGGCAAACATTTCATTACCCTTAACGGTAGATAATGCTTCAGTAGTAGTAGCTAGGTCTTCACAACAAGACATACTACCGGAAAGTCATGTAGGAGCATTGGATAGCAATACCCCTGTAGTAAGCTATAGAACAAGCAATGGAACCGCATATGGAAAAAGATGGAACGGGTCCTCGTGGGTTAACCTTTCATTACCAGACAATAGTTCATCATTATTTTTAACAAATAGGGATGGTGTAATTGCTTGGTACCATAAATACCAAACCGGTAATGCTCGATTTAATTTGACAAATGATGGTGTTAACTGGGCCTCGGTAAACGCACCGGGAGGTGGAACAAATAATCGTTATAATGAAGCAATAGACCATGAATATTTTGAAGAAACAGGGGATGTTAGAATTCATTTTAGTTATTATACTGGTAGTGGCCAAAGTTGTGAAACTCATACTTTTGATACTTCGGATCATGTGAATGCTTTGTCTGACAATGGAGGTGGGGGGCTGGACGACATTTTATCTGTCTCTGCACCGGCTTCAGTAAACCCTGGTAACGAAGTTTCGGTAACTGTTGATTATGAGGCCTCTACGAATAGAGATATAGTGGTCGTTTTTCAAAAAGATACACCAGATTTCGATAATTATGGAGAAGCCAGAGCATCTGTAGCCTCAGGATCAGGTTCTGTGACCATTGATGTGCCTATTAGTGTTAATACACCTATAGCCAATGATGCATACCAGTTTCAAACGTTTATTACAACTACTGGTGCAGGATGGCCCGGATTCGATAATATAGTCCTAAAAGATGTGGATGCTGTTTCTGGAGGTGGAACGCCCCCTTCAAATACCAATGTTGTCGTGAGAGCACGAATGATGAGTGGAACTTCGGATCAACTTCAATTACAGAATAATGGCGTAACAGAAAAAACCTGGACTATTACAGGAAGTAACTTTGCTGATTATTCCTATAACTTGAATACTATAGGAGAAATAAGGCTTTATTTTCCCGATAACGGAACCGATATGGAAATAGACTGGATTGAAATTGATGATATCAGATATCAGGCAGAAGATCAGCAGATAAATACAAGTGCTTACGAAAATGGTTCATGTGGAGGAGATTTTAGCCAGTTGATGCATTGTGAAGGGTACATAGATTTTGGAACATTAGGAACTGATCCCGGAAATAGTTCAAGTGGTGACATCGTGGTCAGGGCCAAAGGAAGTTGTGGAAGTGAAATTATGGAACTGAGAATCAATAACACCAGTGTTTTGAACGAAACAGTAACCACAAATTATGAGAACTATACATATTCTGGATTTTCGGATGGAACCATTACAGTGCATTTTTTGAATGATGGAAATAACGGGTGCGATAAGAACTTGTATGTAGATTACATCACCGTATGTGGGAACCAAATAGAAAGTGAAAGTGCTAATGTTATACAATCAAGCAATTGGACGAATGGAGACAAACAAATACTTTTTACCAACGGAAACAATAATTATAACGATCCAGGATGTGCATCTAATAGTAGGCAACAAACAACAATTACTACCAAAGAAAATAATTCTAAAGCCTTCAACGTATTTCCTAATCCGTTAAAGGCTGGTCAATTAAAAATTAAAGCCAATAGAACATCCAATATGGATTCGGAAATTATTATAACCAACTTACAAGGAGTGGTAGTATATAATAAAAATATAAAAGCATCAACATTGATTGAATTAGACGCAAGTATATTTCCAAAAAATGGTATGTATCTAATTTTTGAGAAAGTAAAGAATAACTTAATTAAAACACAGAAATTAATCGTAGATAGGAGATAAGTTAAGTTAGTATTACTATACTTTTAATGATCTAATATAAAATTAAAATGCCAGATAGAGCGTATAAAAGTAAAATATGCTCTATATCTGGCATTTGTTGAAATTAAATAGTTCAAACACCTTTAGAATATTATTAGTAAAATAGATTTTTAAATTAGTGAAAGATGATTAAATTTATTTTTACTATATATTTGTTAAAGGATAAATGGTAATGAAGAAAAAACAAGTTTCCCTAAAAGATATTGCCAATGAAGTGGGAGTTTCCATAGCTACCGTATCCTATGTCCTTTCGAATAGAAAAGATAGCAGAGTCAGCGAGGCGATGGCAAAAAAAATAAAAGACATTGCTAAAACACTAAATTACCAGCCTAATAAGATTGCACAAAGTTTAAAAAGTGGTAAAACCAACACTATTGGTCTTATAGTTGCAGATATTTCTAATCCGTTTTTTGCAAACATTGCCAGAATCATAGAGGACGAGGCCACAAAATTGAACTACACAGTAATTTTTGGCAGCTCTGATGAGAAAGCAGAAAAGTCATTACATCTAATTGAGTTTCTCTCTAGCAGACAGGTAGATGGCTTTATTATAGTTCCCTCAGAAGGTACAGATAATCAAATTGCTCAACTTAAACAACAAAATATTCCTTTAGTACTTCTCGATCGATATTTTCCGGATATTTCTACAAACTATGTGGTCATTGATAATTTCGAAGCCTCCACCAAAGTGGTTAATGAACTAATTGTATCAGGGTACGAACGGATAGGAATGATTGCATATGCCAATCCGTTGTACCATATGAGGGAAAGAATAAGAGGATATCGGGAAACTATTCAGAATCATTTTGGGGGCAAAATATCTCCAAATCTTGTAGAAATAGATTATAATGATAGTAAAAAACAAGTACGGGCTGCCATTGATAACTTGTTATCGGGAGAAAATCCAGTAGACGCTGTTTTTTTTGCCACAAATACCCTTGCTATTCTTGGATTAAAATATATAGACGAGCTCTCATTGACAGTTCCTAAAGATATTGCGATAATTAGTTTTGACGAGGGAGAAGCATTCGATTTTTATTATTGCCCTCTTACACATATAAGGCAACCCTTGGATGAGATGGGGAAGAGAGCGGTACAAATATTAACCCAACAAATAGCTACACCGGATATGGGAGAAAAACAAATATGCCTCAAAGCTGATCTCATAAAAGGAAAATCATCTCTAGCGATTTATTCTTCTTAAACATAATCTGAAAAGTTAAGAAACACTAAAAATTTATTTTTTTGTTTAAACGATTAAGCATATATTTGGAAAACATCATTCCAAAAAGAAATTGGTACAACATTTAGATGCTATTAACTGATCACTGTTTTAGAGAAATACATTATGACATATAAGAAAAACTTTCCAAAAATAGGTATACGACCCATAATTGATGGGAGAATGGGAGGAGTAAGAGAATCTTTGGAGGAAACCACGATGAATATGGCCAAAAATGTTGCAAAGCTATTTGAAACAGAATTAACCTATCCAGATGGTTCAACGATACAATGTATTATTGCAGATTCCTGTATAGGTGGAGTCAAAGAGGCTGCTGATTGCGCCGAGAAATTCAAAGTAAATAATGTAGGTGTATCCCTTTCTGTGACTCCGTGTTGGTGTTATGGTACTGAAACTATGGATATGGATGCAACAATACCAAAAGCAATTTGGGGTTTTAATGGTACCGAAAGACCCGGTGCTGTATATCTGGCTGCCACCTTGGCCGGACATAATCAAAAAGGATTGCCTTCCTTCGGTATTTATGGAAGAGATGTTCAGGATTTAGGTGACCAAACAATTCCTGTTGATGTAAAAAATAAGTTGTTACAGTTTGCAAAAGCAGGTATGGCGGTTGCTTTAATGAAAGGAAAATCATATCTAGCAATTGGTAGTGTCTCTATGGGAATAGCAGGTTCTGAAATTGATGCAGATTTTTTTCAATCATATTTGGGAATGCGTAATGAATATGTAGACTCTACTGAAGTACTACGAAGAATAGAACAAAAGATTTATGACGAAGAAGAATATCAAAAGGCATTATCATGGACAAAAGAAAATTGTGAAGAAGGAGAAGACTTTAACGAACCGGAAAAGCGAAGATCTCGCAAGCAAAAAGATGAAGATTGGGAATTTGTTGTAAAAATGACCTTGATCATTCGGGATCTGATGGAAGGTAATACTACATTGTCCGAAATGGGATATGCAGAAGAAGCATTGGGTCATAATGCTATTGTATCAGGTTTTCAAGGACAAAGACAGTGGACAGATTTTTTACCTAATGGAGATTTTCCAGAGGCTATACTAAATTCATCTTTTGACTGGAATGGAATTCGAAAACCATATATGGTCGCAACAGAAAATGATTCTCTTAACGGAGTTTCGATGTTGTTTAATTATTTGCTCACCAATACAGCACAAATTTTTGCCGATGTACGTACTTATTGGAGCCCTGAAGCGGTAAAAAGAGTAACGGGCTGGCAACCTACAGATCGGGCTAAAAATGGATTTATTCATTTGATAAATTCGGGATCTGCAACACTCGACGGTTCGGGACAACAAAAAATTGATGGAGAGCCTGCTATGAAACCTTTTTGGGAAATAACAGAAGGAGAGAGGCAAGATTGCCTGGACGCTACTAAATGGTACCCGGCTGATTTAGGATATTTTAGGGGAGGTGGGTATTCTTCTAACTTTTTAACTAAAGGAGGAATGCCGTTGACCATGTGCCGATTGAATCTTACAAAAGGACTTGGGCCTACACTTCAAATTGCTGAAGGCTGGTCCATCGATATCCCGGATGAGGTCCATAAAACCTTAGACGTTCGCACTAATAGAACATGGCCTACCACTTGGTTTGTTCCTAACCTCACAAAATCTTCAGCTTTCCGCGATGTATATTCAGTAATGAATAATTGGGGTGCCAATCATGGAGCTATCAGTTATGGTCACATTGGAAAAGATCTCATAACGCTTGCTGCTATGTTGAGAATTCCTGTGTGTATGCATAATGTTGATGAGAGAGATATTTTTAGGCCTTCGGCCTGGAATTCCTTCGGAATGGATAAAGAAGGATCAGATTATAGGGCTTGTGATACGTATGGAGCCCTGTACAAATAAATATGAAACGGAAATGAAGATAAAAGATACTAATGCTTCTCATTTTTTAATCCTTACACTGATTTCAAGAAAATAAAATAATGAATACCACCCACTATGTCATAGGGATAGATTACGGAACAGCTTCTGTAAGAAGTATCATAGTAGATGCAAAAAACGGAAATGAACTTGCCTCTTCAGAATTCTCCTATCCCCGTTGGAAAGAAGGTGAATACTGCGATTTTGCAAAAAATCAATTTAGACAGCATCCTTTGGATTATATAGAAGGCCTTGAGAACACGGTTAAAAATGCATTGTATCAGGTGTCTGATGAGGTAAGAGAGAATATCAGGGCAATTTCTGTAGATACTACTGGATCTACACCGGTCGCCGTGAATGAAAATGGTGTGCCTTTGGCTCTCCTGCCAGAATTTAAAGAAAACCCAAATGCAATGTTTTTTCTCTGGAAAGATCATACATCGGTTGCGGAAGCCAAAGAAATAAATGAACATGCCAGAAGATTTGATATAAATTATCTAAAATACGTAGGAGGTGTTTATTCTTCAGAATGGTTCTGGGCCAAATTGTTGTATGTATTGAGAAATGATAGCAGTGTAAGATCTTCTATACATTCTTGGGTAGAGCATTGTGACTGGATGCCGTTTCTGTTAACCGGAAAAACGGATATTGCCTTAATGAAAAGAAGTGTTTGTTCAGCAGGACATAAAGCGCTGTGGTCTGAAAAATTTGGTGGATTACCTTCCCAAGAGTTTTTTACAACGCTAGACCCAGTGTTAGATAATTTCGTTGAACACCTCTATACAAAAACGTATACAGCAGACACTTCTGCAGGGTTTCTTAGTCCAATGTGGGCAAAGAGATTAGGACTAACAGAAGAAGTAAAAGTAGGAGTAGGAGCAATGGATGCTCATATGGGTGCAGTAGGTGGCGAAATTGAGCCTTATTATTTGAGTAAAGTGATGGGAACCTCAACTTGCGATATGCTCGTCATTCCCAAAGAACAAATGGGCAATACTCTGGTAAAAGGTATTTGTGGACAAGTAGACGGGTCTGTAATTCCTGGTATGATCGGTCTCGAAGCCGGGCAATCTGCTTTCGGGGACGTGTTTGAATGGTTTCAAAGTGTGGTTACCTGGCCCATAAGAAATTATTTAGCTCAGCACCCATCTAAGTCTTCTGAAAAATTACTAAACGACATTATTGATAATGCTTTAGTGGAAATGAGTAAGGCAGCTGAAGAACTTTCCTGGGATGAAAATAGTGAATTGGCTTTGGATTGGTTAAATGGTCGGAGAACACCAGACGCTAATCAATTGCTAAAAGGGGCAATTCAAGGATTGCATTTAGGAAGTAATACACCCCATATTTTCAGAAGCTTCGTAGAAGCCACGTGCTTTGGAGCCAAACGTATTATAGAGCGTTTTATAGAAAACAAAATACCCATCAAGGGCATAATAGGAATAGGTGGAGTAGCTCATAAGTCTCCTTTTATTATGCAAATGATGGCAGACGTTCTGGAAATGCCTATAAAGGTTCATAAATCAGAACAAACCTGTGCTTTAGGAGCCAGTATGTTTGCCGCAACGGTCTCTGAATTGTATCCCAATGTACAAGAAGCAATGAAACAAATGGGCCATGGATTTCAGAAAGAGTACATCCCTAATAAAAAAAGAGCTGAAATATATCGTGATCGTTATGAGAAGTATAAGGAATTTTGTGATTTCATAGATAGGCGATAACATAACCAAATATTCTGATAGCAATTATCAATTAGAACAAAGAAACAAGAAAAATATGCCGTTGACCGTAAAGCAGAAAGGAAAATCCCTGAAAGAAGCAATATTGAATTGTAGAGAGTTACCTGAGAAAAACAAAGTTATCACTATTGACAATGGAGCCTATTTTTTTGAAGAGAAGATACAGCTAACAGCTTTGGATTCCGGACTTACCATAAAAGGGAGCGATGATACTAAACTCTATGGAGGTAAACGAATATTGGATTGGGCCCCTAAGAATGACAAATGGTGGAGTGCAAAACTTCCGGAAATATGTGAAGGCAATTGGGATTTTAGAATGCTTATTGTCAATGGTAGGTATGCAGACAGAGCACGTTTTCCACAAAAGGATTATTTGATTCATGAAACAGATTTTGATGTTACCTGGCGTAGTACTTATGAAGGAGGGTTTGAAAGAGAACCTACCTATGAAGAACTGACTACATTACAGTTTAAGAAAGATGATATACCTCAAACTTTAGTGCCTGAAAACGCCGAGATAACTGTTTTTCATATGTGGGATGAATCTTTGGTGGGTGTAAAGAACATAGATTGGGAAAATCAATTGATCACTTTTTCAAATCCTTCAGGATGGCCTCCGGGAGCCTTTGCCAAACATTATAATTTTGATAAGCGTTATATTGTCTGGAATACAGAAGAAGGGCTACAGAAACCTGGTCAGTGGTATTTGGATAGAAAAAATGGGGAACTTGTTTATTGGCCGTTAGCTGATGAAGACATGGGTTCTATTGAGATCATTGCACCTATCTTAGAAAACCTTTTTGTGATTGGTGAAGATGAAGGAGAAGTAGTTCATAATATTTCACTGACAGATATGACAATTTCTGGGACAAACGCTCCCTTGATGAGTGGCGCTTTCGGGGCAAAATTATTTGATGGAGCGATTTCCATTAGAAATGCAAGAGATTGCCATTTAAATAATTTGTCAGTTGTTAATGTTGGTGCTCATGGAATTAAAGCTTCAGGAAATAATATTAAGATCACTTCCTGCTCTATTCATAATGCCGGGGCAGGAGCTATTCGCCTAACAGGTTCTAAGGCTTTAATCCATAATAATCATATACACCATGTAGGTAAGACATTCCTTAGCGCTATTGCTCTCTATGTTGGAGCTACCGATCCCAATGTTGCCGAAGAATGGGAAAAAGGTATAAGCTATGCAGATTGTACTATATCACATAATGAATTGCACGATGTTCCCTATGCAGCGATATGTGCAGGAGGGAAAAATTTAATAATCCAGAAAAACCTAATTTATCGAGCAATGCAGGATTTATACGATGGAGCGGGTATTTATATCACCTTTTGTAAAAATGCTTTAGTGAAGAATAATTTTATAAAAGATATCAAAGATGCACCCGGAGCAGGTACCTCTGCCTATTATTTGGACGAAAAAGCTGTAGATTGCCAAATTATCGAAAATATTGAAATCGATGTTCCCAGGCCAAGCCATAATCATATTGCAAGTAATAATGTATTCAGAAATAATTTTTTTATAATTAAGGGAAAAGGGCGATTCACATTAGAACGTTGTAATGAATATATTTTTGAAAAAAATGTAATGATCGCAGAAGATGGCCTCGAATTATATGATACAAAAGCAATTGATTCGATGAAAAATAACATACTTTTTTCAGGAAAGGGAAAGTTGATTACTAAAGATCTGGATACATATAACATAATTAAAGAGTATGAATTACCACTCGATAATAATAATATAAATACCGACCCTCTTCTGGAAACGTTTGAAGACGGAGTCATACGATTCGCAGAAAATTCGCCAGCAAGAGGTTTGGGGATAAAAGCGATAGATATTTCGGATGCCGGACGTATCAAAATTAAGGTAACCGATAAAATGAATTGTGATGTTTTAAAATAATTTAATAATGATAAAAGAAAATAAAAAGCCTGTAGCTGGCCTCAATGTAGTAAGATCGGATAAAAACCCGATAATAGCACCCAAAGATGTGAAACCTTCTCAATCGGATTTTGAAGTTGTTTGTGTATTCAATTGCGGAGTGATTCGTTTTGAGGGGGATGTGTTATTATTACTTAGGGTGGCCGAAAGACCAATTGCACGTCATGAAAATGAAGTTAGAACCGTTTATTTTGATCACCAAAAAGATGAGATAGTAGTGAGATCTTTTGATAAAAATATGCCAGGTATAGGTCTGCATGATTCTCGGTACATTTATACGCCTGAGCGTATTTTTCTTTCTTCAATGTCTCATTTCAGAATTGCCAGAAGTAAAAACGGAATCGATTTTGAAATCGATGAAACCCCTTGTATGGTTCCCAGCAATGTGTATGAAATGTATGGGATTGAGGATCCAAGAATTACGTTTCTGAATGATACTTATTACATAAATTACAGCGCCTGTTCTACTATTGGGGGAGTAACTACCTGCCTGGCGACCACAAAAGACTTTAAGTCGTTTACAAGACATGGTGTGATTTTTACTCCGGATAACAAGGATGTAGCTATTTTTCCTGAAAAAATTAATGGGAAATACTACGCTTTGAGTCGGCCTATATCTGCAGAATATAAGTTGAAAGATATTTGGATTGCAGAATCTCCTGATCTTATCTGTTGGGGCAATCATAAATTTTCAATGAGTACCCGAGAAGGCTATTGGGATGATGGTAGAATAGGATGTAGCGCGGTGCCTTTTAGAACCAATGACGGATGGTTGGAAATATATCACGGTGCTTCAAAAGATAATGTGTATTGCCTGGGTGGGGTACTATATGATATAAATGATCCAACAAAAATACTTTCCAGGTCAGAAAATCCTATTATGCTGCCCGAAGAAGATTATGAAATCAACGGTTTTTTTGGTAATGTAATTTTTAACTGTGGTGTATTGGTCGAAGAAGGAATGGTGAAAATTTACTATGGAGCTGCAGATACCTATATTGGATATGCAGAGGTTCCATTACAGGATATTCTAGACGACTTAAAATAAAAATCCTATACAATCCTAACTAATAATATATGATTAATTCAATACGAGCAATATATTTCCTTTTTCATGTAGGGTTAGGTTGTGTGTTTGCATTTTTGGTTCCTTATCTAAGCGCAGAAGGTTTTAGTGATTCTCAGATCAGTTCTATCTTCTTTCTAGGTTCTTTATGCGGTGCAATAGGAGTGCCACTTTTGTGGGGCTATTTATCAGATAGAATAGGAAAACCTCAACTAATTATAAAGATCCTGACCCTCGGAACATTAATAGGTAGCATACCATTATTATTTTTGAATAATTATTGGCCGTTTTTAACTTCCTATTTCGTGTATTCATTTTTTTCAATAGGGATTATGGGTATTTTGGACGCAATTGCTTCTACATTAGCCAAAGACAAGGGCTTGGATTTTGGTCGTTTACGATTATTTGCACCGGCAGGTTGGTTTTTTGGTTCAGTGGTTATGGGAGCATATCTTGAGTATTTTGACAGATCCTGGAATGATCCCGCAGTTATTATCGGTATGGTGACTAGCTTTGCACTTATGTTTCTAGCTTCTCTGTTTCTTAAAAAGACAACTCTGGAAAAGCAGGAAAGAACAAATGTAAGGGATATACTCAAACTTCTAAATAACAAGAGATTACTGATCTTTTTTGTAATGTCTTTTATTAATTTTATCGCACTGGCTGCATACATGGGTAGTTACAGTCAGTTGATTAAGTCTTCGGGACATGGCGCACTTGTGGTAAGTCTTGCATTTGCAGTAGGAACAATTTCTGAAGTTATCTTCATGTTATTTTTTGACAAATTGAAAGAATGGATAGGTTTACATTGGATTATAATATCCTCTATCTTGGTGAGCATTGTGCGATGGTTGGTTGTAGCAAATACTGAAAACGCCTGGATATTAGTAGGTATGCAAATTTTACATTCTGAAATAGGGTTATTTACATTAGCGTGTGTATCTTTTATTACAGATAGCGTACCAAAAAAAGTTGTGGTCACAGCACAAACCCTGTTCTATACCCTTACCTATGGTTTAGGTCTTTTTATTGGAGGAAGAATGATGGGAGCTATAGGAGATACTACCCGAAATGGATATGTAAATATGTTTTTAATTTCAGCCGGTATTCATGTGATTCCTCTATTCTTAGCATTTTATAACCAATATATTTCTAAAAAAGTAAAAACAAACATGGTACCTGCTAATGAAAAGAGTTAAAAATATAAATCCTATGAAAAGACAATTTTTACACTTTATCTTCTTATCCTCTATATTGTTTTCTTGTAATGATAGACTAGATGTATCTACAAAAAGGATAGAACTTGAAGGCGAATTAGAGAATACCGAAGGAACACGACAGGTTCATCTTGACTTTCATAATTCAGAATTTATTGAAGACATAGGGGCAAAATTCGATAAAGAACAGTTTCAGGAAGCGCTTAAAACAGGCCACGTAAACGCTATAAATATTTTTGCTAAAGGACATCATGGCTGGACCTATTATGATACAAAAATAGGAAAGATGCATCCGCATCTCGATTTTGATCTTATGAAAGCTCAAATAGAAGCTTGTCGTGAAATAGGGGTTAAAGTCAAAATATATTTCACAGTGGGGTATTCTGATTGGGAAGCAAAAGCATATCCTCAATGGGTTCAAAAAAATAAAAGCGGCTCCAGTTTATATCTCGAAGGTATCAAGGGATTAGGTCCTGATGATACATTTCAGGGATGGCAATATTTAGAACCTATGGGAGCCTATGCGGAAAAGATCTATGCTCAGGTCGAAGAAATTGTTAAAAACTATGAGATTGACGGAATGTGGTTTGACATTCATAATGCTTGGAGAGTGAATTATAACGATTTGGCAAAAGCAGATTACAAATCCAGGGGTATTGATATCAATGATGATGAAGCCGTCTTTAAAAGAACTATTGAGAAATACGAAACCTTTTATCAAAAAACACTAGCGATTGTTAAACAGCATAGGCCGGAAGCTTCTGTATTTTGGAATGGTACCACAGCAGAATTTAATAGTAAAATGCTATCCGATTTCCGGCACAATATGTTTCGCCTTAATACCAAATTAGACCTGGAAGATTTGCCTACTGCTTGGTTTGGTTATGATGTTTTTCCCTGGAGGTCAAAATATTTCAGTAATACTGATAAGGATATTGTCGCGATGAGTGGTAAATTTCATACAGCTTGGGGTGAGTTTGGAGGGTTTAAATCAAAAGAGGCACTCAAGTACGAAGTGGCATCGATGGTGGCTTATGGAGCTAATATTAATATAGGAGATCAACTTCATCCCTCCGGAGAGATGGATATGGGAACATATCAAAATATTGGATATGCATTCGAATATGCAAAAAAAATTGAAAGTTATGGTATTGGTGGTGAACACAAAGCAACTACGGGTCTTTATGTAGGAGGTGATAAACCAGCCTTAGAAGGTCTGGTTGCCATGTTGGTACAAAACCAAATAAACTTTAATGTGGTCAACCTATTGGAAGATTGGTCTGATATTGAGGTTTTAGTCGTCACAAGCGACGGTATATTAGAACGTGATCAGCAACGATTAGATGACTTTGTTATCAGAGGAGGCAAAGTGATCCTTATGGGAAAAGGAGCTTTCAGGGATGGAATTCCAATCCTTGACATAGGAGCAGATTATCTAGACGACGCCAAATACGATGTGGACTATACAGTGGTTAATGATACCATATCAAAAAATATTGTACGTTCACCATTTCTAAACTACGAACCCGCAATACGTGTACAACCAAAATCAGATACAGAAATATTGGCAAAATTAAGGGAACCCTATTTTTCAAGAACATTAAGCCATTTTTCTTCTCATAAAAACACCCCTTTTGTGTTAGAAGATGCAGAGCATCCTGCAGTAATTAGAAAAGGAAATGTTATTTTCTTTGCACACAATATTGACAAGCAATACAAAGAAATGGGAGTGCAACTACATAGAGACTTGTTCTACAATGCTTTCAATCTTTTACGTAGTAAAGCCTTCGTAAAAGCAGAAATGCCAAGTATGGGGAGAATTAACTTACTTCATCAACCAGAGAAAAACAGGTATGTGGTTCATCTGCTGTACGCCTCGCCAATTCAACGTGGTAAGGTACAGGTTATTGAGGATATGCCAGTACTGTACAACATACCAGTGACAGTTGATTTGAAAGAGGATATTAAAAGAGCTTATTTAATTCCGTCGGGAGAACTTATGCAAATGAATGTT
The DNA here is from genome assembly GCA_947500845.1 of uncultured Aquimarina sp. Taxonomy (GTDB): domain Bacteria; phylum Bacteroidota; class Bacteroidia; order Flavobacteriales; family Flavobacteriaceae; genus Aquimarina; species Aquimarina celericrescens. The sequence goes on from CANMTP010000001.1 coordinate 254,934, forward strand.
AAAGAAGGAAAAATTAATATTACAGTACCACAATTGAAAATGCACACGGGTATTGTACTAGAATATTAAACTTATTTGGTGATAACTTATGAGACATGATATTAGAATAAATTTTGTTTTGCTTTTTTTGGTTATTATTTGTTTTTGTACCTGTAGCAAAGAATCTAAAAACGAAGTGCCTAAAATTATATTTGATACAGATATTGGAGGAGACATAGATGATTTAGGCGCACTCTATGCCCTACACGTCTATGCTGATAAAGGGCTCTGTGATATAAAGGCGGTCATGTCATCGTGGCCAATGACACATCATGTCGAGGGCATAGATGCAGTAAACACCTTTTTTGGTAGGCCAGATTTACCAATTGGGGCATACGAGGATGATTTTTTTTCTGAAGAAGAATATACTTGGCATATAGGTAAAGAATTCCCAAGTGATTTAACCAGCGAAAAAGCGCCTAAAACTACCGAATTGTACCGAGAAATTCTTTCCCAAAGTGTTGATACCAGTATTACAATTGTTGTTACAGGAAGACTTAATAATATCGAAAAATTGTTCAAGTCAAAAGCGGATAAATATTCAGACCTCGATGGACTGTCTCTAGTTGATAAAAAAGTTAAGGCGTTTTATATAATGGGTGGATTTTACAATGGTGACCAAAGGGTAGAATCTAATTTTAAATGGAGCGGTGAGGGTACTGCAAAATACGTTGTTGACAATTGCTCAAGACCCATGATTTTCAACGGGGGCGAAATAGGTGAATCCAAATTTGGATACGGAACAGGTTCGCGAATCAATGAACTAGGAGATAATAATATCCTCAAAGCTGGGTATCGTTTTTTTTTCACAAACCCACCAAAGTGGACCGGACGTGAACCGGTTGAAACCATTGAAGAATGGTCCATTTGGGATATTATAACAGTACAATTGGCGGTAACAGGGGTAAACGACTATTTTAATATCATAGGAATAGGATACAATCATATAGAACATTCAGGAAAAAACGAATGGCTAGCAAGTCCAGACAAAGAGCATTATTACGTAACAAAAAAAATAAATCCTAAGACTTATGCAGATTCTGTAATAGAGCCATTGTTTTTAACTAGACCCAAGAATAATTGAAATGATAGAACAAGAACGCAATAAAATACTAGTAATAGGTAGTAGTAACACCGATATGGTAATTAAATCCTCTAGGATCCCCGAAAAGGGAGAAACTATTTTAGGGGGCGAGTTTATTATGAATCCAGGCGGTAAAGGTGCCAATCAAGCAGTAGCAGCTGTTAAGTTGGGTGGCGATGTTATATTTATTTCAAAACTTGGAAATGATTTACTTGGCGAATCGGCAATTGAAGGTTTTAAAAAGGTGGGAATAGATACCTCTAAAATACTAATTGATAAAACAGTACCTTCTGGAGTGGCTCTCATCATGGTAGATGATAATGGAGAAAATAGTATTTCGGTAGCCCTAGGAGCGAATGCTAAACTTTCAGCAGATAATATTGCACAACTTACAGAAACCTTTAAATCAGTTGAATATGTGCTTGTTCAACTTGAAATTCCAATAGAAACCGTAAACAAGATTTGTGAAATAGCATCAGATTTTGGTAAAAAAGTAGTTTTAAACCCTGCACCGGCTCAAAAGCTTTCAGATGATATTTTAAAGCATATCTATGCATTAACCCCAAACGAGACTGAAGCAAAACTCATAACAGGAGTTGCCGTACAAGATAAAATCTCGGCTCAAAGAGCTGCAGAGGTACTCAAAGATAAAGGCGTGCCAGTTATAATTATTACATTGGGTATTAAAGGTGCTTATGTTTATTCTGAAGACTTTATTGGGTTGATTCCTGCCCCAAAGGTGAAGGCGATAGATGCCACTGCCGCAGGAGATACATTTAATGGCGCTTTAGTGGTTGCATTAGCCGAAGGTAAAACTATAGAAGACGCTGTTCTTTTTGCAAACAAGGCTGCTGCCTTATCTGTAACCAAACTCGGTGCACAGTCGTCCACTCCTTTTAGATCACAAATAACATAATTTAGATAAATTCTTAATGTCAAATCCTATTTCTAAAGAAAATCCCCCTGTGGTACAGCAAAAGTTGTTATTCCCATTTATAATGATAACCTCGTTGTTCTTTTTGTGGGGAATAGCCAATGATTTAACGAATCCTATGGTCTCAGCATTCAAAAAAGTAATGCCGGAACTTTCAAATTTTGAAGCCGCCTTAGTACAATTAGCTTTTTATGGCGGCTATGCTACTATGGCCATACCCGCAGCACTTTTTATAAGAAGATTTAATTATAAAAAAGGGATATTATTAGGTTTAGGTTTGTATGCCACGGGGGCTATGTTGTTTTATCCTGCAGCAGCTTGCGAGACATTCGGATTTTTCTTAGCTTCTCTATATATTCTCACATTTGGTTTAGCTTTTTTAGAAACTACTGCTAATCCATTTATTCTATCAATGGGTGATCCGAAAACTGCCACGCAGCGTTTAAACTTATCGCAGGCATTTAATCCAATGGGATCATTATTGGGTATGTTGGTAGCTCAAATATTTGTTATTCAAGCACTACGTTCAGATGATTATAATAACGAAACCTATCAAGCCCTAGATATTATCGAAAGAGCGGCCATACGTGAAAACGATTTAAATATCATTAGTTTCCCATATATAGCACTTGCTATTTTGGTACTACTTATATTTGTTATTATCGCATTCACAAAGTTTCCGACTATCAAAGAATCTGCTAAAATACCTCTGATAGAAGCCTTTACAAAATTAAAAAGCAATAAACGATACCGTGAAGGTGTAATGGCACAAGCCTTTTATGTGGGTGCTCAAATAATGTGTTGGACATTTATATTTCAGTATGTTGATGAGATGAACTTGTCAAGAGACGAAGGAAGTCAGTTGACAGCAACATGGTACAACATGGCGGCCATGCTTCTATTTTTAATGGGAAGATGGCTTTGTACCTACTTACTAAAGTTTTTTAAACCGGCAAAACTAATGTTGAGATTTGCCGTAGTTGGTGTGCTTTGTTGTCTAGGAGCCGTGATGCTTCCTGGTATTTTAGGACTCTATGCATTAGTAGGTATAAGTATATGTATGTCGTTAATGTTTCCAACGATTTATGGTATTGCACTCAATGGTATGGGTGATGAAGCAAAATTGGGTTCAGCGGGATTGGTTATGGCTATTGTTGGCGGGGCTTTAATGCCACCACTTCAAGCATCTATATTGGACTGGGGTGGAGAAGGTTTCGCTGATTTACAATTTTTTGGCTATATCCCTGAAGTGCGATTATCTTTTTTATTGCCAGCTCTATGCCTAGGTGTTGTTGCAATTTACAGCTATCGTTCGATAAACGTTAAAACGTAATTGCCATTTTTAACACCATTATTTTTTAACTAAGGTTGTGTTATTGAGTATTTATTAAGCTTTGTCTATAGAGTGCCTCCAAAAAATAATAATCGCCATAATTAATAGCAACTTCTATTTCATCATTTTTTGGTTTATTCCCCGTGCTATGCTTTAGGATAAAAGGAGCATTATTATCTTTAGATAAAAGATAAGTGTCAGTCTGCAATGTTTTTAAAACCATATTTGCATAATTCTTATACAGTTTGTTTTTTGTAATGTTGAATAGCTCAAAACAAGCAGATGCAATGATTGCCGCGGCCGATACATCTTTTGGTGCATTGGGTATTTCAGGGTCATCAAAATCCCAATAGGGTATACCATCTGTTGAAAGGTTTTTATGATTAAAAAAAAAGTTGAAAGTATTTTCGGCTTGATTTAAATACGATTCATTGTTTGTATATCTGTATGACATTGTAAAACCATAGATTGCCCAGGCTTGGCCTCGTGCCCAACTGGATTGGTCAGAAAAACCTTGATGAGTCACTTTTTGAAGCGATTTACCATTAATGGTATCAAAAACAACTACATGGTATGTGCTGTGATTTTCCCTAAAATGGTGCTCTAACGTCTTATTAGCATGCGAATCTGCAATTTTGTAATAGGTACTGTCCTTTGACAATTTTGTCGCTTCAAACAACAATTCAAGGTTCATCATATTATCTATAATTACCGGGTATTCCCAAATGTCTTTGTTCCAATCCCAAGAGCGTATTGCACCTACCTTGGAATTATAACGTGTACTTAATGTTTGGGCAGTTTGTAGAATAATGTCTTTATAACGTCTATCATTAGAGATTTCGTAACCTTTGCCAAAGCTATTATAGATTATAAAACCAGTGTCATGCGTTCGGTTATTAAACTTTTCTTTCTCTATAAAATCAGTCCATTGAGCTGCCTTTTCTTTATAAGGTAAAGAATTTGTTAAACTATACAGATACCAAAGACTTCCTGGGAAAAAACCACTTGTCCAATCTTTAGAGGTTATGGTTCTTAATTCGTTTGTTTTAAAATCAAAGCTTCTAGGAATGGCGGTGGAATCTACTTCGTAATTCAACAATTTAGAAAAACGGCTGTTCAATACGTCATTAGGGGAGTTTTCAGCGGTATCTTCTTTTGTAGAATCTTTACAACCAAAAAGTGTGATACATACCAATAGGATAACTACCAAATATTGAAATTTAAGAGGTTTATACATTTTAAATGAATTTAACGTGATAAGATGATGATTGTTAAACCTAATACATAAAGCGCAAGCATCAGATACAGTATGTAGTTAACGGATTTTGAAGCCTTTTTAAATTCTTTCCATATAAAAATTCCCCAAATGGCCGCAACCACAGTGGCACCTTGTCCTAATCCATAAGAAATGGCAGGTCCAGCCTTATCAGAGGCTATAATGCTAAATGACATACCAATACACCAAATGATACCGCCCAATATTCCTATCAAATGTGTTTTTAAGCTTCCTTTAAAATATTCAGCATATGACGTTGGGCTTCCTACAATGGGTTTTTTCATTATGAATGTGTTAAATAGAAAGTTGCTCATAAAAATACCAACCGCAAAAATAACAATTGCGGTGTAAGGGCTTAGTTTACCGGGCTCTGGAACAGTAAAATCAGAAAACATGGAAACTGCTACGTATTTGTAGAAAAACCCCATCAATATGCCGGCAGCAATGGCTAAAACAAGGCCTTTTACAGATACATTCTTCGTGGTAGATGACGTCTTTCTGTAGGCATAGGCATTTAGAACAATCGCTATAGCGATTAAGGCGACACCTAAAAAGAGCGTACCGGCATTGCCTACAGGGTTCTCGACATAATTTACGACCACACCTATAATAAGTGCCAGACCAATACCAACAGGAAATGCAACTGACATACCGGCAATTCCAATGGCAGCTACAAGCAATATATTCGCAGCGTTAAAAATAACACCTCCTATAAAAGCAGAACCAAGAGATGCCATGTCAGCCTGATTTAAATCTGCAATAAAGCTCCTGCCTTCTATACCTAAACTACCCAAAGTAAAAGCAGAAACAAGTGATAATAATAAAATTCCGATAACATAGTCCCAATAAAAAAGCTCGAAGCGCCAGGTAGATGCTGCCATTTTTTGTGTGTTGGCCCATGAACCCCAACATAACATAGTAATAATACAAAAAATCACTGCGGTACTGTAAGTGTCTATTATAAACATTTTATTTTAAGATTGTTGAGATAAGTTTGTACTTCAAAATTAGATCGTTATCTAATCCATTTATCTTAGATTTATAGGAATAGATTATTAAATATTTCAAATATACATATTTTAGTTAAACGATTAACCAAATTTTATTTAACTTTACCAAAGTCAAAATATTTTCATGAAAAAAACAGTTGTAGTAACAGGGGCAGGTCGAGTACATTGTAGTGTTATAGCTGAAGCTTTGGCAAAAGAGAGATACAATATTGTAGTGCTTAATTTATAAAAAGAAGCTACAGAAAAAGTAGCGAAAACGATTAGAGTTAATGGCGGAAAAGTAATTAGCATTGTATCAAATGTTTTAGAAAAAGAATCTTTAGTTGAAGCTAAAAAAGAAGTTAATGCAATCTATAGTGAGTGTGAAATTTTGATTAATGGTGCTGGAGGGAATCACCTGGCGGGAACTACAAGCAATCCGTTTTTTGAGATCACAGTAATTTAGATATTTATGTAGTAATGAAAGCATTGGTTTTAGAGCAGCAAAAACGAGTTAAGGCTGGTCGTAAAGATTTACGTATGCCGTTTAGACCAGACCACGGTCATAAAATGTTAGACGATTTAAAAAAGAAAACTAATCCTGGTTATTCAGGTATTGGACGTTTACGTTGGCTAGCCGAACTACGTGGTTTGGAATTAGGAATACGACGTTCATTATAAAAATTAAAAAAATAAAACACTATGTCAACTACTTTTGAAACAAGATATGCTTCAAATCCAAAAGCCGTAAAGCAATACGATACGCAGCAATTAAGAGATGAATTCTTGATTAACGATTTAATGCAAAACGGAAAAATAAAATGGGTCTATACACATTATGACCGTTATATGGCTGGTGGTGCAGTACCCACTTCAGACTTAAAACTAGAAACCATTGACCCTTTAAAAGCAGATTACTTTTTAGAACGCCGCGAACTGGGTATCATTAATGTTGGTGGAGACGGAAGTGTTTTAGTAGATGGTGAAACTTTTAAAGTCAATCACAAAGATGCCTTATATATTAGTAAAGGTGCAAAAGATGTGATTTTTAAAAGTGATGACCCTAAGCAACCCGCAAAATTTTATATGAACTCTGCACCAGCGCATAAAACGTATCCAACTAAAAAAACAAGTCTAGCGGAGGCTAATAAAATAGAATTGGGAAGCCTAGAAACAGCAAACCATAGAACCGTTAGTCAAATGATTATAGGTGGTATTATTACAACCTGTCAGTTGCAAATGGGAATGACAGAACTAAAAACAGGTAGCGTTTGGAATACCATGCCAGCTCATGTTCATGATAGGCGTATGGAAATATATTTCTATTTAGATGTACCTGCAGAGCAGGCCGTTTGCCATTTTATGGGACAACCGCAAGAAACACGTCACATCTGGATGCATAATCACCAAGCAGTGATTTCACCACCTTGGTCTATCCACTCTGGCTCAGGAACATCCAACTATACCTTTATCTGGGGAATGTCTGGTGAGAACCTAGATTATAACGACATGGACGTTGCAAAAATTACAGACTTAAGATAGTATGTTACAAGAGTTATTCAATATTAAAGGAAAAGTGGCTTTGGTCACTGGCAGCACTCATGGTTTAGGAATGGCAATGGCTATGGGACTTGGAAAAGCTGGTGCAACTATTGTTGTTAATGGGAATTCCTCTCAAGAAAAAATTGACAACGCTGTAACTGAATACAAAAAGGAGGGGATTAATGCCGTGGGTTATAAATTTAATGTTGCAGATGAAGATGAGGTAATTGCAAATATCAAAAAAATTGAAACTGAAGTTGGTAACATAGATATTCTTGTCAATAATGCGGGAATTATTAAACGTACACCTCTAGCCGAAATGGAAGTCGAAGACTTTAAACAAGTACTAGACATTGATTTGGTTAGTCCTTTTATTGTCTCGAAACATGTCGTAAAAGGCATGATGGAGCGCAAAGCTGGAAAAATAATCAACATCTGTTCTATGATGAGTCAGTTAGGTCGTAATACTGTTGGTGCTTACGCTGCTGCAAAAGGTGGATTAGTCATGCTAACCAAAAATATGGCAACAGAATGGGCAAAATTCAATATACAAGTTAATGGTATTGGCCCAGGTTACTTTGCCACATCACAAACTGAACCGATCCGCGTAGATGGTCATCCTTTCAATGAATTTATTATTAATCGTACACCTGCAGCTAAATGGGGAAATCCAGATGATTTAGCTGGTGCAGCGATATTTTTAAGTTCTAGAGCAAGCGACTTTGTTAATGGACATATCCTATATGTTGATGGTGGAATATTGGCCACTATTGGTAAACCATCAATCGAATTATAGATGAAAAAAATTGCAATTCTTTTTTTGGCTTTATGTTGTTTTGGCTGTGAAGAAAAACAATCAGATGATATCTTAGTTACAATAAAGAACACCTTAGATTTTGATAGAAGTTTTGAAACTATAGAAATTAGTGATTCGCAACTAAAGTCCTTAAATGCTAAAGCTTACAAAATTATAGATGCCGAAACTGAACAAGAAATCATCTCACAAGTTATAGATTATAACGATGATGGTATTGATGATGCATTACTATTTCAACCTGAAATCTCAGCAAACACTGAAAAATCATTTAGAATAATCGGTAAGCTTTCCGAAGAAAAAGATAGCGGTCTTTTACAATGCTACTCACGTTTTGTACCAGAACGTACAGATGATTATGCTTGGGAAAATAACCTTGTGGCCTTTAGAACTTTTGGGCCTACCGCCCAACAAATGAAAGAGGATGGTGTAAACGGTGGTACACTATCAAGCGGCATTGATGCTTGGCTCAAACGTGTGGATTATCCTATTATCAATAAATGGTATTATAAGGAACTACATACAGATGGTAGTTATCATGAGGATACAGGTGAAGGGTTGGATAATTATCATGTTGGCATGAGTAGAGGTGTTGGTGGTACGGCACTAAAAATTGACAGTACTTATGCGGTTTCTAAAAACTTTATATCCTACAAAACTATTACAAACGGGCCAATCCGTACTGTTTTTATTCTTGAATATGACACCTACTATGCCAATGGTAAAACAATCAAAGAAACTAAATTTATAAGTCTAGATTATGGTCAAAATTTAAGCCGTCATAGTGTTGAAGTTTCTGGTACTGATAATTTATCCGTTGGATTGACTCTTCATAAAAAAGATGGTACAACAACTACAAACAAGGATGAAGGTTGGATGAGCTATTGGGAATCTTTGGACGATTCTGAATTAGGACAAGGAGTTGTTGTTTCTGAAAAACAAGCATTAATCAATTTTGATAAGTACGAAACTGATGAAAAAGACAAGAGTAATCTATACGCAAATTTGAGTGTCGTAGAAAATTCAGTTGAATACTATGCAGGTTTTGGATGGAAAAAATCAGGGCAATTTTCAAATAAAGACGAATGGAACAATTACTTATCTCGATTTTCAAAATGCATAGATAACCCACTAGAATTAGCAATAAAGCCAACTAATTAAACAACCACCAACACTATATGGATATAGCAAAACAGAAAATTGGAAACTATCGGTACAGGATTTTAGCCTTACTTATGTTTGCAACCACGATCAACTACTTTGACAGAAGTATTATTGGTGTAATGGCACCAACATTAGAAAAACTGTTCGATTGGTCAAATAACGATTACGCCAACATCATGATTTCCTTTAAAGTAGCTTATGCTATAGGTATGCTTTCCATGGGATGATTAATAGACAGGTTAGGAACCAAAAAAGGGTATACTCTATCCATCGCTATTTGGAGTATTTTCGGGATGCTTCATGCAGCTGTTAGACCCGCATTTAGTGTGATAGGTTTCGCTGCTGCTCGATTTGGTCTTGGCTTTGGTGAAGCGGGTAACTTTCCGGCTGCAATAAAAACAACGGCAGAATGGTTCCCAAAAAAAGACCGTGCTTTTGCAACTGGTTTGTTTAATGCTGCTACCAGTATTGGTGCTATTGCTGCACCATTTGTTGTGGGTTGGGTTGTACATGAAAACGGTAAAAACTGGCAAATTCCTTTTTTGATTACCGGCGTACTTAGTACGATTTGGGTTTATCTATGGTTTAAAATGTATAAAAAACCGCAAGTACATCCCAAGGTTTCAAAAGATGAATTAGTGTATATCCAAAGCGATTCTGAAATAGAAAATGAAGATAAATTACCTTGGAAGAGCGTATTGGGCAAACGCCAGACATGGGCATTTGGATTGGCCAAGGTAACAGACGCTGTATGGTGGTTCTATTTATTTTGGGGTGCTAAATTTCTAGCCGAAACGTTTGATGTGAATATCAAAAATATAGCACTTCCGTTCTTTGTTATCTATATTTTAGCGGATGGCGGAAGTATTTTAGGAGGCTACCTTTCAGGCGCATTAATGCGAAAAGGCTGGACTATCAATAAGGCAAGAAAGATTACCTTATTGATTTGTGCATTTATTATTCTACCAGTTAGCCTCGTAGCCATAACAGAAAGTAAATGGGTCGCCATCTTTTTAATTGGACTTGGTGCAGCAGATCACCAGGCTTGGTCTGCAAACATTTTTACATTAGTTTCTGATGTGTTTCCAAGAAAAGCCACAGCATCTGTAGTAGGAATTGGTGGTATGATTGGTGCCCTTGCCGGCATTATCGAAGACAAAGCCTTAGGTTCCGTTTTAGATACCGCAGGAAATAGTGGCTATTTTTGGGCGTTTCTCATTGCTGGTTCTTGTTATTTAATAATTCTAGGAATCGTACACTTATTGATGCCAAAAATGACACCATTGAATGACAATCTTGAAAAAATCACCGCATAAAATAGCAACTGTTTTATAATTAAAAACAAAAGGTAGTTTGCTCTTTCAATTACTCAAAATTGAAGTATTCTTTTGCGTTATAATAGCAGATGTCGCTTACTATTTTACCCAGCCATTTTTCGGGATCAACTGAATTTTATGGGGATTAAGCGAATAGTTTTTCTAATCTGAATAGGAAAAACAGATTATTTTTTACTCCTCTAAGATTAGCTCTAAAGAGCTTAATTTTTGCATTGAATGATTCGGCATATGCATTAGTACTTCTTCGATCAAAGAAGTTAAAGATAGTGTCAAAATGCTGTTTGATAGTCATAATTAAGTAGTAAAAAGGATAATGTTCCTCAATAAGTGTTTTTTCAATCCATCCAACTAGAGCCTTACTAGCAGTTCTTTTATCAACCAATTCATAGATTGCTCTGAACTCTAAATGATGATGATAAGCTGCTTGTAAATCTGGATACCTTTTAAATAGGATTTTGGCTCTTTTTGCTTGATCTACAGTCCATTTATTAGGTGTTTTAAAGAGTAAATATCTTGATCTTGCCAAGAGCTGCTTAACAGTATCCCCATTGGGAAGTACTTCAGGGAAGAAAGGTATTTTTTCTTTTCTTGCCTTTTTTATCCGCTCATTCTCTTTTTTGATAGCCATCCACCTATGTTCTATGCGTTCTTTTTGTAAAGCTTCTGTAATGAGTTGTACCACATGAAAACGATCAGATACTTGCTTAGCTTTAGGAAATACATTTTTAATAGCAACTTCCATAGTAGCAGCTATATCCATAGTAACTTCTTTAACAATGTGTTTGTTGGGTAATTTATTTAGTACAGCAATAATATCATCTGATTTAGTGCCCTGTATAACAGCTATTATTGTTCCTTTTTTAGAACGTTTTGATTTGTTGGTTAATATGGTATATAAATCGCCTTTAGACAAGGCGACTTCGTCAATAGCTAAGTATTCTCCAATGTTTTCAGGATAAAGTAAGTAATCCTCTGCATGATCCTTTTGATCCCAAGTGGTGTAATTACTACTCGCTTTTTTGTAATCTCTAATCAATTTATCAGCTTTAACACCATAGTAACTAGCTATATTTTTAATCGTATCTACTCGGGTCTCTACCTGTACCTTTTAAAAAAGCCGACAACTCTGCTGTCAGTTTAACGCCTTTGGCAATAAAACTATAATCACTCTTGATCTCCTCACTAGTCTTTTTATGACGCCATCTACGGCGTTTTATAATTAAGTACAAAGCCTTACCTCGAATAGGAAAATCTTGAATAGTCTTGGGGTTATAAAAACCCTTGGATTCAAAATCCAGATTTTATTTTAATGCCTCGGTGGCGGAATTGGTAGACGCGCCGGATTCAAAATCCGGTTCTTTCGGGAGTGTGGGTTCGATTCCCACCCGAGGTACGGAAAAAAGCTTAGATGAAAATCTAGGCTTTTTTTATGCTCAGGTACAACATAGGTACAACAATTTACCAATTTTTTCTTCTAACATAGTATTTGATTCAATTTGATATAGATTGGTATTTATAAGCCGCTCAGCACATTTCCACTTCATTTCATTACGGGAAAAGAGCTTCACTCAAAAAGTCTTGTGCCCAATTTCAAAGCCAGTATCTATTTCACAAATAACATTTAGTACAACAAGAAAATTTCTCTATCTGGGGTAAGCTTTGAAATTGCGCACGCCTGGTCAAAACATCACTTCTACTTTTCCCCACAAAGTTTTAAAATTTAGTCTGAGACGGACTGCATAACCGCTCGTGCCGTCGCTTTTATAAGCCCTTACTCATTCTAAATTTTAGGTCAGGTTAACGAAAAGGTAACAGCGATAGGCTCTATGGGAAGTAAATGGATAAAAAGAATTTGAACAGCTATTTTTTGTTTTAACAAAAAAACTGTGTTAATAATATTCGACCTCATTTAAGGTCAAGTGAAAAGGAAAACGCTCAGGATATAATAAGTAAATAGATAAGTGCCATTCTGGCAATCAATTGACTACAAATTGGAACAAATTATATGGCTTCAATTTTGCTTTAAAAGTAAATGGCTTTTCGAAGAAAGTATGGAAGACCCGAAATGAAATGGAGGGATGGAATAGCAAGAGGGTAACACGCTTCGCGATGTTGCGATATTGAGCTTTTTCAAAACACCAGTAAAATCAATACTTGACAGCGATTGATTGTTTTGTGTTTTAAAATTAAAGCATTGTTTTTCACGGAAAAATACCCACAACCCAATAAAAACAACAAATTTTTCACGGAAAAATGGATAGAGGATATGAAAAAGAGCAATTTAAGAGCTTAAGCATAAAAGCTTCAGTAGCAGATAAATTCAATAAGTTTTGCAAAGAAATGTCACTGTCAAAATCAATGACCTTATTGGTAATGATGGATTTTTTTCAAGAAAACGGTATTTCCCCAGCAGAGTCAATTGGACCAAATATGGAAACTTTAGAAAAGCGAATTTCGTTACTCATCAAGAAACGAATGAATGGAATGATTGCCATAATGAAAGACATTGAAAAGAACCAAACCAAACCGACTGTAGCTATGTTACAATCTCTTTTTGAACAATCTGAACCGCCCAAAAAGAAATTGATATTGGAAAAAAATCGTCCAGAAATAAAAGAAATGCGTTTTCGGAAAATCAAAAGTCCAAGGACTGATGAATAATGGAGAAGGTAAATTACATCACTCAGCTTAATGCGGTTTTGGAAATGTTTAATAATGATAATCGTATTAAACAAGGGCATATCACTTTATACTTGGCGTTTTTCCATTTATGGAACCGAAAGTTTTTCAAAGAGACGCTTACCATAAATCGTGAGCTAATAATGGAAAGAGCAAAGATTAAATCAAAAACAACGTATCATAATCACTTACGAGACCTAGATGCCTGGGGATATTTAAAATATTATCCGTCATATCATCCATCAAGAGGTTCTAAAATTAAGATGACCAGAGCTTGTCCCAAAAGTGGTACAACTATAAGCACACAAGAAGTTCAAAATTTGGCCAACTGCGTTCCAGAACCTAGCCAAAATTTGGTATCTTCTTATAAACATAAAACAAAAGAAAACTTAAATAAACAGCCAAATATCATTTTTAATAAAAGTATGGTTATTTCATTTTTTAAGAAAAATAATTGGCCAGAGATAGAAGCGAGAAAATTCTATGTATTCATTAAATCAAAAAAATGGAAAACAGATAACTGGCACATGATTGCAACGATTTTTGCCAAAAATGATTTTAAATTAAAAGAACCAAAAAAGACCAGTCCAATTTCTGGCTATGTAGAAAAACTAAAACGTGGTAAGCATAAGGACGATGGAATGCCTCTTTAGAAACCTCTATTTTGTTTTTCTTTCTGTTGCTAGAGCTGAAGCCTTCATTTTTGCCTTTAGTATCTTCATATCATCACTCACCTTTCTATCCAAAATTTTTGCGTAATGCTGAGTAGTTCTTAAAGATTTGTGACCAAGCATTTTACTAACAGATTCAATAGGCACACCATTCGATAGTGTCACTGTAGTTGCAAAAGTGTGTCTTGCCAAATGAAAAGTAAGATTTTTGTGAATTTTACATAAAATGGCTATTTCCTTGAGATAGGCATTCATTTTCTGGTTGCTCAAAACGGGAAGCAATCTGCCCTTACTTGAAACATCTGGGTGGTCTTTATACTTATCCAATATTTCGAGAGCAGTTGGTAATAAAGGAATACTACTTCTGGTATCGGTTTTTGAGCGCTTTATTTTAATCCATTTATCCCGATCTATGCCAAGTACAATATCATTTCGAGAAAGCTTTTTTACATCAGAGTAGGCCAGACCAGTAAAGCAACAGAAAAGAAAAATATCTTTAACCTGATCCAATCTATTAGTATGTAATTTTTTCACTACCATTTTCTGAATTTCTTCTTTAGTAAGAAATTCTCGTTCAACAACTTTTAGTTTTGCTTTCCAATTTAAAAAGGGATCTTTGTTTATCCAATCATTAGCAAAAGCAATTCTTATAATTTTTTTAAAATTAGTAATATACTTTATTGTTGTATTATGTCTACAGCCTCTTTCTGTTTTTAAATAGTATTCAAATCCGCTAATAAATCTATAGTCAACATCTTTAACAGGGATGTCGGTCAAATCATACTGAGCCTTAATATAATCTTGAATATGTTTCTTTGCGGTTCTATATCGTTCTGCAGTACCTGGTGCATATTCTTTTCCAATGAGTTTTTCAATTTTGTAATTGTGCTCTTGGAAAATAGTTAGAAGCATCTTGTTTTGATTACTTTTACCGGTATATGCATTTCTCAATTTTTCAGCAGTAATTTCTTTTCCCTCATCTATAAACCTCTGATGATGATGATAAATTTTACTTTTTATTGTTTCAATATATCTATTAATTTCTTTAGATTCTAAGGAATATCCTTTAACCATGCCGGTAGATACATTCCATTTTTCTATTGGGACCTTACGACGAATACTTAATTCAGACCGCTTACCATCAACTGTAATTCTCAAATAGATATTTGCATTACCATTGCCATCAGCTTTACTTCTTTTAATATAAAAAATGATTGAAATTGAATTAGACATAGGTGTCACTAATTTTTTTGTATCTAAAGATATAAAAAATGATAAAACAAAATTAGTATAAAGTGCTGTTTTTGTTGGTTTTAACACTTGTTCGGTGTCAGTAAATCAATCTAAAAAAGTGACACCGAATGAGTCCCTTTTTATTTGATATTGTATAGTGTTGTATGGTAACAAGGATAATGAAAAAAGCCTATAAACATAATATTTACAGGCTTTTAGTGGAATCTGGTTGATTCTCTGCGGAGAAAGAGGGATTCGAACCCCCGGAGGTGTGACCCTCAACAGTTTTCAAGACTGCCGCATTCGACCACTCTGCCATTTCTCCTTTGCGGGGGCAAATATAAAACCTTTTTTATATCTAAAAAGAATATTTTTGAAATAATTTTAGAATTTTCTTACGGCATAAAATATTCTTTCTATAATATTACAGGAAATCAGTATCTTGTGCATTCTTAATTAAAAAATACATGAAAAACACTTTATTATTCATTAGTTCATTTATCATTTATTGTTGTGGAACTTCGCAAAATGCTACTTCTACAACTGCAAAAATAGATACTGATCTAACTCCTGAATCTGCCGTAGTTTCTTATGCACAAAGCATAACTGCAGAGGAGCTAAAGGAATACCTATACACCTTTGCTGGAGATGATTTTGAAGGAAGAGATACTGGGGAACCAGGTCAAAAGAAAGCAGCAACGTTTTTAAAGCAGCAATATAAAAAAATCGGAATACCTTCTCCATTAGGAGGAGACGATTATTTTCAGGAAATACCAGAGAGTTTTTTTAGAGCGGGTATAAAGTCTTCAGAAAATGTTTTGGCATTTATAGAAGGAACCGAGAAGCCAGAAGAAATCATTGTAATTTCTGCTCATTACGATCATGTTGGTAAAGATGATAACGGTAATATTTATAATGGTGCCGATGATGATGGATCCGGAACGGTAAGTTTACTTGAAATCGCCGAGGCTTTTGCAATGGCCAAAAAGGATGGATTTGGCCCCAAAAGATCGATCTTATTTTTACATGTAACAGGCGAAGAAAAGGGCTTGTATGGCTCTAGATATTACACCGAAAACCCTGTTTTTCCTCTTGCCAATACAGTTACTAATCTCAATATCGATATGATAGGAAGAATAGACAAAAAACATGAATCGGAAGATAAAAACAATTATGTGTATTTAATAGGTAGTGATAGATTAAGTACTGATTTGCATAATATTAGTGAGGAAGCTAATGCCAAGTATACGAAATTAGACCTTGATTATACTTATAACGCAAAGAACGATCCTAATAGATTTTATTTCAGAAGCGACCATTATAACTTTGCCAAGCATAACATCCCTATTATATTTTATTTTAATGGTGTACATGAGGATTATCATAAACCCACAGATACACCAGATAAAATAGAATACGATTTAATGGCCAAAAGAGCTCGATTAACATTTTATACAGCATGGGAAGTGGCTAACAGATCTCAAAGAATTGTAGTAGATGGAGTAGGGAGCGAAGGAGAGTAGATTTTTACAATCATCGATATTTATTTAGAAAGTAACAAAGCTCTTGAAAAAGAGCTTTTGTTCAAAGAGTGGAGGATGCGTTTTTATATTTTTAAAGTCAAATTCAGCTCTCTCGTATAATCAATTACAATACAGAAATAGTATATAACAAAAAAAGCTTCTCATTTCTGAGAAGCTTTACTTTTGGGTGGAAGATCGGTCTCGAACCGACGACCTCCTGAACCACAATCAGGCGCTCTAACCAACTGAGCTACAACCACCATTTAAATTTAGGCTGCAAAAATAAAGTATTTCTCTATTTCTACAAACATTTTTTTGCATTAAATTAGATCAAAAATAGAATCAACTGCTACATAGCGTTCTACAGTAAAGCCTTCGGCATAGTCCACACCAATTATTCTTCCTAAATCGGCAGCTCTGTATTTAATACTATCTAAAAAGTTTTTACTTGATATAGGAGTAGAAGGTTGCTTACTATTTGCATCATAAAATTGAGAGGCATATGCTTGCACACTTTCGATCTTTTTTTCTATGTGATCACTGATATTAACAACAAAGTCTGGCTCTATATGTTTCCATTGTATATAATGATACACCTGTTTAGGCCTCCATACCTCCTGTTGTTGCTTGTTATATACGGTTTCAATTTTCTTTAAACCTGATAAAAAACAAGCGTCACTTACTAATTTGCTTCCTCTGCCATGATCAATGTGTCGGTCATTTATCGCATTACATAATACTATTTCTGGTCTGTACTTTCTCAGTATTTTAATTACTTCTAATTGATGTTCTTCATTATTGATAAAAAAACCATCTTTAAAATTAAGATTTTCTCGAGTTGCCACTCCAAGAATTTCTGAAGCTTTTTGAGCTTCGGTATCTCTTATTTCTGCACTTCCTCTGGTTCCTAGCTCCCCCCTGGTAAGATCAAGGATACCTACTTTTTTACCTTTGTCAACTTCTTTGGCGATAGTTCCAGAGCAACTTAATTCTACGTCATCAGGATGTGCTCCTACAGCTAGAATGTCTAATTTCATAGTTAATGTTGTAATGCTAAGACTTTTGTTTTTTTGATGGCTTGCAGTATATCCTGCATTAAATCTTCTCTTTCTTCAATGCCTACACTAAATCGCAGTAATCCATCTCGAATGCCCTGCCGTTCTCTTTCTTCTTCTGAAAGTAAAGCATGGGATGTGAGTGTAGGGGAGAGAATAGTGCTTTCTACTCCCGCAAGGCTCATTGAACTTTTGATTAGCTTTAATTTTTTTTGAAATTTGCTTGCATCTAACCCTTCATTCAATTCAAAAGAAAGCATTCCGCCGAAACCTTTCATCTGTTTCTTGGCAATCTCGTGATCTGGATGAGATTTTAATCCAGGATAATAAACAGCAGAAACATCTTCAAGTTTATCAAGCCATTTAGCTAATTTCATGGCATTTTTATTTTGAGCTTTTACTCTAATTCCCAAAGTTTTAATACTTCTTTCTAACATCCATACCGTAAAATCACTGAGGCTACCTCCAAAGTTTTTAGCAACTTGAAAAATTTGATCTATATGTTTTTCAGTTGAAACTACAGCACCCGCGAGAATATCACTATGACCGCCTAAATACTTGGTTGCCGAATGTAAAACAATATCAATACCTAACTCTATTGGATTTTGATTTACCGGAGAAGCAAAGGTATTATCAATCATCGTTGTGATATCATGTTTCTTTGCAAGGTCTCCTATAGCTTTTATATCTGTAATACTTAATAAAGGATTCGAGGGTGTTTCGATATAAATAACTTTTGTATTCGATTTTATTTTTTCTTCATAACCTTCAAAAGTGTTTGAATCTACATAAGAAAATTGTATTCCATGTTTTTCAAATTCTTCATTAATAAGGTTTGCAGTACCGCCATAAATTTCTCGTTGTAAAACGATATGATCTCCTTTTTGTAAAAAGGCAAATAATGTGGTGCTAATTGCCGCCATACCGCTTCCAAAAATTAATGAAGCTTCTCCTTTTTCTAGAGCAGCTATTTTTTTGCAAAGAGCCTCTTGATTTGGAGTATTAAAATATCTTGGATAACGCTTTATATCAACATCTTCAAATGCATATGATGTAGATAAGTAAATCGGAGACACCGCTCCCTTAAATTGTTCATCATTAATTTCGCCAAGATGCGTACAGATGGTATTGAAACCTATTTTTTTTGAATTCATATTTAATACGATAGCCTTGAATTTTCAGCATCTAAATTAACATATTCAAAAGAAACCAAATAGTATTTAACAGATTTAAATTAAATATTAGACATTCAATATTGTGAAATAAAGAAGTATTAAGCCATTTTTACTTTTGAGATATTCCTCATTATTGTCTGGAAGAATTGCTGTGTATCGTAAGGTTTTATAATAACGTCATTCATTCCTACCGATAATGCCTGATTTCTAATTTCTCCTTCTTCAACGGCTGTTAGGGCTATTATTGGAATGTGTGTGTTGAATGTTCTTATGACTTTGGTCGCTTCTAGTCCATTCATTTCGGGCATATTAATATCCATCAATACTAAATCAAATTTTTCTTTTTTTAGCATTTCAATCGCCGCCATTCCATTACTGGCAATATTACAGGTATATCCTTTCTTTTTCAAGATATTTTGGGTAACTATTTGATTAATTTTATTATCGTCAACAATAAGAACGTAGAAGTTACTTGTACCAATACTAAGGTTTTCTCCTGATTGAAGGGATATTTCTTCTTCTTTTACTGCTTTTTCATACGTTAGGTCAAAATAGAACTCTGAACCTTTACCTTCCTGACTTTTTATTTTAATTTCGCTATTGTGCAATTGTATTAATTTTTTAACAATGGCTAGACCTAACCCAGTACCTTCATATTCCTGATTTTCGTTTTTTACCTGCGCAAAATTGTCAAATATCGTTTGTTGTTTGTTTTTAGGGATTCCTATACCATCATCTTTAACTATAAAACGTAAATCATAACTATCCTCTTTGTTTTGCAAACATTTTACAGATACCCATATGTTTCCGTTTTTTGTAAATTTTAATGCATTACCGATTAGATTTATAAGTATTTGTGAAAGTCTTACCGAATCACCAAGAAGGGTAGTGTTTATATTTTTGTCAATATCAATATGTACCGTATTGTCATTGCTTTTTTGTTTTGTGTGCAGCGAATTAACGATACCTTCAATGAGTGACCTGATGTCAAAAGAAACTTTCTCCAGTTTCACTTCATTTGTTTCTATCTTACTTAATTGTAATACATCGTTAATTAATGCAAGAAGATAATCTCCAGAAAACTTAAGAGATTCCAGGTATTCCGTTTTTTTCTTTTTATCTGGATCTTCCATAAGGAGCGACGTAAGTCCAATGACACCATAAAGAGGTGTTCTTAGTTCGTGGCTTACTGTAGAGATAAACTGTGATTTTAGTGTAGAAACTTGCTCTGCAGTTTCCTTGGCGCTGATTAACTCTTTGTTTTTTTCTATGAGAACGCTGTTTAATTTCTTTTTTTGAATATTATTATTATATGCACTAATCAAAAACGCCATTGAAATTAGAATGAGAATAATCCCTAGAATTATACTAATCTTCCATTTGGTTACCTCTGCAACACTTTCTTTTTTTTCCGTTTCGGCTTTTTTAATTTTTTCTTCGTACTGATCAACCTCGTATTTTATATTAGCCCGCTGTAGTTCTATAAGTTTCTTAAAATCTTTTGCTCTTAAAATATTTTGAAATTGTTTTTTCTGATAATTATATGCATTCTGATAATCTTGTTGTTTTTTGTACAGTTCAGATTTGGTTTCATAAGCAGAAGCTAATTCTTCGTAATAAGTAGAGATCAACTCATCATTATTGTTTTTGTTCTTTGTCTCTCCCAAAGAATATGATATTGCCCGATCTATATATTCTTCGGCTACTTCATACCTTCTAACATTTAAGAAATACCTTCCTAACAAGCCATTTAATTTTGTTTTATCAAGGTTAGAAGAATTCTCATGAATTAATTCTCGTGCAGGAGCAAGATATTCGTAGGCACTATCAAAATCATTTCTGGAAATATAATACTCACCCAGATTAAGAAGGGGTCTTATCATTCTTGCCGTGTCATTGAGCTCTACAGCAAATTCATATGATTTTTTGTAATAACCAACTCCTTTTGATCTTGTCAAATTATGTTTTGTGTATACCCGGGCAAGATTGTTGTATAAGTCAGTTTCTAATACTTTACTTTTTGAACTTCGTGCGTGCGTCATTGCCCTTCTGTAATTGCTTCTTGCCTTAGTGTCATCTTCACTAATTTCATAATTTTTGGCAATTATATTATAGATATAACCCAGACTTTTATCATCATTGTTAAACTGTGCATTTTGCAAAGCAGCCTTAGCTATTTCTAATGACTCTTCATACTTATACTCTTCCTGTAGTTTTTCAGCTCTTTTGATATAGCTCTGTATACTGTCTGAGATTAAGGAAGGTTGAGCGTGCAAGATTTTGGTGAAACTTACTATAAATAAAAGGATTATATATTTTGTGGTGTTTCTCAACTCACTCTGGTTAAAGGGTCGTATTAATAGGCGAAAATACAAAAATAGATTTAAGAAAGTGTTATTCACCGTAAAAAAAGTACAATTTATCCGTAATATTTGTAGGTAAATGAATATGTTTGTAGGAATTTAATAAGGTGATCGAAGGAATTTTTTGGTAATTAGAAAAAACTATAGAAACATAAGTAATAAAAATTAGGGACTTTCTTTTATTACTTATGTAAATGTATCTTTGCGATATTCAAAAGAAATTAATTAATAAATTTTAAAAATAAAATATGGCATTTGTAGGCAAAAAATTTCCAAATCTAGACGTAGACGCAATGAATGATATGGGAGATACTTTTAAACTTAATGTTTTAGAAGAGGCTAAGAACAATAATAAAAAGGTCTTACTGTTTTGGTACCCAAAAGACTTTACTTTCGTTTGTCCAACAGAGCTTCACGCTTTCCAAGAGGCACTAGAAGAATTTGAAAAAAGGAACACTATTGTAATTGGTGCTTCTTGTGATACTCCAGAAGTACATTTTGCTTGGCTGAACACTTCTAAAGATAATGGAGGAATAGAAGGAGTAACATATCCTATTCTTGCTGATTCTAATCGCAATTTATCAAACACTTTGGGTATTCTAGATATTACTAATGAATCGTATAACGAAGAAACCGGGGTTGTGACCGTCGAGGGAGATAATGTTACATATAGAGCAACGTATTTAATTGATGAGGAAGGTACCGTTTTTCATGAAGGTATAAACCACATGCCAGTAGGAAGAAATGTTGCTGAATTCTTAAGACTTATCGATGCATATGCGCATGTTCAGAAGAATGGCGAAGTTTGTCCTGCAAACTGGGAAGAAGGAAAAGAAGCAATGAATGCTAATAGAGAAGGAGTAGCATCATATTTAGCTTCTAATTAATAAATACATTTTTATTTTACAATTTTTCCAGAATATGTATTCTGGAAAAATTGTAAATATCATTTTAATAGTATTCATATGATTCAAGAATTAAAAGAAGATAATCTTTCTCAACTGGTTAGTGATAACGATACAGTTGTAGTACAGTATTCTGCTTCATGGTGCGGTAATTGTCGTATTATGAAACCAAAATTTAAAAAACTGGCAACAGATAAAGAAGATGCTACTTTTGTGATGGTGGATGCAGAAAAATATCCTGAATCACGTAAAATGGCAACCGTAGACAATCTTCCTACCTTTGCTACTTTCAAAAATGGAGTTTTTGTAAATCAGGTGCAAACCAATAAATTTGATATCCTTAAAAAATTAGTAGATGAAGTTACCAATAATTAAACATCTTACAGGATTTATCGAAGAAAATGATGAGGACTTTTTAGTCGAAACTATCGAAACCCTGGAAGCATTGACTGAAGTTCCTTCACTTAAAGACGAAGAGTTAGATGTGATAGGAGAATTAATCTCTAATATGTACGGTGCTCTTGAGGTCGATAAAATGGTCAAACAAGGAACTCCCAAAAAAGAAGCATTGAATAATTTTATGCAAAGGGTACTAGGATCCATTGATGCATGAAAAAGAAAAAGTCAAACCTTCCAAACCGGAAGGTTTTTTTATT
The DNA here is from genome assembly GCA_947500845.1 of uncultured Aquimarina sp. GTDB lineage: Bacteria > Bacteroidota > Bacteroidia > Flavobacteriales > Flavobacteriaceae > Aquimarina > Aquimarina celericrescens. The sequence goes on from CANMTP010000001.1 coordinate 277,706, forward strand.
TTCTAAAAACTTTACCAAAATTACCATATAATCTTACTAATTTTAAGGCACAAAAAAATAACAATCATTTATTATGGCTACGATAACATTAAAAGGAAACCAAATACACACCAATGGAAATTTACCAAAGGTAGGACAAAAAGCTCCAGATTTTGAATTAGTTGGTGCGGATTTATCTATATCTAAACTATCAGATTTTAAAGGATCAAAAGTTATTTTGAACATTTTCCCCTCTATCGATACAGGGATTTGTGCAGCTTCTGCAAGGATGTTTAACAAAGAGGCAAGTAACTTGTCAAATACAAAGGTTTTATGTATATCTAGAGACCTACCTTTTGCACAAGGACGTTTTTGTGCTTCAGAAGGATTAGAAGATGTAATTAACCTTTCTGATTTTAGAACGGGACAATTTGGTAAAGATTATGGGTTAGAAATTGTAGATGGTCCCATGAAAGGACTACACTCTAGAGTAGTAGTTGTACTTGATGAAGAAGGAACTGTTACCTATACAGAGCAAATTCCTGAGATTGTTCAAGAGCCTGACTATATTGCTGCTTTAAAAATATTGTAATAGATTAATGAATAAACTATCTAAATTTATTGCAGGCAGACTTCGAGGTTGTGGCTACGCTTTTAAAGGTGCCATATTATTATTAAAAACAGAACCGAGTATACAAGTACAGACAGGAATTGCTGTACTAATGACTGGACTTGGATACTATTTTAACATCACATCGACAGAGTGGATCTTACAGGTTTTTGCAATTGGTTTAGTAATGAGTATAGAAGGATTAAATACAACCATCGAAGCCATAGCAGATTTTATACATCCCGATTTTCATGATAAAATAGGTTTCATAAAGGACGTATCAGCAGGAGCTGTTTTTATTGCTGCAATTACGGCTATGATAATCGGTCTTATAATTTATATTCCTTATATTTTTTAAATATTGGAGTAGTTCTGAAGTTGGTTGAGGGATACTAAATATTTAAAAAAAATCCAGTAAAGAAAGCTTTACTGGATTTTTTTATGCATATACTTTACTTAGTAGTTAATAGTTATGTATTCTGTTTTGCATTGTTGCGCTGTAATATTACCTCTTCCCAAGATTACATAATTGACTTGGTCGTTAACAGAGTTTTTAATTTTTACAAAGAAAGGGTATTCTCCAAGTTTAATACTTTTAAAATATCCTCTAGAATTCGCTTTTACTTCAATTTCTTTGTAATCTCCATAATATTTGTCTTTTTGCTTTTTTTGGAGGGTGACCAAGACATTTTTATTCGTGTTATTTACGAAACAAAAGTCACCATATCCTTCCAAACAATTTACTTTGGAAGTCGTGTTACTTCTTCCCAAGGTATTGATATCTGTAAAAATATCCGGATTAGCAGCTGTTTTATTTTTTGTCACCGGATTTAAAGACATTGCATTGGATTGATTAGCAAAACCATCAGAATTAAGTGGCCTTGAATGTAAAGGAACATTTTCCTGGTTTCTAGTCAAATTGCTATTTGTATAATTTGTTGGAACTTCAATTTGTTGGTTATACTGCCCCGGATTATTAGTAAAAGATCCATTATAGTTTTCTAAGGGTTGTTGAAGATTTTGATTACTTCCCGTATATCTGTTATTTTGTTGTAAGGCACCAGCTCTATTCACTGAATGCATATTTGCATCTTGGTTCCTCAAATATTGAGGTGTTGTATTTTGAGAGTTATTCTGAGGTATTTCGTTGTTACGTTCTGAATAATAGTTTTGATTATAATTTTGAGGAATTGGTTGATAACCTTGCTGAAATTGGGTTACTGGTGTGGGAGAATAACTATTTTGAGTGTTATTTGAAGGAGCAGTATTTGTATTTCCAATATTAGGATTTAGGTTAGATCCGGAGGTATAATTGTTATAGGGTGTAGTATTACTAGAATTAGCATTATAACGCTTTTGATTAGCCATATTATTCTCTGGCATAACCATTTTAAATTGCTCATCTTGCGTTAGTTTTCTAGAGTTTTGTTCCTTTTTAATGCTCCTAACATCCTGTGTCCTAAACATAAATCCATATCCATCTTTAGTTTGTACTGTTAGATTTTCATTAAAATTAAATTCAGTAATTTTTCCAACAATAACACTTCCGTTTTGTAATGTGATGATATCCCAGGATTCTTGTGCCAGACAATGAATATAGGTGGCTGACACCATTAATAATAAGAGTAGCTTTTTCATGGTTTCTTTTTTAGTTTTAATAAATTCGACTTGTGTTTAGAGATAATTGTCTGAATAATTAATCTATTCTAATTTGAATAGTTCATAACAACTACTTATTTCTCAACTTGTGCGTTGATGTAGGAAAGAATGATTTTTGTTCTCTCTTCACAAATTAATGATTATCAATAAATTATGTAGTTAACTCTTTATTAAAATAAATGCTAAAGTTTTTAAAAAATTAACGGGAGATTATTCTTTGAGAGTTTCGTTAAGAAAATTTTTGGATCATTTTTACGTTCCATTATAGATATTCGTATTTTTGCGATAAGACATCCAAAAAATGGCTAAAAAAAAGGTAAGTACAAAAAGGAAAACAACAAAAAAACCTAAGACTCCATTAAAAGAACGATTAGCTTTATCAAGACAACAAAAAGTTGTTTTGGGAAGTTTTTTATTCTTTCTTGGGATAGGGTTGTTCTTTGCGTTTATTTCGTTTTTCTTTAATTGGAAAATAGATCAAAGCGAGGTATCGCAATTCTATAATAGAGCCTCCTCTCCAAAAAACTGGCTTAGTAAATTTGGCGCAGCAGTAAGTCACTTTTTTATATTTAAAGGGTTTGGAGTATCCTCCTTGATTCTTCCAGTGTTAACTTCGTTGACCGGAGTGTATCTGTTTTTTGATTTGAACAAAAGAAAATTGGCAGGATTCTGGTTTTGGGGAACATTGGTGATGATCTGGATATCTGTTATCCTTGGTTTTATTAAAAAAGAAAGTGGACTATTGGCAGGAGTGGTTGGTTATGAAACCAATGATTTTCTGCAAGATTATATTGGATTCATTGGTACTGTATTAGTATTAGCTTTCTTTGCTATTGTATATATAGTAGTACGTCTACGATATACACCAGAGAAACTTACGGCTTCGTTAAAAAATACTCAACAAGTCATTACAAATGATTTTGAGTCGGCTATTACCACAACTGCAACAAATAATAATGGTTCAACAGTATCTTCGGCAGCTACAGAGGATTCTGGTTCTAGTATCAAAGAAAAAATTGATGCCATTATTGCAAGATCTAAAGACATTGGTAAAAAAGAAGAAGATAAAAAAGAGGTTGTAAAGAAAGAGATCTTTAAGAAAGAAACTACCGCAAATGAGATAACTTTAAACCCAACGATTAATGATTTCTATGGTGATCCTAAAAATAGAGATGGCGAAGCGCCTGAGAAACTAATTATCAAATCTGAAGACAATCCGGAGGATATCGCAATGGAGGTCGAAACAGTTGCCGAAGAGGAAGTCGTTAAAAATGTAAGTGCAAAATTGGTAAAAGATTTTGGGGAGTTTGATCCAAAACTAGAGCTTGGTAATTATAAATTTCCTGCGATTAATCTTTTAAAAGATTATACCGCACACGCAGGAGGTATTACTATTGATCAAGGTGAATTAGAGGAAAATAAGAACCGTATTGTTGAAACCTTAAAAAACTATAAGATTGAGATTGCTCAAATTAAGGCAACAGTTGGTCCTACGGTAACATTATACGAGATTGTACCAGAAGCAGGAATACGAATTTCCAAAATAAAAAATCTTGAAGATGACATTGCATTATCTCTTGCAGCTTTAGGAATTCGTATTATTGCTCCTATACCAGGAAAAGGTACTATTGGTATAGAGGTCCCCAATAAGAAATCAACAATTGTATCTATGCGCTCGGCAATTGCATCTTCAAAGTTTCAAAATGCAGAAATGGAACTACCTTTATCCCTTGGTAAAACTATTTCTAACGAAACTTTTGTAGTCGATTTGGCGAAAATGCCACACCTTCTAATGGCAGGTGCCACAGGACAGGGTAAATCAGTAGGATTGAATGCGATTTTAACATCATTATTGTATAAAAAACATCCCGCTGAGGTGAAATTTGTTTTGGTTGATCCCAAAAAAGTAGAACTTACTTTATTTAATAAAATTGAACGTCATTATTTGGCGAAGTTACCAGATACAGAAGAGGCTATTATTACCGATAATACCAAGGTGATTAATACGCTTAATTCACTATGTATAGAGATGGATACTCGTTATGATTTGCTGAAAAACGCAATGGTTCGTAATATTAAAGAGTATAATACAAAGTTTAAAGCGCGAAAATTAAATCCAGAAAACGGGCATAGATTTTTGCCTTACATCGTTCTTGTAGTAGATGAATTTGCAGATCTTATCATGACTGCAGGTAAGGAGGTAGAGACTCCTATCGCTAGATTAGCACAATTAGCTCGAGCTATTGGGATACATTTAATTATTGCTACACAACGACCTTCGGTAAACGTGATTACAGGGATGATTAAAGCTAATTTTCCAGCAAGGATAGCATTTAGAGTTACTTCAAAGATTGATTCCCGAACCATTTTAGATACAGGAGGAGCAGATCAATTAATTGGTCGTGGAGACATGTTATTTACTCAAGGTAATGATATCATAAGAATACAGTGTGCGTTTGTAGATACACCCGAAGTTGAAAGAATAACAGAGTATATTGGTAGTCAAAAAGCATATCCGGATGCTCATCTATTACCAGAATACGTGGGTGAAGAAAGTGGCACAAGTCTTGATATAGATAAAAGTGATAGAGATAAACTTTTTAACGAAGCTGCCGAAGTAATTGTAACAGCACAGCAAGGTTCTGCGTCTTTATTACAAAGAAAACTAAAATTGGGATATAATCGTGCAGGAAGATTAATTGATCAATTAGAGGCGGCAGGAGTTGTTGGACCATTTGAAGGTAGTAAAGCCAGACAGGTATTGGTTACCGATCTTGTTTCATTACAACAGTTGTTAGATAATGAAAAATAATCTGATCTTTGTTAGAAGTTCGTAGAGAATTAAAAAATAAAAGAAGAATAAAATAAAATGATAAAAAAAATAATATTTATACTATTTGTATTTGGTATTACTACTTTACAAGCTCAAAGTGTAAAAGAACTTCTTACAGAAGTTTCCAAAAAGGTAAAGACCTATGATAACATAGTAATTGGATTTAAATACAGCCTTAATAACCCAACAGAAAATGTGTCTCAAGAAACAAGAGGAGATGTAACACTAAAGGGTAACAAGTATCTTTTAAATCTAATGGGTACAAAACAAATGTATGATGGAAAAAAGTTGCATGTTATTATTCCTGAAGATGAAGAGATTAATATATCATCTCAAAATGAAGAGGATGAAAATAGTGTTACTCCTTCAAAAATGCTGACTTTTTATGAAGATGGATATTCTTATAAAATGGATATAGTTCAGGACGTTAATGGAAGAAAAATTCAGTATGTAAAATTAACTCCTATAGATTCAAAAAGTGATATGAAAGAGATATTATTGGGGGTTGATAAACAAACAATGCATATTTATAAAATGATTCAGAAGCAAAACAATGGCACTAATGTTACCATAACAGTTAATAGTTTTAAAACGAATCAACCATTATCTGAAACATTATTTGTGTTCGATGAATCGAAATATGAGAATTACTATATTAATCGATTAGATTAATTAAATTCTTTTGAGAGCATAATATAAAAATTGTGATACATAAAATTTTAAAGAACGGGCGTATAATATTGCGCACGTTCTTTAATTTTTGGATTACTTTTATCATAAAGGTGATTTTTCAAAAATAAAATAAGTGAAGATTCTTGATAGATATATTTTAACAACTTTTTTAAAGACCTTTTTTCCACTCTTTATCATAATCATGTTTATTCTTTTATTACAAACCATTTGGTTGTTTATATCAGAATTAGCAGGAAAAGATCTAGATTTTTCGGTAATTATAAAGTTTTTGACATTTGCTACACCAAGGTTGATTCCTATGGTTCTTCCTCTTACCGTTTTACTTACTTCAATTATGATTTTTGGAAGTTTTGCTGAAAACTATGAGTTTGCGGCTATGAAATCTTCTGGAATATCATTACAAAGAGCAATGCGAACACTTTCGGTTTTTATCTTCTTTGTAGGAATAGGTGCTTTTTTCTTTTCTAATACAGTAATACCTGCTTCAGAAAAAAAGTTTATTAACCTTCGCAAGAATATAGTTAAAGTAAAACCAGCAATGGTCATTACTCCAAATCAGTTTAATGATTTGGGGGATATAAACATTAAAGTGTCTGAGAAATATGGTGACAACGATCAATTTTTAAAAGACGTGATCATACATAAAAGAGCAGCCAGACCTGGTAATTTTACAGTTATAAAAGCTATTGACGGAGAATTACAGGGGAGTGTCAATTCAGATCTTATTACTTTGATATTAAATGAAGGTAATTATTATGACGAAATTCAACAAAGATCACCACAACGAAGAAATAAACTTCCCTTCGCCAAAACTCATTTTAAGAAATATATCTTAAATATCGATTTGTCTTCTTTGGGAAGTGTAGATATGGATGCTCAGCAATATAGCAAGGGGTATAACATGTTAAACGTTAATGGGTTAAAAAATGAAATTGATACGTTATCGATGCAAGTGAATGAAGAAATAAAAACGCTTGGCGTAGAAATAGATAGGAGAATAGGATTTGAAGGACTAAACAAGAATATGAAAATTGATAGTATTCAGGACATCAGAAAAGATACATTGGATATTATGGATCATTTTGATGCTAAAAAGAAAATCCAGATTTATGTAAGTGCTATTTCAAATACTGAAGGTGTTGTAAGAAAAATAAACACATTAAACGAAAGAAATGTAAGGACAAAAAGAGCATTAAACAAGTACGAAATGTCATTGCATAATAAATATGCCCTAGGGATTGCATGTATAATTCTTTTCTTTGTAGGTGCACCTCTAGGAGCCATAATTAGAAAAGGAGGGATGGGATTGCCAATAGTTATAGGTGTTGTTTTGTTTTTAACTTATCATTTTATTGGTATTTTTGCTAAAAACAGTGCAGAAGAAGGAGGAATTCCTCCATTTCTAGGATCTTGGCTCTCAACATTCGTTATATTTCCATTGAGTATTTATCTTACGTTAAGAGCAACTGCAGATCGAGGAATCTTTAGTTTTGATAATTTTGTTCAGCCCATACGAGATTTCTTTGCAAAACGCTCCTCTAAAATCTAAAAATTCGATTTCTTTTTGAATATCTTTGCAAGCAACAATTTAAGAGTACTATTATGTCGCAGATTACCGAAACCAAAAAGAAATTTAAGTTGAATACCATAGAAGAAGCTATAGAAGATATTCGACAAGGAAAGGTAATTATCGTTGTTGATGATGAAGACCGGGAAAATGAAGGAGATTTTATTGCTGCTGCAGAAAAAGTGACTCCCGAAATGATCAATTTCATGGCCAAGCACGGTAGAGGCCTCATTTGTGCGCCTCTTACTGAAGATCGTTGTGATGAATTGAGTCTTGAAATGATGGTTCAGAATAATACTGTGCTACACGAAACACAGTTTACAGTTTCTGTAGATTTGATAGGTAGTGGTTGTACCACAGGTATTTCTGTGCATGATCGTGCAAAAACTATCAAAGCTTTGGTAGATGAAAATACAAAGCCTCATAATTTGGGACGACCAGGGCATATTTTTCCTTTAAAAGCAAAAAATGGTGGAGTTTTACGACGAACGGGTCATACTGAGGCAGCTGTAGATTTAGCAAGATTGGCAGGATTACAACCTGCGGGAATTTTGGTAGAAATTTTAAATGAGGATGGGACCATGGCGCGCCTACCGCAATTAGTAGAAGTTGCCAAAAAATTTGACCTTAAATTGATATCAATAGAGGATTTAGTAGCATATCGTATGCAGCACGATTCTTTAATTGAGAAAAAAGAAGACTTTGACATTGCCACACGATTTGGAAATTATAGATTAAGGGCATACAAACAAACTACCAACAATCAAATTCATATTGCTTTAACACTTGGTACCTGGAGTAAAGATGAACCTGTACTTACCCGGGTAAATTCTACATTATTTAACAATGATATTTTAGGAACACTCACTAATAATGCTGATAAGCGATTAGATGCTATGTTTCAGCGCATTAATACTGAAGGTAAAGGAGCTATTATTTTTATTAATCAAGAAAGTACATCGTTTAATCTTCTTAATCGTTTAAAGGCATTAAAGGAAATTCAGAACGGAAAAGACGTAGTAAAAGCTCCAAAAATTGATATGGATACCAAAGATTTTGGAATTGGCGCGCAAATACTTCACGATATTAGTGTTCATAAACTGCGCTTAGTATCCAATACAGTTCAACAGAAGCGTGTCGGGATGATAGGGTATGGGTTAGAGATTGTAGAGTATGTAGAGTACTAAATATGTAATGTTTTTATACGCTATAAGACACTTTTTATAGCTTCTACCATTTTAGATGCTCTTTTGTTTACCTCTTCTTCTGTCCAACTTAATTTTATTAGACAAGAAATTGTTCTACCCATCCAGGCATCACTAGCTTCAAAGGATCTATTATTCTTTTTTAATCCGTTTTGGACTTCTTCAGAAAGTCTGCCCAGGGATTTTTGTTCTAATAGATGCTCCCATTTTTTATAATAATGCCAGTTATTATCAAACCAATAAAAACATGCATCAACTCCATGAGCGCCCAAAGCTTTATGAGCATTTCTTGCAAGATTTTCATTCGGTAAAAATAAGTTTAGAAAGGCATAACTTTCAACTCCGGTCTCAGGCACTCTTCTGAAAGTAACTTCTGGAATTGCTTCTAAGGCATTACGAAGTATTGAGTAATTCTTTTCTTGAGTAGCCAGTGTAGTATCTAATTTTCTTAATTGCGCAATACCAACGGCAGCATTTAATTCTGATAATCGGTAGTTATATCCCAAAAAAGGATGTGTTTCTGCACCGCGGTCATTACCAACATGATCATGACCATGATCTTGATATTTATGAGCTCTATCGGCAAATTTTTTAGAATTAGTGATAATTCCACCACCCTCGCCACAAGTAATTGTTTTTACATAATCAAAAGAAAAACAACCTAAATCACCATAACTTCCCAGAGGTTTATTGTCATAAGTTCCGCCTATGGCCTGGCATGCATCTTCTAATAAAATAAGATTGTGCTGATCACAAATAGCTTTTAAAGCGCTAAGATCTGCCATTGATCCGCACATATGTACAGGCATTATTGCTTTAGTTTTAGGTGTGATAGCGGTTTCTACAGCTTTAGGGTCAAGAGTTAGAGTATCATCAATATCACACAACACCGGAACTGCACCAACAGAGAGTATGGCTTCAAAACTAGCAACAAAGGTAAATGTTGGCATAATGACTTCATCACCCGAACCAATTTCGGCAGATGCTAACGCTACGGTTAAAGCTGCTGTACCACTAGAGACTACCTGAGCGTATTTGGTTTGCATTCTTTTTGCAAGATCTTTTTCAAGTTCTAATGCTTTATGATGACCATTTCTCATGGGATCAAACCCGTATCTCATCAAAACTCCATTATCCAAAACATCTTGAACTTCTTTCTTTTCCTCAGCACCAAATAACTCAAATCCTGGCATAGTAATATCGTATTAAATTCTGTTTCCCGCAAAAATACCGAAAAGAGTTTTGATTTTACAGTCGATCTTTTATATTTTTTTAGATAATATAGGTCTGGTACTATAATAGTATGGTAATACTAGGATAGCTTTGTTTTTACATGGTGATCACTGTATCTGTGATGTCTTTTCTTACCTTTTTCAAGTCAGAAAATATATCATCCTGGGCTCTATAACCTACAGGTAAAACCAATACAGATGAGAGACCTAAATCTGCAAGTTTTAGTAATTCATCATATTTTTCGGGTACAAACCCTTCCATAGGACAGGCATCGATTTGTTCAATGGCGCATACCGTTAATAAGTTACCCATTGCTAAGTATGCTTGTTTCGCGGCCCATATCGATATTTCTTCCGAAGGTTTATTTTTAAAGGAATCTACTAATTGTTCTTTAAAGGGATTTAGTATCTCATCTGGAGTATTTCTGGTGGTTTTTACATTATCAAAATATTTGGCAATGTATTCTTCTCCCACTACATTTTCAATGCAAAAAATCAAAACATGTGATGCATCTGCTACCTGCTGCTGATTCCAGGAATGTTGAGTAAGCTTTTTTTGAAGCTTTTTATCTCTTATAACTACAAGCTTTAAAGGTTGTAAACCATAAGAAGTGGCAGTAAGATTAAAAGCCTCAGTAAGGGTATCTATTTTTTCTTGTGGAAGAATTTTGTTATTGTCGAATTTTTTTGTGGCATATCGCCAGCGCAAACTTTCTAGAATATTCATTTGAAGTTTTTTTTAATACGCTACAAAGATAATATGATAAGATTTACCTTTGATATATAAAATTATAAGAAAAAACTATATCACAATTGCATGAATACTATAGATGAATTAATCAAAAAGTCTGAAACAAGAATTTTTAAAGCGGTATTCCCAAATACAACAAATCATTATGAAACTTTGTTTGGGGGTACAGCATTACAACTTATGGACGAAGTTTCTTTTATTTGTGCTACTCGATTTAGTAGAAAAAAAGTAGTAACTATTTCTACAGATAAAATTGATTTTGAAAAACCAATACCTGAAGGAACTATCATAGAGCTTGTAGCAAAAGTAACCAAAGTTGGAAGAACTAGCTGTTTGGTAAAAGTTGATATTTATAAAGAAGATATGTATAGTTATGATCGAGAACTAGCAGTTTCTGGTCATTTTAAGTTTGTGGCCATAGATAATAATAAAAACTCCATACCAATTATTGATGAAAAAAAATAAGAAATATGGGTGTAAGGGTTTTGGAGCATATATTCCTATGCTCTTTTAAGTAGCTCGTTTTCGTTTTGCACTAATTGTTTAATTTTTATTTTGAAGGCTGCAAAAAACAAAGTCATAAATGGACTTAACCAGTTAAATATGGCAAAAAAGAAATAATCTACTACAGGTACACCAAGTACTCCACTTTGATACGCCCCACAAGTATTCCACGGAACCAAAACCGAAGTTACGGTACCAGAATCTTCCAGGGTACGACTTAGGTTTTCAGGAGCGAGGCCTTTATCTTTGAAAGCTTTAGCATACATTCTCCCCGGAACAACAATAGCAAGGTATTGGTCAGAGGCTGTAACATTTAAGGCCAGACAGCTAACTACCGTGCTTGCAAACAGACCAAAAACTGAATCAAATAGGTTAAGAAGTGCTTTACTGATTCTTGCCAAAGCTCCTATAGCATCCATCACGCCACCAAAAACCATAGCACATACGATAAGCCAAATAGTGCCTAACATTCCAGACATTCCACCTGCAGAGAATAAATCGTTAAGTTGCTCATTTGTTGTTTCTACAGTCGTATCTACAGTCATCGCCTTCATTACACCCATATAGGCAGAATTAAAAGTAAGTTCGTTACTTCCGGCAATCTTCATTACAATATCAGGTTGCGCAATAATAGCGGCTATGGCACCAAGTAATGTTCCTGCCAATAATGCAATTAGTGGAGGCGTTTTTTTGATGATTAATCCAATAACTAGTAGTGGAACAATAAATAACCAAGGTGAAATATTAAATGCACCTTTTATAGCTTGTAGTTGTTCTGTTATTTGTGGAGTACCAGACGTATCAATGGCAAAACCAATAATGATAAAAACAATTAAGGTTATTACTATGGTTGGTACCGTAGTGTAGGTCATATACTTTATGTGAGAAAATAATTCTCCGCCCGCCATAGCGGGTGCTAAATTGGTAGTATCTGATAGCGGAGACAATTTATCACCAAAATATGCCCCTGAAATTACTGCTCCTGCTGTCATTCCGAGTGAAATGCCCAGGGTATCACCAATTCCGATTAAAGCAATTCCCACTGTTGCAGAGGTGGTCCACGAACTACCTGTTGCTATCGAAATTATAGCACAAATAATAACACAGGCGGCTAAGAAAATGGTTGGATTTAGAATTTGCAACCCATAATAGATCATTGTGGGTATGATCCCACTGATCAACCAGGTACCCGCCAGGGAGCCTACCATTAACAAAATAAGCAAAGCCCCGGTAGTAGACCTTACATTTCTTGCTACTTCTTCCATCATTTGTTTGTAGGAGACTTTATTGAAGAAACCTACAATAGCCGCAACTGCTGCACCAAGTAGTAGTATAAATTGGTTACTACCACTTAGGGCATCATCACCAAATAGGTACACATTATAAAACAACATTCCTACTAAAATAATTACCGGCAGTAATGCCTCCCAAATGTTCAATTCTTTATTCTCGATAATATCTTCGTTTTGGGGATTTGTAGGAGTAATGTTTTGACTTTCCATGTGTCGTATTCAAAATTTTATGGATGTAATGTTACGATATTAATAAAATTTATGCAACGTCTGGATCGAGTTTAATTTTTTCAATGTAGATCAAAGTATGGAGTTATAAAGGGATGATGTACTCGTTTTAATAAATATATGCATTTTATCGAATTTATTTGCTTTTTGTCGATATAAGTAGTATTATTGTCCTATAGTTTTATTTAAAACATAGAAAGTTAACCTACTTTTGAAGTGTAAAATAAAAAGAGTAAGAGAAAAATTGGAATTGATTGTTTTAAACTTTTTTTGCCCCTCGAAAGAATAATTCCCCCCGAATTATTTGATCCCAAAACCTATAAAAGCCTCTTCCCCCAGAGGCTTTTTTTGTTAAAAAAAACATCCAATTCAGTATTTATACGGAAATTAGTCAAAAAATAAAAATGCAGACTGCTATATACAAAGGCATAGAATTATTTCTTCTTTTCATTGTATTACCATTAAGTTTTCTGATCAGTTATCCTATTGCTATTAAAATGGCACTTACTATAATAGGCTTTCTTTATATTTTGATAATACTAAAACGCAAAGGACTCCTAAAATTGAGATTTCCAGATAAAATGTATTGGAAGCCATTTTGGAAAGAGACGATTATTAAGCTTGCCATAGTAATGATTATAACGGGATTATATGTTCTTTTTGTGGCACCGGATAAATTATTTTCAGTTTTGATAAAAAAACCACATTTATGGTTAATGATTTTATTTATCTATACCTTTTTGTCTGTATGGCCTCAAGAAATTATATATCGTACTTTTTTTTATGAGCGTTACCAGGGATTGGTAAAAAATAAATGGTTATTCGTTTTTATCAATGCGATTCTTTTTTCGCTTGCCCATCTTTTCTTACGAAGTTTTTTGGTTCAGGCACTTACTTTTATTGGAGGGATGTTATTTGCTTATACCTATCAAAAAACAAAATCAACTACGTTAGTATCTGTAGAACATGCTATATATGGTAATTGGTTGTTTACCGTTGGAATGGGAGAGATGTTAGCTTTTCCAGGAGCAGACTAACGATTCAAAAAATCAATTAATTCTTGTACTGCTTTTCCGCGATGGCTAATCTTGTTTTTTTCTTCCAAAGGGAGTTCTGCGAATGTTTTAGAATATCCATCAGGAATAAAAATGGGATCATATCCAAATCCTTCATCACCTTTTTTAATGTTACTAATACTTCCTTCACAAATACCCGTAAACGGTATCAGTTCATTATTTAGTTCTAAAGCGATGACAGTCTTGAATTGAGCAATTCTATTTTCTTCTCCTCGTAGTTCATTTAAAAGTTTATCCATATTGGCATTAGCATCTTTTGAGTCACCGGCATATCTGGCTGAATATACCCCCGGAGCTCCGTTAAGTGCCTCGACTTCTAGTCCGGTGTCATCGGCAAAACAATCATAACCATAATGTTTTTTGACATATTGAACTTTTTGCTTTGCATTGCCTTCGATAGTAGATGAAGTTTCCGGGATATCTTCGACGCATCCTATATCTGCAAGACTTAATAGCTCAATTTGGGCTGGAAGTAACGCCTGTACTTCCTTGACTTTATTAAGATTATTTGTAGCAAATACTATTTTCATTTTAGTTTAATGTTATGAATTTCTAGTGTTTAAGTTTTTGTAGTATTTTTTATCATCAATCATCAATCATCAATCATCAATCATCAATCATCAATCATCAATCATCAACTTACTCATGCTTCAGCATCAAAATCCGATATCCATTTTCCTTGAACCTTCAACACCTGTTCAATCACATCCCGAACACATCCTTTTCCTCCCTTTTTAAATGAAACATACTTTGAAATCTCCTTAATTTCGGCCACAGCATCTTGCGGACAAGTAGGTAACCCTACCATTTGCATTACCGGCATATCAGGAATGTCATCACCCATGTACAATACATTTTCAGACTTAATATTATAAATATCAAGGTATTCATCTAATTGTTCAACTTTATGATGTGCACCAAGATAAATGTCAGTAATTCCTAATCCTTTTAGCCTTTGGCGTACACCTTCATTTTTTCCGCCTGAAATAATACAAACATTAAACCCTTGTTGCACAGCTGTTTTTAATGCATATCCGTCTTTAATACTCATTGTTCTTAGCAACTCCCCATCTGTGTTTATAATTACAATACCATCGGTAAGTACACCATCAACATCAAAGATAAAAGTAGTAATGTGTCGTAAGTATTCTTTATAACTTTTTTCCATATTTAGATTGAATTGCTTTGGTTAATGTTTGATATATTTCTTTCTGTAGTGGATCTGACAAGATATTCAAATGCCGCTCTATAGTTTTGGTATCTTTTCTAATGGCAGGACCTGTCTGTGCTTGATCTGGATTCATTTGTATTACTTTTTGTACCGTTTCCTGAATTAAAGGATATAAAATTTCAAAAGGAATGTTATGTTCTTTGCAAATAGCATTACCGATCGAAAATAAATGATTTGTAAAATTGTTTACAAATACGGCAGATACATGCAGTATATTACGTTGGTCTGATGAAATTTCGTATATCTTGGATGATAAAGGTGTAGCAAGATCTTTTAAGAGATGTACATCTTTTTCTTCTTCAGCCTCTATACAGATAGGAACACTATCAAAATCGATGTTTTTATCCCTACTAAATGTTTGCAATGGATAAAACACACCTCTTTTATTTAAATTACAAAGAGCTTTCATAGGAACACTCCCTGATGTATGAACGACTAGTTTGTTCTTAAAAGGAAGTTGGGCCGATAAGGGTGTAATTGCAATATCGCTTACAGCAAGTATATAAATATCTGCCTCTTTTAGCGAACCAATATCATCTGTAATCGAGTTTTCTTCTTGTGCAGGATGAAATAGTAATCTTTTACGATTGTAACATTGTATTACTTTTGCATGTTTTTGATCTAAAAACCCGGCATAAAGGTGTTGAGCAACATTTCCGGAACCAAGAATTACGACTCTTATCATTTGGCTAAAATAAGCAAGTTCCATTAAAAAATTAAACAATAGTAACACTTCTGTTAAAACCTTTATAACAAAGGTAAATGATGCTACTTTATCCTACCAAAAACACTAAATTTGCCGATCAAAAAAAGAAAGGTTATTATGCAGGATAAGTTTGCAAGCATTTTGTTCTCTACACGATTAATGGCAATTTTATTTATAGTTTTTGCAGTTTCAATGGGAGTAGGTACTTTCTTAGAAGATGCCTATGGTACCACAGCCGCAAGAATATGGATTTATAATACTTGGTGGTTTGAGGCTATAATGGTGTTTTTTGCCATTAACTTTTGTGGAAATATCGTTAGGTATCAACTTTATAAAAAGGAGAAATGGGCCACACTACTATTACATTTATCCTTCATTCTTATTATTATAGGAGCTTTTATTACTCGATATATCAGTTATGAAGGTGTCATGCCTATAAGAGAAGGTGAAACAACTTCAACATTCCTTTCTGAAAAGACATATTTAACCATCTTCCTTGATGGCGAAATTAATGGAGAACCCAGACGTAGGATAATTTCTAAGGATTTTGAGTTAGCTGAGGCGACCGATAACAGTTTTACTATTGATACAGATTATAATGAGCAACCTGTTACAGTTCAATATAAAAACTATATACAAGGAGCAGAGATGGGACTGGTCGAGTCTGAAGATGGTAATAGATACCTCAAAATTGTAGAGGCAGGAGATGGTGATCGACATGATCATTTTTTACAGGAGGGTGAAGTCTCAAACATTCACAATGTATTAGTGGCTTTCAATAAACCAACCGATGGAGCGATCAATATTACCTATACCAATGACGAATATTTTATAAAATCCCCATTCGAAGGCTCTTATATGAGAATGGCAGATCAAAAACAGGGTCTTGTCTTCAAAGATAGTCTTCAGCCTTTGATGCTTCGATCATTATATCAAACTGCTGGTATGCAATTTGTAATTCCTGATCCCGTAGTTACGGGTAAATATGATGTAGTTCCTGTAAAGATCAAAGATAAAGGACAACA
This sequence comes from uncultured Aquimarina sp., assembly GCA_947500845.1. GTDB lineage: Bacteria > Bacteroidota > Bacteroidia > Flavobacteriales > Flavobacteriaceae > Aquimarina > Aquimarina celericrescens. Next base: position 294,297 of record CANMTP010000001.1, read on the forward strand.
AGATGCCTTGTTTATTAATGTTTCAACTAATGGAGAAACAAAAGAAGTTAAATTATTAGGAGGGAAAGGTTATCACAATGATATGACTAAAATATCTTTGGGTGGATTAGACATGTATTTTTCTTACGGATCCAAACAAATGGAGTTACCATTTGCTCTTAAGTTGAATGATTTTATTGCAGAAAAGTATCCTGGTACCGAGAATGTCTACAAATCTTTTAAAAGTAAAGTGGATATTGTCGAAGAAAATAATTCAAGGCCTTATGACATTTATATGAATCATGTACTGGATCATAAAGGATATCGATTTTTCCAGGCCTCTTTTGATCCAGACGAAAAAGGGACAGTATTATCTGTAAATCATGATCGCTGGGGAACTTTGGTTACTTATACGGGGTATATGCTATTGTATTTAGGTATGATGTTAATCTTATTTACGAAAGGCTCTAGATTCAAGGATTTAGAAAAAATGCTGAATAAAGTAAAATCAAAAAAGAAAAATTTAGTAACGTTGATAGTACTTATGATTTCGTTGTCTTCTATGGGCCAGGAGCTTCCTAATCAGACAGATCATCTTCAAACGTTACCTACCAAAGCTCAATTAGATTCTGTAATCAAAGCCAATGCTGTTAGTAAAGAACATGCAGCCAATTTTGGTAGTATTGTGATTCAGGATGAGCGAGGAAGAATGAAACCTGTAAATACTTTTTCTTCCGAATTACTTCGTAAACTTAGTAAAAAGGATACGTATGAAGGGCTAAGCGCCGATCAGGTATTTGTTTCTATGATAGAAAATCCTTTTGTATGGTATAGTGTTCCTATCATTGAGATTGACCGAAAGAATGATAGCATTAGAAAGATATTAGGCGTTCCTAAAACAGAAAAAAAAGTATCCTTAATAGATCTTGTAGAGCCGGATGGATCTTACAAACTGACACCTTATCTCGAGCGTGCCAGTAGTACAAATACACCAAGTAGTTTTGAAAAAGACTTTCTTAAGACTCATGAAAAATTTTATTTACTGAATCAAGCACTTGGCGGAGGAATTCTAAAAATATTTCCTGTACCTGGTGATGAAGGGAATAAATGGGTTTCTATCCCAGAATTAAACGAATTCAAGTTTAGTGGAATGGATTCTGTATACACACGTCAGATCATTCCTATTTATCGACAATCATTACAAGAGGCCAGAAAAACTGGAGATTATAGTAAGCCGGATCAATATGTGGTAAGTATAAAAAGTTTTCAGAAGAAATTTGGTAGTGAGGTATTACCGACTGATAAGAAGATAAAAGCTGAAATAGCATTAAACAAGTACGATATCTTCAGAACGCTGTATCGATATTATATGATGGCCGGATTGTTATTAATGGTTTTTGTAATTTTCAGGATATTTAAAGAATCAAAAGTTATTCGAGGATTAATTAACGCAACCATTGGACTTGTTGTCTTATTATTTATAGCACATACGGCAGGATTAATAATACGATGGTATGTTTCTGGTCATGCTCCTTGGAGTGATGCCTACGAATCTATGATTTACGTAGCATGGGCTACTTTGGCAATAGGATTAGCTTTCGGTAGAAAGAGTAATCTTACCATCTCAGCTACTACTCTTGTAGCGGCAATTATATTATTCTTTGCACATGAAAACTGGACAGATCCTGCAATTGCCAATTTACAACCTGTTTTAGATTCTTATTGGGTACTTATTCATGTTTCGATTATTGTAGGAAGTTATGGGCCTTTTTTCGTAGGAGCCATTCTGGGAATCCTTGCTTTATTGTTAATGATCCTTACTACCAAATCGAATAAGAAAAGAATGGACCTTAATATCAGAGAAATTACTATTATTAACGAAATGGCACTTACTATCGGCTTGGTGATGCTTACAATTGGTAATTTTTTAGGGGGGATGTGGGCCAACGAAAGTTGGGGACGTTATTGGGGATGGGATCCAAAAGAAACCTGGGCTTTAGTTAGTATTATGGTATATGCCTTTGTAATTCATATGCGACTAGTACCCGGCCTTCGAAGTAGATGGTGGTACAATTTGGCATCTGTAATTGCAATTTACAGTGTACTAATGACCTATTTTGGGGTGAATTTTTATTTGAAAGGGCTACATTCGTATGCAAGTGGTGATAAAGTGATTACGCCTAATTCTGTATATTATTCTGTTGCTTTTGTAATTCTTTTGGGAGCACTTTCTTATTGGAGGTATAAGGTGTATTATAAAAAAAAGAAAGAAATGGCATGATAAATCTAAATTTAAGATAGTCTTTAACTCTTTATGATTTAAAAAATAGTAGAACGCTCAACCAAATTTTAGGGTTGGGCGTTTTTTATTTTGCAGTAATGAAAAAAAGAAAAAGGATAAGAGATGAAAATCAGAGGATTAATTCTAATAGGACAAGGTTGGATCATAAAGACATAGCTCGAATTATACAATTATATTTAGATAAGAAGAATGAAAAGTAATACAAAACCTATACTAATCATGGCAAATAGTTAATTTAATAAGGTTCTAGAAAGGTATAAGTCGAGTATTGTATACTTCAATAAAGTATATAGAAATTCCAGTATAGTTAGAAAAAATAGCGAAAGTTTGATAATAGTGAAGAGTAGATAGTCTTTTTTTTCGCTTTGAAAATGAAAATATTAGTTATTCACTAACCTTATACGTTTAATAATGAGCCCCCAAATTATTTTGTATTCCTGATGATGAACTTTTCCCGAGTTCATTTCATTCTGCATAGTATTATAAAGATACTATAGTCGTAATTTTAAGTGAAGGATTTATCTGAGATATAATAGTTATACTTTTATTATTCTCATGAATAACCTGAGTTTCCGGAATTTTAGATAGCTCAGTTTCCTTTTTGAAATGCAAAAGTTGATCTCTTTGGTGGTTGTATTCCTGTACCACTTCTTCCTTAGAACCGTAAGCAGATCCCAAATACACCGATAAGGGTCGCGGTCTAAAATCGATAAGCCAACTAATTAATTCTAAGTTAGCAGGTGTAGTTGATTTTGTTTCTCCTGTCAAAAAATTGACAATTGGCTTAAACTTATCTCCATTAACCCGCTCAATTGCATGCATCTTGTTTTCGCCTTCTTTAAACTTAAAAAAACGACTGAGGATACGATCATCATACTTTTCTTTTCGCTTGTCTAGTAGCCAAAGACAGGCTTCTTTAATTTGTTTGCGAGTAGGTTCGATAAGATAACTACTCATTTCTCCTCCTTTTTCCTTTTTGTACTTCTCTAGAATTTCATCACGATAAGTACTACTTGTTTTTAGTCCCATAAATTTTTTGAATTATTGGAATCTTACAGCTTTCTGCGGAATCTTTGGAATCTTTGGAATCGATTATGGAGTAACCAGCAAAGCCTCCTTAAATTCACATAGTAACTAGTTCCAGTTAGACATTGCTAACATAGTAAATGTATTAGCGAAGTTTTTACGGGAATCCGTAAGCGAGTAGTTGAAGGTCATTGGAAAGTAGCCTAATACTAATCCATCAGATTCCCGCTTTCCATAAAAATTAAGGAGTACTCCCTTTTTAAGTTACGGCTACTGTTGCCAAAATTTTCTCAAAAATTTTGGATGGTAACCTCTATGTCAAATTCAAAAAAAGTAAAAAATTATGAAAACAATATTTTATATATTAATCGCCCTATTTATGTCTACAACATTCACTTCTTGCACAGCAGATAGTGTTTCAGATAATGTTGAACTTTCTGTAGAAGAAGTTGCAACAACAGGAGAGGATGGACATTATGAAGATGAAGATGAAGGAGGAAATTAAATGATTCAGAAATTTTGTCTGTTAAATTTGGTCGGTGCAGACCAAATTTAATTTAGTAATTTTGGGGAATGAAACTTTGGCGCGTCACTTCCCCATTTTACTTTCTTATATGGGGTGTTATCTTATTTACTAGTATTTTATCTACTTTAGGTCAAACTGAAGAAGTAAAAGCTCCTTCTCTAGAAGTATTAGATAGTATTTCTAAATGTTATGAATTAAGTAAATCAGATTCTTTATCTATCCAGCAAAGATTAAAATATGTTTCTTCTTTTTTGGAGAAAGCTTTATTTTATGAAAGAGATTCATTAATTTATAATGGATTGATGCAAAAAACAATGCTTTTAAGTAAGTCCAGAATGCTCGATAGCGCAATAGCATATTCTTACCAATTGTATGACTTTGCAAATCAAAATTTGGATACAACTTATATGCTAAAAGCTTCTATAAAGTTAGGGTTTTATCATAAAAAAAATAACAAACCAACTAAGGCTTTTCAGTATTACAATGAGGCTTTCAAAATTTCCCGAAAGAGAAAAGATAGTTTGGTTGCAGGTAAAAGTTTACTACAAATGGCAAATATACAAAGTACACTTGGCGATTATTCCGGAAGTAAGACTACTGCCATAGATGGAGTTAAATATCTTGAAAACACTAATGATTTAAAAAGCCTTGCAGGTTTATATCACATTATTTCTGTAGCAAATAGAGAGCAAAAAAATTATATCGGAGCTATAGAATATAATGAAAAAGCGCTCAAAATAGATGCTACTAATAGAGGTACTCAAATTTTAAAAAACACTAGAGCGAATATTTTAGCTGATCAAAAAAAATACAAACATGCAATATCAATTTTGTCAGGATTAGCATTAGATTCCTTGATCAAAAAGAACAAAAATAGCTATGCAAGGGTATTAGGTAATTTAGGCTATATAAAATGGCTTCAGGATAAGGATGATAGGAATGCGGAAACTTTATTACTTCAATCAATGAAACTTCGAGAGGAAATACAAGATGTTCAAGGTTTGATTGCAAATAATATTCATTTGGCCAAGTATTATTTCGATAAGAATATAGTAAAATCTTTGAAGTATGCAGAATCTGCTTATCAGTATGCATTAGAACAGCATAGTTTGACATCAATTATTGAATCTCTAAGTCTTATATTTAAGTTAAAAGAAGAGACCAATGATGAGGCAAAAGTGTACGATAAAATACATAATGAGCTAATCGATATTACACAAAGAAATAGAGAAATATATGCGGTAACCAAATATGAGAATGATAAATTGATTACAGAAAACTTAGAACTTGAAACAGAAAAAGCAAAGCTGGAAGTAGAAAAAGCCAAAGAAGAGCGAGAAAACATTATTTATCTTTTTGGTAGTATAATTTTAATACTTTCTACAGGGTTTGTGGTGTACTTGTTACAACAACGACATAAAAGAGAACGTATACGTGATGTTTTTAATGCTGAAACCCGAATTTCTAAAAAATTACATGATGAACTGGCAAACGATGTCTATCATGTAATGACACAAATACAAAACAAAAGAAATGATCATGAAGTGTTGGATAAATTAGAGGATATTTATAGTCGTACCCGTGATATCTCCAGGGAAAATAGCAATTTTAAAATTAACAAAGATTTTGTGCATGAGCTTAGCGGTATGCTAAGTAGCTATGGATCTCTTGAAACTAAGATTATTATAAAAGATATCGATGATATCCATTGGTCATCAATAACTCCCGAAAAAAAAATAATTATTCATCGTATTATACAGGAATTAATGGTCAATATGAAAAAACATAGCCAAGCTACTTTAGTTGCTGTAACCTTTAAAAAAGGACTTAAAACCCATGAGATTAGCTATGCAGATAATGGCGTTGGTGTTGCCAAAAATGATATAATTTATAGTAGCGGACTCCAGAATGCGGAAAACCGTATAAAAACTATTGGTGGATCATTTATCTTTGACTCTGAAGAGGGAAAAGGCTTTAAAGCCAGAATACATTTCCCAAATTAATTAAAAATAATGAGTATATTATGTTCAACAAAGTTTTAGTTGCAGAGGACCTGGGGAGTATTAATCATGGAATCTCTAATATTTTACATGAAAGAACAGGAGTCAAAGAAATAAAACAGGCGCAATATTGTGATGACGCCTATTTGAAATTTAGAAGAGCCTTAAGGGATCGTAATCCTTTTGATTTACTAATTACAGATCTTTCGTTTAAAGATAGTCATCGAGAGAGAGAGATTGTTTCAGGAATTCAGTTAATAGAAGAAATAAGAGCAATACAAACCGATATAAAAGTAATTATTTACTCAATGGAAGATCGGCCAGCAAAAGTAAAATCATTTTTTGATGAATATGGTATAAATGGTTATGTATGTAAAGGACGATATGGTTTAAATGAATTAGTACAATGCGTAACCGAAGTTTATAAAGGGAATACATTCCTTTCTCCATTATTGGCTAGTGCAATGAGTAAGAATAACATGTTTGAACTTAAGGACTATGATCTTTTATTGCTTAAGCATTTATCTGATGGCCTTACTCAAGAACAAATAGGTGCCTATTTCAAGAAAAATCATATTTCACCTAATAGTATCAGTTCTATAGAAAAAAGATTAAATAAACTAAAGTATAATTTCAAGGCAAAAAATGCAATTCATCTCATCGCAATGACCAAAGACCTAGGTCTTTTATAGGGAAAAGAAAATTATAATAAAACAACCCCGCAATTGTAAAACTTTGGCGAGCCAACAAAAGCAGGGTCTGAATAACAATCGATTTAATGTAAATCAACCATTATATTGGATGTTTTTTCAAATGAAATAACTCAAAAAAGCATTCATGTTTTTTTGAGTTATTTGGTTAAACATCCAAATTTAAAATCATTTAGGATAGGGGTTCCTTACTTTACTTTTTATAACGCACAATATAATAAGAACCTTTTAAATATTTACGGTTTCCCGTAGAAAAAAAAACTTATTTTGATTTGAAAGAGTTTTTTAAGATTGAATTCTTATCGATATAGCAGTATTTCTAGAACAAAAAAGCCTTACAAAAAAGTAAGGCTTCCTGTGATCGCGACAGGATTCGAACCTGTGACCGTCTGCTTAGAAGGCAGATGCTCTATCCAGCTGAGCTACGCGACCAGAATATATATTTTAATTGTCGGGGTGGCAGGATTCGAACCTGCGACCTCCGCGTCCCAAACGCGGCGCGATAACCGGGCTACGCTACACCCCGAAACAAAAATGCGGAGAGACCGGGATTCGAACCCGGGCAACACTTGCGCGTTGACAGATTAGCAATCTGCTCCATTACCACTCTGGCACCTCTCCTGTAAATTTGTTAAGAACTCTGCATTAGTGTTTCAAATGCGGATGCAAATGTAGCTTTTATGTGCCTACAATGCAACATTTTTTTAGCATTATTTTTTATTTGATTTGACCGTGTTTTTAAAAACTTGAAAATCAGATTTTTCTTATCTTTTTTATTGGTATGAACTTTGTTAATAAGGTCAAAGAAAGCTTTTATATATTTGTATTCGATTGACCTATTAAAATATTGTTATGAGTATTTGCAAAAACTATCCGAAAATGAATACCAAATCTGTCTTTTTCTTTATCCTGTTTATAAGCAGTATGGCCTTTGCCCAAAAACCAGTACTGCTGGAAGATTTCGAATTTAAAACAGGTGAGAAGTACAAAAGGATCAAAAGCCTTGGTACTTATCATGTTGCTTCTGGAAATCGTCTGGTTTCGATTAAAAAGGGGCGTAATTCTATGACAATCCAGAGATTTAATCTTGATAAATTAGTAGAAGATGTAAAAATGCGTCAGGTTATCGAAGATAAGGGTAATTTTCAATCGGTAATGAAATTAGGTGATAATGCAGTCGTTTTTTATTCTACAAAAGATAAAGCTTATGGACAAAAAATTTCGCCAACAGGAATTGTAGCAAAAAAACCTATTCTACTTATAAATGATAAAGAAAATATAGACAGAGATTTTGGGTTTAAAAGTACTTACGGATTTGATGCCGGCGGTCGCATCAATAAATTTGCTTTCAAAAAATCACCTGACGGTAAAAAACTATTAACATTATTTCGCATTAAGACAGGAGACAATAAAGCTGATAAAATTGGGATCACGGTTTTTAGTGATGGATTGAATATGTTATGGAGAAGAAAAGTGACAATGCCTTATGCGTCTGATATTCTTCAGAATGAAGATTTTGCGATCGACAATAAAGGAAATTTTTACATGACTGCTTCTATTTTTAGTGAAGCATCCCAGGAAAAGAATAAATTGGAATCCTCTTATAGAACTGAAGTATTTAAAATTACCGAAAATGGAAAAGAAGTGATCAAGCATAAAATTAATATTCCAGGTCAGTCAATCATTGATGGAGTTCTAGAATTCGATAAAGGAGATGTACCTAAGGTATCTGGATTGTATGCGAGTAATACAAATAAAACCGAGATTTCTGGAGTTTTTACGGCAACGCTGGCTAGTGATGGATCAATAGCTTCTTTATCCAAGAGTGATATTCCTGAAGAAACCATACAAAATTTTGTACTCCAGAGAGAAGCACGAATTAATGAAGGAACTCAAAAAGAAAATGATCTAAAAGACCTTGAAAAATTAAGAGTGAATGATGTGGTTTTCAATCCTGATGGCAGTACCGTAATTTTTGCAGAGCAACGTTTTGTTGATGCTTTTACAACGTCAAGCTCGTCTGGATCAAGAACAACCTATAAATATTACTATCGCGATATTTTTGCTTTTAAGTTATCTGCCGGCGGAAAAATAGTATGGATGCACAAGCTTCCAAAGTGGCAAATGGGTACTGTAAGCAAAAGAAGTATGTCTTACATAAGTTTTAAGAATGCAGGTAAGCATTATTTGTTTTTTATCGATGATTTTACAAACCTTAAACGATCTTTCGAAGAAACTCCAACACGATATTTTGATGGTAAAAAAGAGTTTATTTATCTTACTTCTTATGTGATTGATGATGCTACTGGTGAAGTCGTCAAAGAAGCAATTTTAACGGGAAGCGATATAAGAAATTCTCGATTAGATGTCTTAGAGCTTACCAAGGCGGCTACATTACCTAATAAAGATATTATTCTTGAAGTTTTTGACGGTAAGAAGAATAATTTATTACTTAAAATTTCGTTGGCTAAATAATAACCTTGATTGATGAACATTTTATATATAGTTGTAGCATTATTTTTTACTAACTTGAGTGCAGAAGTAATTAGTATGGAAGAGATTAGAGAATCTTATAAAGTCTGCAATGTATCAAAAGAAAATGCAGAAGATTTTTATAAACTTACCAAAAAAGCTCTTGACAATAAGGAGGCCATTTATCAGGGATATCATGGCGCAGCCTTGGCTTTAAAGGCTTCTTTTTCATGGAACCCTGTTAGTAAATTATCTTATTTCAATAAAGGTAAAAAAATGATCGATGATGCGATCAAATTGGATCTGGATAATATTGAATTACGTATGATACGTTTAAGCATTCAGTCGAATGTTCCTAAAATTATTGGATATTATAAAAATATTGAAGAAGATAAAAATTTCATTTTAGAAAATGTAGAAAAGATCACATCTTCAGAATTGAAAGAGTATATTGAAGGTTTTATAGCCTATTCTGAAGTTTTTATAACACCCTGATTGTATAAATATCCTAATCCTTATCGATAAAAGTCTTCGGCAAAAGAGAAAAAAACTATTTTTTAGCTTTATATGTAGCGGTTAACACTTGCCATAATTTTTAGGAAATAACCATTTAGTTTCCAAAAAGCCAGTTCAGGATTGAGTTCCATCTTTTAAAGCTTTTAATATAACTCTTCTAATTTTTACAGTTTAGCTACAAATCATGGCCGTTAAGCTAAAAAAAGAATTTTTATACATCCTATCTATTATATTGTAGTATAAGTAGTATTAGTAGATAACTGTATGAATGACTATTACTAATTTCAAACACGGCAAATTTGCTCTAGGTTATTTTTATTCTTATACCAGTTCTTATATGAAGTTACTGATATACGAATTGAACTATTTTGATTTTAGGCAAGGCAAAAAATTTATGGATAGCCATAGCTATCGATCAATTTTATAACGAAGCATCAAGTCAAAAGAGACAATTTTATACGGTAATTTCATGTGAGAAATGGTATTATTTACTTAATCCATAATTTGGATATGCTTGGCCTTGCTAATTTGTGCCTATAACTACTCAATATATTCTAACGCTAACTATAAAAACCATGTTATTATGAGAAAATTTTACTACACTTTTCCATTGATTCTTTTGATGGCTTTAATGTTTACCCTGTCATCATATGCACAAAAAAGAGTAGGCTACATACAAAGCTGGCGCGCACAAGTCACAGCTGATCAAGCCTCTAAGTTAACCCATGTCATTTATTCGTTTGCAACCATTCATCCCGATTTGGATGGTAAGTTAAATGCCATAGACGGTAGTTACCTTAGTACGATGGTATCTATAGCTCACGCTCAAGGTGCCAAGGCTATTCTTGCTGTTGGAGGTTGGTTTCCTTGTAGTTATGCATATCAGTCTGGTGCTTGTGCTGCAGATGGCAATCCGGAAGCATTCAATGCGGTCTCCCAAGGGTCTGCCAGAACAAATTTTGTAAACAACCTGTACAATGTGATTGTGCAGTATGACCTGGATGGTATTGACTTGGATTGGGAATATCCAAGTGCTGGTAGTCAAGGGCTATATGTTAATTTACTAGCAGCCCTTAAAGCCAAGATGAATACACATCCAACAAAAAACTTAGAACTTTCTACAGCAGTTCCTGCGTCTGCTTATCGTGGGCAACACTTCTCATCTTCTGCTTTTCAGTATCTGGATGATATACATATTATGGCATATGATGCCAGTCCTCGAATAAACCATTCAACATACGCCTTTGCTGCCAGTGCAATTAATTACTGGCAGGGACGTGGAGTATCTAGCTCCAGACTGCAATTGGGACTTCCTTTTTACGGTTGGAATTCTAGCGGAGGATCCATGGCTTACAAAGAGATTGTTGCTGCCGACCCTAGTGCTCCAAACAAAGTGTATCCAAATAATAATACCTGTGATCAATCAAACGGTTATGGTTATAATGCGAAGAAGTTGATCGAAGACAAAGTACAACTGGCGTTGGATGAAAACATTGGTGGTATCATGATATGGGCCATTGATCAAGATCACTCTAATCCTTCAAATTCTTTACTTAATGTGATTGATGCTAAATTGAATGGCGGAAGCGGTGGTGGAGGCGGATCAGGAGGTTCTTGTACTCCCTGGTCGGCAGGAACACCGTATTATGTTGGTGATATAGTAACGTATAATGGAAGCAATTATATTTGTGTCCATGACAATCCTGGTTATGATCCTGTGATTAGTCATTGGTTCTGGGATCCTACCTCTCAAAATTGTAGTGGTGGTTCTGGTGGAGGAGGAGCCTGTTCTGCATGGTCTGCAGGTACTCAATACTATACTGGTGATATAGTAACGTATAATGGAAGCAATTATATTTGTGAACATGATAATCCAGGGTATGATCCCGTGATCAGTACATGGTTCTGGGATCCTACATCTGCTAGCTGTAGATCGGCTAAGTTAAATACCAACTATACTACCAAAAATATGGAGGTACGCGTGTATCCTAATCCTTTAAGTAATACTACTCTCAATTTGAATATTGAATCAAATAAAGGTTCGCAAATTAATGTGAAAATTCTTGATCTTCAGGGTAGAGTGATTAAGAGAATAGACTTTGGGAAGTTGAATGTTGGGCATAACAATTTTCAGTTGGATGCTTCTGACTTGAGAGTAGGCACGTATTTAATCTATGTTATTTCTGATCAGGGTACAAAAACTAAGCGATTTAGCGTGATATAATGCTAAAAAAATTAAAATAAATTTATTGATAAAAGGTGTCTTTTAAAGGCACCTTTTTTAAGACTTAAAACCTAATAAAGATATTCTGTCAAACGTAGTTAGTCAAAATACAATTAATCATACTCAACGTTTGAAATGTCTTAGACTAGCTAGTATTGACTTTTTTGCACTGTATCATGATCTTTTTGTTATCCAAATCTGTGGTAAAGAACAGATAGTTTTCGCCTCCGTCTTCAATTTTTAGTTTTTTTCTTAACGTAGATACGCTTTCAGGGAAATTGCGTATTGTAATATTAGCTTTTGAAATCCCTGTATTAGAAATGATTTTTTTCGAATAGGGATATACAGACACAATTTCAAAACTTCTTCCGGGAAACTCTATTTTCTTCTCAGACGTATATAAGTGCGAATGAATATGGAGTTTTTCTAAGACAAAACGATTACCAATACTCAAAAAACCACCACTTTTTAAAATTGCAGAATTTGGCTCGTATAAAAATGATTTTGGTGCTCCCAGATATAGAGGCTGTAACGCTTCATCTTTTAAGATAAAATCAAACTCCTGTCTGGTACTTTTTAAAAGATTAATTGTCTTCACCGTAATATTTTCTTCAAAGCCTTTTTCTACAACCCATAGTAATTCCTTTACCTCGTTTTCAACAGCTACGACATGAATTTCTTTTACGTGGTTCAACGTATTTATTCCGATCTGAAGATCGAGAAGCGGTGAGGTTTTAATTAAAATGTTCTTACTTTTTGTGAAGAGTGTATGCAAATTTGCTGGAACATTTGGCTGGCAATCTTCGAGAAAGAATACTTTTCCTTTGCGATCATGTCTTCTTGAAGGGTCTATATAAATCCAGTCTAACGAGTCGTAGTTTTTAAGAGTTTCCAGACCATCACCTACTACACATTGGATATTTCTGGCCCCAAGGATGTCAAAATTATGCTTAGCTAAATTACTTAGCTCTTTATTAAGTTCACAATGAATCACTTGTTTCATTTCTTTAGAAAAAAAGTAATCATCTATCCCAAAACCACCTGTAAGATCAATAAGAGTATCCCCAGAAACCAGTTCGCTCTTATAAGCAGCAGTCGCTTCAGAAGAAGTTTGTTCTAGATTGAGTATAGGCGGATAATAGATTTTTTCTGTGGCGTACCAGGAAGGGAGTTTTTGCTTAGCTTTTAACCTTCCATCTATTTGTTGTGCCAATTCATGTATAGAAATATTCTTAAAAGGACTTCCTTTTAATATTAATTTGCTTAGATCGATTGAGGTTGTAGACTTCTCAAAAATAAACGCTTGTACTTCTTTATGTAGCAGTAGAGAATTCAATTATAAATCCTTGGTTAATGTTTTTACAATTTTATATTTAGACAGGAATTCTTTTGCAATTACTTTAATTGCAGTGTAAAATGGTACGGCAACGATAAGACCACTGATCCCAAATAGTAATCCGAAAATTAGGATTGCGAGAAAAATTTCTAATGGATGTGACTTTACACTAGTTCCAAAGATTAAGGGCTGATTTAAGAAATTATCGATTAATTGAATAATCAGATAGCCAATAAGAATATATGTGAGTTTTGGCAATATTACTGTTGGGAAATCGTAACCCAGATTGCTTGTAGTGGCTAGAATTAATACAAAAACGCCCCCAAACAATGGTCCGATATACGGAATGAGGTTAAAAATAGCGGCAATCAAAGCAACAGCAATAGCGTTATTCACTCCAAAAATGAGCAATAGAATAGTGTAGAGCACAAAAAGTATGAATATCTGTAACAATAGTCCTACAAAATAACGAGATAACAAATCTTTAATTTTGTTGAAAGCCTGCATGAATTTATTTTCATCTTCTTTTTTTGCAAACACCAATAAGCTGTTTTCTAGCAAATAGCTATCCTTTAATAAGAAAAAGGAAATAAACAAGACAGAAAATAATCCAATCATTACAGATCCGAAACCACTTAAAAATGAATTAATGGTATTAGGAACAGCTTTAAGGTCGAAAACCTCCATGAGATCTGTTTTTTTTATGAGTTCTACAAGGCTAAGCTTCTCTATATCAAAATAATCACTTATTTCTTGATTAAGTCGGTCCAGGTCATGACCGATTCTATTAACGTCAATTTCGCCAATCAACTGTCCTTGTTCTACTACGATGGGTACAAACAAAGTAAAAATACTAAAGAATAGAAAAATTGTTATCAATAAGGTGCAAACAACAGCGAGGGTATTTTTAAATTTTAATTTTCTTTTCAGAAAGGATACCAGGGGTCTTCCCATTAGAGAAATTACCGAAGCAAATGCAATGTAGATGAGAACGGACTGGATTTTATATAAAAACCACAATAGCCCCAGTACACCAACGATGACAGCAACTGCTCTAATAATTCCGTATGCAATTATTTTTGAATTCATGATTTAAGTTTCATAGTCGCAAAGAACCAAAGTTACGAAGTTCTGAAATTACGAAGTGCTCAAGAGGCAAAAGAATTAGATTAATTTCACTAGCCACTAGCCACTAGCCACTAGCCACTAGCCACTAGCCACTAGCCACTAGCCACTGCTTAGTGATTTCGTATAAAGCAATTCCAGTTGCAGTGGCAACATTCATGCTGCTATTGTTTCCGTACATATTTATGTGAATACTTTGTTTGGATACGTTTAAGATTTCTTCAGACACGCCAGAATTCTCTTCTCCAATAACCAATGCAATTCTTTCTGATGCTTCTAAACGGTATTCAGACACAGGAATACTATCTTCTGTAATTTCTAGGGACAAAATTGTATAATCTTCTGCCTTTAATTTTGTAATGACTTCCTTAATATCTTCTGTCTGTAGGTAAGGTACAACTTCATATGTAGAGCGAGCAGTACGTTGCATACGTTTACTGACTACCGTTATATCCTGACCACAAAAATAGATTCGTTCTATACCAAAGCTATCAGCAATTCTAAAAATACTACCGATATTTGCCGGAGAATTTACGTGATCACAAACCAACGTTATTGGAAATTTCTTTTTGGTAAATCGATTTGTATCGTGATGTAATTGTTGACTCATTAATTCTCGAAAGCATATTTAATGATATTAGCTCCCATCTTGAGAGCTTTTAATCGAACTTCTTCCGGATCGTTATGTACCTCGGGGTTTTCCCAACCGTCGCCAAGATCACTTTCAAAGGTAAACAATAATAACAATCTACCTTCGTGAATAATTCCTAGAGCTTGTGGTCGCTTACCATCATGTTCATGAATTTTTGGTAATCCCTGTGGGAAATCATATTGGTAAGAAAAAATAGGATGCGTTGCAGGTAACTCCACTAACTCTTTATTAGGAAATACTTTGATAAGCTCTTTACGTACATAAGGCTCCATCCCGTAATTGTCGTCAATATGTAAAAAACCACCGCTTAGCAGATAATTTCGCAAGTTTTCGGCATCTTGATCTGTGAAAAACACATTTCCGTGTCCCGTCATATGAATGTAGGGATATTGAAAAATATCAACACTCTCTGGCTTTACTGTTTTTGGTTTATCGCCCATAGCAGTGTTTATATTTTGATTGCAGAATTTGATAAGATTGGGTAATGCTGTTGGATTGCTATACCAATCTCCACCACCTTTATAATGCAAAACCGCTATGTCCTGACCATAAATTGAAGTCGAAAATACTATAAAGAAAATGTATACTGTAAGTTTCATTCGTACAACATCTAAAATAAAGACTAAAAGTACTAAAATTAAATTCATACAAACAAGATTTTGTAGCTCCTGTGGTTTTAAAGAAAAACATCTGAGGATTCATGGAATAAGTGATAGTTGATCTTTTGAGATGATCTTATGCGGAACGGTAATAATTGCATAACCAGAACTTACTCTATAATCGAGATTTAAATACTCTGTGGCTTACTATAAAATCAAAATTCATTACCGATCTATGCCCTGTACGTAGTTTACTTTCATCAGCAATGTTCCCACTACAAAAGTTTTATGCTATGTATTTACTAAATCGCCCAAAATATTGAAAATCAATGATGTAAATATCTCCTGCAGTCCTGCGAGAGCTCATTGCATATTGTAAAATATCTCCCGCAGTCCTGTGAGAGCTCGTTGCGTACTATAAAATATCTCCTGCAGTCCTGCGAGAGCTCGTTACATACTATAAAATATCTCCTGCAGTCTTGCGAGAGCTCGTTACATACTATAAAATATCTCCTGCAGGCCTGAGAGCGCTTGTTGTCTACTATGGCAAAACACTAGAATTATAAATCTTCTATATTAAATTATATTTATGTGTATTATTCGGATATTTTAAAATATAATATGTTAAGGCATCACCCTAAATACGATCAATTGTGTAAGTTGTGGAAAGAACGAATTAAAGTTATTATCTGATATGACGGCTAACGTTCTGCTTCCATCTTCTAGTTTCGGGCCAAAAGTGATGCCTTCCAGATTATCCACTGTACTGCGAGTTAATTGACTGCGAATGGTTTCAAAATCAAAAAGTAAGGTTTTGGTAGCTTTAGCATACGTCTCTGTAGCAAGTGAATTTATGTTTAATGTATTTGTTGCATTAGTAGCATCAACTTTATAGATCTTTACATTATTTCCACCATCTAAATAACCAGAGGCAAAAGATCGCTCAAGGGCTAGAAACTTATTCTGATCGTATTCTAATATCTCTACGAGTCCGTTAACTTCAAAAGACGTCCCGAACATAGCTTCTCTCGCAACGGGATCGAGTTCGTAAGCAAACTGTCGTTCTGCAATTCCGCTTGTTTTGTTTAAAAAAGTTATTCTTACCGGTGATTCGGTATCTGTGGTGGTGGGTTCTGGACCATCCTCAATAAGAGGCAGTTCAAATGAGACCCAATATCCTTTCTGGTCATAACTTATTGATAACCCTTCCAAAACACCATTATGTCGTGGACCCGAGGTATCATCAGTGGTATTCGCCTTAAAATTATCGGGTAATGTAAAACTTCTTATTTGATTTGCTTGTGCAGAAATTTCTATGAGCGCAGGATCGATACCATTATTTATTGATCCTTCACTAGTGTATAAAATAGTATTGGTAGCTGGATCAAGCCTTATCGCTTCGGGATCTACCACACCTTGTTCCAAAGGATTTTCAGATGCATCTTTAATTTCGATCATGTTTGTAATACCAATATCCTGAAACCCATCTTTTGTATATGATATATTGGCTTCATAATAACGTATGGGAGGAGTAGAAGTATCACAGATGATATACCATTTTCCGTTTTGATAATCAATTCCCGAGAATCCACCTATGGGAAAGCCATTGATCTCCTGATTTGGGAAAACGAATTCATCGATAAATTCGACAGCACTAATTGTATTTTGGTTATTGTCGGGATTAGAGGTGTCGGGATCATTGTTGCTCGAAGAACAATTCACGAGTAGAAAAACTAAAGGAAAAATATAGTAAATCAACTTTGGCATAATACTAAGGGTTGTAAATATGTAAAGGTATAGATTTCTGATGTAAACTATACTTTAAGAATACGTTAATTGAGTTGTTGCTACAGTAAAACCTTACTTTGTTGTAGGTCTTTAACCCTTGTTTATCAGTTGTATACCTCTAGGAACTTATAAAGGGATGTTATTATTTAGCCTCCAACATTGTTAATGTTAGAACATTTACTTACCCCGTTCTGTATATTCAGAAAAACTTCGAACTACCGTTGCAGATTGTCTAAGCGTAAACTGCACAGGATTACAGGAAAACACATTTATTAACCAATTTAATACAAATCATTATGAAAACAATTTATTATTGTATTGCCTGTTTTTTTATGGTGAACATGAGTTTTTCACAGTTTCAACATTCTTACGGAACGGAAACGTCGGATATGGGGAGATCACTTACTCAGCTTAAAAAAGTAGAAAAAGGATATTTAATAGCCGGGTATACCGCCCGTAGTTATATTGGCAGTCTTGAAGCCACTTTAGTTAAGACCGACCTTAACGGAAATCAGATTTGGTCACGTGTTTATGGAGGTGAGAGTCACGAATATTTCAATTCGGTTCGACAATCGAATTATTTCAGTCCTAATAACCCTGTAGCCTACGTTACGGCGGGAATCACATATAGTTATGGAGCTGGGCAAGGAGATGCGTTTCTCGTAGGGGTAGATACTAACGGCTTTCCTGTTTTCTCAAGAGTTTTTGGGGGAGAAAGACTAGATACCTTTCATTGTGTACAAAGTATCAAAGATGAAAATGGAAAACCGGGTTATATTATGGTTGGTGAAACCAGAAGTTATGGGAATGCATATCCAGGTTCGAATATATATGTGGTAAAAACCGATTTTCAAGGAAACCTTACAGGAGCTACTGTAATTGGTGGCGAAGGAGATCAAAGAGGATTATGGATAGAACAAACCCGAGATGGCGGATATGTTATTTCGGGGTCTACTACCAACAGAAGATGTGGTGGAAGTGGTGCTTTGACTAATCCTCCAACAGATCTATTTGTAGTGAAGTTAAAACCAGATCTTAATCTTGAATGGAATAGAATTCTTGGATATCCAGACGAATTGGATCCGACAATTGGTTACAGAAACGAAGCGACTTGTGTAAAGCAAAATAAAGATGGGGACTTTGTACTTACGGGATATACCAATAGCTTCGGAATTAATAATTCGCAAGATGCATTCTTATTATACATGAGTAATGGAGGTAACTTTTTAGGAATGAAAACCTACGGAACCGAAAGAGGTGAATATGGATATGGGATTGAAGTCACCCAAGATGCCTCTGGAAAACAGCTATATACGATAGTGGGATTGAATAATCTTTCTTCTACTCGTAAAGCGATGTTGTTTCAGACCGATAGTGGAGGTAACTTATTATGGGCTCGTAATTATGGTAGAAATGGAACGGAAATTGGGATAGAGCTTGTAAGTGATGATTTTGATAAAGGTTTTGCTTTTACGGGATTTACATCTTCTATTGGTGCTGGTGGTATAGACAAATACCTTGTAGAAACTACCGATACAGGAAAAACAGGAACACCTTGCGAAAAAGAAATAGAGCTCAAAGAAATTAAACACGAGCCATGCGTAACGCGCAGTGTACAGCAGATCTTTGTAGATGATTATAGAGAAATACAGCATCCTGTAATAAAAGTTGAATTCAAAGAAGATATATGTGGTACGGCAAGTGGTTTTAGAGCAGGAGAAATAAAAGCGCTCGAAAAGAACCCAAAAGCAGAGTTGTTCCCCAATCCGGTGAATAATCTTTTAACCATCAGGACTGGTGAAGTATCAAGAATAATAGAAATGAAAATCTTTGATATGAAAGGAAAAGAGGTTGTTGGAAATAATGATGTAAGTCAAACAGGAGACATTGTAATTTCTACAGAATCTTTAAATCCTGGGGTTTATATTGTAAAACTAAAATCCGAAAATGGTAAAACCCATATCCTGAAATTTCTAAAAGAATAGAAAAAGACGGGGGTTCAAACTATAGGAAATTAAACTGTCACTTCAGGGAAACCGAAATGTGGCAGTTTTTTATTGGCGCCGCCAGAGGGTATAATACCCGGAGGCTTTCCTCGAAATTAAAAATTTGTTTCTAAAGAATGCCTCTGGGCTTGCCCTGAGGTAATTTATTCAAAATAAATAACTATTCATTTATAAATGCAACACTATGTGCCGCAACAATGGCGGCTGTTTCAGTGCGCAATCTTGTGTCTCCTAGAGTTACTGGTGTATAGTCTGAAGATAATGCCAATTCAATTTCTTTTGTCGAGAAATCACCTTCGGGACCAATTAGGATAGTAACATTGGTTTTTGGTTGAAGAATATCTTTTAGAGATTGTTTTTTGGTTTCTTCGCAATGCGCGATCAATAATTGATCGGTATGTTCCTGTGCTATAAATTCAGAAAACGAAACTGCAGGATTCAGTTGGGGTAAATATGATTGCAGAGATTGTTTCATTGCACTTTGTAGAATACGTTCAAAGCGCTCGGCCTTTATAACTTTTCGCTCACTGTGGTCACAAATGATGGGAGTGATATGATCAATACCTATTTCTGTTGCTTTCTCCAAAAACCATTCATAACGATCATTCATTTTGGTAGGAGCAACAGCAAGATGCAAGGTATATGACTTTTCTGGTTGGGTGTCATAGGCATCAATGGTTGCATGACATTGGGATGGATTAGAAAATGTAATCCTTGCAGTAAACAAAATACCTTTTCCATTGGTAATATATAAGATATCGCCTTCTTTTTTACGTAAAACTTTGGCAATATGCTTACTTTCCTCTCTTGAGAACTTTATTTCGGTACTAGATTCAGTAAGTGTATGGTTATAGAATAATTGCATTTTTATTAGTATTGAGTCATCAGTAGGTAGTAGTTAAAATTATAGAAGTTATAAAGACGCAAAGCCCAAAAAGATTAAAAACAATTTTTAAATTCCATCAACCAACTAAAACTTGGCTCTGGCTTTAGCAACGACACTCATATTAGTAAAATCACCCTTTAAAAATTTAAGATACCCCACGATACCAATCATAGCAGCATTGTCTGTTGTATATTCAAACTTGGGAACAAAAGTTTTCCAGCCATATTTTTGTTCTCCTTCTTTCAACGCTTTTCTAATACCCGAATTTGCCGAGACTCCACCACCGATCGCAATGCGTTTAATACCAGTTTGTTTAGAAGCTTTTTTTAGTTTGTCGATTAGTATGTTGATGATGGTGTATTGAAGCGAAGCACAAATATCATCGCGGTTTTCTTCAATGAAATTCGGATTCTCTTTCACCATTTTCTGGATGAAATAAAGTACCGATGTTTTGAGCCCGCTGAAACTGAAATTAAGCTCACCAACTTTTGGTTTCGGGAACGGAAATGCCTTTGGGTTTCCTAATTGCGCATATTTATCTATCAGAGGTCCGCCAGGATAAGGTAATCCTAATATTTTAGCACTTTTATCAAAAGCTTCACCAACTGCATCATCGATGGTTTCTCCAATAATTTCCATATCAAAGTGATCATTTACCTTTACAATTTGTGTATGTCCACCACTTATGGTCATAGCCAAAAACGGAAATTCTGGTTGTTCAAATTCATCTTCTTCTATAAAATGTGCCAGAATGTGCGCTTGCATATGGTGTACATCTATTAACGGTATATCAAGAGCAAGAGCCAAAGACTTTGCAAAAGACGTGCCTACCAGTAAAGAGCCCATTAATCCCGGACCTTGAGTAAAAGCGATCGCACTTAGATCTTTTTTCTCAATCCCTGCTTGTTTAATGGCCTGATCGATCACCGGGACAATGTTTTGTTGATGCGCCCGCGAGGCTAATTCAGGAACCACCCCGCCATATTGTTCGTGTATTTTTTGAGAGGCTACAACATTTGATAAAACTTTTCCGTTGCATAATATAGCTGCAGAGGTATCATCACATGAGGACTCAATACCAAGAATGTATATTTTTTGTGGATTCATTATGAGGAAAAGGGCATAGAAATTGTTAATATTGTCTACAAAGTTAAAACAATAAAACGTATCAAAAAATTAAGGAAAATATTGTTAAGGATATTTCTTGTCCTTTTATCTCTTTCTGCTTTTATAATGGTCACATTTTCTATACCTGATGTACAAACTTTTCTTGGTAAAAAAGTGACGAGTTATCTAAATTCAGAATATGGAGTTGATATAAATATTGATCGTATTGGTTTGACTTATGCTGGAAGCATAAGGCTTAAAGAAGTTTTTATAAAAGATCATCATGAAGATACATTACTATATGCGTCCAGTATTAGAACTTCAATAGGCAGTATGAATGACGTGCTTGATAACAGACCAGAGCTAGGTGATGTTTCTATCAAAGATCTTACTTTCAAAATGAAAGTCTATAAGAATGAAACTAGTGATAATCTTATGACATTTATTCGCAAGTTCGACAACGACAATGCTACTCCTTCTGGCCAAAGGTTTCTTCTCACTACAGAACAAATATTTATTAATAATGGACGATATAGTTTCATAAACGAAAATTTAAATAACCCAAACGTTATTCAGTATTCTAATATCCTGCTTGATGCAGAAAATTTAATGGTAGATGGTCCCGATGTCTACGTAAATATTAACAGCTTGGGATTTGATGATAAAAGAGGCTTAAAAGTTTCTAAGTTGCAAACTTGTTTTTCTGTTAAGCCCGAAGAAATGAATTTTCAGGAATTGAGTATTGAAACACCCGATTCTAAGGTAGAAGGTGATATACGATTTTCTTATGAGGTAGATGGGTTAAGTGATTTTGAAAATAAAGTTAACATTACTGCAATTTTTAACCGAGCTGTAATATCAACAAATGATTTGATTCCTTTTTATAAAGAATTTGGTAAAAATCAGCAGTTTAAAATACGAAATACTTCTATAAATGGTATTCTTAATGATTTCAAAGTGATTAATGCAAATATATATGGTCTTGATAGAACTTCAATAAAGGGAGATATTAGAATTCAGAACGCAGTAGCTAATGCTTCAAAGTTTAGATTAGATGGCAATTTTGATAACCTAACCACCAATTATTATGATCTGATTAACCTCTTGCCAATGGTTTTGGGCGATGCTTTGCCAAAGCAATTATATCAATTTGGTAGTGTAATGGCCATAGGCAATGCGACAGTAACTACCAAAGCTGTAGATGTAGATATGGATTTCTTCTCTCAATTAGGAAAATTAAATGCGTTTGTCTTATTAGAGAATCTGGACGACCTAACCAAATCTACTTATAACGGAAATGTCATTTCCAGTAATTTTAACCTGGGTCAATTATTGGGACAAGAATCAATAGGAAATTCAGCTTTTGATATTCATGTAGATGGTAGTGGTTTTACGTTGGGAAGTTTAAATACTAAGATCGAGGGGGATATAAATAAATTAGAGGTTAATGGTTATGCCTATAATAACATGAAGGCATTAGGAAATCTCAAAGACCGTGTATTCGATGGTGATTTAAGCTCTCGTGATCCAAATGCCAGGTTCACTTTTAAGGGTGTGGCAGATCTGTCTGAAGAAATTAATAATTATGATTTTGTAGCTAATGTAGACCACCTAGATCTAAATAAGCTAAACATTTTTACCAGAGATAGCGTTTCAATTCTCAATGGTGATGTGTATATGGATATGAAAGGTACTGGTATAAACGATGCCTTTGGAACAATTTCATTTGCAAAAACATTGTATACCAATCAAAATGCTGGATATTATTTTGAAGATTTTGACATTACTTCTAGTTTTGATGACGATAGAGTGCGAACTGTTACCATTAATAGTCCAGACATTGTAGAAGGAAGCGTTAAAGGAATTTTTAGAGTTGAAAATGTCTATGATTTGTTTAGGAATTCTTTAGGTAGTTTATATACCAATTTTGAAGCTACCGAAATTACAGACGATGAGTTTATGGAGTTTAATTTTAGCATCTATAATAAAATTGTAGATGTATTCTTTCCCGAAATTCAATTTGAACCTAAAACATTCATTAGAGGAAGGGTAGAAAGTAATGAATCAGAATTTAAACTTACATTCAAATCTCCATCAATCACAGCCTTTGGAAACTATTTTGAAGACATTGACATTCAAGTAGATAATAAAAATCCCCTTTTTAATACGTATGTGGCTATTGATAGCATAGATACAAACTTTTATGATGCTTCAGAGTTTAGTTTGATTAATGTGACCTTAAAGGATACGTTATTTATGCGTTCAGAATTTAAAGGTGGAAAAAATAATGTAGATAACTTCAACCTTGAGTTTTATCATACGATTAATGAAGAAAATAATTCGGTCATAGGGTTGAGAAAATCAGATTTCACCTATAAAGGCTATACCTGGTATGCAAATCGTGAAAAAAATAAGGATGAGAATAAGGTGATTTTTGATAATGATTTCGACAACATAGATATACAATCTGTAATTCTTACATATCAGGATGAAGAGATAAAAATCAATGGTGTAACCCGAGGTGAGAATTATAAGAATATCAAAGCGACTTTTGATCAGGTGGATCTCCATAAAATTACGCCCAGAATAGATAGCTTAAATTTTGAGGGTACAGTAAACGGTGAACTGGCTATACTACAGGAAAAGGGCTCTTATTTTCCTAACTCTACTGTTAAAGTAGAGGGCCTGGCCATAAATCAGACGGCATTAGGAACATTAAAACTCGATGTTGCCGGTAATGCAGATCTTACTGAATATAATGTAAACACGCGACTTATTAATAATGAAGGTCAACGCACTCTATCGGCAATAGGTGCGATCAACGTTTCAGAAAGTAATTCGTCAATAGATGTTGATTTGGATTTTGATAAGTTCGATATTTCAGAGTTTAGTGCGTTAGGAGGAGTCGTCATCTCAAATATGAGGGGGTTCGTTTCAGGTGAGGCTAAAGTTTCTGGAGATTATAAAAATCCTTCAATTGATGGGTATCTGAATTTAAATCAGGTCGGACTTACATTTCCATACTTGAACGTGGACTTAAATTTTGAAAATAATTCAAGAGTCTTATTAAATAAACAACAGTTCAAATTTGATAACATTAATATAAGGGATACCAAATATAATACCGAAGGTATTCTTAAAGGATATATTGCCCATCGTCGTTTTTCTAAATGGGATATGGGATTAGAGATTCTTGCTAATGAACGACTACTGGTTCTTGATACCGAAGAAGATGAAGAATCTTTGTATTACGGTACAGGATTTATAAGTGGCGAGGCTAGAATAACAGGCCCTACCGATGAATTGGTAATCGATGTTAATGCGACCACCGAAGAAGGAACAGTTTTTAAAATTCCGCTAAACGAAACAGAATCAATAGGAGACAATTCATATATCCATTTCTTAAGTCCCGAAGAAAAGAAAGCCCGATTAGAAGGAAAAGAGATTGAGTTAGAGGATATAAAAGGACTTGAACTTAATTTCGAACTGGATGTAAATGATAATGCTGAAGTAGAAATTGTAATTGATAAAAATACAGGAAGTACATTAAAAGGTCGTGGGGCGGGTACGTTGCTTATCGAAATCAATACCAACGGTAAATTTAACATGTGGGGGGATTTTGTGGCGTATGAAGGAAGTTATAATTTTAGATACGGAGCCTTTGTAGAAAAAATATTTACGGTGCGCGATGGGGGAACTATTAATTGGGACGGAAGCCCGACTAGAGCGGTATTGGACCTTAGCGCTGTGTATAAAACTGAAGCAAACCCTGCAATTTTGCTTGAAAGTGCTTCTATTAATCGCGAAATCCCTGTAGAGGTGGTCGTAGACCTTCGAGGACAACTTATACAACCAGACATTAATTTTAACATTGAGTTTCCCAACCTAAGTTCTGTAGTAAAAAGTGAATTAGATTACAGACTTAGTGATCAATCAAATATGGAATTGCAGGCATTGTCCCTAGTGTCTTCTGGGCAATTTTATAATGGATCACTGAATACCGGTGCAATTACCGGAGGTTTAGTGGCAGAGCGTGCATCGAGTCTGTTTAATGGAATATTTTCTGATGAGGATGATAAATTTCAGGTTGGATTAAATTATGTACAAGGAGTTCGAACACTGGATCAGGAAAATAACGATCAATTTGGTCTTACACTTTCTACACAGATTAATAATCGCATTTTGATTAATGGTCGGGTAGGAGTGCCCGTTGGCGGAGTTAATGAATCTACTGTAGTTGGTGATGTTGAGGTAGAGTATCTTTTTAATGAAGAGGGCACGCTACGCGGAAAGATTTTTAACCGCCAAGATGAAATACAGTTTATTGGTACCGCAAATCAAGGATATGAGCAAGGAGTGGGACTCTCATATTCTGTAGATTTTGATAATTTTAATGAACTTTATAACAAAATTTTCAAAAGCAAAAAAGTTAAAGATTCGATCATAAAACCTAAGGATACAGTTAAAATCGAACCTCCGGATTTTATTAACTTTACAGAAAAGAATAAGTAACTTTCGAGTACTTTGCTATACCATTCAAATTCACGGTTTTGATGTCAGCAATATATGATTTATAAAACATTAATAACCAACTAAACAACAATACTATATGGCAAAAGAGATCAGAACTATTGGTGTAATGACTTCAGGGGGAGACTCTCCCGGGATGAACGCTGCTATTCGTGCGGTAGCTAGAGCTTGTGCTTACTATAATGTAAAATGTATAGGATTTTATAGAGGGTTTCAAGGAATGATCGAAGGCGATCATTGCGTCCTAAATGCTCGTAGTGTGCGCAATATTATAAGTAGTGGGGGCACCATTCTCAAATCTGCCAGATCAGAAGAATTTAGAACCCCGGCGGGAAGAAAAAAAGCGGCCAGGCATCTCAAAGAATTAGAAGTTGATGCTATGGTATTGATTGGTGGTGATGGAACCTTCAGGGGCGGACAAATTTTTAGTGAAGAATATGATATTTCGGTGATTGGGGTACCTGGAACAATCGATAACGATATTGCTGGTACTAATTATACCATAGGATATGATACTGCATTAAATACAGTCATTGATGCCATTGATAAAATACGGGATACAGCAAGTTCGCATGATCGCTTATTTTTTATTGAAGTGATGGGTCGTGATTCTGGCTTTATTGCACTGAATACCGGAGTAGGCGCAGGAGCCGAAGAAATCTTGATCCCAGAAGAAGATATGGGACTCGACCGATTGTTGGAATCATTGAAACGCAGTAAACGATCTGGAAAATCCTCAAGTATCGTAGTCGTAAGCGAAGGAGATAAAATCGGTAAAAATGTATTCGAATTGGCTGATTACGTTACAGAAAACCTGCCCGATTATGATGTAAGAGTTACCGTGTTGGGACATGTTCAACGTGGGGGTTCTCCTACCTGTTTTGATAGAACTTTAGCAAGTCGATTATGTGTAAAAGCTGTTGAATCATTATTGGATGGCGAAAAAAACGTCATGGTGGGGTTACTCAATAATGAAATAAAAATGACAAGTTTTGAAAAGGGTTTAAAAGAAGATCATGGTGTCAACAAAGAACTGCTTCGTATTTCTGATATACTTTCAACGTAAATTAGTAGTTAGAGTTTAGTACGGAGTATTTAGAATATTGAATATAATCAAAATGCGTCAGTTTGAGTTTTCGTCTGTGGTGAATGTATCGAGAACCGGATTTTGATTATGCTGTTCATGGAAAAACAA
The DNA here is from genome assembly GCA_947500845.1 of uncultured Aquimarina sp. Classification (GTDB taxonomy): domain Bacteria; phylum Bacteroidota; class Bacteroidia; order Flavobacteriales; family Flavobacteriaceae; genus Aquimarina; species Aquimarina celericrescens. The sequence continues at coordinate 321,276 of CANMTP010000001.1, forward strand.
TTCTGGGCTTGGAGAGCCTCAGCCCTCGGTACTGATTCGAACCTTGAGGTGTCATACTGAGCACTTCGACTACGCTCAGCACAGGCTTGCTGAAGTATACTCGAACCCTGAGGTGCTCGATGGGTGAGCTAGCGTAGTCGAAGTGTACCGTCACGAAAACAAACAATAGAAAAACCTATCAATTCCCTCCTTGAAGAGGGTTAGGGAGATGTTTTTTTCACAGTTATAAATTTTCATCAACAATTTTCATCGAATTTCTTTCCAGCAATAGTAAGGGGTACAAGCCCCCAACAGGGGAAAAATCCCCTGCATCCCTTACGGAGATCCGTAAACCCATTTCGAATTAATTACTTAGATTCGTGATCTCTCACACAAAACTCTCTTTATAAGAGGAGCCTTTATCATTTTATAGTACAAGTATTGTTTTTAATGAATTTATGTGCTGCTATTCCAAATATTGTAAGACTTTGATTAAATCTAGTAAGTTGAATTTATAATCTGTACGCCAACGATAAAGTAAAAAGCTATAGTTTATGTGTCTGCACCAACAAAAAATAAAAAATAAGTAACCAACTCAATTCATACTACACGGACAACCAGTAAAATAAACTAACCATCATGAACAGACAAGAACAACTACAATTTTGCAAAATCTGCAAAAACCAAAAGTTTGATATGAAACAAGGGATAATCTGTGGCCTTAGAAATGTCGTAGCCGATTTTGAGGAGACTTGTCCCTCGTTTGACGAAGATGTAGCGCTAAAAGAAAAAGCAACAGCAGTTGTAGCTACGCGTGCAATTTATAATAACGAGGTAAGCAAGGGAACACGATTTGCTAATCGTTTGATTGACTATATATTTATCTTAGTTTTTGGTGTTGTGATTGGTGTGTTATGGGCATTGGTATCTCCTGATACTGTATCTACCCTAGAGCAAGGAGGACGATTAATGGATTATGTGTTTGGGATGATTATTGGTATGATTTATTATACCCTTTTTGAGATGATCACGGGTAGAACCTTGGGTAAATTAATCACAGGGACCAAGGTGGTTGATGAAGAGGGTAATACTCCTGATGCTACTAGGATCCTACTACGTAGTTTATGTCGTTATATACCTTTTGATGCATTTTCGTTTTTGGGAGATGGTCCGGGATGGCACGATACCTTATCAAAGACGAGGGTAGTAAAGGCATGATATAACATGAGTTTGATATAATTTAAATTTAAAATCTGTATTAAGCAGTGTTATTAAAAAGTATATGGTGTTTCCTCTCCCTCTGGGAGAGGATTAAGGTGAGGGTGACCACTATGAAAAATCCTCATCCTAGCCTTCTCCCAGAGGGAGAAGAGGCTTATCAAGTTTACAAAAAACAGATGATCAATAAATATTATACCGAACTCAAGTTACTGTAGTGCATTTCTCCTATTTTTAAGAAATCGACAACAAGTTGGTGAGCTGGATTGTGGTATCTTTAAAGTAAACAATCTTTAAAACTATAAATCATGCAAATCATACCGTTATTAGTAAAAGAATTAGATGACGAAGTAGCAACTGTACGAAAATTTTTAGAGTTGGTACCAGATGATAAATTAAGATGGAAACCACACAAAAAAAGTATGTCGATGCAATTACTGGCAGTTCATCTAGCCGAAATACCTGGATGGATCGATACTGCACTCACCACCAACGAACTTGATTTTGCCAAAACTCCGTATGAACCAACCCCGGTAAAAAGTACCAAAGAGCTGTTGGATCTGTTGGAGGAAACGTACAAGAAAGGTAAAACAAGGCTGAACAATGCCCAAGAAGATGATTTACTACCCAACTGGACGATGCGTAGTGGGGATCAGGTGTATTGGGTATTTACAAAATACGAAGTAATTCGGCATGCGTTGGGACAAATTATTCACCACAGAGCACAATTGGGAGTGTATTTCAGGTTATTAGATATTGCTGTTCCTCCTTCTTTCGGCCCTACCGCAGATGACCAAATGGAGTAGGTTCTTGGATATCTCTAATTTCTTAAAATCCTAGCATCCACAATTTCGGTAAGATCGGTTTTTACTTCGTAGTACATTTTAAATACTCCATCAATGCGATCGGCATCAGTAATGCCTGGAAATCTTTGGTAAGTGGTTCCGGTTCCTGGTGGCCAGGCCACAGATTCTACCAGTATGACTATATTTTGATTTTTGATACCAATCTCTTGTATATTAAAACCATTGGTCTTGCCATCATTTTTTTTGGCTATGATATACGTGGCTTTTTGGATCTTGCCTGTATCAGGACTTAGCTTGGCGATAATTGATACTTTGGGTCCGCCGCCATTACCATAATTTCGTTGATATACGTTAGAGAAAGCACCATCCTCGACCTCTTGGGTAGTGATATAGGTAGGGTTATTGCTACCACCCACTACCGTAAATACTACCCAGGGAGTGTCATTACTATCAATTAGTATCATCTTAGTTCTTCCGTCGACTTCAGATTTTTCATGTTCTACATACCACAACGTTTCGCCAACAGGATTTTTCTTTCGTATAAAAGGATCTTGATTAATAGAGGAAACTTGGTTAAAACCTACTTCATAAGTATTGCCATTGCTATCTGTAGCAGTGGTAGTATTGGTAAAAACTATGTTTTCGAGATTAGGGTCTTCGTTACCATCATTTCTATCGCCATCAGAGTCGTCTGAAGAACAGCCTAGGGTAAAGATCAATATTGAGCATAAAAAAATCGATCTTCTCAGGTAGCAAAAAGATCGATTAATGTGTGGGTTAAACGCCATTTTACTAGTAGGTTTAGTAGCTTACTAACGAAAAAATGATGTTTTTATTTTGAGTGTGTATGTTGAATTTAGACCTGATTAACTGCAATGACCGAGATTTCTACATTAACTAATTTTGGTAAAGCGACCACCGCCACAGTCTCTCTGGCAGGGGCGGTATCTTCATTAAAATAGGCGCCATAAACTTCGTTTACCTGGGCAAAGTTGTTCATGTTGTTAAGAAAAATAGTGGTTTTAATTACATTCTCAAAGGTCATTCCGACTTCGTCAAGGATCGCTTTTAGATTTTGCATTACCTGCTCGGTTTCAGTTTTGATATCATCAAGTACTAATTCTCCTGTTTCAGGATTCATAGCAATTTGTCCAGAGGTATATAATGTATTTCCGTTTAGGATAGCCTGGTTATAGGGGCCAATTGGAGCAGGGGCTTTCGAAGTTGTAATAATTTTTTTCATGTGTTGCTATATTTAGTTCATAATTTTACCTCAAACCTTAATCCTATTTTACAGTTGTCTATCGGGTTCACGTCTCTTATCCCATTTAATATCGCTAAGTGCAGAGGATTTAATACCTATAAAGAAATTCCATGAAGTACGTTCGCTAAAGGGTATCCAGTTAAAGTTCATAGTCCAGCTCTCAAGATCCCGCTGGAACCTGAGGTTGGTAAAAGTAAATCCAGGATTTGCAAAGTCATATCCCGAAGAGACTCCGACCGACCAACGCGGAGCAATTTCAACATCACCAGAAAACTGAAGCGAATGCGAGGATATCGTATTTTCCCTGGAATTATTGCTGTAATTTATGTTGTAGGCGAGCCGTAATGTCCAAGGTATTTTATAATTATAATCCTTGGTATCGGGGTCTATTTCTTTACTTCGGTCTCTGTCAAAGGATTGATCCTCACCAAAATCGGTTACACCCCCGAAAAGATCATCGGCCCGACCACCATTTCGAAGATTTTGATTTTTTAAAGGATCTTCAATTGCTTTGCCCTTTTCAAAATCTGCACTAGAAAATGAATATCCGAAGTTCGCACTGGCTCTGGTAAGTCTAAAAAGACTTCCGCCATTTTCGATGTTCCATACATCAATCTTTCGATTATTATTATCCAAAGCATAGGGGTCCAATTGAGCACTAAAGTTAATATCCAACTTATTTTGAATAATAGGAATATTTCCAGTGACCGATATCGGACTTAATTTCAGAGAGTCTCCTGCTATATTGTATGCAGTACTAAAATTCAGGTTGTTCAACAAAACTACTTTTTTGGCTTCTGTGGCTGTAGTATCTTTATCTTTTACCTTCATCTCGAGGTTATTACTTAATGAAAAACCAATACTGCTTGAGAAAACATTGCTTGGGGCCCCAAAAAAACCACCTTCAAACCTTGAATATTCGAACTCTGATTCATTGATCTCGGTATCAGGATCATCTGGCTGCGGATTTTCAAAACGTTCGTAGTATTGATCAAAAGCAGGGTTAATGCTATAACTTACCGAGGGGCGCATTGTATGACGAATAGCTTGTATTTTTTTACCCTTCTTAAAATTGAAAGTTCCATAAATAGTGGTTCCTAAACTAGCAGAAAAATTATAGGTACGAAAAGCATCAAAACCTTGAATGGTATCTCTTACTACTGCACCCGCACCATTGTTGGCCTCGGGGTCATAGTCTTGTTTAATGGTCTCAAAAACCCAGTTTTCCTGATAATTGGTACCTGCAGTAGCACTTAAATATTTAAAAATTTTAAAATTTGTACTTACAGGAATAGAATGTTGCATTCCTAATGTGGCTCCTTCAAACATTTCTGCGGAAAAAATATCGTCATCGGTAGTGACAATTCTATTTTCTCCTCTAAAATTGTATTGTGTATTAATATTCTGAATAATTCCTTTTTTTACACCGACCTTAGGAGCAAACGGAAAAACTCTAGAGACACTGGCATTCATGTTTGGCAATGACATATTTACGATACCTGTATTCGTATTAGAATTATGTGTTGCAGCCAGGTTAATATTTACTTGCGGGTCACCGGGAATTGTTTTTGAATACGATATAGAAGAACTAATCTGGTTATTTAAGAAGTTACCGGTATTTAATTGGTTTGTAGATTGCTGAAAAAAATCGCTACTACCAAAATTCACCGAAGCAGAAAAACGAGAATTAGGGCTAGCTTTTGCGTCCTGACTATGCGTCCATTGAATATTATAGGTTGTAGTTCTTGAAAAATCTGGAAACCCTCGTTCACTTTGCAAATTATTCTCGAACCTAAACCTTAAGTTACCTCTAAATTTATATCGTAACGCATAGGCAGATTCTATAGCAAAGGTATAACTTCCATTAGTGTAGTAGTCTCCCAGCAGTGTTAGATCTACATAATCACTAATTGCAAAATAATATCCTCCGTTTTGTAGAAAATATCCTCTGTTGTTTTCTTCTCCTGGATTGGGAATTATAAACCCTGAAGTTCTATCTTCTGAAAGCGGAAAATAGCCAAAAGGTAATCCTAAAGGAGTAGGGACATCTGCAATAAACATATTGACTAATCCTGTTACAATTTTCTTTTTAGGTACAAATTTTATACGCCTTGCGTAGAAGTAATATTCGGGATCCTCGATATTTTCTGAGGTGGTAAATTTTACATTCCGCATATAAATAACAGAATCATTTTCACGCTTCGAGATTTCGTTTTTAATCTTAAATCCGTTTTGTTCTGTTCTGGAGTTGTAAATCAGGGCCTTTTCGGTATCAAAGTTAAAACGAATAGAATCGGGCTCTACCACATTTTGCGCTTGTTTAAATATTGGTGTTTGGGTATACTTGCCCAAAGAATCTTTTATACCATAGGCATATACCTCACTTTTTTCATTATCTACTACAATAAAGCCGGCATTGATTTGCATATCCCCGTAAATAATTTCGGCTTCATTATAAAGATACATTTTGTTCTCTTTACGGCTTAATCGCATGTAATCGGTAGCCTTATAGTCCACTTTATCGGTCAAAAACTGTGGCTCGGGAGCTAACGTATCTTTTTTGGTGGTATCCTGAGCTTTTTCGCTTATAAGTTCTTCAGGATTAAGAGTAACTGTTTTTGTAGAATCTATTGCAATAGAATCTTTTTGGGCAGGAATAGGTACCTCTGTAGTCTTATTTGTTTCTTGTGCCGTAATTTGACAAATACAAAAAAGTGAAAAACTTAGTGAATAAAGTATGTATCGTACCGTTGTTTGCAATGGTTTATATCCTATTTTTGTATAACTATGGCTTAGTTTTTGAAGTGCCAAAATTACATATATTTTTAAAGCTTAGATTGTAATTGATAAAAAAATAAAAAATTATGTCATAAGTACATTCCCAAAAGCGTTTAAACACAGAGGGGATAGAATTATTTTTATAAATCATAACCTTATACGTTTTAAGATCTATTATTAAAAACTGAAATATGAATACAATGTTTCAGGGATACCATAAAATTATTTTTAATTAATGAAACGAAATATAGCATATAGTATTTTTCTTGGAGGTTTAATTTTTGTCCTATCCGCATTTCAATTGCCTGATGCTTTACAGGATGAAAAGAAGTTTGTGGTGGTTTTGGATGCAGGACATGGTGGACACGATCCTGGAAATAGAGGAAATGGATATAAGGAAAAAGAAATTTCCTTGAATGTTGTTTTGGCTATTGGTGCGGAATTGGAAAAAGATCCAAGGTTTGAAGTTGTTTATACGCGAAAAACTGATGAATTTATAGAATTGCATGAAAGAGGAAAAATTGCCAATAAGGCAAATGCAGATCTTTTTGTTTCTGTGCATTGTAATTCGCACCGTTCTCAAGCGCATGGTACCGAAACATTTGTTTTGGGATTACACGCTAATAATGAGAATTTTAATGTAGCCAAGAATGAGAACTCGGTAATTCTGTTAGAGGATAATTATGAGGCTAATTATGATGGTTTTGATCCTAATTCTCCAGAGTCTATTATAGGACTCACTTTAATGCAAGAAGAATACCTTGATCAAAGTTTAACATTGGCTAGTTTTGTACAAAATCGATTTAAAAAGACGTTAGAAAGAAAGAGTAGAGGAGTAAAACAGGCTGGTTTTGTTGTGTTGCATCAAACGTATATGCCAAGTGTTCTTATCGAACTTGGTTTTCTAACTAATCATAGTGAAGGAAAGTACTTAAATTCTAAAAAGGGACAAGAGAATATGGCAAAATCAATAACAACTTCTATAATTGACTATAAAGAAAGCCTTGATGCTATATATTATGCACCAAAACAAGAGACTAGTGAGCTGGTAAATACTACTGCTCAGATGAAAGGAGATAAAGTCTATGAAGATGTAACATTTAAAGTGCAAATTGCTGCAGGTTCTACAGATATAGAACTTGAACCATTTAATTTTAATGGTTTAGATCAGTTATCGAAGATGAAAACAGGTGATTTGTATAAATATTACTTTGGAAGTACTTCAAACTATACATTGATCCAAGAGCTTAGAGAAATTGCAGTCGGTAAAGGGTTTGACTCTAGTTTTGTTGTAGCTTTTCGCAATAATGAATCAATTCCGTTAGCAGAAGCACTAAAAGCCAATACATCTTCTAACTAATCTTAATAAATACTAAGAATTCCTTAAAAAATAATCAGGGGAAATCTATTTTTTATTCTAAATTTGTGACCTAAAATTAAATATATTTTGAAAATTACTCGAGAAGTCAAAACCGGAATATTAGCTGTTTGTGCTATAGCACTTTTAATTTTTGGATATAGTTTTTTAAAAGGGAAAAATCTTCTTGAGAACGATAGAACGTTATACGCGGTCTATAAAAATGTAGAAGGACTTATTCCTTCATCACCTGTAACGATCAACGGTTTGGTCGTTGGACAAGTGGTAGCCATCCGTTTTGCTGATACCGAAGGTAATTTGGTAGTAGAGTTTAATGTTGATAGTGATTTCGCTTTTTCAAAAAATAGTGAGGCAAAAGTATACGGTGGGGGATTGATAGGAGGCAAGTCTCTTGCCATCATTCCTACATATGAACAAGGGCTTGAAGCCAAAGATGGGGATACCTTACCAGGTAGATTAGAACCTGGTTTGCTTGAGTTGGTAAATGATAAACTTGCTCCCTTGCAGGCCAAGCTCGAAGCTGCTATAACAGATGCAGATACATTGTTAACCTCGGTTAATAATATTTTGAATGTAGATAGTCAAAATAATCTAAATTCTATTTTTAAAGATTTAAGCGTTAGTGTTAAACAATTTAAGGGAACATCGATAAGACTCAATAATTTATTAGCTAATAACGAAGAAAAACTTAGTAATGCCTTCTCGAATGCTAATGAGATCTCTACAAAACTTAATAAAGTATCAGATTCTCTTTCTCAGATTAACATAAAACAAATTGGAAAGGAGCTAGAAGTTGTTCTGGCTAATTTTGAAAAGATTTCAATAGACTTGAATGCTGGAAAAGGAACCGCAGGAAAGCTGCTTAAAGATGAAAAATTATATGATAATTTAGAAAGTACAAGTAAGCAACTAGAACTACTACTACAGGATTTAAGATTAAATCCGAAACGGTATGTTCATCTTTCAGTTTTTGGAAGAAAAAATAAACCTTACGAAAAACCCACAGACTCGATAAATTAAAAACTATGCAATATATACCTAATATCTTATTTGTAATTGCCCTTGTGGCTGGGATTGGATATTTTACCAGGAACATCCGAAAAGTGATCCGTAATATTCGTCTTGGTAAAGATGTTGATCGATCAGATAACAAAGGCGAACGATTTAAGAATATGGCTATGATTGCTTTTGGACAGTCCAAAATGGTAAGAAGGCCCATAGCTGGAGTATTGCATGTTATCGTATATCTAGGTTTTATTATTATCAATATCGAAGTCTTAGAAATTATAATAGATGGGATTTTTGGTACGCATAGGATTTTTGGATTTCTCGGAGGATTCTATAATTTCCTGATTGCCTCTTTTGAGATCCTGGCGTTGTTAGTTTTGGTGAGTGTGATAATATTTTGGATTCGTCGAAATGTAATTAACATAAGACGTTTTAAAACTCTTAAGGGTTGGCCAAAAAATGATGGAAATATTATCTTGTATTTTGAAGTTGTGCTTATGACATTGTTCTTAACAATGAATGCAGCTGATTTACAATTGCAAGAACTAGGAGCAGATCACTATATCAAAGCAGGATCTTATCCGGTTAGCCAATTTATATCACCCCTCTTTAATGGGATGTCAGAAGGAAGCCTGGTACTTTTGGAAAGAGGAGCCTGGTGGCTACATATATTGGGGATACTCGTATTTTTAAATTACTTATACTTTTCAAAACATTTGCATATTCTTTTGGCATTTCCAAATACATATTATGGTGATTTAAAACCTCAAGGGGAGTTTGATAATTTAGAGGCTGTAACCAATGAGGTAAAGTTAATGATGGATCCCAGTGCAGATCCTTTTGCGACGCCTGCTGGTGACGAACCAGAAGGAGAACCAGAGAAGTTTGGGGCCTCTGATGTGATGGATCTTAACTGGGCACAACTCCTTAACGCATATACCTGTACAGAATGTGGCCGTTGCACGAGTGAATGCCCGGCCAACCAAACTGGAAAAAAGCTATCTCCACGGAAAATTATGATGGATACCCGCGATCGTCTAAAAGAAGTGGGAGATAATATTGATAAGAATGGAAGTTTTGTAGATGACGGAAAGCAATTATTAAACGACTATATCACAGCAGAAGAGTTATGGGCCTGCACAAGTTGTAATGCATGTGTAGAGGCATGTCCTGTGAGTATTAGTCCTTTATCAATTATTATTGATATGAGAAGATATCTGGTAATGGAGCAAAGCGCCGCACCATCTGATTTAAATAATATGATGTCTAATATTGAAAATAATGGTGCTCCTTGGCCATTTAATCAAATGGATAGATTAAACTGGAGTAACGAGTAACCACACCTAATAACCAAAAAGTTAACCAAGTAAAACCATTAAAATTAAGAGAAAGTAAACGTTATGAAGAAGGAAGAAGTAGAAAAATTATTGCATGACAAAGTAGAAGCAGGAGAACACATAAGTCCGGTACTACCTGAAGGTATTAAAAACTATCTTATTGATATCGATGGAACCATCACAGAAGATGTACCTAATGAAGAACCAGAGCGAATGGTAACTTGTGAGCCATTTCCTGATGCCTTAGTTACACTAAATAAATGGTTTGATGAAGGACATGTTATTTGTTTTTTTACATCAAGAACAGAAGATCATAGAGAAGTAACTGAAAAATGGTTAAATAAGCATGGTTTTAAATATCATAGTTTACTAATGGGAAAACCACGAGGTGGAAATTATCACTGGATCGATAATCATTTAGTAAAAGCAACCCGTTACACAGGTAAATTTACCGAGCTAGTAGAAAGGGTGGTTACCATCGAGGTTTTTGATGATGGAAAACATGATTAATTAAAGGTGGAGTATTTCCTGAAATTATAGAATAAGAATATAAAGTATTACGTATGAGTGAAACTGTAAAGGTGCCAACTATGGCAGAATATATGGCTGAAGGCAAGAAACCAGAAGTTTTATTTTGGGTAGGTTGCGCCGGTAGTTTTGATGATAGAGCCAAAAAAATCACCAAGGCCTTTGTAAAATTACTCCATAATGCTCGTGTTGACTTTGCTGTATTGGGCACAGAAGAAAGTTGTACAGGGGATCCTGCAAAAAGAGCAGGTAATGAGTTTTTGTTTCAAATGCAGGCAGTTACCAATATAGAGGTAATGAATGCATATGAAATAAAAAAGGTGGTCACTGCTTGCCCTCATTGTTTTAATACTTTAAAAAATGAATACCCTTCTTTAGGAGGTGATTACGAAGTAATGCATCATACGCAATTTCTGAAGTCTCTTCTTGATGAAGGCAGACTTACCGTTGAAGGAGGAAAGTTTAAAGGAAAACGAATAACATTTCATGATCCCTGTTATCTTGGTAGGGCAAATAATGTATATGAAGCACCCAGAGACCTGCTCAAGAAACTGGAAGTAGAACTTATCGAAATGAAACGCTGCAAGCGCAACGGCTTGTGTTGTGGGGCAGGGGGAGCACAGATGTTTAAAGAACCAGAACCCGGCAATAAAGATGTAAATATCGAGCGGACCGAAGATGCTCTGGAAACAAAACCAGATATTATTGCTGCCGGATGCCCATTTTGTAATACAATGATGACAGATGGAGTGAAAAATAAAGAGAAAGAAGATAGTATCGAAGTAATGGACGTTGCAGAACTTATCGCAAATGCACAAGATTTATAGATTATTTTCTTAGGCTTACACAATTTTAAAAGAGTTAATATGTTGTTCATATTAACTCTTTTTTATAGAAGTATATAGTAATAGTTTTTGTTACATTAGTAGCACATAAAAAAAAAGCTGATGTTGGTAGATTTTAATGACCTCCCAGAAACATCCAGAGTATGGATTTATCAAGCAAATAGGTCATTTTCCCTGGAAGAATTAGAGGAGATTACACAAAAATTAAAAGAATTCATTACTCAATGGACAGCGCATGGTGCTGATCTTAAGGCGGGATATGAGATTAAGTATAAAAGATTTATAACCATTGGTTTAGATCAGGGACTTAATGCGGCATCTGGATGTTCAATCGACGCTTCCGTCCATTTTATTCAAGAATTAGAGCAAGCTTACAATGTTGATCTAATGGACAAAATGAATGTATCTTTTAAGCAAGGAGAGTTTGTAGCATATAAAACTCTTACCGATTTTAAAAAGATGGCAAAAAATAGATCAGTATCCCCAAATACTATCGTTTTCAATAACCTGGTGACTAACATTGCTGAATATCGAACCAATTGGGAAGTGCCAGCAAAAGACAGTTGGCACAACCGTTTTTTAAACTAAAATTTTCGTGTGGCATTTTATTAAAAAGTACATTTCTTTTATAATTTTATTAATAACCTCTGTAATCTATCCACAGCAAGAGAGCCCCTTATTTACAGAGGACCAGGAAGCTCAAAAACGTTGGGTGGATAGTGTTTATAATACGATGACATTAAAAGAGAAAGTGGGTCAATTGTTTATGGTTGATGTACTCTCTTCAAAACCTAAAAAAGATACCGACAAAATAAAAAAATTAATCCAGGAGTATCATATTGGAGGTGTTATCTTTTCTAAAGGTGGCCCCAATAGACAGGCGAAATTAAATAATAAATATCAATCGCTTTCCAAAATACCCTTATTGATAGGGATGGATGCGGAATGGGGCTTGGCGATGCGATTAGATTCTACACAAGCATTTCCATGGAATATGACATTGGGAGCTATTCAGAACAATGATTTAATTGAAGAAACAGGAAGACAAATTGCTAGGCACTGCAAGCGCTTGGGAGTGCACATTAACTTTGCCCCTGTTGTTGATATCAATACAAACCCAAAAAATCCAATTATAGGTAACCGTTCTTTTGGAGAAGATAAAGAAGAAGTTACCCAAAAGTCTTTGGCTTTTATGAAAGGCATGCAAAAAGAAGGGGTTATAGCAACTGCAAAACACTTTCCTGGGCATGGTGATACCGATAGTGATTCTCATAAAACCCTACCCACCATTGATTTTGATGCCAAAAGAATCGATAGTGTAGAATTATATCCTTACCGAAAACTTATTGATGAAGGCCTTTCCAGTGTTATGGTGGCACATCTTAATATCCCAAGTTTAGAATCTAGATATGGATATCCTTCTTCGATCTCTAAAAATGTTGTCACCACATTATTACAAGATAGTCTGAAATTTAAAGGGTTGATTTTTACCGATGCCTTAAATATGAATGGGGCTTCAGGTTTTAAAGATCCGGGTGATATTGATTTGGCAGCATTTTTAGCAGGTAATGATATTTTATTGATTTCTGAAGATGTACCACTTGCCTCACAAAGGATTATTTCTGCGTATTATTCGAAAATAATTACAGAAGAACGTTTGGCGCATTCTGTAAAGAAGATATTACTTGCAAAGTATAAGGTAGGATTAAATAAGTATCGGCCAGTTGAAACGGCATATTTATATGAAGAATTAAATAGTGTCAAAAATGAAGTCTTGCATCATGAACTGGTAGAGAACTCATTAACCATAATAAAAAATGCAAGGGCTACATTACCGATAAAGAACTTAGACCTGAAAAAAGTTGCTTATGTATCTATGGGAGATGATTCTGGAGAAGCTTTTTATGAACAACTGAACAAGTATACCAAGGTTGATTGGATTAAAGCTGGTCAGCTTAGTGATATGATGGAGCAGCTACGTAACTATAATTATATAGTAATAGGATTTCATAAGTCTAATACTTCACCCTGGGCAACCTATAAGTTTACCGATAAAGAATTAGTTTGGTTATATGAGATTGCCAGACTTAATACTACTGTACTCAATATTTTTGCACGCCCTTACGCGGCATTAGATATGCTTTCTACCACAAATTTTGAAGGAATTGTGATGGCATATCAAAATAGTAATGTAGCACAAGAGAAAGCAGCTCAACTTCTTTTTGGTGCAATAGAAGCAAAAGGGAAGTTGCCAGTGAGCGTAGGGGAAGAATTTCCGGTAGGAACAGGAATCGAAACAAGATCACTAAAACGATTAACATATGGGTTACCAGAGAGTGTTGGTGTTAATTCTTATAGACTTAGTAGAATTGATTCTATCGTTAATCGAACATTAGAAGAAAAAATGACACCTGGTTTGCAGTTAATTATTGCCAGAAAAGGAAAAGTTATTTTTAATAAAAACTACGGTTATCATACTTATAATAAACTTCGCAAAGTAAAAGGTTCAGATATTTATGACCTTGCATCACTTACAAAAATACTGGCTACATTGCCGCTTACTATTGAATTAAAAGATAAAGGACTTATTTCTTTAGACTCTAGAGTAGGCGAACTCTTACCGTCGTTTAAAGATTCTAACAAAAAAGATATCACTGTTAGGTCTATGTTGTCACATTATGCCAGATTAAAGGCATGGATTCCGTTCTATTTGAAAACATTAGACACTATAACTCAAAAACCAGATAAGAAATATTATCGCAATAGATTTTCGGAAGACTTTAATATAGAAGTAACAAATAATCTTTACCTGCGAAGCGATATGAGGGATTCGTTAATGCAGCGAATAAAGGATAGTGAATTGCGAACAAAATTACGTTATAAATACAGTGATTTACCATATTATCTTTTAAAAACATATATAGAAGATCACTATGATAACACTTTGAATGATCTGACACAACAATATTTTTATAGACCTTTGGGAGCAACTAATACCACATTTGTACCTTTAAAAAAATTTAAGAAAAAACGAATTGTACCAACAGAGAATGATCAGGTTTTTAGAAAAGAGATTATACACGGGTATGTGCACGATCAGGGAGCAGCTATGTTCGGAGGAATAGGTGGGCACGCCGGTTTGTTTTCCAATGCAAATGATGTTGCTAAAATAATGCAGATGTATCTCAACGGTGGATATTATGGTGGGAAACAATATTTCAAAAGTCAAACTCTCGAAGAATTTAATACATGCTACTATTGTGATAAAGACGTACGAAGAGGAGTGGGTTTCGATAAACCGCAATTGGGTGATATTGGTCCTACATGCGGTTGCATATCGATGACCAGTTTTGGACATAGTGGCTTTACAGGAACGTTTACTTGGGCAGATCCAGAAGAGGAAATCATTTATGTTTTCTTAAGTAATCGTACGTTTCCTGATTCTGCAAATCGAAAATTGATCGCTAATGATATACGATCAGAAATACAGAGGGTGATCTATGAAGCCATTGATTATTAATTACATAATGTCTCTGAGAATACTTTAAAAGTTTGAATGATATGAACGTTGAATTTTCTAAAAATGGCCCTGTTTTTTCTCGTATCGTAGCAGGATGCATGAATTGGGGAGCATGGGGAGCCAATCTTTCTGTGGATCAGACCCAAAAACTTATTGAAGATTGTATAGAAATCGATGTGACAACATTTGACCATGCCGATATTTATGGCCACTATACTACAGAAGAACTATTTGGTCATGCAATAAAAGGTAATACCGCATTTCGTGATAAAATGCAATTAGTGACAAAGTGTGGTATTAAGTTGACAACACCAAACCGCCCTAAAAATCGAATAAAATCATATGATACTTCGGCTAGTTATATTATTGAATCGGTTGAAAGGTCATTGACCAATTTACAAACTGATTATATTGATCTTCTTTTATTGCACAGACCTAGTCCGCTAATGAATCCAGAAGAAATTGCTGACGCTTTCACAAAATTAAAAGATCAGGGGAAAGCATTAAGTTTTGGAGTTTCTAATTTTACTCAATCACAATTCGACATGCTTAATGATTTAATTTCTTTAGAGACAAATCAGATTGAAATATCTCCATTACATTTAACACCTTTTACTGATGGTACTTTAGATCAATGTATAAAAAAAGGTATTAAACCAATGGGGTATTCCACATTGGCTGGAGGGAAGTTTTTCGCAAAAGAACCAGAGGATAGTGTAGTACAAATTATTAAAGTTGCTGGTCAGTTAGCTCAAAAGTATAAGGTGACTATAGATCAAGTACTCATTTCCTGGATCGTAAAACATCCTTCTGGAATTTATCCCATAATAGGATCAACAAAAATTAGTAGAATTCAAGCTGCAAAAGAGGCCTTAGCTATTGAAATCACAGATGAAGAATGGTTTATGATTTGGGAAGCATCTACAGGAAGGGAAGTGGCTTAGAAATTTTATAAGAAACCAGAAATAGTATATTATATATTTGATTTTGATGATTTTAACTTTGATTTTTTATGGGTTTCCATCAAAATATTAGTGTTAAATTACTTGTAAATTGTATTAGTAATATAGTTTTTGTTTATATTTAAACTTTCGGACTCTTAAACGTATATGCAGTTTTGTTGAAAATTGTTAACCGTAAACCAAGTAAACCTCGCACAAAAAACATCCCTAATCTTAATCCCCCTGACCAATGAATAAGTATAAATTAACACTTTTCGGATTGGTATTGTCTATTTTTATTTATTTCTCCTCAATCCTATTAGAATTAGACTTGTTTGAAAAATTTATGGACTTTCTAGCCAGTGTTGAACAATTTGAAGTCGACGAAATGATAATTCCTTTTTTGATTTTCGTAGTATTTCTTTTTATTGATACGTTTAGAAATAACAAAAAAGTCGAAATGGAAAGCGCAAAACTCAATATCTATAAAGCAATGCTTTCGTCTAGCCATCATATTTTAAATAATTTTATTTATCAAATGGATATCTTTAAACTCACAGCTGAAGATACACCAGGTTTTGACGCCAAAGTATTAGCTTTTTATGAGGATATCATAAGTAACGCCTCTGAACAGATTTATTCTTTAAGTAATCTAACTACTATAGACGAGTTTTCTATTCGAACTTCGGTAATGAGTGAATAGGACAGTTTTTATTTTTTGAAAAAACTGAATACAGAACCTCCATATTTTCGGGAATTATCAAAAAATGGTACTTCTTCTAGCGAGGTGTATTTTGAATGTTCGATTATTAGAACACCCTTTTCGTATAGTAATTCTTTTTCAAAAACTAATGTTGCTATTCTTGAAAATTGTTCGTTGGTAAAGTCATAAGGAGGATCTGCAAAGATTATATCAGCTTTACGATTTACTTTTTCTAGGTAACTATAAACATCGCTTTTTATAGTTTCTATAGGGAAATCATATTCATGTGTCGTCTTTTTTATATATCCCAAACAGGCATAATGAGAATCTACTGCAGTTATATTTGTTGTGCCCCGGGAAGCAAATTCGTAACTTATATTCCCGGTTCCAGAAAAAAGGTCAATTACTGATATCTTTGAAAAATTATAATGATTGTTTAAAATATTAAATAATCCTTCTTTGGCCATATCTGTGGTTGGGCGAACTGGTAATTTTTTTGGAGCAGTAAGTCTTTTTCCTTTATGTTTTCCCGAAATAATACGCATGTCAAAAATGGCTTAATAGTACAAAATGTTGATGTGGTTCTATAGGATCAATAGTTGATGGTAACTTATATTCTTGCCCATTGTGATGACCAAAGTCTACATTTCGAATATATTTATGGGCAATAGTGTAATATTCACTATCTTTTTGAATATCTCCCAAAAATGTGAGTGTAAAGTCTTCCGGGTTTAGTTGTAATTGTTCAGTTGTAAACATGAGGTAATATAAAAAATCTTCCTTACTTTCATGATTAAAAGAATTGGCTAAAATCAATTTTCCTCTATTTATGATGATCAGATCAAAGGATTTTTCGTTTATGTTGGCAAAAACAGTTACATTGTCGCTATTCTTTTCTTGTGAGAGTAATGAGCTTATTAAGATAGTACTTGTATGCTTGTAAGTGAATGATCCAAAAGTTTCAAAAAAGAAATTATTTATGTTAGTAAGCGGAATGTATACAGTCACTATTTCATGCTGATCCAGTTCATCGTATGCAATAAAATCATTTTCAAGTAATTTGATATTGTATTTCAAATAATCAGTCAGAAGATTTTTATCAAATAAAGCCTTTGGAACAATTGTATATAAGTTATTTTGATGGATAACTTCAATGGTTTTAAAACTTCCCTTTAAGGCTGGGTTTCTATCAAAAGTATGCTTGATTTTATTAAGTACCTGTTCTGGTGTAAGTTGTATTCCAAAATTATCTTGCTCGATAGCATTTATGTGTTTATGGTCATCTATAGTGCAAAAAGAAAGTCCATTCAAGCTCACTTGAATGGACAATGTATGTAATACGTTATCTATATTATTATTGGTCGTTTGCTCCATAAGTTCTTGGCCAGTTACCAGAAGTCATTACTTCAGTCATTGAACCTACCGAAAGAAACGGTCCATTCACTCCATCAACAGATACTACCTCTTTTTCCTGAGCCAATAAATCTTTGTCCAAATCATGTAAAAGTATGTCTTTAGCTACTTTTGCCTCAAAAACAGGAATTCTAAGGTCATTTTTATTAATAAAACCGGCATTCATTTCGAAAGTAGCGTCAATACCTTCAACGGGTACTTTCATCATGCTTTTATGACTGCCAGCTTTGAAAAGGGAATCTTTAACTGAAGCATACCCTAAGGTATCAACTACAACCGTATCTTTTGGTTCGTCGATTCTCAATATTTTATTATATCTTATGAAACTAGAATCTCTTCTTTGAGTAAGAGTAAACTGAGCGGTGTCTATAAATGTAATTAATTTTTCAGCATCTTTTTCAAATCTTCCAGTTATTGATCTATAAGCTAATTGGGCTTTACGGATATCCCTTAGATTTTCAACAGCTTGAGCATATCGAGCTTGTTTTATTTTATTGAATTTCACAGGACCGTTAACAGAATTGAATACTAAGTATCCTAAAAAACCTATAACTACCCACAGAACTAATTGAATAACAATTTTCATTTTATGATTTAGCTTTAAACATTAGTGTATACGCAAATCTACAATTTTTTTTTAATCGTAAAAGTTTATTGCCAAAAAATCATTCCTATCTTTGATTTATTAACTAAGTATCAATACGACATCAAAGAATTTAATGAAGGAAAATGAATTTTACGAATTATTGAAAGAAGATTTTCCTTTTGAACTCACACTCAAACAAGATATTGTTCTTCAAAAATTATCACATTTTGTTCTTAATGGGACAAAGGATTCTCTTTTTTTATTGAAGGGATATGCAGGTACAGGAAAAACCACCTTAGTTGGTACCCTAGTAAAAAATTTATGGAAGGCTAAACTTAGTGCAATACTTCTTGCCCCCACGGGAAGAGCTGCCAAAGTGATTAGTAATTACTCTGGCATGCAAGCACAAACCATTCATAGAAATATCTATTATCCCAAAAAAGATAAAACTGGAGGTTTGGCTTTTCAATTAAAACAAAATAAGTCCCGAAATACTATTTTTATTGTAGATGAAGCATCAATGATTCCTGATACACCCAGTGATAGTAAGCTATTTGAAAATGGATCTTTGCTTGATGATTTGATGATGTATGTGTATTCTGGCCATAATTGTAAAATACTTTTTATTGGTGATACCGCGCAACTACCACCCGTTAAACTTGAGGTAAGTCCGGCTTTAAACCCTGATAATTTATCGATGGGGTTTAATAAAGATGTAACACAGATAGAATTAGACGAAGTCGTAAGACAAGCTGAGAATAGCGGGATTTTAATGAATGCAACACGCTTGCGAGAGTCGCTAAATGATGGTTTTTATGATTCTTTTCAATTTGAAATATCGGGGTACCCAGATATTGTAAGATTTTTGGATGGACATGAGATCATAGAAGCTTTGAATGATGCGTATTCTAGTTCTGGCCATGAAGAATCCGTTATTATTTTACGTTCTAATAAAAGAGCAAACGTTTATAATCAACAAATAAGATCTAGAATCCTTTTTCAAGAAGAAGAACTTTCTGCCGGTGATTATTTGATGGTAGTAAAGAATAATTATTTTTGGCTTGATAGCAAAAGTGAAGCAGGGTTTATTGCAAATGGAGATATCGTAAAAGTTCTTGAAATATATTCGATAAAAGAGCTGTACGATTTTAGATTTGCAGAGGTAAAAGTGAGTATGGTAGATTATCCAAATCAAAAACCTTTTGAAACGGTTTTGTTGTTGAATACATTAACATCAGAGACTCCGTCATTATCGTATGAAGAATCAAACAAGCTGTATCAAGAAGTAATGAAGGATTTTGCAGAAGAAAAATCAAAGTATAAAAAATTTTTAAAGGTGAAGAACAACAAATATTTCAATAGCTTACAGGTTAAGTTTTCTTATGCAGTAACCTGTCATAAATCACAGGGAGGGCAATGGGATAAGGTTTTTATAGAACAACCATATTTACCCGAAGGGATTAACAGGGATTACCTACGCTGGTTATATACTGCAGTAACAAGAGCTAAAAAAAAACTGTATCTAATAGGATTTAAGAATGATTTTTTCGCGGAAAACTAGTATATTTAAATGATTCATGTATCAATATTTAAGATATGTTTAGAGACTTGCATAAAACTAAATTCTCTTGTTGGCAGGATAATTGATTTAAAAAAGTTATTTTTGCAAATCCAGAAAAGCAACAAACTTTGAACAAAAATACTCTAAAAATCATCGCAATGATACCTGCGAGATATGCAGCAACGCGATTTCCAGGAAAACTAATGCAAGACCTTGGTGGCAAGACCGTTATAAGACGTACTTATGAAGCCACGATTAATTCAGGACTTTTTGATGCTGTATATGTAGTTACAGATAGTGATATAATTTATCAGGAGATAAGTGATCATGGCGGGAAAGCAATTATGAGTGAGAAAGAGCATAGTTGTGGTAGCGACAGAATAGCAGAAGCTGTAGAAAATATGGATGTTGACATTGTTGTTAACGTGCAGGGAGATGAGCCCTTTACAGATCGCCAAAGTTTGGAAAAAGTTCTTGAAGTATTTGATGATGATGATTCTGACCGAATTGATTTGGCAAGCCTTATGACACCAATTAGTGATTGGGATGATATAATGAACCCAAATAGTGTTAAAGTCATTGTTGACGAAAATAATTATGCTTTATACTTCTCTCGCGCACCAATTCCTTATCCAAGAGATAAAGAATTAGACTATACGTACCATAAACATAAGGGTGTTTATGCTTTTAGAAAACAAGCTATTTTAGATTTTTACAATCTCCCCATGCGCTCATTAGAGGCTTCAGAAAAAATTGAATGTATTCGATATCTAGAGTATGGTAAAAATATTAAAATGGTAGAAACACAACACCAAGGTGTTGAAATTGATACCCCTGAAGATTTAGAAAGAGCGAAAAAAATAATTAATAAAGAGGATGTTTTGAGCACGAAATTTATGGCCACCACTTCCGAGGTGTATACCTCTAATCATAGAAACTTTCCTATGGTTCCAAAGGTAGTATTTGGAAGAGGATCATTTAATCAAGTAGGAGAGATTATTTCATGTGAGCGCAAAGGTATCGCACCATTTATTTATTTGATAGATAGCGTTTTTGAGAAAAATATCACTTTTATTGAGGACAGAATACCGTTATCATCTACTGATGAAATAATTTATGTATCAACTGCAGAAGAACCAAAAACTTCTCAGGTAGATGAGATCGTTGCTAAAATAAAAAAGGATTATCAATACACACCAAGTGGTATTATTGGGATAGGTGGAGGATCAATATTAGATTTGTCAAAAGCTGTTTCGATTATGTTGACCAATCCCGGAAGTGCTTCGGAATATCAAGGTTGGGATTTGGTTAAAAATAAGGCGGTATTTCATGTTGGCGTACCCACTATTTCTGGAACTGGAGCTGAAGTGTCCAGAACAACCGTACTTACCGGACCTGAACGTAAGTTAGGTATTAATTCAGATTTTACTCCGTTTGATCAGGTTATTTTGGATCCCGAATTAATTAAGGATGTACCTAAAGATCAGTGGTTTTATACAGGGATGGATTGTTATATTCATTGTGTAGAATCTCTTCATGGAACCTATTTGAATGCATTTAGCCAGAGCTATGGAGAAAAGGCTTTGGATCTTTGCAAAGAAATTTTTGTAAATAATTCACTTAGTAAGGAAGAAGCTGATGCCAAATTAATGATGGCCTCTTGGCATGGAGGAATGAGTATTGCTTATTCTCAGGTAGGTGTCGCTCATGCAATGAGCTATGGCTTGGCTTATGTTTTAGGTACAAAACATGGGATAGGAAATTGTATTGTTTTTGATAAATTAGGAAAGTATTATCCAGAAGGAGTTGCTGTGTTCAAAAAAATGAAAGAAATACATGGTATCAGTTTACCCGTCGGAGTTTGTGCCGATGTAACCGAGGATCAGCTGAATATTATGACTAGCGTTGCACTAAGCTTGGAGCCCTTGTGGGAAAATGCTCTTGGAACAGACTGGAAATCAAAGGTGAATGCGGATACCCTAAAAGAAATTTACCGCTCTTTATAAATAGATTTATCTGATCTCGTAATTTATTTTTCTTTATGAAACGTTTTTCTGCCTTTATTTATTATAAAATCCTAGGGTGGAAATACTACGGCTCATTTAACGGGGATCAAGTAAAAAAATGTATTGTAATCGCCGTACCGCATACGAGTTGGCATGATTTCTATATAGGCCTATTAATAAGACAATTAGAGCGTGTTAAAATAAGTTTCCTGGCAAAAAAAGAATTATTCAAATGGCCAATAGGTTGGTATTTGAAAAAAGTAGGTGGTATTCCTCTAGATAGAACTCCAGGGCAAAATAAAGTAGAGGCTATAGCAAAATTATTTGAAGAAAGAGATGAGTTACGCCTTACGGTGGCACCTGAAGGTACTAGAAAAAAAGTAAATGAATGGAAAACTGGATTTTATCATATTGCAAAAGCAGCAAAAGTTCCTATAATCATGATTACATTTGATTTTGGAAGAAAACAGAATGTGATTTCAAAGCCTTTTTACCCAACAGACAATATTGAAGAAGATCTGAACTTTATGTATAGTTTTTTTAAAGGCGTTAAAGGGAAAATTCCCAAATATAGCTTCGATGTAGACTAAAATTTTTGAGTTTTCTCTTCTTTAATTTCTTCTTTCTTTTCTTCAGTATTTCTTCGGCCAAATAATAAGGCTGTACTGGAAAAAGTTGTACCAAAATTTTTCGCAGCATAATAAACCTGAGACATTGCGCTTTCTACTTGTTCACTTGAAAGTTCCTTTAAAGGATGAATATAAACAGACCAAAGAATTCCGTTAGAAATGGCATATTTTACATCTAATGCAGAATGAAAATTTGCAGTCATCGAATCTAATAACAAGTCTTTATCAAGATTAGCCGATTCTGTAATCGGTGAAATAATTCTCATTCTATTATTTTGCTCATCGGTAACGCAAAGCATTGGGATTTTTTTATAAATAAATTTCCAGTTACCCATAACCCCGCCAATAGTATCTGCCTTTTGGTTAATGATCTCTTGAAGTAAATTGTTGGTCATGTTTTGAGCATGTACGAAATATACTATAAAAAATAGAGGTACTATGAGTAGTTTTTTCATGTTTTGTGTTTTATAAGTAGTCGACTAAATTTTTAAAACATAACAATAAAAAAGAGTTTAGCATAACTAAACTCTTTGTATAATATAATTAGATAAATATTGTTCATTCTTCAGTAGAAGATTCTTCCATGGTATGATATACATTTTGCACATCATCATCCTCTTCTATCTTTTCTAATAACTTTTCTACGTCTGCCGCCTGTTCTGGTGTTAATTTTTTAGTAACCTGTGGGATTCGCTCAAAACCAGAAGATAGAATTTCAATCTCTCGGCTTTCAAGTTCTTTTTGAATTGCTCCAAAATTTTCAAAGGGAGCATAAATTAGTATTCCATCATCGTCTTGAAACACCTCTTCAGCACCAAAATCGATAAATTCTAATTCCAATTCTTCAGGATCAACCCCTTCGCTATTAATCCTAAAATTACAAGTATGGTCAAACATGAATTCAACAGAGCCGGAGGTTCCTAAGTTTCCGTCACATTTATTAAAATAAGATCGAATGTTAGCTACTGTCCTGTTATTGTTATCAGTGGCTGTTTCTACCAAAATAGCAATACCGTGTGGTGCATATCCTTCAAAAAGTACTTCTTTATAATCTCCCTGAGATTTATCGGAAGCTCTTTTAATTGCTCTTTCAATATTGTCCTTGGGCATATTTACAGACTTGGCATTCTGTATAACTGCTCTAAGACGAGAGTTAGAATCTGGATCAGGACCGCCTTCTTTTACGGCCATAACAATATCCTTTCCTATCCTTGTAAATGCCTTGGCCATTGCAGACCAACGTTTCATTTTACGCGCTTTTCTAAATTCGAAAGCTCTTCCCATATGTTAATTTTATAATCTAAATACAAACATAAGTAGAAACCAAGTTTTTGACAAATGTTTATTCTCCTTCTATGATATCTTCTATGGTTTTGGCAAGTTTGAAATCTTTGTCTGTTATACCGCCAGCATCATGAGTAGAAAGACTTATTTGTAATTTATTAAATACATTAGACCAATCGGGATGATGTTGTTGTAATTCTGCTTCAAAAGCGATACGAGTCATCACAGAGAAAGCATCTTTAAAATCATTAAATTCGAAGGTGGTATGAATTGCATTATTTTCGTATTCCCAACCATCAATAGCTGTTAATCTCTCCTTAATTTCTGAATCTGTTAGTTTTTTCATGTTTTTAGTTTTGTTATTTGGTGTGATTATAAGCCCAATTCATTACGCATCACTTCATCCTCATTACTGTTTTTACCCCAATATGCAGATTTAATACGTTTGATTTTTGTTGCTTTAGTAATCATTTCTTTGGCGTTGGATCCAAAACCACTGGTAAAGCTTTCTGTCCAACTTTCAATTTCGTAAGGGAAAGAGCTGTTAAATGTGATACTAATGTTTCTATTAAGTTCAGGATATTCGATTGAGTAAATATTGGTGTCTCTATCATTTTTTATAGAAGCTTTTGCTGTATAGGCTTTAATTTCCTTATGTTTTAACCTGCAATACTCAAAAGATGGGATCACTTTAATATCACCTAAAGGTAAATCATCTGGATTGATTCTGATTTTTGTCCATAGTTCATTTTCAAGGATGGCTTTGTTCAAAGAAAATTCTTGATCAGCTTCATTTTGAAAGTAAGAATGTGACATAATGTCGAATTGTTGTCGATTATTTAATTGTGCATAGATATGTCCACACCATTCTTGAATTGAACTTGATACTTTTAGAGCATGTCGATTGTCTGACACAGGATAAAAGGTACTCTGCATAATAGAATATGGATAGATGCCAGTGTTGAATTTTTTGGTCGCATTGAGTTTCAGAACCGGAATATTATTCGGATTGCGGTTATCAGCCTTTACTTGTTCTTTGGGTAGAAAATCTTCAGTTACATAAATGAGTGTAGCAGTTCCTTTTCTCATTTCGCCGTATCGCGCTTGTTCTAATTGATATGAGGTGATTTCAGCATTACCCGCATACCAATATTTTTTAAAATCTTCTGAAAGGTCTTTTGATGATTTTTCATGATCTACTTTTGGTGTTTCTTTATCAGTATTTGATTCATCAGCTTTGACATTACTACATGCGATAACAATTAGAAAACTTAGAATCCCGAAGAATAGGGCTAACTTTTTCATAGCTTTATTTTTGATTTCTCTTTCTGTGCAAATTACAATAAAGCTATGATTTGGCAAGTGTTGTTAACGTTTCATAAACAAGGTGAGTAGGGAGTCCCATTACATTAAAGTAACTTCCTTCTATAGATGAAATTCCAATAAAACCGATCCATTCCTGGATACCATACGCACCGGCTTTATCTAAGGGTTGATATGTATTCACGTAGTACTCAATTTCTTCTTTAGTAAGTTCTTTAAAAGTAACTTTTGTAGTATCATAAATTACTTTGATTTGATTTGTAGTTTTAAAACAAACAGAGGTAATAACCTTGTGTGTGTCATTAGACAAAGAAGCAATCATATCTTTGGCATCGTCAAGATTTTTTGGTTTGCCAAGCGCTCTGTTTTTATGCCATACAATGGTATCACTTGTTATTAAAATATCGTTTGGTTTTAAATCTGTAAACACTGTTGCCTTAAGTTCTGCTAAGTAATTAGAAATCTCCTCTTTTTCAAGATGATCTGGATATATTTCTTGGACTTCTCTAACATCAATAGTAAAATCTAAATCTAAATCATTAAAAAACTTTTGCCTCCTGGGAGAACCTGATGCAAGTATTATAGTGTAATCTTTTAAGAGATCTTTCAGCATGATTTATGTTAAAATAAATTGATAAAACAACAATGATAAAGAGGCGGCAATGAGGATGATTTTTAAAAGTAGTTTTAATGAAGTTATATGTTTGTTTGATTCCAGAGTAAAACTTCTTATCATAAAATAGATAAGAGGAGCAACCAAAAATACCAAAACAAAAACAACGGCCTGGGTATTAGCGAATAAATAGGAGTAAATATAATAAACAACAGATGCAATCGGAATTAAAGCTGCTATCCCTATTAATTTTATAGTTCGTTCTTTACCAAAAACTATGGGGATCGTTCTTAACCCGAGATTATGATCCCTATCAATCTTTAGGCAGTCTTTAACTATTTCTCTTAGTGTAATTATTGTAAATGCAAATACTGAATAATCTAAAATGATAGAAAATATGACGGTTTGAGATTCTCTGTTCTTTTCGGTAATAGCAGGAAGTAAGTCAAAGACTCCAACAACGATCAGGCTTAATGCAGCTAATAACCCAATCACCAAATTTTTAACGAATACTATTTCTTTCAGATATGAAGCATACATATAAAAGATACCGGAAACTAAGATAAATAACGCTGCAAAACCAGGTCTTCCAATAATATTGGCTAAATAAAATCCAATGAGAACACCAATTGCATTAAGGAGAATAAACAATCGATTTGCAGATTTCTCGGTAATATTCTTGTAAAGTAAATTTTTGTCTTCGTTGTCATAAATTGCTATGATAATGTTTCCTGCTGCAGCAATAGAAATAGTGGCAATAACGAGTAAAGCTATTCCAAAATTACTTAGTGTAATCGCAATTCCGAAAGGTTCGAAAAGACCATACTTTATGCAAAGTTGTGCAAAGGCAATAATTAGTAGATTATCTAATTTTATGAGTTTGAGAAATGGTAGCATGAATATTGGTTAATGAGTGAGCAAATGTAATAATTAATCTAATCTTTCAATAGGGGTTTTTGATACTTCAATAGGAAGAAATATTTTAGCGATGATGATAAGGCTCATTTTTTAGTATGGTGAACGCTCTATACAATTGTTCTATAAAAAACAGACGTATCATCTGATGGGAAAAGGTCATCTTCGATAAGGACAACTTGCTATTCGCACGACTGCAGACTTCTGGGCTGAAGCCATATGGGCCACCAATGACAAAAGTAAGTTGTTTGATCCCACTATTCATGTGTTTCTGCAAAAAACTAGAAAAATCCACAGAATCATATTGTTTTCCGTTTTCATCTAAGAGAATTAAAATATCAGAACTTTCAACTTTTTTTAAAATTAATTTTCCCTCTTTTTCTTTTTGTTGCGATTCACTAAGGTTTTTTGCCTTTTTAATATCAGGAATAACGTCAAAACTGAATTTAACATAGAACCCGAACCTATTGATATAGCCGATGATAAGATCTTCCAGCTGTTTATTATCTGTTTTGCCTATTGCCAGTAATTTGATGTTCATATTAAGTAAAAGTTCCCATAATTATACCCTTAAAATTGTGTAGATAATGCAGTAATAGTATAGAGTAAGTAGCAATACCTTATGTTTCCGACTTCGTACTTCCGACTTCTTTTTTTACATTAGCAAAAATAACTATTCAATATGATTAGCAAAGCCCAATTTGATAAAGAAATTGATTTGATCATTACCAACGCGATTAGAGAAGATGTTGGGGATGGCGATCATAGCTCGTTGGCTTGTATTCCAGAATCTGCAACAGGAAAAGCAAAACTTTTAGTAAAGGATGAAGGAATTTTGGCAGGTGTAGCATTTGCTAAGAAAGTATTTAATTATGTAGATCCTAATGTGATAATTGATGTTCATCTAGAAGATGGAGCTTCAATTAAATATGGAGATGTAGCTTTTTACGTTTCGGGTAGTTCGCAATCTATTTTAAAAGCAGAAAGACTAGTGCTCAATGCCATGCAACGAATGAGTGCTATTGCCACCAAAACGAATCATTTTGTAAAGCTGCTGGAGGGTACCGGAACAAAAATTCTGGATACTCGAAAAACTACTCCGGGAATAAGAGCTTTAGAAAAATGGGCTGTAAAAATAGGGGGAGGAGAAAACCACAGATTTGCCCTGTATGATATGGTTATGTTAAAGGATAATCACATAGATTTTGCCGGAGGAATAACAAAAGCCATAGAAAAAACTAAAAAGTATCTTTCCGACAAAGGGCTTGATCTCAAGATTATCGTAGAGGCTCGTAATCTTGAAGAAATAAAAGAAATAAAAGAAATACTTAAAACTTCTGGCGTTTATCGAATATTAATTGATAATTTTAATTATGAAGATACCAGAAAAGCGGTAACACTTATTGGAAATACCTGTCTTACCGAATCCAGTGGAGGAATTAACGAAAAAACGTTACGAAAATATGCAGAATGTGGAGTAGATTATATTAGTAGCGGAGCTTTGACGCATTCTGTTTATAACCTGGATCTAAGTTTGAAAGCGGTATAATAATATGACAAAACCTATTGAAGATAAGCTTGCTAAAATACCAGTAATCAATATTTTGGTTAAACTAGGAAAAAAAGCTATTCTTCCTGGTTTGGAAGGGTTATCACTATATGATCTGGTAGAGATTTATGTCATAGGTATTATAAAAGGTACTTTTTCTGCAAGGGCAAGTGCAATATCATGGAGCTTTTTTCTTTCTATTTTCCCCTTTTTACTATTTCTGTTAAATTTGATTCCATATGTGCCTATCGATGATTTTGAAAAAAACTTTTTTGAGTTTATAAATGAGGCACTACCTAAGCAAACTTCGGTTTTTTTTTCTGGTATATTCGAAGATATTGCATCTAACCCAAGAGGGGGCCTTTTATCAACGGTTTTTGTACTTTCAATCTTATTCATGACCAATGGTATTAATGCTGTTTTTTCAGGTTTTGGATACTCATATCATGTAAGTCTGAATAGAAATTTTTTCAGGCAGTATGTAGTCGCCTTAGGAGTCTCGTTAATCGTGGCATCGTTGTTGCTAATTACTGTCATAGGAACTTTGTATTTCACTTATTTGGTAAATAACTTAAATGAAATGGGAATGGTAGACGATACTGTTTTTTGGCTAACCATTGGAAGATATTCATTATTTGTCTTCATGATATTTGTGATCATTGCAACATTGTTTTATTTTGGCACTTCAGAGGGAAAACAAAATAAGTTCTTTTCACCAGGTGCATTAATGACCACCTTGTTGATTATTGTAACGACTTATTTATTTGGAATCTATATTGATAATTTCTCGAATTATAACAAATTATATGGCTCTATCGGAGCTGTTTTGATATTAATGCTTTATATCTGGCTAAATGCAAATTTATTATTGCTAGGCTTCGAATTGAACGCATCATTAAATCAATTAAGGAAAAATTTTGACACATAATTTAAACAATTAATTACTATTTAAAAATGAAAAAACTAAGCGTATTATTTTTTGTTCTAATTTCTTCAATGTCTGTTCAGGCTCAAATAGAAGTAGGTGATGCAGTGTTACCTAAAACAGTGCAATTTAACGGAGAAACTCTTACTATAAATGGATATGGATTAAGAGAAAAATTTTTTATAGATATTTATGCAGGAGGATTATACCTTAAACAAAAAAGCAATAATGCAAGTGCCATATCAAAAGCAGATGAGACTATGGCGATTAAACTTCATATCGTATCAGGATTAATGTCAAGAAGTAAAATGGCTGGTGCTTTACGAACTGGATTTGAAAAATCTACTAATGGTAACTTACAACCTTATAAAGAAAGAATAGAGAAATTTATAAGTTTTATAAAAGATGAAATTGAAGTTGGTCAGGTATATGATATTGTATACGAAAAAGGAAAAGGGAGCGTCATTTATAAGGATAGTAAAGAGAAAGGATATATAGCCGGATTAGATTTCAAAGAAGCTCTTTTCGGCATTTGGCTAGGTGACAAACCTGCAGATAAGGGTCTTAAAAAAGAAATGTTGGGTTATTATTAATCCAAAAGATATAATTGTATTTTTGTATTAAGAAGGTAAACAGATCTCATTTTGTTATGCGTGCATAATATTTTTAATATTTTGTTCGACTAGAAAGTAGTATAATTTTTACAATAACTTACCCCGAATAAACCTTATTTATAATGAAGAAAATTACATTCGTAGTAGTAGCTATGATTTCTTTAACAGCTGCTACTGCACAAATTAGAGTTGGTAAAGCAATTTTACCTTATGAAGAGAATTTCGCGGGGACTGATTTAAAGTTGAATGGAGCTGGAATGAGAGAGATGCTCTGGATTGATCTATATGCAGGAGGACTTTATCTCTCTAAAAAGAGTAAAGATCCAAAAGTAATACTGGATGCTAATGAAACCATGGCAATAAAATTAAATATTGTTTCAGGTTTTGTGACTCAAAAGAAAATGATAAAGGCGGTAAGAGATGGATTTACCAAAGCCACTTTTGGTAACACAAAGCCTTTGGATGAGCGAATTAATAAGTTTATTAAATTTTTCTCAGAGCCCATTGTGAAAAATGATATTTTTGATATCGTGTACATCAAAGATAAAGGAGTAAAGGCCTTTAAGAATGGTAAAGAGTTGGGGACCATTGAGGGGCGTGATTTTAAATACGCACTCTTCAAAATTTGGCTAGGAGATGAGCCAGCTAGTGAAGGAATAAAAAACGGAATGTTAGGATTACAATAATCTTATTATTTCAAAAATAAGAATAATAAAGTAAAGCTATCTGAAGTTTACCAGATAGCTTTTTTACCTAAGAACTTATATTTACTTTATAAACACAAATTACTTTATGGCTATGATTTTTTTTAGAATACTTTTTATTACATTATTAATAATATCTGGAAGTGTAAATGCGCAACAAGAGATCCTTGGTAAATGGAAAACAGTGGATGACAATACGGGAGAACCCAGATCTATCGTAGAAATATACAAAAATGGAGAGAAAGTATACGGAAAAATTGAACGTATATTGAAAGAATCTGAAAGAGGGAAACGCTGTATAGAATGTGAGGGAGATAATTACAATGAACCTATCGAGGGTTTGGTAATTATAAAAGAATTAAAAAAAGATGGTGACGAGTATGAAGATGGAACCATTCTTGACCCAGAAAACGGAAAAGTTTATCGTTGTAAAATATGGGTTGATAAAGAAAATCCAAGAATATTGAATGTTCGAGGGTACATAGCTTTTCTCTACAGAACACAGAAGTGGATTAGGATATAAATAAGAATTCGGTTAGTAATCTGTTTGTGTTTTTATTGTTCAAATTAAGTCATTTTCTTAAGACTAAACTTGTATTTTTGTTCAAGAAAACTTAACAATTCTACTTCTTATTTATAGAAATAATGCCATACTTTATAGATGTTATCCTTCCTATACCACTCGATAAAGAGTTTACCTATGGCATTAACAAAAATGAAGCTGCTTA
This sequence comes from uncultured Aquimarina sp., assembly GCA_947500845.1. Lineage (GTDB taxonomy): Bacteria > Bacteroidota > Bacteroidia > Flavobacteriales > Flavobacteriaceae > Aquimarina > Aquimarina celericrescens. The sequence goes on from CANMTP010000001.1 coordinate 352,431, forward strand.
TCTTCAACCAGGGATGAGAGTGGCGGTTCAGTTCGGTAAAAGCAAAGTGTATACCGCTCTGGTTGCAAAAGTCCATCAAAATCCACCATTGGTTTACGAAGCAAAAGAAATAGAGCATATTCTTGATGAGACTCCAATTATAACCAGTGAACAACTAAAGCTTTGGTCATGGATTGCCCAATATTACATGTGTACAAAAGGAGAGGTTATGCGTGCGGCATTACCCAGTGCATTTCTATTAGAAAGCGAAACAATAATCCTTAAAAATGATCAAACAGCCATAGATGAGTCTATTTTGAAGGATGATGAATTTTTGATTTATGAAGCGCTTCAACATCAGAGTTTACTTCGTATACAAGAAGTAATGAATATCGTTAGCAAGAAAAATGTGCTTCCCGTTATAAAGAGATTGATAGATAAAGAGGTTATCGTTGTGCAGGAAGAAATTTATGAACAGTATAAACCTAAGATTGTTAGGTATATTAAGCTGCATCAAGATTTTTATAAAGAAGAAGCTTTACGGTCTCTTTTAGACACAATGACACGAGCTCCAAAACAACGTGAAGTTTTAATGCAATTATTTACCTTACAAGCTACAACGGTTAAGCCTATAAAAGTAGAAGAGCTAACAAAACAATCCAATAGCTCTTCTGCAGTAATAAGAACATTAATTGATAAGGGAATCTTACTTGAATATTTTGTGCAAACAGATAGGATAAATTTTGAAGGAGAAAAGAACGCTATCAAAGAACTCAATAAGTATCAAAACAAAGCATTTGATGAAATAAATAACTCATTTTCTGAAAAAGAAGTTTGTTTATTACATGGAGTCACTTCTTCAGGAAAAACCGAAATCTATGTTCAGCTCATTGAAAAAACGATGCAAAAAGGAAAGCAAGTCTTGTATTTACTTCCGGAAATAGCACTGACTACACAACTCATTTCTCGATTACAAGAATACTTCGGAGAAAAGCTTACGGTATATCATTCAAAATACTCTGTCAATGAAAGAGTAGAGGCTTGGAACAATGTAAAGAATAAAAAACCCAAAGCGCAGATAGTAATTGGTGCCAGATCTGCAATATTTCTTCCTTTTGTAGATCTAGGATTAATTATAGTAGACGAAGAACATGAGAGCACGTTTAAGCAATATGATCCTGCACCCAGGTATCACGCAAGAGATACAGCTATTGTATTGGCCGGTTTGTTTTCTGCAAAGGTGCTATTAGGATCTGCAACACCCTCAATTGAAACATATTATAATGCCAAACAAGGAAAGTATGGATTGGTTGAGCTCATGCGTAGATTTGGAGATGTGTTGATGCCCGAAATTAACTTAGTAGATATAAAAACTAAGTACAAGAAGAAGCAAATGACTGGCCATTTTAGTGATACTTTACTAGAAAGTATTCAGGATTCGCTTAAAGAAGGTGAGCAAATCATTCTTTTTCAAAATAGAAGGGGATATTCTCCGGTAGTCGAATGCAATACTTGCGGTCATTCCCCGCAATGCCCTAACTGTGACGTTAGTTTAACATATCATAGCTTTAGAAATCAATTAAGGTGTCACTATTGTGGACATCATATCGCAATGCTTCAACAGTGTATGGCCTGTCATAGCACAGAAATATCTACAAAAGGTTTTGGTACTGAGCAGATAGAAAATGAATTACAGAAGTTATTACCAGATCATATCGTAGGTAGAATGGACCAAGATACCACTCGTGGAAAGCATGGATATGAAAAGATAATCAGTAGATTTGAAAACGGAGAAATTGACATTCTTGTAGGTACCCAGATGCTTTCAAAAGGGTTAGATTTTAGAAATGTGAGTCTAGTAGGAATAATGAATGCGGACAATCTTCTTAACTTCCCTGATTTCAGGGCACATGAAAGAAGTTTTCAGTTAATGCAACAGGTCTCAGGAAGGGCTGGCAGAACTAAAAAACAAGGGAAAGTGCTCATACAAACCTATAATCCGTTTCATCAAATTCTTCAACAGGTATCTGTTAATGATTATGCGGGTATGTATAAGGACCAAATTGAAGAAAGACAGCAGTATAAATATCCTCCTTTCTATAGAATCATAAAAATAACGGCCAAACATAAAGATTATAATAAGGTGAATGATGCAATGAATTGGTTAGCGAAATCTCTAATAAATGTTTTTAAGGATAATGTGTTGGGGCCAGAATTTCCACCTATTTCTAGAATAAGAAATCAATATCATAAAAATGTCCTGATAAAAATCCCACAAGGACAATCATTAATAAAAACAAAAGAGGTGATTCATAAGATTAATAACTCTTTTAAAAGTATAAAAGAGTTTTCAGGTGTTAGAGTAATAATAAACGTAGATAATTACTAGCTATTTAAAGCCTCTATTAAGGAATGTTTCTTATGCCTGCTAAGAGGTATTTTTTCGTCAGCAATTTCTATATTACGACTATTATAACGCTCTACTTTATCAAGATTAACAATGTAGGACTTATGTATTCTTAAAAAACGATCACTCGGTAATTGTGCTTCAAAAGATTTCATTGTGGCCAAGACGACAATAGGGTCTCCTTCTTCCATAATTAATTTCACATAATCACCAAGGGCTTCTACATATTTTAACTGACTAAGGAAAATTTTTCGCTTTTTGAGATTGCTTTTCACGAATATGTAGTCATCATCTTCTACAGTGGCACCTTCAGTACCTAAACGAGACATACTTAATGCCTTTTCAACTGCGGCATTAAAACGATCTTTTTTTAGTGGTTTTCTCAAATAATCGATTGCATCATAATCAAATGCCTTAAAAGCATATTTCGTTTTACCGGTTACAAAGATTATGTGAGGTTTGTTTTCCAGATCATCCAGAAGATCAAAACCTGTAAGTATAGGCATTTCGATATCTAAGAATAATAAATCCACCTTAGTATCCAATAAGCCGTTTTTAGTCTCAATAGCATTGTTCCATTCAGCCACCAATTCTAGCGAAGGATGTTCATCTATGAGCTTAACTATAGCCAGTCTTTGAAGGCGGGAATCGTCTACTACCGCACATTTTAATTGAGGTTGTTCCACTTGTTTAGTGTTATATATTCTATTTACAATATTAATGAATATATATTATTCCAACAAACAATTCTGGTTTTTTATCGATAAAAATAGTGTTTCATCGAGGCGGTTAGTATAATTATAAGTAATTTTTAATGAATTATGAAGTTGTAAAACAGTTTTTTGCTGGTAGTCAGTATTTTAGAATTTCCAGTAATATTTTAGAATTTCGATTTCTTCTTTCTATTGACTAGCAAAGTACTCAAAAATGAATGCTATTTGTTGCTGGGATAAACGCATAAATTGTAATACTAATAGGTTTTTTGAATGTCTTGAGAATGAGGTTTGAAAATCAAAAAAATAATCTTACTTTTGCACCCAATTTTAATTTAAATATAGATTTTTATGAATCATTATGAAACTGTTTTCATCTTGAATCCCGTTTTATCTGATGACCAGATAAAGGAAACAGTTAAGAAATACGAAGACCTTCTTGTTTCTAACGGTGCCAAGATGATATCTAAAGAGGATTGGGGGCTTAAAAAGCTTGCTTATGCAATCCAGCACAAAAAAAGTGGTTTTTATCACTTATTTGAATTCCAGGCACCTGGTGAGGCGATCAACCCAGTAGAAGTAGAGTTTAGAAGAGATGAGCGTGTAATGCGATATCTTACTGTTCGCCTTGACAAGCATGCGATTGCTTGGGCAGAAAAAAGAAGAAATAGAAACAAACAAAAAGCTTAATTATGTCATCTATAGAACAACAAGCTAAAGGAAAAAAAGACGGAGAGATCAGATATCTTACTCCTCTTAATATAGATACAACAAAAAATAAGAAGTATTGTCGTTTCAAAAAATCTGGTATTAAGTATATAGATTACAAGGATCCTGATTTTTTAATGGCATTCGTGAATGAGCAAGGTAAATTATTACCACGTCGTTTAACAGGAACTTCACTGAAATATCAGCGTAAAGTTAGTGTTGCTGTGAAAAGAGCAAGACACTTAGCTTTAATGCCTTACGTTGGTGATTTATTAAAATAAAATACGTCATAACATTATGGAACTTATATTAAGAAAAGACGTTGAGAATCTAGGATTCGCAGACGATGTAGTAGAAGTGAAAAATGGTTATGGTCGTAACTATTTAATCCCTCAGGGATTTGCTGTATTGGCGACTCCTTCTGCAAAGAAAGTACTAGCTGAAACATTGAAGCAGCGTTCTTTTAAAGAAAAGAAAGATATAGAAGACGCGCAAAAGATTGCAAAAAAGCTTGGTGGTCTTGACATCAAGATTTCTGCAAAAGTAGGAACAGGAGATAAATTGTTTGGTTCCGTTTCTAACGCTGATGTTGCAGAAGCTTTTGCTAAAGAAGGTATTGAGATAGAAAAGAAATTTATATCTGTACCTGGTGGAACAATTAAACGTTTAGGTCAGTATGAAGCTTCAGTTCGTCTTCATAGAGAAGTTATTGCTCCTGTTACTTTTGAGATAGTAGCTCAAGGAAAATAAATATAATATTTACAGTTAATAACTGTTTATAACATTAAAAAAAATCGCTCATTCGAGCGATTTTTTTGTTTTAATTTTATATCAAATAGACACACAAATTATCAAACATCATTTTTATGAAAAAACTCATATTGTTATCATTTTTGATATTAGGAGGATTAATGACTTATGCACAGGTTACAACTTCAAATATTTCGGGAGTTGTATATGATAATGCCAATCAATTGTTACCAGGTGCAAATGTAACTGCTGTACACACTCCTACAGGTACTTCTTATGGCGGAGTAACAAATTTTGATGGTCGCTTCGATCTTATTAACCTTAGAGTTGGGGGACCTTATAGAGTTGCAATAAGTTATATAGGATTCAAAAAACAACTTATTGATGATGTCTTCCTTCAGTTAGGGCAAACTTTTAATTTGGATGTTGTATTAATTGAAGATGATAATCAATTAGACGAAGTAGTCATAACATCAAACAAGAGTACTACATTTAGTAGCGCAAGAACAGGTGCCGAAACAAGTATTGGAAATAGAGAATTAAAAGCGCTTCCCACAATAACACGTTCTGCGGCTGATTTTTACAGATTAGAACCTACTGCATCTAGCAATGGTTCTTTTGGTGGTAGAAATGACCAGTTTAATAATTTTAGTTTAGATGGTTCTATATTCAACAACCCCTTTGGTCTTGATGCGGCAACTCCTGGAGGACAAACCAATGCACAGCCCATATCTCTTGATGCGATTGACCAAATCCAGGTGTCTACAGCGCCTTATGATGTCACACAGGCCGGATTTACAGGGGCATCTGTTAATGCAGTGACAAAAAGTGGTACAAATACATGGAAAGGAACTGTATATGGCTTTTATCGTAACCAAGATATGACCGGTGATAAGGTAGGAGATGATGATATTATTGTTCCTGATCTTACTCAAGCTCAATATGGTATTAGTATTGGCGGACCAATTATAAAGAATAAACTTTTCGTCTTTGCTAACTTCGAAAAAGATGACCGTGAAGACTTAGGGTCAAACTTTCTAGCTGCGCGACCCGGTTTAACAGGAGCCAATGTATCAAGAGTTACTGCAGAAGATTTAGATTTTGTATCCGAACAACTCAGGGCACTAGGGTATGATCCAGGACCATACGAAGGATATACGCATGATACAGAATCTACCAAAGGAATTCTTAAACTAGATTGGAATATCAATGACAAGCACCGTATGGCTTTGATATATAATTTTCTAGATGCATCAAGAGATTTACCGGCGAATCCGGAGGCTATCGGGCGAAGAGGTCCCGATTTAACTACGTTACAATTCCGAAATTCTGGATATCGAATCAATAATAAAATTAATTCATTTTTGGTAGAATTAAATTCAAATTTCACAGGGAATATCTCTAATAAGTTTCAGGCAGGATATACGTTTTTTGACGATAGTAGAGATCCGTTTTCTGCTCCTGCTCCTCCGATCAACATTGCACAAGATGGAGTAAGGTATATCGTAGCAGGACATGAGCCTTTCTCTATAAATAATCGTTTAGAACAGAAAGTTTACCAAGTTACAAATAACTTAAATATTGTTACCGGTAACCATACTATTACTCTTGGAGGTTCTTTTGAGAAATTCGAATTTGATAATTCATTTAATTTGGGAGTTTATACTTTTTTTAATAATAACGGGCAAGGAGTGGGTACCTTTGCAGCAGATTTCTTTGGTGTTAGAATAGATCCATCCAATCCGCCACCAGATCCGAGTCTTTTAAGCTTCGAAGAAGCTATTAATAATGGTCTTATTGCAGATGCATTATCCAATGCCCAAAACGTATTTAATTCTAATAATGTGGCTGATAACTGGGCATTAGCAGAAACCAATGTAGGCCAGTTGGCTTTCTATGCTCAGGATAAATGGAAAATGAACGATAAACTTACCGTTACTTATGGACTTAGAATCGATCAGCCATTATATTTTGATACAAAGGATAAAATAGCCGAAAATATAGAAAGAGGCGCAGGAGGAACGTTTCCAGATGGTAATTACCAACCAGAAATTACTTATTTTGATGAAAATGGTAATCCTACACAACTCAATAGTTTGGATTTGCCTACAAGAAGATTATTAGTATCTCCAAGATTGGGATTTAATTATGATGTGAAGGGAGACAAAACCTTTCAAATCAGAGGAGGGACAGGAATTTTTACAGGACGCTTACCTTTTGTATGGATAGGAAATCAGGTGGCAAATCCGAATTTCTTTTTCTACACTACATCAGCACCTAATTTTAGATTTCCTCAGGTATGGAGGAATAGTTTAGGTATTGATTATAAATTTGAAAACGGAATTGTAGCTTCTACAGACTTAATATATACTGAGGATGTTAATGCACAGATGGTTAGAAATTATGGTTTGGGGACACCTACAGGAACTCTTAACGGGGTAGATAATAGAGTAATTTACGAGCCATCAGATAGAGCTCTTAATGAATTTGGAGGTCCTACAAATGCATATGTGTTTACAAATACCAACGTAGGATATTCTTTTAACTGGTCTTTCAAATTACAAAAGAATTTTAGTAACGGATTATTTGCCAGTATTGCTTATAATTATTTAGAGGCCGAAGATGCTAGTTCCTTAGATGCAGAAATCTCTAGTGACGCATTTGATAGAAACCCTGCATTGGGTAATGTAAATCAAGCAGTGAGTACTACGGCAAGATATGGTGATAAGCATAGAATTGTTGGTCAGATTAATAAGTCGTTTAGTTATGGTAAAAAGAAAGAATGGAGAACGTCTCTAGGAGCTTTTTATGAATATGCTCAAGGAGGAAGATTTTCTTATACTTACGGAGGAGATATTAATAGGGATGGTTCACCACTAAACGATTTAATCTACATTCCTACTCAAGATGATTTAGCTACGTATAGCTTTAGCGGAACAGTAGCTGAACAAAGTGAGCAGAGAGCTGCTCTAGAGGCCTATATCCAACAGGATGAATATCTAAGCGACAGAAGAGGGAGCTATGCCGAAAAATATGCGATTTTAAGTCCTTGGAGAGGACGTTGGGATGTAAAGTTATTACAGGATTATGATTTCCAGGTAGGCGACCGAACAAATACGATTCAATTAAGTATAGATATTCTAAATTTTGGTAATCTATTAAACTCTGATTGGGGAGTAATTGAGATTCCGATTAATGACCAGCCTATTGGCGTTTCTGTAGATGCCGCTGGTACACCAACCTATACCTTTGATACTTCTCAGGATAAAACTTTTGCCAATGATTTTAGTTTAGATTCCAGATGGCAAGCTCAAGTTGGATTACGATATATATTCAATTAGCATATTAAAAAAAAAATATCTAGAAAAAGAGGCTCTGATATGGAACCTCTTTTTCTAGATCAGCTCAATCCGGTTTATTAATTAATCAATCTATAAATCAACAAGGCAGTGCGTTTGGTTAGTGCTTCAAAAGTAGTGAGATCTAACGATTCGTTAGGAGTGTGTGCTCCTTTTCCCATAGTCCCTAATCCATCTAAACAATCAACATAGTCTGCTACAAAAGATGTATCTGCGGCACCACGTTTTCCTGGATCAAAGGCTTCAACTTCTCCTTGGCCAAGATCAAGACTCACTTCGTTTAAGAGGGTCAATAATTTTAGGTTTCCCTCTGTAGGTTGCATGGCGGGATAGCTGTCCTTAAAACTTATTTCTGCCGTGGTATGCGGTAGATTTTCTTCGACAATTTTACGCATTTTTGATCGAGTATTTTCTTTTTGTTCTTCAGAAATAAATCGTAAACCACCCTTTACCATTACAGTTTGCGATACTACATTGCTTTTTCCAAAGGCCTCACCTTTACTTAATTCTTTATTAAACTTAACATCGGTTCCACCTAGAATTACTCCTGGATTAAAGGTTAAAAACTCTTCTCCTTTAACATCAGTATAAAAAGCATTAAGTATTCTTGAAGCTTCAAAAATGGCTCCAGCTCCTACATTCTCACTAAAAATACCCGAAGAATGTGCTCTTTTACCGCTTACTTGTAGTTCCCAACCTGAAGATCCCCTGCGTGCAACTGTCGCATAGTTGAACCCGGTAGACGTTTCAAACCCTAGAGCGATATCACTATTTTTTGCAGCATCGATAAGATCTTTTCTACTTAAAGCTAACGGTTTTCCTGTACTTTCTTCATCTCCCGTAAATGCAACAATGATTTGTGCTTCATCTAAAAGCTTATTTTCATATAATGCTTTTAAAGCAAACAAGACAATAACATCGCCACCTTTCATATCATTGGCCCCTGGACCATACGCAATATCTCCTTCTTTTTTAAAGGTTTGAAAAGGACTGTCTTTTTCGAAAACTGTATCCAGGTGTCCAATAAGAAGTATTTTTTTTCCTTTGCTTCCTTTTTTTTCGGCGAAAAAATGACCGGCTCTATTGACTTCAGTAGGCATATCTATCCATCGAGTATCAAAATTGATTGCATCAAACTGTTCTTTAAAGATCATTCCTACTTCCTTAACACCAGCATGATTCATAGTACCGCTGTTAATATTTACTACTTTTTCTAGAAATTTTATGGCATCTTGATGATTGCTTTCTATCGTTTTGACGATATTTTTCTCTTTTTTGGATAATTTTTGTGCGGTTGCAGTAACGGTATTTCCAAATATAAAAAGGATGCTTAGTGCTAATAGGGGTATTTGTATTAATTTCATGTGAAGTTTTAATTTGATTGAATATAAATATACTCACTTTCAAGGTTCTATCTTATAAAAATAATTGGATGTTTTTACATAGGGGAGAGGAACTGTTTTTAAATCAGGTTTTATTCTGAAATTAAGGTTAAAAAGAAAATTTTTATTACAGTAAATTTAAATGGTAATTGGTATTATAATTACTTTTGCAGTCAATTTTTACAGAGATGAAATATCAAAGATTAAGCAGAGAGCAGTTAGAAGAATTGCATGTAGAATTTATCAATTTTTTAGCTACTCAATCGATTACCGCAGACGAATGGAGTGTAATTAAGGAAAATAAACCCCAGGTTGCAGAGGAAGAGATAGATATTTTTAGTGATTTGGTGTGGGAAAAAGTGTTAACCAAAGCTCAGTATCTTGAACATTTTTCTAGAGATCAAATTCATTTATTTGAGCTTAATGAGGATAAAATGAATCTTATCGCAGTAAAAGTTAATAATGAAACTATTGATATTACTACTGCAGAGGGGTATGATTGGTTACGAAATAATTTATTGAATGACGATGTAGTCTTTTATAATGCCTCCAAAGAATACAGTGATGATAGAAATCTGGATAAATTTAAGCTCATACAACAAGGTGCAAATGTTACCAAGGGTGAGTTGTATCGTTACTTTGAGAAAATGATTTAAAAAAGGGAGTCAATTAGAAGACTTTTTTAAAATTACTCATACCTCAGAGACTCAATAGGATCTTGCCTCGCCGCTTTTACTGCGGGATAGAGGCCTGATACAACTGCTGTTAGAAATGAAGTCACTACAGCTGCAAAAATTGCTAACCAGGGTACGCTAAATTCAAAATTTGAAATTGAAGCAGCAAGAGCGCCAACAGCAATTCCAAGAATTATACCTATAATACCTCCAAATTGCCCGATGATAACGGTTTCCAAAAAGAATTGTCCAGATATCGTATGTCTTTTTGCTCCAAGAGCTTTTCTTACACCAATTTCTCGGGTACGTTCAGTGACAGAAACAAGCATTATATTCATAAGAGCTATAGAAGATCCAAAAATTGTAATGATACTTATGATCCAGGCAGCATAGTAAAGATATGAGGTTATGCTGGATATACGATTTAAAAGATCATCGCTACGTTCTAGCCCAAAATTATTCTCTTCAATAGGATTTAATCGCCTGATATTTCTAAAAGTTACTATAGCTTCATCTTGGGCTCCCTCCAGAAACTGTTTATCATCAACTTTTACACTAATATTGTAGTTTATATTAGGCAATGTAAAAATGGACCTTGCTATTTGTAATGGGATAAGAACTTTTAAATCTTGATTGTCCCTAAAGGTAGCTCCTTTGCTTTCGAGTATGCCGATTACCTTAAACTTTACTCCTCTAATACTAATCGTTTTTTCTATTGGATCAGTGTTTTTGAAAATGTTCTTTTTGAAATCAGACCCTATGAGACATACGGGGTTATTATTTTCGATGTCAAAAAAAGTAAAATTTCTTCCTTTGTCAATCTCAGTTCCGGTATTCTCAAGATAATTTTCATTGACTCCGATTACCGACGCTTCAGGATCGGTTTTTTCGTTTTCATATTTTACTTCGGCGTTACGCGTACCTGTAAAAAAAATAGAGGTTTTTGAAAAAGGGTATTGAAACCGGTCATTAAATTCTTTTACATTTCGATAGCTTATTACCGGATTTACTTTCTCTCGTTCTCTATTTCTTCTGGTAGTAAATTCATAGCGCTGGATGTTAAAAGTATTTGCTCCCATGGATGCAAAATCTCCTGTTATTGTCTTTTCCAATGCTCCTAAAAATGTGAGGATGCCCACCAACGCAGTAATACCAATCGCAATGATTAATACGGTAAGGACAGTTCGTAAAACCTGTCCTTTAATAGAATCCAATGCGATACGAATATTCTCTCTAAAAAGTGAAAACATAATATGTGGTATTAACCGGTTTGTATAATAAGACTAAAGAATGTATTTAAAGTTACTTAAAAAATCAAGATTTTTTCTGGTGGCTGAAATGTCTTTATACTTTTTTTAGGATATTTGCAGCCTCGAATAATGAATAGATATTGGTGGTTAGTAAATAGTTTCGGTAATATTTTCAAGTCGAAGACTATTAATTACCATGCGCAGAAAACTAAAATCATAGGTAATATTTAGTAAATCTATTGAATTAATAAAGTTTAGTTTTACTATTTTCTATTCTTAATTATGTGACTTTGAATATCAACTATCAATTATCAACTAACAATTAAAAATTAAATGGCACAAAAACCATCTTTACCAAAAGGAACTCGTGACTTTTCGCCTATAGAAGTGGCAAAGAGAAATTATATTGTTGATATCATAAAAAAACAGTTTGAGTTATTTGGTTTTCATCCGATAGAAACTCCAAGTTTTGAGAATAGCGAAACTTTAATGGGTAAATATGGGGAAGAAGGAGATCGATTAATTTTTAAGATCTTAAATAGTGGAGATTACTTAAAAAAGGTAGATGAAGACCTATATAGTAGTAAGGACAGTACTAAGATCACGGGTAAGATAAGCGAAAAAGCCCTTCGATATGATCTTACAGTGCCTTTTGCACGTTATGTGGTTCAACATCAAAATGAAATTGTTTTCCCATTTAAAAGATATCAAATTCAACCTGTTTGGCGTGCAGATAGACCACAAAAAGGTAGATTCAGAGAGTTTTATCAGTGCGATGCAGATGTGGTAGGAAGTAAATCTTTGTGGCAAGAGGTAGATTTTATTCAGTTGTATGATCGAGTTTTTACACAACTTAATCTACAGGGAGTAACTATAAAAATTAATAACCGTAAAGTTTTATCTGGGATTGCCGAGGTAATTGGCGCAAGAGATAAACTCATAGATTTTACAGTAGCTCTTGATAAATTAGATAAGATAGGAGAGGACGGAGTTAAAAAAGAAATGCTTGAAAAAGGAATTTCTGAATCGGCTATAGAAAAAGTGAAACCACTTTTTAATTTTACAGGAACTACTTCAAAGAAAATTGATAAACTAAAAGAATTACTGGCCTCTTCTGAAGAAGGTATGCGAGGAGTGGAGGAACTAGAGTTCATAGTGAATTCAATTAGTGAAATTCCTTTAAAAACTAGTAACTTGGATCTCGATGTAACTTTGGCAAGAGGATTAAATTATTATACAGGAGCAATTTATGAAGTGTCTGCTCCGGAAACAGTCAAATTAGGATCCATAGGTGGTGGTGGGCGTTATGATGATCTTACCGGAATTTTTGGACTTAAAGATGTGAGCGGCGTTGGGATATCTTTTGGATTAGATAGGATTTATCTTGTTTTAGAAGAACTTGATCTTTTTCCGGAAACGGTAGCACCTCAAACAAAGGCTTTATTTATAAATTTTGGTAATGAAGAAGCACTGTATTGCTTGAGAGCTGTAAATAGATTAAGAAACGAAGGGGTTATAGCAGAACTTTATCCTGATCATACAAAAATGAAGAAGCAAATGGGATATGCAGATAAAAGAGGAATAGGATACGTCATATTAGCGGGTACTTCTGAAATAAGCAATAATACATTCACCGTAAAAAATATGCATTCCGGCACCCAAGAGGAAATGAATTTTGAAGAATTAAAAATGATTTTACAGTAAAAATTTAGTAACTTATTGCATTTAAATTTCACACTTTTCTGTTATATAATCAATTAATTGCGATTAGTTTTACCAAAATTGAAATTATGAAAAAGACGATTTGTATTATTTTTTTGAGTGTTCTAGCGCTATTGTCTGTTACATCGTGTAAGAAAGATTCTAGAACTAATGATTTTGAAGCTGTAGAGTACCCTGTAGATTCTACATACATAGAGGGTGAAGATAAAGGAGTGGTAATAAAAAATGCCGTTACCAAAAAGAAAAATAAACCTGCAGCCAAAAAGAAAAAGACGTCTACAAAGAAAAAGACTGTAAAAGAGGAAGGAACGATGCGTATTCCAGGTACTTTTGAAAGAACGAATAATTCATATTCAAAAAAGTATATAAAGGACTACGAAAGGTATGTTTCTAATTATAAAAAAGCTGTCGAGGCCCACGATATGGATTCTTTTCTTAAGCTAAATAGTGCAAGTAATGATCTTTCTAGACAATATAGTCGTCTTATGAGTATACTTCCCGGAGAAGAAATAGAAAAGCTGAGTAAATATATGGAGGTCAAAACAAAACAAATGAATGATCTTTCTGCTAAGATGTAAGAACTATTGATAAATTATACAGGATAACAAACAAAAAAAGGTTGCTTTAAGCAACCTTTTTTATTGATTTTGCGCATATTATTTTTATCGTAGCGAGGGGGGGGCACGATCCCCCGACCTCTGGGTTATGAATCCAACGCTCTAACCAGCTGAGCTACCTCGCCAATAGATGCTACATTAATAATAAATGCGGGTGCAAATATAAAAACAAAATACATTGACGCAAACAATAATGTATAATTAATTTTTTTTTCATTGTCCTTTTAAAGTCGACAATTAATCTATATATTGGCTTACCAAGAATTAATGATATGTCTGAAAAAACAAAATATGAACTTGAATTTGTGGTACAGTCATCACCGCAACTATTATATCAATATATTTCCACACCTTCTGGGCTCTCAGAGTGGTTTGCAGATAATGTGAATTCTAGAGGAGAATTATTCACTTTCATCTGGGATGATTCTGAAGAAGATGCTAAACTTTTGAGTAGAAAGAGTGGCGAACGCATCAAATTTCGATGGGTTGAAGATGAAGATGATGGTAATGACTATTTCTTTGAACTACGTATTCAGGTTGATGAGATAACCAAAGATGTTTCCCTTATGGTTACAGACTATTCTGATGATGATGAGTTAGATGAAAATAAAATGCTTTGGGACAATATGATAAGTAACCTTAAACATGTATTAGGATCAGCATAATCCTTCTTTTTTAAAACACAATTTATTCCCCATAAATATTCAATCTTTATGGGACTTTTTTATGATTAATAGTAATGGAAACTTACTGGAGGATACTCAAGCATTCATCCAGATCAAAAATAGGGGGTATGCTTACGGAGATGCCTTATTCGAAACAATTCGTGTTAATGCCAATAAAATTTTGTTCTGGGAAGATCATTATTTTCGTTTAATGGCCTCTATGCGTGTTCTAAGAATGCAGATCCCTATGCAATTTACCCCTGAGTTTTTAGAAGAAGAAATTCTTAATCTTATTAAAAAAAATGATTTTACCAGTTCTTCTGTGCGTGTAAAGCTTATGGTGCATAGAGTAATTGGAGGATTGTATACCCCTACATCTAATGAAGTAGAATATTCTATAACGGTATCCCCTTTAGATTCAAGTTTTTATACTATTTCTGAAGAACTTTATAAGGTTACGCTTTTTAAAGATCATTATGTCGCCGCAGACTTGCTTTCGACATTAAAAACCAATAATAAAATTATCAATGTTTTAGCAGGTATTTTTGCTAAGGAAAATGGTTTTGATAATTGCCTGCTCATGAATTCTAATAAAATGATTATCGAAGCATTAAATGGTAATTTGTTTTTGGTAAGGAAGAATATTATAAAAACTCCTCCGATTGCTGATGGATGTCTTAAAGGTATACTTCGAACTCAGTTATTACGAATTTTGAAGGATTTACCAGATTACGAAGTAGAAGAAGCTTCAATTTCTCCCTTTGAGTTACAAAAAGCAGATGAATTGTTTATTACAAATGTTATTAATGGGATTCAACCCATAAGTAAGTTTAGAAAAAAAGAATACAATAACGCAACAAGTAGAAGATTATTAGGGATTCTAAATACAAAAATTAGATTGGAAAATTAATTATAAGTTGGGTTTTCAGGTGCATTAGACCAAAGCATATATTCGCCACCTAATTCTATCATTTTTTCTTTCCAAAAGGTGTCATATGATTTTCCAAAAATGTTTTTTTTGTAATTGTTTTCAACTATAACCCATGAGTTGGCCTCGAGTTCTTGATTTAGTTGTTCTGAGTCCCATCCCGAATATCCTAAAAAGAAACGAATCTCATTAGGAGTTATTTTATTTTCTGCTATAAGATCGGAAACAACAGCGAAATCTCCTCCCCAATAAATTCCTCCAGATATTTCTACACTATTCGGTATCAAATCAGGAACTTTATGGATAAAATACAGATTATCCTGTTCGACTGGTCCTCCGTTATATATTTTAAACTCTGATGTAATCTCGGGCACCAAATCTGCAAGAAGATATTCAAGAGGTTTATTCATGATAAAACCAATAGAACCTTGATCACTATGATCTGCAAGTAAAACTACAGAGCGATTAAAAGACATGTCGCCAATAATCGAAGGTTCGGCAATTAAGAGATGTCCTTTTGAGGGTTGAAGTGATATCATGCGATGGCTTTCATTATCTTAAAGCTAAATAATTATTTCTAATAATCAAAGAAGTCTTGAGTTTTTTGTGGAAAAACCATAAAAAAAGCTCCTGGTTCCAGGAGCTTTTTAATAATATCGAAAACGAACTGATTAGTTTACCGAACTAGATAAATCAGCACCAGCCTTAAACTTAACAACGTTTTTAGCAGCGATTTTGATAGTTTTACCAGTTTGTGGGTTTCTACCTTCTCTTGCCGCTCTTTTAGAAACTGACCAAGATCCAAATCCTACTAAAGAAACACGGTTCCCTTTTTTAAGAGCTCCTTCAACGTTTCCTAAGAAAGATTCTAAGGCTTTTTTAGCCGCTGCTTTAGTGATTCCAGCATCAGCTGCCATTGCATCGATTAATTCTGTTTTGTTCATAATTCTGTTTTTAAATTAATTGTTGGTTAAACCAATCTTTATGTTAAACGCTTTACAAATTTATACGGATTTATGATTCGTGCAAGGATTAGCCCAGTAAATACAAGGATTTGTTGATAACTCAATGCGATTGTTAATAAACAAAGGTGGTTTTTATGGATTTTTAAATCCTCATATTAAATGAAACTTACATCATTTTTGCATCTCTGTAAAAGTTATACCCATTAAGGAGTGCCTGACTATCCATAATTTTTTTTCCTGGTAATTGAAGTTTCTTAATGTTTAGATATCCTTCCCTAACTGCTACCTTAATTATAGAATCTTCGACAATTATTTTTCCAATCTCAAAATTATGTGTTTCTATAATTGGTGATGCTTCATAAATTTTAATAGATTGGCTCGTGCCATTATTATATAGTTCGCACCAAGCACTTGGATAAGGGCTTAAACCTCTTATCAAGTTATTAATGATGTTGATATCTGCCTGCCAATTTATTTTAGTGTTATCTCTATTTAATTTATAGGCTGTCTTAAAAGTATCTTCTTTTGGTTGAGGTTGCACTTCAATTGTATCTTTTTCTATTCCTTGTAGGGTTTGAATAACTAATTGTGCTCCTTCTCTCATTAATTTATCATGAAGTATTCCTGCAGTATCGTTTTCACTAATTTCTACTTCTTTTTGAAAAATTACATGTCCCGTATCTATTTTTTCGTCAATAAAGAAGGTGGTAACACCGGTTTTTCGTTCTCCGTTAATAATAGACCAGTTAATGGGAGCGGCACCGCGATAATCAGGCAAAAGAGAAGCGTGTAAATTAAAAGTACCGTATTCTGGGAGATTCCATACTACTTTTGGCAACATTCTAAAGGCTACTACTACATTCAGGTTTGGTTCAAGAGCCTTTAACTCATTAATAAAGCTCTCGTCTTTTAGATTTGTAGGTTGTAGAACTTTTAAGTTTTTGGATAAAGCATATTCTTTTACTGCCGAGGCTTTAAGTTTTCTTCCTCGGCCTGCCGGTCTATCCGGAGCAGTAATTACACCCACCACATTATAGTTGTTTTCTAATATAGTTTTAAGGGTTTCTACCGCAAAGTCTGGTGTACCCATAAATACAATTCTCAAATCTCTCATTACTTTAGACTAATTGATAGTGATTATCATGGTTGATCATTATAATTTTATGTTCATTCATTTTACGTAATACTTCCAATACTATTTTTTCCGGATATCCTAATTGCGCCATTAAATCTCTGGAAGATAATTTTTTTTCTTGTAAAAGCCTCAAAATATCTTCTTGTATTTGGATGGTATCGGTTTTTAGATTATGCTTTTTTTTATTTGCACAAAAACTACAAATTCCGCAATCTGCAGCGTTTTCTTCGCCAAAATACTTTAGCAGTTGCCTGCTCTTACATATAGTATCATTTTCGGTAAATCTTAAAATCGATTTCACCTTATTTATTTTCGAATTGTTTTGTTCAGTCAAATGATGTTTTACTCTATTGATTGTATGATCATCTTCTCGGGGGACTAAAAGAATAATTTGTGCATCAGAAAGTTTGTAACTAAATTCAAGCAGCTCTTGATCTTTCAATTTATTTAAAATCGTAACAATATCCTTTTCGCTTTTGCCAATTTTTGATGCAATATGCGGTATGTCAACATCCACTTTATTATCAAAAATACCACTATAGGTTCTTAGTATAGTCTTAATAATCAATTCGTACTCTGGATTGTTCTCTAAGTATTGCAAGAGATGATTCCCGTTGATAAGAATTTGTAAGCTACTCTTTTGGGTAAATCGTTGGGTAAACCTAATGACAGCGCAACGGTCTAGAAATTGTAAGGTATTATAGGTAATTAATGTGTTGATTTCATACGTTTTGCAAAATTTGTTGAAATTGAATTCATGAATAGTCTGTTCTCCTTCACCATAAGATATCTGAAAATAGTTACACAGTTTTCGATAAACCAACTTTACAGCATCAATGTTTGGTAATACTTTAATGAACTGATTGTTTAACCTCTGATGATCATTTTCATTTTTCAAAAGAAAAGCAAAGGATTTCTTACCATCCCGCCCCGCTCTTCCTGCCTCCTGAAAATAGCTTTCCAGACTTTCTGGAATATCATAGTGTATTACCGTTCTCACATTTGGTTTATCGATGCCCATCCCAAAAGCATTAGTGGCAACCATAATACGAACCTCTTCGTTTAACCATTGTTTGAAGCGTTTCGTTTTTTCTTGAGCATCAACCCCTCCATGATAATAAGTAGTGCGGTAACCATGGTTATTCAAAAAATCACTCAACTCCATCGTTGCTTTTCTATTTCGTACATATATGATAGAGGTTCCCGGATATTTTTCAAGGATTTGAGTGATTTTATAAGTTTTATCTACCGATTTCACCACCCAATATGCCAAGTTGGACCTGAAAAAGGACTGTCTAAAAATTTTTGTTTGAAAAAGATCTAATTCTACAACAATATCGTCAACCACTTTTTTAGTAGCCGAGGCCGTCAAGGCAATCATAGGGATATAAGGATGAAGCTGCCTTAATATTTTAATTTTCTTGTAGGATGGCCTGAAATCATTACCCCATTGCGAAATACAATGTGCCTCGTCTACTGCAATAAGGTTAATGTTCATTTGTTTTAACCGCTCTTGTACAATATCTTGTTGAAGACGTTCTGGCGATATATACAAAAACTTATAATTACCATAAATACAGTTATCAAGTAGTGTATCTAATTCTGAGTATTTGATCCCACTTGTAAGTGCAATAGCTTTAATTCCTTTCTGTTGAAGCTGTTGTACCTGATCCTGCATTAATGCGATTAAAGGAGAAATAACAACGCAAATGCCATCTTTTACAAGTGCAGGAACCTGAAAGCAAATAGATTTTCCTCCTCCGGTAGGTAATAAGGCAAAGGTGTCGTTTCCTTCTAGAACAGAGTCAATGATTTCTTTTTGAAGTGATTTGAAACTATCATATCGCCAATATTGTTTTAATATGTCTAAAGGAGTTTGCATTAAAGGGTCATGATATTGTTTGAAGTATAAAATTACTCCGTTTTTCTACATCTCCAAAAGGAACCTCGATACAATGGTATCCTAACTTGGTGTAGGTATCGAAAAGATGATGATGGATTTCTACGGCTTGCTCAAAACTCTCATAACGCTCTTCGTCTGATACATAAATATCTTGCCAAGGCGGTAGTATGAAGATATGATCGTAAATATGTTTTTTACATTCGTTTACAAAATGTTCTTCATACGATTGGTTAAAGTAATCCATATATGCTAGGACATCGGGAATACCTCGATCATAGAACAGAATATTTTCTTTATTGAGTGAAGCATTTTTAAATTGCTGAATCCGTGCATTAAGTATTGTTGTATTAAACCGATATGGATCCGAGACAGATACGATGGGGTTAGAAACAATACTTTTTACTCCATTACTTTTCTTTGCTTCTTGGGTCATAGTTCTTATCACCTCATGAAAACAAAAGAATTTAGATTCTTCGAGTTTAACAATGATAGAGGTTTTACCTGTACCTGGAGCTCCCGTAATTACAATTCTTTTCTTAGTCAAAGGAATGATTTTGTTGCAAATTTCGGAATTATAAAAGGATTTTAAAAATACTATTAACAGAACTATAAAGCTCTGTTAAAGTTGAATTTGCTAAAGTGAATTTTTCTTAACTTCAGTAGCAATTCCTGTTAAATTGCTTTATTTAGACTAGTTAAATACAATCATCAAATTAAATCTAAAACTCATGCCAGTTTATAATTTAAAAATAAATGGTCAGTCTCAAACTGTTGAAGCAGACCAGGATACTCCTCTTTTATGGGTGTTAAGGGACCATTTGGATATGGTAGGTACAAAATTTGGCTGCGGTATTGGTCAATGTGGTGCCTGCACCATTCATCTAGACGGATCTGCGACCAGAAGTTGTTTACTTAAAGTTTCTATGGTAGAAAATATGGAAATTACTACAATTGAAGGTATATCAGAAGACGTCTCGCATCCTGTGCAACAAGCCTGGAAAGAAATCGATGTTCCACAATGTGGATATTGTCAGGCTGGACAAATAATGTCGGCAACAGCTTTCTTAAACGAGAACTCTAATCCAAATAAGTCCGAGATTCGAGATGCGATGAGTGGTAATATTTGTAGATGCGCTTCTTACAATAGAATTGAGAGAGCGGTAGAGCTCGCAGCTAGTAAAATGAGCTAACCCTTAAACTTCACAAAATGAAAAATACTATGTCTCCTTCTTTTAGTAGAAGGTCTTTTATAAAAACATCTGCCCTTGCAGGAGGTGGAATTTTAATTGGTTTTAATCTGTTTCAGGCTTGTAAACCAGAAACAACTCCACCGGTTGATATTTCTCAATTGAATTTTAATGACTTTAATGCATTTATAAAAATTGCAGATAATGGGATGGTAACAATTTTTTCTCCAAACCCTGAAATTGGTCAAGGGGTCAAGACATCAATGCCAATGATCATTGCCGAAGAACTTGATGTAGCTTGGGATAATGTACATGTTGTACAAGGTGCTCTGGATACCAAGAATTTTACCCGTCAAGTGGCAGGTGGAAGCCAGTCTATACGATTTGGTTGGGAAGCTTTACGACAAACGGGAGCTACAGCCAGACAAATGCTTGTTAATGCAGCTGCTGCCAAATGGGGAGTGGATGCCTCGACTTGTAAAACGGATAGCGGGGTAATCATAAACTCAAATGGAGACAAACTGGGGTATGGAGAAGTAGTACAAGAAGCAGCGGCTCTCGAGGTACCTGAAAATGTAACATTGAAAGAACCTAAAGATTTCAAGATTATAGGAAAAGACACTAGGAATGTGGATACCGACAAGATAATTACCGGAAAACCATTATTTGGATTAGACTACAAAGAAGAAGGAATGATGCATGCCGTTGTCTTAAGGCCTCCTGCTTTTGGTAAAAAATTGGTAGATTATGATGATACCGAGACTAGAGCGATTTCTGGAGTAGAAGATGTTATTAAGTTTGGTGATAAGGTGGCAGTCTTGGCAAAGGATACATGGACGGCAATGAAAGGTAAAAAAGCTCTTAAAGCTAACTGGACTTCTGATTCAAAATTAGAAAATACAGAAGAACATGATAAAATTTTAACCGATCTTCTTAATGGCAATGATTTTAAAACCATGCGTGCAGATGGAGATGTAAAGAAAGCATTCGCAGCTGCAGATCAAGTCATAGAAAGAGTGTATGAATCTCCTTTCTTGCCGCATAATTGTATGGAACCCATGAATTTCTTTGCCGATGTGACTGCTGAGAAAGTACGATTGGTGGGTCCCATTCAAACTCCGGCACGAACAGCTAAACAAGTTGCAGAATTATTAGATAGAGCTGTCGAGGATGTTTCTGTCGAAATGACCAGAATGGGTGGTGGTTTTGGAAGAAGATTATATGGTGATTTTGCTTTGGAAGCAGCAGAAATAGCTAAACTCGCTCAAAAACCAGTTAAAGTTATATACTCTAGAGAAGATGACATGGGAGCAGGGATTTATCGTCCTTCCATAAAATATAAAATTAGTGCATCTATAAAAGATGGTAAAATTACTGGCTATCATTTAAAAGAAGCTTCGGTAAACTCGAATATGTATGGGTTAATACCTAATTTTTTTCCGGCAGGTGCGATAGAAAATTATCAGGTAGATGTAGCTGCTTATGATAGTAAAATTACCACAGGAGCCTGGCGTGCACCGTATACGAACTTCTTGTCTTTTGCAGAGCAAAGCTTCTTCGATGAATTAGCCGAAATACTTGAAATAGATCGTATTAAACTTCGTTTGGATTTACTTCAAAAAGTGAAAGGAACAACCGATGAGAGGATTCAATATTCTCCCGAGCGATTAGAGAATGTTATTAATGTCGCCGTCGAAAAGTCAGGATGGGGAAATGCAAAAGAAGGAGTGTATCAGGGATTTAGTGCTTATTACTGCCATAATACTCATGTTGCCGAGGTTGCCGACGTAGAGCTCGAAAATGATGTTCCTGTCGTGAAAAAGGTTACTTGCGTAGTAGATTGCGGAATTGTGGTTAATCCGTTGGGAGCCAAAAATCAGATAGAAGGTGGTGTTATCGATGGCATAGGTCATGCGATGTATGGCGATTTTTCATTTAAAGACGGAGCACCAGAAAGTAAAAACTTTGATACCTATCGTTTAATACGTATCAATGAAACCCCGATAGTAGAAACTCACTTTATAGAGAACGAATTATCGCCAACTGGTCTAGGTGAGCCCGCATTACCGCCTGCCGGTGCAGCAGTTGCAAACGCGATTAAAGCAGCCAAAGGAATTCGATTGTATAAGCAACCTTTTATTAAACACATGAATACTAAAGCTCCTTTAGGATAATAGTTAATGACACACGAATTTAAAGAGATTATCAAGGCTTATGCTCTGGCCAGGCAGCAGGGAATACCTGCTATTATGGCTACTGTTGTAGATGTAGAAGGCTCCTCATACAGGAGACCTGGAGTGGGGATGCTTATTCTTGAAAATGGAACTACAAAAGGGGCCGTAAGTGGGGGATGTGTAGAGAAAGAAGTATTTAAACAGGCGCAATCTGTATTCCAGACTGGCACTCCTAAAGTAATGACCTATGATGGGAAATACCGATTAGGTTGTGAAGGAGTACTTTATATTCTTATAGAAACTTTCGATATTAATCAAAAGTTGATAAATACAATTTTGGGAAAATTAAAATCTAGGAATGTATTCAAGATTTCTTCTTTTTATTCTAAGATTGAAAATCCTACTGATAGTATGGGGTCTGTAGTTCAATTTGAAGAAGGTGAGAAAATTATATTTTCTGATAGAATTGATAAAATAATGCTACATGAAGAATCTACTTTAGCATGCTTTCAAAGGGATATGCAGCCTTGTTTTCGTTTGGTAATAGTAGGAGCAGAACATGATGCTATAGAATTATGTAAGCTGGCTTCAGCCACAGGATGGGAAGTAGAGGTAGTAAATTCTCCTAAAAGTCCAAAACAATTAGAGGATTTTCCCGGTGCTTCTAAAGTACATAATAGTTCTCCTGATAATTTAAGAATCGAACATGTAGATAACCAAACGGCATTTGTATTAATGACTCATAATTTTGCGAAAGATTCATTATATCTTCAAGCTATTATGTGTTTGAAACCCATATATATTGGGTTGCTTGGTCCTGCACGTCGACGAGAAAAACTCCTTTCTGCTCTTATTGAATACAATCCTGATATCACAGAAGAATTTATGAATGCTATACATGGTCCAGCAGGTTTGAATCTTGGGGCAGAGACTCCGCAAGAGATAGCAATTTCTATTATTGCAGAAATTTTGTCAATAATAAGAAATCAAAAACCAATACCATTACAAGAAAAGAAAGGTGCTATTCATGATGATACAAAAAGGAAAAATATAGATGTCCTCTCAAACAAAACCTAAAATTGCTCATCTTATTCTTGCAGCAGGTGCTTCTGGTAGAATGGGTAAACCAAAGCAATTATTATCTTGGGGAGATACCACATTGATAGGTCATGCAATAGTTCAATCCTTGTCTATTAAAGAAGTCACAACTTGGGTTATTTTGGGAGCAAATTATGATTTGATAAAGCGTGAAGTTTCCCGGTTTCCTGTAACAACGATAAACAATGTGAACTGGGCATTGGGTATGGGGTCTTCAATAAGTGTTGGTGTTAAAACTATACGCAAAGAGAAATATAAATATGATGCCGTTCTCATTTCGTTAATAGATCAGCCCTTAATAGATGTTGAACACTTTAAGACCTTAATAACTGAATTTGATTTGTATTCTAATTCTTTAGTGGCTTCAGATTTGGGAGGTAGAATTGGAGTTCCTGCAATTTTTTCAAAATCTTTTTTTAATGAATTAGAACTATTGAAAGAGGATTTTGGAGCACGTTATATTATTAAAAATAAGATAAATGAAGTAAAAGTGGTTACTGCTATTGAAAAAGGAATTGATATTGATACTTATGAACAATACCAAGCAATTAAAAAAAGTAATTTTTCTTGTTAGATAAAATTGGGTAAGAGTTTATATCTTCTCAGGTATTTTTATAAATGATAAGTATTATCTTTGGCCTAAAATTTGGTAGATAGAGGATATGAAAGACTCAGAAGAATTTTATAAAAAATTGAAAGTACAATTAGCAGATACTGCATTATGGCCCACCGCTTATTTATATAAATTTATAGTACCTACTAATACTTCAAAAATTGCTCAGATTGAAACTATATTTGATAATCTGGGAGCTGTTATAAATACAAAACAATCTAAAAATGGTAAATATACTAGTGTATCTATAAATGTAAGAATGAAGAATCCCGATGAGGTTATTCTTAAATACAAAGAAGTAGCCATAAAAGTTGAAGGAGTGATATCATTGTAGTTTGCGAATAAAATGAAGTCGAATTACATATTTACACTTTAAGATACCCCAATATTGGTCATTAATAAATTCATGTAAGTCTATAGCTTACTTATTTTATTTTAGTATTTTGCGAAACGAATTATTGTCGCCCTTACTTATGGCTAAAATACTTCACTTAAATTTTTTTTCATGATAATTGATAATTTAGAATATAATACAGAAAGAGAAAAGCTTATCATACCCGAGTATGGACGCCACATGCAAAAGATGATAAATTATGCCGTATCTATTGAAGATAAGGAAGAAAGAAACAAAGTTGCCAGGTCTATAATTGCGGTTATGGGTAATTTGCAGCCACACTTACGTGATGTGCCAGAGTTTCAGCACAAGCTTTGGGACCAGTTATTTATCATGAGCGATTTCAAACTTGATGTAGAGGCACCATTTCCTGTTTTAACAAAAGAAAAGCTTCAGGAACGACCAGAACCTTTAAACTATCCGCAAAATTTCCCCAAATACCGTTTTTATGGAAATAATATTAAACGAATGATCGATGTTGCAAATAGTTGGGAAGATGGCGATCTAAAAACCGCGCTTACTTATACGATTGCAAATCATATGAAAAAATGCTATTTAAACTGGAATAAAGATACAGTTGAAGACAGTGTAATTTTTGATCATCTTTTCGAGCTAAGTAACGGTAAGATCAATCTTAAAGGAAGTAAAGAAGATCTTACAGATTCTTCAAACTTACTAAGAGGTAAGAAGAAAAAAACTAACTCCGGAAGCAAAAAGAGTTACCGTAGTAGAGGAAAAAAACGCTACTAAATATCTAATCAGCCACCATTGCTAACCACTAATGACTATTTACTAAATGGGTACTTTTCAGATTGAAGGAGGGCATCAGCTTCAAGGGGAAATCACTCCTCAGGGAGCAAAGAATGAAGCTCTTCAAATTCTTTGTGCAGTATTACTAACTCCAGAAGAAGTAATAATTTCTAATATACCAGATATTAGAGATGTCAATAAGTTAATAGAAATTCTGGGTAATCTAGGTGTAAAAATAAAAAAGCTTGAAAAAGGCAAGTATTCCTTTACAAGCGATGAATTAAACTTAGAATATCTCGAAAGCGAGCAATTTAAAAAAGAAGGAAGTGGTCTTAGGGGATCGATTATGATCGTTGGACCGCTGTTGGCTCGGTTTGGTAAAGGATACATTCCACGTCCTGGAGGTGATAAAATAGGACGACGACGACTAGATACGCACTTTCAAGGGTTTATTAATCTGGGAGCAAAGTTTCGTTACAATAAAGAAGAGCGTTTTTATGGTGTAGAAGCTCCAGAAGGCTTAACGGGAACGTATATGCTATTAGATGAAGCTTCAGTTACTGGTACTGCTAATATTGTCATGGCAGCTGTATTGGCAAAAGGAACCACTACAATTTATAACGCTGCATGTGAGCCTTATCTGCAACAACTTTGTAGGATGTTAAACTCTATGGGAGCTAACATTAGCGGTGTGGGATCTAATTTGCTGGTTATTGAAGGTGTGAAAGAATTAAAGGGTTGTGAGCACCGTATATTACCGGATATGATCGAGATTGGTTCTTGGATCGGTTTGGCAGCAATGACAAAAAGTGAGATTACCATCAAAAATGTTAGTTGGGAGAATCTTGGGATCATCCCCGATACTTTTAGAAAATTAGGAATTACGTTGGAACGTGTTGGAGACGATATTTTTATTCCAGCACATAAAAATGGTTATCAGATCGAAAGCTATATTGATGGATCTTTTATGACTATTGCTGATGCACCTTGGCCAGGATTTACTCCTGATCTTTTAAGTATTGTATTGGTTGTTGCCACACAGGCAAGAGGAGAAGTTATGGTACATCAAAAAATGTTTGAGAGTCGCTTGTTTTTTGTGGATAAACTTATTGATATGGGAGCAAAAATCATTTTGTGTGACCCACACAGAGCTACTATAATCGGACATGATTTTAAGTCTACTTTGAAAGCCACAACCATGGTGTCACCAGATATTAGAGCAGGGATCTCATTACTAATTGCTGCGCTAGGTGCCAAAGGAACTTCTACGATACATAATATTGAACAAATTGACCGCGGATATGAAAATATTGATGAGCGTCTTAGAGCTGTTGGAGCTAAGATCGTGAGAAAGTAGTAAATGGGTGCTTGTCAAAGATATCAGAGCATGAAAAAAATTTCCTGCTTTTTTGTTTTATGCTTTTTTATAAGGAATTGTAAAATAAAAAGTGGAGCCCTTATTTTTCTTACTTTCTAACCAAATCTTACCATCTAACATCTCGACATACGCTTTGGCTATTGACAGTCCTATTCCAGCACCTTCCAAAGCATAACGATCCTCTATATCGGCTTGTACAAATCGATCAAAAATTGCTTCTTGCCTGTTTTTATCAATTCCCATGCCGGTATCTTTTACATAAAACTCAAGAGAATCGGTAAGTTGATGATATCCAAATTCTATAGTACCTTCATTGGTATATTTAATAGCATTTTTGACTAGATTAGTAAGAATAGCATTAAACTTTTCTTTATCCGTTTTAATCACTGCGTCTTCCTCAGTCAATCCATTTTTTAGTTCTAAGGTTATTCCCTTTTTGTCTGTTTCCGGTTTAAAGAAATTATACAAATATTCTGTTTGTTTATTGATATCAAATTCATTAACAGATACTTTGACCTGATCTGCTTCAATTCTTGAAATATCAATGATATCTTTAATAATGTTCAGCATTCTTGCTCCACTTTCTTTGATCAGATCAAGATATAATTGTTGTTCATCACCTGACAGTTTAGGTTCTTTTAAGAGTTCTGCCAGCCCTAATATTCCATTCATAGGGGTACGGATCTCATGACTCATATTAGCCAGAAAAGCCGATTTTAAGCGGTCACTTTCTTCAGCCTTTTCTTTAAGTCGATTCAGCTCTATCTCATATAATTTGATGTCGGTAATATCAGTTATTGTACCAACATATCCAATGACTTCTCGTCTGTCATTATATTCGGGTATCGCTTGTCCTAATACCCAGGTAATAGAACCATCAGGTTTCATAAATCTATATTCTGCATCAGAGTCTTTTCTTCGCGAAGAATCATTATACCATCCTTTTTTCAGTCGTGCTCTATCTTCAGGATGAACGGCATCTAACCACCCGTCATTTAGAGCTTCTTCCTGGGTTAACCCCGATATTGAACACCATTTAGGATTTACAAAGGTTGTCTTCCCGTCTGCCCGGGTCATGAAAATACCAACCGGAACTAGATTAGTCAAGGTATGATATCTGCTCTCAGTAAGTTGTATAGCTCTCTCTGCTACTTCAAACTTCTGTCTATACGTTAATGAATGGTAAATATCTTTAAAAGTGAGATAATCGGTTTGAAACTCTTCTTTTTCAATAAATTTTAAATAAACCGTAAATAAAATACTGTAAAAAATTGCCATAAAAACTTTTGAAATCAGTCCAGAATACATCACCTTTAAAACGTCATCAAAGAACCAAAATGCCCCAAGAGAAAAACAGATCGCATCAAAACTAAGTACTGCGGTCATGGTGATGAGAATCTTAAAAAAGAGAGTCTTAATATGTTTTGAAACAAATTCAAAAATAAAAATGATTAAGATAGAATCGATATACAGAAGACCAGTGCCAGCAAAAAGTACAAAAACGTTAGTATAAAAAAATTCTGTAGAGACATCAAAAGGATTATAACTATAAGCCCCTTCAATATTCAAACGAAAAGAAAGCAAAAGAAAGCATAAAACAAGATTTGCGACTACCAAAGCGTATATCAGTTTCCTGGCTGTAATGGCATCTTCTTTAATATAAATTAATAATACAGTGAACAAGGTGGCCGAGAACAAGACAGACGAGCCTGGTGATACAACAAGAGTTTCAGAAATTTCGAAATAAAGAGTACTTGCAAGGAAAACTTGTATAAATTGAAATAGCCCTAGCGAAGTAAAAAGCAGACCATTACCCATTACTGTTCGAAGGCGAAATAATAGCAGTATCAATGAAGCAACTATTAAACCTTGAAAAAGGAAAATTGATATTTGATAAAAGTTAATTGTGTCCATAAAATCCAATACTAAGTTGGATAGGTTGTTTGAGGTCCTTTTGAAGGCCTGCAAATATAGGTTTTTATTTGGTTTTGAGTTCTTTAAAGCTACAAACAAAAGTTAAATTTTTACTACGGTAAAACCATAATGTTTATCTAGTGCCTTAAAACTATATTTTTTGAGTTAAGAATTGAATCCAGGGATTATATAATTGAATCTAATTGTTGGTAATTTTTGCGATTTGAAAAATATTTTGTTTTTTCGTTAAAAACATCAACAGTGTCTTGGAAGACTTAAAACAAACAATACGATCTTATACGCATGTTAGTGACGCTGATATGGAGTTTGGTCTTCGGTTTTACAAGAAACAAACTTTTAAAAAAGGAACTTTTTTACTTAAACCTGGTCAATATATAGATAGCTTTTATTTCATGAAAAAAGGCTGTGTTTCTTACTACACTATCGAACAGGGTAATACCCAGGTAATGGAATTTTTTACCGAAGGCTATTTTTTCACAGATTTATACGCCTATATCGAAGATATACAGTCACAATGTTATCTGGAAGCTTTAGAAGATTCTGTGGTATATACGATTTCAAAAGACGATGTTCAAAAAGTATTTGATCATTCTCATCAGCTTGAACGTTTTGGTAGGTTGTCTATGCAACGAACCTTTGTTATTAACTTTCATCGTATTAATCAACTTAGAAATCTTTCGAACCAGGAAAGGTACTTGCAATTACTTAAAAAGCGGCCCACACTTTTTCAACGCGTTCCTCAATATCTAATCGCCTCATACCTGGGGTTAACACCAGTAGGACTTTCCAAAATCAGAAAGCGACTAAGTCAAAAATGATATATTATATACTAGATTACTAATCATTTTTGATATTCTTGATTATAAAAGTTAAGAGTATCAAAAATTTGGTATTTATTAAACTGGTTTAATAAGAATTCATCAAATATTTCCGTAATTTATTACTGTATTAATATCCAACTTTAAAAAACCTCACACAATGGCTAATGAATATATAGATTTTGAAACACTTAAATATCTTTTGTACGATGTACATCAACTTGAAGAGGTGTTAGAAGGAGATCGATTTGCAGATCATGACGTAGCATCCTTAGATATGTTTTTAGAAGCAGTCAAAGAGTTTTCAGACCGGGAGTTGTTTCCTTACATCAAAGAAATGGACGAGCAACCGGCGTATCATAAAGATGGTAATGTATTTGTGCATAAACAAGTTGATGTCATGATGAAGAAAGGAGGCGAAATGGGACTAATTTCTGGTACTTTTGACTATGATGCAGGAGGATTGCAGTTGCCCATGATGGTCTATACGGCATCTGCTTTTATTCAAGATGCAGCAAATAATCATTTACCGGGATATGCTGGCTTAACGTTGGGATCGGCAGAATTAATCGTGCATTTTGGAAATGCAGCTTTGAATGATACCTATGTTCCTAAGATGCTTTCCGGAGAGTGGGGAGGCACTATGTGTTTGACCGAACCGCAAGCGGGAAGCTCATTATCTGATGTCGTAACCAAAGCAGTACCTACCAATGAGGGGTATTATAAAATTTCTGGACAAAAAATTTTTATCTCTGGGGGCGATCATCAATATGCTGATAATTTTGTGCATCTCGTGTTGGCAAGAATAGAAGGAGCACCCGAAGGAACCAAAGGGATTTCTTTGTTTGTGGTGCCTAAAAAACGACCAGATAGTGATGGCAATCTTAACCCTAATGATGTAACTACGGTAGCCGATTTTCAAAAAATGGGACAAAGGGGATATTGCACTACACATCTTGGTTTTGGAGATGCTGATGATTGTCGTGGCTGGTTGGTTGGTGAGCCCCATCAAGGTTTGAAATATATGTTTTTAATGATGAATGGTGCACGTATTGCAGTAGGTCGAGGAGCAGCTGCAATTGCTACGGCGGCGTATCACGCATCCTTGCAATATGCAAAGGAGCGTCCGCAAGGACGTAAATTAGCCAGTGACGGAAAGAAAAATCCTGAACAAGGACAAACCCTAATCATTAACCATCCTGATGTACGCAGAATGTTATTACATCAAAAAGTCGTGGCCGAAGGATCATTAAGTTTAGTACTACTTGCCTCAAAATATTATGATCTTAAAGAAACCATAAAGGATGAGTCAGAGAAAAATAAGTATGCTTTGTTACTTGAATTAATCATTCCGATGGTAAAAACCTATCCGTCAGAAATGGGAGCACAAGCAGTTTCAAATGGCTTACAGGTACTTGGTGGTTATGGTTTCTGTACAGATTTTATTTTGCAACAATATTATAGAGACATTCGTATTTTTCCAATTTACGAAGGGACGACAGGTATTCAGTCTCAAGACCTTTTAGGAAGAAAACTACTATTAGAAAATGGAAAAGCATTAGAATTGCTTACGAATGAAATTCTTCAAACCATTGAAGAAGTTTCCAAATACAATCAGTTAAAAAAATATGCTGTAAAACTTGGGGAAAAGCTAAAAATGGCTCAAAAAGTAATTCAATCGCTACTCCATTATGCTAAAAAGGGTGATTTCGAGCGCTTTTTGTCTGACGCTACTCCTTTTATGGAATACTTAAGTACAATCACAATGGCGTGGATATGGTTAGATATTGCTGCTCATTCAAAAAACGCTTTAGTTACGGGACAAAAAAATCATTCAGAGGATTTTTATGAGAATAAAATTCATGCTATGAAATTCTTCTTCAAGTATGAATTACCTAAAACTAGTGGTCTTTCAGAAATCCTAATGGATGAAGAAACACTTACTATCGCGGACGAAAAAGAAGTGCTTAATTAGAAATAAAAAACACCTTTTATCATTAAACTCACCAATTAACAAATGAACAGTATAAAACAATCGTTCGATCTCGAAGGTAAAGTGGCTGTTATTACCGGTTCCAGTAAAGGAATTGGAAAAGCAATCGCTCAAGGCCTAGCCGAATATGGAGCCAAAGTCGTTATAAGCAGTAGAAGTCAGGAGGCTGTAGACGAAGTTGCAGCAGAATTTAAAACCGCTGGACTAGAAGCTGTTGGCATAGCATGTCATATAGGAAAAAAAGCAGAACGCCAAAACCTGGTACATACAACTATAGCGCATTATGGCGGAATTGATATTTTAATAAATAATGCCGCTATTAATCCTGTGTATGGCCCGATTGAGGATGCAGACGAAGAGGTGTTTGATAAGATTATGGATGTGAATGTGAAAGCTCCCTGGATGTTGTCTAATTTAGTCTTGTCTTCCATGAAAGAACGAGGAGGGGGTAGTATTGTTAATATAGCTTCGGTAGAAGCACTGCATCCTGGCGCGGGATTAGGATTATATAGCACTAGCAAGGCGGCATTATTAATGTTAACCAAAAATCAGGCAAAAGAATGGGGTCCATATGGTATTCGTGCTAATGTTGTATGCCCGGGATTGATCAAAACAAAGTTTAGTGCCGCACTTTGGCAAAATGAAAAATTACTTCAAAAGATAGAAAAGACTTTACCTAGTGCACGTATGGGAATGCCTGATGAAATGGCCGGAATTGTATGTTTGTTGGCCTCAGATGCCGGAGCATATATGACCGGTGGTGTTTATAATGCAGACGGAGGATATATGATCGCCGGATAATGTAATAATGTGGCTGTACGACACAATGAGCTTGTTGAAATACAGACAGTAATCTCTTAACGATCGCTATACTAATGAATTTCAATTACACAGAAAAAACTAGTTCACTTCAAGAAAAACTGAATACATTTTTTGAAGAACATATTCTGCCCATAGAAAAGGAAGTTAGCGCCTTTAATTATGACCCCGACAATAGATGGAAACGTTGGCCTGGAATGGAGGATCTTAAGGCAAAAGCAAGAGCTGCTGGTTTATGGAATCTTTTCTTACCTAAGAGTTATGGAGAGTTAAGTCCTGGATTGACTAATCTTGAATATGCCCCGCTAGCAGAGATTATGGGTCGTGTATTGTGGTCCTCAGAAGTATTTAACTGCAACGCTCCAGACACAGGCAATATGGAGGTGCTGGCAAAATATGGATCTCCGTATCAGAAAAAACAATGGCTAGAACCTTTGATGAACGGTGAAATTCGTTCGGCGTTTTTAATGACAGAACCACAGGTTGCTTCTTCTGATGCGACTAATATTGAAACTTCTATTACCATTGACGGAGATGATTATGTGATCAACGGTCGTAAATGGTGGTCATCTGGTGGAATGGATCCTCATTGTAAAATAGCTATTGTGATGGGGAAAACGGATCCCGATGCCCCACGTCATCAACAACAAAGTATGATTTTGGTGCCTATGGATACTCCCGGACTTAAAATTATACGACCGTTATCGGTTTTCGGGTTTTATGATTCACCCGAAGGACATGCCGAAATTGTATTAGAGAATGTAAGAGTACCTGAAAAAAATCTTATCCTTGGAGAAGGAAGAGGCTTTGAAATTGCTCAGGGACGTTTGGGACCTGGCCGTATTCACCATTGCATGCGTTTGATAGGGATGGCACAACGATCCTTAGAATTAATGTCACAACGTGCCTCAGAACGAATTGCCTTTGGTAAAACCTTTAAAGATTTTAGTAGTATTCGTCAAGAAATCGCTCAATCTCAGTGTGAAATAGAACAGGCCAGATTATTAACACTTTCCGCAGCTGATAAAATGGATAAAGAAGGAAATAAAACTTCAAAAGATCTTATTGCTATGATCAAAATTGTGGCTCCGAACATGGCATTGAATGTGATCGATCGTGCGATGCAGATTCACGGCGGAAAGGGAGTAGGACCCGATACACCCTTGGCACATTTTTTTGTAGCGGCAAGAATGCTACGTTTGGCCGATGGTCCCGACGAGGTACATATGTATCAACTGGGTAAAAGTGTGATTAATAAATATGCTACAATTAAGATATAGCTAATAGTATCCTATTCAAAATAAAATTGTCAGTCTGAGCTCGTCGAAGACAAATTAACCAATACCATACAATGCAAAACGTGCGCAAAGGCGAAGAATTAAATGAAAAAACATTAAAAATATTCTTACAAAAAGAAGGTCTTATTGATAGTGATCAAAGTGATTGGAAAGTTACCCAATTCACACATGGTTATTCTAATCTCACCTATCTGCTGCAAATAGAAAGTAATGAATACGTACTACGCCGACCTCCATTTGGAGCTATAAAAAGAGGGCATGATATGGGACGCGAATTTAAAGTACAATCTGGTGTTTATAAAGCTTTCCCGAAGGTGCCAAAAATGTATGTATATACTGAAGATGAAAGTATTTTAGGTTGCCCTTTTTACATCATGGAAAAGGTAGATGGTATTATTCTTAATATGAAAGAAGCCAAAAAAAGAAATATTCCTGCAAATAACTTCAAAATTATAGCAGACTCCTGGTTAGATACTTTTGTAGAACTTCACAATGTTGATTATAAGGCAGTGGGGTTAGAAGATCTAGGAAAACCTGAAGGGTATGTAGAACGACAGGTGCTCAATTGGGGAAAACAGTACCTAAAAGCAGCTACCGAAGATGTGCCAGCAGCAGAAAAGGTAATGCGTTGGACGGAAGACAATCAACCCACCGAATATAAGCATAGCTTGGTGCACAATGATTTTAAATACGATAACATCGTTTTTAAAGATGATAGCTGGAAAGAAGTAGTTGCCGTTTTAGATTGGGAAATGGCAACTCTAGGAGATCCTTTGATGGATCTGGGAACTTCACTTGGGTATTGGACCATGGCGAGTGATCATCCTTTTGTGCAACAAGGCATCCCTTCGCCAACAATCATGGATGGGAATCCTGGAAGAAGCGAAATTGTGGAATTGTATATCCAAAAGAGCGGAAGACAAGTAGATCATCTGGTGTTTTACTATGTGTTCGGACTGTTTAAAATAGCAGTAATTGCTCAGCAGATCTATTACAGATATAGTAAGGGATTGACCACAGATCCTCGATTTGCACAACTTAATAAAGCAGCAGAGTTACTATGTAATTTGGCATTGCAGGCGATACAGAAAAATAAAATTGATTGATGAATAAAATTTAAAATGAAGTATTTAACCCCTACATATTTTCTTGATTACGAGTCTGATGAAATTCAGAAACTCGTAAAAGAATTTAATACCGATACACTAGCACCAAAAGAAAAAGCTATAGGATTATATCTTAAGGTGAGAGATCAATGGAAATATGATCCGTATAACATTCACCTTACAAAAGAGGGATATAAAGCAAGTGAGATTGCCAAAAAACCGTATGGGCATTGTGTGGATAAATCGATTTTGTTGATCGCGGGCTTACGGGCACTGCAAATACCAGCAAGAATTCATTTAGCAAAAGTTAAAAATCATATTGCTGTAGAGAAATTGACTGAAAAATTTGGAACCAATGAATTGACACCTCACGGAATGGTCAATGTAAGGCTTAACGGAAAATGGGTCAAAGCTTCCCCAGCATTTAATCAAACCCTGTGCGAGAAATGCAATGTGGCACCTTTGGAGTTTGATGGAGAAAACGATTCTATGTTTCAGGAATATGATAGTGAAGGGAATATTTTTATGGAATATTTAGAAGATTATGGCCATTTTGAAGATATTCCTTTTGATTTTATGATTCATACTATGAAGACACATTATCCTGGAATTATCAACATGATTGAGGATTCAGGAATAATTAGGTTATAGTAAACAAAATAAAAATTTGAGACATGAGCGAAAAATATATTGGAGTTACCTCAGAACAGTTTCAGGATTTTAGTCAGTTGCCTCTTGAAGGACCTTTTCAGATGTTAAACCTATTGAAATTTAAAGATAAAGTTAAAGAAACCGGAGTTACAGGAGCAGAGACTTATGCCCAATATATGAAAGCCGTGATCCCTTTTTTTCAAGCTTCAAAAGCTAAGGTAATATATCAAGGAAAACCCAAAATTACACTCATAGGTCCAAAGGACGGATTAGAATGGGACAAAATTCTGATTGTAGAATATGCAAGTAAAGAGGATTTTATAAAAATGATTACATCAGAAGGTTATCCTGCAAAGATACGTAGCCAAGCACTCGAAGATTCAAGGTTGATATTAAGTGTTTCAGCGTAGAAATAAGAATTAGATGCATAGGATAAAGTATAACGTTTTAAGGCAGCGCTTTGAAAAAGTGCCTTTTTCCCTGCTTACCTGGCGATGGCAGGCAGGTTTTGGTTCTGTTTGCTGCCTGGCAAGCAAAGAAAATGAACATGAGGTTCAATAGTTACCAAAAATTAAATAATAAAAAAATATAAGATACATGCAAGTAAAAGATAAAATAGTAATCGTTACAGGAGCCGGTTCTGGGATAGGAGCTGCTGTCGCAAAACATTTCGCAAAACATCAAGCCAAAGTTATAGTTTCAGATATAAAAGAAGAAAAAGCACAAAAAATAGCTGATGAAATTAAGGATGCAAAAGGAGAAGCTATTGTAATGGTGGCCAATGTAGTCAAATTTGATGAAGTAGAAGATCTTATAACTAAAACAGTATCACATTATGGTCGTCTGGATGTGATAGTCAA
Organism: uncultured Aquimarina sp.; assembly: GCA_947500845.1. Lineage (GTDB taxonomy): Bacteria > Bacteroidota > Bacteroidia > Flavobacteriales > Flavobacteriaceae > Aquimarina > Aquimarina celericrescens. Next base: position 388,662 of record CANMTP010000001.1, read on the forward strand.
TAACGCAGGAATAGGGCCCAAAAATATGGCACGAACGGGGGATTATACCCTCGAAGACTGGGATAATGTAATTGCAGTTAACCAAACAGGGGTGTTTTATTGCATGAAGTTAGCCATAAAGCAAATGGTGAAACAGGGAGGAGGAAATATTGTAAATATAGCATCTCTGGCCGGTCTGAAAGCTTCATTAAATAATCTCTCATATAGCGCAAGCAAATTCGCTGTAGTCGGAATGACAAAATCGGCAGCTTTAGAATATGCTACCAAAAATATACGCATCAATGCGGTTTGCCCTGGATATACAGAATCTGCTCTACTTGATAAGTTATTATCGGTTCGACCAGATATGGACCAGCGTTTAAAGAGTGTAATCCCGATGAAACGATATGGCTTGGCCGAAGAAATTGCTGAGGCCGTAGTTTGGTTGGCTTCAGATAGCACAAAATTCATTACTGGCCAGACCATTACACTAGACGGAGGAACATCTTTATAAATAAACACACAATAATCAAAATAAAATATCATGAGTAATAAACAACTAATATTCAAAAAACGTCCGGTAGGACTTCCGGAAGCAGATACCTGGGAATTACAATCCAACCCAATTCCAGAGCCAAATGAAGGCGAGGTTTTAATTCAGCAACATTATATATCCCTGGATCCGGCAATGAGAGGTTGGATGAATGAAGGGAAATCATACATAGAACCTGTACAAATTAATGACGTTATGCGCGCTGGATCGGTGGGTAAAGTGATTAAAGCCAATAATCACCCTAAGTTTAAAGAAGGAGATTACCTAACAGGTTGGGGTGGTGTACAACAATATACAGTGACCGATGGTAGTAATTGGTACCAGGTAGATCCTAGTTTAGCTCCGCTACCGATGTACATTGGTACGTTGGGGATGCCTGGGATGACAGCCTATTTCGGAATTTTAGAAGTAGGAAAGATCAAAGAAGGCGATACAGTTTTGGTTTCTGGTGCAGCAGGAGCTGTTGGGAGTGTAGTAGGACAAATCGCGAAAATCAAAGGTTGCCGCGTGATCGGAATTGCAGGAGGAGCCGATAAATGTAAATACGTGGTAGAAGAACTTGGTTTTGACGGTGCGATCGATTATAAATCTGAAAAAATACATGCAGGATTAAAAAGAGAATGCCCTAAAGGTATTGATGTATATTTTGATAACGTAGGAGGAGAAATTCTGGATGCAGCCTTAGCTAGATTACGTATGCATGCTCGTATTGTGATTTGCGGAGCGATTTCACAATATAATAATAAAACCGCAATGAAAGGTCCAAGTAATTATCTGTCATTATTAGTAAATCGGGCAACAATGCAAGGAATGGTAGTAATGGATTACGCCAAAGATTATGGTAAAGCAGCCATGGAAATGGGAGGTTGGATCGCTCAGGGAAAATTAAAAAGCAAAGAAGATATTTATGAAGGCATCGAAAACTTTCATGAAACCTTTTTACGCCTATTCTCTGGAAAGAAAATGGGAAAACTGGTGTTGAAGGTGATTGAGGAATAAAAAGCGTCATAACGAGTGATTTTTCGTGACAAAGTGAAGAAAAATTGCATGCCTGCCTAGCGGTCAGGTATCTAGAACGGCTTTTTAGTCAAGTTGAATGTCATCCTGAACTTCCTGCCCGTCCGGCAGGCTGGGATTCAGAGGGCTCTTTAAGAAAAAGAAATTATTAACAAGATGAGATACTGAAATAAATTCAGCATGACAAATTAAATCATTTAGACTAACATACTCAAAACTCAAAACTCAAAACCTAACAAACCAAAAATGAAAGCAATAGTTTGTAAACAATTTGGACCACCATCATCATTGGTTCTTGAAGATATAGAAAGCCCAAAGCCCGCAGAAAAGGAAGTCCTGGTGCAAGTAAAAGCATGCGGTGTTAATTTTCCGGATACGTTGATTATTCAGGGATTGTATCAGTTTAAACCTGATTTACCTTTTACCCCGGGAAGTGATATTGCCGGAGTGGTTAAAGAAGTAGGTATCAAAATTAAGCATGTAAAACCAGGTGATGAGGTTTTTGGATTTGTGATGCATGGCGGCTACGCCGAAGAAGTGGTAGTGCCCGGCAATGCTTGTTTTCTAAAACCATCTGGAATGGAATTTCCGGTTGCGGCATCATTTATGATGGCCTATGGTACTTCGTATCATGCGTTAAAGGATCGCGGAAGACTTAAAGAAGGGGAAACCCTTTTGGTATTGGGTGCTTCTGGAGGTGTAGGATTAGCGGCTGTAGAACTTGGAAAGCTTATGGGAGCAAAGGTAATCGCTGCTGCATCTTCTACAGAAAAGTTAGAATTGTGTAAGGAATATGGTGCCGACGAAGTGATTAATTACGATACCGAAGATTTAAAAGCTCGTATCAAAGAACTTACCGATGGTAAAGGAGTAAACGTTGTCTATGATCCGGTGGGTGGTCGATATTCAGAACCTGCGATACGTGGTGTGGCATGGGAAGGACGTTACCTCGTGGTAGGATTTGCAGCAGGTGATATTCCTAAAATACCACTAAATCTTGCATTACTCAAAGGATGCGCGATTGTTGGGGTATTCTGGGGAAGTTTTGCCATGAAAACACCTGATAAAAATATGCAAAACACCATGCAACTGATGCAATGGTACGGAGCCGGAAAACTAAAACCCCATATTCATAAAATATATCCACTAGCCGAAGCTTCGAAAGCTTTGGAGGACATGACTAAGAGAAAAGTAAAAGGAAAAGCGGTGATTGAATGTTCATAAATTTGGTTCCTTCTCCTTGGACGACATTGTGATAGCAATGGGCGAGATGAAACCAGGTGTTCGGATGAGGGGAAATTACACCCTCACCTTAATCCTCTCCCTCAAGGGAGAGGAGACTATCGATATAATCAACTTTAATGAGTAATTAAACTTCACTTACAACACATGAGACTAAAAAACAAAATAGCCATTATAACCGGTGGAGCTCGAGGTATCGGAAAAGCCGTTTCGACCCTCTTCGCCAAAGAAGGAGCCTCGGTAATTATCTGGGATTTACTGGATGAAGGAACCGAGACTGCCAAAGCAATTAATGCAGACGGTGGTACAGCAGAGTTCACCAAAATATCGGTGACCGATAAAGCCGCTATCGAGACAGAAGCCGAAAGAATCCATAAGAAATATGGGAAAATCGATATCCTGATCAATAATGCTGGGATTACCAAGGATCGTACGCTTCATAAAATGAGCGAAGAAGAATGGGATGCAGTGATTGATGTGAATTTGAAAGGAGTATTCTTATGCACCCAGGTAGTCTCAAAATATATGAAGGAAGCTGGATATGGCCGAATTGTATCGGCAGCATCCAATGTTGGATTACGTGGTAATTTTGGGCAAACGAATTACTCGGCTACCAAAGCTGGAGTGATTGCCATGTCTAAAACCTGGACCATGGAGTTAGGAAAATACGGAATTACAGCCAATGCCCTAGCACCCGGTTTTACCCTTACCGAAATGACTGAGCAAATCCCCAAAGAACATTTAGATAAAATAAAATCCCAAATACCCTTACAAAAAGCGGCGATGCCGATAGACATTGCCTACGGATACTTGTACTTAGCCTCAGATGAAGCATCGTATGTGTCGGGTATTTGCTTAACGATTGATGGAGGGATATCTAGATAGGAGTGAGGGATGAGGTTTGAGTGGTGAGGAGTATATCCAAAGTGGTGAAGAACGAAATATAGGTAATGAGGAACCAGAGATTGCCGGTGAGTAAAACAATATTAATGGTGAGGAGTGTAATATTTATTTTACGGAATATAATACCCAGGGTTCGAGAGCCTCACCCTTCTGATATAGTTCGAACCTCGAACCCTGAGCGGAGTCGAAGGGTGACTATTTGTAAACCGGGTCTCGACTACGCTCGATCTGACAGAGGATTAATTATAAAGCTATAAAACAATGAATCAACTTATTTGCAAAAACTTCGAAGAGTTTAGAACCCACGAAGGAAAACCACTACCAACCGGCGAGTGGCTTACCGTTACACAAGAGATGATCAATGCCTTTGCCAAGGCTACACAAGATTTTCAATGGGTGCATGTTGATCTGGAACGTATCAAAAAAGAATCCCCGTTTAAAAAACCCATCGCACACGGATTTTTATCGGTGTCATTATTGTCTAAAATGTTGATGGATCTTTTGGTGGTAGAAAGCTTTGCGATGGGGGTCAACTACGGACTTAACAAAGTACGTTTCCCACACCCGGTACCCGTAGATTGCCGCTTACGATTACATAGCAGTATCCAAAAGATCGAAGAATATGGGGATAACGGACTAAAAATTACCTGGGATTGCTCTGTAGAGATTGAAGGTATTGAAAAACCCGCTTGTGTGGCCGAGTTTATATCATTGATGTTCGAAAAGTAAGTTTTGAAATAGGAAGACAGCCCGGAAAATATTTCCGAGCCATTTGAATCCAGAATAGGTAGGCAATAGTAATAATACAACTATTCTCCTTTTTTTTCCAACTCATTAATTTTCTGTTCTTGTATTTCTTTTTGTTTCTTCTTGGCCTTTAAGTTTTCATTAAAACGTACTCCATCATCATGCATATCAGCTAGAATAACATCGTTAGTGTTTTTTTTCTTATTCATTTCGTTTTTGTTTCTAAAATAGAAAAAGTCATTGCATCATGGCGTTAAATATGCGTTAATAAATTCTTGTGTAATTGAGATAGAAATTGACAACCGAAATGATTTTCAATTCTAATTGCTTTATTAGTTGGTCAGAATTGATTCGGGCATCTTTATAGAATAGTATACTATAAGTCTATCGAAGAGTATGGATAAACTTGTATATTTAGCCCATGCAACACCAGGAATTCTTTTTTGAGCATAAAAAACAGCAACTTTTTGGTCAGTATTGGGTGCCTAATGATTGTAAAACCATGGTGTTATTGGTGCATGGTATGGGGGAGCATTCGTCCCGCTATACCGATTATGTGATCCCAGAGCTGTTGGCAAAACATTTTGGGGTGATCACTTACGATAATTTTGGACATGGAAAAAGTACTGGGAAAAGAGGTCATTGCCCGAATTATGATGCGCTAATGGAGGTAATGAATGGTATGTTTTCAAAAACAAAAGACCTAGCCAAAGACCTTCCTGTTTTTTTATATGGGCATAGTATGGGCGGTAACCTGGTAATTAATTATGTACTTCGTAATAAGCCAGTGATAGCAGGTGCAATTTTGACCAGTCCGTTTTTGCGATTGGCATTTCAACCCCCAGTCTGGAAAATTACCTTGGGAAAATTCATGCAAAAAATAGCTCCTTCGGTAACATTATCTTCGGGATTAGATGTAAATACCATCTCAAGAATCCCCGAAGAGGTAGAGAAATATCAAAATGATCCGTTGGTACATGATAAAGTGAGCCCTAATTTTTCTTTTCCGATCGTCGAGGCGGGGGAATGGGCGATCGAGAATGCTTCAACGCTCGAAACACCCGTATTACTACTTCACGGTACCGATGATCAAATTATAGATTATAAAGGCTCTCAAGAATTTTCTGAAAACACAAATCAAGCAGAGTTAGTGTTGCTAGAAGGGGGATACCATGAACTGCACAAAGACCTCGAAAAAGACAAATTGCTAAAAATCATCACTAAATGGATGCAGAATAAATTATAGCCGAGCCCTGAGGTTCTCGAAGGGCCCGGCTATAAATCGAACTCACATTAAAAAATAAATCCAAGATTTTGTGGCTAACTGATATTCATCATATTAATTATGAAAATATGTGTAGATATTAGTAAGGTTAACACAAAATCTATTGATCATGGAAAAACAGGAAAATATTCACTTTATTGATAAAGTGGCAGAGGCACTTAGAAAAGCAGCTGTAGAGTTAGAAGAATTTCAGGTGAAAGCAGCCTTAGGAAAGGCCGAAGCCCAGGATAAATATGAAGAAATCAAGAAGAACCTTGATTCGTTTATCGAGGAAAGTAAATCCAAAGTAAAAACAGGAAAAGAAAAGGTAGACGAAGTGCATACAAAGTTTGATGAGCTTCGCGTTCAGCTAGCGCTTGGGAAAGCAGAAACCTTAGACGCTTTTAAAAACCAAAAAAAGCAATTGCTTACGGCACTGTATGAGCTCGAAGTAAAAATTAAGAGCAATAAGGCGCTTAATGAAATGTATGCTTTTGTATTAATTGAGATCGAAAAATTTAAAGCACAATTAGAGGTCTTGGAAGAGAAATTTGATAAAGGCAAGGAAGATGCAAAAGCGTCCTTCGAAAAACGTAAGCAAGAATTTGATGACTTTATAGAGAAGTTTAAAGCAAAATATGCATCAAAAGAAGAGAGTAGATGGGAACATTTTCAAGACGAAATATCAGAAGCTTTTACTCATTTTAAAAGTGCTTTTAGTAAAGCTTGATAAAAACACTCTTTAATTTAATTGATGACATTATCTCTCAGGCACTCAATTAAATTTGCCCAAGGTCACACTGAGCTTGTCGAAGACTATTCAAAACTAATTATTTAAAAACTTCTACAAGCTCAGACCGACATCTCTTTGATAATAATAATTTTTGTTTTCAGTTTACATTTCTGTGTCTACCAATCGTCATAGTCTTTCTTTCTGATATCTCTTATCATTCCTATCGCCAACACTATTGTAATCATTAGTCCGGTAATGCCAATCACAGAGAACCCCTTCCATAATGGTGGAATTTCAGAAATAACAAATAAAGAGGAACCTACAATTAGTGCAGCCATAATAAAAGCAGAAACCAATTGTTTGGTTACTCTGCGAATCGTATGTACCATAGGGTCGATGCCTTTATGAGTTAGATCAACTTTTACTTTTCCACTATTTATTTTTCGGATGGCATTTTTTAAATCCCGTGGAAACTCTTCCATATAATTTCCCAGCTCATAAATAGAATTCACTGCTTTTTCTCCCATCTTTACGGGGTTGAACTTTTTAGAAACTGCTTTTAGAAGATAAGGGCGTACTAAGGCATATTGATCCAAATTGGGGTCGAGTTTTTGAACAACACCTTCGAGAGTAACTAGTGATCGAGCAAATAGGAAAAAATGAGTAGGTACTTTTAGGCCGTGTGCAATGATAATATCTTTTAATTCTAGCAATACAGTACTCATTTCATTTCTATGAACAGATCTCACGTAATGTTTTTCAACAAACTCATTGATATCAAATTCTAAATCCCTCATATTAGTAATGGTCATATCGTTTGATAATCTCTGTAAAGCCCTAATAATTTTATTAACGTCTCTTCGGGTTATTGCCATAAAGAGTTTACCAAAAATCTCTATATCTCTTGGTAATATGCTACCCATCATTCCGAAATCCAGATAGCAAATATGTCTATTGGGAAGAATTAGTAAGTTACCCGGATGTGGATCGGCATGAAAAAAACCGTATTCAAAGATTTGTTTGTAGTAACTGATCGCTAATCTTTTGGCGATAACCTTGGTGTCGATGCCGTTTTCATGAATTTTTTTGACTCTATCAATTTTAATACCCGAAATAAATTCTAAGGCAAGAATTTTGCCTGTGGTAAAGTCCTGGTATACTTTTGGCGCATAAGCAAATTGATCACTGCCTTCGTCCTGCATAATGTTATTATAAAACCGCTGAACGTTTATGGACTCATTGATAAAATCAAGCTCTTTTTTAATAGATTCTTCAAAATTTTTGACCAGGCCAAAAAGATCAAAACTTTTTATAGAAGGGATTCTCTTTTCTAAGATATCAGCGATAGTGTACATTACCTTGATATCTTCTGAAATAATTTCTTTAACGCCTGGGCGCTGAATTTTTAAAGCGATACGTTTTCCAGAGTGTAAAGTTACTTTATGTACCTGTGCGATAGAAGCCGATGCAAAGGATTTGGGGTCAAACCAAGCAAACAGGTTCTCAACTTTGTCATTAAGTTCAAATTCTACTACCTCTTTGGCCATTTCTTCAGACATTGGCGGTACATTGTCCTGTAATTTTTCTAGTTCGATCGTTAGGTCTAATGGAATTAAATCAGGGCGATTGCTTAAAATTTGACCAAACTTGATGAATGTTGGTCCAAGCTCTTCACAAACCAGTCTCATTTTTTCCCACCTTGTATGCAAAGCGGCATGTTTTCTTGATGCCTTAGGAATGAGTTTCTGTACGAAAGTAAATTGCTTTTTTTCTTTAAGATATTGTACCAAGTCTTCGAACCCATATTTCACTAACACTCGTAAAATTTGGTTATATCTGGTGGCAGATTTGTATTTACGGCCTATTTTTGAGAAAATGTCCATCTTATTCTTTAGTTTCAAGATGATTTAGCCGAGCTTCTAATAAAGCAATAGCCCTATCAGATTTCTCAATCTTTTCATTTAGGGCCCTTATTTCATCTAGGTGAGCAATATTAATTTTTTTATAAAATTTAGCCACCGATTCCTCGATTTTTTGTTCAAGTTCTTCTTTTACCTGACTCGTTTTGTAGATGATTTTATCAATAAGTTCAAGTTCATTTCCATCATCGTCCAATATAGGGTCTGATGCCATTTTGTTAAGATTGTCTTTTCCTTTTTCAGACATTTCGTTGATTCTGTCCAGAAGATGCGTGTCCTTGGCCAAGTGGTATATGGCAGAGGATAGCGTAAGTAGCTCTAGTAACGTTTTGGTTTTCATAAGCTGAATATTTACTTTTCGATCTTTAGTAAATATATTACGAAACTACCTTACGTAAAATGACTTAAATCAGCTAATATTGAATAGATGTAAAAAGGAGGTATTATGATGGTTATGATAAAGATTCCAACTCTAATTCATAATCATACTGTAAATCTTCGTGTAAAAGTTTTACCTTTTTTTTAACGGCTTCTAATTCTCTAAGATAGATGTTTTTGAGCACATTGTTTCTTTGAATAGAAGGTTTGAAGTCCTTTAGTTTTTGACAAAAGTGGAGAAGTAGTTCTATCTCGGTTTCCTTATTTTTAGAATATCGAATATACTTTTTGATCGTTCGCAAGATTTTGCGAACACTCTTTTTGATGTAATAGTACGATACCGTATTAATAGCGTCGAATTGCTCATCAACTTCAGATTTTATATTCTCTATGTACCCTTCTTCGTGGGTAGATTCAAACAATAAATAAGTGAGTAACTCTTTATTTTCTTTTTTAAAGCGTGACAAACGCAAACATAACGCTATGATTTCTTGATGAGTACATTGCGAAAGTTCACTTTTTATCTCTTTTATAGTAGCAGTTTTCATCTGTTATATGTATTGTTCTTAAAAGGTCAGATAGAACAGCCAATAACTATATGGGTAAATACAAACTCAATCTACATGGCTTATTTCTACACGCAATTTAAATGAAAAAAGTATGCTGATCCAAGTGATAGAATGAAAAGGTGTATCTCAACGAATAGAAAAACTATGATTTTCGCATAATTACAATAGTCTTTCTGGTATTTCTTTGATTTTCACAGGTTATGAATGTGTTTCGGTCATCTAACAATCAGTGTTCATACAGTTTTTCAGAATTATTAACAGAGTTATTAACAATTATAGTAAGTTTTTACTTACTTAAGATTTAGTTAATTATGTAAATTTGTTATTTATATCGATATAAAATTGTTTTTCAACAAATTATTAACAATTAATAAACAATAAATTTGGTAATATGTTGATAACTTGTTACTTTAGTGTTTAAATAATCCTTAAATCACACAGTCATGAATAATTTAATTTCCATTTTAGGACTAAATTTTGCAAGTGTTGTAAATTTTTTAAGAGAACTCCCTGAAGCTTCGAAGTATGCGATGCGTAAGTAAATTTGTAAGTAATAGAGATATAACCAATTTTGGTTTTGTGTTTTTTAAATCGATTAAAGGGATTATTTTTTGGTAATCCCTTTTTTAGTAACAATCAAAACTTATATTGGATTGTTTTAGGAATTAAACTAAGTTAGCGTTTATCATCGTTTCTGCATTGTGTCGATACTATTTTGTATGTATAGCATAAAAAGAATATGGTATAATAATAAGGCTGGTTTGTACTACTCAACTGATAACCATATCATTATATTATAAGCTATTCTCGCAGCTAATCGTGCAGTACAATTGTCAAGATCGTATTTTGGATTTAGTTCTACAATATCAGCACTGATCATTTTTTTAGATTCACAAATCAATTGAATAGTTTGCATAGCAATATCTATAGAAAAACCAAGTGGGGAAGGAGCACTAACTCCTGGTGCATAGGCTGAAGAAAAACCATCGATATCCATGGTAAGGTATACAAGATCGACAGTAGCAATAAATTCAGAAACAGTTTGAGCTACTTTTTCTTTATTTTGAATGGTAAACTCGGTATTGTATAGATACTTGACCTGTAATTGATCTGCTCGATTAAAAAGTTCGCGATGATTCGATTCTTTTTGGATGCCAAGGCACAAATATTGAAAGGAGTCATGTGCTTTCGCAATTTGATAGAACGGGGTTCCAGAGGTACCGTGGTCGATGGTTTCTCGCAAATCAAAATGCGCATCGAGATTAATGATTCCTATTGTTTTATTTGGAAATTGTTTTTTGATACCATTGTAATGCGGATACCCAAGATCATGCCCACCACCTAAAACTATTGGGAACATTTCGTGCTTAAGTAGCAATGCAATGCTATCAGTAGTTTCAAACTGCGCTTCTTCAAGATAATGATCCTTACAAGTTATATTTCCAACATCGAGAATACTAACTTCTTCTGAAAAGTGGTTAGAAAGGGATGACAGCATTTTCCGAATGGCATTTGGACCCTCAACAGCGCCAACTCTTCCTTGATTTCTTTTGACGCCTTCATCACATTCATACCCCAAAAAAGCAAAACTTTTTCCGCCTATTGTTAACAAAGCACTTTCTTCAAGAGTAATACAACGAATCTTTTCGTGCATGTACAGTTGCTTTTCAGAAGAACGCCCTGTCCACAGGTCAGGATTTGGTTTTTGGTAGTTTTTCATGTTACAAATAATGAAGTATGTGCAAATTATAGAATTTCATTCAGTACAGAATCTTCAACGATATTTGGCAGGGTAACTTGTAACTCTGGTGTACGTTTCATTTCTCTTTTTATGGCAAAGAGAGCTTCCTTGTTTCTGGCCCAGCTTCTTCGGGATATACCATTGTTAACATCAAAAAACAACATTCGTTTTAATCTTTCTGATGCATTTTCTGATCCGTCGAGCACTAAACCAAACCCTCCATTAATCACTTCGCCCCAGCCAACACCACCTCCGTTATGAATAGACACCCAAGTTGCTCCTCTAAAGCTATCACCAATTACATTATGTATCGCCATATCGGCGGTAAATTTACTTCCGTCATAAATATTACTGGTTTCTCTATAGGGTGAATCCGTTCCACTAACATCATGATGGTCTCTTCCTAAAACAACAGGTGCAGAAATATCCCCATGATGTATAGCTTTATTAAAAGCTTCTGCAATTTTGATTCTTCCTTCAGCATCAGCATATAAAATACGAGCTTGCGAACCTACAACAAGCTTATTTTCTTTTGCTTCTTTTATCCAGGTAATATTATCTTGCATTTGTTGTTGTATCTCTTTCGGAGATACGTTTTTGATAGATTCCATTACTTCTAATGCGATCTGATCTGTTGTATCCAAATCTTCCGATTTCCCTGAAGTACAAACCCATCTAAACGGACCAAATCCATAATCAAAGCACATGGGACCGAGAATATCTTGTACATAAGATGGGTATTTAAAATCGACACCATTTTTGGCCATTATATCGGCCCCGGCACGTGAAGCTTCCAAAAGAAAAGCATTTCCGTAGTCAAAAAAATACGTACCTAGTGCAGTATGTTTATTGATTGCGGCGGCATGCCTTCGAAGTGACTCTTGTACTTTAACTCTAAAAGTTTCGGGATGGTTACTAATCATAGTATTGGATTCTTCATAGCTGAGCCCCGCTGGGTAGTAACCACCCGACCATGGGTTATGTAAGGATGTTTGATCGGATCCCAAATCGATATAAATATTTTCGTCGTAAAATCGTTCCCAAACATCAACGATGTTACCTTGGTATGCTATCGAAACTGTTTCTTTTTGATCAACAGCTTTTTTTACTCTGGCGATCAAATCATTCATAGTATCCAGAATTTCATCAACCCAACCTTGTTCGTAACGTTTTTGAGCTGCTTTTGGATTTACTTCGGCGCAAATGGTAATACAACCTGCTATGTTACCGGCTTTGGGTTGTGCGCCACTCATGCCACCCAAACCAGAAGTTAGAAAGATTTTACCAGAAGAAGATTCGTTGGGTTGCAATGTTTTTCTAAAAGCATTCATTACAGTGATCGTTGTGCCATGAACAATTCCCTGTGGACCGATATACATGTAACTTCCTGCGGTCATTTGTCCGTATTGTGTTACCCCCAGGGCATTATATTTTTCCCAGTCATCGGGTGCCGAATAATTTGGGATCATCATTCCGTTGGTCACCACTACGCTAGGTGCATCCTTTGACGAAGGAAACAATCCCATTGGATGTCCAGAATACATATGTAACGTTTGTGTTTCGGTCATCGTTGCCAGATAATACATGGTAAGTAAATATTGTGCCCAATTTTGGAATACAGCACCATTACCCCCATAGGTAATTAATTCATAGGGATGCTGAGCTACTGCTGGATCCAAATTGTTCTGAATCATCAACATAATTGCAGCAGCTGATTTTGCTTTGGCAGGATATTCATCAATAGGCCGAGCATAGATTGGATACGATGGCATAAAACGATACATATAAATACGACCATATTGATTTAGTTCTTCTAAAAACTCTTTAGCAAGTTCATCATGCCAATCTTCAGGGAAATAACGCAGGGCATTTCTTAAAGCTAGTTTTTTTTCTTCAACAGAAAGAATTTGTTTTCGTTTTGGCGCACGACTTACTTTTGAATCCATAATTTTCTTTGAAGGTAACATTTCTGGAATCCCTTGAAGTATTTGTTCTTTGAAGGTCATGTTTATAGTTCTTTATGCTTTACATTATATTAAATCACCTCGTTTCCATACGTGAGATGGAGTAAGTTTTCCCTGATGATAAAAGATTTCGTTAAAATGATCGGTTTGAAACAAATTGAAATCAGCCAGCATCCCTGAAGAAAGCCGTCCTCGGTCTTTAAGATTAAGTGCTGCTGCAGCTCTAAAAGTTATTCCGGCAAGGATTTCTGCATTAGATAATTTTTCAAAGGTTCCCAAGATACAGGCTTGAGTTAGTAGATCTCCCATGGGAGCAGATCCGGGATTCCAGTCACTTGCAATTGCAAGGGCCCCACCTGCATTTAATATTTTTCTCGCAGGCGCAAAATTGCACCCTAATCCAATAGAAGCACCTGGTAAAGCTACTGAAATTACATCGCTTTTGGCTAATATCTCTATCTCGTCTTCTGTACTCGCTTCAAGATGATCGGCGCTCCTAGCATTTAGTTTTACGGCTACCTCACTACCTCCTACGCTAAATTGATCGGCATGAACAGTTATGTCAAACCCCATAGCTTTTGCCTTTTTGAAATATGGGTAAATATCAGAAGGAAGAAAAGCACTTTTTTCTATAAAGGCATCCATTCTGTTTGTGAGTTTTTCTTCTTTTAGAACAGGAAATAATGAATTACTAATTGCATCGAGATATGTTCTATGATCACCATCAAAATCCCGGGGCAGCATGTGTCCTGCAAGACATGTTGAAATAAGATCAGCCTCAGTACTATCTTGGGCATTCTTTATGGCGCGTAACATTTTTAACTCTTCTTTGGTAGAAAGACCATATCCGCTTTTCACCTCTATTGTAGTTATTCCTTGATTTAATAATGTGTTTGCTCTTTTAATCACTCCATATGTGAGTTCTTGTTGGTCTGCTTTTCTTGTTTGGGTTACCGTATCCCATATACCTCCACCAGCTTCTGCAATTTCTAAATATGACTTACCAGCATTACGCATTGCATAATCTCTTGCTCTGGAACCTGAAAAACAAATGTGAGTATGGGCATCAATAAACCCTGGGACACACACATGATCTGCATGCAATTCTATAATTTCAGCATTTAGATCTTTAGCTTTCTTACCTAATTCTGAAAATGTTCCAATACTATGAATTCGTTCTCCTTTAATAAGTATACCGGCATTTTCAATACTATGAAGTTCTTCATCTTCAATTGAACCTTTAAGGGAAAGATCTTCCATGGCAAGCAGTTGTTTGATCGGGCCTATTAATTTATATTTCTCCATTGATTATAACACTATAAATTCATTCCTTAATATACTTCAAAATCATTAGAAAATAGGGTTTCCAGAGATAATTCTTCTCTCTCAGATACTTGATTTACAATATTGATTATTGTTTTTTCTTTGATCATTTTAACACCTTCTTCAATATCATCTGCAAATACTCTATCTTCTTTTGCAAAGGATACTTTGGTTCGAACTTCTTTATAAATTTCATCGAGAATTATTCCTGATTTCAACGGCTTTCTGAATTCAAAAGCTTGTGCTGCGGTTAAAAGCTCAATAGCAAGTATTTTTTCAAGATTTTCAACTACATTAAGAGCTTTTCGACCACCAATAGATCCCATACTAACATGGTCTTCTTGACCTAGAGAAGTTGGTATACTGTCTGCGCTCGAAGGAAAACATAAACCTTTATTTTCGCTGGCCAATGCAGCGGTTGTATATTGTAGAATCATGTATCCAGAATTGATTCCGGTATTTTCCATCAATAGCTTAGGAACACCAGGGGAGTTGCCTTCTAAAGCCAAATATATTCTACGATCCGAAATATTACCAAGTTCTGAAGCGGCAAGACAGGCATAATCAATTGCCATTGCCAAGGGTTGCCCATGAAAACTACCTCCGCTAATAGTCAAATCCTCATTAATAATTATTGGGTTGTCTGTCACAGAGTTGAGTTCGACCTCGAGTAATTCTTTGAGATGCAGCCATGCATTTCTTGATGCACCATGAACCTGTGGAATGCATCGTAAAGAATAGGGATCTTGAACCCGATCGCAATTTATGTGATCCTCCATGATTTCTGAACCCTTTAATAACGCTTTTACCCTTGAAGCCACATGAATATTTCCTTTAAAAGGTCTAAGTTGGTGTAGTTCTCTATAAAAAGGCTTTACAGAACCCTGTAATCCTTCTATCATCATAGCACCAATAATATCGGCTTGAGAAAGACAACTATGTAACTTTTCGATGATCTTTATAGCATGTGCAGCAATAAATTGAGTGCCATTGATGAGAGCAAGACCTTCTTTAGGCCCTAAATCAAGTGGTTTTAGTTTGACTTTTTCGAAAAGTTCAGCAGTGCTGATCATCTCTTTTTTATACAACACTTTTCCTAAACCAATAAGCGGCAAGAAGAGATGAGATAGGGGGGCTAAGTCTCCTGAGGCGCCTACAGACCCTTGGCTTGGTACCACAGGGATTACATCATTATGTATATGCCAGAGAATTCGATCTAACGTTTTTTCAGAGATCCCTGAATAGCCTTTTGATAGTGACTGTAGCTTGAGAATCATCATTAACTTTGCTATTTCTGAATCAATAGGTTCTCCCACACCCACACTATGACTTTGTAAAATGTTGCTTTGAAGAATTTTTGTTTCTTCTTTGGATATCTTGGTGGTGCATAAAGGCCCAAATCCAGTATTAATTCCGTATACCGGATGCCCTTTTTCAACTATATTTTCTACTACTTGTCTGCTTCTAACAATGTTTTTTCGTGATGCTTCAGAAATAATACCTTTTATTTTCCCATGAGCGATTTTTATTGCCAGTCCCGCGGTTAAATACCCTTCTCCGTATAAAAAATGGTCTGATGTAGTGGACATTGGTTATTTTTTTATTGGTACTACTAAATTAATACTTACTTTTAATAATTAGAAATACTTATTTAGTCATTAATTAATAACTATGGGTTATCAGTTAGAATTACGACACTTTACATATTTTTTGGCTGTCGCAGAAGAATTGCACTTTAGGAAAGCAGCAAACAGACTATTCATTTCTCAACCTGGTTTAAGTCGTCAGATAAAGCAAATGGAAGAAATAATAGAGGCAAAATTATTTATCAGAGATAAAAGAAATGTTCGTTTAACTATTGCAGGTCAATATCTTAAAAAAGAACTGGACTATATTTTTAATCATATCAATTTTACCATTAAGCAGACTCGTTTACTTGATTTGGGTAGTGATGGCGAGATACGAATAGGATTTTTAGGATCTGCCATGCAAACTGTAATTCCTGAGCTTCTGGTTAGTGCAAATAACACATTTCCAAACATACGATTTAGTTTGGAGGAGATGTCTAATTATTTGCAGGTAGATGCAATAGAAAAAGACCAATTAGATTTAGGATTTGTAAGATTAGCTAGAGTTCCAAAAGATGTAAAGATGAAAACCATACATACTGATACTTTTTCTTTGGTTTTACCCAAGACTCACCATCTGGATATGCAATCATTCAAAAATATTGGCCAAGTATCAGATGAAAATTTCATTCTATTTTCATCTGATTATAGTTCACTCTACTATAATAAGATCATGAGCATTTGTGAGGATAGAGGTTTTAAACCTAAAGTTTCCCACAGATCTGTTCATGCACAAACTATTTTTAAATTAGTTGAAAGTGGATTGGGAGTTGCAATTGTGCCAACATCCCTACAATTTGGATTTGATCTTGATGTTAAGTTTTTAGAGATTCCTAAAATTAAACAAACCGCTGTCTTATCTGTAATTTGGAAAGAAAATAATCGTAATCCCGCCTTGCAAAAGATTAGCGCCTTGATAGATTTATAGGGAGTAGGGATGGCTATGATAGCTTATAAAGGTAGATTTTTTTTTATTTCTGGATACTGTTGTTTACTTTTGGTTGCATAATTTTATCACTTTTTCTGAGTTTTAAACTTTGAAGGACTAATAATATTAGCTTTAAATAGTAATGCTCCAAATTTATAAACTATGATTAAAAAGCTGTTTTTTGTTACCGTATTTATGGGATTGTTTTCTCATGTTTCCAATGCACAGGTTGAAGACTTTGAAATTGGAATCAAATTGGGCCTTAATATCGCAGATGTAAGAAGTGATGAAGTTGATGATTTGGATCCACGGACCAGTATTCATATAGGTTTGGCGGCAGAAATACCAATTAATGAATATATAGGGCTTCAACCTGAATTGTTGTATTCTTTTCAGGGATTTAGCGCTGAGAGCTTTGAACCCAATTTTCAAGAAGAAAATCTAAAATTGGACTATATCTATCTCCCTATTATGGTTAAGTATTATCCTTTCTATGTAGTTCCCGGTTTTAGTATCGAAGTTGGACCACAAGTAGGGTTTTTAACTTCAGCTATTTTGGAACGTAAAAACGTATTTGAAGGCGGGGTAACTGAAACTTCAGATGTGGATTTTGATGATTTTATATCTGACGTTGATGTGGCTATTAATGTAGGACTAGGTTATCAATTTGAAATGGGTGCCTTTTTTCAGGCACGTTATAACATCGGGGTTACTGATATTGTTGAGATAGATGATTTAGAAATTTCCAGACAATTTTCGATTTTTCAGTTTTCTACAGGTATAAAATTTTAGAAATATAAATTTTATCTAATTCGGCATTGTGTAGAAGAATTGCTCTTCTGTAATTTTTCCATTATTAACCTGATAAACGGCCAATTCTTCGATTTGCATACGACCTTGTCCTTTGAATGTGCAATCTAATTTCATAGCACAACTAAAATGATTTTCTGCGACTTGAGGATTTGAAATTTCACTCCCATGAAATTCTTCAACAGTAGCAAACCAATCTTCGCTCTTTTTAATAACTTTATCTTTTCCGGTTACTACCGCATTAGGACCTTCAGGCATTTCTTTACTCACTATATTATCATCATAAAGCTCTTTTATGGCTTGCATGTTTTCACCTATACGGCAAAGTTCTACTAATCGATTTGCAACTTGCTGCGTATTCATTTTGAATATAATTTATTGATTATAATACCATTTCTCACATGAAATTACCGTATAAAATTGTCTCTTTTGACTTGATGCTTCGTTATAAAATTGATCGATAGCTATGGCTATCCATAAATTTTTTGCCTTGCTTAAAATCAAAATAGTTCAATTCGTATATCAGTAACTTCATATAAGAACTGGTATAAAACAATTTCACACTGTAAATTACAAAAATACTTCGACTTGAAATTTTAAAAAATTGTTATAAATGGGGCGTTAAGCTACTGCTTCTTTGTAGGTTTTTAAACAACGTTCACGAGCTTCTTTGTGATCTACCATTTTTTCAGGGTATTTATCGGTATTATATTCTGATATCCATTGTTTAACGTATTGTCTATCTTTATCGTATTTTTCAATTTGAGAGGTCGGATTAAATATTCTGAAATAAGGAGCGGCATCAACACCCGAACCTGCAGCCCATTGCCAATTACCTACGTTTGAAGACATATCATAATCTAGCAATTTTTCAGCAAAATAAGCTTCTCCCCAACGCCAATCAATCAGTAAATGTTTGCATAAAAAGCTCGCTACTACCATACGCACTCTATTGTGCATATATCCTGTTTGATTTAATTGACGCATGCCTGCATCTACTAACGGGTATCCTGTTTCGCCATTTTTCCATTTTTCATACTCATCTTCGTTATTTCTCCATTCAATACGATCATATTTAGATCTAAAGGCGTTGTCTTTGGTTTCAGGATAATGCCATAGAATTTGCATAAAAAACTCTCGCCAGATGAGTTCTGACCAGAAGACTTCGTTTTTCTCTGCAATAGCTTTTTTCACCATTTTTCTTATACTTACTGTACCAAAACGTAGATGAGGTCCCAATCGCGAAGTTCCGTTTTCTTTTGCAGGATAGTTACGGGTATCTTCGTAGTTTTCAATGAGTGTTGGTGTTACTGTATAATCTGGAATTTTTATGGAAGACTTTTCAAACCCCATATCGCTTAACGAAAGATTAGGAAGTCTTGTGTTTTTAACTAAATTGTGTTGGTACTGAGACGTGTAGTGTATCTTTAATTTGGATTCATCAAAAATTTCTTTCCATTTGTTTTTGTAGGGAGTATAAACCACATAAGGGTCTCCATCTGATTTGACCACTTCATCTTTCTCAAAAATTACCTGATCCTTAAAGGTGTTCAAGCGAATATCTTTTTTTTCGAGAAGTTCCTTTATGTTTTTATCTCGATCACGGGCATAGGGTTCATAGTCGTGATTTGTAAAAACATCCTTAATAGAGTATTGAGATATTAAATCTTCAAAAACAGCTTCAGGTTCACCATAAAAAATCGCAATTGAACTGTCATGTTCCTTTTGAAGCTCATTTCGCATTGACTGAATATTTTCAAAGATGAAAGATACCCTGGCATCATCTTTTGGAAGTTCCTCTAGAATATTTTTATCAAAAATAAAAATAGGTAATACGGGATATTCGCTTTTAAGAGCTTGAAGAAACCCGATATTGTCATCTAATCGCAAATCTCTTCTAAACCAAAATATAGATACTTTCTGTGACATTTCAATTCACGTTTAAAGTAGACATTCCGCCATCCACACCAATTACCTGACCCGTTATCCAACTACTATCTTCGCTTAATAAAAACCTCGCAATGTTCGCTATATCTTCTGCCTGACCCACTCGTTTAAGAGGATGACGATTATCCATCATTTCTTTCTTCTTTTCGTTTGCCAAAAGTCTTTCAGCTAATGGAGTATCTGTTAATGAAGGAGCAATTACGTTGACCCTGAATTGGGGTGCATATTCTGCAGCTAATGCCTTTGCAAAGCCTTCTATAGCGCCTTTGGCAGCGGCTATACTGGTATGAAAAGGCATTCCTACTTTTACTGCAACGGTACTAAAGAAAACGAGACTCGCCTGATCAGCATTTTTTAGTTTAGGAAGTAGACTATGCACAATCTTAACTAAAAACATGAAATTGATCTGCATATCGTCTTCAAACGCTTTTGGACTAAGCATTTTGAAAGGTTTCAGATTGATACTACCCGGGCAATACACAAATCCGTCAATTTTTTCTGGTAATACGGATGCATCAATTTCATCTTTTGAAGCATCATAAGGTATATGGGTTACTTCCAGGTTACCTAAATTTTCTGAAGTTCTTGAGGCAATAAATATGTTATGGTCTTTGTAAAGTTTTAAGGCAATCTCGAAGCCTATTCCATGACTTCCTCCTATAAGTAAAATATTCTTTCTCATCATTATTTATATAAATACAATCTTAGATTTTGTTTCTGTTGCTATTTCTGTTTCAAAATTTCCAAATAACTCGATCAATTTCTTTTCTCGATATTGAAAAATTTCTTTCAATTTAGGCTTCACCAATATGGGGTGTACAAGCTGTCCCAAAATACCAAAAGGTACTTTGTAATCGATAATATCTTCCATTTCAACACCTCCAGGGATTTCTTTTAAAAAATGTTTATGATGCCATAAGGAATATGGCCCAAAACGTTGTTCATCTACAAAGTATTCTTTATCTTGAACATGAGTAATTTCAGTGACCCATTTACTTTTAATACCAGCAACTGGTGTTACAATATATTGTATAATTTGTCCAGAATACATTTCACGGTCGGCACCAGATATGATTTGGAATCCCATATAGTCTGGAGTAATAGTTTTCAGATTTTTGGGATCCGATAAGAATTTCCAGGCCTTGTCTAATGTTATGGGAAGTTTTTGCTTTGCTTTCAGCGTATAAATCTTCATTACTTAAACCTATTTTATGTAAAAGTACAATCATTTTGTTTAACTTTAATATTAAAAATGTTAAACAAAAAATAATTTTTAAGAATTAAAAATATCCTTTAGCCCAAGATTTTGCATCTTCAAGGCAAGAAAAAAAGACAAATGATTTCTCATATAGAGGCTGTTCTATAATGGCTTGATCTCGTTCTTCATCGTTACTAGAGACCACTGCAAGTCCTTTCATATTAGGTAGTAAGCCTTGTTTGTAAATTTCTGGAGAAACTTTGTGTTTGTGTTTTCGATAACTGATCATTAAAAAATCGGCAGATTCGTAATAACTGCTAAGTTTATTTCTTACTACTGATGCTTTTTCCAGAGTAAAATTAACATTTTCATTCACTGTAAGCACAACGAATCGCTCATATAGCTGCATTTGGCAAAATTCGTTAGAGAAGTCCTCCATAGGGGATGATTTATTGAATAATAAAGATATATCAAAAATAATATATTGTGCAAGTTCTGCTAAGATGGAATCTGAATATTAACAATTATCACAGCAATTATCGGACTTTACAATCTTACAGGTTAGCACCGCTAATAATGCGCCAATTATAGGTGCTATAAAGTATAACCATTGATGTTCCCAATGACCAGATAAAAGAGCTGGCCCCAGAGATCTGGCAGGATTCATAGATGCTTTGGTAATGGGTCCGGCAAACATAGCTTCTAATAATACCACTCCACCGATTGCAATGCCGGCCATTGTTCCGATTTCTTTAGAACCTGTAGACACATTAATAATAACTACCATAAGAAAGTAGGTGAGAA
Organism: uncultured Aquimarina sp.; assembly: GCA_947500845.1. Classification (GTDB taxonomy): domain Bacteria; phylum Bacteroidota; class Bacteroidia; order Flavobacteriales; family Flavobacteriaceae; genus Aquimarina; species Aquimarina celericrescens. Next base: position 410,309 of record CANMTP010000001.1, read on the forward strand.
GTAATTCTAGAACAAAGGCTCTTAAGCTATCCACTGTAGGCAATGTTCCTCCTAAAAATTCACTTTCGGGAAACAGAAATAGTAAAATTGCACTTGCTACTATAGCTCCGAAGCACTGTGCAATAATATATTTAGGAACTTCTTTCCATTTAAATTTCTTTGCATACGCAAAAGCTATGGTTACGGCAGGGTTAAAATGTGCTCCGGATATTTCTCCAAAAGCATAAATCATCGCCATGACAATGAGTCCCCATGTGATCGCAATTCCTACATGGGTGACATCTCCTCCTGTAACTTCGTTGACAGTCATTGCTCCGGTACCACAGAATACCAAACTAAAAGTCCCTATACCTTCTGAAATATATTTTCGCATCATCGAATATAATATGTCGGCAAATATACCATTACTTAATTTAAGTTTTTGTTAACTTTTAATGTGTGTGTAATCGTTAATTTCGTTATCACGAATTAAAACAAACTAAATCAAACACAATGAAAAAAATCGTCTTATTTCTTTCTGTGGCTTTACTCTCTTTTGGTATTGAAGCCCAGGTAAAAGCTCCTCAACCTAGTCCAACTTCTAAAATTGAGCAGGTGATTGGATTAACGGATGTTTCGGTAGAGTATTCTCGCCCTAGTATGCGTGGAAGAACCATTTTTGGAGATTTGGTACCCTATGATAAACTTTGGAGAACTGGTGCTAACAAAAATACCCAGATTAGTTTTAGTGATGATGTGAAAGTTGCGGGTACAGAACTAAAGAAAGGTAGCTATGCTATTTTCACAAAACCAGGTAAAGAGAATTGGGAAGTTATTTTCTACAGTGATACGAATAACTGGGGTACACCAAGAAAATGGGATGACTCAAAAGTTGCAGCAAAGGTCACTGTAAAGGCTACTACTATTCCAATAAATGTTGAAACGTTTACGATCATGTTTAGTGATTTTACAATGGATTCTGCCATTCTTAGTTTATTATGGTCAAACGTCGAAGCTCCTGTGAAAATAGAAGTTCCTTCTAAAGAGATGGCTTTGGAAAGTATTGAGAAAACAATGGCCGGTCCATCTGATCAAGATCATTATCAGGCAGCAGTATTCTATAAAGATATTGAAGACTATGCTAAGGCAAAGCAACATATTGACAAAGCAATTGCTATGCGCAAAGAGCCTGCTTTTTGGTATCATAGACAACAATCTTTAATTTACGCTAAGACTGGAGATAAGGATGGGGCAATAAAAGCAGCAAAAACTTCGTTAGAATTAGCAGAAAAGGCTAATAATGCCGACTACGTAAAATTAAATAAAGACTCCCTTGCAGAGTGGGGAGCCAAATAGACACTCTTTTTCACACACAAATCATTTGAAAAACGTTCTGATTCTATCAGAGCGTTTTTTGTATCACCTAATAATATAACCCGATTTTTTCTCGAACCGTATCCAGTAAATTGATAAGCTCGAGACTTTTATCAAAAGTCATTATTGTGCTTTCTGTTCGATTTTGCAGTAACATTTGATTTACATGCGTCGCCTCATAATTATATCCATTAGTATCCACTGGGAATTCATACACTTTTGATTTGCCATCTTGGTAAATGGTTATGGAAGTAGGTTCATGAAATCTACTATTAATGTTAATGATACCATTTTCTAATTCAATGGTAGCTTCTGTACTTGTTTTTTTGGTGATGGCACTAAATAAAGAGGCTGTGATTCCATTGTTGTAATGTAAGCCTATAGAACAAGTTTCGTCGACACCTGTTTTTCCGATTGTAGCTTTTGCTTCAACTTTATCTGGATATCCTAAAATGCTTAATGCTGCAAAAAGTGGATAGATACCTACATCTAATAGACTTCCTCCACCAAGTTGTTTGTTAAATATTCTACTGGTGGCGTCAAAGGTAGTCCTAAAGCCAAAATCTGCTTTCAGACTTCTAATAACACCTAATTCTTTAGATTCAATTAAATCCAAAACATATTCATAATGAGGTAAAAAATAAGTCCAAAGTGCTTCCATTAGAAATACTTCATTTTTTTTTGCGGTCTTAATCATTTCCTTTACTTGAAAAGAGTTCATTGCTAATGGTTTTTCACATAAAACAGCTTTTTTATGGGTAAGACACATTAAAGTGTTTTCGTAATGAAAAACGTGAGGGGTTGCAATATATACCACATCAATCTCTTCGTCGTTACTTAACTGTTCATAGCTTCCATAGTAAAAATCTGCATCATATTTACTCGCAAAATTTTTAGCTTTTTGAATATCCCTACTTCCAACTGCGTGAAGTTTTGCATTGGTAATGGTAGTCAAGTCTTCTGCAAATTTATGAGCGATTTTACCGCAACCCAAAATTCCCCATTTTATAATTTTATGTTGTTCCATACCGTCATTATATTATGATGATTGATTTCAAAATTAGGTAAAAGACAGGATTTATGAACTTGTCTATGTAGTTTATACAAAGATTGTCGTTTAAATATATAAATGAATATAATAGACTATTTTTTGATTTTTTATCAGAATAAAATCTTTTTTTTATGATTCTTTAATAAATTAACAATAATAGTATTGTTTTTTGTATTTATGGGGGTATTTTCTTATATTAAGATACGTACTAATTAGAAACCTGCCACCATGAAAACCAAAAACACTACAAGAACTTCACTAAATAGACAACCAGATTTTATGAAATTAAATCTTATGGATAATGAGCTTTCTAGTATGCTTTCTAAGCTACATTCTTATCGCTGCGAACCTTGCACTTCTGAAATGTATGATGAGTATTTAGAATTAAATCATGATGGTCGAGCATTAAAGAAGACCATTGATAAAGCTAAAGCAAGAGCCCAGGATCCTGTAAAGATTTCAAAAGGTATTGAAGAAGAAATCAATAAAGTCGTGAGTATGTATTACAAATTTCAAAAATCCCTTTCTTCTTATCTTACAGAAGCTGTTGCACACCATTAGGTTTACTGAACTTGTTTTGTAATAGTTTTTGACCCTGATCGAATTATGAGCTGTAAAATCATTGCTATTATTACAACAAGCGAGCATCCAAATAGATTGAGCCATAAGTACGGCATCCAATCATAATACCAACCAATGATTACTATTGCCTGTGTAATGATAGCAGCTACAAAAGTGGCATTACTATGAACAAATTTTATAAAAAATGCCAGCAGAAAAATCCCTAGTACATTTCCATAGAAAATAGAGCCAATAATATTAACTAACTGAATGAGATTGTCAAAAAGGTCAGCAAAGCAAGCCACCAAAATAGCAAGAACTCCCCAAGCCAATGTAAAAAGTTTTGAGGCATTTACATAATACTTTTCAGTCTTTTCTACTTTAATATTTCGTTTGTATAGGTCTACCACTGTAGTAGATGCCAATGCATTTAATTCTGAAGCTGTAGAAGACATGGCCGCAGATAAAATAACGGCTAATAATAATCCAATTAATCCTCTTGGCAAATTATTCAATATGAAATGTATAAAAACATAATCCTTATCATTAGTTTCGACGATAGGATCTACTTTTTCGATAAGTGTTTTGGCTGTCTTACGTATGTTTACTTCGGAGGCATTTAAGATTTTTAAATTCTTTAACGTTTCGTCACTAAGTTTTGGTTTGTTATTCGATATAAAACTTCTATTGATGACCTCTTTTTTTTCGTTTTGAATTTTAATCAATTGGGTTTCAAGGGCTTTATATTCTTCGGTGAATTCAGAATTTTGAATTACTTCTTTCGCTTTCGGATTAAAATTTATAGGAGCAGGATTGAATTGATAAAAAACAAAAACCATGACTCCAACTAGAAGAATGAAAAATTGCATGGGTACTTTAAGGAGACCATTAAAAAGTAATCCTAACTGACTTTCTTTTACCGATTTACCTGATAAATATCGTTGCACCTGACTTTGATCTGTGCCAAAATAGGATAATGCCAGGAAGCTTCCTCCTATAATTCCACTCCAAAAGGTATAACGGTTATCCAGGTTAAATGAAAAGTCTAAAACTTCCATCTTTCCGCTGGCGCCAGCTATGTCTAAAGCTTTAGAAAAGGTAATTCCTTCGGGCAAATAACTTATAATTAGAAAGAAAGCTATGAACATGCCTGTAAAAATTATAGCCATTTGTTGCTTCTGGGTAACATTAACCGCTTTGGTTCCACCAGAAACCGTATAAATAATTACTAAAATACCTATGATAATATTTAATTTGGTAAGATTCCAACCTAAAACAGCCGATAGGATAATAGCAGGGGCAAAAATAGTTATTCCAGCAGCCAGTCCTCTTTGTATTAGAAACAAAATAGCCGTAAGACTTCTAGTTTTCAGATCGAAGCGGCTTTCGAGATATTCATAAGCTGTATAGACATTTAGTTTGTGATATAACGGAATAAAAACCATGCAAATGATTACCATCGCTATTGGAAGTCCGAAGTAAAACTGTACAAAACCCATACCGCTATGAAAAGCCTGACCTGGAGTAGAAAGAAAAGTAATCGCACTGGCCTGTGTTGCCATGACTGAAAGTCCAACGGTCCACCATTTGGCTTGATTACCTCCTCTGATATAATCCTGCACGTTCTGACTCCCTCGGGTTTTCCATGTTCCGTATAGCACTATAAATAATAGAGTTCCGATAAGTACGATCCAATCAATGGTTTGCATAGGGTATAGTCTGTAAATTAATTTTTAGTACAAAATAGCGGTTGAATAGTTTTGATTATGAGTAAGCAGTGGTGATCAAATAAAATAGTACTATATAGATAGCATTAGCGATTAAAACTGCGGAATATAATTTTTTCCAAACAAATTTTTCTTTTGAAGCTTCCATGATAATTATTCTTTATTTTCCTAAAGATAGCATATTTGCAAAAAGGCGATAAGCTCCCGGGACTCCTGCAGGAAATTCCCTAAAAAAGCTTAACCCTGTATATACATAGTATCCTTTTCCGTATTGAGCAATAAGCAATGGTCCTTTCTTTTGTGATTCATCTTTATCATTTGCGGCCAGAATCGCAGTGTATTTCTCTGACCATTCATTTGGGAAATATAAACCACGTTCTTGTACCCATCCTTTAAAGTCATCTTCGGTGATCTTGTTTGGTGAGTTTAGCACTTGATGATCAGGCACTAGAAATGTGATTTCTGCATTTTCATCGGTCACACGATCTCTGGATAATTTAAAAGGGTAGGGGCCTAAATTATCTTCCACTTTTAGTCTTCGATTCGTATTATACTGAATCACTAAATTCCCTCCATTTTTAACATAATCCAACAAATACTGTTGCTTAAATTTTAATTGCTCCACGGTATTATATGCTCGAATACCAACCACTATTGCATCGTAAGTATTCAAAGTTTCAGCAGAAATAGATTCTGGATCGATAATAGTTACCTTATAACCGATTTGCCGCAAGCTTTCGGGAACTACATCTCCTGCGCCTTCGATATATCCAATATTCTGTCCTTTCTTCTTAATGTCTAGTCGAACCACTTTAGCCTCCGATGGTAATACGACGGTTTGAAAAGGGATATGATCGTAATCGATCGTTATCACTTCTTTAGAATATGTATTACCGTTAACGGTTATAATTGGCGAAATGTAACCTTCACTTTGACTTTCTGGTGCAGTTAATGTAAATAATACAGTTTTTTCTTCTCCCTTTTGTTTAAGATTAATATTTACACTTTCAGGAGACACCTTCCATTTCTTGGGGTGCGCTAAACTAACAGTACCATTAACATTAGCTTCTCCTGCTTTTATAGTCACTGGAATTTGTTTTGCCGGACCATTTGCATAGATAATCACTTTGTCCTTAATACTGGCCGAAACTACAGGTACGATCTCAAAAGGTTTATATACTTCACCCTTTACCGGATCATTGGTTTTGTAAATTACTTCTTTTGAAAAAGGAATAATTGTTCCTTCTATATCGACAGAGAAAAGGGCCTTGATTTTACGTTCAGTTTCTGGTTTGCCAATTAATTTTTGATCATCAACGCTATACATACCCAGCGTTCCTTTATTGGTGAGCCAGTACGGATTGGTATCATCAAAATCTGCAGGGATTTTACCTTTAATTTCGAAACTTTGTTTTATATTATTTTCTAGTAATTTTTCAGTAGTTTCGTTAATACCAACAGCTCCTATTTTTATAGATTTTAATACCATTTTACTGGTACTTCTGTTAATGGCTTCAATTTTAAGGGATATTTCACTTCCTTTGGTAGAGGTAGGTTCAGAAGAAACGGCCTCAAGATATAAACCAGCCGAAGCGGCGATAATTTTTTTAATTTCATCAGACTTGACAGTTTTCCAGTGATCGTCTTCTAATTGCTGAATACCTTGATATGCCTTTACTAATTGAGGCAGAGAAGCAGCAGGATTTCTGAAATCAAAATCTTTTTCGACTTGATATAAAATGTCTCCTATAGCTTTTCCTCCCTTAATGCGATTCCAGGAAGTGTCTATTCCCTCAAAAATGTTCAATTTATCTTTGGGTAAATCTCCTTTAATCAATTCTATGTATTCGCTTTGTTTGCCTCTATTACCAGTGCTACCAAATCCTTGTGACTTATGCTGACTGCGACTTAGAGATGCTATTTCGGTGTTAGACATCCCAGAAAATGGGTAATATACACCCGTATCAAATTCTAAAAGGTTTGACTTATCGGCTTTGTCAAAATTTTCTCTGCTACCGTAAAACCACCATGAGGTGTTAAAAAACAATCGTTCTGGCTGCCATGTATCAAGATATTTTAGTTGATCTGGATAAACGTTCTTCTTGTTTGCTAAATCAAAAGCTTCTACGCTAAGCATTGCAGATGAAGTATGATGTCCATGGGTTGATCCCGGGGTTCTATGATTAAAACGGTTAATGATTACGTCTGGTCTGAATTTTCGAATAGCCCAAACTACATCACTTAGCACTTCTTTTTTATCCCAAATGGCAAGAGTTTCATCAGGATGTTTTGAATACCCAAAATCGTTTGCACGTGTAAATAGTTGCTCACCACCATCGATTTTACGCGCTGCTAATAACTCTTGTGTTCTTATAACTCCTAAGAGGTCTCTTATTTCTGGTCCTATGAGATTTTGTCCGCCGTCGCCACGTGTCATAGACAAATACGCCGTTCTCGCCTTGACATGATTCGACATATATGATATAAGCCTGGTGTTTTCATCATCAGGATGAGCAGCAACATATAAAACAGACCCTAAAAAATTAAGTTTTTTAATAGCTTCATGGATTTCAGAAGCATTTGGTTTGTCAGGTTTTTGGGCATTAGAAAGAAAAGGAATTAGCAGACCAAAGCCAACTACAAGAAGTATTTTTCGCATAATATTCGAAGCAATTTTAATGTAATGCGTCAAATATATGAAAGTAATACTCTCACTATTGTGGTTTAAGGATACTTTAACAGGAAGAATTAGCTAAGTAATTAAACAAGAATTACCTCTTTTTTCGTTCTACAAACTCCAGTTGTTCTACCGCCACATTTGTAGTAAAAATACCATAATTGACCACAGCCTTTCCTTTTTCAAGAGTGTCGATGGTACCTATTGATTTACCATCAATCATCCGTACACGATCACCAATTTTTAATGCAACTTTTGGTTTTTTCTCTTCTAGAAGTTTTTCTTTCTTTTTTTCCTTTTTCTTTTTTTCTCGAATAACCTTTACTTTTTTTTCAACCTCATCAACCACTTTTTTCTTTTTTTCTATTTGTATTGTTCGTTGTTTTGCAGACTGTTTTTTTCGTTTAGAATTTTCGACTTGTACGATTTTCATAAACTCATCGATCAATTCACGCTTCTTTTTGTTGTTAAAATATTTTTCGTTCAGGTCATCAATTTTTTTTCCGAGATAAATCATACGTTGATTACTGTCATAAAGTTCTTGATAGCTCTCTAGTTTTTGTTGTACACGCTCGTTTGTTTTTTCTAATCTATCTTTTTCTTCTTCGGCTTTTTGCTCCTTTGTTTTTAGGATAGAAGTCGTTTTTTGAAGTTTTGACCGTTCTTTTTGAAGATTAGCAATACTCTTATCAAATCTGATTTTTCCTCGTTTTACCTTTTTCTTTGCTTTATTGATTAGACTATAAGGAATTCCATTTTTCTGAGCAACTTCAAATGTGAATGAACTACCGGCTTCCCCAAGGTATAATTTAAATAAGGGTTCTAGAGTTTTTGCGTCAAATAACATGTTAGCATTAGTCATATTTGGTAGTTCATTAGCAAGCATTTTTAAATTTGCATAATGTGTCGTTATAATACCAAATGATTCACGTTCATAAAAAACCTCGAGAAAGGCCTCGGCAAGAGCACCACCTAGTTCTGGATCGCTACCAGTCCCGAATTCATCTATAAGAAACAATGTTTTGTCGTTACATTTTCGTAGGAAATAATTCATGTTTTTTAGACGGTAGCTATAGGTGCTTAGATGATTTTCAATAGACTGATTGTCACCAATATCTGTCAATATAATATCAAAAAGGCACATTCTACTATATTCATGAACAGGGATAAGCATGCCACTTTGTAGCATCAGTTGTAATAAGCCTATGGTTTTCAAAGTGATACTTTTCCCCCCGGCATTAGGACCAGAAATTACAATAATTCTGTTGTTTTGATCTAAACTTATAGTTTGCGGAAATGTTTTTTCTCCTTTATTTTGATTGGAAAGGTAAAGCAGGGGATGATATGCCTCGTTAAGTGTAAGTTCTCTGCTTTTTGTAATCTTCGGAAGAACGGCGTTTAACTTGGTAGCATATTTTGATTTGGCTGAAACCAAATCAATATGACTTAGATATTCTTGATACTGCTGTAACAGTTCTGAGAATGGACGTAATTGATTAGTGAGTTCTTTTAATATTTTTACGATCTCTTCCCGCTCTTCATATTGAAGATTACTTAACTCCCGACTAAACTGCAAAGTAGCTTCTGGTTCTATATAGACGATGCTTCCGGTTTTAGAGTTACCCATAATCGCACCCTTTACTTTACGGCGATACATAGATTTGACGGCAAGTACTCTACGATTGTCAACAACACTTTCTTTGATGTCATCCAGGTAACCAAAACTATTATAGCGAGTAAGATCTTTTCCAAAACTACCGTTTAGCTTACCCTGGACGCTATTAATTTGTTTTCTTAAACTTAATAGGGTAGGAGATGCATTATCCTTTATCTCTCCAAACTTATCCAGTACAGCGTCTATAAGGCTAATGATCTCTTTGGTGAAAGGAACCTTTGTTGAAGTTTGATATAAAATAGGGTACAATTGCTTATTTGCTTTAAAGAAAGCTAACAATTCATTATTCGTACTACTTATAGCAATCAGTTTTTTTAGATTTGATGTTTCGAGAAACGTATTCTCTATATACAATAGTTGAATTTCTTTATTAATGCTATCAAATCCATGATTAGGAATTTTTGCGTCATTAAGGTAAGAAGACTTATATTCGTATACCTCTTGTAAAGCTATCTCCAGCTTTTGTTCACTTTCAAGAGGAACCACCTGCAGTGCTTTTGATCTTCCATAATCGGTATTGCATAACTCTGCAATATGATTAAGTATAGCATCAAATTCAAGGTCTTTTAGTGTTTTTTCAGAAATACGAATCATACTTTTTTTACCCATTTTTTTGGGTTATATTCCGTCATTTTTAGAACGAAACAAAAGTACATAATTACAGCAATTTTTTGTTAAATATATGAATGTAAATATTGAATCCGGTTGGAAAGAACAACTTAGAGAGGAATTTGAAAAACCATATTTTTCTGAATTGGCTAATTTTGTAAAGCAGGAATACAACAAACATACATGCTATCCCAAAGGATCGGAAATTTTTGCTGCATTTGATCATTGTAGTTTTAATGATGTGCGCGTAGTCATTATTGGTCAGGATCCATATCCTGGTGCAGGACAGGCCAATGGATTATGTTTTTCTGTTAATGATGGTATTGCAATGCCACCTTCGCTGATCAATATTTTTAAAGAAATTGAAGCAGATTTAGGAAAGCAGTTTCCATCTAACGGAAATCTCCAACGTTGGGCGCAACAAGGGATCTTGTTATTAAATGCTACTTTAACGGTAAGAGCAAACCAAGCGGGGTCACATCAAAACAAGGGCTGGGAGCGTTTTACTGACGCTGTTATTCAAGCGGTATCCAGTGAAAAAGATAATGTTGTGTTTTTGTTGTGGGGAGGCTTCGCAAAGAAAAAAGGATCAAAGATAGATAAAACCAAGCATCATTTGCTTACAAGTGGGCATCCATCACCTTTAAGTGCCAATAGGGGTTACTGGTTTGGTAACAGACATTTTAGCCAAACTAATAAATACCTGGACGAAAACGGTTATAACAATATTGATTGGTAGTTAGGCCGCGTTAGGTATCTCGGAAGATTTAGACTTTGAGGTAGCTTTCTCAGGCATGTGATTGATCTGAACTTTATTGGTTCTTGACTTCTTCTTAGTATCTACTGATTGCATACTAAATTTTAGCAGAACAAAATTAAAGGCCACCAGACCCAATAGTATTAGTAAAAATGTGATCATAAATAGATTTGTTTGTTTAATTATTAGATGCACTCATAACGATATGGTTGCTTATGCGTTAATAATTAGTTGTGGGGTAGGCTTGGCAAATGTACAAAAATATTTTATTCAGCAAAATACTTCATTAAAGTATCTTCGAGAATTCGTTATTTTATAAATTTTTTAATGTAAAACGCTAACATCCACAGTGTTGATCTTAAATTTTTAAAAGATTCTTTATTATGTAACGTTTTAATTAATGCAGACCCTACCCCACATTTAGAAAAAATCGTGTCAGAAAAATATATAATGAAGTTCTAAACCTTGAAAATCAGATCTTCATAAGCTGCTTTTTTATCGATAATGTTTAGATCATATAGTTGCTCTTGAATGGCATTTAGTGTATCTTCTTTGGTCATAGATTGACTCCATTCTGTAAGTTGTAACCATTTTTGGATATCTTCAAGTTGTTGGTTGTATCTATGAGACAAGGTTTTATCTATGCTTGGTGTTTTTTTAAAATCTATTGTAGTGGCATTAATGATATTAAGGATTGTTTTAATTTCTTTATGGTTAAATTTGAGTATGTCATCTCTAACCGCTATCACAAAACATGGCCATGGAGTCGGGCAATCTGCGACTCTTCTAAAAATACCATTATCTACAATAGGTTTTGTTGTAAAATGTTCCCACATAAAATAGTCTGCAGTTCCGTTTGTTAATGCTTCAACAGCGCCATCGAGGTTTTTAACTACTTCAAAATGCAATTTGGAAGTATCCCAGCCTTGATTTTTGGCATTAATAAAAGACATTAAATGTGAACCAGAGCCGTATCTGCTAATGGCAGCTTTTTTATTTTCTAAATCTGAAATGCTTTCATATTTAGAATTTGCACCTACATGAATACCCCATATCAATGGCGTTTGAATATAGGTTTGAACTATTTTACTGGGATTACCCGCAATGATATCCTTAATAATTCCCTCTGATAGAATTATTGCCATATCAATTTCTTGTTTCCTTAAAGCCTCACACATGGCTCCGGTACCACCGGGATAGTCTTTCCATTCTAATTGAATATTCTTTTTTAAAAAACGGTCACTTTCTATTACAAGGTGCCAAGGTAGATTAAAATGTTCTGGGACGCCGCCAATTTTTATAGTAGTCATGTTTGATAAAAGTTAAAAAAATACGTATTTCGTCGATTTTTTATGTTTTTTAGCGACAAAATAAAGCAAAAGTGTTTATATTTGACTTATTATTCTTCCAACTTATGTTTGAATAATTTTCAACACAAAATAAAAACAATATTGTTATGAAAAAGAATTTTCCCCAAAAAAAGAATGCATTCGTAAAGGTTGCTAAGCTAAAAAACAACCCGATCGAAAATGGAATTGTTGTTTTTATTGTTATTTTGTTACTAACAAATTTATTGATAAGTCTAAAGATATTGTTTGGATAACTCTATCTTTTATCTAAGATAGATAACTGCTAAAAATTTTTAGTGATATTGTACCAAAGGATAAATCAGTTTTTACTTTTTTAAAGTATAATTTTTTATTCTTTAAGACCTGTTATTTTCTCTAAAGTATATTTTATTAGACGTTCTACAGTTTCTTTAGGGTTTTTGCTGAATTTTCCAGTGGCCCGATTGGCTAGAATTCCATTCATGGATACAGCACGATGTCCAAGGAGCTTTGACATTCCATAAATGCCTGCGGTTTCCATTTCTAAATTGGTAATTTTCTTTGCTTCATGACTAAAAGAGGTCATCTTGGCATTCAAATCATTGTCCTGCAAAGATAATCTTAAAACTCTACTTTGAGGACCATAAAAGCCTACATTAGTAACTGTGATTCCTGTTCGTATTGTATCACTTCGCATGAGGTTTACCAAATAATCATCTCCTGAAACGGCATAGGGCGTAGACTTGTTGTGATCCCATTTTAAATGCTGCACCAGGGAATCTGAAATTTTATGGGACAGAATATGTTGGCTATCATAAAAATGAAGAAGACTATCAAAGCCAATAGCCATTTCCGAAACAAGAAAACTGTCTATGTCAATATCACTTTGTAATGCTCCTGAAGTACCTATTCGAATAATATTAAGAGAACGATGTTTTTTCTTTACTTCACGTGTTTCAAAATCGATGTTGACCAACGCATCTAATTCATTAAGTACAATATCAATATTGTCTGTGCCAATTCCAGTAGAAATTACAGTAATTCTTTTTCCTTTATAAGATCCCGTTTGTGTCTGAAATTCTCTCTTCTGAATTTTAAATTCGATATGTTCAAAATATTTGGTTACTTGATCAACGCGATCAGGATCACCAACAGTAATTACCGTTTGTGCCAGGTGTTCTGGTTTTAGATGTAGGTGGTAAATACTACCATCCTCGTTAAGGATAAATTCAGATTCGGCTATTGGCATATCAAAGTTTTAATAAAGTGTGTGATTCATCGTTGTATAAGTAATCATACTTTTTAGCACCTCCATAATACCAGTCTAAAATCTGGGTGTTGTAAAAATTCTTTTTTTGTTGTAGGGCTAATTTTCCTCTTTTTGATAGCGTTAACCGATCTTTTGTTTGATCTAAAAATTGAAAAAGCCTGGCCAATACACGTTTCATTTGCATGTCACCATATCCATAATATCCTTGATATTCTAAGGCATAGCCCATTAATTGTTTTACATTTTTTATCTGATAAGTATTTACCATTTCCAGTATATTTTGTTCTAAGACATTGAGCCCTGTTAACATATTGGGAAAACGTTGTAAATGCGCACGAAGACATATAGAAAGATACTCAAAAGAAGAATGCTTTTTGATCTGCCCTGCAATCTTTTTTGGATTTGATTCACAATATAACGTCCAAATATGTTGTGCCAGCTCCAGATCGTCAATAGTTAATTTAATTTTATTGTTGTAATGTTCTTTTAGCTGAGAATCTGATAGTTCACATAGCCCATAGAGTTTTTTTTCATGTGCAATTCTACCACTACAAACCAGATAAACTGGGGTGTTGTTAATTCTTTTGTTTAACAATAAACTAATGGCGGCGATCATATTTATGTGACAAAATAAGTCATATTCGAACCAAAGAATTACTTGGTCATACTCTGCCAGATGATCTAGTTTCTTTAGTTCTGAAACAAACTTTTTTTCATAATCTGCGGCACTGATTCGGTAATATTTCTTTAAAAAAGCTTTGCGCTTTTCAATGGAATCTTTGGTTTCTATACGGATTTCTGTAGGACCTTCACATAGCATTTCACGCCAAGTTAGAATTTCTCCTTCTACAAGCTTGAGTTCTGAAATTCTTTGAGTGAGACTATCCCCATTAGTTATATGTAATGTATTTATCCCCAAAATTACTATGAATTAATTAACCCCCTACACGTTTTACATTGAATCCTTTTTCTTTAAGGATGCTCATGATCTGATCTCTATAATCTCCCTGAATAATAATACTGTCATTTTTAAAACTGCCTCCAACACTTAATCGGGTTTTTAGTTCTTTGGCTAATTTTTTAAAATCTGTATCCGCTCCAGTATATCCTTCTAATATTGTAATTGGTTTTCCTCTGCGTTTTTCATATTTACAAATGATTGGATCTTCCTGGATCCATAGTTTTTCTTGACTCTCCTTAGTGTCTGGAGACTCTTCAAAAGAATGATCCGGAAATAGATTTTTTAATTGATCTTGTAAATCCATATGTAAAATTCTATTTTTTAATTAGTCCAATCTCTACCAGTCTTTGATGTAAAAATTCTCCTGCAGTGATATCTTCATAATGCTTAGGGTTATCCTCTGTAATGCATTCTTCAAGACAGTTGAGTTTCATATCACTTCTAGGATGCATAAAGAAAGGGATCGAGTACCTTGGTTTACCCCATTGTTCTTTTGGAGGATTGATTACTCGATGTATCGTCGACCTAAGTTTGTTATTGGTATGACGCTCAAGCATATCACCTACATTAATTACCAGTTCGTCTTCTTGAGGTATGGCATCAATCCATTCCCCATCTTTTCGTTGTACTTGCAATCCTCCGGTTGATGCTCCCATTAACAAGGTGATAAGGTTGATATCGCCATGAGCACCAGCACGAACTGCTCCTTTTGGTTCTTCTGTAATAGGGGGGTAGTGAATAGGTCTAAGAATACTATTGCCATTGCTGGCCCAATGATCAAAATAATGTTCATCTAATCCAATGTATAATGCCAATGCCCGAAGTACGTAAATTCCTGTTTTTTCAAGCATTCTGTAAGCTTTCATGCCAGTTTCGTTAAAATTACTGAGTTCTTTAACAACGACATTAGCAGGATATTCTTCTTCAAGATTGGCATCGGAATCAGGTTCTTGTCCAAAATGCCAAAATTCTTTTAAGTCACCTTCTTTCTTTCCTTTTGCATGTTCTTTTCCAAAAGAGGTGTATCCTCTTTGGCCGCCAAGCCCTTCAATTTCATATTTTTCTTTGGCATCAACCGGTAGTGCAAAAAACGCTTTTACTTCCTTATATAAATCTTCTACGAGCTGATCACTCAAAAAATGATTCTTTAAAGCAACAAAACCAATTTCTTCATAAGCTTTTCCTATTTCGTTGACAAACTTCTGTTTTCGTGACGGATCTTCAGACAAAAAATCTGCCAGATCAACGCTGGGTATGTTATTCATTTGTGTGGTCTTAGAATTGAAGAACTAAAATAGGTGTATTTCAATTAAAAATACCTCATTGTTCTCAAAAAATTTAACAATATTTAATATCAGTCAAATTTATTATTCCAGAATATAAATTCTACTAATAATAGTAAATTTAATTATTTCGCAGAATTGTTTGCGATAAATTAACAACTACTTAATAATATTGTAATTGTTGTTTAGATTCTGAACTAAAAATAAGTACATTTACCTAACAAATTTTCTTTTATGGAGCACATTTCAAAAGAGAAACCTCAACTAATTTTCGATAGAAAGGATTATAGCGATGATCAGCTTATTTCACTATATGTGAGTATGCTTAAACCTCGTATGATTGAAGAGAAAATGCTTGTTTTATTAAGGCAAGGTAAAATATCCAAATGGTTTAGTGGTATTGGTCAAGAAGCTATATCTGTAGGTGTTACTAAGGCGTTAGAAGAAACCGAGTACATACTACCGATGCATCGTAATCTTGGCGTATTTACAACTAGGGGTATTCCTTTGTATCGACTTTTTGCACAATGGCAGGGGAAGGGAAGTGGATTTACTAATGGTCGTGATCGTTCGTTTCATTTTGGTACTCAAGAATACAATATAGTGGGAATGATTTCTCATTTAGGTCCGCAAATGGGTATTGCCTGTGGCATTGGTTTGGGTAATCTACTAAAGAGAAACGACAAAGTTACCGCTGTTTTTACTGGAGAAGGAGGGACTAGTGAAGGTGATTTTCATGAAGCACTTAATGTTGCTTCGGTATGGGGATTACCTGTTTTATTTTGTATTGAAAATAATGGATTTGGTCTGTCTACACCTACCGATGAACAGTATAACTGTAAAAATCTAGCAGACAGAGGGATTGGTTATGGTATTGAATCACATATTATCGACGGGAATAATGTTCTTGAGGTTTACGATGTAGTATATAAACTTACTCAAAGTATTCGAAAAAAACCAAGACCAATCTTGTTAGAATTTAAGACATTTAGAATGCGTGGTCATGAGGAGGCTAGTGGCACCAAGTATGTTCCTCAAGATTTAATGGATCATTGGGCGGCCAAAGATCCCCTAATGAACTATAAAAAATATCTAATCGAACATGGTATTATTTCTGAAGAGAAAGATTTAAATTTGATATCTACAATTAAAGAAGAAGTAGATACTCACTGGGAGCGCGCAAGTAGTGAAAAAGAGATTGATGTTGATCTGGATAAAGAGTTAGGTGATGTGTATGCAAAATTTGACTTTGAAGAGATTAAACCGATTCAATCTACAAAAGAGCTTAGATTAATAGATGCCATTTCTGAAGGGCTAAATGAATCTATGAAGCGATATAAGGACTTAGTTATTATGGGTCAGGATATTGCAGAATACGGGGGAGTTTTCAAAATAACCGAAGGTTTTTTAGAAGAATTTGGTTGTGATAGGGTAAGAAATACTCCTATATGTGAATCTGGAATTGTTTCTGCGGGATATGGACTTTCGATAAACGATTATAAAGCTGTTATAGAAATGCAGTTTGCTGATTTTGTATCTTCAGGATTTAACCCTATTGTCAATTTATTGGCTAAATCGAATTATCGATGGGGGCAATCTTCAGATGTAGTTATTCGAATGCCTTGTGGGGCAGGTGTTGCTGCTGGACCATTTCATAGTCAGACCAACGAAGCATGGTTTACCAAAACCCCTGGTCTTAAAGTAATTTACCCTGCTTTTCCGTATGATGCCAAAGGGTTATTGGCATCAGCAATAGAAGATCCTAATCCTGTGTTATTTTTTGAACATAAGGCATTATATAGAAGTGTAAGGCAAGAAGTTCCCAAAGGGTATTATAATTTGCCCATTGGTGAAGCTTCATTACTAAGAGAGGGAAATGATATAACCATTATTAGCTATGGTGCAGCGGTTCATTGGGTGATAGAAGTATTAGAAAAACATCAACAGGTCTCTGCAGATGTAATTGATTTAAGAACATTGCAACCTCTGGATACAGAGAAGTTATATAATTCGGTTAAGAAGACCGGTAAAGTCATTCTGGTACAAGAAGATTCTATGTTTGGTGGTATCGCCTCTGATATTTCTGCATTAATTATGGAAAATTGTTTTGAGTCTCTTGATGCGCCAGTAAAAAGAGTCGCCAGTTTAGAAACACCTATTCCATTTGATTCAAATTTGGAGATCCAATATCTAGGTAAAAACAGATTTGAAGAAGAATTACTTGCTTTATTACAATATTAATTCTAATGTTAAATTAAGAAAACGTTATAGTTAATAAAAATATATTTAGTATTAAAGTGTTGATATTTAGTTATTTGTTCCTTATTTATAGCGATTATTAAGCTTTTTTAATCAGTTGTTATCAAACGAATGCTAAATAGGGGCAAAATCCCCATGAACTTATGTTGTATGTTCTATAAGTAAATCTTAATTTCGCGCTGTCTATGAAATTTTTATAGGCTTTGGGGATATAAAACAGGGAATTAAAAAGAATTTATGAACGCTAACCAACTAGAACAACTTCGTTCTTCGAAGATTCTTGTTACCGGTGCTGCTGGTTTTATAGGATCTAATCTATGCGAGGAACTTATAGAGATCGGTAGTACAGTTGTTGCATTGGATAATTTTGCTACAGGGCATAAGAAAAATCTTTCGGCGATAATTGAAAATCCTAATTTTACCTTTATTGAAGGTGACATCAGAAACCTTGATGATTGTCATAAAGCTTGTGACGGTGTAGATTTTGTATTGCATCAGGCGGCATTAGGATCTGTACCAAGATCCATTAATGATCCTATTACAAGCAATGATGTTAACGTGAGCGGGTTTTTGAACATGTTAGTGGCTTCTAGAGATGCAGGTGTTAAACGGTTTATTTATGCGGCTAGTTCTTCTACATATGGTGATTCTAAAGCATTACCAAAGGTTGAAGATAAAATAGGAAAACCTTTGTCTCCATATGCTATCACCAAATATGTTAACGAATTATATGCAGATAATTTTAAAAAGACTTATAATTTAGATACTATAGGATTACGTTATTTCAATGTATTTGGTCGTAAGCAGGACCCAAATGGGGCATATGCCGCAGTGATTCCTAAATTTGTAATGCAGTTTATGAAACATGAATCTCCGATCATAAATGGCGATGGCTCATTTTCCAGAGATTTTACGTACATAGATAATGTGATTCAAATGAATTTACGGGCTATTGTTTCTGATAATAAAGATGCTCTAAATACTGTTTATAATACTGCTTTTGGAGAAAGAACTACTTTAAATGAATTAGTTACGTTATTGAAGCAATATTTATCTGAATATGACACTTCTATTGTAAACGTCGAAGTTAAATTTGGTCCTGGGCGTAAAGGAGATGTACCACATTCTTTGGCATCTGTTGACAAAGCAAAGAGATTACTTGAGTATGCTCCTGAGTACGACATTAAATCTGGATTAAAAGAAGCCATTAAATGGTATTGGGAGAACCTAAAATAAATATGTGAACACCATGCAAAATGATAGGATTGCTATTATTGGATTAGGATATGTGGGATTACCTTTGGCAAGGTTATTTGCAACTAAATATTCTGTAATAGGATTTGATATTAATCAAAATAGAATACATGAACTTCGTTCTGGTAAAGATACAACACTAGAAGTCGAAGATGATGTCTTGAAAGACGTCTTAAAAGATTCACCGAACGCAGATATAGGTTTATTTTGTTCTGACGATCTGGAGGATATAAAAGATTGTAACTATTTCGTAGTAACAGTTCCTACACCAGTAGATAAGAACAATAGACCAGATCTAACTCCTTTGTATAAATCCAGTGAAACTGTTGGTCGGGTTTTAAAGAAAGGAGATATTGTTATATATGAATCAACAGTATATCCTGGGGTTACTGAGGAAGAATGTATTCCCGTATTAGAAAAAACAAGCGGTCTAAAATTTAATAAAGATTTTTATGCAGGATATTCACCAGAGCGTATTAATCCTGGAGATAAAAAACATACCGTTGAAAAAATTCTTAAAGTAACTGCTGGATCTACTCCCGAAATTGGAAAAAAGGTAGACGCCCTTTATGCTTCTGTTATTACCGCAGGAACTCATTTGGCACCTACAATAAAAGTAGCAGAAGCAGCAAAAGTTATAGAAAATTCACAAAGAGATATTAATATAGCTTTTGTTAATGAACTTGCTAAGATTTTTAATTTGATGAAAATAGATACCAGTGCTGTGTTAGAAGCTGCTGGTACAAAGTGGAATTTTTTACCATTTAAACCAGGTCTGGTCGGGGGACACTGTATAGGGGTTGATCCATATTATTTGGCACAACGTGCACAAGAGTTTGGATACCATCCTGAAATAATTCTTGCTGGTAGAAGATTAAATGACAGTATGGGTCAATATGTAGCTTCAGAAGTTATTAAATTAATGGTAAAGCATGATATACATATAAAGGGTGCTAAAGTATTAGTACTGGGAATTACCTTCAAAGAAAACTGCCCCGATGTTCGTAACACTAGGGCTGTTGATGTAATCAATCATTTGAAGGATTTTGGTACCGATGTTACTGTTTACGATCCGTGGGCTAACTCGCAAGAAGTAAAACATGAATATGGTTTGGAAACTTTGACTCAACTACCAAAGGGTACTTTTGACGCCATTGTTTTAACCGTAGCTCATAAAAAATATCTTGACCTGAACCTTAAATCACTATTATCTCCAAACGGAATACTATATGATGTAAAGGGAATTATTAAAGAAAATGTACACGGAAGATTATAAAATAGCATTGCAATTAAATACCCTGCCAAATTGAGCCAAATAAAAAAAGGAGCGTTTTTAAATTATATTACCATTTTTCTTATCAATACTGTAGGTTTGGTAATGACTCCTTTTATATTAAAAAATTTAGGTAAAGATCAATATGGAATTTATTTAACTATAGGAGCACTAATAGGTACAATATCATTATTAGATTTTGGCCTTAATAACACTATAGTTCGTTTCGTAGCAAAATACAAAGCAGAGAAAGATAAAAAAGGAGAAGAAAATTTTCTAGCTACTACTATGTTAATTTATTCAATGATTTCATTGTTAGTAGTTATAGTGGGAGCGATATTTTATTACGGTTATTTTGATTCCTACTTTACAAAAATGAGTCCCGAACAAATTAAAATTGCAAAAACGATGTTCGTTATTTTAATTTTTAACCTTGCTATTAGCCTACCGGGAGGGGCTTTTACAGGTATATGTTCTGGATATGAACAATTTGTCTTTCCGAAAACCTTAAAAATAATACGCTACGTGCTACGGTCACTTACAGTCGTTTGTGTACTCTTGTTGGGTGGAGAAGCTATTGCGCTTGTTATTGTTGACACAGTGTTTAGTGTAAGCGCTATAGCGATTACCGCATATTATGTATTTATAAAATTGAAAGTAAAATTCAAACTACATTCTTTTAAGAAGAGTTTTATTAAAGAGATTTTAAAATATTCTGTTTGGATTTTTGTATTTGCTTTAACAGGAATTTTTCAATGGAAAGCTGGCCATTGGGTCTTAGGAAGAATAAGCGTTCCGTCTATACTCGCTATTTATGGTATAGGAATAACTTTGGGTTCATATTATGGAGCATTTTCTACCGCGATATCAAGTGTTTTTCTACCGAGGGCTACTCAGATGTCAGTAGGAAATGCAACTGGAGAACAGCTTACCGATATGATGATCAAAATTGGTCGAATATCTTTTATTGTATTAATGTACATATTTATCGCATTCACACTTTATGGATATCAATTCGTTTACCTTTGGGTAGGAGATGAATTGGGAAGAGAGGGGAGCTTACAATGTTGGATTATAGCCATGATGATCATGATAGCTTATACGTTGCCGTTGGTTCAAAATTTTGGTAATTCTATCTTAGAGGCAAAGAATAAACTGTCTTTTAAAGCAATTTTATACCTTTCTTTTATGATCATTGGTACAATACTGGGAGCTTGGTTGGCCAAAGATTATAGTGCAATAGGGATGATTTCTGGCTCAGTCATAGGTTGGTTGATTGTGCAAAATGTGATGAATTTCTACTATCATAAAGTAATTAGCCTTAATATTTTAAGATTTTTTAAAGAATTGGCCCACAAGATTATTTTTACTTTAATACTTATTTCTATTATGGGATATGGTATTACTCATATTCCAGGGTATGGATGGATTAACTTTTTGATGAAATCATTATTATTCACCATTATTTATGGCTTTTTAATATACTATCTGGGAATGATAGAGTTTGAAAAGAACTTAATAAGAAATACGATACAATCTGCTAGTACAAAAATAGCTAAGTTATGGAAAGCATAAGACTCAATAATGTATCATTTGTAGACGATGGGACAAAGATTCATTATGATTATCAGGTTAGCAAGGGGATTAAGAAATATTTTGATTTGGAAAACAAATTTTATGTAAAGTATGATCAAAAGGTAGAAAATACTCCATTAGGATTAGCGGTAATTCCTTTTATTTCTAATATCATGCCTGTTGCCTGGTTCTTAGATGCAGATGTAATTATTGAAGAACTTGACACAAAATTTTATGATGCATTATTAAGTCTCAAGGAAAAATTTAAAGAGTATTTTCCAAATAGGACATTTAAAGGAGACCTTGAAGTAGAGAATTTAATTAGTAATAATATCGACGGTGAGGAAACAGCTCTTCTTTTTAGTGGCGGTTTAGATTCTTTTGAGTGTTATACTAGGAATTATAATTTAAATCCTTTTCTAATCTCTATACATGGAGCAGACGTTGGGATCGGCGACACTAAACGATGGAATGATTTTGTTCGGTATAATAGTGAAGAGGAAATTGTGAATAATGAACGGCTATTTTATATTGAATCCAATCTTAGAGAATTTTACACCTACCAGGTAGAATTATTGGTAGATCTGGGATGGTGGGGCAAAGTACAACATGGTATGGCTCTTTTAGGTGTCATTGCTCCTTTGGGATATCAATTGGGAATTGATAAGATCTTTATAGCTTCATCGGATACCGAAGGAGAAATAGATTTGAATAGCAGTTGGGGATCGAGCCCTTTTATTGATGAAAAGATGAGATGGGCCAATAGTAAAGTGATTCATGATGGATATCAATTTAGTAGGACAGACAAAACAGATAATTTGGTTTCCTATGTAAAAACCACTGGTATTCCAATTAAACTAAGAGTATGTTATTCTGAAAAGCGAGATGGGTATAATTGTAATGTTTGTGAAAAATGCCAACGAACTATTTTTGGTTTAATCCTTTCGGGAGCTGATCCAAATACATACGGATTTAATGTGCCAGATAATATATATGAGTTGATTTTAGGTAATTTCACAGTTAATCGAACTATGGATACTGCCGTAAAGTACCTTTGGAAAAGCCTCCAGGTAAAAGCAAAAAATGTCGATTCATTGTTCATTTTAAACAATAAAGAAAAAGAAGAAAAACAAGTCCAAGAATTTATTAATCTTGATCTTGATCAAATTATTAGTACCGAAGGAGATGAAGTAACAGGGACACAAAAGATTAAATTTGTTATAAGAAATAGGTTCCCATGGTTGCTTAAATTATACAAGAGCATAAAATAAGACTATAAGCTTTATAAAAGATATTATTTGTTAATGAAATACGCACTACTTAAATACGATGAAAATAAACGGTTTTTTAATGTTGGAGATAACATTCAAAGCTTAGCTGCTAAACAATTCTTGCCAAAAGTTGATGTTTTTTTGAATAGAGAGCGATTAGCTGATTATCAGGGAGATCCGGTGAGGCTTATCATGAATGGATGGTTTACCCATAATATTCATAATTGGGTACCCTCAGAACAAATTGATCCAATATTTGTTTCATTTCATATGAACAATACAGCAGCTCCTGCTATGCTAAGTGAAAAGGGAATTGCTTACTTAAAAAAACACGAACCCATAGGTTGTAGAGATCAGTTTACGGCAGATACTTTAAAAGCTAAAGGGATTGATGCCTATTTTACAGGCTGTTTAACTTTAACCCTGGATTCTTATAAAGTAAACGATGCTGAAAGAGGAAATCAAATATATATTGTAGATCCATTGTATAGTTATCCCAGACCAGAAAAAGTGTTTTATAATACTAAGATAACTATAAAGAATATACTTAACGGAACCGCTTTTAAGCTAAAAAAGAAAAATAAGCATCTTAAAAACTTTATTAGTGAAGAACTGTGGAATACTGCAGAATTTATTAATCAGGAACCTCCCTCAAATCAATATTCAGATGAAGAGAAGTTTGAAATGGCAGAAAGCCTCCTGAAAAAATATGCGAGAGCAAAACTAGTAATTACCTCTCGTATTCATTGTGCTTTGCCTTGTCTGGCACTAGGAACTCCTGTAATTTTTGTAAATGGTTTTGATAGTTTTGTAGATTCGTGTCGTTTTGATGGGATTTTAGAGTTATTTAATCGTATTGATGTCAATAGCAAAACAGGAGAATATACTGCAAATTTTCCGTTAGAGGGGAAAATAGATTTTAGTACCATGGTAAAAAACCTTGAAAAGCATCACGAATTAGCATCAGCATTAAAAGAGAAAGTAACCAAAAATATATAGGCAAAAAACAACCAACCATGAAGAACACCATAAAGAAACTTTTTAAGGAAACTTTCTATTCCGCTCCAAAAAAAATGCAGCAAAAGCATACGAAGTTCACAAAGGAGCAATTGGATGAGTTAACCAGTTCTGTTAAAAAGAACTATATAGATAGAGGAAATACTAAAAGCAGATTGTCTCAACAAGAATACGATGAAGCCATTAGCGGCCAACTCTATGACCGATTGGCTTATAACAGAAATCGTATTGTGCCCTGGCTTAATCAAGTAAAAGATTTAAACGGTGCACATATTTTGGAGATTGGCTGTGGTACCGGAATTTCAACATTAGCACTATCAGAACAAGGGGCAAAGGTTGTAGGGGTTGATGTAGACGCAGGAGCTCTTGCTGTTGCCAAAGATAGAATGAAGATTGCCGGTTACGAAGCAGAATTACATTTGGTTAATGGTGATGATATTAAAGAGAATTTTAAAGACAAAAAATTCGATTTCATTATATACTATGCAGTATTAGAGCACATGACTGTACACGAAAGACTAGCTTCGTTAAAACAGGCTTGGGAAATGCTTCCAAAAGATGGATTTCTAGCGGTAATAGAAACACCAAATAGGTTGTGGTTTTATGACTCACATACCGCAGCATTACCATTTTATGATTGGTTGCCTGATGATCTTGCTTTTTATTATTCTAAATTTTCTGACAGAAAGAACTTTAAAGACTCGTATAGAGAATTAAACGATGATCAACTCAATAAGTTTTTGAGATGGGGTAGAGGAGCCAGTTATCATGAATTTGAAGTTGCTATTGCTCCCCTTAATGAATTAAATGTAGTAAGTAATCTGATAAAATTTGAGAAAACTGCATTTTTAAAGCTTGGTTTCAAAGGATTAAGATACATTAAGTTCTTGAGATCGCTACACAAAAACCTTCCTAAAGGTTTTTGTTATCCGTACTTGGATATCATTATTAAAAAATAGTGTCGATATACCCCTGTAACTTGAATGAGATGATTAAAATATACAGCTAAGTTAATGGATAAAGGTGTAAGTAATAAAATACGGATTTTATCATTCTATTCCATTTTTATGGTGGTTGTTTGTCATGCTTATAATCTAACAAGTCTTGGTATAGAAAAAGAAAGAAATGTAGTTTATTATATTGAGTATTTGTTTGCTTTAGAAATGTCTAACATTTTTATACCCATGTTTTTTTTCATTTCGGGTTACCTTTTTTTTAACAACCATGATTTATCAGTGTTTACTTTCAAGCGAAAGATTAAAAATAGATTTAAAACACTGGTAATTCCTTATATTTTATGGTGTGGCCTTTGGTTTTTAGTGGTGTATGCGATCCAATTTATTCCTCAGTTATCACATTTTTTTGACGAACCTTTACATACAATGCCTTTCTGGAAAAAGATCTGGTTAGCTTTTGTAGATCCTATTAATTATACATTCTGGTTTATCAGAGAATTGATTTTTTATGTATGGTTAACACCTTTAATTTATTTAGGGATTAAATATTTAAAATTTTATTTTTTAATCATCTTGGCGGCTCTTACATTTTTACAACAACCAAGTTTATTATACTTAAATAATATATATTTATTTCAATATCTTGGTTTGTTTTCTTTTTCTTTTGGTGCGTATGCTTCAATTTCAAAATTCAATATAGTTTCAAGTTTTAAAACTTCCACATATTTGTTTTTATTGGTGCTTTGGTCAATTTTTATTCTTTTCAATTTTTATGTTAGGGAAACCTTTGAAGAAAATTATTGGTTGGCAATTTTATGTAGAAGAGTTACTATGTTTATTGGCTTTTTTACAGTTTGGTGTTGGTATGACTTCATAAATAAGAAATATGAGCTTCAGAATAAACATTTGTATGGCTATCGTTTTTTTATATATGCAGCACATGGTGTAGCATTAACTTATTTTACTAAAATATACGTGAAATATA
Source organism: uncultured Aquimarina sp. (assembly GCA_947500845.1). Classification (GTDB taxonomy): domain Bacteria; phylum Bacteroidota; class Bacteroidia; order Flavobacteriales; family Flavobacteriaceae; genus Aquimarina; species Aquimarina celericrescens. Next base: position 436,151 of record CANMTP010000001.1, read on the forward strand.
TAGGGGAGAATGACGTGATTCTACTACTATTATTTTTTGTAAGTCCTTTATTAGCAACATGGGCATGTGTAGTTTCTGCAAAGCTACTTCAAAGAATAACACCTAAAGTGTATGCACTTTTAACTGGAAGTAGATAGTACCATAAGAGTCTGAAAGAATGAAATAACTTAAAGAATGATAAACAACCTCGAAAATATGAAGATTTGATGAAACTACTTTATATAACAAATAGAGTAAGCGGCCCAGGTGGTCTCGAGCGTGTGTTATCAATTAAGGCTAGCTATTTGGCAGATCATTTAAATTACGAAGTACACATTCTCACCTTAAATCAGAAAGAAACAGAGTTGTTTTATGATTTTAGTACTAACATAAAGTTTCATAACATAAATACCGAAGGAAGATCGATAAAGTCTTTTCCTAAGTATGTAAAAGGACTTAAAAAAGTGGTTAAAGATGTTAGGCCCGATGTAATTTCAGTGTGTGATGATGGTTTGAAAGGTTTTTTTGTTCCGTTATGGATAGGTAAACCCTGTCCAATGGTTTATGAAAGACATGTTTCTAAAAATGTCGAGGTTAAAAAAGGAAAAACTTCTTTTTTTAATAAAATGAGTACTGCCATAAAATACCGTTTAATGAATTTTGGAGGTAAATACTACGATTATTTTGTAGTACTTACTAACGGAAATACCAAAGAATGGAATTTAAACAACCTAAAAGTAATACCAAATCCGCTATCATTTTATCCTGAAGAAGAGAAGGTTAGCAATCTGATGCAAAAAAGAGTTTTGGCGGTAGGTAAGCAAAGCTATCAAAAAGGATATGATCGGTTATTAAAAGCATGGAAACCAGTTACAGAAAAGTATCCTGATTGGACTCTTGATATTTATGGTACATTCAGTGAAAGTGAAAAACTGGAAGAACTGGCAAGCAGATTAAGCATATCTGATAAGGTTAATTTTTATGCACCAGTAAAAAATATAGCAAAAAAATATCAGGAGACTTCGATTTATGTTATGTCCTCTCGCTATGAGGGTTTTGGAATGGTATTAACCGAAGCTATGGCATATGGTGTGCCATGTGTGTCTTTTGATTGCCCTTATGGACCATCAGATATTATTTCTAGCCAAGAAAATGGTTTATTGGTAGAAAATGGTGACATCGATGGATTATCTACGTCAATCTTGTCTCTTATACAAGACGAAAAATCCAGAAAAATGATGGGAAAAAATGCACGAAAAGCTGTACAGCGATATTTTCCTGAAAAAATTGCCATCGAATGGGACGATTTATTTACTAACCTAATACATAAAATGCCTACATGAAAATAGTTTTTGTCATTGATCAGGTATATCTGCATGGAGGTATTGAAAGAGTACTTTCTATCAAGGCAAACTATTTTGCTTCACAGCCAGATTATGAAATTTATATTCTAACCACAGAGCAAAAAGATAAATCCCCTTGCTATGAGTTCAATGCTAAGATTGTTTTTCAGGATTTGGCAATTAATTATAATAGACAAAAATCGTATTTCCATCCCGTAAATTTATTAAAGCTTCCTAAGCATATAGATAGGACGCGATCAGTCATAAAAAAAATTCGTCCAGACACGGTAGTTGTTTGTAGTCATAGTATGGACACTTATTTCATTCCTTTTATTAATAGAAAGATTCCAAAGGTAAAAGAATTCCATTATTCAAAATTTATTGAAGAGGATAAACGTAAGAACCCAAGCCTCTTTAAAAGAATATTTTTCAAGTTTACAGATTATGTAGAAAAGAAGTATGATAAACTTGTAATTCTAAATAGAGACGAAGCAGGATATTATAAAAGCAATAATACAGTTGTTATTCCCAACCCTCTGACATTTTCTCCCAAATCAGTTTCAAAATTAACCAACAAGGTTGCGATTACAGCAGGAAGAGTAGCTCATGTAAAAGGATATGACATTTTAATTGATATATGGAAAATCGTAAACAAAACAGAAAAAAAATGGCAACTTCATATCTATGGTGATGGCAATTCGAATTATGTGCATAAATTGCAAGATAAAATTAATGAATACGGCCTTCAGGATACTTTAATACTCAAAGGATCTACCAATACTATAGAAGAAAAAATGCTAAATTCATCAATTTTTGTAATGACATCTCATAATGAATGTTTTCCCCTTGTTTTATTAGAAGCACAAGCTTGTGGTTTATCTATTGTTTCATTTGATTGTCCTCATGGTCCAAGAAATATAATTAGTGAAGAAAATGGTGTGCTGGTACCGCATTATGATAATGAAATTTTTGCAGAAAAGTTAATCAACTTGATGCAGAATAAAGAAGAATTAAAAAAGAAGGGTAAAAATGCGAAAGAAAATTCTTCAAAATATGAATTAGAGATCATAATGAATCTTTGGAGTAATATGTTTCAGAGTTTACAAGTAAATTAGAAAAATAGGATGAGAGCATTATTTATAAATATTTATAAGATTTTTTTATTACCACATGTTATTCTGTATAAGTTAAGCAAGAATAAAAGTGATATTGATAAAGATATAGATAGATGGGCCATAGCCAAGGAGGTGAATGGTAGTAAAATAAGATTGTTACTTAATTTTCTTGCTAATTCATCTGATTTTAGAACGGTTTTTTATTTCAGAAACAGAGGAATTATTTCAAAAATTCTAAATATATATTGTAGAAAAGAAAAGTACTTTATAATAGACACTACTACAAAATTAGGAGGAGGGATTCTTACAGGACACCCATATAGTACAATTTTAAATGCTGAAAGTATCGGAGAGAACTTTTATGTAAATCATTTGGTTACTGTAGGTGAAGTGGAAGGGAAGCGCCCAACAATTGGTAAAAATGTATCTATTTATACTGGTGCTATAGTTATAGGGAATATCACTATTGGAGATAATTGCATTATTGGCGCAGGTAGTGTTGTCACCAAAAGCATACCAGATAATTGTACAGTTGTAGGTAATCCTGCAAGAATACTTAACACGTAAAGAATGAATTTAAAAGTAAGTTCAAAAATATAACATATGAATACTTTAGTTCCTTTAGAGTTATATTTTCCGGTATACATAAACCTCTTGCTTTTTCTAGCGGTGTTTACATTACTACATACTGGCATATTAAAAATGGAGGATCATAGAAATGTTACTTTTATTAATATTTCAGGATACATCCTTATCGTTTTTTTAATCCTTTATCTGGGACAAAGACCATTAAGTGGTCGGTATTTTGGAGATATGCGTACCTATACCCGGTATTTTGAATGGTATCAAAACGGAGGTGAAATATTGGGTTCAAAAGATATCTTTTTCCATATGTATATGAAAGGATTATCGAGCGTAGTTTCATTACACACATTTTTTACGATTTGTGCTGCTATTTATATATTACCGTTATATAGAGTTTCAAAAAAGCTTTTCAATCAATATTGGTACTATGCTTTTGTTATGTTTGTGGTTTCTTTTTCTTTTTATACGTATGGAGTGAATGGTATTAGAAACGGAATGGCTACTTCTCTTTTTTTGTTAGCCATAAGTAATCACAAGAATAAAGTAATCATGGGGCTTTGTTTTTTACTTTCAGTATCATTTCATAAAACCATGTTTTTACCTACAATTGCTTTTTTAATCACATATCTCTATAATAACCCAAAAACATATTTAAAAGGATGGTTAGTTTGTATTCCTCTTTCTTTGGTGATGGGTAGTGTTTGGATAGCTTTGTTTAGCAGTCTGGGGTTTGCAGATGACAGACTTTCTGGGTATTTAACTGCAGAAGTTAAAGAAGGAACTTTTGCTAGTACTGGTTTTCGTTGGGATTTTTTATTTCATAGCGCTTTTGCAGTATTTGCAGGATGGTATTTTGTTTACAAAAAGAAATACGAAGACAAACTATATTTTCAACTTTTAAATACATATTTGATAAGTAATGGATTTTGGGTTTTAGTTATCAGAGCAAATTACTCGAATAGATTTGCATATTTATCATGGTTTATGATGGGACTGGTAATTATTTATCCTTTTCTTAAAGAACGTTTTTTTAGAAACCATCATTTTATGTTGGGTAAAGTAATATTGGTTTATTTTTCGTTTACGTATCTGATGTTTTATTTATATAGCTAACCGTTATTTAGTACACAAAAATATGAAAACTCTTACTGTATTTACACCAACTTATAATCGTGCTTATTGTTTGCATAAGTGTTATGAGAGTTTAGTAAAACAACCAAATCAAGATTTTGTATGGCTTATTATTGATGACGGCTCTACAGATAATACCAAAGAATTAGTTGCTTCCTGGGTTAAAGAAGAGAAAATTGATATCATATACCATTATCAGGAAAATCAAGGGATGCATGGAGGCCATAATGCAGCATATAGACTTACAGAAACAGTATTGAATGTATGTATTGACAGTGATGATTGTATGGGAGAGAATGCTGTTCAAAAAATTCTGGATGCCTGGGAAATTATTAAAGATAAACCCCATTATGCTGGAATTGTAGGATTAGATGCAGACCCAGATGGCAATATTATAGGAACTTCTATTCCTGAAAATATAGAGGAAACCACACTGTATGAATTATATCATACACATAATGTTCTGGGTGATAAAAAATTAGTGTATAGAACAGAGGTGGTAAAAAAATATCCACCGTATCCAATTTTCGAAGGAGAACGTTTCGTACCCTTAGGGTATTTATATCAGCTTATTGATCAGGACTATAAATTGTTGCCGCTTAACGAAGTGTTGTGTGATGTAGAGTATATGCCCGATGGATCCAGCCTGAATATTTTAAAACAATACAGGAGGCATCCAAAAGGTTTTGCGTTTTCAAGAAAAAGTAGAATGCAGTTGGCCAAAAATTTCAAGGATCGCTTTAAGAATGCGATTCATTATGTTTCTAGTGCTATATTTACTAAAAACTTTTCTTTTCTTAAGGAGTCTCCCAAGAAACTTACTACATTTCTTGCAATACCATTTGGGGTATTGTTGAATTTATACATTAGATATAAAACAAAAGACGATTTTTAATGGCGGCAATACGAGTTTTACAAGTTTTTACGATCATGAATCGAGGAGGAGCCGAATCTATGATCATGAATTATTATAGGCAGATTGATCGTGAACAGGTACAGTTTGATTTCTTGGTACACAGGCAAGAAAAAGCTGCTTTTGATGATGAAATTGAAAGCCTTGGAGGTAAGATTTACCGTATGCATCCTATTAATCCATTAATGCCTGGTAAATATTACAAACAACTAAGAGCTTTTTTTGAAGAGCACAATGAATTTAAAATTATACACTCACATCTTAATACTTTTAGTTCTTTTCCTTTAAAAATAGCCAAAGAATTTAAAATTCCATGTCGAATCGCACATGCACATATCGCAATTAATGATATAGGTTTTTTTTCTCTTTTTTCTCAAAAAGAAAGCCTTAAAGAAACTTTTAAGAAGTTGATTAAACTTCACCTAAAAAGAAAAGTAAAGAAAGATGCAACCCATTTTTTCTCTTGTGGAGAAAAAGCAGGAAAATGGCTTTTTGGAGATGATACTTCATTTACAATGATGAATAACGCTATAGATACCAAAAAATTTAGATACGACGTACCTATATCAAGTGCGTATAGAGAACAGTTCCATCTTAAAAACAAGTTGGTAGTAGGGCATGTAGGTCGTTTTGCCAGTCAAAAAAACCATTCCTTTCTATTAAAGGTTTTTGTTAAACTAGTAAAAGAAAAACCCGACTGTGCTCTAGTGATGGTAGGTGACGGACCATTAAGAAAAGTAATTGAAAACGAAGTTATGGGTTATGGTGTAGAGGATAAAGTACATTTTTTAGGAGTTCGAGCAGATATCCCTCAGCTATTTCAGATGTTTGATGTGTTTGCTTTTCCTTCGTTCTACGAGGGATTACCGGTAACATTAATTGAAGCACAGGCTGCCGGAGTTAAAATTGTAGCATCAGATTCAATCACTAGAGAAGTACATTTAACAAACGATATTCAGTTTCTTTCTATAGATGAATCTCCAGAGTTTTGGGCAAAAGCAATACTGGGAATGGATCTATCAAAAAAAGGGGATAACACCGGTGAAATTGTCAAAGGAAACTACGATATTGTATCTAATACAAAAAAGATAGAGGAGTTTTATAAGAAACAAACTTTGATGTAATCATGGGTAAACTACAAGAAAAGATATATAACAGTATGCCTTATGCGTTGAAGTTTATACTGTTGAATATAAAAGCATATCAAAATTCTAAACAACGATATACTAAAGAATTTGAACAATATCTAGATGAGTATATTGATTTGTGGAATGCAAATGCTGAGGTGATCAACAAATATCAAAAGCAACGGCTCATATTATTATTGTCTGAATCCTTGGAATATTCTGACTGGTATAGTCGAATAATGAACGAACTAGGGATCAATAAAGAAGAGATTACAAAAGACCCTTATGCCGTTTTGGGTAAAATGCCTATTCTCGAAAAGATTGACCGAAAAACTAATCCTGAAATAATAGTTAATAAAAAACGAAATACAGATGGTGTGGGATACACTAGTGGGACTTCAGGTGCTCCAACAATCAATTACTTAGATTCTGAGTCTATACATCGATCTTTTGCATTATGGCGTAGATTTCACAAAGCCATAGGTTTAGAGACGAAAAGAGTAAAACAAGTTCGTTTCTCTGGAAGGTTAATCGTACGACCTGATGCCGAAAAGTCACCGTTTTGGGTATATAATTATTTTGAGAACCAATTATTGATGTCTACTTATCATCTGAAAGAAAATAATCTGAAACATTATATCAAAAAACTTAATAATTTCAAACCAATATCATTAGACGGTTACCCGTCTGCCATCTATATAATGAGCAGGTACATTAATGAAAATAATATAACACTGGATTTTACTCCAAAAGCTATCGCAGTAACTGCCGAGACCTTATATGATTATCAACGTTTTGAAATCGAGAAAGCGTTTAATTGTCATGTGTATAACCAATACGCATCTAGTGAAGGAAGTCCTTTTATAACAGAATGTATCAAAGGCAACTTGCATTTAAATACAGATTCAGGAGTATTTGAATTTATAAATACTGTAGGAGAAAAAGCAAAGCCTGGCGAAGTGGCCCAGTTAGTAGTGACCAGCTTCACCAATCTAAAAACACCATTGATTCGATATAGTATTGGTGATACAGTTTTACTCGCCAAAGAAGGGAAAACATGTGACTGTGGATGTGTCATGCCAATAATTGAAAAACTTACAGGTAGGGAGGATGACATTTTATGGACACAAGAAAAAGGGTATGTTGGTCGTATGGACACGGCCTATAAAGGGCTACAAGGAATTGTGAAGAGTCAAATAGTACAGGAAAGTCCAAAGGAAATTGTGGTTAATGTCATAGCGAATGATGAATTTAGTTCGGCTATGCAAGAGATGCTGTTACATAACTTAAAAGATAGACTAGGACATAAAATAGATTATCAAATCAATCAAGTCGATGAAATCCCTTTGGGACCTAATGGTAAATTTGATGCAGTGAAAAGAAATTTTTCAATCGAATTGTAATAAAAAGTAATAGGTGTCTAGATACAAAAAAGCCAGAGAATTGTTGTGTTCTCTGGCTTTTGTTTTATAATTAATCTAGAGATTTAGATACAAGTATTACCACTTTCAGTAATAGCTGAAGGGTTACTAGAATTATTATTGATACATTGATATCTTTCACCACCGGTTGGCTCTGTAATTGAATTATTCAAAATAGATACGTTCGAATTACTACCAAATATTCGTATGCCATCACTACCATTAGGTTGGATTTTTGTATTTGCAGATATAACGATATCATTTGAATCTCCAATTTCTATACCACCTACAACTGAGTTACCACTAAATGTTACTCCGTTTACCCTGGAAATAGTGATTTTATTTGCATTTAAGAATGAATTATCAGTTACGGTTGCCTTATAATTTAAAGACTCATCTGTTTGATTTACACCTGTAAAGTACACATGAAATCCACCACTTGCTGTAGTAATTTCATTACCTCTAACTTCACCATTATTAATAAATGTGTTTGTTGCAGTAATTCCTTTTTCGGTAACATTTAATACATTATCGATAACTCGGGTATCATTTGGTTTACTTAATTGTATACCATTATCGGTGTTATTGATAATATTATCATGTACATATGCTTCGTTAGAACTAACCACTATTCCGGTTTTGTAACCAGAGATCTCATTACCACCTATTTCATTATTAAAAACAGTCTCACCCCCGCCTGCAGCAAAGATTGCCCAGCTCTCGGTACCAATGCCACCGGCATCAGCGTTGAATCTATTATTAAGAAACTTGGTTCCATTTGTAAGTGAGTATACCGCTCGAGTACCAATGTCGTTATTTTCTACCGTGATATCTTGTCCGATAGTCACAGTGATAAATCCACCTCTACTATTGGTTTCGGTATTTCCTCGAATATATGCATTAAATACTTTCTGTAATTCTAAGAGCTCTCCGGTATTCGCATCTCTTCTTCTGGCAGGTTCGATATTTATAGAATAACCTACTTCACCTCCATCAGAGTTAGAAGATGGTTGACCAGAGTTGATAAACGTATTATTTTCGATAAAAATTTCTCTACCATCTGTAAGGGAAATACCCATTCTTCTACTGTCTTCAAATAGACAATTCTTTATGGTCACATTTGTTGAAGGTTTATAATCTGCGGGATTAGTTGAAAAACCTTTAGAGTATATCGTAAGTCCACCTTTAGATCCTTCTATAAATTTAACACCATCGACAACTACATTTCTTCCAGATTGGATATGCATACAATGGCTTCCTTCTAGGCCTACATCATTAGGAGAATACTCACGTAGATCTCTATCGCCAATAAGATTCCCTCCTCGAACAACAACATTATCCACATCATTGATTGCAATAATGGCTCCATTTTCTACTCCAGCTTCAGCCGGGAATGTTCTAAGATATGTATTATCGGTCATCTCCATAGTAAAGTTCGAGGGTACATTGATTCCTTCTTTACTTGCTCTAAATGTTGTTCTAGCTGGAGGTGTAATTTTAGTTATTTCGAAATAGGCATCAAACTTGTCGATTTTAAAAGTATCTCCTCCTAATTCTTTAATAAAGAACATGAGACTCTCTAACTTTTTATTATTCTCTAGAGCGATGTCTGAAGTGGTAGAACCTTCTACAATATCCCATCGAGAGGCAAAAAACTTAAAAGTTGGACTAATTAATTGTATATCACCTTCTACTTTAAGCGTAGAATTAAGTAATTGTCCTGCAATTTTACCACCAGCACCAAAGTTGATGGTTCCGTTGATAATATCTCCTTTATCAAACTCAAGGGTAACGTTTTCAGGAACAGTAAAAGTTTCTCCTTCTAGATCTAAAACACAGTCGATAACTTTTGTTTCGTTAGCTGTAAGATCAGAGAGTTTAAAATCACACGGCGTTGTCGCTATATTATCCGGCGTGTCTGGATCTGGGTCTGGATTGGGATCCGGGTCTGGATCAGGATTTTCAATTCCATCAGGAACGACTTCTTCAAAATTTTCGTTGCTGCAGGATATGAAACAAAATGTCAAAAAAACAACAATGAGGTAATTGGGGGGCATAATCCTCTTCATAATACTAATAAATTTGGTTATAGAATTTAGTTTAAAAGTAGTACTCCTGTCATATATTATTTTTTGGTGTTTGCAAATAAACGTAATTTCATCGATACTATTGTGTGTTATATCGATAAAAATATGTTAAATAATTATTAAAAATAGTTATTTAACTACCAATATACCAGTAAATTACGGAATAACCGTAAAATTTATATCAAATAAGGGGTTTTTCCCCGTATTCATTCAATTCATTTAAGTTTATTTTTGAAATTCAATAATTCTTGATTTTTTATATGATAAAAGGTTATAGACTTCATTACAACTAGAAGTTATATCTATATTTGCAAACGAATTATTAGCGCAAAGATTATTTATACCGTTTGATTATTAATATGTACAAAATTATTCGTGTAACTACGATTCCCAAATCATTAGGAGGATTACTTAAGGGGCAACTTAAATTTATATCTCAGTATTATGAAGTATTGGGAATCTCTGGCAAAGGTGGAGACCGGTTAGAAAGAGTTTCTAAAGAGGAAGGGATCAAAGTAATCCCTGTAGAGATGACACGTAAAATAACTCCTATTCAAGATCTGAAGGCGGTCTATCAATTGTACAAAATTTTCAGAAAAGAAAGGCCAGATATTGTTCATAGTCATACTCCAAAAGCGGGAACTTTGTCGATGATTGCTGCCAAATTAGCGGGCGTTCCTCATCGACTACATACCATTGCGGGACTACCTTTACTAGAAGCCAGAGGTAGTAAAAGAAAATTATTAGACGTTGTAGAGAAAGTTACGTATCGATGTGCTACCATGATTTATCCAAATTCATTTGGTTTAAAAGATATTATTATTCAAAATAAGTATACAAAAAAAGAAAAACTAAAAGTTATTGCCAATGGCAGTTCTAATGGAATAGATACTTCATTTTTTGATCCAGTAAAATATTCTGATGAGGAGAATCTTAAATTGCGAAAAGAACTCAACATATCACCAAGCGATATTGTCTTTATTTTTGTAGGTAGATTGGTTAAGGATAAAGGAATGAATGAATTGATTTCAGCGTTTAAAAAATTAAATCAAGAACACTCTAATTGTAAACTTCTATTGGTTGGGATTTTCGAAAATGATCTGGATCCTCTACTTCCAGAAACAAATCACGAAATAGAAACCAATCCTAATATTATCTTTGCGGGATGGCAAAGTGATGTAAGACCTTATTTTGCAATGTCAGATGTCTTAGCATTTCCCAGTTACAGAGAAGGTTTTCCGAATGTTGTTATGCAAGCAGCTTCTATGGGGTTGGCAAGTATTGTTACCAATATTAACGGATGTAATGAGATTATTGCAGAAGGAGAAAATGGGTTGATTGTACCTGTTAAGGATGAAAAGGCGCTATTAGAGAGTTTAAGGAGATTGGTAAATGACAGTGAGTATAGAGATTCATTGGCTGCAAATGCGAGGGAATCTATTGTTCATAGATATAAGAATGACTATGTCTGGAACGAATTATTGAAAGAATATAAGTCACTTACAGACTAATACATTTATATCCTTGGGTATGAAAAGAAAATTAAAGTCGCTAAAAAACAGAATTGCGATTGTTATTAGTGATGATGATAAAAAGGGAGGTTTTCAAATTTTGAGGGAAGCTATTAATTTTTGGATTGTTAAGGGTGAGTTTCCCTACTTTTATTTTGGTAAATTTTTGTATCGAAAAGAGGTAAAGAATTATAAGGAGTATCTAAGCAGTAAAGAAGTAGATAAAATAACACTTTCTAAAAATCTTCACCATTTTCAATACGCGTCTCTTTTGAGAAATAAATTAGCTTTTGCCCTTCATATGGAAAGGAATAAAGTAGCTATTCCTTCATTGATCAGTTATAATTTGGGTCATAGGTTTTTCTATCAATCCAATATGCACGTTGTTACAGATGTACCCAGTCTTATAAGTTATTTTGAGGGTATTTTCGATAAGACTGGAAAACATAAGGTTTTTGTAAAGATAATGGCCGAAATGGGAGGTAAGGGAGCTTATTTGATTACCAAAGAAAATCTAAAAAAAGAAATAAACGCTTATGCAGATCATATATTAAACAATGATTGTATTCATCAAGATGTTATTGAACAACACCAAGATATTAATGTCATCTATCCCTATAGTATAAATACAATAAGATTTGATAGTTATCTTGATAAAAAGGGCACTATTCATATACTTTCAGCATTTATGCGTTTTGGCGCTGGTGGCGCTGTGGTTGACAATAGTAGCTCTGGTGGGATGTTTGTTCGCGTAAATCTTGCAACTGGAAAATTACAAGGTAAAAGCTATCGACAAATGAAATATGGAGGTAGAAGATTAGCAGCGCATCCCGACACAGATATAGTGTTTAACGATTTTCAAATACCATATTTTCTTGAAGCATGTGAGCTTGTAAAAAATGCTGTTTCTGTAATTCCTGATCGATATATTGGCTGGGATATTGCTATTACACCTTCAGGTCCTGTGATCGTAGAAGGAAATGATAATAATTCGCTAATTGCACCAGATATTGCATACGGTGGATATTTAGGACATCCCTTATATGCAGAAATCATGGATGAAGCTTGATAAATAAAAAAAACCAAAATGAATTTTTTTGAATTACTAAGAAATAAAATGTTCTGGTGGATCGACAGAATAAAAGGAGGTAAGAAACGAAATCATTATGATGATATTAAGTTCATTAATGAAAACCCTACATCTTCAGAAGCAATCGATCTTAAAAAGAAAAGACTACAAAATATCTTAAATCATGCGGTGAGATCTACATTGCATTATAGAGAATTACAAAACTTTGATTCTATTCAGGATTTTCCTGTAGTAAATAAAAATATAATTAGAGATAATTTTGAGAGATTTCAGTCAGAATTGTATAAAGATAAACCAAAATTTACTGTTAGTACAAGTGGGTCTACAGGTACGCCATTTAAAGTGCATCAAAATATAGACAAACGTATTCGTAATATGGCAGATACCATATACTTTTCAGAAAAGGCGGGATTTACTATTGGCAATCGACTTACATATTTCAGGATGTGGAATGCATTTGAAAAGAAAGGGTTTATCACGCAGATGTTACAGAATATTGTACCGGTTGATGTGTTCGAAATGAAAGAAAAGAACCTGATCGATGGCATTGTAAGGGATTTGTCAAAAAGTAAGTCTACCAATAGTTGGTTAGGATATGCATCTGCGTATGAAGAAATATGTAAACACTTAGATCGCAAAAAATCGTCTTCAATCTCGTGTAATCTCAAATCTGTCATAGCAATGTCAGAACGGTTGAATGATTATACCAAGGAAAGTATATATAAATATTTTAGTGCCGAAGTAGTTTCGAGATATTCTAATGTAGAAAACGGAATTTTGGCACAGCAACCACTGGGAAATAAAAGGCATTTTGAAATCAATGAAGCGAGCTATTTCATAGAAATTCTAGAAGTAGATTCAAATAGAAGGGTAGAAGATGGCAAATCCGGAAGAATAGTAATTACAGATTTGTTTAACTACAGTGTGCCAATGATACGATATGATACTGGTGATATTGGAGTTAAAGACACTTTGGGCTCTAAGAACATATTGAAGGAAGTAAATGGTAGAAAAATAGATCAAATCTACAATACAAAAGGAGAGATCATATCTATTAATCTTGTTTTGTTGGTCAACAATTATCCAGAGTTAAAGCAATGTCAACTTATTCAAAAAGCGGCTGGTACATATCACTTTAAACTGAATGCTGACCAGAAATTTGAGAGGGAATATGAGTTTATTAACGAATTTAAGGAGTATTTGGGCGAAGATGCTCAAATCACTATAGAATATGTTGATGAAATTCCGTTACTTGCATCGGGAAAAAGAAGGGTTATGGTCAACGAAATGATAAATTCATAAGTAAGTAAATAGTTCAAGTTGTGTATAGATTATTTATCAAAAGGAGTTTGGATTTTTGTATATCATTAATTTTATTAATTATTATTTCTCCTATATTTGTACTTCTTATTATTTTTCTTGCTTTTGCCAATAAAGGAAAACCATTTTTTATTCAAAAAAGACCGGGCAAAGACGAAAAGATATTCAGTATAGTAAAGTTCAAGACCATGAATGATAAAAAAGACAAGCATGGAAACTTACTCCCTGATAAAGAAAGGTTTACAACTGTAGGAAATTTTATAAGAAAAACATCGTTAGATGAAATCCCCCAATTGATTAATGTATTAAAAGGCGATATGTCTTTAATTGGTCCCCGCCCATTAATCATAGAATATCTCCCCATTTATAATAAAACACAAAAAAAACGTCATAATGTGCGACCTGGTATTACGGGTTGGGCCCAGGTTAATGGTCGTAATTCTATAGCCTGGAAACAAAAATTTGAATATGATGTGTGGTATGTAGAACATTTCAACTTTTTGCTTGATCTTAAAATAATAGGCTTGACACTTAAAAAAGTTTTGCAAAAAGAGGATGTAAATCTTTCTGAAGAACAAACTTCAGAATATTTTAATGGTAATAATTAGTGTATTGTAGATTAAATAAATGGCAAACCTTGAAGTAATTGGCTTGACAAAAAAAATGTTACGCCAGGCAATCGACCAAAATACATATTGGGAAGATACCCTTGCTCCTATGCCAAAGAGCAAAGCATTGTGGTTAATTTCTAATAATCGTATAGAAGATAATGATTATTGCGGTGTGATAGGGTACGAGGACAAAAAAATGATCTCTTTTATCTTTATGTTTCCGGATATAGTGAATACAGGCATTAATAAAACCAATAAAGCATACTGGATGATCGCTTGGTGGGTGCATCCTAAATTTAAAGATACCGTATTGGGAACCTACATCTATAAGGAAGCGGTAAATTTTGCAGATCATCAAATACTTATAAAATCATATGCAGAAAATGTAACTACGTTTTATCAAAAACAACCGTTTACAGTAATAGCTTCCAGATTGAGACATACTATATTTTTTAGTCTGGATTCAACAATGCTTATAGGAAGATTTAGATTCCTAAAATCTTTCAAGTTTATATTGGAAAGAGTAGATGCATTGACCTACTCTATGATAAAATTTCTTAATAAATCTAGATGTAAGAAAAATACAAAGCCGCTTTCTTATGATTATATAACTCATATAAATAATGATACTTGGGAATTCATAGAACCTCTTTGTAAAAAAGATCTGATCCATAAAACCAAAGATTATATCAACTGGCAAATTGATAATAGTCAGTATATGCAAACTCCTGTTTCTAGTAAATTTCCTTATAAAGCATTACAAACCGGGATTAGTAATAACATACATATTCATAATTTAAATGTGATTAAAGACGGTGAGATCATCGCTTTTATCTCTTACATCATTAATTTTAATGAATTCAATGTGAAGTATTTTCTGGTAAAGGAAGAGGATAACTATGACCTTTGTGTTGACGCGTTGATGGAGAATTTTTATAAGGTAAAAACAAAGTTTATATTCACAGATGACACCAAACTGTCTGATAATATAACTAAAAGATATAAAACCATTTTTACACATAGAGTACTTAAAAAAGGATTAGCGCATAACAAAACTAGATTAGACCCTGAGAATTATACAATGTTGAATAGAGATGGACATTTTTATTAAACCAATTGTTTAACCAACCACACTATGAAATTTGTAAAGAAACTACAAGAATCTATAGAAAAACATTATGATCATAATGTTTTATGCATTAATAATACATTTTATACGTACAGAGATTTTGCTCTTGAGGTATCTAAGATTAGGAACGAGATCGATAGAACAACTAATGATTCTGCAAAATTAATTGGTTTGGTAACCAATGACGATATTCAAACATATGCTAGCATTATTGCGCTGTGGTTAGAAGGAAAAGCCTATGTGCCTGTTAATCCAGATACACCAGTAGAGCGTAACACGAAGATTTTTGAACTGACAGAAACCAAATATGTTATAGACTCATCTAAAACATCGGTTTATAGTGAGTACGAAGTTATTGTTTCTCATTCTATTCCAGAAACAATTATAAATTTAGAACCTAAGAATATTTCTGGTGATGATTTGGCCTATATTTTATTTACTTCTGGCACCACTGGTTTGCCAAAAGGAGTGCCTATTACATTCAATAATGTTGCTGGTCTTGTAGATGCAATAGAGGTTGAACCTGAATTTAATTTGGTTCCTTCAGACCGATGTTTACAAATGTTCGAGCTTACCTTTGATTTTTCGGTGGTTACTTATTTATTTCCCTTGTTAGCGGGCTCATGTATCTATACAATACCCAAGGGAGCAATCAAGTACTTTTATATTTTTAAATTGATAAAAGAGCAAAAACTTACGATACTTACCATGGTGCCATCAATTATCAATTATTTACGTCCGTATTTTCCCGAGATTTATGCTCCAGATGTAAGATATTGTAGTTTTGGAGGAGGAGCATTGCATAGTGATATAGCAAAAGAATGGAGTAACTGTCTTCCAAATTGTAAGATTTTTAATTATTATGGCCCTACAGAATTTACAGTGTATAGTGGATTTTATCCTTATCATAAAGAAACCCATACAAAAGCACACAACGGTATCATAGCAATTGGTACACCACAAAAAAATACCTCATATCTTATTGTAAATGAAAATAATGAAGAAGTACCAGTAAATGTTTCTGGCGAGTTATGTCTTGCAGGTCCACAAATCACTCCTGGATATTGGAAAAATGAGGAAAAAAACACTCAAAGCTTTTTTACCATAGAAGAAAATGGAAAAGAAGTAAGATACTATAAAACAGGGGATCTTTGTTTCAAAGACCAAGAGGGAGATTATCTTTATGTGGGAAGAGCAGATTTTCAAGTCAAAATAAGAGGATATAGAGTAGAACTTGCTGAAATTGAGTTTCATGCAAAGGCGAAATCTGACAAAAAAGTGAATATGGTCGCTTTAGATATCATCAACAAATTAGGTAATGCCGAATTAGGATTAGCGATTGAATCTGAAGAATTTGATACCAAAAAAATATTTGATCATATGAAAACAAAAATGCCCGATTATATGATACCGATGCATGTGAGATTTGTTAAAGAATTCCCGCATAGTATCAATGGAAAGATAAATAGGAAAGAATTAAAAACATATTTTGACATTAAATAAACGATCAATAATGAGTAGAGAAGAAATTTTGTCTAAAGTTAGGGAAGCCTTCATAACGATATTAGAACATGATAATTTTGAACTTAGAGATGAGACCACGGCAGATGACGTAGATGGATGGGAATCGGTTACCCATATGATGATAATTACAGAGGTAGAAAAGTCATTTGGTATAAAATTCAAATTAATGGATTTGATGAATATGAATGATATTGGAGATCTTTTGAATACTATTGAATCCGAATTATAAGTAATTTGATATTAGTCATATTCTTTGTTTCCTAAAAATCATATACTTGATGAATTTTTAAGATATAAAAGATGGATAAAGTCCTAATCATAGGTGCATCTGGTCATGCCAAAGTAATAATTGAAGTGGTAGAATTTAATAAACAGTATGAGATCTTTGGTTTAATTGATTCTTTTAAAGAAAAGGGAGTCAAATTAATGAATTATGAAGTTTTGGGGTCAGAGGATATTATTCCCAACTTAGTCAAACAAGGTATAACCAAAGGAATAATAGCTATCGGAGATAACTGGACTCGATTTCAAATGCATGCCAAAATTAAGAAATTGGCTTCAGATTTTGAGTTTGTTACTATAGTTCATCACTCTGCAACTATTAGTGCAAGCGCAAAAATTGGTAAAGGAACTGCGATCTTGGCGGGAGTAAAGATTAATACGCATGCCGAGGTGGGAAACTTTTGCATTTTAAATACAAATTCAAGTTTTGGTCATGATTGTAAAATGGAAGATTTCTCTAGTATCGCTCCTGGTGTAACTGTGGGAGGTAACGTGAAAATTGATTTCTGTACAGCAATTTCCTTAGGAGCAAATATTATTCAGGGGATCGATATTGGTAAACATAGTATAATTGGTGCGGGTTCATTAATAGTACACGACGTAAATGATTTTAAATTAATCTACGGTGTTCCTGGGAAGGAAATCAAGACCATTGAAAAAGGTGAAAAATATATATCCAAATCATAGAATAGAAGATATAAACCTGTTTCAGCTTAAAGAAAAAAATAGTAATGTTGTTACATTCAAATTTTAAAATAACTCATGTATAATCCGTTTTTAAAACGTTTATTGGATTTTATCGCTTCGTTTATCGGGATCTTATTGCTCTCCCCAATTATTATTGTGCTTATTATAGTATTGGCTATAGATAATAAAGGCAAACCTTTTTTCTTTCAGTCTCGTCCCGGTAAAAAGGAAAGGATATTTAAGATTATAAAGTTTAAAAGCATGAACGATAAGAAAGATGAACATGGAGAGCTGCTACCTTTTGAAGAAAGGATTACAGGTGTTGGGAAATTTATTAGAAAATATTCTTTAGATGAGATTCCTCAATTGTTCAATGTATTAAAAGGAGATATGAGTCTAATCGGTCCCCGTCCACTTTTAGTAAAGTATCTACCACTTTATAATGATTTTCAAAAGAAAAGACATAATGTTAGACCTGGAATAACGGGGTGGGCTCAAATCAATGGAAGAAATACAATATCGTGGGAACAAAAATTCAAGTTAGATGTTTGGTATACGGAGAATATAAGCCTTAAGGTCGATGTTAAAATTCTTATTTCAACTATTAAAAAAGTAATTTTTAAAGAAGATATTAATAGTGGTAAAAACTTGAATATGCCTACTTTTACAGGAAATAATTAATCATATGAAATTTTAACCACTAAAAACTTAATTTTTGTAAGTGAAAAATGCAGTAATTATTGGGGCGGGAACACAGGGACAAGTTTATGCTTCTTATCTTAAAGAAGCTGGTGTTGATATCATCGGTTTTATTGATGATAATCCGGACCTGCAAGGAAACACGGTATTGGGTATTCCCGTTTTGGGTAAATACCAAGACTTATTTCTGAAAGAGTTCAAAGATAAAATCCAGAATGTATATTGCCCAATCGGAGAAAACTCTGTTAGAGTAGAATATTTATCCACATTAAAAAAAGAAGGATATGGAATTCCAGGATTTCTTCACCATACTGTATCCATTGCGCCAGATGTCACTATAGGAGAAGCAGTGTACATGCTTGCGGGAAATATTGTTATGCCGCATACCACTATAGGTAATTATATTATGATCAATATGGATAGTACGATTGCACATCACGTAACTTTAGAAGATGGCGTATTCATGTCTTCTGGTGTTAATATTGGTGCTTTGATACATGTTAAAGAAAAAGCATATATAGGAATGGGTGTTACCGCGATGACAGGTATCAACGAAATAGGAAAAGATACTTTAATTGGTGCTGGAACTGTTATAATTAAAGATGTTCCAGACTATACTACAGTAGTGGGTAATCCTGGAAGAGTCATTAAAACCAAACAATTATAATTCATGGGGGCTGAAATTAAAACCAACACATCTGACATTACTTTTATAGGTTCGGGAATCTCATCATCGTTTACGATTTTACATTTTTTAGATGGTATTGAGGTCAACAATGAATCAAAAAAGAAAATAAATATAACTGTCATTGATAAGTCTCAAGAGTTTCATACTGGGATACCATATGGTGTTCGATCTGGATTTTCAGTACTTCTAATAACATCGTTGAAAAACTTTTTGCCAGAACCAGAATTAAGTAAATTCGTTAAATGGCTTAATGATAATAAAAAGTGGCTATTAGAAGAGCTTAAAAAGGATGGTGGGAAATTGTCTCTTGATTGGATTTCTAAACATGCAGAGAAAATAGAAAACAATGATTGGGAAGATCTTTTTATCCCCAGACGCTTTTTTGGATGCTATATCGATCAAAAAGTTAAAGACAGATTAGAAGAGTTTACGAAGGCGGGTCTGGTACAGGTAAATTATGTCACGGGAGAGGTTCTCGATCTGGAAAAGGTTAAAGGTAAATATATAGTGTCTTTAGAAGATGATAAGACTATTTTATCAGAGAAAGTAATCCTTTCTGTGGGATCACTTCCTGTTAATTATTTATGGAAAGATGAAACTCTTATAGAAGAAGATAGTTTATTGTTTGTAAACGATCCTTATCAACCAGAACTAAAAGAGGTTTTAAATAAAATTGAAAGTTTCATTGAAAAAAATATAAACAAGAAACCAAATGTTCTTGTGGTAGGAGCAAATGCCAGTGGGCTTGAAATGCTGTATAAATTAAATGATAACCATAAAATAAAGTCAGGAGTCAATAATTTTACTGTCCTTTCCACACAAGGTTTGATGCCGGATGCTGTAATTGACTTTGAAAAAAGAAAAGAGTATACTCCCTTCAACTTGCAAGCTTTAGCGGGTAAAAATACTTTAACAGCGAAGACTATTGCAGAGGCAGCCTTTAAGGATCTTGATTATGCAGATGAAATTAATTTGGGAGCTGCATCTACCGTAGAAATTATTTCAACAGCTTTTGGGTCATTATTGGGTAAGCTTGATCATGAAGAACTAAAAAAATTCGCTTGTCTTTATGGTAATGAGATCGGAAGAAGACAGCGTTGCGCTGGATCTCATTATTCTAAAATCATAGACGATCTTCAAGAAGAACATCGTTTTGATCATATTGCAGGAAGATTTAGCAATATTAGAAAAAATGAAAATAATGAATACTTGTTGGAGTATCTAGATACAAAATCAGGAGAAAATATGATCCTGGAGAATCCCGTCCATTTGGTCATTAATTGTATTGGCAGCACTAATTTGTCTAAGGATAATGTTCCTATACTATTAAAAAAATTAATGGATAAGGGATACTGCAAATCGAATGAATCAAAAATTGGTTTCGAAGTAAATGAATCTCTAGAATCTTCAGAAAACTTACACATCATAGGACCTTTACTGGCAGGAAATATTTTTGAAGGAAAGGCAGTGTGGCATTTAGAACATTGTGGTAGGATCATTTGGTTATCACATGTATTGTCTGAGAAAATGAACAACTATTTTTTTAAAAAAGTAAATTAAAACTAACCCCTAGTCATAATTTAAGAACCTTTGTCTAACAAACCTTTCTAACAATTGAAGCAAAACTATAGACTACTTATTAAAAACCTTGATGATAGTTCGGATGTATTGGAATACAAAGCACTTCTTCAAAAGGAATGGGATAATAATGTTTACTATTCTATAGAACATTTAAAATATTTTGAAAAGGATTCTGATAGGTTAAGATGTTTCATACTTGAGAAAGATGAAACTCCTATTATTCTGATGCCTTTTATTCTAAGACAAATAGAAATTAAAGGTAAAGAAACCTCTTATTTTGATGTTATTAGTCCCTATGGATATAATGGACCTCTATTTAATGATGATATTTCTAAAGATGATATTATTCAATTTTGGGAAGAGGCAGATCATTGGTATCGAGAAAACAATGTTATAAGCGAATTTGTGCGTTTTAGCTTAAATGATAATCACTTAGGGTACTCTGGGGATTTAATTCAGACATTATCCAATGTGAAAGGGAATCTTTTGGATAATTTTGAAGATCAATGGACTTCATTTGTCTCGAAGGTTAGAAATAATTTTAGAAGAGCAGTAAATTATAATTTAGAATTTGAAATATTTCACAAAACTTCAATTACTAAAGAAGTTATAGAGGTTTTTAATGATATTTATGTAGAGACTATGAAGCGTAATAAAGCTGATAGTATATACTTTTTCTCTTTTGAATACTTTGAGAACTTAATACTTTCAAATATTAATAATTTTTCAATCGCGATAGCATATTTTGAGAATATTCCAATTTCTGTAGAGCTCATTATTAATTATAAAGAAACTGTTTTTGCTTTTTTAGGAGGAACAAATGCAGAGTATTTCAGTCATAGGCCTAATGATTTTTTAAGAGTCAAAATTATCGAATGGGCTATTAAAAATGGCAAGAAATACTACGTGTTAGGAGGTGGAATGAAAGATGGAGACGGTTTATATAAAAGTAAAAAATCCTTCTTCCCAAAAGATAATGATTTGATTTTTTATACGGGTAGGAAAATAGTGAATGAAAAAATCTATGATGAACTTTGTTTATCGGTTAATAGCGATTACACCAACACCGATAAAAAGGACCTGAAAAATTATTTTTTTCCATTTTATAGAATGAGTAGATGAGAAGAGAGAACATCGATTACTTTTTTGAATTGTTTGAAAGAGGGATAATACCAAAAGTATTTCCAAGAGTTACTACGTTAAATGATGAAGATGTGATAATCAATCCCGATTACGACAAGGGAGAGGCTGAAAATTCGAGTAAAATCTATTCCGTTTTTTTTATTCCTGATTATCTGAAGCCATCTATCAATAAAGATATTTTTTCTGTAAAAAAGGTGAGCCAGTTTTTTAAGGGATATGCTATTTTTCTCAATGGCTTTTCTAGTGCCGATGCCTATATAAAAAATCGTTTCAGGAGCAATGCCAAAGGTATACGAAGAAGAATTAAAAGATTGGAGTCCTGTTTTAGGATATCATACAAAACATTTTATGGAAACATAGAAAAGGAAGAGTATGATTTTTTGATGGATTGCTTACGTAAAATGCTTATTAGAAGATTTGAACAACGTAACGATGTTAGTCAAAGTCTTACACAATGGGATCGCTATCAGAAAATGTATTTTTCTTTAATAAATAAAAAAAAAGCATCACTCTTTGTAGTTTTAGAAAATAATACTCCAATTGTTGTCTCGCTTAATCATCATTTTCATGGGAAATTATTTAGTGCGATATCTTCTTATGATATTGATTATGCTAAATTTAGCTTAGGCAGTGTAGAGATCTACAAGAAACTCGATTGGTGCATTTCCAATAATCACGATTGTTATGAGATGGGGATGGGAGATCTTAGTTATAAACGTGAGTGGTGCAATCATATCTATAATTTTGAGCATCAAATTATCTATCCCAAAGGGTCTATTACTGCATCTTTGAGCACTAGTATCGAATATTTTAAAGTAAGTATTAAAGAGTTTGTTTTCAAAATTGCTTATGTGCGGTATAAAAAATTTAAGGCAAGTCGAAAAATCAATACTAATTTTGAAATATCTTTAAAAAGTTCTCCAATAGAAGAGCTTCAAAATGATTTAGATTATGCTGCAGTTGATTATAATAGTGATGAATATCTCTTTTTACGAAAAGCTACATTTGATTTTCTGTATTTGGCTATAGAGCATGTTTCTAATGTTAGAGTATTAGAAGTTTCAAAAGATAAAAAATCGTATTTGATTACTGGGAAATCCAAAATGCAGAAAATCAATTTTTAATGTGAGTTTTAGGTATTGATCTTTATGGTTTTGGTTTTTGAAATTCTTTTTTGCTTAAGTATTCTGTAATTGCACTGGCAATTAATTGTCTTCCGTGATTATTCCAATGTCTGTCATAAATTAGGGTAGTAGGACGATTGGTCGCTTCAAAGGTATCAGCAAAATCTATATAATTAAAATTATTTTTTTCTAAGTATGAAAGAAAAACAGGGCTGGTAATTCTAGAATCCAACAGTAGTGTATATCGTTCTTTATCATAGCCGTATGTAGAGATTAAGCTTTCAAAATTTGTTAAATATTGCTTCTCTTTTTCTTTTTTAATTCTTGAGATTTCCTCGTCACTTTTAGTTGTAAACTTTTGTTTCGATTTGAACAGGGAGATGAAACGATAGATCAGTTCCTGAGGTGGATCTAAAATCCCAATACTTTTACAGTAGACCAATAACTTACTTTTTTTTAATAATCTATTTTTTGGGGATTCTAGTGCTAATCTACTGTAGACCACATTATATGCTCCACGATCAAGATCGTTGGAGAACTTTATGCCCAATACTATGTGATCAATAAGTTGGAATTGCTCTTTGTATGAATGTACCAAATGCAACTGATCTGCAAAATCATAACCGGCATAGCCATATTCGTAAACTTCAATATTTGGTAGTTTATTTTCAATCTTTTTTCCAATAGAATTGTAGTAATCCTGATGAAATCCTTCGATAAAGGAATCACCCACCAAAGCAACTTCTATTTTGTTTTTTGTAGGGTTAAATTCTCGATAAGAATTGTATCCAGAGTTATTAATATTATATTCAGAAAAGTTTTGCCTACGATTGCCCGTAACAGAAAAACCGTTTTGATTGGGAACCCATTTTTCAACTTCATGCTCATCAACGAACCGAGCAGGAGTGTCTTTACCTAAATGAAAAATACGGACCAATACTTCTAATAGGATTAGTATTAGAAAAAAGTATAAAGCACTTTTGAGGATTAATTTTTTCATTTTTACGTGATGCGGTTACTCAAATTTTTCTATGTATTTTAAAATTGAAAATAGATAAACGACCGGTCGATATTGTCATCAAAGAAAAGGAGCATCCCTAAAATTACTAAAGTATACATTACAAATCGTACAACTTTTGACTTAAATTTAAAAGGTGAGCGTTCATCTCTCCTTATTTTGAATTCATAAACGACAAAAAGTGCCAATAAAATAAAATAATCGATCATTCTATAGCCCAATGGATGCTGATAGGTGTCATATGTGAAATTTGTAAAGATCTGTTGCAAAAATCCAAAAGCATCAGTAATCGATTCTGATCTAAAAAACACCCTTGAGAATGTGAC
Source organism: uncultured Aquimarina sp. (assembly GCA_947500845.1). Taxonomy (GTDB): domain Bacteria; phylum Bacteroidota; class Bacteroidia; order Flavobacteriales; family Flavobacteriaceae; genus Aquimarina; species Aquimarina celericrescens. The sequence goes on from CANMTP010000001.1 coordinate 460,585, forward strand.
TAAGGCGAAGGTAAGTAAGATTTGTGAGATTTCAGTTATAGTAGGAAACCATCGATTTTCTGCCACGACATTATTCATATAAATTCGATTTCTTCCCATTAAAAAAACGGGTATGTAAAAAGCTGCATGAACGCCTCCCCATACAATAAAGGTCCAATTTGCACCATGCCAAAAACCACTTACCAAGAAGATAATGATAATATTTCTAACCGATTTGAGTTTACTTACCCTGCTACCGCCTAAAGGTATATATACATAATGTCGAAACCAGGTTGATAAAGAAACGTGCCATCGCTGCCAATATTCGGCAACGTTTCTTGAAAAAATAGGGAATTTGAAATTAGACATTAACTCAATCCCGAATAATTTGGCAGTACCAATAGCGATATCAGAATATCCGCTAAAATCTCCATACACCTGGAAACTAAAAAGAGACACGCCAAGTACTAATGTTGAAGCAGGATATTGAGTATAATTAGCAAAAATATCATCAACAATTGGTGCAATAGAATCAGCGATTACGACTTTCTTGAACAAACCCCAAAGGATAAGTTTTAGTCCTTCACTACTTTGATTATAATTAAAAATTCTTTTTGTAGTGATTTGGGATAAAAGGTTAGATGCTCGTTCAATAGGACCTGCTACCAGTTGAGGGAAAAAGCTTACAAAGGTCGCAAAAGCTATAAAATCTTTCGTTGGCGTTAGTCTTTTATAATAAATGTCAAGTGAATATGACATAGTTTGAAACGTATAAAAAGAGATTCCGACAGGTAAAATAATCTGTAGAGTCCAGGTACTTTTTAAGTCATATCCGAGAATTGAAATAAAATCTACCCACGAACCGATGAAGAAATTATAATATTTAAAGAAACCTAAAAGTCCAACATTGAAGATAACACTCACCCATAACCATGCTTTTCTTGTTTTATCAGAAGTGCTATGGTGAATAGTTTGGCCCACGAAAAAATCGACAATTGTACTAGCGAGTATAAGGAACAAAAACCTCCAATCCCACATGCCGTAAAAAAGATAGCTCGCTAGTAGAATAAATGAGTTTTGGATCTTAATATTTTTGTAGAAAATAAACCAATAGATAATAAAAACAACCGATAGAAATATGAAAAAATCTAATGAATTAAATAACATTCAGAGTCAATTGGTTTATAAAATAATGGGGAAAATGTTGCTCGTGAGTCAAGAAATATTGAATCAATATATTTGTAAAGCTATAAATTTTATGTATTTAATTAGATAAATCAAAATTTATTAGTATAATTTTTATTCGCCAAAAGAAATCAATAGCAGCATGTGAGAAAGTGCTTTTTAAACTAGGGGAAAATACCCCTTTAAATATTAGTGATTAAACTCTCATATTTGGTAGAATTATAGGTTATCATTGTAATGACTAAAGAAAGCACAGAATTTCAATGAAGGTTTAATTTGATCTTTGTAGTAGTATAATTTTATGTTTTTTATGCAGATCTTAAGATAAATCGGAGAGATTTGATAAGTAGCACTAGTAAAATTTATCTGGTATTATAATACTTTTCTTACGGTAATCACGTATTGTAAGTAATTATTAAGGAAGTACATAGCCATTAAACGGTATTTTTAAGTATTCTGTCTAAAAAATAAAATTTTAAATTGATAATTGATTTAACTGAACTATTTTAGCATTGGAAAATAAGTATTAGAATAAATTCAATATTAGGAAGTTTCTACCCCCCTTCTTCCAGCGTTTTTTTTAGATTGTCATGAAAAAGAATTTGGTTAATAATCCTAAATAGGATTTGTAATCAGTAGAAAATTATTGTTCATTTTTAATGGGAGAATATGAATATAATTGATTCAAAAAGGATATGGCTTTCTTCGCCGCATATGGGTGGAACAGAGCAAGATTTCGTAAAAGAAGCCTTTGAAACAAATTGGGTAGCACCCCTGGGACCAAATGTAGATGGATTTGAAAAGGATATCGAATCCTATTTGAATACTGATATATATGCAGCAGCATTAAGTTCGGGAACAGCAGCATTACATTTGGGGTTAAGACTTTTAGGAGTTACTACCGGTGATGAAGTATTATGTCAAAGTATGACATTTGCGGCTTCAGCAAATCCAATCGTATACTTAGGTGCTAAACCAGTATTTGTAGATAGCGAGAGTAATACCTGGAATATCTGCCCAGAACAACTCGAAATAGCAATAAAGGATAGAATTTCTAAAGGTAAAAAGCCGAAAGCTATAGTGGCAGTACATTTATATGGAATGCCATACAATGTAGAGGCTATTCACAACGTTGCATCAGAATATAAAATTCCAGTATTAGAAGATAGTGCAGAAGCTTTAGGTAGCTCGTATCATGGCGTTAAGTGTGGTACTTTTGGGGATATTGCAATTCTTTCATTTAATGGGAATAAAATAATTACCACTTCTGGTGGTGGAGCCTTAATCTCTAAAAATGTAAAACATAAAGAAAGAGCCATTTTTCTTGCTACACAGGCTAGAGATAATGCTCCTCATTATGAACATTCAGAAGTAGGATACAATTATAGAATGAGTAACATTACTGCGGGTATTGGAAGAGGCCAAATGCAAGTTCTGGATAGTCATGTAGCAAATCGCAGAAGAAATTTTGATTTTTATAAAAAGCATCTTGAAAATTATTCAGAAATAAGGTTTCTAGAAGAACCAGAAGGATATAGTTCTAATAGATGGCTTACTTGTATAGAAACAACTTCATACCAACTAAGGGAAGGATTACGACTTTCACTAGCTGAAGAAAACATAGAATCGAGACCGTTATGGAAACCCATGCATCAACAAGCTGTATTTGCAGATTGTGATGCATACCTCAATGGATTTTCTGATGATCTATTTGATCGAGGCCTTTGCTTACCCAGCGGGTCTAATCTTGAAGAAGATGATTTATATAGAATTGTATCAGTAATTAAAAATGTATTGAGATGATCAAAAGTTACCTAATTAATAATTCGCATAAGCACGCTTCGAAATGGTTGGTATTGATTATAGATGTATCAATAACAATTTTTAATTTCTTTTTGGCGTACGTTATAAGATTTGGGATTACATTAGATTTTGATATTTCTAACATGCTATATCAACTACCAATCGTAGCCGGTTTGGCAACATTGAGTTTTTTAGTAATAGGGTCTTATAAGGGTGTGGTTAGACATACGGGAATGAGAGATGCCTATAACTTATTCCTTGCAGTTACTGTTTTGATAGCTCTTACCGGAGGGTTGATGCTATCCAGTAGAGCATTTTTAATGCCAGAATTATTAAATATTCCAGTATCCATAATTTGTATACATTACATGTTGAATATTATTACACTTACTACTAGTCGTTTAATTTTCAAATACTGTTATTATTATATTAAATCAAAAATAGGAGAGACTTCAAGGATTTTAATTTATGGAGCCGGGGATTCTGGTCTAATTACTCTTGCAGCGGTTACTAACGATTCGAATAGCTCATTATCTGTTGTTGGTTTTATCGATGATAATCCCCAGAAAAAGGGAAAGACCATCAACGGTATTAAGGTGTATGCTTCTGATTCTTTGACCCAGAGTTTTATTACTAAAAATAATATTAAAGAAATTGTAGTATCAATTCCTCATATAAATAAAAAACGTTTATCAGAGATTTCTGACAACTTATTAAAACTAAGAGTAAAGGTAAAAATTATACCTGCCGTAAATGACTGGATTGATGGTAAATTAGAGATTTCTCAGATAAAAGAAATTCAAATAGAGGATCTTTTAGATAGAGCTCCAATTAATATGGATAATCAAAATATTACAAAAGAACTTCATAACAAGATAATTTTGATTACTGGCGCAGCTGGATCCATCGGTAGCGAGATCGTTAGACAAGCTTCGTATTATGACTATAAAAATCTAATTTTGGTGGATCAAGCCGAATCTGCATTATACGATTTGCAACAAGAATTACTGAGTAAAGGTGTAACTAATTTTGTTCCAATTGTAGCAGATATTAGAGATCACCAAAGGATAGAGACTATATTTGAAAAATATAGACCAAATATGGTTTTTCATGCCGCAGCATATAAACATGTACCATTAATGGAGTCTAATCCGTGTGAAGCCATAAAAATAAATGTTTTGGGAACCAGAAAACTGGCAGATTTGTCATCAGAGTTTGGAGTTGATAAATTTGTTTTTGTATCTACAGATAAAGCCGTGAACCCTACCAATGTAATGGGAGCGACCAAAAGAGTCGCAGAGATGTATATAAAATGCCTCCACAACACAAGTAAGACCAAATTTATTACGACCAGATTTGGTAATGTTTTAGGATCTAATGGTTCTGTTATACCATTGTTCAAAAAACAAATACAAAAAGGAGGGCCGTTAACCGTAACCCATAAGGACGTAACTCGCTTCTTTATGACCATACCAGAAGCATCGCAACTTGTTATAGAAGCAGGTACTATGGGTAATGGAGGAGAAATATTTATTTTCGATATGGGAGAATCTGTAAAAATATTTGATCTTGCGAAGAAGATGATAAGACTTTCGGGGCTTAATTATCCTGATGATATTGATATTAAGATCACTGGGCTTAGACCTGGAGAAAAGTTATATGAAGAACTCCTTGCCGACACTGAAAACACAATGCCTACCTATCATAAGAAAATTATGATCAGTAAGTTTGATGATAGTAATTGTCCAAATGTGAAGGATAAAATAAATGATCTTTGTCTCATGAATTTATTGAATCAAGACCATCAAATAGTTGGAAAACTTAAGGAAATTGTACCGGAATATATTTCTAATAATTCTACCTTTGAAAGTATTGATAAAATCAACAAAGAAACAACCCAAAAAAAACCAAAAGTTTTGGTTTGACATGTGCAATAAAATAACATTGCCAAACTAAATAAAATTTTATTTTTGTAACTCAAATCAATGAGTTATTTGTAAAGTACTATAAATATGCAAGGTAGATTTTTCCTTTTATTACTATTGACTCTTTTAATTTTTTCGTGTAAAACTCCTACGGATGTCGTGTATTTTCAAAATGCTTCCGATCTAGAGAAAATAACTTCGACTAACTCTTTCACACCTACTTTGAAGGTCGATGATGTTATAAGTATATTGGTTTCTGCATCTGATATGGACGCAGCTAGACCTTTTAATTTACAAGGCGCATCCATAAGCATGGGTGAAAATGGGGGAGAAGGCGCTCCTAATGCAGGAAGGGTAGCAGAGCCTACTTATTTAATCGATGAAGAAGGAAATATCGAATTCCCGGTATTGGGTAAACTAAAATTAGCAGGGCTCACACGTATTCAGGTAAAAGAGATGATCAAGGAAAAATTGAAGATCTATATCAACGATCCTATAGTTAGTGTACGACTGAAAAATTTTAAGATTACCGTAATTGGAGAGGTCAATAGCCCGGGTTCTTATGTCATACCTAATGAAAGAGTAACAGTAATTGAAGCACTTGGTTTAGCTGGTGATTTAGCTATAAGGGGAAAAAGAAAAAATGTTATGGTGATAAGAGAGAATGAAGGTGTGAATACATATCATCGCTTAGATCTTACTTCGAAGTCTATTTTCGACTCACCGGTTTATTATTTGGCGCAAAATGATGTGCTTTATGTAGAACCTAATCCATCTAGGATTAGAGAATCGAGAACCAGCAATAATTTGTTAGGAATTGTCTTAAGTGTAATAGGCGTAGGTGTATCTGTAGCAGCGCTACTCATAAGATAGTTAAAAATATGACTTCTAATAATAACGCCACGGGCAATAGTAGTAGAGCAATTAAATCTTCAAGTTTTAGTTTTAATCTACGAGAAGCACTTATTCGATATCTGAAAAAGTGGTATTGGTTTGTGTTAAGTGTGATCTTGTTTCTGGCTTTGGCATACCTAAAAATACGATATACTATTCCGCAATATAATGTGTCCTCGACCATCATGATTTCTCAGGATGAGAATATTAGTGAGTCAGAACTTGCTGCATTTAAGGACTTGGGATTATTAGATAATTCGCAAAATCAACTTGAAAATGAAATACAAATATTAAAGTCCAGAACATTAATTACTAATGTTGTAAAGAATTTAAAACTTAATGTGAGGTATTTTTCAGAAGGAAGAATTCTAGAGACTGAGAATTATCCGAAATCGTTGGTTGAGATTAATTTTTTATCTGATGACTCTATTGTACATACAAAATCTGCAACTTTTCATGTTAAAATTAATTCAAACACGTCTTTTTCTTTATTAAATAAAAAGGGTGAAAATTTAAGTGATCATTCTTTTGGTAATACTGTTAGTAGTAGTGCTGGTGACTTTGTGATTACTCCGAATTCTGAAAATTTAAAAGATAATTCAGGTGCAATAATAAAAATTCAAATTACTCCTGTTAAGTTTGTTGCAGAGGGATATAGAAATAGATTGGCAATATATCCAATAGGCGGGTCATCATTGGTAGGAATATCTTTAAACGATCAAGTACCAGAGAAAGCAAAAGATATTGTAAATAATCTCGTTGATGAATATAATAAATCTACGATCGAAAATAAGAAGCAAATGTCCGCCAGAACTGCCGACTTCATTAACGAGCGTTTGGATCTTATATCCGGGGATTTATCTGAGGTCGATGATGAGGCTGCAGGCTACAAGTCAAAATTTGGGTTAACCAATGATGTAGGAGCCCAAACACAAAGGGTTGCAGATATAGACTCAAGAAATGTTCAGGAGATTGCTCAACTTAGTACACAGCTGAGTCTTATCGAGTCAATGCGAAGATTTGTTTTGAGTCAAGAAGGAAGATATGATTTAATCCCTGCCAATCTTGGATTTGACGATCAAACCATAGCGAATACTGTATCTAGATATAATGGATTGATTCTTCAAAGAAAGCGGCTTTTAAAAACTTCAAGTGAGCAAAATCCGGTTGTGGTAAATATTGATCAACAAATTGATGGATTAAGACAAGTTTTAATAGGTAGTTTAAATAGTTTAAGAAGTTCAATTAACATTAGACTGAAAAGTCTTAGGACACAGGATCAATATTTTAGCGGTAAGTTGTACAATGCACCAATACGACAAAAAGATTTGAGAGTTATTGAGCGTGAACAAACAATTAAAGAAGAATTATATCTTTATTTGCTTCAAAAAAGGGAAGAAGCCGAAATAACAAGTCACATTACTTTATCCAACGCAAGAGTAATCGATCGTGCTTCTACGATAAATTCTTATCCTGTTTCTCCAAATAGAAAAGTTATTTATGCCGGGTCATTGTTTGCAGGGTTGATTATTCCTTTTTTAATTATTTATTTATCAGATTTATTAAACGTTAAAATAACCTCAAGAGAAGATTTAGAAAAAGCACTCAGTATGCCCATAATAGGTTCGATCCCGAAAGTAAAATCTAAAAATAAAGTTGTGATTTCAAAGCACGACCGATCTGGTATTGCAGAAGCATTTAGGATTTTACGTACAAACCTAGATTTCTTAATGGCGGGTACTAGTAAAGATACCGGAAGAGTGATTTTCGTAACTTCAACTATTTCAGGCGAAGGGAAAACGATGATTTCTTCAAATCTAGCCAGAACACTTTCAATAACAGGTAAAAAAGTTGCCTATTTGGGTACAGATTTAAGAGATCCCAAATTTCATCAATTTCTCGACCTTCCTGAGGGTAAGGATACTAAAGGACTCACTAACTTCATAATGAATAGTGAATTACATCCTAAAGATGTTATTTATAGGGAAAAGAACGAAAGTTCTTTTGACTTTATACCGTCTGGTGCTATACCCCCTAATCCCGCAGAACTATTAATGCATGAAAGGGTAACAATAATGTTTGAGTATCTTAAAGAACAATACGATTATATTATTGTAGACACTTCTCCCGTTAGTCTGGTGGCAGATACTTTATTAATTGGTCATTTCGCCGACTTATGTATTTATATAGTAAGAGAGAACTATTCTGATAAAAGAATTTTGCAAATGCCACAGAGTTTTTATACCGAGAAACGGTTGCCAAATATTGCTGTACTTCTTAATGCAGCAGGAAGTCAGGCAGGGTATAATTATGGATATGGATATGGTAGTAAGAACTAAGAAAAGATTGAATTCTTTTTCATTAGGTTCGTTACTTTTTCTGCGATATTAGGGAGGAAGCCTTTTTCCAGTACTTCTAAGTGGTGATAGTTATGAATATCGGTGCCAGTAAAATCGAAGTAGTTTTGATCCACTAATTTTTTTGCTACTGCTTTTACTTTATCTCCATAATATCCCGATAAAGACAATATATTGAGTTGAAATAAGAAACCTGATTGTTTCAATTCGTCAAATTTCTTTAGATCGTTTTGATGATAAAAAGAATATCTTTCTGGGTGGGCAAGAATGGGAGTATATCCTGCAACTTTAATTTCAAAAAGGATTTCACTTAAGTTGATAGGAGGGCTAAAGGTTGACATTTCTACCAGGATATAATTTTCATGTAAAGGCAAAATATCATCTTTTTTTATGCGCTCATAGAATAGGTCATCCATCATATATTCTGCACTAGCATGTATGTTAATTTTTGATATTCCTAATACAGGGAGTACCGTTTGTAGTTTTTTAAGATTACCGGTAATCAAATCAGATGAGTTCGGCCAGATTTGTTGCATTACATGAGGAGTCGTAATTACTTTTTTAATACCCCACTTTTCAAATTGTTCTAAAATATATGCCGATTGGTATATTGTTTTCACTCCATCATCAATTCCTGGAAGAAGATGTGAATGAATATCTACATAATCGTAGGGGATAATTTTTGAAAAAGGAACTTTTTTTTTAGATAAAAATGACAATGTATTTGTTGTTTGGGGTGAATTTTAAGTATAAATTGTTTATATCATAAAGATACTAGTACAATTTTATTAATAGGTATAAAAGTAAAAATTATTATACATAAAAAAAACTGTTTGAGAAGCAAGCGTCTCAAACAGTTTAGAAGAATGGATACTTTTATTTTATTGCCTTCTTATGTCCCCAGAACCAGAGACTTTTTTATCTTCTCTCTGTGGATTTCCTTTGTAATTAATGTCACCGGATCCAGTAATTCTTGCTTTAATAGAGCTCGTAGCCGTTACTTCGATATCTCCAGAACCTGTTATAGAAGCGATTACTTCTTTAGAGTTAAGGTCGAACGCCATAAGGTCACCAGACCCCGTCACTTTACAATCAAAATTGTTTGAGGCGCCGCTTAATGTAAGGTCACCACTTCCAGTAACATAACCTTCTGAGTTTTGTGCATCAATGATTAATTTTATATCACCAGATCCAGATATTCCAGTTTTAAAATTAGACGCTTTTATCACGTCACTGCTGTTAATATCTCCCGAACCCGCCAGTGTAACTTTAGTAAGATCTTCGAACGGTACAGTTACCAAAAGTTTTTTTCCTTTGGAAGGCTTTAACCAGTATTCTTTTTCTACATAAATTTTTAAAACATCTCCTTCAACTTCTGTACGTATGTGTTCAATGAGATTACTTTCACCTTCGATAGATATCTGTCCTTCAGAACCAGATACTAATGATACATCTAAGTTTCCCTTAACTTTTACTTCATCATAATCAGAAGTACTTCTGTTTTTGGTAACCATATTACCATTGCCACTTACTTTTTTGCTGCCCCACCATTGTGCATTTACAGAAGTAATACTACACAATGCGATACTTAAAATTATTGCTGCTGCTCTCATTTGATTGAATTGTTAATTTATTTGTAATTAATTTTTTCTTAGTTTAATTCCTCCATAGCTTGAAGTAATATTAATGGTATTACCACTATTTTTAGTGCCGTTATATCCCTGATAATCCTTTTTAGAATCTTTTACATACTTTTTCAGAATATTCATACTCTCATCCAGATTAATGCCGCCATATGAGGTTTTAATCGAAAAATCAAAATTGCATCCATTTTCGTAGCCAATATTAATTCTAGTATAATCGGTATCTATAGTTACACTTTTGAAGGAGGGTTGAAGTGCATATATTTCTAATGAACCATAATCTGATTCAATATTTAGCTCTTGAGACACATTTCCTATTTTAGTACTTACATAGTCAGATGAACCGGTTATTTTACCACCGTTTTCTACTCTAATACCTCCGTAATCACAATTAAAATTTAAACGCTTAACAGATTTAAATTTAGATTGAGTATAATCGGCATTAAGTTCTATTCGCTCACTATCTCCAATTTCAAAATCAGAGTAGTCTGCATTTATTTTACCAGATTTCATGTAGGTGATGCTACTGTTGTTGGTATAGTCAATATTGATGTAGTTATTATCGGCTAATAGTTCACCAAGTATAATCTGGCCATAGTCACAATTTATTTTTGCATTGCCTTCAATTTTATCTAAAGTAATGTTCCCATAATCGTTATTGAGATCTATATTATTAGTTACGGGAACTTTAATAATATAGTTAATTTTCATACTTGTATTATTATTCCAGCTGCTTGACCATTTACCCCACCACGAATCGCTATCTTTATTAAAAATAGTTTTGGCGCTTACCATTTGGGGTGATGCATCAAATTCTACGTCAATAGATTCGAGTTTTTTAATTACTTTTTCTTCATTATTACCACTTACTTTGATGTTAATCTCCATTACGATCCTATTTTCATTCCACGACGTAATATCAAGGTTTCCATAATCATTGTTGATTTTGAGTAATGCATCTCGGTTTACGCTAAATTCTTTCTTTAGCGTTTTCTCTTTATTATATTTTCCTTTTAAATCACCATCATTGGCAAAAATAAGTGTCGGAACTAATAAGAGTAATATTATATTATAGTATAGAGTTTTCATTTTCTGTTAATTTAAATTCATTAATATCATTAATCTTTTTCTGCACTTCTTCCAAAAGGTTTGCACGTTTTTGAAAGTTCTTAATCATAGCACTGATTACGCGTTTATCATTTCCACTATGAACCAAATCTTTTTTTAGTTTTTCATAATCAGATTCAAGTTTTTCTAATTGTTTCATTGCATCAGCCACCAGTTCTCGAGTTTCATTAGAAGAAATTTTACCAATCTCTTCTAATTGCACCTCAATTGCAGAGGTAAAAAAACTTTGAGTTTCTTGCATTTGTGGGGAAACACTCGCCAGGTCTGCTTCCACAGTCGGATTAGACATAAAAGATAATGCTGCAATACCTATTACAATGGCTATAGAAGCTGCAATCGATAGGGGTTTGTACCAGTTACGTTTTTTAGAAGGTAGCGTAACGACTTTATTTTGTTGCTGTAGCTTTTCTAAAAATCGCATTTGATGATTAGCAGATGGCTCATGTATGTCTAATTTATTCTGCATGTTTTCAAATATTTTTTTTACAATGTCCTCGTTTTTCATACTAATTCTAATTTTTTTCGTAAACTCTCTTTTGCTCGCGAGACGAGTGTACGACAATTCGAATACGATATATTCATAATTTGACAAATCTCCTCATAATCATATCCCTCAATGAGGTGCAATGATAATGCTGTGCTATAGCTATCTTTTAGTTGATTTAGTGTACTCAATATGGTATCTGCTTTTATACTGGTTAAATCCTCTTCCGCAATTCCATCAACATCAGTAAGAGCGTATTCTACAGTTTCTAAATTTACCTCACGATAAGAATCGTTTTTACGTGATGCCGTCAAGCTAGAATTGATTACAATTTTCTTTAACCAGGCGCCAAACATATTATTATCTTTTAGCATTGACAATTTGGTAAAAGCGGTTAAAAAAGCTTCTTGCATAATATCTTCTGATTCTGCGGTGTCTTTTATAATTCTCAAAGCTGTATTGTACATTGCTTTATAATATCGATTATAGATCTCGAGTTGCGCATTTTGATCTTGCTCGCGACATTTCTCTATTAACTGCTTTGTATTTAGTTGGGTTAGTGACAAAAAAAACAATTTAACTTTTACATAAAGATATATATAGAAATGTTTTGTTACAGTCTTTTACTTTTTTTTTGGAATGTTTATGGCATAAGAATTGAAATACATATGACGAATACATCCTTAATGTCCTATATTATTTGGTAGTTTGGGGATTTTCATTGAGTTTACATTAATTAAAAAAAAAGAATGTTTTTTGTCTCAGTGACAAAATGACTTTGATATATAACTATGGCGAAAACCAAATTTACGACACTTGACAGTTTGTCATTTCAAGGAATTGATGAAGATGCAGAATTAATTCCTTTATTGACACCTGAAGATGAGGAAGAGATAGATAGAGAAGAATTACCTGACATATTAGCTATATTGCCATTACGGAATACAGTATTGTTTCCTGGCGTTGTTATCCCAATCACTGCTGGTAGAGATAAATCCATAAAACTTTTGAATGAGGCCAATAACGGTAATAAGACTATTGGTGTGGTTTCCCAAAAAGAAGAAGACATAGAGAACCCTTCTCTTAAAGATATAAATAGAGTAGGAGTTGTAGCTAAAATCTTGAGAGTTTTAAAGATGCCCGATGGCAATACTACGGTAATCTTACAAGGAAAAAAACGTTTTAAGATTGATCATATAGTAGAAGAAATTCCTTACATCAAAGCAAAGGTTAAAGAAGTGCCAGAGGCAAGACCAGCTAAAGAAAATAAGGAATTTGGTGCAATTATAGATTCGATAAAGGATTTAGCGTTAGAAATTATTAAAGAAAGCCCTAACATACCTTCTGAGGCTTCTTTTGCAATTAGGAATATAGAAAGCAGTTCCTTTTTAATCAACTTCGTATCGTCCAACCTAAACCTACCTGTAGAAGAAAAACAAAAACTATTAGAGATTAATGATCTTAAGGAAAGGGCATTGGCAACTTTGAAATTTATGAATGTTGAGTTCCAAAAGTTAGAGCTTAAAAATGTCATACAAAGCAAAGTTCAACATGATATGAGCCAACAACAACGTGAGTATTTTCTACATCAACAGATGAAAACAATCCAGGAAGAACTTGGTGGTGTTTCTCATGAAGATGAAATTGAAGAAATGCGTGCACGCAGTAAAGGTAAAAAGTGGGATGAAAGAGTTAAAAAGCATTTTGATAAAGAGCTTTCCAAAATGCAACGTATGAATCCGCAAGTTGCAGAATATTCTATTCAGCGTAATTATCTGGATTTAATTCTGGATTTACCATGGAATGAATATAGTACTGATAAGTTTGATTTGAAACGAGCCAAAAAGATCCTAGATAGGGATCATTATGGATTAGATAAAGTGAAACAACGAATTATTGAGTATTTGGCGGTCTTAAAACTTCGCAATGATATGAAATCTCCAATTTTATGTCTTTACGGACCTCCTGGCGTGGGAAAAACTTCGTTAGGTAAATCTGTTGCTGAAGCATTAGGGAGGGAATATGTTAGAATCTCATTAGGAGGACTTAGAGATGAAGCCGAAATACGCGGACATAGAAAGACCTATATTGGGGCTATGCCCGGTAGAATTATTCAAAGTCTTAAAAAAGCAGGAACGAGTAATCCGGTTTTTGTATTAGATGAAATTGATAAATTATCTGTGGGTAGTCAAGGTGATCCATCCTCGGCATTGCTTGAAGTTTTAGATCCTGAGCAAAACTCTGAGTTTCATGATAATTTCCTTGAAATGGGATTTGATCTATCCAAAGTTATGTTTATTGCAACATCAAATAGTTTGGGAACTATTCAACCAGCACTTCGTGATCGTATGGAAATCATTAATATGACAGGATACACCATCGAGGAAAAAGTTGAGATCGCAAAACAGCATTTGTTGCCAAAACAACTAGAAGAACATGGATTAGATAAATCTCATCTCAAAATAGGAAAACCACAACTAGAAAAAATAGTAGAAGGATATACCAGAGAATCAGGAGTAAGAGGCCTTGAAAAACAAATAGCCAAAATGGTGCGTTTTGCGGCCAAAAATATAGCTATGGAGGAAGAATACAATATAAAAGTGACTAATGAAGACATTATTGAGGTATTGGGAACTCCAAAATTAGAGCGTGATAAATATGAAAATAATGAAGTCGCTGGTGTGGTTACCGGGTTGGCTTGGACCAGTGTGGGAGGTGACATATTGTTTATTGAGTCTATCCTATCCAAAGGAAAAGGAAATCTTACTATTACTGGAAACCTGGGTAAAGTAATGAAAGAATCGGCTACCATTGCGATGGAGTATATAAAAGCGAATGCAAGTAACTTAGGAATCAATCCTGATATTTTTGAGAAGTATAATGTTCATATTCATGTTCCCGAAGGAGCTACTCCAAAAGATGGCCCCAGTGCAGGAATAACAATGCTAACATCGTTAGTGTCTTTATTTACTCAGCGTAAGGTAAAGAAAAGTCTTGCCATGACAGGAGAAATAACGCTACGAGGAAAAGTCTTGCCTGTTGGAGGAATTAAAGAAAAGATTCTGGCGGCCAAAAGAGCACATATTCGCGAGATATTGCTTTGCGAAGATAATAGGCGTGATATCGATGAGATTAAACCAGAGTACCTAAAAGGGCTTACTTTTCATTATGTAAAAGATATGGATGATGTTTTGAAGTTGGCTTTAACAAATACAAAAGTCAAAAATGCGAAGAAACTGTAATTCAAAGAGGTGGTTTGAAAATGATGTTTATTCACATCTTTTCAAACCACCTCTTTTTTTATTTTTTATAGTGTTAACGTCTGTCCTGAACTAATACACTATTATAATGTTCCAAATTTTTTAATACAATATCGCTTCCCTTAACAACCGTTTCCAGAGGTTGTTCTCCTAAATGTATAGGGAGTTCAGTGGTTCTGGATAATCTTTCATTAAGTCCTCTTAACATAGATCCTCCTCCGGTTAAGTATATCCCGGTATTGTAAATATCTGCCGAAATCTCAGGAGGGATTTCAGAGAGCGTTTCCATTATAGCGTTTTCTATTTGAATGATAGATTTTTCTAAGCTCTTTGCAATTTCTTTATAAGACAGTTGTATTTGTTTTGGTTTACCGGTAAGTAAATCTCTTCCCTCTATATACATTTTTTCTGGAGGAGATTCTAAGTTATCTATTGCAGAGCCTATTTGTATTTTTATTTTTTCAGCCATAGATTCACCGATATGTAGATTACGAGATTCACGTATATACTGAATTATATCTTCATTAAAAACATTTCCTGCAATTTTTACAGATTGACCACTAATGATTCTACCTAGAGAAATTACGGCAATTTCGGTTGTTCCTCCGCCAATATCAACCACCATGTTGCCTTTTGGTTCCAATACATTTATACCACCACCAATAGCCGCTGCAATGGGCTCATGAATAAGAAATACATTTTTTGCATTAAGTCGTTTTGCAGACTCCTGTACTGCTCTCATTTCAACTTCAGTACTTCCACAAGGGATAGAGATTATCATATTATATGAAGAGCTAAATACTGAGGCATTAAGAGAAGACAGTTTTTTAATAAAAGTCTTTAGCATTTTTTCCGAAGCATCAAAATTGGAAATTACACCATTGTTAAAAGGGTAGATAGTCTTTATATTCTTATTAATTTTTCCTCGCATCATACCTGCTTCTTTACCAACAGCAATAATTTTTCCGGTAATTTGATTTATGGTGATGATAGAAGGATGATCTACTGCTATTTTTCCTTTATAAGTAATTAGCGTATTTGAGGTGCCTAGATCTATTGCAATTTTTTCATTTAAAAAATCAAAAAAGCCCATGATTTGTGTTTACTTTAGGTTAATATGTGTTGATTCAAGGTGTAAAAAAGTATCTTCTAGTCATGCATTAGGGTTTAATGGTAAATAACTCCGATTAAGTGCAATTATTGTATATTTTTTAGGGTTTTTTACTTGTATTGTATTTTTCTTTCTGGCTTGGAAAAATTGCAATTCACTGTACCCTCAGTAATTACTACACTTCGTGCTTTTTTAAAAAGAATTTTTAGAATAATCTTTACTTTCCTTAAGTATCATAATTTTTAATAGCTTACTAGTGGTTTATAAATAGTTTCATTTATTTTTGAATTAAATAAAGTCATTCTTGATATTAAAGATCACAATTTGGAAGATAAAAAGATAATCATTGCTATCGACGGGTATTCTTCAACGGGTAAAAGTACCGTTGCCAAACAATTAGCCAAAGCATTAGGATATATTTATGTAGATACGGGTGCTATGTATAGAGCAATTACTCTGTATGCAATGCGTAAAGGTTATATTGATGAATCCCAGTTTGAGCAAGAAAAATTAGAAAAGGCTCTTCCAGAAATTCAAATTAAGTTTGAGATCAACCCAAAATCCGGATTAGCAGAAGTCCTGCTTGACGGAGAAAATGTAGAACGTGAAATAAGAACATTAGCCGTTTCTAATCAAGTAAGTAAAATAGCCGCTGTATCTGCAGTACGTAAAAAATTAGTAGAACAGCAGAACCAAATGGGGAAAGATAAAAGAATTGTGATGGACGGTAGAGATATAGGAACAGTAGTTTTTCCTAATGCAGAACTTAAACTATTTATGACCGCTACCGCCAAAGATAGGGCAGAGCGCCGCTTTCTAGAGCTCAAAGAGAGAGGAGAAGATGTCACGTACGAAGACGTATTAAAAAATGTAGTTGACAGAGATCATATTGATAGTACTCGAAAAGATTCTCCATTAAGACAAGCTAGTGATGCCGTAAAAATAGATAACTCTAATCTTACTCTAGAAGATCAATTTAAGCAGATTTTGGGACTTGCTAAAGCAACTATTAAAAAGGCCTAATCCTTTGTAGATAGAAGGTAATTAGCTATTTGATCCTCTTCAAGTTTAAAGTCAATTACTTCTGGGTATTCATAAAATTTTACATCTTTATCAGACCACTCTACAAGTTTAATAAATTCATCATTACTTTTTAAAACTAGAATTCGACTTAGCGATAGTGTATAATCCAAAACTTCAATATGTTGTTTTGCTGAAGAATCTGAGACTTCATAAAAATCTGTTTTTGCAAGTATTTGATATTGCTTACCATTATTCATGATAATCTGATCTTTAGACTCATAAATAATATGAGTTTTAGATAAAGATTGTGCATAATTGCAAATTGACATCAATAAGGAAAGTGAGAGTAATATTCTTTTCATAAAAGCAAATTGTAAATTTAGAACAGCGGCAAAAGTAAGGTAAAACCGTAAAAAATGTTACTTAAGTGGATGTTTTTTTATTTTTTTTCCGGATAAAAGACGAAATTAAGGGTTGTACTACTCAAATAATCTCTATTTTGAAGTCTTTCCTAAAAAGATTATGAATAAAAAAGACCACAATTGAGTGGTCTTTTTAATGTAAAATAAACAATACTTTATAGATTAGGGATTACAAGTTCCTGGTCTGGGTGAATGATGTCTGGATTTTTAAGAATACTGGTATTGGCATCAAAGATTGCCTTATACTTCATTGGATCGCCATAATAATGTTTGGCAATTTTACTTAATGATTCCCCACTTTTTACTACATGTCTATGATACACCGATGTATCTGCCACCTTGATGTCTGCTTCAATATCAGAAGGAGATTCACCACCAATTTCTTTGATCTTATCCCATAATATGTTCTTTTCATATTGGGTTTGTGCTATACCTTTTATCTTTAAGGTTCCGTTTTCCTCAGAAACATCACCATCCTGAATATTCAATTTTTGTCCAAGATCTAATACATCTTGATATTTTGCTTTAACCATAACTAAGTTGATTTTAAATTATTAATTAGCTTTACTCAAATATAGCGAATTACCGTGTTTTTTTTATATAGTTCTTTGACCAAAAAAGATCGTTTATCGATGAAATACATAATTTGTCTATATTCGAACAACTTTTGAAAAATTAGTATATGTTTAGAAAACGGTTCTATTATCTAATTGAATTGCAATATCTTGGATTTAGATACCATGGATGGCAAAAACAACCTACCGTAAATACATTACAAAGAATGGTCGAACGCACAGTTACTTATGTTTTAGAACATAAAGACTTTAAAGTTTTGGCTGCAGGCAGGACTGATGCCAAAGTATCTGCAAATCAAGCTTATGTTGAACTCTTTGTGGACCATGAAGCATTAGATTTAAAAACATTTTTCCCCTTGCTCAATCAAAATCTTCCTCAGGATATTAGAGCTTTGGACATAGAAGAAACTGACGAGGAATTTAATATTATCCAGTCGCCAAAGATTAAGGAATACTTATACTTATTTTCATATGGAGAAAAATTTCATCCTTTTTGCGCTCCTTTTATGTATAATGTTTTTGAAGAGCTGAATATCGCGATTATGCAAGAAGCAGCTTCATTATTCATCGGAAAACATAATTTTAGATCCTATTGTCATCGACCTTCAGAGAATACAATACTAGAAGGAGAAATTATAGATTGTTGTATACAAAAAAATGATGTATTTACCGCTAATTTTTTTCCAAAAGATAGTTATCTTTTGCAAGTAAAAGGGCAAGGATTTAAGAGAAATCAAATTCGTTTAATAATGGGAGTATTGCTTGATCTGGGAAAAGGTAAAATAGATTTAGATTTCATTAAACAAACTCTTGATCCCGAAGCAGAAGAAATTATCTTAGAGCACATCGTTCCGGGTTCTGGCTTAATACTTAATTCGATTGAATTTAAATAAAAGGCTTATGAAAGTAGTATCCACAAATATTTCTGAAGGAAAAACAATTCTTTGGAGAGGAAAAGAGGTAAAAACAGGAATCTATAAATATCCTGTTGATGAACCTATATTTCTGGATACAGAAGATGTAAAAGAAGACCATGTAATTGATCGAAGATATCATGGTGGGGTAGATAAGGCCTGTTATCTATACTCTTTAAACCACTATGAATTTTGGAAAGAAAAGTATCCTGATTTGGAATGGAACTATGGAATGTTTGGAGAAAACCTCACTGTTGACGGGTTTGATGAGCATAGTATTAAAATTGGTGCTATTTATACATTGGGTGATGCAACCGTTCAAATCTCTCGACCCAGACAACCTTGCTACAAGTTGGGGATACGGTTTGGAAATCAGGGGATAATTAAGCAATTTATCGATTCACTTCTCTCTGGCGTTTATGTTAGAGTTTTAGAACCAGGTCTGGTAAAAGTAGGACAGGAGTTTACTCTAAAAACAAAGCATACCAACGGTATCAGCATAGCCGAGTTGAATACGCTGATGTTTCATTATGATGAAGAGATTCATCGTGAGCTTTTAAAAAGAGCACTTGATGATGATTTAGTTTCTGATAGCGATAAAAAGTATTTGAAAAAACATCCAATTCAGTAATGAACTAAGAAGAATCCCCTATTTTTAGTAGTATTAAAATCTAGTTGAATACCCCTTACGGAATCGGGACAGTCTTTATCGAATCTTTAATGACACTAATACTATCAACGCTCACATTATTTATAGTATCCAATATTTTTTCAGTAGTATAAAAATCCAATAATTTGTACTTATCTGCAAATCGACCGCCTAAATCTTGATCAAAAGGTGTTTTCACCAAAACTGTATTGTATTTACCTTCTATTCCGATAAAAAATTGATCAGTATTTTCTAAACTCATACCTTCGACACATGTTTCAATTAAGGTAATCAGTTGTTTCCTGGATTTTGTCGCTATTTTTTTAATATCTCTTATTTCGAGTAAGATTAGCAATTTGTTTTGATTGCGCTTTGTTAAATATTTAATATTACTCTTATCTATTTCGGGATTTAAATAGCCTGTTATGCAGTTTCTAAGAAAAAGGGTTGTAGAATCAGATTCGAATACTCTATTCTCAGACAACTTATCTATATCATTATCTAGTAAAGTTCTCCTATTGTCTAAAGGCGCTGTAGTCGACAATGGAACATCATTAGTAGTATGATAAATTAAAGAAAATACAATTAAACCTATAATGATCAAAATTGGAATTATAAGTAGCATACACCCTATTCCATGCCATAAGGGCCGTTTTGCCGGATTGGTTGAATTCGCTCTAATTAATGAATTCATCATATCTTCTGAAAACTCTTTTTCTGCATATGTTTTTTTACAATGAGAACATTCGGCGACAGATGTTTTTGATATTGGGATTATAGGGATCCAAAAAAAATGAAAATACTTACCAAAAGTGGTTGCAGTAAACGAATTTTCTTTTTGACAATAAGGACATTTAGTATTGCTTAATTTTCTTTCTTTTAGTTTTGAAGAACGAAGTCCGTAAAAAAAGATCATAAAATTTTAATTTTAATAAGATTTGGGTTAGATAGTTAATTATTTTTATTGCTAAGAAATAAATTCCTATAGACTTTCATTTTTATAGAATTATTCTTCATTAACAGAAACAGTACCCTGTTCTAAAACAGCGAGGGCTAATTTAATGGTATTATAATCAATAGCACCTTGAAAATGCTCAAAATAAGGTTTTAAACCTTCTGGATTATCAAGATGTTCTTTTGCTTCTTTTATAGATTTTATATCTTCGGTATTTACAAATTTCTTCAGATCAATATCTTCTCCTTCTTCATATAATTTTTGGATGTGAGAAAATATCGTTGAAGATGCCAATTGCCTTTTAATGGCTATTTCTTCTATAGATAACCCTTCCTGATACAAAGCCAATGTCTCTTTATGAGTCTTGCCTTTTTTCGAACTCTTCTTCTTCTTTTTAGTTTTTTCCTGGGAAAAACTAATAATCTCTTTTATAAACTGATATCCATAATTTTGCATCTTTTGTCTTCCTACACCATTGATTTGCGTAAACTCTTCGTCGCTCATTGGGCGAAACTTTTCCATTTCCCGTAATGTAGCATCACTAAAGATCTGATAGGCGGGTATCCCAGCTTCTTTGGATAGCTCTAATCGAAGCTGTCTTAGTTTTTCAAACAAATCAGGAGCTACTCCCTGATCCATTTGTATTACTACAGGTTGTTTTACTTTTTCCAGTTCTTTTAAGTGAGCCAGACTCACTTTTTCTCCTTCAAACAAGACCTTTTTAGATAAGGATGTTAATTTTAACTTGTTGTTTTGATGAAATGCAATCTCGAGATATCCTTGATTAATCAGCTGAATAATGTATTGTTGCCAATCACGCCAAGCAATATCTTTACCAATACCATAGGTTTTTAAATTTTGATATCCTATATCTTGTATCGCAGTGTTTTGAGCGCCTCTTAAAATATCAATTACAGTACCTATCGGTTCTTGTTCTTGGGTTCGGGTAACGCAAGACAATGCTTTTTGGGCGATAACAGTTCCATCTATAAACGTAGGAGGATCTTTACACACATCACAGTTACCGCAGTCTTTTTCGATCAGTTCTCCAAAATAACTGAGTAGTATTTTACGTCGGCAACTTAAGGACTCTGCATATTGCTTCATACGATCAAGTTTGGCCAATTGAACCTCTTTGTTTCCAGACATATCTGCAAACTTTTGTAATTGCACTACATCTGCATAACTGTGAAACAGTAGGGTCGAAGAAGGGAGGCCATCTCGTCCGGCACGGCCAATTTCCTGGTAATAGCCTTCAATATTTTTGGGGAGGTTATAATGAATGACCCAGCGTACATTGGATTTGTCTATTCCCATCCCGAAAGCAATCGTTGCACACACAATCTGCAGGGTGTCGTTAATAAAATCTTCCTGCACTTGCGATCTTTTTTGATGATCAATACCCGCATGATAAGCTTCGGCACTAAATCCTTTGTCCTTCAACTTCTCAGCTAATGTTTCTGTGGTCTTTCTACTCAAACAATAGATGATCCCGCTATCATTTGGTTTATCAGATAAAAAAGTAAAGATCTGTTCAATTCTTTTGTTGCCCGGCCGCACTTCTAGACTTAAGTTTTTTCGATCAAATGATGCCAGATGCTGTATTGCTTTTGGGATATTAAGCTGATTACAAATATCCTGTCGTGTCGCTTTATCGGCCGTTGCCGTGAGTGCAATAATCGGTGTTTTTGGAAATTTATTTTTTAAATACCCCAATTGCGTATAGGCAGGCCTGAAATCATGGCCCCAAGCCGATATACAGTGGGCTTCATCGATAGCGACAAGGCTAATTTCTATTTGCGAGAAAATTGTATCTAAAAACGATAAGCTCTCTGGAGCTACGTACAGCAATTTGATTTTTTTATCCAGAAGTTTTTTATAGATATCCTGTTGTTCTTCCTGGTTTTGACTACTGTTTACAAAAGCAGCTGCGATCCCATTCGCCAGAAGCCCATCTACCTGGTCTTTCATTAGTGCAATAAGTGGCGATATGACTAATGTAATACCCGGTAATAAAATACCGGGCAGTTGATAACAAATCGATTTACCACCCCCGGTAGGCATGATCACAAGGTTGTCATTACCGGCAAAGACAGAATCGATGATTTCTTGTTGTAATGGGCGAAAAGTATCATACCCAAAATATTCTTTTAAGGTCGCTAAAATTTGTGGTTGCTCTGGCATAAGTACAAAAGAACAAAAATAGGATTAGAAAATAAATAAACGATACGATTTACGCTAGTTAAATTTTCAGATGCTATGATCGTGTTTTAAAATTATTAGTAGGTGCAATTATAAGATGTTTCAGTTTCATTTTTTGAAACCGGGTAATATGAATTGATATTTTTCAATTGAAGCACTGGCTTAAGAGTATGATCTATTATACTCCAGAAGGCCCTATGTTTGGGGATTTAACCCCTTCCGTTATGGGATCGAAGCCGCATCAAGGTAGTTTGAAGCCATACTTTAATGGTTCTAGGCCATACGACATTGCTTATTTTGTTCAAATTGATCCTTCTTACCTATAGACGCAGCCTTTGAATGCTTAAATTAAGGGTTAATTCTGATAATGTCATGGGTGTCGACCCTAAAAATGATGGTTCGAACTACCTTGATGTGGCTTCGCACTAGTATCTAATTACGTATAACCACTAGAGTAGACACCCATAGGGACGAAGGTAATGCTTCGAGGGCTTCGAGAGCCTCAGCCCTCTTTGAAAGTACCTTGATAATAAACCTAACAAAGTCATAGACCCCTGAGGTTCTCGAAGGGGGAAGTCACCTGTAATTTGTACGTTTGTTTATAATTACATTTAACAGGTTTATGAAAAAGGGAAAACATGCAAAGAAAAAAATAAAAAAGCCCTGGCCTACCAAAGCTGCTATGGAGCAGGTGTATGAAATGAACCTTTGGGGAGGTAATACCTCTGATTTTTATTCAGGTACAGGATCACATGATCCTGAGATCGTAAAACCCTATGTGGCTACTATAACTTCATTTTTAAATTCTTTTGAAACGCCACTTACCGTATGTGATTTAGGTTGTGGAGATTTTAATGTTGGAAAAGAGTTGGTGCGGCATACTCAAAAGTATATTGCCATAGATATAGTGGCGGACCTTATAGCGCATAACAAAGAAAAATTTATAGCAAAAAATTTAGAATTTCTGTGCTTGGATATCGTAGTAGATGATTTGCCTTTTGGAGATTGTGCTTTGATACGACAAGTACTACAGCATTTATCGAATAGGGCAGTACATCATGTATTGAGCAAGTTAACTACTTTTAAGTACGTTATTCTAACAGAGCATCTCCCTGAAGGACCTTTTGAACCTAATAAAGACATTATTTCGGGTCAAGGAACTAGACTAAAAAAACAAAGTGGTTTAGATATATTAGCTGCACCTTTTACTTTTAAGGTGAAGGAAGAAAAAGAAGTATTGTCTATTGTTTTGAATAATGGGAAAGGGGTTATTGTAACTACTTTGTATACGATGTTTTGAATTAAGTCTTTTGGATTATACGTGTCATTGCGAGAGACGAAGCGATCTTTTTACTAGGTGTTGCAGTGTCGTTTTTTAATGGACAGACTACTTCGTCGTACCTCCTCGTAGTGACGGTGTATTCTTCGTGTCTCTTCATGTATAAGGATCATTGCGAGGGACGAAGCAATCCTTTTGTTGGGAGTTGTAGTGTCGTTTTTAATGGGCAGGCTACTTCGTCGTACCTTCTTGTAGTGACGGAGTGTTTGTCATTTCATTCGAACTTGCTTTATTTAATTTGTAATTCGAAAATGCACAACTACTAAAATAGTAATTAAAATTTTAGAAACTTATTCGAATAAATCAGAGCTAAGGTATCGATCTCCACGATCGCAAATAATCGCAACAATTACACCGCTATCCAGGGTTTTAGCTAATTTTAAAGCAGCCGTTACCGATCCGCCGCTACTCATCCCAGAAAAAACACTTTCTTCTTTGGCAAGTCTTTTTGCCATGGCTGTAGCCTCTTCCTGGCTTACTTCGATCACTTTATCTACTTTTGCTGGGTTAAATATTTTGGGCAAGTATTCTTTAGGCCATTTTCGTATACCAGGGATTCTGGAATCATCGGTGGGTTGAACACCTACAATTTGCACAGCCGCAGATTGTTCTTTAAGATAGGTTGAAGTCCCCATTATAGTACCTGTGGTGCCCATCGAGGATACAAAATGTGTGATTTTACCTTGAGTATCCTTCCAAATCTCAGGTCCTGTCGTTTTATAATGTGCTTTCCAGTTATCATCATTGGCAAACTGATTGAGCATTACAAATCCTTCATTATTTACTTTGGCTTCAGCATAATCACGAGCTCCTTCAATTCCTATATCTTGCGAAGTCAGTGTAACTTTGGCTCCGTAAGCACGCATAGTTTGTACTCTTTCTTTGGTAGAATTTTCGGGCATGACCAATTCTATATTCAGTTTAAAAACACCAGCAATCATAGCCAGAGCAATACCTGTGTTACCACTGGTAGCTTCAATAAGTCTAGTGTTTTGGTTGATATCTCCACGGTCTAGTGCAGATTTTATCATATTGTAAGCGGCACGGTCTTTTACACTTCCGCCAGGATTGTGTCCTTCTAATTTTAAATATAAGGTAATATTAGGATTGTCTATCAATGAAGTCGCCTTTACTAAAGGTGTATTTCCGATAAGGTCTAAAATGCTATGCGACATTAAATAACTTTTTTGATCTTAATTTCTGAAGTGTTTGAGATAATCGAGTTTTCTGGAACCGAAGATGTTATCCATGCATTACCACCAATAGTACTATTGGCTCCTATAATTGTATTACCGCCTAAAATGGTTGCATTAGCATAGATAGTAACATTATCTTCGACGGTGGGGTGGCGTTTTACATTGCGTAGTTTTCGGTCGACATATAATCCGCCTAATGTTACTCCTTGATATATCTTTACATTATCTTTTATGATCACCGTTTCGCCGATAACGATTCCGGTGGCATGATCTATAAAGAATGAATCTCCAATTTCTGCTCCTGGATTAATATCAGTTCCTGATAATCGATGGGCATATTCTGTCATTAAACGAGGTACCAAGGGTAATCCAAATTTTAGCAACTCATGACTTAATCTATAAATGGCAATTGCATAAAAACCGGGATATGCCATATATATTTCTTCAATAGAATTTGCCGCAGGGTCACTTTGCATAAATGCCTGGGCGTCCCTATTTAATTTTTCTAAGATACCTGGTAAGGTTTCCAGATAGGCCTGCCAGAGTTTACTACATGGTTTTTCGGTTTCCCAACATGCAAGATCGATCAGTTCTTGAAAGGTTTGCTCAAGAAGATCGATGTTTTTTGCTACTTCAGTATCGGTGTCAAACAGCGTATAAAAAAGTAAGTTTGTAAAATACTCTGTTCTTTCTTTTAATTTCAGCTTTAGGTTAGGATTCTTTTTTTGCTGCTCTATTTTAGCTATAATCTGCTCTCTTTCTTTAGTCATCACGATAGTTTTGAAAACTCTAGTAAATATATAGAATTAACCATATAAAAGTCTTAATAAGTCTTAATTACTTACATTTTTAAAATAATTATAACAAAGATCTATTGTAAGTTATTATTTATCACGAAAATCATAGAGATGTGATATAAAAAAATGATATCATTTTGACTCGAAATTCTTTCTCTCGAATTCAAAATCTTTCAGCATACCAGTGCTGGTTGATTTTATTTATTTGATATGAATACAACTGATATTTATCATAATTTTTTTAAGAATACGATCCTACATTTGATACTAATTTTAAATGAATTCAAATGAAAAAAAGAACTCCCGTATCCAAAATTATGACTTCTGATGTAATCACTTTAAATAGCACTAATGGTTTAGAGACAGCAGAAATGCTATTCAAAAAAAATAAGATTCGACACATTCCTGTAGTTAAAGGTGATGCTATTGTTGGTATGTTAAGTTATACCGATTTACTTCGTATTAGTTTTGCAGATACCGTAAATGAACATGAAAGTGAGGTGGATACTGTAGTCTATGATATGTTTACTATTGAACAAGTAATGGCAAAAAACCTGGTAAGTGTAACTTCTGATACGACGATAAAAGAAGTTGCGGAAATATTGTCTGAAAGAGAATTTCATGCATTGCCAGTAGTCGATAATGGTAAATTAGCTGGGATTGTAACTACGACAGATTTAATAAACTACCTCCTGGATCAATTTTAAGATATTTTTATTTCTTTTGGGACTTTACTCGACAATCGAGATTTAAATGCCTCGTGGCTTGCCGCGAAATCAAAATTAATTTCCTACTAATGCATAGTGGGCCTATCTTGTAATAGTACTAGTTTATCATGACATAAAAGCTAATGGGATATTATATTCCATTAAATTTAAGTTAAACTTCGATTCGCAAAACAGTTTTTAGTAATTTTAGAATCAAAGTAAAATTTATGAACACCATACCAAAATCGGCATTCGAGTTTTTGAAAAAACTAAAAAAGAATAATCATAAGGATTGGATGACCGAAAATAAAAAGGAATATCAAGCCAATGAGAAGTCTTTAAAGGCTTTTTACGCAGCAGTTGCTATACGATTAAATGAAAAAGATGAGATAGAAAAGACTAAGGTTTTTCGGATTAATCGTGATATTAGATTTAGCAAGGATAAAACACCTTATAATGTTCATCGAAGTGCTAGTTTTAGAAGGGCAGGAGTACATAGGAGAGGAGGATATTATTTGAGGCTTGAACCCGGAAATTCATTGATGGCAGGCGGTTTTTTCAGTCCAGAACCTGCCGATTTGTTACGAATTCGTAAAGAATTTGAAACAGATGATCAGGAAATAAGAGAAATATTAGCGAATCCGGATTTTAAGAAAGCTTTTGACGGTTTTAATAGTGATTATCAAGTAAAAACAGCACCTAAAGGTTTTAGTAAAGACCACCCGGCAATCGATTTAATAAAGAATAAATCATTTTTTGTTTCTCATAGTTTTACTGATAAAGAAGTTTTTGCACCGGACTTTCTGGACAAACTTGTCTATCATTATGAACTATTACGACCTTTCTTTGATTATATGAGCGATGTATTGACTACAGATTTGAACGGAGTTTCTTTAATAGATTAAACTTATTTACATTAGTAAAATATGAAAAATAAGAAGCTGAATAATTTGTTTCTCAACTTAAAATTCAGCCTCTTATAATAAAGAATAGTTTTGTATTTTAGATTTGACTTCATCCGCCATCAACTTCTAACTCTACACCATTAATATAAGACGCATCATCTGAAGCTAGAAATAGTGCAGCTTTTGCAATTTCTTCGGATGTACCAAAACGTCCAAGCGGTACTTGTTGTGCAAATCCTTTACCCATCTCCTCTACAACATCTTGTGGTAATCCCATCTTACCATAAATCGGAGTATCAATGGGACCGGGAGCGATTGAATTTACTCTAATTTTTCTGGATTTCACTTCAGAGGTTAACACTCTCTGATAGGCTCTAAGTGCACCTTTGGACGCTGAATACACTCCTAATCCATCGAAACCTTTCTGGTGCACGATAGAATTCGTAAATAAAATAGTTCCTTCATCATTGATATGTGGTAAAGCTTCTTTAGTAGCTAAAATTGGTCCTTTTACATTAATATTGAATACTTCGTCATAGTGACCCTCACTTATTTGATCGGTTGGAGTTACTGGTGCGATACCAGCGTTTAAAAAAAGTATGTCAATCTTCCCATACTTATTTGTCGCCTCCCGAATTAACTTTTGATTGTCTTCTGGTATAGCCACATCTGCTTTTACGGTGATAAAATCTCCTTCGAGTTCGCGAGCTACCTCATCAAGTGCTTCTTGACGTCTTCCTGAGAGCACAACTTTTGCGCCTTCCTGTAAGTATAATTTTGCTGTAGCTAAACCTATTCCACTATTAGCTCCAGTGATAACGGCTACTTTGTTTTCTAACTTTTTCATTGTAGTATTTAAATTATAATTATTTATTTGAAACAATCGTTCCAAATTAGATTAAAAAAAATTGCATTAATATAGTATTTTCAATACCATGTTGATTAAATTTTTAAGTTCTTCTCTATTAGTATTTAGTATTCCGGTCATTCTTAATCCTTGTATAGCAGAGTAAAGGTATAGTGCATACTGGCTTGCCGTTTGATCTTCATTGAATACCTTTTCCATTTGCCCATTATGAACTACATCTTCAAGCATAGCAATAGTTTGTTCTTGATTTTGTTCCATAAAGGATTTGATCATTGGTTCTTGATTTGCCATCTCAGACTTACAATTCACGATTAAACATCCTTTTCTGTCTTGATCTGTAAGAATATCGTTAAGATACATGTCAAAGATAGCCTCAATAGTATCTTTAGCATTATGGGAATGTGCTAGTTCTTTTCCCATTTGATCTTTATTCGTAGATTGATAATAAGAGAGAACTTCCATAAACATGGCTAGTTTACTTCCAAATGAATTATAAATGCTTGATCTATTCAAAGAAGTAGCATCTACTAGATCTTGCATCGAAGTACCATTATATCCCTTTTGGTGGAATACTGCTGTGGCTTTTTGCAAAACTTCTTTTCTATTGAATGTTTCAGTCTTTGGCATCTTAATTGAAATGAACGTTTCAAAATTAAATAAAATTTTTCTTCGCTAATGTTATTAATATCATAAAGTTTTTTGAAGGAATTATAACGCTAACCTCATCATCATATCGGTTTGCATATCAGTCCCTAACATAAATGTATGCTTATCAAAGATTTTGAATCCGTTTCTTTTATAAAATCGAATAGCACCTGGGTTTTGATCCCAAACGCCTAACCATATAAAATCTACTTTTTTTTGTTTAGCTACTTCTAGCGATGTATCCAAAAGCACCTGACCAATTTGTTTGCCTTGATATTCTTTTACTACGTAAATCCTTTCTATCTCTATGGCATCGCCATTAACGGCTTCTGTTTGCGCGTCTTTAGAATTTAATTTTATATAGCCTACAATTTCATTGTTGATTTTCGCAAAATAAAATTCAGAGTGTGGATTTTTAAGTTCTTTAGAAATGGTTTCCAGGGTAAACTTTTCTTTTAAATAACTTTGAATATTTTCTTCAGAATTTACAGGTGGCCCGAAGGCATCATAAAATGTCTTGTAACCAATGTCTAATAATTCTTGATTATCTTTAAGCTGTACATTGACTATTTCTACTTTCTCCATAATATTTATAAGAATTTAGAAACTAAATAATCCGCTTAATCACTCTAAGGTTATGTGTATGCATTCTCTTCTCTGCATTATAGATGCCAGAATGATCTATACGATCCACGCGCACCTTACCATGCGCATGGATGATATAGTTATCTTTCATCATGATACCTACATGTATTATCGTACCTTCTTCATTATCAAAAAAAGCAAGATCTCCTGGTTCGCTTTCTTCTATAAAACTTAACGGTTCACCTTGCGTAGCTTGTTGAGAAGCATCACGTAATAATTTGTGCCCATTCAATTTATATACCATTTGGGTAAAACCGCTGCAATCGATACCAAAGCTTGTTTTACCTCCCCATAGATAAGGGGCGTTCAAGTACATAAATGCGGTATCAATCAAATGTTCTTTGGTTTGTTTTTGAATGATTTTGTGGCCTTCATAGGAGTGCTCTAAAAAATCCAAAGCTCCTAATGAAGCTCCCAAAGGAATGGCTAGTAATTGATTTTGATCACCACTTATAAACTCAACCAAATCTCCCGCCAGACACAACTCTTGTTGATCAAATTTTTTGTATTGCTTCTCGGTAATTTCAAGGTACTGTTTATTGTCAATCCAGCCTTCATAATTGTCAAAGGCCAGACGAATCCTGCTCCATTTTTTTCGTTGTTCAAGTACTTTGAAATGTTCACCATAGAGCACCTGAGAAACCATTTCGCTGGGGTCGCTGGGTTCTGCACGTAAAGGCACAATACTTAAATTGCAAATACCGTATTGCATTATAGAGTTCAGTTGTTAGTAGTTAGTACATGAAAGCTTTTTTGATAGATATTAAAAGTAACTTCGTGATGCTCTAAATAGTGGTTAGGTGTATAACTTTAAGTAATATTTCCTATTCTTACTAAGAGTGCCTCATATCTCACATCTAATCTTTACATTACACGCGCTCAATGACCATAGCAGATGCACCACCACCACCATTACAAATAGCCGCAGCACCAATCTTGGCATTATTTTGTTCTAGTACATTAATAAGTGTGATTAGGATTCTTACGCCAGAGCATCCCAAAGGATGTCCTAAAGATACAGCGCCACCGTTAACATTGGTATTCTCATCACTTAGCCCAAGGATTTTAAGATTAGCAAGCCCCACCACAGAAAAAGCTTCATTAAACTCGAAAAAATCTACATCATCCAGAGTAATACCCGCTTTTTCGATTGCTTTTGGTAATGCTTTTGCAGGAGCTGTAGTGAACCATTTTGGTTCTTGAGCAGCATCTGCGTAGCTTTTTATTTTTACTAGTGGTTGTAAACCGAGTTCTTTGGCCTTATCGGCACTCATTACAACTACCGCACCGGCACCATCATTGATGGTAGAAGCATTAGCAGCTGTTACCGTACCGTCTTTACTAAAAGCGGGGCGCAAAGCTGGTATTTTCTCTATCTTTACATTTTTAAACTCTTCATCTTCAGTAACCATAACAGGTTCACCTCGACGTTGCGGAACTGCGACGGGAACAACTTCATTGTCGAATTTTCCTTCTGCCCATGCTTTGGCAGATCTTTCATAGGATTGAATTGCAAACGCATCCTGATCTTCTCTGCTAAACTCATATTCATTTGCGCAAAGATCTGCACAAACTCCCATTGCATGACCATCATAAACATCTACCAGTCCATCTCTTTGCATTCCATCCTCGAGTGTTTGTGGTCCAAATTTATGACCAGCCCTTAGACGAACATAATGTGGAATCAAACTCATACTTTCCATACCACCCGCAATAACAATATCGGCATCTCCTAGTGCAATTGCTTGTGCTGCATGCATAACCGCTTTCATTCCACTGGCACATACTTTATTTACCGTAGTACAAGGTACAGTATCATTAATTCCTGCTGCCAAAGCCGCTTGTCTGGCAGGAGCTTGACCGTTTCCTGCCTGTACGACATTACCCATAAACACCTCCTGCACAAGAGACGGATCCAGATTTATTTTATCTAATGCACCTCTAATTGCCGTAGCACCGAGCTCGGTGGCAGGTACAGTTGACAAACTTCCCAGAAAACTTCCAATCGGTGTTCTGGCGGCAGATACAATTACTACTTCTTTACTCATTATGTATTATTTAAAATGTGTGTATTGTTTGTGCGAATTTAATGATTTTTCAAAGATATATTATGTTAGAATCACGTTTTAAGAACTTGGAGTTTCTAATTTAGAATACCCGAGACATATGAGCATATATTCAGTAAGTTTTTTGGTAGACTATAATTTAATTTTTCTCTATTTATATTTATCTAGTGTAAAACTCACTAATCAATTAAGGAGTAAGTCTATCATATATTGTACATCTAAATTTATAAATTCTAAGTACTTCTAACTTTGATTTAGTACTTTTGAAAAACTTATATATCATAATTTTGAGAAGATTTTTGGACACAGTATATAAAAAGAAATCCGCTATATATAAGATTTTTCTTTTTATATGTACCGCAACACTTATTGTGTATTTATTTCCTAAGGGAGGAATTTTTAAATATGAATTTGCTAAAGGAAAGCCTTGGCAGTATGAGAATCTGTATGCCCCTTTTGACTTTGCTATTGCAAAGACTGAAGAGGAAATAGAAACTGAAAAAAAACGTATCACCGATAATATCATTCCGTATTTTGAGTATGATACTATTATTGCCAATACTGCCAAAGAATCTTATGATGAAGCTTTTGTGAGCAATCTTAAAACATTAAGCCAAAGCAGTTCTCGAGACCAAGCTAAACTTTTTGGAAGAATTTTACTTAATGATATCTATAGATACGGAGTATTACAAGAAGCATACTCTTATGGAAATAAACGACAAATATTCTTAAATAAAGGAAACAAAGCAGAGGCAATTACATTCGGACAAATACTCACACCAGATGCAGTTACAAAACTTATTAATTCGAGAATTGACAAGAGTGAGTATATCAAGTTTAAAAGTGGATTTGTAGCCTTGTTTTTTGATCTGGTAAAACCCAATGTTAGGCTGAATGATAAATTAACTGAAAGTACACTGGAAAACGAGTTGGCCAAAGTATTGACTACTAGAGGAGGAGTTTCCCGTGGAAGCAGAATTATTGCTAAAGGAGAAGTGGTTGAGGGGGATAAACTGCAAATTCTGAATTCTTTGAAGGCAGAGTATGAATCACAAGTTTGGAGCGATAAAAATTTCTACTGGATAGTCTTGGGGTATTGTTTGTTGGTTTCTCTTGCACTGATGATGTTGTTATTGTTTATTAGAAAATACAGAAAGGAAATTTATGCAAATAATGCCCAGGTAACTTTTATCTTTTTTAATATCATTTTTATGGTATTGGTTACCACCTTGGTAGTTAAATACAGGTCAGATTATATCTATGTAGTGCCCTTATGTATTCTTCCATTGGTGTTAAAAGCTTTCTTTGATTCAAGACTAGGGTTGTTTACCCATGTAGTTACCGTTCTCATATTAGGTTTTGTAGTGCCAAATAGTTATGAGTATACTTTTTTACAAATTATTGCCGGGATTGTAACTATACTAACTATTTCGGAGTCATTCAAGAGGGCAAACCTATTCATTTCGGTTGGACAAATTACCTTGATCTATATCATTGCGTACATCGCTTTTCACGTCATTCATGAAGGTAGTATAAGTAATATAGACTGGACAACTGTTGTCTTGTTTGTTATCAGTGGATTTGCCACGCTAATTGTTCATCCTTTAATTTATGCCTACGAAAAACTATTTGGATTAATCTCTGATGTATCCTTACTGGAACTAAGTGATACCAATTCGGTTTTACTGAAAGAATTATCAAATAAGGCCCCGGGAACTTTCCATCATTCATTAAATGTAGCGAATATTGCAGAGGCAGCGGCCAATGAAATTGGAGCTAATGCAATGCTGGTAAGAGTAGGAGCATTGTATCATGATATAGGAAAAATGGTTAACCCCACGTATTTTACCGAAAATCAATCTGCTTCGGGTAATGCTCATGACGTTTTGTCTCCAAAAGAAAGCGCCAAAATCATTATAAATCATGTTATAAGGGGAGTAGAGATTGCCAAAAAATACAAGTTGCCAGATCGTGTCATTGATTTTATCAGAACCCATCATGGTACTAGCTCTGTATATTATTTTTATTCGAAAGAAAAGGAAAGTAATGAAAATGCTAACATTGAAGATTTTAAGTATCCTGGACCAAAACCGTTCTCTAAAGAAACAGCAATTTTAATGATGAGCGACAGTGTAGAGGCGGCTTCAAAGAGTTTAAAGAATCCAACTAGTAGCCTTATTGATACATTTGTAGAAAAGATAGTTACAAAACAAATGGAAAACGACCAGTTTATTAATGCAAACATAACTTTTAAAGAAATTCAACAAATCAAAAAAGTATTTAAACGCAAACTAACTAACATTTATCATTTAAGAATAGAATATCCTGAGTAGTGATTGAGTTTGTTAGTAAGTGAGTATTTGAGTTCAGATCAAGACTGATAATTGCTTTTCTTACACACTCACACACTCAAATACTTCTTATCCATCCAAAAAGTTCCGAAGGGTATGATTGAGCAAAGTAGTACAATACCTAGGGTTTTATTGTTCCATTGTTTTTCTGGTCGTATTACAAAAGCGAATACGATATAGAGTAGAAATAAAAGACCATGAGCCATACCAATCACTTTATTTGGTTCTGGAGACTCAAACATATATTTCAAAGGCATGGTAACGAATAAAATAAGTAAATATGAAATGCCTTCCAGGTAACTAATTAATCTAAAACTTGTAATCATAAAACTTAATACGGATTTATATAAATTAATTTTCTGTAGTAAAACTCAATTCGAATACTTCTAAATTGAAATATGGTATTGCAGATAATAAATGATCGAAAATATCGGCCATTATCTTCTCATAATTTTTCCAAACTTTGTCATTGCTAAATGCATATATCTCTAGTGGAATTCCCTGAGCAGTAGGTTCTAATTGCCGACTCATAATGGTCATTTTTTGATTGATATACGGGTGGTTTTCTAAGTATGATTCTACATATTTTCTGAAAACACCCATGTTTGTTAGGTTTCTACCGTTTATAGGAATTTCCTTGTTGATACTATTTTGGGTGTTAAAAAGATTTATCTCTAGCTGGATACTCTCTAAATAATCATGAATAAGTGCTACTTTTTTAAGCTTAAAGATATCTTCGTTTGATAAAAATGAAATACTTGATGTCTTAATTAATAAAGATCTTTTTATTCTTCTTCCGCCAGAATCCATCATTCCTCGCCAGTTTCTAAAAGAATCTGTAGTTAGGTAATAGGTTGGGATTGTGGTAATGGTTTTGTCGAAATTCTGCACTTTTACCGAGGATAAATTTATTTCAATTACATCTCCATCTGCTCCATATTTATCCATAGTGATCCAATCACCAATTCTTACCGTGTCATTTACGGCTACTTGTACACTGGCAACAAAACCTAAAATAGTGTCTTTAAATATCAAAAGGATTATGGCAGACATAGCTCCCAATGCCGTTAGAAATGTCCAGATCGGTTTTCCGGTTATTGAAGAGAATATCAAAATAGCCCCAATAGACCATGCAAAAATCATAAATACCTGTACATAACTGTCTATAGGCTTGTCCTTAAAAGATTTTAAGGATTTTAAAAAGTCTCTAAATGTTCTTAAAACACTTCTCACAATCCAAATAACCAAAACTATAGCCATGATATCAAATAGTAATTCAAGATATCTTTCTGCTGTTGGAAAAGCGATAAACAATTCGGGTAAAATCCAGATAATTAGCGAAAGTGGAATAATATGAGCTAAATAATCAAAAGTTTTATTTTTGACCAGGTAATCATCAAAAGTGTTTTTAGATCTTGAGGCATAGGCTTTAAAAATTGTGACAAACACTTTTTTTATTACCAGATCTAAAACTAAGATGCTAATTACCAGAATAATAACATCAATTATTAGATTCAAGTATTCTGCAGTGCTTTCTGAAAATCCTTTTGATACAAAGAGATTATAAAAATAACGGGTTAATTCTTTCATGAATGTGGTCTAGAATTAATTTTAATGCAAAATTACGTTGCATAAACCATCTTTTACAAATAAAGAAAATCATTTGTGAAAACTTTTGTAAATAGAGCATAAAAAATGCCATCATCGTTTCCGAAATGGCATTTTTTATGATGGGTATAGTTTTTTAGAAATTGAAATCTAACCTGGCATAATAATACGCTCCGCTAAATCCCATTTGCACAGCATCCCAATATCCTCCCGCTTCGGTTTCTCCGTCGTTTTGTTGGTCTGGATACTCGTTAGTAATATTGTTTCCACCTATTGTCAATTTCAGATTATCGGTTAGGCTATAACCAAGATTGAGATCGGCGACAATTTTTGCACTGTAATTATCTTCAGTATCTGCAAAATCTATGAGAGTGATTTCACTAAAACGAGTTAAAGCAATACCAGCATTAAATTTTTCCTTGCTATAGGTTGTGTTGAAGGTAAATTTACTTTCTGGAGCAGAAGCCAATAGAAAAGCTTTTTCTCTTTCTCCAAAGAAAATACTTTCATCCAGGTCACCATTCTTAACCTCTTCAATCGTCATATCATTAATGTTACCAGCCAAAGTTGCAGAAATATTTCCAAAATCATAGTTTCCTTTCCATGAAAGTATGATATCAAGACCAATGGTTTCTGTATCCACACCATTGGCAAAAAATTGCGCTTCATTAACATTGGGAATTTGAGGCGCAGCAAACGTACCCGTTAATACTATTCTATCTTCGACATTAATCAAATAACCGTCTACGGTAGCTGTAAAATTGCCAATATTTGCGGTAACACCAACAGCAGCATTTATAGAAGTTTCTTCTTCAAGAGCGTCAATTCCAAAGGATGCTGTAACCGGACTGTTATTAGGTGAAAGTAAGGTTTCGGTAGCTGTACCACCTTGAAAATCTGTAAATCTTAAATTGTAATAGATTTGTGCTAGAGAAGGAGCTCTAAATCCTGTACTCACAGATCCTCGAATATTGATGTCTTCAGTTGCTTTTATTCTAAATGCTAGTTTACCGTTGATGGTACTTCCAAAATCACTGTAGTTTTCGAATCTTGCCGCACCTCCTAGTAAAAAACTATCAGTAATGTCCAATTCTGCATCTGCATAAATCGATAAATTCGATCTCGAACGATCCACTTCATTAGCCGGGCTGTATCCAGGAAAACCTTGTGAACCACCAGGTCTTTGAATAGCAAGTTCATCAATTCTTTGTCGGTCGTTAGGATCTGTAACAACAATTAATGGTCTGTTTCCGTTAGCATCATCTACTGTAGCTCGAGCCACATAATCTCCATTAGAATTTTGAGCTAAACCATCTGCATCAATAAATAAATCGGTTTGAAAACCATCTCCAGATGCATCAAAATCTGTTGTGACGAAATTTCCGTTAGGTCTAAAATAAGGTAGATCTAAAAAATTGGTATTAGAATTGACTGCCGTACCATTAGAATCGAAGGTAGCATATGATCCTTCTTCACCAGCAAAAATTGTAAAGTTCTCTGTTCTATATTCTGTACCAAAAGCTATATTTAATCCTTTTAGAATATTCGGATGGTATTTAGAAAAATCAAGACTAGTTGTATTTTGACTTAAACTATGGCCACCAGCATCAAAATCGGTTGGAGAAACAGCTTCCAGAGATGCGTTCAATGTTCCTTTTATGAAATAATGAAAGTTGTTCTTACCCCAGGTATTATTTATATCAATTTTCCAGCCACTATCTGTTTCTGTTCTAATACCCGCAGAAACAGAATTGTCGATGATATTGGAAGTAATTCTTGGTGTAAAGCCATTAGGATATATTTCTGTAACCACACGTTCACCACCATTACGGGTAAATGCGAATGCGTCTGTATCACGATAGTTTCTACCACCAAAAACATATAATTCTGTTTTTTCTGATAGCGGTATACCCGAATTAATAAAAATATTGAAGCCATCTATGGCAGCCTCACCAAACCCTCTTCTAAAATCGAAACCAGGTCTGAGTGTTTTATTTTTACTTAAAAACTCTGTGGTAACGTTAACAAAACCTCTTTCACCAACTTCGACCCCATAATTTGCAGTTATTTTTACAGATCCTCCGTCAAAATCCTGGTCATCGCCAATACGATTTCCATCAGCATCAGTATCTAAACGGTTTCCATCCGTATTGGGAGTCCCATCGGGAAAATCTCCTTGCGCATTTGTATTGTATGCCCCATAACTAATACTTCCTGTTAATTTATTGACATTATCTTTTAAAACAAGGTTAATCACTCCCGCAATGGCGTCAGATCCATATTGTGCCGCTGCACCATCCCTTAAAACTTCAATTCTTTTAATCGCCGAAGCTGGAATTGCATTAAGATCTGTTCCCGAATTCCCTCGTCCTCGAGTACCAAAAATATTGATCAAAGAAGAGGAGTGTCTTCTCTTACCGTTAATTAGTACGAGCGTTTGATCTGGCCCCAGACCTCTTAAAGTAGCAGGATCAATATGGTCGGCACCATCAGAACCTGATTGCTTGTTGGCATTAAAGGAAGGAGCAGTATATTGTAGGAGTTCATTAATTTCTATCTTACCACTTTTGGTTATGATATCCTGCATATCTATGATGTCTATTGCGACAGGAGTATCAGTGGCAGTACGTTTTGGACTTCTCGAACCAACAACAACAATAGTGCTTAGAGCCTCTCCTTCTAATAGCGTTACATCAATT
This sequence comes from uncultured Aquimarina sp., assembly GCA_947500845.1. Lineage (GTDB taxonomy): Bacteria > Bacteroidota > Bacteroidia > Flavobacteriales > Flavobacteriaceae > Aquimarina > Aquimarina celericrescens. The sequence goes on from CANMTP010000001.1 coordinate 498,920, forward strand.
TTTTCTTGAGTTCCTACTTGTATTTCTTGAGTTTGAAAACCTATAAAACTAAAAATAAGGGTTGCGTTGGCATCTACCGCTATGGTATAATTACCTTGGTCGTCTGTAGTGGTTCCTTTTTCAGAACCTTTTTCTAAAATATTGACAAAGGGTAGCGGTACTCCTGAAGCATCTGTAACTGTACCACTAACAATTTGCTGACCTAGACAAATATTAGCAAATAAAACGAATAAAAGAATAGTGAGTTTTTTCATGTAAAGAGTGTTTATTTAGGATGATTGTGATGTTAAAGATATTTAAAAGTTAATTATTTAGACATAATTTTAGTGGAAATGAACATAAATAGAATACAAAAAAAGAGCCTTTTTGGATAAGGCTCTTGTAACTTTAGTTAAAATAATTAAATTTTAAAGGCAGACTGAATCAATAGGTAACCGGCATAATGGAGCACCCCATTCACCACCGCAGAGAATACAATCTCTTTCATTGGTTGGCCATCCACCACCATGAATTTGTTGTTGCTTTTTTCTGTTTAGTTTTTCAACTCCTTCTAGTTTTAAAATACGTTGTAACATGATTTAAGGTTTTAAGATTATTCTTGCTAATATAAGTAAGAATTACCCTAAACACATCGAATCTAATAAATAATTAACAGTATACTTATTTATTGCGATTTCAAAAGTCAAATCTTACAGATCCAATCGTAATATTATGGTAAAAGCTTTTTAATAGAAGACTATTTCACTTTGTAAACCGTAGTTATCACTTGATCAGATTTAGGATCATATCTTTCTAAAATAAGGTTTTTCTCCTTATCGAAATGTCCAAGACAGTTATCTTTTTCCCCCATATTTATGATGTAATATCCACTACTTACGGGTCTTGCTTTTGATATTTTGTTTCCTGATTTACTTAAAAGAGTAATACGATATCCGTTACTCTCTTTGATCAAAGTGTATGAATCTTGATCAGAAGAAGAATGTGATTTTTGTACTTGGACCTCTGCATCTGTGTATGTTGCCGCCTGATTTGTTTTATCTTCATCGCCTGGATTGAGTTTGATTTCACTCTTTTTGGTAATAACTTCCTGTTTTTTTATAACCTTTTCCTCACCATTTGGCCCTTTGATCCGAATGATCTTAGTCACTGTTTCTTTTGATGAATTTTCCTTGGATTTACCTTCTTCGGTTTGTGCAACCACTATTGATGCACAGCTCATAAATGATACTAAAGTTAGAATTCTAAAAGTTTTCATTGTGTTTACCTGTTGGACTTCAAAATTACAAAAAAATGAAAATATGATATAAAATTCTGTTTTTCAATACCTTACAAACAAGGTGCGATTTTTCAATCTTGTGCATCTGTACTTGTATGATACGCAATAATACTGTTATCTTTGCACTCTTAAAAAATGAGATAACTAAAATGTGTCTCAAATACTATTTTACAATTATTATGAAAGCAGGAATCGTAGGATTACCAAATGTAGGAAAATCAACTTTATTCAACTGTTTGTCAAATGCCAAGGCGCAGAGTGCAAATTTTCCTTTCTGTACTATTGAACCAAATATTGGTGTAGTAAATGTTCCGGATATAAGACTGGAAAAATTAGAAGAACTTGTGAATCCAGAGCGTGTCATTCCGGCAACAGTAGAGATTGTTGACATTGCGGGGTTAGTAAAAGGGGCGAGTAAGGGTGAAGGTTTAGGGAATCAATTTTTAGGTAATATTCGCGAAACCGATGCTATTATACACGTTTTACGATGTTTTGATAATGATAATATTGTTCATGTAGATGGATCTATAGACCCAATAAGAGATAAAGAGACCATAGATATTGAATTACAATTGAAAGATCTTGAAAGTGTAGAAAAGAAACTCGATAAGGTAAAACGCGCTGCAAAAACCGGCAACAAAGAGGCGCAAAAAGAAGAAGCAGTTTTATTAAAACTAAAAGAAGGACTGGAAGCCGGGGTCTCAGTAAGAGCAATTGATATCTCTGATGATGATCGGTTGGCTTATGTTAAACCGCTGCAGTTTATTACCGATAAGCCAGTATTATATGTTTGTAATGTAGATGAAGGATCAGCAGTTAGCGGCAATGAGTATGTAAATAAGGTAAAAGAAGCTGTAGCTTCAGAAAATGCAGAAGTAATCGTATTAGCCGTGGGTACCGAGGCAGATATAACCGAGCTTGATGATTATGAAGAAAGACAAATGTTTCTGCAAGATATGGGACTAGAAGAACCTGGAGCTTCTGTATTAATTCGCGCAGCATACAAATTACTTAACCAGCATACATATTTTACCGCAGGAGTCAAAGAAGTTAGGGCATGGACCGTAAATATAGGTGCGACAGCACCGCAAGCTGCCGGGGTAATACACACAGACTTTGAAAAAGGTTTCATTAGAGCAGAGGTTATCAAATATGATGATTTTGTAAGTTATGGTAGTGAAGCCAAAGCAAGAGAAGCCGGAAAATTAGGAGTAGAAGGTAAGGGGTATATAGTAAACGACGGAGATGTAATGCATTTCTTATTCAATGTTTAGGCAATTCTAAAAGTATTTTTATAGCCTCTTTTGAAATTACTCAAAAGAGGTATTTTTTTGAAATTACCATCTTTTTCATAATACGGCAATACAAAAAATAGTATGCTATAAGAGATATCAATACTATTTTAAATGCTTTTTAATGTTTTTTCCTTAATTTAAACCAATAATTAAAAGTTCTCATTTACTTGGGGGTATAAATTTTTAGTAATAAAGTATTCGATGGAAGCATTGAATAGTATAAATTTATAATTTGGGGGCCTTAAGAATAATATTTGTTTTACAATGCTTTATAGGGAGCGTATGCTTTGCTAATAGTCAGGACTTGGCAAACAAGACTATACATGATAGTTTATTAACTTATAAAAAAAGGTCTAGTGATTTTCTTGCTCAATATAGGATTAAAGAATCACTAGATTACGCTATTAAGATAATAGATCTTGCATATCAAATAGATAGTGACACCTACAAAACTATTGGTCACTATTTGATGGCAAGTAATTATGAGATCGTCAAAGATTTTAAAAATGTAGAAATTCACTATAAAGAATCCCTTAAATATTCAAAACAAACCAACGATTCAATTAGAATATTACGTAGTTTAAACGGATTGGGTAATGTATATTCTGAAGGATATAAAAATATTGAAAGAGGACTTTACTACTATAATCAATCTCTACAAATCGCAGAAAAAATTAAGGTCGAATCAGAAAAACTTGCACCAATATTAAATATTGGCTGGACCTATATAGATGAAGAAGAGTTTGACATGGCATACCCTTATTTGAAAAGGGCTGAAAAACTAGCCAAAGATTCTGGGGATATTGTTGCTATTTGCGATGTTAAATACTTACTAGGCAGATATTATGTTGGAAAGAATGAGATACAAAAAGCAAATAAATTATTTAACGAAGTTATAGAAGATGTAGAAGAAAAAGAAATACTTTCTGTACTTACAGATACATATAAGGCAAAGTCTGACGCTTTCAAAAAACAGGATAATATAGACTCTGCATATTATAATATTAATAAATATTTGTATTACAAGGATAAGCTATTCGATGAAGAAAAATTGAAACGAATAGAAATTGCAAATGCAAGTTTTAGTTTAGACAAATTTCAAAGAGAGTTAGAAGTCACTACAAAAGAAAAAGAGTATCTAGCAAAAATAGCAAAGAGCAATAAATTAATTACTATAATTTCAATTGGTCTTATGCTGATGCTTGCCGGGATATTTTTCTTTTATCGAGGCTATAGGTCAAAGAAAAAACTTAGTAAAGTTTTAGAAGAGAAAAATGAACAATTAATTCAGGCAAAGATTGAAGCTGAAAAATTAACCAGTATTAAGTCTCAATTTATTTCAACAGTAAGTCACGAGCTCAGGACTCCACTCTATGGCGTAGTGGGGATTACTACATTGCTACTTGAGGATAATGAAATTCAAGCCAAGCATAAAAAATTGCTTAATTCCTTAAAATTTTCGGGAGATTATCTTCTTGATCTTATTAACAAGGTATTGAAAATAAGTAAAATAGAATCTAATGCTGAAAAACTTACAAAAACTCCAACCAATCTTCTTCAACTTTCTCAAAACCTATTATATTCTTTTGAATATCAGGCAAAAAATAGGAACAATGAACTTATTTTAGAAGTGCAAAAAGAACTTCCTGAAGTACTTAGTGTGGATTCTCTTAAATTATCTGAAGTGCTTATTAACCTAATCGGAAATTCAGCCAAGTTCACAGAAAATGGAAAAATATGGCTTAGAGTAAAAATTCTGTCAATTGATAAAGACCAGATTACTATTCGTTATGAAGTCGAGGATAATGGTGTAGGCATTCCAGAAGACAAAAAGGAATTCGTCTTCGAGAAGTTTTCGCAAGTTGGAAGAGAATTTAATAAATCAGAAGGAACTGGATTAGGATTGTCTATTGTAAAAAATCTTTTAGAGATGATGAATAGTGAAATTCATCTCGATAGCAAGGAGGGAAGAGGTACAAAGTTTTATTTTGACTTAACATTGGAGATTATCGATGAAAGAGGGGGAAATGAATTAAATCTGGAAAATAGTGGTATCAACCAAAAATTTAGAAGGATTTTGGTTGCCGAGGACAATAAGATCAATCAAATAGTGACTAAAAACCTGCTAAATCTTATTGGATATGAATGTACCATTGTTGAAAATGGCTTCAATGCCTTACAAATGGTTCAAAAAGAAGATTTCGACCTGATTTTAATGGATCTTAATATGCCCTATTTAAATGGTATCGAGGCTACGAAACGAATAAGAGAATTTGATCAAACTACGCCAATAATAGCACTAACTGCATCAGAACTAAGTGAAGTAAAGGCAGAGTGTCTGGAAATCGGCATGAATGATATTATCAATAAGCCATTGAATAAAAATGACCTTAGAGATATTATTGCCAAAAATCTTTTGCCTTAAAAAAGACTATAATTATTGTTGTCATAGTCTTTTTTAAGTGCACTATTCAATTAGTTCCTTGTTGTTTAGGACTCTTCTTATTTTTGACATATTTTTCTAACCATTGATCCTGCTCCCATAGCAAATGAAGAATCGACTCTTTGGCTCTATACCCATGGCTTTCTTTGGGCAGTATAACTAATCTAGTCGTTGCTCCCAACCCTTTTAGGGCATTAAAGTATCGTTCACTTTGCAAGGGATATGTTCCCGAATTATTATCAGCCTGACCATGAATCAATAATAAAGGAGTCTTCATCTTATCTGAATGCATAAAAGGGGACATATTGTAATACACCTCTGGAGCTTCCCAGTAACTCCTTTCTTCGCTTTGGAAACCAAAAGGAGTAAGAGTTCTATTGTAAGCCCCGCTTCTGGCAATACCTGCAGCAAACAAATTAGAATGCGATAGCAAATTAGCGGTCATAAATGCTCCATACGAGTGGCCTCCAACAGCTACTCTATCTCGATCAATATATCCTAATGAATCTACTGCATCTATAGCGGCCTTACCATTTGCGACTAATTGTTTTCTAAAAGAATCATTAGGTTCTTCATCACCTTCCCCAACAATAGGGAAAGATGCACCATCTAATACAACATAACCTCTTGTAACCCAATATAGCATAGAACCCCAAAAAGGATAAGTAAACTCATTTGGGTTCGAGGTAGATTGTGAAGCGCTACTTTTATCCTTAAATTCTCTTGGGTATGCCCATAGAATCATGGGTATTTTTTCTTTTTTAGTTTCATCATATCCAACGGGCAGATAAAGAGTTCCTGATAATTCTAATCCATCATCTCTTTTATATTTGATTACTTCTTTGTGAACATTTTGTAGACTTGCAAAAGGGTTCTCAAAAGACGTTATTTGAGTAAGTTCATTTTCTTTATTAATATTGCGAATATAATAATTGGGGTATTCATTGGGAGATTCTATTCTTACCAAAAACTCTCCTTTTTTTAAATCAATTGCCGTATAAATATTCTCTACTTTATCAGTATATTTTGATTCATATACGCGAGAGGAGGTATTGGATTTTAAACTGAATTTATCTATAAATGGGAATTGGCCTTCCTTGGTATAACCATCTCCAATCATATAAATATTATTATTTTCGATATTAATCACAGAATATCCGTACGTGTTCTTTATGGTAACTGGCCTTCCTGGATCGCTATATCTGTCTTGATAATTTCGATCGTGAATTATGTTTGGTTTTTGACCAGGTTTTGATGGATTAAAAATATAAGTTTTAGTGTTTCGGGTATTCCACCAATAATCATAGGCAACGGCCACTTCCTCATTGGTCCATTGGATACCTCCAAAACGATTGATCATTTTTAAAATAGACTTTGGACTTCCTGTAAATGGGGCTTCAAGCTGAAACACTTCATCTCGATATTCAACTTCAACTTCGGGATCGCCTTTATCCAAAGCTTCTGTCCAAACTAACGTGGCCGATCGATCCGAACGCCATGTCATAGATCTTTTTCCGGTGCGTGTTGCCATAAATCCTTTTGGAAGTACTTCTGTAAGAGGTACCTTGTTTACAGTTCTAACGATTTCGCCAGAATGTTTATACAGTTTGGTTTCTTGCGGAAAACGTCTGTAAGGTACTATGTACGAAAACGGTTTTTGAATTTCGGTAGCAATAACATATTTCCCATCTGGTGAAAATGAAAAATTACTGTACATTGCGGCTGGAGCCCAATTTTCCGTTTTTCCATCTAGGGTAACTTTTTTAATTTCAGAAATTGCTAACTGTTCAAAATTATATTCATCATTTGGATTTTTCAATAGATCTTGATAAGTCCTATTTTGAGCTTTTTTTCCATCACTTATAGTAATTGTAGGTCCTACCGGAATAGCTTTTTGAGCATCAATAAGAGATTTTCGAGTACTTGGTATAAACTTCACCAATAAGGCCGAGTTATCTCTAAACCATTTAAAGGGGCTTTGCATGTTTGCATTAATAAAACCATCAGTGATTTTTGTCGCTTTCGCTTCTGAAATATTCAAAATCCAAAGTTCAACTCCACCTACGGTGGTATTGGTAAATGCAGCTTTACTCTGATCCGGAGACCAAACGAAATTTGTTATTCTTGGATTTTTAGGAAGTCCTGTAACTTGTTTTGCTTCTTTATCCAAAGTTTTTTTAACTTTTACATCGTTAAAATAATTAGCTCTACTAGAAATATTTGTTTTGGGATTAATTCGTAATCCGGCTAATCGCATTTCTTTTTCTGATAATTCTGAAATTGTTTTGTAACTATCTCTGTACAAGAATACAAGATTTGCTCCTTTTGAATCTACTCTTACTGAAGGAGCTAACTTAACATCTACAAGGTCTAAAATTTCTTTTGGAGGTTTTTGATATTCGAGTTTTTCTTGAGCATTACAGACAGACATAATCAAGAATAGCAAAAAAGTTGATTTGATGAATTGCATAGTGAAATGATTTAAAGATAATTGTTACAAGTTTTTAAATAAATATCAAGAAATATAGAATTTATCAATTCTTTAACATGATATACCGATTTTGTGTAAAAATTGATTAACTTTTTCAATTACACTTTGCGGATTTTCCTTGTGCGGACTATGACCAACATTTTTGAGTATTAAAGAGTTAGACTCTCCTGTGGTATTTTTAACAATGGAATAGACTTGTTCCAGAGTGCCATACTCGTCATTTTCTCCCTGAATAATAAGAGACGGGCATTTTATTTTAGGAAGATATTTCTCGATGTTCCATGATTTATAAGAAGTAGAAAGCCAGGTTTCTGTCCACATTTTAAAAACAGCGTCTGTCTTTTCACCATGATATTTAAATAGTCGCTCTTTTAAATTTGTATTTTTAAACAATCGTACTGCCTCTTTGATTCCTTTGATTGTCTCTTTTTCAACAAACACATGAGCTCCTTCAGTGATAATACCAGTTATTTTTTCTGGGAATAGAGCAGCTGCCAACAAAGCTATACTACCACCATCACTATGACCAAATAAAACTACTCTAGAAAGGCTTAATTGATCCAGAATTTTTCCTAAGATCATAGCTTCCGTAAGAAGATAGTCATTATTTCTTTGAATAACCGTAAAAGGAGAGGATTTTCCATACCCATGTCTATCGTAAGAAAGTACGTTACAGTTACAAATTGATTCTATACTCTTTGGGAAATCCCTCCAAAGTTCTACACATCCCAGAGAGTCATGTAAGAAAATGATCGTAGTTTTATCTGGAGGTAAGGAATTAGTTTCTCTAGAAAAATGCAGTGTATATTTGTCAATTATTAAATTCAAAAAATGTAAGCTTTTGTAATTAAAAAGTGATAAAAGTAAGCCAAAGTCTATACAAAATGCATATTTTGCGTAACGAAATTGTAACAAACGTTTCTTTTTAGAGTTTAGCATAAGTAAATATAGATTTAGATCAAATGAAAAATACATTAGCCAGGATTTCTATTGGTTTATTGTTGGTAGGATGTGGAGTACAGAATCCTTCAAATGATAATTCGACCAATGTTCCTGTAGCAACAGTTATGGATTTAACCCAAACAGCAGATGATAAAGTGCCTGTTACCATTAATCCCGGACGATTTGTACAAGACACAGTAAAATATTATCTACCAAAAGTGGTTCAGGGGACTTATTCAGTTAGCAATTTTGGAAAATATGTAGATGATTTTAAGGCTTTTGACTATGAAGGAAATGAAATCAATACAGAAAGTCTCGATGACAATACTTGGTTAATAGCCAATGCAAAGCAACTCGATAAAATTGAGTATAAAGTAAATGATACCTACGATATTGAAAATGTAACGGTTGGCGCTCCTTTTTCTCCTTCAGGCACCAACATAGAGCCTGATAATTTCGTGCTCAATCTTCACGGTTTTATAGGTTATTTTGATGTTTTGAAAAATAATCAATATTCGTTAGAAATTAAGGCGCCTACTACAATGAAAAGAACTTCTGCTTTGCAAAAAATAGGTTCTGAGGTCAGCGAAGATGGATCAAATACAATTGATAAATATTTTGCGACTCGCTATTTTGAAATTACTGATAATCCTATGATGTATGGTAATCTGGATATCGAAGAATTTCAAGTCGGAGATATAAAAATTGTACTAAGTGTTTATTCTCCTAACAAAGTACATACAGCTTCAAAAATTAAAGAAACTGTATTTAAAATGATGAAAGCACAAAAAGCATATCTTGGCGATATTAATAGTACTCCTAGATATGATATTTACTTATATTTAGCTTCTGGTGAACAAAATTCCCCCACTGGATTTGGGGCTCTAGAACATCATACTTCTACTGTTGTAGTACTGCCAGAACAGATTCCTGATGATGCATTAGCTTCAGCAATGATCGATGTGGTATCTCACGAATTTTTTCATATAGTTACTCCACTTAGTGTACATTCTGAAGATGTGCATTACTTTGATTATAATGCTCCAACGTTTTCTAAGCATTTATGGATGTATGAAGGAGTGACAGAATATTTCGCAACGCTTTTCCAGGTTAATCAGGGATTGATAGACGAGCAAGATTTTTTCCTTAAGATACAAGATAAAATCGAAAACGCTACAGCATATGATAATGCGATGAGTTTTACAGAGATGAGCGAAAATATTTTAGACACACCCTATGCGCCTAATTATGCCAACGTTTATGAAAAAGGAGCATTGATAGGTATGTGTATAGATATTTTGATGCGTGAGGCAAGTGATGGAAATAGAGGAATTTTGTCTTTGATGAAAGAATTATCTCTTAAGTATGGTGAAAACAAACCTTTTGATGATGATAAAATCATAGCAGAAATTACAGAGATGACATATCCTTCTGTGGGAAAATTCTTGAAAACCCATGTTGAAGGGATTACTCCAATCAACTATCAAGAGTTTTTTAATAAAGTAGGATTAGAGATCAAAACACAGAAAATAGAAACAAACTATGTCCAGAATGGAAGGGAATTGATTTTTGCAGGAAATATGGCTGCAGGTACCATATTTTTTACCGAGCAGGTCGAAGATAATAGCTTTTGGGCGGATAACGGAGTGAAAGCTAATGACGATGTTATTGAGCTTAACGGTACTAAAGTAACCATTCAAAATGTAAATAAGGTTCTTGGTACCACTCTAGAATGGGAGGAAGGTGATGACTTAGAAATTAAGTTAAATAGAGACGGAGAGGATGTGGTGATAAAAACTAAAGTTACAAAGTCTTATACAACAGGGAAAAAACTCACAACAGTCGAAAATCCTACTACAAAGCAGTTGGAATTGAGAAATGCCTGGCTGAAAGGTTAAGCTTTTGTTTGAAAAATCAATTATCTGTAGGGAATAGTATTGAGAATATATTGTATAGCTTCAATTCGGGCTTTGGTTTTTCGATCTGCTTCAATGACGATCCATGGCGACAGTTCTGTATTCGTATGCTCAAACATTTTGACTTTATACTTTGTATACTCATCCCAGAGTTCTTGCGCACGCTCATCAACAGGAGTCATTTTCCATTTTTTAAGAGGACTAGTTTTGATATCGTTAAACCGCAATTCTTGCTCTTCTTTTGTGATAGAGAAATATAACTTGATCAAATGAGTATTCGATTCCAGAATCATTCTTTCAAATTCATTTACCTGCCCCATAAACGTACGATATTGTTGTTCTGTACAAAATCCATTTACGGGTTCTACAACAGCACGATTGTACCAACTGCGGTCAAAAAGAACCATTTCACCGGGCTTTGGCAATTGGTTCACATACCGCTGAAAATACCACTGGCCTTGTTCTTCGCTGGTAGGTTTTGGTAAAGCTACTTTACGAAAATGTCTTGGATTAAGATGTGCCGTGAGTCTTCTTATAGCGCCTCCTTTTCCTGCAGCATCACGACCTTCGTAAAGAATGACAATTTTTTTGTTGTTTTCAATGTACCAGTTTTGAAGCTTTATAAGTTCTATTTGTAGCTCTCTTAACTTTAGTTCATATTTTGCCATTCGTAAAGCTTTAGAAATATCTGTCTTTTTATCATTAAACAGATACCTAAGCCCAATGGGTGAGTTTAATATCTGTAAATCTTCGTCGCTTATGTTCAGGATTTCTTTTTTTTTGGCTGTTGTCATATTATATGTCTATTTGCTCTATGTATCGGTGGTATCTTACTATAACATTTGGATCTGGTAACAGCGTAGTTTTAGCTTTTGATTTACCTATATAATCAAACATAGAGAGTACATATCTGATACTTTCCAAGCGAGCTGTTTTTTTATCATTTGTTTTAACAATAATCCAGGGGCTAAAAGTAGTATGGGTTTTAGAGAACATTTGTTCTTTGTATTTGGTGTATTTATTCCATAGTTGCTGACCTTTCATGTCTACCGGACTAAATTTCCATTTTTTTAATGGATTTTGCATTCGGGAATCAAATCTCTTTTTCTGTTCTTCTTTTGATATCGAAAACCAGAATTTGATCACAATTGCTCCGTCTTCATATAACATGTGTTCAAACCCCGGAACCTGAACCATAAACTTATTGTACTGTCTTTTTGTGCAAAAACCCATAACGGGCTCTACAACTGCCCGGTTGTACCAACTGCGATCAAAAAACACTATTTCACCCGGATTAGGTAATTCTTTTATGTATCTTCTAAAATACCATTGTCCTTGTTCTTCTTCTGTCGGTTTAGAAAGTGCTACAATACGCATTGATCTGGGATTTAAGTGCTCGGTGAACCGTTTAATAGCCCCCCCTTTTCCAGCTGCATCTCTTCCTTCGAAAAGAATAGCCACCCTAAGCTTCTTTTTGGCAACCCATTGCTGTAGATTTACAAGCTCTGCTTGTAAGGCTCGAAGCTCATCTTCATATCTTAAGCTTCTTTGGATCTTAGAAATATCAATGTTTTTTTGATCTGCAATGTGAATTAATTGTTTTCTTTTTTTGATATGCGCCAGATCTTCGAGTGTGAACATAGGGTGGACTATTGATTTATATGTATTAAAGGTAAAAATAAAATCGAGTATTTACCACTTTCAGAACAATTCTGTAGCTTGACTTAAGCGCTTTTAGATGATCAAAAGTTTCGTTGGGTTTTTCGATTAGTGTTTTGTAACAGGATAGATATCGTGTGTATTTCAAAATTCTAGCATTTTTATATGAGGGTCAGACTTGCTAAAATAGATTTTTCTGTTCCGGTTAAGTTAAAAGTTGGAATGCCTAGAGATTCCAGAACTGTTTATATAGCAAGCAGAGTATCACAATATAATGGTGATCCAGCTCTACTCATATCAATTTCTTTAGGAAAAGGAGTTGCCTCATGACCAAACATCGTACAATAATCTACAAATCCGTCATGGAGATCTGCTATGGTTTCTATTATGTGTTGTTACAAAGCAATATGTTACCCTGATTTTTTTTATACTACGCAGATTTTACATCTTTTTATTTGAGATACTTTTTTATTAACATTTCAAACTCTGGGTTAGTGGGACCTATACGAGATTTACATAAAATTTCGCCATCTGGAGATATCATGACATATTTGGGCAGCCTAATTGAAAATGCGTATTCATTTTTCGAATTGGGTTTGGAATAAACTAGGTATGAAAAGGGTTGATTACGATCCATATTGTACCAATAATTATTTCCTTTCCAGTTTGCCCATAAAATATAGTCTTTCCAGTTCGAAAAATCATTATCAATTGAGATTGAGATAAATTCAACATTAGAATTTTTATATTTTTCAGCCATTTTTTTGAAAAAAGGAGCTTCTTTTATGCAAGGGGAACACCATGTAGCCCAAAAATCAATTATTAATAATTTACCTTTAAAAGATTCGATTTCAATTTTTGAGCTATCTATTGCAATTATATCAGCGTTTGGACTTTGATTTCCTTCTAATACAATATTGATTTTTTCTTCGGTAGTAAGTGAAGAAGCTTTAGGGACTTCTTTTTGAGTTTTTTCAGAGTTGTTACAACCGTAAAAAACTAAAAAGGATATAATTAAAATTCTTAATTTCATCTTTGTCAAATTGGCTACAATGGTTTATATAATCAGTTGCAAGAAAAGTACGAGAGTACTTATTGCCGTTCCTAAAGATAATTAATGCAAGTGAATTTCCGATAGGTAAATTCACTTGTACTGATTATTAGGACATCGTGTTAGATGCTTGTTTAATTTTATTCTTCAACCCTAAGATACTTTTCAATGTTGAAATAATTTATATCTAGCTCTTCAATCTTCTCAACCCCCTTAGTTATTAAGGTGTCTCCATCTATCAAATATTCAAATTCAAAACTGTTACCCTCCCATTCTCTTGCATTGAAATATTCAAGATGCTCTATATACTTATTATCTTTTATAAAACACTTGCCTCCACCTGCTACAAATATTGCAGTACTATCATCTGTTCCCTTTTCTAAATCATGTCTTAGAAATGCAAAATGAGTCTTAGTGATAATTTTTATCATTTCTTGGTCATGAGTGTAATCTGTTACTAAAGTGTCCTTACCCTTTATAGTGGTACCTGATATTAGTTTCCAGGTTCCAGGTTCCTGTTATTGATGAGGGTTCGCTAGGTAACCTTTTATTATATCCTTGTTTTTTTACACAAGAATTACTACAAATTATCACTGTCATTAAAAGATTTAATGTTACTAGCTTTTTTGTGTTCATCTTTTCTGTTTTTCTTTCATTAAATTTTTTGATTTAGAGGTTTGTGTAAAGGTTACCTGCGATGGCGGTAGTGTTTTATACTTCTTCTACGAGCTGAATATTATTTCCGCAGGTATCATTAAAAACTGCAACTTTTACAGTCCCCATTTCAGTTGGCTTCATACTAAATTCTACACCAAGTTTTGTTAATCGTTTATATTCTGTGTCAACATTTTGAACATCAAATTGGGTGTATGGAATTCCTGCATCCATCAATGCATCTTGATAGACTTTAGACGGTTCAAAATGATTAGGAGCGGGTTCTAATAATAATTCTGGCCCATCCTGTGCTTCTTTTGAAACTATGGTTACCCATCTATTACCACCTTCTAATGGTACGTCCTTCTTCTTAATGAAGCCCAATTTTTCTGTATAAAATTTCAATGCTTTTTCTTGGTCTCGAACTGGAATGCTAATTAGTGTTACTTTCATCTTTGTTTTATTTATACTATAAAGTTCAGAATTCCAAATCTATTTAGCTTCTTGAAAGTTGCTCTTTTTGAAATTCTGTAGGTGATTTTCCTATTTTTGTTTTAAAAAGAGTGCTGAATGACCCTAAACTTTCAAATCCTACAGCAAAAAAGGTTTCAGTTACCGACATTCTACTTATGAGATACTCTTTAGATTTCTCAATACTTTTGTCGATTAAGTATTGTCTTGGAGTTAGTCCATAATATTTTTTTAATAAGCGTAACAAGTGATACTTGGAAACAAATTGAATATGGGACAATAACTCCAAATTTAGATTGACATCATAATTGTTTTTGATATAGTTTCGAATGTTATGTAAATATATCTTTTTTTCATAAGAGTTACTCTAGTGTGTTACAGCAATTGTATCTCTGTAAAAGTACAGATATTTCCGTTTGCGCACTTTCGTAAATACATATGAATGCTTATATTTTCTTACTAAACTTATCATATTTCTCGTTCATATCACCTAGCAGGGGCAATATCCTGATCGGTACGCGCTTTTGTATGATTTCTGGTACTATAATATAACAAAACATAAAACGTTATTTTAGATCAAATCTCTTATAAATCATTGCATACCAAATAATCAACAAAATTCTTTAAGTATTTGTTAATTACTTTGTAAGAAGGCTGTTTTAATTCTGTAAGTGAAGCGTTATATTAGCAGGCATTCTACCCAAAAATTTTATGAGCAAGGAAACCAAATATACCGAAGATAATATACGATCCCTAGACTGGAAGGAGCATATTCGTATGCGACCAGGGATGTATATTGGTAAGTTAGGCGATGGATCATCTGCAGATGATGGGATTTATATTTTACTAAAAGAAGTACTCGACAATTCAATCGATGAGTATGTAATGGGAGCTGGTAAAACCATCGAGATCTCCATCCAAGGCGATAAAGTGGTGGTGCGAGACTATGGTCGTGGCATTCCACTAGGGAAAGTTGTAGATGTAGTATCCAAAATGAATACCGGTGGTAAGTATGACTCCCGCGCTTTCAAGAAATCGGTAGGACTTAACGGTGTAGGTACTAAGGCAGTTAACGCGCTATCTACATATTTTCGTGTTGAATCTACGCGTGATGGTAAATCGGCAGCTGCAGAGTTTGAACAAGGAAACCTAACCCATCAGGATTCTCTTGAAGAAACAACGCGCAGACGTGGTACCAAAGTTACCTTTGTGCCCGATGATTCGATTTTTAAACACTACAAATATCGCACAGAGTATGTGGCCAAGATGCTTAAGAACTATGTGTACCTTAATCCGGGTTTAACCATAATTTTTAATGGAGAGAAATATTTTTCAGAAAACGGATTAAAAGATTTACTTTCTGATACTATCAACGAAGATGATAGATTATACGATATTATTCATCTTAAAGGTAATGATATAGAAGTAGCTATCACCCATAGTAAGACACAATATAGCGAAGAGTATCATTCTTTTGTAAACGGGCAGCATACTACACAAGGAGGGACACACCAGGCTGCTTTTCGAGAAGCCGTAGTGAAAACCATACGAGAATTTTATGGTAAAAACTATGAAGCTAGTGATATTAGAAAATCAATCGTGTCGGCGATAAGCATAAAGGTGATGGAACCTGTTTTTGAGAGTCAGACCAAAACGAAACTGGGATCTACTGATATGGGAGGTGGATTACCTACGGTGAGAACTTACATCAATGACTTTGTAAAAACAAATTTGGATAACTTCTTACATAAAAATGCCAATACTGCGGAGAGCTTACAACGTAAAATCCTGCAAGCAGAACGTGAACGTAAGGATCTGTCTGGAATTCGCAAACTAGCACGCGAACGTGCCAAAAAAGCTAGTTTACATAATAAAAAACTTAGAGATTGCCGTGTTCATCTTACCGATAGTAAAAAAGATCGTAATCTTGAGAGTACGCTGTTTATTACCGAGGGTGATTCTGCAAGTGGGTCGATTACCAAATCTCGTGATGTAAATACCCAGGCTGTTTTTAGCTTACGTGGTAAGCCATTGAACAGCTATAACATGAGTAAAAAGATTGTTTATGAGAATGAAGAATTTAATCTTTTGCAAGCAGCGTTGAATATCGAAGAATCTCTTGAAGATTTGCGTTATAATAATATTGTAATCGCGACCGATGCTGATGTCGATGGAATGCACATTAGACTTTTGTTAATCACCTTCTTTTTACAGTTCTTTCCTGAAGTGATCAAAGAAGGACATTTATATATCTTACAAACACCACTTTTTAGGGTAAGAAATAAAAAAGAGACTATTTATTGTTATTCTGAACAAGAAAGAAGAGATGCAATTACCAAATTATCCGGCAAACCTGAAATCACTCGATTTAAAGGTTTAGGGGAGATTTCTCCAGACGAATTTGTACACTTTATTGGTGATGATATTAGATTGGATCCAGTAATGTTGGATAAAGAAAAGTCTATCGAAGAGTTATTGTCTTTTTATATGGGAAAAAATACACCGCAACGACAAGAATTTATTATCGATAATCTAAAAGTTGAATTGGATACTGTAGAAGAAGAAGTATAAAGAATCGCGATCTATGAATTCTAAGAAATGATTAAATTCTTTGATTGAGGTTGCTTTTGAGAATTTGTAACTCTGCAACTTTGGAATTGATAAAATAGCCCCAATAATTATATATGGATTTGGAAAACGAAAACGAAGAACTACATCACGAATCAACTCCCGCAGATCACCAACCACAAGAAGTGATCACCAAAGTTACGGGAATGTACAAAGACTGGTTTCTGGATTATGCATCGTATGTAATCCTGGAGCGAGCCGTACCTGCTATTGAAGACGGTTTAAAACCAGTACAACGGCGTATTCTTCATTCTATGAAAGATTTAGATGATGGTCGATATAACAAAGTTGCCAATATTGTGGGGCACACCATGCAGTATCACCCTCATGGTGATGCCAGTATATCTGACGCTATGGTACAAGTCGGTCAAAAGGAACTACTAATCGATATGCAGGGAAACTGGGGAAATATCCTTACAGGTGATAGAGCAGCAGCATCTCGATATATAGAAGCGCGTCTTTCTAAATTTGCACTAGACGTTGTATATAATCCTAAGGTAACCGAATGGCAATTGTCCTATGATGGTCGTAAAAAAGAACCGATTAATCTTCCTGTTAAATTTCCATTACTATTAGCACAAGGAGCAGAAGGAATCGCAGTAGGATTAAGTACAAAGATTCTTCCGCATAATTTTATTGAGCTTATAGATGCTTCAATAAAACATCTGCAAGGAAAACGATTTACTATTTTACCCGATTTTCCGACATCTGGTATTGCTGACTTTACCAATTATAACGATGGTAACCGAGGTGGGAAAGTACGAGTACGTGCCAAAATATCGCAGTTAGACAAAAATACACTGGTGATTACAGAGATTCCGTTTTCAACCACTACCACTACGTTAATAGATTCTGTTCTTAAGGCAAACGACAAGGGTAAAATCAAAATCAAAAAGATAGAAGACAATACTGCTGCCGAAGTAGAAATATTAGTACATCTTCCGTCTGGTATTTCACCAGATAAAACCATTGATGCGCTCTATGCATTTACGAATTGTGAAGTGTCTATCTCGCCATTAGGATGTGTGATTGAAGAAAATAAGCCTAATTTCATTGGGGTTTCAGAGATGCTTCGTCGTTCGACAGATAAGACCGTAGAATTGTTAAAACGAGAGCTTGAGATTCAGTTAGACGAGCTTCAGGAACAATGGCATTTTGCATCGTTGGAAAGAATTTTTATCGAAAATCGTATCTATCGTGATATTGAAGAGGTAGAAACCTGGGAAGGTGTTATCGAAGCTATTGATAAGGGACTTCAACCACATATCAAACACCTAAAACGTGCTGTTACCGAAGAAGATATTGTAAGACTAACAGAAATTCGAATTAAACGAATTTCAAAATTCGATATCGATAAAGCGCAACAAAAAATTGAAGCGTTAGAAGAAGATATTACGAAAGTAAAACATAATCTGGAACATCTTATAGCGTTTGCTATAGATTATTTCAAGAGATTGAAAACTACTTATGGTAAAGGTAAAGAGCGTAAAACAGCGATTAAGATTTTTGACGATATAGAGGCTACCAAGGTAGTGATACGCAATACAAAGCTTTATGTAAATCGGGAAGAAGGATTTGTTGGTACTTCATTACGAAAAGACGAGTATGTTACTGATTGTTCTGATATAGATGACATTATTTGTTTTACTGCAGAGGGTAAATTAATGATCACCAAAGTAGATTCTAAGACTTTTATAGGTAAAAATATCATTCATGTAGCGGTCTTTAAGAAAAAAGATAAGCGTACCATCTACAATATGATTTATCAGGATGGCAGAGGAGGAGCATCGTATGTAAAACGCTTCGCGGTTACAGGTGTTACAAGAGATAAGGAGTATGATCTTACTCAAGGAAAGAAAGGCTCTAAAGTGACGTATTTTTCTGCCAATCCGAATGGAGAGGCCGAAGTAGTGACTATTTTCTTACGTCAGGCGGGAAGCATTAAGAAACTCAAATTTGACCTGGATTTCTCCGATTTGATGATAAAAGGACGCGGAGTTAAAGGGAATATAGTGACCAAGTATAATATTAAACGAGTAGAATTGAAGGAACAGGGAGTTTCTACCTTAAAACCTCGTAAAATATGGTTTGATGATACAGTCCAACGTCTTAACGTGGATGGTAGAGGAGAATTGCTTGGTGATTTTAGAGGAGAGGATCGTTTACTGATTATCGATCAAAAGGGAGTTGCGAAAACCATTATTCCTGAGATGACGTTACATTTTAATACTGATATGGTCGTTTTAGAGAAATGGAAGCCTAATAAACCAGTTTCGGCAATCTATTGGGATGGTGAAAAAGAACGATATTATGTAAAACGATTTCTTATAGAAAATCCTGAAAAGGAAGAAGTATTCATTTCAGAACATCCAAAATCATTCTTAGAAGTTGTTTCAACAGATTATAGACCGGTGGTAGAGATAGTTTTTAATAAACTTCGTGGTAAAGATCAACGCCCAAATGAAGAAGTAAGCCTAGAGGAATTTATTACTATAAAAGGAATTAAAGCTCTTGGAAATCAACTAACTATTCATAAAGTAAAACAAATTAATTTACTGGATTCGTTACCTTATGAAGAACCAGAACCCCTTCCTACAGAGGAAATAGAAGTGATAGAAGAGGAGAATGTCTCTGCTAAACCTTCTAATAAAACTGAAGAAACCGTTTCAAAACCTTCTGAAGATAAAGATGATGAAAATACCGGAGATGGAGAGCAAGCTAGTTTATTTTGATACTTACATAATAAAACATAAAACCCTTAGGTATTTTAGTGGTTTAACAGCTATATCATTTTTGGATTGGTTAGTTTTTGACTTTATAATCAAGACTTTTTTACAAATTTGGTAAGAATTACGATATGTTGTCCATTCACTTTGCCTTCAATGTGTTCTGGATTGTCGTGCACTAAAGAGATGTTTCTTACGGCCACTCCTCTTTTTGCTGTAAAATTAGCTCCTTTTACATTCAAATCTTTGATGAGTACCACATTATCTCCGGCTTGTAGAACGGCGCCATTAGAATCAAAATGTTTGATTGTATCTTCATTTGCTTGCCCATCTCCTGTAGCTTCTGCCCAGGCCATTGTTTCTTCATCCAAATACAGCATATCGAGCAAATCCTGTGGCCAGCCCTCAGCCCGTAAACGATTAAGCATTCTCCAAGCCATTACCTGTACAGCAGGTACTTCACTCCACATGCTGTCATTAAGACAACGCCAGTGATTTGGATCTGTTTTCTCAGGATTTTCTATTTGTTCAAGACAAACTTGCGAAATAAGAATGTGGGCATCTACACCTATTACCGGTGATTTTGGTACCTCATAAACTTTTAGGTTTTCAGTTTCTCTTGATAATTCACATAATGATCCACTACGAGCATGTAGTTGTTTTTCCAGACTCATGGTTTTGGTTTAGAATTCTTCTGCGAATTTCGGGATAAAAAAATAAAAAAAACAGTATTAAATTGATAAGAACTTTCTTGAACTACATTTTTTCTATTTCTATATGATCTGAAGTGTGAATGTCTCCTTGATCGTCAATAATAATACATTCAATTTTTGGTAATTGATTAATTCTATCAAGTCCTGCATCTTTACCCATAACAAAAATTGATGTTGCAAGAGCATCTGCTAGTTCTGCTTTGGGAGCAAAAATGGTAACACTTACAATTCCGCTAGAGGGGTATCCTGTTCTGGGGTCGATAATATGTGAGTATCTCTTGCCATTAAAAGATACATACTTTTCATAATTTCCCGAAGTGACCACTGCTCCCTCATGTATTGGGAGTAAACCAAAAGCTTTTGACTTATTCATAGGATTGGTGATGGCTACTTTCCAGGCTTCACCATTAGGTTGTTTACCCCACGCATTCATATCTCCCGAGGCATTAATAATGCCTGCATTTACATTTTTTTGTATCAATAAGGCTTTTGCTTTATCGGCGGCATAGCCCTTGCCTATGGCTCCAAAACCAATTTTCATCCCCGGGACTTTTAAGAATACGGTAGTGTTTTTTTTGTCTAATACTATGTTTTGATATCCAACTTTGGCTACAGAAGTTTTTATCGCTTCTTCCGATGGGAAATTCATCATGCTTCCATCAAATTTCCAGATGTTGTCCATCGATGCATAACTAATATCAAATGCTCCGTCGGTGAGATTTGAAATACTAATAGAGCGGTTAACAAGATCAAACAATTCCTGATCAACTTTTACAGGTTGGATGCCTGCGTTTCTATTGATTTGTGAAGTTTGAGAATTTTGATCCCAGGAGGAAATGAGTTTTTCGATCCGTGTTATCTCTTTAACAGCCAGATCTATATATTGATTAGCTTGGGTGCTGTTTTTTGCAACTACCGTAATCTCAAAATCACTTCCCATAAGGTAGAGAGACCGCTTATAAGGCTTTTGAGCATGGCAGACTACCCAAAATAAGAGAAGAATAATGAAAATAGGATGGTTTTTCAATTTAATTTTGTTTTAGTAGAGCTTACGAATATCCAAAGGTATTGAAATAAGTAACTCAATTTTAAATTATGTAAGAACCAACATTGCTAATGTCTTAATTCATGATCACTTATAAAATGACAAATCATTTAATAGGAATCCATACCTCTTCCTCAGACTTTGGATGAAAGGGGCCATGATATTTTTCTCCCATGACCGTAAATATATCTCTTGTGTCTAGTTCATAATCAGAGTTGGGCAACCATGACCTAAGAATATAGTCCATTGTTTTTTGAAATGTACTTACAGGACCTTTATGCATAAAGACTGCATATTTCCCTTCTGATAGACTATATGAAGACATCCCATCAGGAATATGGTCAAAATCTGCAACTTCTATCGCTGCCCATTTTTCGAACAGAATATCTTCTGTAAAAGTATCTAGCGTAATAGTATCATTATGAACTTGCACCGAGTAATATCCGGTATCTCTGTTATTTTTGATTTCATGTCTTCTGGGCATAAACTCCTGCCACATTGCGGTTGTTGTGTCATTAGAAAGACTGGTTTCAATTTTTAAACCTACTAATTTTCTTTCTTGGGCATTAATGATATGGGGTGTCGTAGAGGTAAAATCCTTTTGTAAACGATCAAAATCGCTGGGTGATAAAGTATAACGATCAAAAGGAACAAGTCGGTGTCCTTTCTTTCTATATTTTGCCGGACTGATTTCAAAAACAGATGTAAAAGCACGGGTGTATGACTGTTGAGAATCAAATTGATACCGCTCAGCAATTTCTATGATGGGCTGTTTAGTGAGAATTAATTCATGAGCAGATTCAGAAACCCTTCTTTTTCTCACATAGTCTCCAACAGTTTCACCTGTTATTGCGGTAAAGACTCGACTAAAATGATATTTAGAATAATAAGCTTGCTGTGCAATACTATCTAAAGTAAGTTCACTTTTGAGGTTTTCCTCTATAAAGGATATGGCTCTTGAAATTCTGTTAACATAAGAATCATTTGAGTGTTTAGGCATAATTCGCTTTTGAACTATACAATATTACAATGAAAATCCGATTAGTTTTTAACGAATATTGCTATAATTAATTTCGATTATACATGTCGAACAAATAATTTTATTGTATTAAAGTATAAGTATCAATTATTTATAAAAAATATTGATTATCAAACATTTATAAAAAAATTAAATGATTTCAGTATTTAAAATACATCTGATTAAGATCAAAAACGAATGGTAAAGCATCTGGACAGAGATGCAAATATTTCGAACATTATTTTATTTTTTTTGCGGTTCCGCGCTGTTTATTAGATGAGCCTACCAGTGCATACTCAAAAGTATACGTATCGTTGTTGGTCGATAAGATTTTCATGTGAATAGCTTTCTCTTCGGCCATGCTATTTGGGTGTAGTTTCTGTACGATATATTCACAATCATTAATCCATCGAACACTAGATGTGTCTGTTTTTCCCTGGAAATAATCAACCTCAATAGAATCATTTCGAATAAAAGTAGTTTTAACCAATTCACCATTAAGCAAGGTTTCAAATTCGAAAGTACCCATGTGAAAATCAGTACAATTTCTTTCTGGCTGATAACAACCTGAAAGTAGTAAGATACACAAGAGTATAAAAGCAATTCTCTTCATATAATAGTTTAACTGAAAAACGAAAATAGATTTATTTCCAGAAATTTGATAACGACACACAAAAAAGTTGTTAAGATTTTTTCATTTCATACGAATTGAAAGTTCCATCTGAATAAAAAATGACGATACGATCAATGGGGTGTTCTGAAGAATGAACTTGCGAAATCTTTTCTACAGAAGAAATTGATTGTTCGACTGTTTCTTTTTCATGTGTTGCTGATTGTGAAAATAGATCTTGTTCGGACAAAATAGTAGGAGTAGAAGTTGCTTCTGAAATAGCTTCAATTTCTTGTACGTCTGTTTTTTCTTCAATCGTATTTTTAGATCTTGGAAACGTGCCTTTACCGTATAATAACCATTCCAGATCTACATCTGTATATGCGTCTACAATCTTCATTACAAAGTCCAGACTGGGTTTATTTCTACCCGAAAGTATATGCGAAATAGATGAACGGCCTACACCCATGTAATCTGCAAAGGATGAGGCAGATACAGCATAATAATCCATAATTTTTTGGATTCTTTTACCAAAATCTTTATTGTTTACCATTGTAAACGAGTTAGAGTGTTCATAGTGGTTACAAAGGTAAACAAATTCTGTAACAAAACCGTTTTACAATTGTAAACACACTATTATTATATTAAAATAAAACTTCATATAATCCCTTAGATAACCCTGATATTTAAGCATTTAAATAAATAATATATATTTTTTAAAATAATTGTTAATAACTAGAATACAATTGGAAACTTGAAGTTTAATACTGTTTACATTACTAAACAAAAACTGCATAAACGGTTGTTCACAAATGTAAATAATAATAAGTTACAATTGTAAACTGAGAAAGAGTTTACAGATGTAAATAATCTTTTTAATTACTATGATTACTCAATAAACTGTGGTAATTTCGTAGCTTTATCATACTAAATTTATGAACATTACTACGCTAAAAAATTGGTTCGTCAACTATAAAGAATCATCCTTATCTGGACGTTATGTTCATGGAGATCATATTGCTCCTCTACTTGATTTGCTATCTGCGAAACTTGAAATAGATCAAATCGGAGTCTCAGAAAATAATGCTCCTCTTCATCTCATAAAAATTGGTACTGGTCCAAAGAAGCTTTTATTCTGGTCACAGATGCATGGTAACGAAAGCACAACTACAAAAGCCATCTTCGACCTTTTAAATCTACTTACCGACTCTGAAAATGAAATTGTAGATATAATTTTTAAAGAATGTACTTTATTTATAGTCCCGATTCTTAGCCCAGATGGAGCTAAAGCATATACCAGGCTTAATCATAATGAGGTTGATCTTAATCGAGATGCTCAAGAGCTCACGCAAAAGGAAAGTAAGGTACTTCATCGTCTTATCAAAAAGGTAAAGCCTGATTTTGCATTTAATCTACATGGACAACGAACTATTTTTAGTGCAGGAGAAACGAATAAAAGTGCTACAGTATCTTTTCTGTCTCCTGCCGGTAATGAAGAACGTAGTGTGACCGCCAGCCGTAAGAAGGCGATGGAAGTTATTGCTAATATGAATTTGGTACTTCAACAATGTATTCCAGGGCAAGTGGGGCGTTATGATGATGGATTTAATATTAATTGCATAGGTGATACTTTAGAGTACAATAGAATTCCAACAATTTTGTTTGAAGCCGGTCATTATGCTAATGATTATGACCGTGAAATTACAAGAGAGTATATTTTTTATTCGTTAATTACAGCAATTCATTATATCGCTAAGAATAAAATTACCGGACAAGGGTATGAAGATTATTTTCTAATTCCGGAAAACGGAAAATGCTTTTATGATGTAATTATAAGAGATGTAGTTTTGGATGGAAAAAATGTCGATATAGCCGTGCAGTATACTGAAGAATTGATTGAAAATTATGTGAAATTCGTACCTAAAATTGTTAAAATTGAAGATTTGCGAAAATTTTATGGACATAGAGAAATTATCGGTAAAAAAAGGACGATACGTAACGAAATCGTTACAGTAGAGATAGTTCCAGAGATTGAGTTGTTAAAATTCTACCTTGATTCTGAATTATTCTCAATAGAATTGACAAAAAGATAAAATAAAATGTGTGAATGCTTTATTTTTCTGTTATTTTTGCAATGTAAATAATCGGGAAAAAATAATACGAATTACTATGGCAAAGTTTAAATTAGACGAAGTTGATCACCAAATATTGGATATGTTGATTGAAAATACTCGTACGCCTTTTACGGATATTGCAAAAAAACTATTGATTTCTGCCGGTACCGTGCACGTACGTGTTAAAAAAATGGAAGAGGCAGGAATTATCGAAGGATCCTCTTTAACCTTGGATTACAAGAAACTTGGATATTCATTTATTGCGTATGTAGGTATATATCTACAAAACACTTCGCAAACTAAATTTGTTTTACAAAGAATTAATGAAATACCATACGTGACCGTAGCGCATATTACTACCGGAAAATTTAATATTTTCTGTAAAGTGAGAGCAAAAGATACAAATCACGCAAAAGAAATTATTTTCAAATTAGACGATATTGATGGTGTTTATCGCACCGAGACCATGATTTCTTTAGAAGAGAGTATAAACGATAAGAAACGTTTAATGCATTCAATTTTTCAGGAATTGTAAAGGGTATTCCATAAAATATTTAATGAGCCCTTTAGGAAATGTTCTTAAAGGGTTTTTTTATATAAAAAATACCTGTGTCATTGATTATAAATTAACCATAAACCACAATTACCACCACACAAATGGCTAGAAAACCGAAAATCGAACGTTTTAATGAGAACGTTCTGGCAAAATATCAAATATACAACAGTGTACTTATAACTTTACCTTTTGATACGGTGACCAATACCGGGGTATTATTACCACTCTTCAAAGAAGTATGCGAAAAAGGGTATGAACAGCATAAAAACCCAACAGAGATTGTAGAGGGCTTCTTCTCTTTATACCAGGATAATCCATCTCAAAAAGAACGTCATGATCTCCTATTCCGATTCATTCAGTATATAGAGCGACAAGTCGTATTATTTGATGCAATTGAAGATGCTGCTTTCCCTATTGTAAATAATATGGATGGTAGAGGTACCTTAAGAAGCATAAAAGAAGAGGCTCAGGCAAAAGGTCAATTGGGTGAGCTCAAGGAGTATCTAAGGCGTTTTAAGATTAGGCCTACTTTAACAGCGCATCCAACCCAGTTTTATCCTGGCACTGTGTTGGGAATCATTCATGATCTTGATGACGCCATACGACGCAATGCTTTATCAGAGATAAAAAAATTACTAGCTCAGTTGGGTAAAACCGCTTTTTTTAAGAAAGAAAAACCAACTCCGTTTGATGAAGCGGTAAGTTTGATTTGGTATTTGGAGAATGTATTTTACCACTCTGCAAGCAAGATTTATAATTACGTTCAACAAAATATATTCGGGGGTGAAGATCTGGATAATGACCTTATCAATTTAGGATTTTGGCCGGGAGGTGACCGAGATGGTAACCCGTTTGTGACTACTGAAACCACTTTGAAAGTGGCGAAGAGATTGCGTAAAACAATATTGATGAACTATTATCGTGATATTCGTGATCTAAAAAGAAGAATTACTTTCGGAAATCTTCAGGATAAAATAGGGGTATTAGAAGCTGCATTGTATGACAACTTTTATTATGCCAAGACGGCAGAGCCCTTATCTGTAGAAAGCCTGATGAAAGGCTTGTTAGAGATTCGAGAAGAATTAATAGCAGAACATCAATCTCTCTTTCTTGAGGAACTTCAGGATCTGATTAATAAAGCTAAGATTTTTGGCTTTCATTTTGCAACACTCGATATCCGTCAAGATTCAAGAATACACCATAAAGTATTAACCGATGTCGTTAAAAAAACGACAGCACTGGGATTGAATATTTTTCCAAAAGATTATGAAACGCTTTCGGAACATGGACAAATTAAAGTGCTGTCTACTGTAGCTGGAAAGCTTGATCCATCAATCTTTGAAGAAGAAGATATTACACGGGCGACTTTAGAATCTGTGTATGCTATAAAAACTATTCAAGAAAAAAATGGTGAGCGTGCCGCTCATAGATATATCATTAGCAATAACGGGAGTGAGCTCAATGTGATGGAAACATTTGCTTTAATAAGACTCTGTGATTGGGAGCAACCTGCCGTAGATGTAATTCCGTTATTCGAAACTGTTCCAGATTTACGGGTTTCTCATGTAGTAATGGAGTCATTATATAGTAATCCGGTGTATATGGAACATTTAAAACGCCGTGGAATGAAACAAACGATTATGCTTGGTTTCTCTGATGGTACAAAAGACGGAGGATATTTAATGGCGAATTGGGGAATCTTCAAAGCCAAAGAAGCATTAACTGAAATTTCAAGAAAATATGATGTAAAAGTTGTGTTCTTTGATGGTAGAGGTGGGCCACCTGCAAGGGGTGGAGGAAATACTAATCAGTTCTATGCTTCATTAGGGCCAACAGTAGAAGATGAAGAAATACAGATAACTGTGCAGGGGCAAACTATTAGTTCTAATTTTGGTACGCTGGATTCTTGCCAATATAATCTCGAGCAATTACTAGGTGCCGGAGTAGAGAATGAATTGACCAATAATGAAAGTAATCTTTTTTCTGTTGAGAACAAGAACACCATGCAGGAGCTTGCTGATATTAGCTATCAAACGTATGTCGATTTTAAGAATCATCCTAAATTCCTTCCGTATTTAGAGAATATGAGTACCTTGAAATACTATGGTAAAGCAAATATTGGTAGTCGCCCTTCAAAGCGTAGTAAAAGTGCTACTTTGGATTTTGGAGATTTAAGAGCCATACCATTCGTAGGTAGCTGGAGTCAATTAAAACAGAATGTACCGGGTTTTTATGGAGTAGGAACCGCTTTAAAAAACTTTGAAGACCGTGGAGACTTTGATAAAGTTATAAGATTGTACAAAGACTCTGCTTTTTTTAAAGCATTGATCGGTAATAGTATGATGAGTCTTACCAAATCATTTTTTGAGCTTACCTCATATATGAAAGAAGACAAAGAATACGGAGCCTTTTGGGATATTATTCACGATGAATATTTACTTACTAAACGGTTATTATTTAAATTGACAGGCTATTCAGAATTAATGCAAAACGAACCGGCAGGAAAGGCTTCTATTGCTATTAGAGAGAATATTGTTTTACCACTATTGACTATACAGCAATATGCCCTCAAGAAAATTCAGGAAATTCAAAGATCTGATACTATAGATGCCAAAGATTTGGATGTTTATGAGAAAATGGTGACCCGCTCATTGTTTGGCAATATAAATGCAAGTCGTAATTCTGCGTAATACTGATAAAGAACTGTTAAGAGCATTTGCTAAGGAGGTAGGAATTACTAAATTCCTATCTCGTTTTTTAATAATCATATATGTTGGCTCAAGTAAAAGAAGAGGAGTTTAATCCTTATTATCGTACGTACATTTCAAAAGCAGAATATCCTGATATCGTTGAAGGATTACAAAAGAGTAAGAAAGAATTTATCGATTTTATGAATTCACTTCAAAGAGAAAAATTGACCTATACTTATGCTGAAGAAAAATGGACAATCGCTGAAGTATTACAGCATTTGATTGATACCGAACGAATCTTTGCTTACAGAGCATTGCGATTTGCACGAAATGATAAAACTCCGTTAATGGGGTTTGATCAGGATGCATATGTACCAAATTCTAATGCCAATGATTACAGCATTACAGAAATTACTGAAGATTTTGAAGCGGTAAGAAATAGTTCGATTACTTTGTTCAAAGGTTTTGATGATGAGATGTTATTAAAGGCAGGAGAAGCTAGTGGAAGTCCTATGAGTGTAAGAGCAGTAGGCTACATATTGGCGGGTCATCAAAAACACCATTTAGAAGTTATAAAAGAGCGTTATTTGTAAATTTTCAAAGGAATTCTAAATATTAAGGATAGACAAAACTAATTATTTTAAAGTGATATTTAGAAAAAAATCAATTGAAGTTACTTGCAGCCTATGTGCAAATACTTGTGCTACAATAACATTATCAGAAAGAAAACCATACTCTCTTTTTATTGAAGGCTTTTTGGGTAACGCAACATTTAGGGTTGATAGGCTTATCCGTAATCATCTAATAAAATATTATCAGAGTAAAGACTTTCATAAAATTCAAGAAATCGATAACGAGTATGCTCCCTTTTATTGTAAAGAATGTAAAATGTGTTATTGCATAGCGCATTGGAAATATTGGACCGTATATGACGATGGTTTCTACGATGCGACAAGAGGTGTTTGCCCAAATGGGCATGAAAAAACTTTAGATGATTAACAGCAATATGAGTGTAAAAGAGATCGTTCAAAAATGTCTTTTTTATCTTGAAAAAGGAGAGGTAAATAAAGTAATTGATCTATTTACCAAAGACGGAATAGTAGAATCTCCGTTATATGGGACACAACCAGCTAGAATTTTTTATAAGGCTTTGGCCGAAGATACCAATAGTTCTAAATTGAAATTTGGCGGTTTGTTTTTTGAAGACAACACAAATCGTGTTTCGTTACTTTTTGATTATGATTGGGAGCTCAAGGATGGTGGTCGCGTTGTATTTAAAGTAGTGGACATTATAGAGTTTAATACCAATCATAAAATTAAGAAACTCACTATTATTTATGATACAGTTCACAGCAGAGACGCTTTAGAAAGGCTTAAATAATATGAGTTAAAGTTTTTATATTTAATTCATGGCCTCCTGGATGTGTTCTAAATTCAATCTGAGGTAGTATCTTTAGAACTCGTTGTTTTTCAGCTTCAACTTTTTCTATTTCAAAAAAAGGATCCATTTCACCCACAATGTGTATGATTTTTATATTTTTAGGTAAGAAATCGAAGTCTTCTTTATGTAATTCTTTTGGAAAACCTCCAGATATCATAACAAAAGCATTGCAACTAATTTTGCGACTGGCTATCCATCGGCTTGCAATACTGACTCCTTGAGAATATCCTAAAACAATGAAGTTTAAATCTTTGGAGATGCTTTCTGATGCTATAATGGCATCTACATATCGTAATACGTTTTTGGTCTCAGCTTGAGTATTTTCCTTGGTTAACCAGCTAGAGCCAACTTTTCTATAGTCATTTCCTTTGTAATATTTTGAAGGAGCTTGTGGAGCGATAAAATAATTATCTTCTTTGTTTAAGCTATCAAACAATCTAACAAAATAACGGCTTAAATATCCTATTCCATGAAAAACCAACCAAACATTTTTTGTTTTTGTTGTTAGTGTATTTAGAGTAGAGTAGGTATTAGTAGTTTGGTAAGAGATTTCTTTTTCTTTAATATTCATGAAGTGAGCAATAAAAACTAATAATTCTGTTCTGATAGCTAAGTTTAATTAAGTTCAAACCATTCAGAGACAATTGGCCACAAGATATCTTGATTTTTCTTTCTAAAAAAATCAAAATGACCAATTTCTTTTAAATTATAATCTCTAGGTTTTAAATGCTTTCTGGTCACCAGAGCATTACTATATACACGTTTTCCTAGGATATCTACTGATTTCTTTGGTGCAAAAAGATCATCTTCTATACTTACCAGAAGCATAGGCTCTTTTATGTTTTCATAAAAAGTGGTGTTGCTTTCTTTTGTGAAACTTAACATCGAATCGGGATGGAGTAAAAATTTCGCCCAGTCCTTTGCAACTTTGGTGGTTAATGGTTTGCCTAAACCAAACCACCCAGAAGGATAATATCCTAATATAAATGTAGTTAAAGGTACGAATATTCCAAAATTGATGAGTATTAGTAGTTGCATTTTCAGTTTGAAATGTTTATAATATCCAAATTGGGAAGCGATAGTAAGATATTTGTCATAGTATTGATAGACGTCACTAAAGCCTAAACTGTTGCCTCCGTAGCTATGGCCAATTGCATATTGTTGGTTATTGGGAAACTCTTCTTTTGCATATCTAGAAACTTCTTTAAAATCTCCTGCCCAGGAAAAATAACCATGATCTTTCAAGGACTGAATACTTTGTGACATAGAACTGCCAATACCGCGATAGTCAAAAGTGAATACATTACAACCTTTTTGGGCTAAGTGTTCTGCCAGGTGGAAATAAAATTTTTGTGGTACCGCAACGGCTGGAGCAAAAACGATCGTCTTATTATTAGGGGATTTTGGTGTGAATTTGTGAACAGAGATGGGGAATCCATCAAAAGAGTGAATAGTGTATGATTCCATAGGTATATTATTTTAAAATTATTTTTTCCATCCTGGAAACGGCATTTTTTATATATTTTTGATCATTATAAACTTGCGCCAATAAAATACCTCCTTCTATATCCTGTACTATCTGTTCTGCAAGTTCCAGTGATTTTTTAGAAGAGTAATTAGGTGCTAACAATCGTTGTAACCCTATAATGAAATCTGAAAAAAATAACTGTATTTCTTTCTTGTAAATAGGGTTAAGATGAATGGTTTCCAGTGCTGTATTAGCCATGATACAACCTCCATCTGAAACCTGGAATATTTTTTTCATGAGTTGCTTCATTTTTATTATCTTCTCTTGTAAGGATAAGGAGGTACTATCAATGATTTTAAAAAGGTTGTAATTGAAGTAACTATAAACAGTTGAAAGCACCTCCTTGATTAATTCTTCTTTATTATTGAAATAGTAATAAAAATGAGATTTTTGAATACCACATGCTTTTGCCAATTCGCTCATGCTACTATTTTGAACGCCACGAAGCCGTAGTATCGGAATTATTTTATGCAATACTTCTTCTTTTGATGTTTTTATTTTTGGCATATTTTATTGAACGTTCGTTAAAATAATGATTAAATATAGTTATAATATTTAAACGCCATTGTTTATTTTTACTTAAAATTTAAAAATTCCATGAGTTTATCAGAAAAAGAATTGCTTAAGAGATGTGATGAAATGTGTAAAAATACATTAATGGAGACCCTTGAAATCTCTTTTTGCGAGGTAGGGAAGGATTATTTAGTTGCAAAAATGCCTGTGAACCCAAGAGTGCATCAACCCGATGGAGTGTTACATGGTGGAGCCATGGTGGCATTGGCAGAAAGTGTGGGTAGTGCAGCTTCGCACATGTTTCTCGATGCAAATGAATTTTATATCAGGGGTATAGAAATCTCTGCAAATCATGTGAAAAGTATTCGGGAAGGACATGTTTTTGCTAGGGCAGAAGTTGTTCACCAGGGAAGAGCAACACAACTATGGGATATAAAAATTCGTGATGAAGAAAATAACCTGATTTCTATAGTGAAGTTAACCACCATAGCACTTCCAAAAGCCAAATAGTATGAGCATATCTGATGTTTATGCTAAAATTAAAGAGCAATTAGATGAGCAATTACCATTTGTGGTATACAGGAAGTCAGATTCTTTAGAGTTAAATGTTTTTCTTCAAGAGAATGACAATAAATATATGGTAGAGGATTATGATATTTCAGGATTTGTTTTTGCACCATTTGATAGTGATGAACCTATACTTCTTATTCCCTCTGAACATAGTAAGAAACTAACGGCTAGTCTTTCAGATGAACTTGAATCAAATGATAAAAATTCAAGTCATAAGCACAGAACTTCTTCAGAAAATTTAAAAGATAAAGAAACTCACAAACGACTTATAGAAGAAGGGATTCAGGCTATTGCATCCGGGAATTTTAAAAAAGTAGTGTTGTCTCGCAAAGAAGAAACCTCTCAATTTGAATTTCTTAACCCTTTACTATTGTTTCAAAGATTACTTCATAATTATCCAACAGCTTTTGTGTATTATTGGTATCATCCTAAAGTAGGAGTATGGTTAGGTGCCACTCCAGAGACATTACTGCATAGTAAGAATAATGAAATTTTAACAATGTCTCTTGCAGGGACTCAGCCATACCAAGAAGATACACCAGTAACCTGGGGAAGCAAAGAAATAGACGAACAAGGAATAGTTACTCAATATATTTTGAAGAAACTAGATCCAGTGCTAAGTAGCATTACTGCTTCAAAAGCGTACACATATCGCGCAGGTTCTTTATTACACTTACGAACAGATATAAAGGGAACACTTAATTCTGAAGTACAAAGTGTAGAAGATATAATTAAAATATTACACCCTACACCTGCTGTTTGTGGTTTGCCTAAAGAAGAAACACAATCATTTATAAGGCAATATGAAGGATATGATCGAAAGTTCTATACAGGCTTTCTTGGTGAATTAAATATGAGTAATGGTGCAGAAATAGAATCAAACCTGTTTGTCAATCTTCGTTGTATGGAAGTGAAAGGAAATACAGCAATTCTTTATGTGGGTGGCGGTATCACAAAAGACTCAATACCAGAGAAAGAATGGGAAGAGACGGTAAAAAAGACAGAAACAATGCGAAAGGTATTGTTTTAAAATACTTTTAAAACATTGGGGTAAATTATTACGATATTGTACTTTAGCCATTCGAATGAAAACACGATTATATTCCAAAATCCCTTTAGCACAAACTATAGTTACCTTATGCGAAGCAAAAGGTATTCACCATATTGTTATTTCTCCTGGATCGCGTAATGCTCCTCTTACCATTGGTTTTAGTGAACATCCTGGTATGCATTGTTATAGTATAGTCGATGAGCGATGCGCAGCATTTTTTGCCTTGGGAATTGCGCAACAAATTAAAAAACCGGTAGCTCTTGTCTGTACCTCGGGTAGCGCTTTATTAAATTACTACCCTGCAATTTCAGAAGCTTTTTATAGTGATATCCCTTTGGTGGTACTAAGTGCAGATCGTCCCATAGAACGCATTGATATTGGAGACGGACAAACCATTCGACAGAAAAATGTATTTGAAAATCATATTCTATACTCTGCCAATCTATATTCTGAAGTAGTTGCAGAGACTAAAATAGAGGATAACAAGGTGCGTCAAAAACAACGTGAAGCACAAAAACATAATGAAAGAGAAATAAATCTTGCTTTAAATAAATCGATAGAACAAAAAGGCCCGGTTCACATTAATGTGCCTTTTTATGAACCTTTATATGACAAATTAGAAAACCCAACAATTGTTCCAAAAAATATACCTGTAGAATATCCAATACACCATATTTCAGATGGTTTACAGGCAGAAATGCTATCGGTCTGGAATTTGGCAAAACGAAAGATGGTATTAATTGGTGTAAATTCACCTGGAATAATTGATCAAAAATGGATTAGGCATTTGGCAGATGATCCTTCGGTATTGGTTCTTACAGAAACTACTTCAAATATCCACCATGCATCGCATATTAATTGTATTGATCAATTAATTACGTCCTTAACAGATGATGAATTTAAAGCTTTGCAACCCGATGTTTTATTAACTATTGGAGGTATGGTAGTTTCAAAACGAATAAAGGCTTTTTTACGTAATTATCAGCCACAATCACATTGGCACATTGATCAGAAAAAAGCATATGACACTTATTTTTGTCTTACCGAACATATAAAATTACATCCAAATGTATTTTTTTCAGAATTTTTATCCAATACAGAATCTAATCATAGTGATTATAAGCCCTTTTGGATTTCAATAAGAGACCAAAGAAGAAAAAAACATCAAGAGTATCTTAACAAAGTTTCATTTAGCGATCTTAAAGTATTTGAAACTATTTTTGATAAAATTCCTGGTGGACAGATGATACAGCTAAGTAATAGCTCTACGGTACGCTATGCACAGTTATTTTCATTAAATCCATCATTCAAAGTTTTTTGTAACAGAGGGACAAGTGGTATTGATGGCAGTACTTCTACTGCTATAGGTGCTGCAATAGCTTCAAAGACTCCAACTACACTGATTACCGGAGACCTAAGCTTCTTTTATGACAGTAATGGATTATGGAACGAGTATATTCCTTCTAATTTTAAAATTATTGTAATCAATAATAATGGAGGAGGTATATTTAGAATTTTACCGGGTAAGGAAGAAAGTAGCAATTTTAGCACTTTCTTTGAAACTACGCATGATTTATCTGCAATACATTTATGTAAAATGTTCGGTTTCGAATATCATGCAGCTCATAGTTTGGAAGAGGTTGTTCAACACATTCAAGTAATGTATCAAAACAATAACTTACCCCAGTTACTAGAGGTTTTTACTCCCAGAAAAGAAAATGACCGTACTTTAATCGATTATTTCAAGTAGTTCGTCTAATAATGACTTCTTATTATACTTTATAGACGATTTAATCATTTATAATTCATCTATATTTGGATAACATTAAGAATTAACTAAAAACCTAAAACATTATCATCCTATGAGTAAAAGAGACGAACTAATAACTAAGTACGCAGCCGACATTAAGGATAAAATTGGTCAAACTCCCGACATGGATCTTTTAACAAAAGTTACTATAGGTTGTGGCCCTTCAATTTATAATGCAGATGCAGCTACGGTATCAGGAAGTGATCAAAGCGAGCTGGATACAGTAAAGAAAAATTTCTTAATCAAAAAATTAGGACTTTCTGATGGGGCGAAGTTAGATGAAGCTATTGCTTCGGTAATGGATGCTTATGGTAAATCAAATCGTAATAAATACAGAGCAGTCGTTTATTATTTGTTAACGAAGCACTTTGGAAAAGAAGCTGTTTACAAATAGTAAAGAAGATTTTTAAAATTTTGAAAGGTGTTTTGATCATAAAAACACCTTTTTTGTTTAAAATAATTAAGAAAGAATGAACTCATCTTGGCTTTTTCTATTTCCTAAAAAATGACTAAGATTCACCAATGTTTCGTTCTTGTTCTTAACCTTAGCGCTGCTAGGACTTTCAAAAAGTGCCTCATTTGATTAAGTTTTAGCTCATTTTCGGTTAAACACAAAAAGTCAAGATGAGTTCAATATTAAAGAAGTATCTTTGCGCAAAAATTACAAAGAATGCTTGCGTTAGGAGTTTATAATACATTAGAAATATTAAGAGATAGAGAACCAGGACTTTATCTTGGTGATGATGACGGGAATGAAGTGCTACTTCCTAATAAATACGTCCCTGAAGAGTTTGAAATTGGGGATAAATTAAAGGTTTTTGTGTATTTGGATAGTTCAGAAAGGGTAGTAGCTACTACGCTGGAACCCTATGCTACTGTAAAATCTTTTGCCTATTTAAAATGTACCAGCGTTTCAGACATTGGAGCTTTTTTAGATTGGGGGTTAGAGAAAGATCTTTTTGTTCCTTTTAAAGAACAGGCTTCAAAAATGAGAGTTGGGAGCTGGTATTTGGTATATGTGTATCTTGACGAAGAAACCAACCGTTTAGTAGCATCAAGTAAAACTAATGCATTTCTAGATAATTCGTTAGTACTTCTTTCTTCATATGACGAAGTGGACTTAATAGCTTCCCACCCTTCTCCTTATGGATGGAACATGATTGTGAATCAAAAACATCTGGGATTGGTATACTCAGATGAAATTTTTCAGAAAATTACTCCGGGCGATCAATTAAAAGGTTTTATAAAAAAGGTTAGACCAGATGGCAAAATCGATCTTACCTTGCAACGTCATGGTTATAGAGGAATCGAGCCAAATGCTCAGCAAGTTCTAAATGAATTGAAAGTAAGTGGTGGTTTTATAGATTTGAATGATAAATCTGATCCCGAAGATATCAAAGAAGTTTTTCAATTAAGTAAAAAAAGCTTTAAAAAAGCAATAGGTTCTCTTTATAAAGCAAGAAGAATTAGCATAGAAAAGGACGGAATTAGATTACTGGATTAAACCAAATAGTCTATAATAAATTCAATTAAAATAGGTTAAGTAGCAAAGCGGTAATACTATAATTTAATATTTTTTTTAAATTTAGAGTCTCAAAGCTAAATAATAACAACAACTTAACCTTTCTCTTACATGGTGGCACTATGCAAAAAGATTGCTCAATCTAAGTGGTTTCAGAATTTTATTATTTCAGTAATTATCCTTGCCGGAATCATGGTGGGGATACAAACTTATGGAGAAAAAGTTGATCAATGGACTCCCATTATAGATGTTATTGATTGGATCATTCTAATCATATTTACCGTAGAGGTTTTTATTAAAATCACAGCCGAAGGGAACCAACCGCAAAATTATTTTAAAGATACCTGGAATTTATTTGATTTCTTCATTGTAGTTGCCTGCTTCGCAGGCCCATTTCTTGGAGATAATGCAGAATTTTTACCCGTGTTAAGACTCATAAGAATTCTTAGAGTCTTTAAATTGGTAACAGCACTGCCCGAATTACAACTTATCGTAGGTGCACTTTTAAGAAGTATTCCTTCAATGGCTTATATTAGTCTTCTACTTGGATTGCTGTTCTATATTTACGGTGCTATGGCTGTATTTTTATTTGGACCTAATGATCCTATACATTTTGAGAATTTACAAACGGCAATCTTATCACTTTTTAGGGTTATAACTCTCGAAGACTGGACTGATATCATGTATATTAACATGTATGGTTGTGATAACTATGGCTACGAGGGAAATGAAGCTTTATGCACTAATTCTTATGCTTCACCCGTTTTAGCATCGTTTTTCTTTGTTTCTTTTGTTTTAATCGGAACAATGATAGTGCTCAATTTATTTATAGGGGTTATCATGAACGGTATGGATGAAATGAAAGCCGAAACAGAGGTAAAAGCGAGGGTTCAGAGAAAGAAAAAAGAAAGCGGAGCTGATCTAAAAAATGAAATTCATCTTTTGGTAGACAAAGTTGATGCATTGAAACAGGAACTAAGTTTACTTACTCATCTTTATGAAGAAGAGAAAAACATAAAACCATTTGCTAATGACACACATAAGCAAATCAACGGAAGTTCAAAAAAGTTTTTTAGTAAGCAAACCCGGTAATCGGGCAGAAAGCTCCACCATATAAACTAGCATCTTTATAAGCGGTATTCTTAATTCTTCCTACCGAATTTAAATTAGAATTATTGCCATTTCCAGAAAAGCTAAACCCTATATTTCCTTTCTTTGGCTGCGGAAATGAAAAATTGTATTCCGATTGTATAAATTTATTGTCGGGCATTAACATCATTGGTGAGGCATTTTTCTTCAAATATTGTCGCCTGAGATCAACACTTAAATCTACTTCGAGTAATTGATATGTATTGATATTCGAGTTGTCATTAACCAGAGATAAAGGAGCACCTAGTTGCTCCCATGCTATAGTAATAGATTTTATATCATTTTCTTGTCCGTATGACAAGAAACTAATGCAACCAATAAGTATTACTACTAAGCTCTTCATGATCGTAAATATATTATCAATTCACATAAAAATTATCAAAAACTATGCTAAAATTTTTTCAGAACTAAATATTAGGGACATTTACCCTATAAATCATATGGCAGGATATGCTATATTGTATTATTTTTGATGAATTAAAAAAAATACAATGAGTTCAATAGACTGGAAAACTGCAAAAGAATATCAAGATATTACCTATAAAAAATCAAATGGAGTTGCGCGTATCGCATTTAACAGACCTAATGTACGTAATGCTTTTCGACCCCAAACGACAAGTGAGCTTTTTGATGCGTTTTATGATGCACAAGAAGACACTTCAATCGGAGTTGTATTACTTTCTGCTGAAGGACCTTCTACAAAGGACGGGGTATATAGTTTTTGTAGTGGTGGTGATCAAAAAGCAAGGGGGCATCAGGGATATGTTGGCGAGGATGGAATGCATCGATTAAATATTTTAGAAGTTCAAAGGCTTATTCGATTTATGCCTAAAGTTGTAATAGCAGTAGTACCAGGATGGGCAGTAGGAGGAGGACATAGTCTTCATGTGGTTTGTGATCTCACATTAGCAAGCAAAGAACATGCAATTTTTAAGCAAACCGATGCAGATGTGACCAGTTTTGATGGGGGATATGGATCTGCATATTTGGCAAAAATGGTGGGTCAAAAAAAAGCACGAGAGATTTTCTTCTTAGGAAGAAATTACTCTGCTCAAGAGGCCTATGAGATGGGAATGGTCAATGCAGTTATTGCTCACGATGATCTAGAAGAAACGGCATATGAATGGGCTCAGGAAATTCTAGAAAAATCTCCCACATCTATCAAGATGCTTAAATTTGCAATGAACCTTACTGACGATGGAATGGTTGGACAACAAGTATTTGCAGGAGAAGCAACACGATTAGCATATATGACAGAAGAAGCAAAAGAGGGAAGAAATGCATTTCTTGAGAAGAGAAAACCAAACTTCAAAGATATTAAGTGGATTCCTTAATTGGCATATTCTTCATTAATAGTTTTAACTGCAAGGGATTAATCGTTTTATAACATGGATAAAAAAGAAGAAGAAATCTTATCAATGCATTATCAGATTGAAAAAACTGATATAAAGCAACAAAAAATGGAAGATCGGCTTATGTCGATCTCTAAAGAACTAAAGAAAAGTAAGAAGATAAGTAATTTATATTTTTTTTTGATAGTTGGACTTATTGTATTAATGGCTACAGGAAGTTTTTATTTAATTAAGAATGATGCTTCTTTTTCTTCTGAGAATGCCAGTGAAATTGAGAAATTACAGGTAATTAATGATTCTTTACAAAAAGAATTGATAAGACTTAGAGTAGATATTTCTGAACAAAGGGAAGGTTCAGCGATACTACAAGATTCATTAGAAATGGCAAAAGAATTTGCTACTGATTCACTGGATGGCAAAGCAAAATTAAAATTTGAAAGACGATATTGCTATGTAAAGAAAGCTTTTAAAAGTAATGATGCAATTTTTGTTGAAGCTGATTTTATAGAATATTATGAGGGTAGAAAAGCAGTAAAAAAGGCCAAGGAATATGGGGAAGCCGAATATGATATAGATAAAAACGGTGATACATTGTATTTTTTGTATAATAATTATTATATTCATAACCAAAATTCTTCATCAAGAATTTTAGAACTTGACGATAAAGCGAGAGTGAGAATTGAAAGTATAAATCAAATCTCTAGTGGTTTTCCGTTAAAAGCTTTTCAGAGAATAATTAAGGACAATCCAATCTTAATTCTGGAGATCAATAATGGAATTGTTTATAGAATAACCCAGCAAAAACTCCTTTAAGCGTGGTGAATTTATCTTTAAAAT
Source organism: uncultured Aquimarina sp. (assembly GCA_947500845.1). Taxonomy (GTDB): domain Bacteria; phylum Bacteroidota; class Bacteroidia; order Flavobacteriales; family Flavobacteriaceae; genus Aquimarina; species Aquimarina celericrescens. The sequence continues at coordinate 538,991 of CANMTP010000001.1, forward strand.
AACTATAACCCCACAAACTACCCCAACATGAAGGTTATTAAAGATGAGGATCTTTTGTCATTACATAGTCAGATAGAAAAATCCGAAATTAAACAACAAAAGCTTGAAGAAATACTCGAATTAGAGGTCGAAAAGCTTAAAAAGAGTAAAAAAACGAATAGGTTGTATGGGTCATTCTCTGTGATCTTTTTATTAGTAGCAGTTTTTCTCGTTGCTAATGCGTTCTATTCTAGTAAATCTTCGTCCGAAACGATTTCAGAAATTGATCATACTGAAGAAATATCTTTGATTCAGAGTGAGTTGGAATTGGCAAAGAAAGAGTTAGACCTGTTAAAAGCAGAAAACGCTAAGATTAAAGAAATTGAGAACTTATATCTGTACAGGAGCCTGATCAATAAAGACACGGTGTATTCGGTTCAGATAAAAGCGCTGAACGATAGCAAAATTATTTCGGTTTCTGAGAAGTTCACAAATGCATTAGTGTACAACGACGATTCTCTATATAAGTTGAGTCTGGGAATCTTTGAAACATTATCTGAAGCGCAAGACTTTAGAAAAACTCTTATACAATCAGGTTTATTGGACAAAAGAATATTCGTGATATCTTATAAAGACGGCAAACGCATCAAAATTGAAGATTTTCAATAAGAAATTATCTTAATTCTGGATAGTTTGTTGGGTCGGCTTCTGCTAGTATAGCGTAAGTTTTCTCAAAAATATCTTCTACAGAAGGTTTGCTAAAATAATCTCCATCGGTTCCAAATGCTGGCCTATGGGGCTGTGCACTTAATGTTTGAGGTTTACTGTCTAAATATTGATATACATTTTGTTCGTCGATCAATTTATGTAAAATATATCCAGTTGCTCCTCCTGGAACATCCTCGTCTATAATTAATAATCTGTTAGTTTTGGAGACACTTTTCACGATATCATGATGTAGATCAAAAGGAACCAAAGATTGTACATCTATAACTTCGGCATTAATACCAACAGATAATAATTCTTTTGCTGCTTGCTCTACCATTCTTAATGTAGAACCATAAGATACAAGGGTAATGTCTGTTCCTTCTTTGATGGTTTCAACCACACCTATAGGGGTTCTTATTTCAGATAAATTAGAAGGCATTTTTTCTTTTAGGCGATATCCATTTAAACATTCTACAACCAATGCAGGTTCATCACTATCTAACAAAGTATTATAAAAGCCCGCCGCTTTTGTCATGTTTCTGGGGACCAAAATGTACATACCCCTTAACAAATGAACAAGTCCTCCCATTTGAGAGCCAGAGTGCCAGATTCCTTCTAGTCGATGTCCTCTTGTTCTTACAATTAACGGTGCTTTTTGTTTTGCAAATGTACGATAGCGTAATGTGGCCAGATCATCACTCAATCCCTGTACACAATATAATATATAATCAAGATATTGAATTTCTGCTATAGGCCTAAGTCCGCGCATGGCCATACCAATACCTTGTCCTATAATTGTAGCTTCACGAATACCGGTATCAGAAATTCTTATTTCTCCGAATTTTTCCTGAAGACCTTCTAATCCTTGGTTTACATCACCAATTTTGCCACTATCTTCACCAAAAATAAGTGTTTCAGGGATTTTGCTAAATAAATTTTCAAAATTATCTCTTATTATAATTCTACCGTCTACAAGCTCAGAATTTTCATCATATTCTGCTTTTACTTCTATGATGTTGGTAGCTTTAGAATCATATTCATTGTATAGGTGATCGCTATATTTTGGTTGTATCTTTTTAAAATACTCATTTATCCAATTCTGAAGTGTAGATTTTTCAGTAAAATTTTCTTTGGTTATATATCTTAAAGTTTTTCTTGTTGCTTCAAGAATATCTTTACGTATTGGATCTTCTTTGGAAGAGAGTGTATGAACTAGTGGTGATATAAAATTCTTATTTGCACTTTTGCTTTCTATTACTTTTAGAAGAGTTAATGCTTCCTGTTGCTCTGATTTTATTTCAGAAAGATAAGCGTTCCAAGCATTATTTTTTCCTTGTCGCACTTCCTTTTTGGAAGTTTTTTCAATATCGAGAAGTTCTTCTTCTGTTGCAATATTATGGTCAATAATCCATTCTTTGAATTTCCGATTACAATCATACTCTCTTTCCCACTGTAGTCGTTCTTCGCTTTTATATCGTTCATGAGAACCAGAAGTAGAGTGTCCTTGAGGCTGTGTAAGCTCTTTTACGTGAATAATAACAGGAATATGTTTTTCTCGTGCTAATTCATCTGCAGTTTTATACGCATCAATTAACGCAGGATAATCCCAACCGTTAACTTTAAGGATTTCATAACCCTCATGATTTTCATCACGCCTAAAACCTTCTAGTATTAAAGAGATATTCTCTTTTGTGGTTTGGTGTTTTGCATGCACAGAAATACCATATTCGTCATCCCAAATACTAATAACCATCGGTACTTGTAACACACCACCCGCGTTCACTGTTTCCCAGAATAAACCTTCACTGGTACTCGCATTTCCGATAGTACCCCAAGCCACCTCATTTCCTTTATCTGAGAAATTTGAAAAATCAGCAACACTCTTCTCGTTACGATATACTTTAGAGGCTTGAGCAAGGCCAAGAAGTCTTGGCATTTGGCCAGCAGTTGGGGAAATATCTGAACTTGAATTTTTTTGTTGAGTTAGATTTTTCCAGCTACCATCTTCATTTAAACTATGGGTCGCAAAATGACCTCCCATTTGTCTTCCTGCCGCAAAAGGTTCTTTATCAATATCTGTATGCGCATATAATCCGGCAAAGAACTGTTCTACGTTATATTGTTCAATCGCCATCATAAAGGTTTGATCTCTATAATATCCAGATCTGAAATCACCGTTTCTAAAAACTCTCGCCATCGCTAGCTGTGGTAATTCTTTTCCATCTCCGAAGATCCCAAATTTGGATTTACCTGTCAATACCTCGCGTCTACCCAAGAGGCTACACTCTCTACTGATACATGCTATTTTGAAATCTCTAAGTATTTGATTTCTGTATTCTTCAAAGGATATATTAGATGAACTTATTGTTTCAGGTTGCATACGAACGACAATTTTAGGTTTGCAAATTTAACTAAAATACAAACCAATTGCAAGGTGTAAACTCTTAAATTTATTGAATATATTTTACTTAAAATGGACTTTTGTTGAGAATTTGTCTTTTTTAACTCTTAATTTAAGGATTGGTTAACAAATATTCAAAATTTTCACATTTGTTTTCTGGTAAAGAATTTGGGGTAATTAATACCATTCTCTGGTGAAGAGACCAATCAAAGTTTCGGGACTTAGTGTTATAATAAATCTAATTTGCTGGTCATAATTAGGTTGTGCTATTTCCCACCCCTTATTAGAAACTACAGGAAAAAACACTTCGAAGTAATCAGCAACCAAACTTAGTCTGATACCAGCATCAAACACATATTTCGCTGAAATATCTTTATTTTTTACTATACCCACGTCTCCATAGGCATAAATCCAATTCCAGATATTCGTATTGGCATTGAGCGTGGTAATCCATTGATTAGCAAACGGAAATTCTAATTGAGATTTAAAACCTCCTTCTGCAATAATAATTTGTTGGCTTACTAAGCCAGTATCCTCACTACGTCCTAAATAATTAAAGTCGAATAAATAATCCGTAGGTCTATCCAATGCAAAACTAAAGAAATCCCCATCTTTTTCTGTATCATTGAAAATAAACGCACCTGCAAATAATCGAAGATTTAATTGACGATTGTTTAGAAACAATTTTCTGTAATTTATGGTCGTAGAAAGTTTACTAAAGTTTTTAGATATTTGATAATCTACAGAATAGCCTAAAAAATTAATAAGATTGAAATCTGAATATCTGTAGCGAGCGTTAAAAACATTATAATCGGGAGTTGCTACTGGATTTTCTTCATTTCTTTCTCTAAAAACGTTCACATTTCTAAGCGTAAGTCTTTGTTTCACATTTGACCTCAGATTTTCTGGCCTAAAAAGAAAGCTGGCCGATGTAGAAAATCTTCTAAACAATAAATCAGGGGCATAACTAAACATGTTTGCATTTATACCATATCTAATTTGATAGAGTCCGTGTTCTGCTATTTGATCTCTTAAGAAAAAAGCTGCCGACCCAAGCAATTTATTAGACTTGAGTCCGTATGCAGGCGATATATTGTATTCAAAATCGCGTCTAATGATTGATTTGTTATAAAACTTTCCTGCGATCACAAAGCCATCATAAACATTAAACTCAAACTCTGGAATCACAAATAATTGGTTGTACCTTGGATCTTCAACATCTTCTAATATTCTAAATTGAATGGGTTTATTGAATATCCATTTTAGATTCCTGTAGTTATTACGTCTATTAACTTCTGGTATATTTTGATCGTAGTCTAAAACAAGTTTTGTTATATCCTCATTTGCAATTTTAACTTTCTTTGTTCCTGTAATATTAGTAACCCAAGTTTTTGAAACAACATCCTTTTTTCTTAAACCAACAAGGGAAACCGGCATTGAATTATTTCTTTTATTCTTTATAGTTACTTCTATCGAATCTTTTCTTTTTTTAACAGATTTGATCTTAAAATCTATTTTTTCGTTTGTTTTTACAAAATCCTCAAAAAACCATTCTACATCCTTATCAGAGATAGATGTCAAGATTTCTTTATATTTTTCAGAGCTTGTATATTGCAATACATTTTGAGTGTAGTACTTTTTAATGCTGGTGTCTACAATATTATCATCTCCAAGATAATCTTCAAGGTATTTGAAGCCTACACCAGCTTTATAAGCATTTGCTATATTTTGATTAAACTTTACCAGCTTGTCACGTGGCGTAGATAATGGTTGATCCAGAAATAATCGAGCCATATTTTTGTAGGCTAGAAAATACTGATCATTAAAGTCCAGATCTGCCGCATGAAACCAACGTATACCTATTACTTTGCTTAATTTTCCTATAATTTTCATCTCAGGATAAAATTGCTCAGTGTAAGACATCATGAGATAAATATGAATAGCATCCCTTATCCAGGAATCATGTCTGGGGTTAATAATTAGTGTGTTTTCAAGATATTTTTCAGTAATTGCTTTGAGTTGTTTTATTTCATATTGAAAGCCATCAGGAAAGGGTCTTAAAATATCAGGAAGTTGGTTTAAACCGTATACAGGATTGTTTTTATAGTCACTTTCAGAAACCAGAATTTTATCAAACGGGTACTGCCCCAATTTTTTGTGTAAAAAGCTCAGTATTCTTTCGGTCGCCACAATTTTCATCTCGGGCATTAAATCATTATCTTCTATATTACTTATAAATTCGACACCATTTGTTGGAAAACTATAAAATCTGCCTGTTCGTTCTATGTATAGATTTACCTCATTTCTGTTGTTACCATTGAGTTGTATCATTTTAGTTTTTTCTTCTTCAGCAGAAAGAATAGTTTCCTTATTTAACTCACTAACAACATGATAGCCATGGGGTACCGTTATATTTATTTGGTAATTAGAGATTGGAGCATAAAGATCGTCTAGATTTTTATGGCTGTATATATTCCATTTAGTATCATAAATAGCAGGAGTAATATACCAATATTTAAGATCAAAGTTTCCATTAGGGTGATACCCATATCTTGTAAATTTACTACTGGCAACCTTTATCTTGTATTTTAAAATAAATGTTTGGCTCTCTCCTGGGTAAAGTGGTTTAGAACTTTCTATCCACATGATGTCTGGTAAACCTTTGTGGCGACCCCATTTTAGTGACTTTGCTGTTTTGTCGGTAACATTTTGAATGATGGTGCTTCCGCGTTCATGATCCTTTGCAAAATAAAATCGTTTCAAAAAATCTTCAGAAAATCGTTTGCCAAGAGGTGTTGTTTTACTGGAAAAACTATTGGCCCAATCATGAAAAAACACTTCATTTAATGTATCATTAGAAGAGTTTGTATAAGTAATCTCTTGTTCTAAAGATAATATTTTCCTTTCAACATCAAGGCTGGCATCTATTCTAATATTGTTTTGTGCAGATGCAACAAACACTGTAAAAAGTGAAATTATTATATGAGAAATGAGTGTGGTTTTCAATTTTTGTAAGAAAAAGTTATGTTTCTAAGCGGCCTTTAACATTAATAACTCTTTTAGCGATTCAATGTTTCAGAAATTTGGACTTAAATTATACTGGGCATAGAACTTATCTAAGATTTGTAGTACTTCTTCTGGTGTATCTACTACATGAATAAGATCTAGGTCTCCCGGACTTATATTTTCAAACTTGCTCAACAATGTGTTTTTTATCCAATCAATAAGACCGCTCCAAAAGTCTGTACTTACCAGGATAATCGGGAATTTTGCTATCTTCTTCGTTTGTATTAGAGTCATTGCTTCGAAGAGTTCATCCAATGTACCAAAACCTCCCGGCATTACGACAAATCCCTGAGAATATTTTACAAACATTACTTTACGAACAAAGAAGTAATCAAAATCCAGACTTTTATCATTATCTATATAGGGGTTGTCATGTTGCTCAAAAGGTAAATCAATATTTAACCCTACCGAAGTTCCTCCTCCTAAATGTGCTCCTTTGTTACCTGCTTCCATGATCCCAGGACCACCGCCTGTAATAACTCCATAGCCATTATCAACTATTTTTTTGGCAATATCTACTGCTAATTGATAATATTTATTTTCGGTCTTAGTTCGTGCAGATCCAAAAATAGACACGCAAGGGCCAATTTTGCTCATTTTTTCGAATCCATTTACAAATTCTCCCATGATTTTGAAGATTGCCCAGGAATCATTGGTTTTTATTTCATTCCACCCCTTGTGATGTTGTTGTTCTCTCATTTGTATACTATTCTTTAATTTAAAACGCTGAGTTCTCTTTTTAGAAACCTCGCGGTATAACTTTTCTTATTTTTTACAATTTCTTCCGGAGTACCCTTTGCAACCACCTGCCCACCATTTTTACCTCCTTCATAACCAATGTCGATTATATAATCTGCCATTTTGATTACATCTAAATTATGTTCAATGATTAAGACGGTGTTTCCTTTATCTACCAATTTATTTAAGACTTCCATTAAGACCCGTATATCTTCAAAATGAAGTCCGGTTGTAGGTTCGTCAAGAATATAAAACGTATTTCCTGTATCTCTTTTTGATAATTCTGTGGCTAATTTGATTCGTTGCGCTTCGCCGCCGGATAATGTAGTTGATTGTTGTCCTAAGGTTATATATCCTAAACCTACATTTTGAATAGTTTTGAGTTTTCTTGAAATTTTTGGGATATGTTCAAAGAAAACACAGGCTTCATTCATTGTCATTTCCAGAACATCGGATATCGATTTCCCTTTGTATCTAATCTCTAAAGTTTCTCTATTAAATCGTTTTCCTTGACATGTTTCGCATTCTACATACACATCTGGGAGGAAATTCATTTCAATTACTCTCAAACCACCACCTTTACAGGTTTCACATCTACCACCGGTTACATTGAAGCTAAATCGCCCGGGTTTGTAACCCCTGATCATTGCCTCTGGTGTTTTGGCAAATAAACTTCGTATTTCAGAAAACACGCCAGTATAGGTAGCCGGATTAGATCGTGGTGTACGACCAATGGGAGATTGGTTGATATCAATTACTTTATCTGAATGTTCAAGTCCTTTTACACTCTTATATGGCATAGGTTTTTTAACCCCATTAAAATAGTAGGCATTGAGAATGGGGTAGAGCGTTTCATTAATTAAAGTCGATTTGCCACTTCCGGAAACCCCGGTAACTGCTATCATTTTTCCTAATGGTAAATCTACAGAAACATCTTTTAGGTTATTCCCTGTAGCTCCTTTTAGTGATATTTTCTTTCCGTTTCCTTTTCGACGTATCGACGGAATTTCAATTTGTTTTTTACCACTTAAATAATCTGCAGTGAGTGTGTCGTGTTCTTGCAATTCTGATGGTGTGCCTTCGCTAATAATTTCTCCGCCATGTTTACCCGCAAACGGACCAATATCAATAACATGATCGGCTCGCGCTATCATATCTTTATCATGTTCTACAACAATAACTGAATTGCCAATATCCCTAAGTTGAATTAGAGAATTGATCAGTTTTTCATTATCTCTTTGATGCAAACCAATGCTTGGTTCATCCAAAATATAAAGCACGCCAACCAATTGTGATCCTATTTGGGTAGCAAGGCGAATACGTTGTGCTTCACCACCAGAAAGAGATTTACTACTTCGGTTTAAAGAAAGATAGGTAAGTCCAACATCTACCAAAAACTGAAGTCTTGCATTAATTTCTTTTAATATTTCACCAGAGATCTGTTTTTGTTTTTCACTCAACTGCTCGGGAAGGGCCTTGAACCAACTGGCAAGTTCGATGATGTCCATCCCGGCTAATTCTGCAATATTCTTTTCATTTACCTTGAAATACAACGATTCCTTGCGTAATCGTGATCCATGGCATTCTGGACATTGAATATTGTCCATAAAATCTCGTGCCCATCTTCGCAAAGAGGTAGAATCGTTATTGTTATAAGTGTTTTCTATAAACGTAGCGACTCCTTCAAAATCAATTTTATACTCTCTGGTGACACCTAAAGTCTTGCTATTTATACTAAATTTTTCATTCCCTCCATGAAGTATAACATGCATGGCTTCTTTAGGGATCTTTTTTATGGGATCGCTAAGCTTGAAATCAAAACGCTTAGCGATAAGTTCTAGTTGCTTAAAAACCCAGTTGTTTTTTTGTGGACCTTGAGGTGCCAAACCACCGTTTTTGATAGATTTTGAAGTATCCGGAATGATTTTTTTAAGGTTTACTTCATAAAGGTTTCCAATACCATTACACTTGGGGCAAGCTCCTTTTGGAGAATTGAATGAAAAGTTATTAGGTTCTGGATTGGGATAAGAAATTCCGCTGGATGGACACATTAAATTACGACTGAAAAAACGTACCTCTTGGGATTCTTGCTCAATTACCATGAGCACGTCGTCTCCATGGTACATAGCTGTATTAATGGTTTCCATAAGACGTTTAGAATTTTCCTGATCTTTGGTGACCATAAGCCTGTCAATTACAATCTCAATATCATGAGTCTTGTATCGATCAAGTTTCATTCCTTTAGTGATGTCCTTTATTTCACCATCTGTTCTAACTTTTACAAATCCTTGTTTTGCGATTTGTTCGAAAAGTTCACGATAGTGACCTTTTCTGGAACGTACAATGGGGGCCAGTATATTTATTCTTTTTCCATTAAAATCTTTTAGAATTAGATCTTTAATTTGTTCGTCGCTATAGCTTACCATTTTTTCTCCGGTATTGTAGCTATAGGCATCGCTTCCTCTGGAATATAATAGTCTCAGAAAATCATAAATCTCTGTAATAGTCCCAACCGTACTACGTGGACTTTTACTGGTAGTTTTTTGTTCTATTGCGATTACTGGTGAAAGTCCATCAATTTTATCTACATCAGGACGTTCTAATCCGCCCAAAAACTGGCGTGCGTAGGCAGAAAAAGTTTCAATATACCTTCGCTGTCCTTCTGCATAAATAGTATCGAAGGCCAGAGATGATTTACCAGAACCCGATAATCCTGTTATTACAACTAGTTTTTCCCTAGGAATAGTAACATCAATATTTTTTAAGTTATGCACTCGTGCTCCTAAAACCTCAATATTTTCTTTTGATACGACCATAAAATTTTAACCAAGATTGCAAAGGTAGTTATTTGATTGCGTTTTGTGAAATAGGTTTAGTCTTGGTTTTGTGAATTACACATATTTTTTAATTAAAGAATCAAAAAACTATAAAAAACAATGGTTAGGGAGTATCCTATCTGCGGTCTACTTAAACCAGAAAGCATTTATTGCTCTGCGTTTCCAAGGGTAAAAACCCCTATGCCGAAGAAGGATTAAATCCGGTAGCACTTATTTCAAAACTTTTTCTTGCAATTGTGATTATTCATTCCAGGCTTTTAAGTTAGAAATCGGAATATTAAAGCCAAGTAATTTATGTTTTTGCGATAAATAGGCTCCACTTTGTGTGGTTGTCCAGCCTTCCCAGGTTGCTTCAATACCTCCAATGGGAATAATTGAAACCCACATTTGAAAACTGGTGGGTAAGTAATTCTTGTCAACTTTCCATAAATAAGAGTCTCCGGGAGTAGTTCCGCCAGAGCGATAGGTAACCAATAAACTCTTACTATCATCATCAAGAGTAACCAGGCTTCGTGTAACTCCTTTATCAAACAACTTATGTGGAGCTACAATCCAAAATGAATCGTTGTTAAAATACCCTTGTGCAGTATTTATAAGCTCTTTTACCTCCTTCTGAGTATGATCTTTATTCGCTAAAAAACTATGATGAGGCGCATTAAGATCTAGATGTGCGGTATGTTTCTCCCATTGTACCTTCACTGTATTTTGTTTTCTGTCCCATAGATAATGATGTTTATTTCTGAAACTCCACTGTATGTAATCAGTATCCAGATATAGATCGTGTTTGACAGCTTCTTGAATTCTTAATGCAAAACTATCTGCTTCTGGCCCAGTTTTTCCTTCGGGAAGTTTCTTGTTCAAAGAAAAATATACGAAAGCAATTGCTAAGATTGTCAATGTAAAAATGCTTACTAAAAAGATTTTTACGAGCTTAAAAAGTTTCTTTTTCAAGATATTATTTATTAGAGTTTGTAAATAGTTTCTAAAAGTATAACAATTATGAACTAGAGGGAATTGTAATATTCAAAAGCCTTTATGATTAGTTCATCTGACACTTGACAGTTGTATTTTGCTTCTCCTATTGTATTTAGCAAAACAAACAATATAATTCCTTTTTCATTCTTCTTATCATGGATGAGAAGTTCCATGATTTTCTGATAATCCTTAGAAGAGATTTCAATTTTTGGGAAAGTAGCCAAGATTACATCACTTATATGTTGAAGGTCTTCTTGAGTCACAGAAAGTAATTCTGACGATATAAAAGCCTCCATAATCATTCCGATAGCGATGGCTTCACCATGCAAAAATGTAGGCTTCTCAGGATGTGTAAGGTAAAAGGACTCTATAGCATGACCTATTGTATGCCCGAAATTAAGATATTTTCTGATGTTTTGTTCTGTAGGGTCTTTCAAAACAATATTATTTTTGATAACTACAGAATCATAAATCATTTGATCGAGGTCGTCTAATTCTAATTGCGATAAATCACTTAATTTTTCCCAGTATTGTCTGTCTTGTATAAGTCCGTGTTTAAGCATTTCAGCAAATCCGCTGCACATTTGATTTACCGGAAGGGTTCCCAAATATTCTGTATCCACCAGAACCATTTCAGACTCACTAATCACTCCAACCATATTTTTTAGATTGCCAAGATCTACCCCAGTTTTTCCACCAACAGATGCATCTACCATAGCTAATAAAGAAGTTGGAATATTAATATAATTGATTCCTCTTTTAAAGGTACATGCAACAAACCCACCAAGATCCGTGATGACCCCACCACCTAGATTAATGAGTAAACTTTTTCGATCAAAACCTAATTCTGATAGTGCGTTCCAGATGCCACTACAGGTTTCAATATTCTTATAAATTTCGCCTGCTTCAATTTCTATGATTTCGATATCGTATTCCTTTTCAATTTTGCTCATCAATAGGGGCAAACAAAGCTCATGAGTATTGCTATCCACCAGGATGCCGATTTGAGAATGATTTGCTTTCTCTAGATAAGAATTTAATCTCGTATAGCATTCCTCGCCGAAATATACTATCGAATCTTTTGAAACTATAGGCTTCATAAGCTACTTGAATTATGTGGGACGAAATTAAGCAGAATTTAGATTAAAATAAACTTGCATGTTTTATATTTGCAGATATGATAAAATAATCAAATAGTAGCTATATTATTTAATCATATTTTTACCGAAACATCTATAAACCTGAAGATTCCTAAAAATTAATTGTTGATGGTTGAAAACAACTTGTTCGATAATACCGAAACTGCATTCGCTTTAAAGAGTGATTCTGAGTTAGAAAGGGCCTATTTTTTGTTTAAAATGATATCAAACGAACCTTTGGTGAGAATTGGTACTGCGGTTACAAATTTTGCGATAAAAGCACATCTGCCGGTACAAGGATTAATAAGAGCCACAGTATTTGATCATTTTTGTGGAGGTGTAAGTGAGGAAGATTGCTTGCCCGTGGTAGATAAGATGTATGACAAAAAGGTTTGCTCTGTATTAGATTATTCTGTAGAAGGGAAAGAAGAAGAGGCTCAATTTGATGCGGTTTTGGAAAAAACGATGGAACTTCTTGAGTTTGCCGATCAAAAGGAAGCAATGCCTTTTGGAGTTTTTAAACCAACAGGATTTGGACGCTTTTTGCTATGGCAAAAGAAAACCGAATGTACCTCTTTAACTGCAAAGGAAGAGGAAGAATGGAAGCGAATTGAACAACGTTTTGATAGCGCATGTAAAAAGGCTTATGAATGTGATGTCGCTTTATTAATTGACGCAGAAGAAAGCTGGATGCAAGATGCGGCAGATGAACTTGTTTCTAAAATGATGCGTAAATACAATAAAGAAAAGGCTATTGTGTATAATACATTGCAAACATATAGGCATGATCGTTTAGCATATTTGCAAAAATTACATGAAGAGGCCAGGGTTTATAATTTTAAGATCGGTGTAAAAATAGTACGTGGGGCTTATATGGAAAAAGAAAATGAGCGTGCAAAAGAAAATGGATATCCTACGCCAATTTGTAAAGATAAAAATCATACAGACGAAAACTTTAATACGACTATGAAGTATATTTTACAGAATATAGAGGATATTTCAGTTTTTATAGGGACTCATAACGAAGCAAGTAGTTATTTGGCAATGAATTTAATGAGAGAACTAGGTATAGTTCGTAATGATCCCAGAGTTTGGTTTGGTCAATTATATGGGATGAGCGATCATATAAGTTTTAACCAGGCCGAAGAGGGCTATAATGTTGCGAAATATGTACCCTTTGGACCTGTAAGAGATGTAATACCGTATTTAATTCGTAGGGCAGAGGAGAATACTTCTGTAGCGGGGCAAACGAGCCGGGAGTTAAATTTACTATCTCAAGAGAGAAAACGAAGAAAGTTATAAATGAATTTGAATCAGGTAACTGTACCATCAATAGATATAGAAAGTTCTATTTCTTTTTATAAAAAATTAGGTTTACGTTTAATTGTAAAAGCATCACCACATTATGCGCGCTTTGAATGTATAGAAGGAAATGCAACTTTCTCGATACATCAAGTAGAAACCTTACCCAAAGGTGATGGAGTTTATATATACTTTGAGATAGAAAAATTAGATCAGGAGGTAGATAGATTGATTGCTGAAGGTATACAGTTTGATCATTTACCAAAGGATCAAACCTGGCTTTGGCGCGAAGCAAGACTTAAAGATCCCGATGATAATCAAATCATTTTGTATTTTGCTGGAGATAATAGAAAAAACCCGCCTTGGCGTATAAAGTAAAAGGCTAGCCCAGAAATATCTAATTAGAATGGATAGCCTATAGCAAAATTTAGAACAGGATTATTTAGCTCAAAATCGAACCGTTGGGATTTAGGGCGTGAAGGGTTATTAATAGGTGCTGCAAGATCCAAACGTATAACAAAATTTTGAATATCTACTCTTAAGCCTAATCCGGTCCCGATTCCTAGTTCGCTAATAAAATCTGAAGAGAAAGAGCCTCCGGGAAGAGCTTCATTTTCTTCGGTAAGCCATACATTACCTGCGTCTGCAAAAATAGCACCACTAAAAAATGAGAATAAAGGAAAACGATATTCGAGATTTGCCTCCAGACGAATATCTCCATTTCTGTCAAAAAAGGCTCCACTATCTTCATCATCAGGAACATAGCTTCCAGGACCTAATGAACGTATCCTGAAAGCACGAACACTATACGGACCTCCCGAAAAATACTGCTTCGAAAATGGCAACGTTTCAGAGTTTCCGTAAGGTAAGCCCCATCCTACAAACAAACGACTCACTAATTTATTTTTATTTCCCAGATCTATATAATATCTCAGATCTATATCTGCTTTGGCATACTGCGCATATTCTAAACCTAAAAATGTATCTGATGTATTTTCTTCTGATTTGTTTTTCGAAAAAAGACTTAAAGCATTACCGGCTATATCAACGTTGGCATTAAAAAAAACCGGATTCTTTGTACTCGTACTGTTCAACTCATTGTAAATAAAAGTATACGTTAAGCCGGCTATAAATTGCTGTTGAAAACTGTTGTTTAGAAATGCATTTTCTTCAAGAATTTCTTCAAATTCTTTTGTGGTATTGGATAGATTGACATAATTAATACTAATCGGGTTGATCTCGTGATAAACAAACTTATTGGCATTCCAATTGTAGCCAAAAGTGGCAGTAGAGGAGAATAAACCATACAATTGACTTCTATCTAAATATTCTGCTCCCAAACTGATTTTTGTATTGGGAATTTTATACTTAAAATCAGCATCAATGGTAATAGGAAACAATATTCTTGGAAAGATCAAATCTCCATTCAAGCCAAACTGTATGCTACTCAAACCAGCATTTTCTCCGCTCGCCACTTGTGTTTCATACGCAAGGGATGTAGTAATATTAAGAGTTTCACCTCCCCTAAACAAATTGCGATTGCTGTAACGCAGTAAAAGTCTTGGACCGGCAAAGTTATTAGATTTTGAAATCGCCTGAAGTTCCATTCTAATTGCCCTCTTTTTTAAAGGTGTTAGATAAATTCGTGCTCTCAATTTTTTAGGGGTGACTCCATCTTGTATGGTGTCCATTTCGTCGTATCGAATATTTACAAATTGGTAGGTACCAATAGAGGATAATCTTTTACTAGTCAAACTAGAGCGTTCGGGATTGTATAGTTGCCCTTCTTCAAACAAAATATACGGTTCTAATCGTTTTGGTTTAAAAAATACTGAATCCTGAATATATTTAATCCCTTTATAGATCGTTGTATCCTGTGCCGTGTACGTAGTATCAAGAGAACGATAGGGATACACTAGGATCTCATCAATTTCATATGGAACCACAGATATTCTTGGAACCTCCTTTTTGAGCCGCAAGAACAAGTCATACTGCTTATTTTTATATTGATTGGTATCTGCTTCAAAAATTAAAAAATCAGGATTAAAATTATAGTAACCTTTGGCTTTTAGCTTTTCACTAATTCTTTGTCTTTCTCTTTTAAAAAGGGATAAGTCAAAACGGTCACCTTCTTGTATTAGCGTGTTATCCATAGTTAAGGAAATCGCCTTTTTAAGAGGCATTTGCATGGAATCCAATTTATATTTTGCCAGACGATATGGTTTTTCTATAGAAACATCGTATCGTATTGAGGCTTGCTTTTCGCCACCAATAATTTCTGAAGAAATGATATTTTTAAAGAATCCTCTATTTTCTAAGCGATTGTCCATGAGTTCTGTCATACGATCTATATCAATTTCTGAGAGATATATTGGTTTTTCGCCGAACTTGTCGTTTAAGAATTTATTAATAAAACCAGGTTTTTTCTTGTTTGCCTTGTAATGGAAAAGAAGTCCAAATCGAGTTCCAAATAACTTTGTGTATGGTTTTGCGAATAGCAGGTTTTCTATTTCATTTTCAACATCTTTGATGTTCTTAAGTGTATCTTCTGTGTCAAGATTAATTTCTGTACCGGTATATAATGTTTTGTTTTCTGGAATGTACTTTTCTACACTGCAGGATACCAGGATAAGTAATAAAATGAGTGAGACGATTTTGCTTTTCAATGTCCAATATATTTTAATTGTTATCTGTTTTCTTCCTGTTTACGCTTTTCTAGTTCTTTTTGCACAGAAGATCTCCAAAGATCCTTGAATTTATTAAATTCTCTGTTAAAAATAAAAGCGATCCCTGTCACTATTAGCTGCCCGTCGATTACACTCTCGAATTGATTCTTTCTAAAACCTTTTAATCGGTACCTTCCGCTTTCAGTAATTAGATATTCTAAACTTAGGTTACCAATAATCGGACTACTTTCTTCAGTAGCCTGGCTGCTCCCTTCTACATTAACTGCGCTACCTACCTGTACTATTAAGCGATCATCCAAAAATGATTTTTGAGCGTTGATTTCCAGATCTGTAGCGCTGCTGGAGTTATCTCCCTGATAGGTAGAATAGCTATTAAGGCCAAAATTCAGATCCACATCAGATTTCCCAATAATCTTACTACTTATATTGTTAAGTTGGCCGGCAAGAACACTATTCACGTTATCCCTTGCTAATTTTGCTACTCCGCCGCTGCTACCATCATTACCGCTTTCAGGAAAAAAACGATTTAAAACTAATAAAGAAAAAACTTGTTTATTCAACTCGCTCTCTTGATTGTTTAGTTGTTGTACTTGTCCGTATACGACACCACCAAGAACCCCTTTATCTTCTTCAGGCATATCGAGCTCAAATGAAATTTCGGGGGTTAATAATTCACCGTCAACATTTAGGTAGACCAAGAAATCGACATCTCGTGCTTGCAATGTGCTACGCGAATTCACCAATGGTAAAGGGGAAGTTTCTACGGTATATATTGCAGTAACGTCTAATTCTGCTTCGAGAGGATCTCCTTTCCAGATGATAGTTCCTCCTGGTTTAATATTGAATTCTCTAGCAACCAAATCGTATAGGCTAACACGATATAAACCATCACTAATATCATATCTTCCAGTTAAGTTTGTTCTTCCGTTTGGGCTCATTCCAAATATAAAATCTCCTTCTCCATGCACTTGTATGAAATCATTGGTAGATTCATCAATAACAATTTTAAAAGTTGATTTTTTTCCTACTTGTAATCTCGTTTGCACGTCATAACCTTGTAAAAATGGAATTTCGGATTTGCTTTCATCTACTCGGGTTAAAATAGCATTTGGATTTTTGCGGTTAACAAACAACACTACACCTTCGCGCTCTTTAATTTCTAGTTCAGATTCTGGAACGATTAAAGTAAAATTAGAATTTTCATCCAAAGAAATAGATCCTCTAATCACAGGAACTTGTAGGTCGCCTTTTATTCGAAGATCGGTATTAAAGTTAACTCTTCCGAAGAAAAGATCACTATCCTTTTGTGTTGAGTTAAGAACAGTAAAATCTTTTGCTACCAGGGTAAGATCAAAAGAGGGGTTAGTGATAGTTTCAGTTTTAATAACTCCATCTAAGCTAAAAGAGTCGTTATTACTATCTTTTACAGTGAACTGATCAAGGTATATACCACGATTATCAATTCGAATATTCTCTTTGGGCAGAATGAAACGTGTGTTTAAGGTGGTGACTTCAAACCCGGTATTGTTAAAATTAAAATTTCCTGAATATTGTGGTGAAGGTAGTTCTCCTCTAATTTCGGCGGTTCCTGATAACGTTCCGGTAGCATTAGAAACATAAGAACCTACAAACCTTTCTATAATACTCATTTCTAATTTTTCTAAATTAAAATCCAGGTTTACTTTGGGATTATTTTCGTTTGCCACATACCTTCCTGTAAAATCCAAATCTACCGGGGCTCCGTTTAATGCAAGATCAATATTGTAAGAATTGAAACTTTCGCTCTCGGCATTTAGTGTTAACTTACCTAAAGGAGCCTCAAGAATCGAAAGCTCATCGACAGTAAGGTCTGCTAAAATTCCCGGGTTACTTGTAGGTCGTTCTATACATATTTCTCCATTGATTCGACCTGATGCAAGAAGCTGATTCTCATTAAGTATATTCGTAATATTGGAAAGGCGAAAGTTTTTAAAATCAAAATTGAGATGTTTCTTATCAACATTCGGCCTTTTTGTCGTTATGGCCAATGATTGTTGATTATTTTTCAAAACGAAATCATCTACCGAAATATAATCACCAGAAATAATGGCCCTGTTATTACTATTGATTTGCCAGGGAGTTTTGTCTAAAACTAATGATGATGGATCAATATGAAAACTTAGGGTATCTTTTTTAAATTCGAGCTCTGTTACAATATGAGCTGTATTTTCCTTTTCAAAATTGAAAGCATCAAAGTTCAATTTTAGTTTCTGATTTGCTAACCTTCCGTTAATTTTGGTTCTGTTTACCAATAGGGGGAGGGCTACAATCGAATCCCACCCTATGTTAAATTCCAGTAGTTCCTGATTACCTTTTGCAGAAATATTGAGTTGATTGAAACTGCTTTCGCCCAGACTAATTTGGTTTGTTTTGATACTTGCCGAGAGTGTGTTACTTTGCTCATTGAAATTACCTCTTATAGTAATTGTATCGGCACTTTTGAGTCCGGGAATAAAAACCTCACTAAGCACAGGCGTTTCTTTAAATCTTAATTGCACTGAAGTTTCTACAGGAGTACTGTCATTAGTAGAACTGTTCGCCGGGTTAATATAATCTAATAGATGGCGTTCTAGAGCAGAAAAGGTATTTTGAAAACTACTATTCGAAGAAAGTTGACCATTAAGAAACCCACTTTGAATTGCAAATGCTGTTTTTTTTGCAGTATTGTCCAAATCCACCTTCATATTTTGAACACCAAACGGTTCGTTTTGATAAACGACAGTGGCTTTGTTAATTTCTGAATTTATTTTGAAGTTTTCAAGATTACCCCAAAAAGTAGCATCCAGACTAAATTGAGTTTTTATTAGCTTTTCTGTTATTCCCAATGCATATAAGTCAGCTCCTATAATATCAGCTTGGATTTTGACTGTTGAAGAAATACTGTCTAAATTTATCTTACTGATTAGATGCATATTGAGATTATCATCTTTAAATTTGGCTTTTACCAATCCTTTCCCATTAGTAATTTCACCGTTAAACTGTAAGGCAGAAAAATCATAATTATTATACTCTAAATTTTTAAAGGTAGTTCGTATGCTGGCATTTAACGTTGGGAGAGAATTACCGCTCAATTGCACATCAGAAGAAAATTGAAGATTTCCTAATTGCGGATTATTGAATAAGGTACCTAATGCAACCTGACTTACAGAAATATTTCCACTAAATTCTGGTATATTAGTATTATTCAAGGTTCCTTTCAAATCTATATTTCCAAGTGTCGAATTGAGCTTCAGGCTTGTTGTAAGTGGTTGTAAAGACCCGTAAACTGATCCTGCAACAGAAATACTATCCGGCAATTTTATGCCTAAACTATCTGTATCGATAAATTGTGTCAAATCTTCTCGATAAGTAGTTATTTTAAAAGAAGGAATATCAAAGTATAATGAATCAACATTTGTAATATTTTCAATATTTCCTTTAAGCATAACTTTGGTGCTATCTCCCCAACTTAAAAAAGATTCTTCAATTTGAACACTATCTATAGTTCCGTTTGCAAAGACTTCTCCGTTAATTTCCTTTTTAGAAAGTATTTTGATATAGTTATTCTCTAATAAGGACGGATTAAAATACTTTAGGTCTTCAATTGAAGAATTTATCTGTGGAAGATTAATGTTAATAGCAGTATTTCCCGGATTGTTTACTAAATTTTGTAAAGAATTGTAACTTATAGAGCTAGAACCACGAATTTGATTGCGATTCGTCTTAATAATCAGATCAGCGATTGTTGCTGAAGAATTATTTATGATGACCCTGCCAGCCATTTGTCTAAGTCGAAAACCACTACTTTCTGTAAATGATAATTTGTGAATAGTAGTGTTGGCCTTTTTTGGACGATAAGAAAGATCAGAGATATGAGTTTCCAAATTTGAAAGCTTAAATCCCAAAGGATCAAATATAGTATCGTTTAATAACTGTTCTTTAGTTAGATAAGTAAACGTTTGGTCAGAAACTACAATCTGATCGACAGAAATAGTCCAGTTTGGCCAAAGGAAAGTTACATTTGTAGTATCTTGAGTGTTCTTTGGGGCCTTTGTAGTAGTTGTGGCTTGTAGATCTTTTAGATAAAAGTTAGAATTGTTGAGTTTAAAGAGATTCGATATAATTTCCTGCTCTTGTAAGTTAACTCTTGTATCCTTTATTTCCCCTTTTCCTACTTTAGTTGTAACACTTAATTGGTCTGGTATATTATTAAGGTTAAAGGCAACCTCATTAAATTCTAAAATGTCTATAACGATATTTGGAAGCAGGAGCGCTGAAGAATCTTCGGTAGTGGTAATGGTGGCTTTTTTTTGTTGAAATTCGACTAAAGTATTTTGCAGCATAAATTCATCAACCTCAAAATGCATGGTAATCAAATCGAAATCTCTAATTTTGGTTCGAATAGTGCCTAATGAAGCTATTATTGAATTCCCAAGGAATTCATCATCATATTTTAAATTCAATTGTTGCAGGTCGGCAGCACCCAATGAGATTTTAAATGTCTCATTATTATTATCAGAGGATATAGTGTCTGTCGAGGTCGCTAGAGAATCGATTAAAAATTGATAATTAAATTCATTATGATCTTGTTTTCTGCTTATTTTGGCTACAACTCCTTCCCATTGTATAGATTTAATATGTAATGCATTTCCTCTAATCAAGGGAAGCATTTTGATAGAAGCCTCTAAATATTTAGAATACAGTAGTGTGTCATTTTTCTGATCCTCGATATACATCCCTTCTAAAAGCAAGTTCCCAGAAAACGTAAGATAAAGTTTGTCGATATTTATGTGAGTATTGGTTTTGGTGGACAAGTACTCAACAACATTATCCACAATGATGTCTTGTCCCCAACGGCTTCTAATAAAAAATATTAAAACCATAAAGAATATCGAGATGGAAAGAAAAGCAATACCAATTCTTTTAAACCATGTCGATTTTCGATTCGCTTTTTTATTCATTAAGTCTTTGAGCAAACATTTACCTTATAAAATAACAGATAAAACTACCGAGTTCTGAATGAAATTATGTGAAATTTGTCTTAATAAAGATTTCTGGTAGCGACTGCGTTAAAAAAAAATGCAAATGCATTATCTTTGGTCATTATGGACCAGTATTTGTCTATGACTTTCACATAGTTATCTTGCTATCATCAAAGGAGCTATGCATAAGTTTTAAATTTTTTATAATGACTAATCAAGTAATTGATCAAACTTTTGATAATCAAAGTTTTAACAATATCAAGTTACCAGCCAGAGAGTATGATAACTGTACTTTTATCAACTGTGATTTTACAGAAACCAATATGTCTGCCGTCACCTTTTTAGAGTGCACCTTTGACACTTGCAATTTTAGCCTGGTTATGATGAAAGAAACTTCGTTTCAGGAGGTATTATTTACTACATGTAAGATGTTGGGATTGGATTTTAGCAATTGTAATGATTTTATGTTTTCAGCAAAATTTTATAGCACCAACCTGGAGTATTCGTCTTTTTATGGCTTTAAAATGGAAAATACACTATTTAGTGATTGTAATCTATGTGAAGCTGATTTTACCAAAACAGATCTTACTGGTTCTGTCTTTGACGATTGTAATTTGTCTAAAGCTATTTTTGATAAAACTATCCTGGAGAGTGTTGATTTTAAAACAGCAGAAAACTTTTCAATTGATCCTGAAACTAATAAATTGAAAAAGGCGAAATTTAGTAAATCCGGTCTTGCAGGACTCTTATCAAAGCATAATCTGGTGATTGAGTAGTATTTGATTTTACAAATCTTTAAAAACCTTCTGTATGCGATCAATAACTTCGTAAATTTCTTCTTCATTTAATGACGCAAACCCCATCCGGATACCGTTATGTTTTAGATCGTTAGGGTCATATCGTTGCCATTCTGGATTTAACTCTAAATTATGATTATAGGCTTCATTAACCACATCATCCCATCGAAATTTTGTATTTAGTTTAACCCAGACAGCCATTCCTCCATCTGGAACTTCGAAAGAAAAATAATCACTAAGTTTTTCTTTCAATAAATTGCAGAATAAGTCTCGTCGAGACTTGTAAATCTTCAAAACTTTATTACAATGCCGTTGAACATCGCCGGCAGTAATCATTTTTGCAAGTGTTTGTTCGAGTATCATGTCACCTTGTCGATCAATGATACGTCTTACTCTAGCAGCTTCATCTATGAAGTCTTTTGGGCCAACCATATAACCTACCCGTATTGCCGGAGCAATAATTTTGGTAAAACCACCTATGTAGATTACATTTCCGTTATAATCATTACTCGCTAGCGGCAGGATAGGAGCGTTGCTATAATGAAAATCGTAATCATAATCATCTTCTAAAATTGCAAACTTATATTGTTGTGCTAATTGTAGTAAATGCATGCGTCTCTTGGCAGAAAGTGTTACCGTGGTTGGATGATGATGATGAGAGGTAACATAAACTGCTTTTATATCTTTAACTTTACAAATAGCTTCGATTGCATTAGTATCAATACCATGATCGTCTACAGGAACCTGTTCTATAATACTGCCTGCATTTTTAAAAGTGTTATTGGTGGTTAAATAATTGGTATTTCCTACAATTGCTCGATTTTTTGTGGTAAACAACAATTGACTTGCTAGATAAATTCCCATTTGACTACCTCTAGTAATTAAAATATTATCTATGTCAATACGTAACCCTCGGGTTTGGTTAAGATAGCTTACCAAAGCATTTCTTAAATCCTCATTACCATAAGTTGAGCCATAAGAAAGTAAATTTTGGTGATATCTTTTTTTGGTAATATTTCTATAGGTTTTGGCAATTTCATCTATAGGGGCTAAACGGTGATCCGGGGACCCATCATTAACCTTTATATGATGCTCAGTATTCTTATGTGCCTCTGCATAATTGTATAATAAATTTGATCTGGAAATGAATGAAAAATTACTCTTTCCATTCGTTTTTTCATGATTGTCTGCTTTCGAAAAATTACTTGGATTAATTATAGGAAGTGAACTGGTAACAAATGTTCCTTTGGCTGGTAGTGTTTCTATCCATCCCTGTGCTATAAGTTCTTCATAAGCCGCAATCACCGTTTTTCGATGAATCTTTAAGTCGTTTGCCAATGTTCTGGATCCTGGTAACTTTGATGAAGAAGATACTTTGCCTGATTTAATAAAACCAATGATTTGATCACATAACTGAAGATATAAATTGCGATTCGTATTTCGATCAAGGATGATATTATTTTTAAATGGAAACAAACTGGACTATTGTGTATTTATAAACTGGATTAATTTAACGATCCATAAAACTAGTATTTTTGAGTAAATATGAAAATAGTTATGGCACAATATTCAATTTCAGCATTAAATAAAGTTGTCCGAGGACCCAAAAGAGCAAATTACGATGTAGATTTAATAAATAAAATTTTAGATGAGGCATTTTTATGTCATATAGGATATATATGGAGTAATCAAGCTATTGTGATACCCATGGCTTACACAAGAAAAGACGATAAGATTTATATTCATGGTTCTCTAAAAAACAGAATGATGCTTAGTTTGTTAGAGGCAGGAGAGGCGAGTATATCAGTTACTCATCTAGACGGTTTGGTGTTGGCAAGATCTGCATTTCATCACTCTGCTAATTATCGGTCGGTGAATGTTTTTGGTAAAGTGAAAAAAATAACAAATCCCGAAGAAAAAATGGAGGCTTTGAAATGTATTCTTAATCATATGGTTCCTGGTCATTGGGATAATGTTAGGCATCCCAATACTAAAGAATTTAATGCTACTTTGGTTTTAGAAATACAAATAGACGTGGCGTCTGCAAAGATTAGAGCCGAAGGAGTTAATGATGAGCCTGATGATTATAATAAACCTTATTGGGCTGGAGTAATTCCCATTAAACAGGTGGCCTTAGATGCTATTTCTGATGACAAGTTAGTTGATGGAATCGCTGTGCCAGAAGCCGTAATTACATATATAAGAAATAACAAATGATATTGACAAATGAAATTAAAAAATATTTAGACAGTTCGGTGTTGTGTTGGTTGGCGACTGCATCTAGTAATAATGTGCCCAACGTATCTCCAAAAGAAGTGTTTACATATTTTGATGATTCTAATATTATTGTCGCAAATATAGCTTCTCCTCAAACGGTATTAAACATTAAAGAAAATAATAATGTTTGTATAAGCTTTATACATGTATTCATACAAAAAGGATATCAACTAAAAGGAGAAGCAAAGATTATTTCCAAAAAAGATCCTTGTTTCGAAATGATGGAGAGTAAGCTTGTTAAAATTACCAAAGGAGAGTATCCCTTTACCACAATCACCAATATTTTGGTTACAGAAGTGAAACCTATTATAGCACCTAAGTACGTTCTTTTTCCTGAAACCACAGAAAAAGAACAAATAGAGAGTGCAAAACAAGCATATTTGCAAACTATAATATCATAATTTAATACCTTGAAGTAGATGAAAAGAAATGTTGGAATATTAATTTTTGATAATGCTGAAGTATTGGATTTTGCAGGGCCCTTTGAGGTTTTTTCTGTAAGTTCAGAGTTGCATAATCATACGCTGTTTAATGTGTTTTGTGTGGCCAAAAACGAAGAGGCAATCTCTGCGGTCAACGGTTTATCGATTAATCCGCACTATAGTTTTGAAAACGCACCAAAAATTGATATTTTAATTATATCAGGAGGAGAGGGAACAAAAAAACAAATTTTGGACAAAGATGTATTGAGCTGGTTAGAAAAAACACATAAAGAGACAGAGCTGACATTAAGTATTTGTTCTGGTTCAAGACTTTTAGGAGTACTGGGAGAACTTGATGAGAAACCGTATTGTACCCATCATCAAGTTTATGAAAACATGAAAGAACTTGTTCCAACTGGTAAACCTCAAGAGAACAAAAGGTTTGTGCGTTCTGGAAAAATATACACATCAGGAGGTATTTCTGCTGGTATAGATTTATCTTTTCATATTTTGGAACAGCTTTACGGTAAAAAAGTCGCAAATGATACAGCAAGATATATGGAATATCATAGAGTAGATTATTAAATAAAAAGAATACTTCATGATCACTGTAAGAAGAGCTACAATATATGATGCCAACAACATTTCATTTTTAGGAAAGAAAACATTTGATCAATCCTTTGGCCATCTCTTCAAAGAGCGAAATGATCTTATTGGGTATTTGAATAGTACATTTTCTAAAATTAAAATAAAGAATAGTATGGCAAAGTCACATAATATATATTGGTATGTGCACGATGATGATCTGCCTATTGGATATGCCAAGTTGCAATTGAACGCTCCTTCAGAGTTTATTAAGAGCGATAATGGTGTATGTAAATTGCAGAAGATATATTTTTTAAAGAGTTACGCCTCCCAAGGCATTGGCAGAAAGTTGCAGCAAATGATTTTTGATGAAGCTATACATCTTGGGAATACCCATCTTTGGTTATCTGCGTTGAAAGATAATAAAAGAGCTGTTGCTTTTTATGAGCGAAATAAGTACAATATCGTTGGAGAGCATCCCTTTACGATCGGAAAACAAAAGTTTGATTTTTGGGTAATGAGTAAAAAACTAATTAATTAGTGAGTCACATCAAGGCTATTGATTTTGGCAATAGAATCGCAATTTTCGATCGATATTGATACAGTTTTTTCTTTTATGATTCCTTCAACAAAATATGTTCTACAAGAATCTAGTTGAGTATTGCTTTTCGAGAAATCAACTGTACCTTTTAAAAGTAAGGAGGATACATCTGCGGTGTCAACTCTGTAGGATTCCATAGTAGCCAAAGCCTGCTTAGAGAATACTCTTTCCTTTGATCTTATGTTTTTAAGAACTCTGGCGGTGGGACTATAATCACAAGAAGTTTTTTTCCCTCCCAAAAAGAAAAATAATAGAATAAGTCCAATTGCAAACCCGCCCAAATAATAAAACAAACGCTGCGCTAATTTCATACACCAAAAAATTGTGAAGCCAAAAGTAAGTATTTTTTAAGTTTTAGGGATTCAAAGTTTCAGAGTTTTGCAATTTCAAAAAAAAAATCACTAGTAAAATACTTTGATAAAATTCTGGATAAAAATTGAATAAATTTGAGCAATTATCGGGATTCTAATAAAAACAATAAAGGACTTTGCTGCTTTGAAACTGGTTTTACAATATTAGCAAGTTAATATCTCTATGCGATAGATCAAACCAGTCTGCAATAGGCTTACTGGTTAGAATTCCGTGGTAAAAATATAATCCATTTTTTAGACCACGATCAAAACGCACAGCGTTCTCTATGCCGCCCTCATCTCCAATTTGCAATAAATATGGTGTAAATATGTTACTAATTGATAATGAAGATGTTCTCGCATAACGAGACGGGATGTTAGGGACACAGTAATGTACTACTCCATGCTTTTCAAAAGTAGGGTGATCATGTGAAGTAACTTCACTGGTTTCAAAGCAGCCACCCATATCGATACTTACATCTATAACTACAGCACCACTTTTCATTCGTTCTACCATGTTTTCAGTGACTATAACAGGCGCACGATTTTTTCCTCTCACAGCACCAATGACAACATCACAACGTCTTAGAGCTTTCAATAAATTTTTTGGTTGAATTGTAGAGGTAAATAGTGGTCTTCCTACATTAGTTTGGATACATCTAAGTTTAGTTATTGAATTATCAAATACTTTTACATTGGCTCCTAGTCCTATCGCTGATCGGGCAGCAAATTCTCCTACAGTTCCTGCTCCTATAATAACGACCTCTACAGGAGGAACACCACTTATGTTGCCCATCATTAATCCTGATCCTTTAGAAGTGGTTGCGCTACTCATCAATTCTGATGCGATAAGCACAGCAGCCGTTCCTGCGATCTCGCTTAACGCCCGCACCGCCGGATAAGCACCGTCAGAATCACGAATAAATTCAAATCCTAATGCGGTAATTCTTTTCTTGGCCAAGGCCTGAAAATATTCTTTGGATTGTGTTTTTAGTTGTAATGCTGATATTAAAACCGTTTGAGGGTTTATATGCTCCAATTCATCCAGTGATGGTGGTTCTACTTTAAGAATAATTGGGCAGCCAAAAACTTTACTTTTGTCATTGGTAATCTCTGCACCGGCTTCACTATAATCGCGATCGGTAAACCTTGCTCCAATTCCTGCATTGGCCTCAAGCAAAACTCTATGTCCATTGGCTGTTAGTGCTGCGACAGCATCAGGAGTTAAGCATACTCTTTTTTCTTGATAACTTGTTTCCTTTGGGATACCAATGAAGAGTTTTCCTTTTTTTCGTGCTACTTCTATCATTTCCTCCTGTGGCAGGAGTTGCTCTTTTGTAAAAGGAGATTGTGGTTTACTCATTTGTGTAAAATTCTGTAATTCAAATTACGAATAAAAAAGGCAAGAAAACAAATTGCATTGAATTATTTAAAATCGCTTATTAATTCGAGTTTTTGTAGGTAAGAATTCTATTTTGATTATTAGACAAGTCAATTTTAATAATACTGGCACCTGCAGGCAATAGATTTGATACTTTTTCTGGCCATTCTATAAATATCCATGCCCCCGAGTCAAGATATTCTTCAAATCCAATTTGATAAGCTTCCTCTTCCTCTTTAATTCTATAAAAATCGAAATGATAAACAACTCCTTGATCTCCTAGATATTCATTTACTAAAGAAAATGTGGGGCTGGAAATAACATCTCGAACACCCAATTGTTTACAAATTTCTTTAATCAGAGTCGTTTTTCCAACTCCCATTTCAGCATCAAAGAGTAAAATTTTACTTTTGACATTTGATATTAAATATTGAGCTACTTCGGGGAGGTTCGTCAAAGTGTATTCTATACTCATCAGCTACAATTATAATCAAAAAATAATTTAAAAAACTTTAGATTATCTTGGATTTAAAACTACAAAAGGTATAATCATTTCCTCAAGTGATACACCCCCATGCTGATAGGTGTTTCTGTAATAACTCACATAATGGTTGTAGTTATTAGGGTATGCAAAGAAAAAATCTCCTTTTGCAAAAATAAAAGAACTACTCATGTTTATCGAAGGTAAATGTATATTTTGAGGGTTGGTGGCTTCCAAAACTTCTTTTTGTTCATAGGTAAGACTTTTTCCAGTTTTGTATCTTAAGTTTAGGCTGGTGTTTTTGTCGCCAATAACTTTTGAAGGATTTTTTACGTTTATAGTCCCATGGTCTGTAGTGATCAATAATTTAAACCCTAATTGTTGTGCTTGTTGTATCATTTCTAATAGAGGGGAATTCCTGAACCAACTTTGTGTTAAAGAGCGATATGACTTATCATTAGATGCGAGTTCTTTGATTACCTCCATTTCGGTTTTGCTATGCGAAAGCATATCCACAAAATTGTATACTACAACGGTAAGGTCATTGTCTTTTAACCCTTTAAAGTTGGCTGCCAGAGTTTTGCCTGCCCTTTCATTAGTGATCTTATAATATTCATGTTTGATGTCCAAGCCCAGTCGTTTCAGCTGTGCAGTCAGAAACTCATTCTCATGCATATTTTTACCACCTTCATCTGTATCATCAAGCCATAGATCTGGATGCCTTTTTTTCATCTCTGATGGCATCAAGCCAGAAAAAATGGCATTTCTTGCATATTGAGTTGCCGTTGGTAATATGCTGTAATATGAAATTTCTTGTTCTTTTTTATAATAATTATTTATAGTTGGTTCGAAGGCTTTCCACTGGTCATACCGCAGATTGTCAATTACAACAAGTAGGGTTGGTTGGTCTTTACTAATTTCGGGAACTACTTTTTCCTTAAATAGCGTATGTGACATTACAGGAGCATTCTCTTTATCGTCAAACCAATCAGGATAATTTTTATCGATAAATTTGCAAAATTGCGAATTCGCTTCAACTTTTTGTGATTCTAAAATTTCGAACATCCCCGTATCTTCTATCCCTTCTAATTGTATTTCCCAGTAGATTAACCTTTGATATAATTCTGACCATTCTTCAAAAGTGTTCACCATGGCCATGTCCATAGCTATTTTTCTAAATACTTGCTGATAATTAGAAGTAGTTTTTTCTGAAATCAAGCGTGAGTTATCAAGGTTTTTCTTTAGACTTAGTAGTATTTGATTAGGATTTACAGGTTTGATTAAGTAGTCAGCAATTTTACTTCCAATAGCCTCTTCCATAATATATTCTTCTTCACTTTTGGTAATCATGACTACCGGAATACTATCTTCTTTTTCCTTAATTTCTGATAAAGTTTCTATTCCCGAAAGACCCGGCATATTTTCGTCTAAAAAAATAATGTCAAAGTTATCTTTATCCAAAATGTCCAGAGCTTCGGTACCACTTTGGCATTTGGTAACTTCATAATTTTTCTTTTCTAAAAATAATATATGAGGTTTAAGTAAATCGATTTCATCATCCACCCACAATATCTTTATTTTACTCATCAATTCTGTGTTTTTATTTATCCTTTTATAATATAAATCTATTTCCTTTCTTTTAAAAACTAAAACAAGATTTAATTTTATTTTGAAATGTCCTTTATGAACACCATATATGTATATTTGCTTTTGTAAAAGTAACGTAAACTTGAAAAAAAGAAATAAGCTTAAAATATTAAACGACCCAATTTACGGTTTTATTACGATACCCAATGAACTAATTTTTGATCTGTTAGAGCATAGATATTTTCAAAGGTTACGTCGTATTTCTCAAATGGGTCTTTCTTATTTGGTCTATCCGGGAGCACACCACACACGTTTTCATCATGCCTTGGGTTGTATGTATCTTATGCAAAAAGCAGTTAGAGTCCTTGGCTTTAAAGGAGTTACCATTTCAGAAGAAGAAGAAGAGGCACTTTATGCCGCAATTTTGTTACATGATATTGGTCATGGGCCTTTTTCTCATGCTATGGAACATAGCATCGTTAATGAGGTAAATCATGAGTCAATTTCCTTAATGTTTATGGAAAAGATTAATGAAGAATTTAACGGTAGTTTAACGCTCGCCAT
The DNA here is from genome assembly GCA_947500845.1 of uncultured Aquimarina sp. Lineage (GTDB taxonomy): Bacteria > Bacteroidota > Bacteroidia > Flavobacteriales > Flavobacteriaceae > Aquimarina > Aquimarina celericrescens. The sequence continues at coordinate 568,868 of CANMTP010000001.1, forward strand.
ACAAATTTTTAAAGGAGAATATCATCGTAATTTTCTACATCAATTAATCTCTAGCCAATTAGATATGGATCGGCTGGATTATTTGAAGAGAGATAGTTTTTATACAGGTGTTGCTGAAGGTAATATAAATAGCGAACGTTTAATTACTATGCTCACCGTGGTAAACGATGAGTTAATGATTGAAGAGAAGGGAATTTATTCTGTAGAAAAGTTTTTATTGGCCAGAAGATTGATGTATTGGCAGGTATATTTGCATAAGACGAGTATAGTTGCAGAGAATCTTTTAATTAGAGTATTACAAAGAGCTAAAGAACTTGTAGAGAAAGGAACAGAATTGCCAGCAAGTAGAGCATTAGCTTTTTTTTTAGAAAATATAATTACTCCTGATAATTTTACACCAGAGGTTTTGGATACATTTTCTAGGCTAGATGATTATGATATTGTATCTGCAATGAAAGAGTGGATGAATGTTGAAGATTTTGTGCTGAGCAAACTTTCATCAATGATTATTGATAGAGATCTTTTGAAAATAAAAATTAAAAAGAAACCTTTTGAAAAAGAGAAAGAAAAAAAACAAATTCATAAAATCAGCAAAAAGTATAAAATTTCTAATGAAGACGCTCGTTATTTTGTTTTTGGAGGAACAATTTCTAATCAAGCGTACCATCAAAACAAACAAAATATAAACATTTTGTATAAGTCGAGAAAAATATTAGATATAGTTAAGGCGACAGATGAGTATAATCTTGAGGCATTATCAAAACCAGTTACCAAATATTTTATGTGCTCTCCAAAGTACAAACATTAACACATTTTTTATACTTTTGCTAGAATGATTTTTACAGCCACACAAATTGCGGGTATTCTTGATGGTGAAATCGAAGGAGATGAAACTGTCGAGGTGTCCAAATTAGCTAAAATAGAAGAAGGAACTGAAGGTTCATTAACCTTTTTGTCTAATCCTAAATATACCCAATTTATTTATTCGACAAATGCATCAATAACCATAGTAGATAAAAACTTTGAAGCAGAATCAGATATCAAGACAACATTGATACGTGTCGATGATGCTTATAAAGCATTTTCTCAGCTATTAGAGTACTATAATATGGTAAAAATGAATAAAAACGGAATTGAACAACCGAATTTTATTTCAGAAACTGCATCTTATGGTAATAATATATATCTTGGGGCATTTTCTTACTTAGGAGAGAATGTGAAAATTGGCGAAAATGCAAAAATTTATCCAAATGTTTATATAGGAGATAATGTTACCCTGGGTGATAATGTAATTGTTTTTTCGGGAGCTAAGATATATTCTGAAACTATCATAGGAAATGGATGTGTAATTCATAGCGGAGCTATAGTGGGAGCAGATGGGTTCGGATTTACACCTAATGAAAAAGGAGAATACAGTAAAGTACCTCAAACCGGTAATGTAATTATTGAAGATAATGTAGACGTAGGTGCAGGTACTACCATAGATAGGGCAACATTGGGATCTACAATTATTCGCAAAGGTGTAAAGCTCGATAATCAGATACAAATTGCTCATAATGTAGAAATAGGCGAACACACTGCTATTGCTGCTCAAACAGGTATTGCAGGATCTACTAAGATAGGTAAGTATTGCTTAATTGGCGGACAAGTAGGTATTGCCGGACACCTTATAATTGGTGATAAAGTGAGGATACAGGCGCAATCAGGAATTGGAAGAAATATTAAAGATGGGGAAGCAATACAGGGATCCCCTGCATTGGCATATTCAGACTACAATAAATCTTATGTTCATTTCAAAAATCTCCCCAAAATAGTTGACAGGGTTTATAAACTAGAGAAAAAGATAAATAATAATGAGTGACGTTGTTGTAAACAAACAAAGGACCATTAAACAAGAAGTGAAACTTACTGGAGTAGGTTTACACACTGGAAAAGAAGTAACATTAACTTTTAAACCTGCTCCTGAGAATCATGGTTATGCCTTTTGTAGAATAGATCTAGAAGGAAACCCTATAATTGAAGCAGATGCCAATTATGTGGTCAATACGCAGAGAGGTACAAATCTAGAGAAAAATGGGGTAAGTATTCAAACATCTGAACATGTACTTGCAGCTTGTGTTGGTTTAGAAATAGACAATCTTCTTATAGAACTTGATGCTTCAGAGCCTCCTATAATGGATGGCTCCAGTAAGTTTTTTATAGAGGCTTTAGAAAAGGCAGGTATTGTAGAACAAGAAGCAGAACGAGAAGAATATATTGTTAAAGATGTTATTTCTTATACAGATGAAGAATCTGGTAGTGAAATTATTGTAATGCCATCAGATGAATATCAGGTTACTACCATGGTTGATTTTGGCACCAAAGTTTTAGGAACCCAGAATGCATCATTAAAAAGACTTTCTGATTTTAAACAAGAAATAGCTGACGCAAGAACATTTAGTTTTTTACATGAATTAGAGATGCTATTAGAGCATGGACTAATTAAAGGAGGAGACCTAAACAACGCTATTGTTTATGTAGACAAAGAACTTAGTCCTTCTACCATGGAAAAATTAAAGGTTGCTTTCGGAAAAGATTCGATTGCGATTAAACCCAATGGAATTCTAGATAATTTAACGTTACACTATCCTAATGAGGCTGCCAGACATAAATTATTAGATGTGGTAGGTGATTTGGCATTGATAGGGACAAGAATTAGAGGAAAGATCATAGCCAATAAGCCTGGCCACTTTGTGAATACTCAGTTTGCTAAGAAACTTTCAAAAATTATCAAAATAGAGAAACGTAATAAAGTTCCTCAATTTGATCTTTCTAAAGAGCCATTGATGGATATCAATAAGATTATGGGTATGCTTCCGCATAGGCCTCCATTCTTATTGGTGGATAGAATCTTAGAAATGTCTGATAGTCACGTAGTTGGGTTGAAAAACGTAACCATGAACGAACCTTTCTTTGTTGGTCATTTTCCTGGTGCTCCCGTAATGCCGGGAGTGCTACAAGTGGAGGCTATGGCACAAACAGGAGGCATATTAGCTTTGAGTACAGTGCCAGACCCTGAAAATTATCTTACTTATTTCATGAAAATAGATAAGGTGAAATTTAAGCAACAAGTATTACCTGGTGATACCTTAATATTTAAATTAGAATTGATAACGCCAATTCGAAGGGGTATTTGTCATATGCAGGCTTTTGCCTATGCCAATGGAAAATTAGTTACTGAAGCAGAACTAATGGCACAAATAGTAAAATCAAAATAACAAATAAGACTAATGAATCAACCTTTAGCATATGTTCATCCGGGAGCAAAAATTGCAAAAAATGTTGTAATAGAACCTTTTACTACAATTCATAATAATGTAGTGATAGGAGAGGGAACTTGGATAGGCTCGAATGTGACCATAATGGAAGGTGCACGTATCGGGAAAAATTGTAGTATTTTTCCTGGAGCAGTAATTTCTGCAACACCCCAGGATAAGAAATTTAATGACGAAGATACCATCACAGAGATTGGTGATAACACCACCATTAGAGAGTGTGTTACTATAAATAGAGGAACTGCAGATAGAATGAAGACCAAGATTGGCAAGAACTGCTGGATCATGGCCTACTGCCACATAGCACATGATTGTATTGTTGGTGATAATTGTATATTTTCTAATAACAGTACGCTGGCGGGACACATAAATGTTGGTGATTATGTAGTACTGGCAGGTATGGCGGCTGTACAACAATTTTGTAGTATTGGTAATCATGCTTTTGTAACTGGTGGATCTTTAGTGAGAAAAGACGTTCCTCCTTACGTTAAAGCTGCACGGGAGCCTTTGTCTTACGTAGGAATTAATTCTATCGGACTTCGACGTAGAGGTTTTACCACTGAAAAAATTCGAGAAATACAGAATATATATAGAATATTGTATCAACAAAACTATAATAACTCTCAGGCAGTGGCAATTATTGAAGCTGAAATGGAAGCAACTCCAGAACGCGATGAGGTTCTCGAGTTTATAAAGAATTCTCAGAGAGGTATTATGAAAGGATATTTTTCAAATTAAACTTGAAAAAAATAGAGTATAAAGATTAAGAACAAAGAATATTAGAAAATGGCAAGTACTAGTGATATTAGGAATGGATTATGTATTAAATATAACCACGATATATATAAAATAGTTGAATTTTTGCACGTAAAGCCAGGTAAAGGACCTGCTTTTGTACGCACAAAATTAAAGAGTGTAACCACTGGTAAAGTTATAGATAATACATTCTCGGCAGGTCATAAAATTGAGGATGTACGTGTAGAGACTCATAAATTTCAATATTTATATGCCGAAGGGGATACATATCACTTCATGAATACTGAAGATTATAATCAAATTACATTACAAAAATCCACACTAGATGCACCAGGTTTATTAAAAGAAGGAGAAGTAGTAACTGTAATTATAAATTCTGAAGATCAAATGCCACTTTCTGTAGAGATGCCAGCAAGCGTTATTCTTGAGGTTACTGCAACAGAACCAGGTGTAAAGGGTAATACTGCAACAAATGCCACTAAACCAGCGACTGTTGAGACAGGGGCCGAAGTGATGGTTCCTCTTTTTATTAATGAAGGAGATAAGATCAAAATAGAAACAGAAAAAGGTACATATAAAGAGAGAATCAAAGAATAACTAACGTTCCTAACTTTTATAATGAAATTTCCTCAAGCGCACACTTTACAACAAATAGCTACTATTATATCATCAGAATTTGTTGGAGATTCTGACTTTCCCGTTTTAGGAATGAATGAAATTCATGTGGTCACTCCTGGAGATATTGTGTTTGTGGATCATCCTAAGTATTATGATAAGGCACTTCAAAGTGCAGCTACTGTTATATTAATTAATAAAAATGTAGAATGTCCAGAGGGAAAAGCATTGTTGATTTCAGATGATCCGTTTAGAGATTTTAACACTCTTACTACATATTTCAAACCTTTTGAATCTGCCAAATCAATAATTTCTTCAACAGCAAAAATTGGAAAAGATACGGTTATACAACCAGGAGCATTTATTGGTAATAATGTTATTATAGGAAACCATTGCTTAATACATGCAAATGTAAGTATATACGATAATACGGTTATTGGTAATAATGTGACCATACACTCAGGAACAGTTTTAGGCGGAGATGCCTTTTATTATAAGAAGAGACCAGAGGGTTTTGATAAATTGATTTCCGGCGGCAGAGTGGTTATACAAGATGATGTTGATCTGGGAGCTTTATGTACCATTGATAAAGGGGTGACTGGAGATACAACCATAAAAGAAGGAACAAAGATCGATAACCAGGTTCATATCGGTCATGATACTGTGATTGGTAAAAAATGTCTTATTGCATCTCAGGTGGGGATTGCTGGTTGTGTAATTATAGAAGACGAAGTTACCATTTGGGGGCAGGTAGGAATAACAAGTGATGTAACTATCGGAAAAAAGGCGATTATCTCTGCTCAATCAGGAGTGAGTAAATCGTTAGAAGCAAATAAAAGTTATTTTGGAACACCTGCAGATGATTTTAGAAAAAAGTATAAAGAAATTGCGGCCATCAGACAGATTCCGGATTTAATAGAAAAATTGAAAAAGAATGAGTAATACAGCAAAGGATATTGTAAGATCCTTTTATGAAACAGATTTAATACATAATTCCAAAGCTTTTTCGAAGTATTTGCATCCAGATATTGAACTATTCTGGAACAGTAGTTTTGGTTTTAATAAAAAAGGTTTTGAAGATATTGTAGCCATGTTTAGTCAAATGGCTTTGTCTTTTGAAACCTTTAGATGCGAAATAAGCCACCTAATTGCAGAAGGAGATCATGTGACTGCACGATATACCTATTTCGCAAAAACTATAGAGGCGCCAGAAAAAGAAGAAGCGATTGCCCATTTTATTACAATTTGGGAGCTTAAAGATGGTAAATTATATAAAGGATATCAAATAAGTCAACAAGGAGATAATACTCCAGAAAGTATGATGTCCTTTATTTCAAAATAATAGGACAAAATTGATTCTGGTATTGATAAGGACTTATATTAAATTTTGTCTTTCTTATTATAAGCAGTAGTATTTTAAAGAAAAATAAAAATTATTTTTTGCTTTTCATTTTAACTATAGTATCCAAAAGCTTACTTTTGGAGCTTTAAAAAAGAAATAAAAAATCATAACGCAATGAGTGTTTTAGTTAATAAAGATTCAAAAATTATTGTTCAAGGTTTTACGGGTAGCGAAGGTACCTTTCATGCCGGTCAAATGATCGAATACGGGACCAATGTTGTTGGTGGAGTTACTCCCGGAAAAGGAGGACAAACTCATCTTGATAAACCCGTTTTCAATACCGTAGAAGATGCAGTTAGAGAAGTACAGGCAGACACTACAATCATCTTTGTACCACCAGCATTTGCCGCAGACGCAATAATGGAGGCTGCTGATGCAGGAATAAAAGTTATCATAACCATTACAGAAGGTATTCCTGTTGCTGATATGATCACCGCTGCTAACTATATTAAAGACAAAAATTGTAAACTAATAGGACCCAATTGTCCAGGAGTTATTACCCCAGGAGAGGCAAAAGTAGGTATTATGCCTGGTTTTGTATTTAAAAAAGGAAAAGTGGGTATCGTTTCAAAATCTGGGACACTTACCTACGAGGCGGCAGATCAAGTAGTAAAGCAAGGATTAGGTATTACTACTGCAATAGGTATTGGTGGAGATCCAATTATTGGTACTACAACTAAAGAAGCAGTAGAATTATTGATTAATGATCCAGAAACTGAATGTGTTGTCATGATTGGAGAAATAGGAGGGCAATTAGAAGCAGACGCAGCACGCTGGATCAAGGAAAGCGGTACTTCAAAACCCGTTGTAGGATTTATTGCTGGTGAAACAGCGCCTGCAGGTCGTACTATGGGGCATGCAGGAGCAATCGTTGGTGGTAGTGAAGATACTGCAGCAGCCAAAAAAGCGATCATGAGAGAATGTGGTATACATGTAGTGGATTCTCCGGCAGAAATAGGTAAAAAAGTAGCAGAGGTACTTAATTAAGAGTGACTCATTTCATTTCATATAAGACCTTTCGATACTTAGTATCGAAAGGTTCTTCTTTTTTTTAAATAAGGTAATTGCCAATATTGTAACAGAATTACTTATTTTGCGTCCTTTAGAATATTGTAAACTAAAACTAAAATTAATCCATGAAAATTTTCAAGTTCGTCTTACTGTTGCTTTTAACTGTTGTTCTAAGCAATTGTAAAAATTCATCATCAGAATCCGATAAAGCACAGGAAATAAAAACTGAACAACATACAGATGCAGCTGGGTTTACGTATGAAACTGTTACCAACGATCCAACAGGTTTGAGGTTGTATACATTAGATAACGGACTTAAAGTATATTTAGGAAAAAATGAAGAAGAGCCTAAAATTCAGACCTTAATAGCTGTTAAGGCTGGTTCAACTTATGATCCTGCCGATAATACAGGGTTAGCTCATTATCTTGAGCATATGGTGTTCAAGGGAACAGATGAGATAGGAACGCTGGACTTTGAAAAAGAAAATAAGCTCATCAAAGAAATTTCTAATCTCTACGAACAACATAAACAAGAAACTGATCCCAAAAAGAAAAAAGAAATTTATAAAAGGATTGACGAAGTTTCTCAAGAAGCTTCAAAATTATCAATTGCCAACGAATACGATAAGTTAGTAAATTCATTAGGCTCAGAAGGGACGAACGCGTTTACCTCGAATGAACAAACGGTTTATGTAAATAAGATTCCATCAAACGAGTTAAACAAATGGCTCACCGTAGAGAGTGAACGTTTTAGTCAACTGGTACTCCGTCTTTTTCATACAGAACTAGAGGCGGTTTACGAAGAATTTAATCGCGGACAAGATAGTGATGGCCGTAAACAGTATTTTGCAGTTTTAGAAGGATTATTCCCAACACATCCCTATGGCACACAATCAACCATTGGTAAATCAGAGCATTTAAAAAATCCTTCAATGGAAGCTATTCATGCTTACTTCGATAAATATTATGTGCCAAATAACATGGCGGTAATTTTAGTAGGGGATATTGATTTTGATGAGACTATTAAAAAAGTAAATGATGCTTTTGGGAAATATAAGAAAAAAGAGGTGGTGCATCCCACGTTTCCTAAAGAAGCACCAATTGAAGCACCTGTAAAAAAAGAAGTATATGGCCCTACTGCAGAGTCTGTGTATGTGGCATTTAGAACAGATGGCTTTGGTTCTGAAGAAGAAAAGATGGTAACGCTTATTGATTATATGTTGGCCAATTCTCAAGCTGGATTAATAGATTTAAACTTAAATCAACAACAAAAGGTACAGCAGGCATCTTCATTTACCAACTTTAATAAGGACTATGGATTTCATATCCTTTTTGGAATGCCAAAGGCAGATCAGACATTAGATGAAGTAAAAGAGCTACTCCTAAATGAAATAGAGAAAATAAAGAAGGGTGAGTTTGATGATTGGCTTACAGATGCAGTTGTGAACGATTTAAAGTTATCCAGAGTGCGTCAGTTTGAAAATGCCAGCGCAACTGCTTATGCATATCTAGATGCGTTTATCCATTTCGAGGACTGGAAGGATCGCTTAACAATGTTAGACGAAATGAAGGAGATTACCAAACAAGATATTATTGATTTTGCTAATACCCATTATGGTAATAACTACGTAGAAGTCCATAAGATTAAAGGAGAGGATAAAAACATTGTAAAAGTAGAAAACCCTGGTATTACTCCGGTTGAGTTAAACAGAGATAAGGAATCAGAATTTATAAAGGAGTTCAAGAAATTAGAGTCTCAACCATTGCAACCTAAATTTGTGGATTATAAATCGGCTATCAAAGAAACAAAAATGGCCAACGGAATTCCCGTATCTTATATTGAAAATGAAACTAATGATTTATTCAATCTAAGTATCATTCTGGATATGGGTCTGGATCATGATAAAAAATTATCCATGGCCGCAGGTTATTTGGATTATCTGGGAACAGATAAATACTCTCCCGAAGAGCTTAAAAAAGAATTCTACAAATTAGGAATCAATTATTCAGTTGCTTCTTCTGCAGACAGAACACAATTGAGTCTCTCTGGTCTAAAAGAGAATATGGATCAAGGTTTGGTGTTATTAGAACATTTAGTTCAGAATGCGGTTGCGGATCAGGATACCTATAATAAGTACATTCAAAAAATAGACAAAGGGAGAGCAGACGGAAAAACCCAAAAGGGCAATATTATGTGGAATGGATTGATGAGTTATGGTAAATATGGAGAAAACTCAAGACTTAGAAATATCTATACTATTGCAGAAATGAAAGCTATTAATCCGCAAGAGTTGGTTGATATTGTGAAAGATCTTCTTAACTACAAGCAACGTATTTTTTACTATGGGAAAGATATAGATGAAGCTATTGCTTCACTAGATAAGAATCATAAAGTAAGTGCAGATTTGAAGGAATATCCTGAGAAAACAGAGTATGTAGAAAAAGAAACAGGAGGTAATGTTTACTTTGTAGATTACGATATGGTTCAAAGTGAAATGTTATTCTTGGCAAAGGGTGCAGAATTTGATCCTAAAAAATTAGCTGCTTCCAGTTTGTTTAATACTTATTTTGGTAGCGGTTTATCTTCGATCGTTTTTCAGGAAATTAGAGAATCAAAATCATTAGCGTATTCTGCTTTTTCGCAATATAGTAATGCAAGCGAAAAGGGAAAGTCGAATTATATTTATGCCTACATAGGTACACAGGCAAATAAAATGCCAGAAGCTGTAGATGCCATGATGGATTTGATGACCAATATGCCAGAGGCAGAGCAACAATTTAATCAGGCGAAAGAGGCTACGTTAAAAAAAATTGCAGCTAAACGTATTACAAAATCAAATATTTTCTGGTCCTACGAAAACCTAAAGAAAAGAGGAATTGATTATGACAACAGAGAAGAAATGTACAATACAATTAAGGATATGACATTGGCAGACCTTAAGACATTTTTTGACCAAAATATTAAAGGTGAAAATTACAACGTGTTAGTGATCGGCAATAAAAAGGACGTCGACATGAAAGCTTTATCCAAATTAGGCGTAGTTAGAGAAATGGATATTGACTATCTGTTTAACTATGAAAAGAAAAATGAGGATGTGAAGTTGTAAAAACCTAAAACATAATTTATCACTAAACCCTGTGAGAAATCACAGGGTTTATTGTTGGTCACCTCCCTGTAATGCTTATATTTGAATTACAATATACAAACACAAAATAATAGATCTAATGAATCTCTTACAAGGTAAAACAGCCATTATAACGGGGGCGACACGAGGTATTGGTAAAGGAATCGCAGAAGTTTTTGCTCAGAACGGAGCTAATATTGCATTCACTTACAGTTCTTCTGTAGAAGCAGCAGAGCAATTGGAAAAAGAACTAAACGATTTGGGAATCAAGGCGAGAGGGTATCAAAGTAATGCTGCCGATTATGATCAGGCACAAGAACTCGTCAAACAAGTGTTAGAAGACTTCGCGAGTATAGATGTTTTAGTAAATAATGCGGGTATTACCAAAGATAATCTTTTGATGCGTATGGGAGAAGAAGACTTTGATAAAGTGATAGAGGTAAATCTTAAGAGTGTATTTAACATGACCAAAGCTGTACAACGCACCATGCTTAAACAGAGAAAAGGAAGTATTATTAATATGAGTTCTGTGGTTGGTATTAAGGGTAATGCAGGGCAAGCAAATTATGCTGCCTCCAAGGCGGGTATCATTGGTTTTTCAAAATCTGTTGCTTTAGAGCTTGGCTCAAGAAATATAAGGAGTAATGTAGTCGCACCAGGCTTTATTGAAACTGAAATGACTGCTCAACTTGATGAAAAAGTAGTAGATGGATGGCGCAATGCGATTCCACTTAAAAGAGGAGGCACGCCAGAAGATATTGCTAATGCTTGTTTATATCTGGCATCCGATTTAAGTACATATGTAACCGGACAAGTATTGAATGTAGACGGAGGAATGCTCACCTAAATGACGATTTAAGGTTTTGGATTTACGAATTTGGAAAATTAATCTTGAACCTGAAGTTGCACGCTGAACACCGTAAATCGTAACTATTATAAATGCAAACGCAAACTATTTTATTAATAATAACAACTTTCGTAATCGCATTGGTTGTTGCGTTTTACCAATATTTATATAGAGCAAAGAACAGGCAAAGGAAAAGTTTGTTCTTTGCTTTTTTACGTTTTTTAAGTGTTTTTGCTCTACTTGTGCTATTGATCAATCCAACTTTTAAGAAAAATACGTACTTTTTAGAAAAGCCTACTTTGGTTGTTGCTGTTGATAATTCTGCTTCGATAAAGCATCTCGAACAAGACCAAAATGTTGTTCAATTTATTGATGAGATAAAGAATAGTGATAAACTTAAGGAGAGATTTGATGTTAATTATTACTCTTTTGCTGAAGATCTAAATGATTCTTTGAGCCTTTCTTTTGATCAAAAACAAACCAATATTGCTAAAGTATTAGAAGATATTGATCAGATTTATAAGAATGCGGTTGCGCCTATTTTATTAATAACCGATGGAAATCAAACTTATGGTAGAGATTATCAGTTTAGTAGTAATAGATTTAAGCAACAAGTTTTTCCTGTTATTACTGGTGATACAACGATAATGACTGACACCAAGATTCAGCAGCTAAACGTGAATCGCTATGCTTATCTAAAGAACAGATTTCCTGTAGAAGCTATTCTCACATATTCTGGAGATCAAAATATAAATACCAGATTTGAAATAAGATCAGGAAACCTCACGATTTATTCTAAAGAAATTTCTTTCTCTGGCGAGGAGAATTCTAGAATAGTTAATCTTACTTTACCGGCAAGTAGTCCGGGAGTGGTTCAGTATAACGCTAGATTAGTTCCTGTAAGCAACGAAAAGAATACAGTGAATAACAATAAAGCATTTGCGGTGGAGGTATTAGACCAAAAAACTAATGTATTATTAGTGAGTGATATTATTCACCCCGATTTAGGCGCAATTAAAAAAAGTATTGAGAGTAACGAAAGAAGAAACCTGACAATAGCTAAACCCTCAGAAATAGTAGGTATAGAAGATTATCAAATGATTATTATATATCAGCCAAATTCGAGGTTTACAAAGTTATATGAAGAACTAAATACGCTCAGAAAAAATTATTTTACAATTACGGGATCTAAGACAGACTGTATTTTTCTTAATCGTGTACAGGCTAAGTATACTCAAGAAATTACAAGACAAACAGAATACTACCTCCCGAGATTTAATAGTAATTATGGGGCTTTTTTATTTAATGATATTGGTTTTCAGAATTATCCTCCATTAATCGGTACTTTTGGTGAGATTAGAATAAATACAAATTATGATCCGCTTCTTTATCGTGCTATAAGTAATATAGAAACTCAAGAACCCCTCTTGCTTACCATAGAACAAGAGGGTATTAGAGAAGCATTACTGTTAGGAGAGGGCGTATGGCGCTGGCGCGCACAAAATTATTTGGATGAAAAGAATTTTGAGAGTTTTGATGATTTTTTTGGGAAGATAATTCAATATCTTGCATCAAGTAAACGAAAAAGTCGACTCAATACAATTTCTGAGTCATTTTATTATGGAAACTCTAATATTAAGATCAAAGCAGAATATTTCACTAAAAATTATGAGTTTGATCGTAGAGGAAATTTAAGAATATCAATTAAAAATAAGGAGACTCAGGCTATTCAAACTATTCCTATGTTATTAAAAAATAATTCATATGAAGTAGACTTGAGTAACTTAAATGCTGGTAATTATGACTTTACAGTTACGGTCATAGGTGAAAATATTTCAAAATCAGGGAGTTTTACAGTACTTGAATACGATGTAGAACAACAGTTTCTTAATGCAGATGTAACAAAACTTAAACAAGTCGCTACTAATACAAAAGGCAAGCCCTACTATTTTAATCAAAACGATTCGTTAATTAACAACTTATTGGCAGATCAACGATACCAGGTTATTCAAAAGAGCAAAGAAAATGTGGTATCTTTAATAGACTGGAAATATCTTTTAGCAATAGTGATTTTATTACTTACAATAGAATGGTTTGCAAGAAAATATAACGGGCTCATTTAAAATTATAAACACAAATTAATATGGAAAAATTACCAAAAATAGGATTACCAATTCTTATAGCAATTGTTTTAGTAATTGTTTTTATTTCAAAATCTACAGAAACTATCGGCTCAGGAGAGGCAGGAGTACTTTATAAAACCTTTGGAGGCGGAGTTGTTACCGATGAACCTCCCTTGGGTGAAGGTTTTCATATTGTTGCACCATGGAACAAGGTCATCGTTTATGAGGTGAGACAACAAGAGGTTTTTGAAAAAATGCAAGTGCTTTCTTCTAACGGATTAGAAATTAAACTAGATGCATCTGCATGGTTTCAACCAGATTACAATAAGCTAGGTTTACTTCATCAGCAAAAAGGAGAGAATTATGTTGAAAGGGTTTTGTTACCAACGATACGATCTGCCGCACGTAGTGTAGTAGGTAGATATACTCCAGAACAGTTATATTCCAGTAAACGAGATGCTATACAACAAGAAATTTTTGAAGAAACTAAAAAAATCGTAGCAGGTCAATTTATTCAACTCAATGAAGTTCTTGTGCGTGATGTTACGTTACCTCCAACTATTAAGGAAGCAATTGAACGAAAACTTAGACAAGAGCAAGAGTCTTTAGAATACGAATTTAGGTTAGAAAAGGCAAGCAAAGAGGCAGAAAGGCAAAAAATTGATGCAGAAGGTAAAGCTGTAGCTAACCAGATTCTTAGTGCTTCATTAACTGATAAAATTCTAACGGAAAAAGGAATACAAGCTACCCTGGAGTTGTCAAAATCTCCAAATGCGAAAGTGATAGTAATTGGTTCAGGAAAAGATGGAATGCCACTAATCCTGGGTAATCAATAGATTAAAAGATTTAATAATCTGAAAAAAACCGTTTATAGAATTCTATGAACGGTTTTTCTTTTTTCATAAAAACAGAGTACAAGGGAGAGATTTCATCGATTTTTTATTACATATGTTAAAAAATAGTTGTTGAAGTGTTAAAATTAGGTTAATAAATGTAAAAAACATATTTTTAGCCCTCAAACTCAATTTATATACATGAAAAGAAGATTTATTCGCCCTTTAATATTGGGCTTTAGCCTTATTACGTTGTCTGTTTACTTATTAAACCCTTCCAAAAAACAAGAAATCAAACAACATAATAATAAGCAAGAAATTGTCAACCTACGAAAGAAACATGCCGAATATTTGAAGAATAGTCCGTTTAAAGAGACTTTAAAACTTTCAAAAAGAGAAAGAAAGGCTCAAGGGCTTCCACCAAACAGATATTTTGAACAAATGTGGGAGTTAACTATAAATCCCAATTCAGGAAAGACACATCCAGAAAATATTTATAAACTTCAAAAACAATTAAAGCAGAAGTTTTCGAAAAGGGCTCCCGGAGATGATATTAACAATCCCTGGGTAGAAAGAGGTCCTAATGATATTGGTGGCCGTACCAGAGCTATCTTGTTTGATCCTAATGATGCTACGAATAGAAGAGTTTATGCTGGAGGTGTTAGTGGTGGTTTATGGGTAAATAATGATATAACTTCTTCTATTTCGCAATGGAGTAGGGTCCAAAATGTTCCTGGAAATCTTTCGGTTACTTCGATAACAGTTGACCCACGAAATTCTAATACTTGGTATGTTGGTACTGGTGAACAATACACTGCTGGAGATGTAGTGGGTAATGGTATTTATCGTTCTACTGATGGTGGTGCTAGCTGGCAGTCATTGAATATTCCAGCTGCAGGGGATGCTTCATTTAATTTTAATGCAAGTAATCTATTTTTATCAGGTCTTTTCTATGTCAATGATATTGCAGCTTGGAATAACACTACTCAAAATCGTACAGAATTATTTGTTGGTGTTGGGGCGCACGTTTATGGTGATGCTTCAAGCCCTTCAAACTGGTTGGGTTTACAAACTGCTGGATTATATAGATCCATTGATAATGGAAATACCTGGAATAGAATAGAAACTGCAAATCTTGCTTTTGATTTTAGTGGTAAAAACTACTATTACATCCCAAACGATTTTGAGATTGGTGCAGATAATACTTTATGGATGGGAACCATTACAACTCCTGGAATCGGAGGGAATGGAGGCGGGAGAGTATTCAGCTCTACCAACGGAAGCACCTGGACAGAAGCTACAACTTCACCATTAGCTGACTCAAACAGGGTAGAACTAGAAGTTTCTTCTACAAATTCGAACAAAATGTACGCACTAACTCAAGGATCTACTGCTCCAGTGCACATTTATCGAACTACTGATAAGTTTACAACAGTTACTGAAACTACTTTACCAAATGATGCAGATGCAGGAATTCCTGCTAATGATTTCACTCGAGGACAATCATTTTATGATTTAATGATAGAAGCTGATCCTACAAATGACAATATTGTATATGTTGGTGGTATTGATCTTTTCAGAACTACAAACGGAGGAAATTCTTGGAGTCAGATTTCAAAGTGGTCAAATAATTCTGGATTGGCAGGACTACCGGTTTCTTTTGTCCATGCTGATCAACATGCAATGACATTTAGGCCAGGAAACTCAAATCAAGCGATTTTTGGTAATGATGGAGGAGTTTTCTATGCGTCGAATCTTTCAAGCGCTTCGACTTCAAGTGTTTTTGGAGCTAGAAATAACAACTATAATGTTACACAGTACGTCAAAGCAGGAATAGGGCCAAATGGTGTTGGAGATACCAACGGGATCTTTACTGCCGGAGCACAAGACAACGGTTCTCAAGCATTTAGAAATGCAGTGCCAGGAATAAATGGTTCTGAAGAATTATCTGATGGAGATGGGTTCTATACCTTTGTAGATAAAGACGGTCAATATATGACTGCAACTTTTACCAACAATCGTATTTATAGATTCAGTTTGCCATGGGATGGAAGAGGAAGGAGACAGGGAGGAGCAACTACGCTTGTTAGTGAAGCTACAACCGGTGATTTCGTAAACCAAATGGGGTATGATAGTGATGCCAATTATTTATTATCCAATGCTTCTTCGGGAGGAAATTTTGCCATAAAAACTATTAATGTTGCAGCAAATAGTAATGCTAATATTACAAATGCAGCGTTAACTAGCAAACCAACTGCTTTTATTGCCTCACCTTTTACCAACAACACTTGGTATGTTGGTACCGCTGGGGGAGGTTTACTAAGACTTACTAATGTAGGTCTTGGTACTGCTACATGGACAGAAATTACTACACCATTTGTTGGGTCTGTTTCTTCGGTTAGAATGGGAGCTACGGCAAACGACATTATGGTGAGTATTCATAATTACGGTGTAACCAGCGTATGGTTTTCTTCTGATGCTGGTGCTAGTTGGGCAAATAAAGAAGGAGATCTTCCTGATATCCCTGTTAGAGATATTCTTCAGAATCCTTTGGATAGAAATGAAGTAATTCTAGCTACGCAATTAGGGGTTTGGGTATCTAAAAACTTCAATACTCCTAATCCTAATTGGACTCAATCATATAATGGAATGAGTGATGCAAGTGTGACTTCGTTTGACTATTGGGCGATTAACGGAAATGATAATAACAATAAAATTATCGCTTCTACTTATGGTCGAGGAGTATTTACAGGATCATTTACAGCAAACATAGTGGCTGACGATCAAGCACCTTCAGCGCCTACTAATCTTATTGCTTCAAATATTACACAGACAACTATTGATTTAAGTTGGACTGCGGCTACCGATAATGTGGGAGTGTCTGGGTATGATATATATCTCGATAATGCATTACTTGGTACAATTGCAGGCACAACAAGCAGCATTACTGGATTGACGGCAAATACTTCATATTCGTTTTTTATAAGAGCTAAAGATGCTGCAGGTAATATATCCGGAAATAGCAATACTATTAATGTAACTACCAGTCCTGCAGGAGGAAACACAGGATGTTCTGGAGGAATTACGTCCTTTCCTTATACCGAAGGATTTGAAAATGGTTTTGCAGGTTGGACACAAGGATCGGGAGACGATTTTGACTGGATTCGTCAATCCGGCGGAACACCATCAAATGGTACAGGACCTTCTGGAGCAGATCAAGGAAGCTTCTATGTTTATGTGGAAACATCCAATCCAAATAATCCGAATAAATCGTCTATACTGAATTCTCCTTGCTTTGATTTAAACGGTGAAACGTTAGCAAATTTTGCCTTTAGATATCAAATGACAGGTACAGCTGTGGGGAATTTGAAATTAGAAGCAAGCAATAATAACGGAAGTACTTGGATAGAGATTTGGAGCCGATCAGGTAATCAAGGTACCTCTTGGAATAGTGTAGAAGTAGATTTAGCAAGTTATACAGGAGGCACCGTTCAATTTAGGTTTGTAGGTACTTCAGGAAATTCTTGGTCAGGGGATATGGCTATAGATACTGTTGCACTTACTACTGGTGCTGCACCTGGTGGTGGTGTTACAGGATGTTCTGGCGGTATAACTTCATTTCCGTATGGAGAAAGTTTTGAAAGTGGTTTAGGAAGCTGGAGTCAAGAATCTGCAGATGATTTCGATTGGATTCGTCAATCAGGAAGTACACCATCTAGCAATACTGGGCCATCTGCTGCGCAACAAGGAAGTTTCTATGTGTATGTAGAAACCTCTAACCCAAATAATCCAAGTAAGACAACAATTTTGAACTCTCCATGTTTTAATTTGAGTAGTGCTTCTTCCGCAGATTTTGCTTTTAACTATCAAATGACAGGTAATGCTGTGGGTGAGCTTAAATTAGAAGCGAGTAACGATAATGGTAGTTCATGGTCTCAAATATGGAGTAGGTCAGGTAATCAAGGAAGTGCATGGAATGGCACAAATATTGATCTTTCTTCATATATAGGAAACTCTTTACAGTTGCGTTTTGTAGGTAATTCAGGAAATTCATGGCAAGGAGATATGGCCGTAGATAATATTTCTTTAACAACTACCAATTCAACGGCAGTAAATAGTAATCTATCTGACCTTACTTTAGATAGCCAGGAAGAAGAACTTTTTGAGATAAGTTTATATCCAAACCCAGTACCAGGAAGTACAATTTACATTAGCACTAAGATTACATCCATAATCCATTACCAAATTTACAATGTAGTTGGACAGGTTGTGGGAATTGGTGAGGTTTCTGATAATGGTATCAACATTCAGGAGTTATCCAAGGGCTCCTATATAATGGAGTTGAAAATAGAAAACAGTAAGTCTATTATGAAGCGATTTATTGTAAAATAAGATATAAAATGCTGCTATTTATTATAATGTTGTTTTCAATAGTTATTTTAAAAAAGAAAGCAGGACCTCGAGGTCTTGCTTTCTTTTTTAAACAAAGTTAATAAGCATTTCTATTTTTGATCTTTAAGCTTGTTAGCTTGTTTTGTCCATTGATCCCTTTCTATACGTCCTGGAAAGAACTTAATCAATTCAGTAACTGTATCAATGTCTTCTTTTGTAAATCGGCTTATTTGATCAAAAGTAAAAATGCCAATTTCATTTAATTTTTTCTCGATAAAAGGACCAATCCCGCTGATTAACTTTAAGTCATCCTTCTGAGATGCATCAGCCTTACCAAAACTATCAAAATTCAATGTGGGAGCTTCTTTTTTAGTAGTATCATTATTGGTTACTGCTACACCGCCATGATCTCTGGTTTTTATTGCTTTGATTTTATTACCAGGTTGTTGGTCATCAGAAACAGAAGGAGTAGAGAAGGTAGTTTTTGCTTTTGCATTTCCCGTATTTCGTAATCGCGTATTCTCTCTATTACATTCTTCAAGCTCTGACTTATATTTATTCTTGAGTGTCCATTTTGATAAGAACCATCCTAGTAAAAAAGCTAGAATTAATAATAATAATAGACACCACCAATTTGCTTCATTTAAAAAATCTAACATAATTGTATCTTGTTTAGTTTACAGTTATTTCTATTCTTCTGTTTTTTGCTCTGTTTTCTTCACTATTATTTGGAACCAGTGGACTTGACTCTCCACGCGATAAGACAACAATCTCATTGTTCTTTATACCTTGGGAAATAAAATAGTTTTTAACGTGAATTGCTCTTTCTTGCCCATACCATAAATTAGCTTCTTCTTCTCCAATATCATCAGTGTGACCAATGATCTGGATTTTTTTATTAGGATATTTTGAAAGGTAATTTTTAAGCTCTAAAACATAATTCACTAACATAGGGTCTGGTTTAAAAGTTTTTTGGCCAAAACTAGAGTATAGTGTTCTATTGGCGACACTTTTTTCTATCTCTTCTATTCGAGATGTATCCAGGGTTTTGAAGTTCAATAAAATTCCGCCTTGATATTTACCATCACTATTGTACTTAAAATCGTTTGTATAAGCTTTGGAAACAATGCGATTGGGATTAACTCCTGAATTAATAAGAATATCCTTTATAGTATTAGCTCTAGATAATCCAAAGCCGGATTGATTTTCCTTTTCTGAAAGACTTTCATAGCCTGAAATGATCAGTTCTTGGTTTTGATATTGACCTAAATAATCTATAATATGATCTTTAAACTCGACTAAAGAATCAGGAATAAACACATCTGCATTGTTTTGATTAATCCGAGAATTATCAGAGAATGAGAATAATTCTTGATTACCATTACCTTTCACAACTAATCCAGCGGTAACTTTACCAGTTTTTGCAATGCTATCTTCGTATGCTTTTTTGGCGAGAGCGTTAGCGTCTGGATTTGATTTTTCTTTAACTATTGTAGGGTCTTCATCTATGTTTTTTGCACACCAATTACAGGAATAATACGACCATAATCCTAACCATGCAAACAATAATAAAATGAGTAAAGAGATAAAATATTTCATATAGTATGATTAGTGTTAGTTACTTAAAGTTATGAAAATCATTTATAATCAAATCATTATAAGATTCAAATTCTAAAAATTTATATCGAAAAAAAGATTAATTGCAAAAAATTTAGATGAAATGCGTTTCAAAAAAAAAATTTTTATAAATTCGCAGTGTATTAAAAAAATCCAATGAGAACTTTATTTATACATCATCATCATTCTTATATCTTCGCTCAGGCGTGGTAAGTTTGGTATGTGTATAATACAACTATAATTTATAACCCGTTTGAGATGCTCAAACGGGTTTTTTGTTTCAATTGGACCTGTTTGAATGGATCAGACTCAACAACAAAAAATAACATGTCAAAAATTAAAATTGCTATACAAAAAAGCGGTCGTCTTAATGAAGATTCTGTAAGAATTCTAAAGGACTGTGGTATCTCTATTGATAATGGAAAAGATCAATTAAAAGCTCAAACCAGAAATTTTCCGATGGAGGTTATGTTTTTACGCAATGGTGATATTCCTCAATATCTTAGAGATGGTGTAGTGGATATTGCAATTATTGGTGAAAATGTGCTTATCGAAAAAGGGAAAGATATCTCTATTGCAGAGCGACTTAACTTTTCTAAGTGTAAAGTTTCGCTGGCAGTGCCAAAAGATTTTGAATACAACTCGATTAATGATCTCGATGGGAAAAGAATAGCCACTTCGTATCCTAATACGGTAAATGAATATTTGGATCGACAAGGAATTTCGGCAGAGCTACACCAAATTTCAGGATCTGTAGAGATTGCACCTAATATAGGATTGGCAGATGCTATCTGTGATATAGTTTCCAGTGGGAGTACTTTGTTTAAGAATAATCTAAAAGAGGTAGAAGTAATGCTTACTTCAGAAGCTGTACTTGCTGTCTCCCCAAAGATTTCAGAAGAAAACAAAAAACTCCTTGAGAAACTTCGGTTTAGGATCAAAGCGGTTTTAAAAGCTCGTAATTCTAAATATGTACTGCTTAATGCTCCAAATGATAAGATCGAGGATATTGTAAAAATACTTCCGGGGATGAGAAGCCCAACAGTTTTACCATTGGCAGAAAAAGGGTGGAGTTCTATCCATACAGTCGTAGAAAAGAATAAATTTTGGGATATTTTGGATGAATTAAAAGCAGAAGGCGCCGAGGGAATTTTGGTTTGTCCTATTGAGAAAATGGTGTTGTAATTTTAATGATAAAGAGAGAATGAAAAAGATATATAATCCCAGAAAGGATACCTGGTCAAAATTATTGGAAAGGCCAACCCAAACAGTAGCCGATATTGAAGAAACTGTACTATCGGTTTTCAATGAAATTAAAACTGAAGGAGATTTTGCCGTTGCGCGCTACACCAAAAAGTTTGACAAGGTAATTATTGAGGATATTTTGGTTTCTCAAAATGAGATTGAAGAAGCATCTCAACTTATAAGTGAGGAGTTAAAAGAGGCGATACGTAGTGCAAAGTCTAATATTGAAAAGTTCCATGCTGCTCAGAAAACTGATAAAATTTTCGTTGAAACTACAAATGGAGTTTCTTGTTGGCAGGAAAAAAGACCAATTCAAAAAGTAGGTTTATACATCCCTGGAGGGACTGCACCCTTATTTTCTACAATTTTAATGTTAGCTGTACCGGCTAATTTGGCAAGATGTAAAGAAATTGTTTTATGCTCGCCACCAAATAAAGAAGGAAACATCGATCCGGCTATTTTGTATACAGCAAGTCTTTGTGGCGTCACAAGAATTTGTAAAGTAGGAGGTATTCAGGCGATAGCAGCGATGACTTTTGGTACGGAAAGCATTCCGCAAGTATATAAAATATTTGGACCCGGAAATCAATTTGTTACTGTGGCGAAACAATTAGCAACCAAATTTGGGGTAGCTATAGATATGCCGGCAGGACCTAGTGAATTATTGATCGTTGCAGATGATACGGCCAATGCCGCTTTTGTAGCTTCAGATTTATTGAGTCAGGCAGAACATGGCAAAGATAGCCAGGTAATTTTGGTTGCTACTTCTAAAAAAATAATCGATAATGTAGAGCAGGAAGTAGAGAAGCAACTTTCAAAATTACCTAGAAAAGAAATTGCAACTGCGGCGATAGCAAATTCAAAGCTTATTTATGTGGAAAATGATCAGGAAGCTTTAGAAATGATAAATGAATATGGTCCTGAACATTTTATAGTTTGCGTAGCTAATGAAGATTTTTATGTTGATAATATAGCAAATGCAGGATCAGTTTTTATAGGAAACTACACTCCTGAGAGTGCAGGAGATTATGCTTCAGGTACAAATCATACACTACCAACAAATGGATATGCAAAACAGTACAGTGGTGTCAATCTGGATAGTTTTATGAAATCAATGACATTTCAGAAGATATCAGAAAAAGGAATCCAAAATATCGGCAACGCTATAGAACTTATGGCAGCCGCAGAAGGTTTGCAAGCACATAAAAATGCGGTAACCTTGAGATTAGAAAGTTTAAAATAATCTTGTTGCGTCACCTTGAACTTGAAACATTGGAAATCTAAAGTAATAAGATCCTGAAACGAGTTCAGGATGACTTGAATTTATGAAAACAAAACAATTCGACATAAAACAATTAGCCAGAGAAAGTATATTAAGGCTAAAGCCATATTCATCTGCTCGGGATGAGTATGTAAGCGATGGATCAAAAATGATTTTTCTGGATGCCAATGAGAACCCATTTGAAAATGGCGTCAATAGATATCCGGATCCGCAACAAAGAAATCTTAAAAAGGTTTTAGCAGAACAAAAAGGAGTTTCAATAAATAATGTATTATTAGGCAATGGAAGTGACGAAGTACTGGATCTTATTTTCAGAGCTTTTTGCGAACCAAAAATTGATAATATAATCACCTTGCCACCAACATACGGAATGTATAAAGTGTTGGCAAGTATCAATAACGTAGCCGAACAGGAAGTTTTATTAACCAAAAGTTTCCAACCTAATGTCGAAGCTATTTTGGAAGCTGTAGATCAAAATACTAAAATTATTTTTCTATGCTCGCCAAACAATCCAACCGGGAACTCTTTTTCCGTCGAGAATATAACACAGATTTTAAAAGAGTTTAATGGGTTAGTAGTAATTGATGAGGCATATATTGATTTTTCAGATAAAGAAAGCTGGCTTAAAAAAATAGGAGAGTATCCGAATCTTGTAGTTACGCAAACATTATCAAAGGCCTATGGGCTTGCAGGAATACGACTAGGAATATGCTATGGATCAAAAGAAGTAATCGAGATTCTTAACAAAATAAAACCTCCTTACAATGTAAATGAGTTAACTCAAAAACGAGCGTTAGAACGTGTCGTGAATCAAGATCAAATAAAACTGGAAGTTTCTGAGATTTTGAGAGAAAGAAAAAATCTTTCAGAGGCACTACGAGACATATCTTTTGTAAATGAAATTTATGAAAGTGACGCAAATTTTATTTTGGTAAAGGTTGATAATGCTAGTAAACGGTATAATCAATTGCTCGAAAAAGGGATTGTGATCCGAAATCGTAGTACCCAGCCTTTATGCGAAAACACACTTAGATTTACAGTGGGTACCGATGAAGAAAATAAGAATTTAATTGAAGTTTTAAAAAACTTGTAATTGTCATTCCGGACTCGATCCGGAATCAAAAAGTAATTGAAAGTATAATTTAAAAAATATTCTAGCCGGAGTTTATCCTGAGCGAGAGACGAAGGGCTGGAATGACAAAATAATGAAAAAGAAAGTACTATTCATAGATCGTGATGGAACGATGATCAAAGAAACGGCAGACGAACAGATAGATGCCTTCGAAAAAATGATATTCTATCCCAAAGCATTTACATATTTGGGGAAAATTGCTCAGGAGTTAGATTATGAACTCGTGATGATCACAAATCAAGATGGATTGGGAACAGAATCTTTTCCCGAAGAAACATTTTGGCCTGTACATAATTTTATAATGAAATCTTTCGAAAATGAAGGGGTAGTTTTTGACAAGGTTTTTTTGGATAGAACATTTCCGCATGAAAAGGCCAATACAAGAAAACCGGGCACGGGATTGTTAACCGAGTATTTTTCTGAGGAGTATGATTTGGAAAATTCATTTGTAATTGGCGATCGACTAACCGATATGGAGCTGGCTAAAAATCTGGGTGCGAAGGGCATTTTTATTAATGACAATACCAACTTGGGTACCGGTGAAATTACTACTAAAAAGGAAGAGCTCAATCAGCACATTGCATTAGAAAGTAACGATTGGCAAAAGATTTATGAGTTTTTGAAACTGAATGATCGTGTGGCTGAGATTTCAAGAAAGACTAATGAGACCGATATCTATATTAAACTAAATCTTGATGGCACTGGGAAAAGTGATATTGAAACAGGACTAGAATTTTTTGATCATATGCTGGATCAAATTGCTCGTCATGGCCAAATGGATCTGGATATAAAAGTAAAAGGAGATCTAGAAGTTGACGAACATCATACTATTGAGGATACCGCTATTGCACTTGGAGAAGTTTTTAGTAAAGCACTGAATAATAAGTTAGGAATAGAGCGCTATGGGTTTTGTTTGCCTATGGATGATTGCTTAGCACAAGTAGCCATTGATTTTGGTGGTCGTAACTGGTTAGTCTGGGAGGCTGATTTTAAAAGAGAAATGATTGGGAAGATGCCTACCGAAATGTTTTATCACTTTTTTAAATCGTTTACAGACGGAGCTAAAGCCAATTTAAATGTAAAAGCAGAAGGAACCAATGAACACCATAAGATTGAAGCCATATTTAAAGCCTTTGCCAAGGCAATTAAAGTTGCGGTAAAACGTGATCCAGAAAAAATGATTTTACCAAGTACAAAAGGAATGCTGTAAAAACTCTTTTGTCATTCTGGTGAAGGCCGGAATCTAAAATATAAATAAAAGATCAATCAAAAAGACGCAGTCTATGCTGCAATGAAATATAAAATGAAAATAGTAATTATAAATTACGGAGCAGGAAATATCCAATCCATAAAGTTTGCAATACAAAGATTAGGATATGAAGCGGTGTTGAGTAACGATCCATCAGTCATCAAAGCTGCGGATAAAGTTATTTTTCCTGGAGTAGGAGAGGCCAGTAGTGCCATGCGAAAATTAAAAGCCTCAGGATTAGACACTTTAGTTCCTCAATTAAAACAACCTGTTTTGGGTATTTGTTTAGGGATGCAACTGATGTGTAACCATACCGAAGAAGGAGATACCAAGGGGTTAGGAATTTTTGATGTAGATGTACTGCGATTTAATTCAGGTACTAAAGTACCACAAATAGGTTGGAATCAAATAGAACGCTTAAAATCGCCTTTATTTACAGGGATTGAGGAAAAAGAATACATTTATTTAGTACATAGTTATTACGCTCCTGTAGTGGAAGAAACAGTGGCCCAATCCAATTATGGAGTTGATTACAGTACAGCATTGCATAAAGATAATTTTTATGGAACCCAATTTCATCCGGAGAAGAGTAGCGTGGTGGGAGAGAAAATTCTGAGAAACTTTCTTGAAATTAGAAATTAGAAAAACGAAATTTGGTATGGAAGACATGAAATCGAGAACGAAAAGATTTACTATTGATTGTTGGAATCTATGCGCTAAACTTCCTAAAAGTAGAGAATACAACAATTTAGTTTTTCAATTGTTAAAAAGCTCTAGTTCTGTAGGTGCGAACTGGAGTGCTTCGAAAAGACCCAAATCGAAGGTAGACTTCATTAATAAATTGAAAATAGTTGAAGAAGAAACAGATGAATCCTGTTTTTGGCTTGAAATTCTATTAGAGATTATTGATAGCGATAAAAATGAAATTGAACGCCTTTAGAAAGAGGCCGATGAACTGTTGAGAATTGTTGTGGCTTCAATTAGAACAGCAAAAAATAAATGAATATAAATATTTTGTAATTCAACTTTCAAAATTTCAAAATAATAAAGAATAGATAAATTATAAAGGTTTATTGTAAAATCAAAACAGCAAAAAAGATGAAGATAAATATTTCATATTTCAACTTTCAAAATTTCTAATTTAACACATGAGAATAATACCCGCAATAGATATAATAGAAGGCAAATGTGTACGTCTTTCTAAAGGAGATTACGATTCAAAAAAAATATATAATGAAAACCCGTTGGAAGTTGCTAAGGAGTTTGAGGATCACGGAATCCATTATTTACATTTAGTTGATCTTGATGGAGCAAAATCAAAACATATTGTAAATCATAAAGTCTTGGAGCAAATTGCGGCCAAAACTAGTCTTAAAATTGATTTTGGAGGTGGGCTAAAAACAGATGACGATCTTAGAATAGCTTTTGAGAGTGGTGCCCGTCAAATCACAGGAGGGAGTATCGCTGTTAAAGATCCGGATATTTTTAAATCCTGGTTGCAGAAATTTGGTTCTGATAAAATTATTCTTGGCGCCGATGCTCATCATGAAAAAATAGCAGTCAGTGGCTGGCGGGAAGAAAGTGATAAAGAAGTAATACCATTTATACAGGCGTATCAGAAAGAAGGGATTTCGTATGTAATTTGTACAGATATTAGCAAAGATGGTATGTTACAAGGCCCTTCTTTTGATTTGTATAAAAGAATTCTGGCAGAAACCGATGACATAAAGCTTATTGCTTCTGGAGGTATCTCAACTTTTGATGAATTACCAAAATTAGCCGACTTAGGTTGCGAAGGAACAATTATTGGAAAAGCTATTTATGAAAATAGAATCAGTTTAAAACAGTTGGAAGAGTATATACTTTCTAAAACTTAAAAAATGACCGAAGCAATAGCAAAAGAATTTGTAGAACAAATCATTTATCGACTAGATGAAAGCACCAGAATGATTATATTAAGTTTTGATCAACTTTCAGAGGAGGATATTTGGAAAAGACCCAATGCTAATTCTAATAGTATTGGTAATTTGATTCTCCATTTATGTGGTAATATTACACAATACGCCATTTCTTCGTTAGGATGTTTGGAAGATGAAAGAGACCGGGATTCTGAATTTTTAATCATAAAAGGAATTTCGAAAAAGCAACTTTTAGAAAAAATGCAGTCTACCGTAAAAAAGGCCAAAGAAATAATTAGTGCTATTTCTGTCGATGAGCTTCTTAGAAAAAGAGAAGTGCAGGGGTTTCATTTTTCTGGGATTGGAATTGCGATTCATGTCACAGAGCATTATTCATATCATACTGGACAAATTGCATTTTGGACTAAGCAATTAAAAGACAAAAAGAGTTTAGGTTTCTATGATGGAATAGATTTGAATATAAAAAACAAAGACAAATAATGCTTACAAAGAGAATAATACCATGTCTTGATATCAAAAATGGTCGTACGGTCAAGGGAATCAATTTCGTAGACCTTCGGGATGCGGGAGATCCGGTCGAATTAGCTGATATTTATTCTAAGGCGGGTGCAGATGAATTAGTATTTTTAGATATTTCGGCAACCGAGGAAAGACGTAAAACTCTTGCGAATCTTGTGCTTCGTGTAGCCGAAAAAGTAAATATACCTTTTACTGTTGGTGGAGGGATATCTTCTATTGAAGATGTAGATATTCTATTGCAAAATGGAGCAGATAAAGTATCTGTAAACTCTTCTGCAGTAAAGAACCCTCAATTAATTAACGATCTTGCCGCAAAATTTGGAAGTCAATGTATTACAGTGGCTATAGATGCAAAGCAAATTGATGGCGAATGGAAAGTACATTTGGTGGGAGGAAAAGTGCCTACAGAATTAAATTTGTTTGAATGGGCAAAAGAAGTAGAAGAGCGCGGCGCAGGCGAGATTCTTTTTACATCTATGGATCATGACGGTACCAAAGATGGATTTGCCAATGAAGCTTTGGCAGAGCTATCAACTACACTCAATATTCCGATAATTGCTTCAGGAGGAGCAGGAAATACTCAGCATTTTGTAGATACATTTAAAAAGGGAAAAGCGGATGCAGCTTTGGCTGCAAGTATTTTCCATTTTAAGGAAATAGAAATTAAAGATGTAAAACAGGAGTTGGAAAAGAACAATATTCCCGTTAGGATATAAATCTGTTGTCACTCCTGCTTAGGCAGGAATCCATAAACAAATAATAGGTCTAATAAAAAAGATTCCAGCTTACGCTGGAATGACAGAAAAAATGAAAATAAACTTCAATAAAAATAACGACGGACTTGTACCAGCAATAATTCAAGATGCTTCAACAAAAAATGTTTTGATGCTTGGGTATATGAATAAAGATGCTTACGAAAAAACTGTAGTAACCAAAAAAGTCACATTCTATAGTCGTACCAAGCAACGATTATGGACAAAAGGCGAGGAGAGTGGTAACATTTTAGAACTTGTCGACATAAAGAATGACTGTGATCAAGATACGTTGCTTATTACCGTCAACCCTGTTGGCCCAACTTGTCATAAAGGTTCAGATACATGTTGGAATGAAAATAATGAGCAAACTTTTGGATTTTTATCAGAATTGGAGTCAGTCATTAAAAATCGAAAAGAAGACCAAAATAACGAAAATTCATATGTCGCGTCTTTATTTAAGAAAGGAATTAATAAAGTTGCTCAAAAAGTAGGCGAAGAAGCGGTAGAAGTAGTCATCGAAGCAAAAGATGATAACGAAGTATTATTTTTGAACGAGAGTGCAGATTTACTATTTCATTATTTAATATTATTACAAGCAAAAGGATATATGCTAAAAGATATTGTTGAAGTTTTAAAATCAAGGCATTAAGTAATATTCTAAAAAATGGCACAAAGATCTAAAAGCGTTAAAGTTTTATGATCAAAGATTTATTTTTTTAATTTAGCGCGACCTAAAACCAATAATTTTGAAAACAAAAAGAAATCTGCCAAGGATTTTTAAGGAAATTTTGGCAATTGTACTTCTTTTATTCTTTCCCATTTGCCAATCTTATTCTCAATGTGACCAAGGACTTATCACAATAGAACAATGTGATATGGAAAATGTTGATTTTGATACAGATGGTAATCCCGACGGTATCATAAATATTTATACAGAAACCGGTACTACTATTGCAGACGGTACGTGGATGATTGATCCAAAATACGACGCGGCGTTTGATGCTGCTACCGGGCAACTCTCTACATGGGAATTGAAAAATTCTACGACTCCAGCTACACTTGATGAATATTTCTTTGAATTGCGAAATACTACCTGTGGTGATGATCCGGTAAGGACCGCAAGACTCATTTTAGGGCCTTATTCTGGAGTAGCGTTACCACCATCGGGACCGTTGAATGTTAATGCTACAGGTTGTGATAATGATGGATTGGAAGGTTTCGATCTGTTTAATGCCTTTGCTATCAATGATGAGATTCCTTCTCCCCATCTAAACGGTGTATGGACCTATAATGGGTCCAGTTCTAGTTATTTGGGTGTTTCAGAGAGTAAACTTTTTGTAAGAATTCCTTATCAACCCGGTATACCTTTGGTTGATCAGGAGGTTTTTGAATTAACATATACGGTTTCAGGAGCCGAAGGTTGTGCTACCCCGCAACAAACCACAGTGAGAGTCGCTATGGTGAGACAAGTCAATTCTGGGAACCCGACACCATTGGATATTTGTGAAGATGATATGCTGGCTGGGGTTTATGATGCAGAAATTGATCTTCGGGATGACCAGTACTTAGAAGAAGAAGATATTGAAGGCAGCTGGTTATCAGAACCTACTGGCGAAATAGAGGACGAACAGGATTCTATGATCAACCTCAGAACGATCTACGATAGACTAATTGATAATGGTAACAACCTTAGGTTCGGTTGCCAATCCTACGATTTTGTATATTCTGTAGAAGACCGATCAGCAGTTTGTAACGATCAAAGTAGTACAATAACTTTTACATTCTATGAACAATTAAGACCTTTTAGTCAACCTGATCCACCACCACAAATTTGTGCTAACGACGTTCCTGGAGATCTTAATTTGTTTGATTTATTAGAATTTACAAACATTAATGGTTTAGATTTTATATATGCCAATGATAATTATGTGAACTGGAGATTTATTTCTGGTCCATCGCCAACATCAGGAGATTTAGGACTTCCTTCAAAACCAGTCGAATTTGTGGCGCCACCCTACGAATTTTATTTAGGGCGAATTAATACGTTAGGAGCTGAACCTGGTAGGTATATATATGAATATGCAGTAAGCCCAAAAATAAATTGTCAATCTTTTGGCGAAGTTTGTGATCCTTATGCCTCAGTGGGGGCTATTGGGTATTGTGAACATCCCTGTGATGTATTGACTGCCCGAGTAGAAATTGTTGTACTTGGATTTGATTATGCAGGAGAAAATACTACCGATATCAATCTCTGTGAGTCCGACGGACAAGTTGATCTAAGAAGCTTGCTTACTTCTAGTGGTAATCCTATTGCTACTACTGGGGTTTGGACCAATACCGCAGGAGAAGTGATTAATAATACTTTTGTGTTTCCAGATAGTAATACCTCACAAACATTTACATTCATACATACTACTACTAGTAGTGATGGGTGTATAGATGTTGCGAATCTAACATTTACTGTAAATGCATTACCCGATGCGGGAGAGAATAATGAAATAGCATTATGTTCTGATGATTTAACGGTTACTCTTTTTGATTTTTTAGGAGGGACTCCCGATAGCACAGGTACCTGGACAGGACCTTTTGGGTACACATCTGTAGACCATTTGGGTGTTTTTGATGCTAATGATGAAATGTTACCAATCTTGGGCGAAGGCGTGTATACTTACACTGTTGAAGGTAACGAAGGTTGTTCGACCCCAGATGAAGCATCCATAACAATTACTATTGTAGAGCCTTTAACGATAGGAAATGACAGAGCAGAAACATTTTGCAAATTGGAGGGAAGAGTTAATCTATTCTCTCTTTTAGATAGAGATACGCCACGTACCGGAATTTTTGAAGATACAGATAACACCGGAGCATTATCTTTAGACGGAGTTTTGGAGTTTGAAACATTAACAAACGAAATTTATGAATTCAGATATGTCTTAACCAATGTAGCACCTTGTGATGAGTCTTCTCTAGTGGTTTCGGTTCAAATAGTCGACTTACCCATTCCAGATGTTCCAGATCAGGAATTTTGTATTCTGGATGCAGCACGCCTAGATGATATTGAAGTAGATGTTTTAAATTATAACTGGTATGATACGTTAGAGAGCGAAACGCCAATAGTTGACAATCCGATTTTACTAGACAATCAAATATATTATATCGCAAATGTTGATGCCGATAATTGTGAGTCTGAAAGACTCCAGGTTTCGATCAATATTTTGAATACAGGAGAAAGATCTTCTACAGGTGAATTATGTACTTTAGATTTTCAGGATGGAGTTTCTCCCAACGGAGACAATCAAAATGATACTTTCGATCTTCTAATAGAAGAAACATATAATATTCCAGAAGCTTTTCCTGATTTCGAATTACAGATATTTAACCGATACGGGAGCCTTGTATATGAAGGAAACAATAATACAGAGGAATTTAGAGGAGAGAGTAACACGTCTGTGCGACTAGGAGATGATTTGCCAACCGGGACATACTTCTATATATTCACTCCTAATTTTGAAAATAATCTACCAATTCAAGGAAGTTTTTACCTAAGCAGATAAACAATGATAAAGTTAAAATTAGTTTTTATAATTGCTATAGTCTTCTGTACGGTAACCTATGCACAGCAGCAGCCACAATATTCACAGTATATGTATAATATGAGTACTGTTAATCCTGCATATGCTACAGGCCAAAGTGGATTGATTTCAACGGGATTATTATACAGACAACAATGGACAGGTATTGAGGGAGGTCCCCGTACAGCAAATGTTTTTGGAAATATACCGATAAGCGAAAAAATAGAACTTAGCGTTAATTATGTTAATGATAGAATTGGCGATGCGATACCAGTAAATAATGACTATGTTAATATAGACTTTGCATACGTAACCAGAATCTCTGATCGTGCTCGATTATCCTACGGACTTAAAGCAGGTATTAATAGCTTTAAAATTGATCCCTCGGGTTCTGATGTAGCTAACGACCCAGCGTTTTCCGACAATACAGCTACTACAGAACTTAATATAGGTGCAGGATTATATTTGTTTACCAGTAATTTTTATGCAGGCATTTCTTCACCTAATGTACTGCCTGGAGATGTAGATATTAACGGGGTTGGCGTGTCTGAAACCAAAACACATATATACGGAGTTGCTGGATATGTTTTCGATTTTATAGATGAAGTTCGACTAAAGCCCTCTGTGGTTATTAAACAAGTAATAG
The DNA here is from genome assembly GCA_947500845.1 of uncultured Aquimarina sp. Taxonomy (GTDB): domain Bacteria; phylum Bacteroidota; class Bacteroidia; order Flavobacteriales; family Flavobacteriaceae; genus Aquimarina; species Aquimarina celericrescens. The sequence goes on from CANMTP010000001.1 coordinate 601,222, forward strand.
ACTCTCCTCTAACTTTTGATATCTCGTTAAATTCTTTAATGTATGATAGATTTGAATTGGGAGTTTCTTACCGATATACAGATTCATTTATTGCTTTGGCCGGATTTAACATCACATCAGGTCTTAAAATAGGCTACTCTTATGATTTTAGTGTAAGCGATTTAAGTGGTTATAATGATGGGAGTCATGAAATCGTGTTATTATATAATTTTGACCTTCTAAAATTTGGCAATAAACATACCTCTCCAAGATTTTTCTAGATGATAAAGATAAAAATAGTATCGATTTTATTACTACTGGCAACTCAATTTACCTTCGCCCAAAAGAAAAGTAGAGCAGATCGTTTTTTTGAACAAGGCGATTACATTAATGCGGCCACACAATACGAAGAAGAGCTTAACCAAGAAGGATATACAAAACATATTTTAGAAAATATAACCACTTCATATTATAATACTTTTCAATTTAGAAAGGCTTATCGTTACCTAAAGTATCTTACTTCAGGTAAGTTTTATAACCGGGACAAATCGTATAATAATAAGTATAACTATATGATGTATCAGGTACTTTCTGCATTAGGAGAGTATGAGAAGTCGGTGGATTTTTTGGAGTTGTATAATTTGAATAATTCAAATGAAGATTTTGATAAATCTGAAGCGATTGCAACCATCGAAGATTTTAAGCTTAAAGATGATGATTATAAGATTGCCGAGATGAGTTTTAACTCTGATGCGTCAGAATTTGGTGCTGTAAAAAGGGATAGTGCAATCTATTTCACAACAGATAGGTTTCCACACGGTGTTTTAGATAGAAAATATAAATGGACACATCGACCATTTCTCGATATCTATAAAGTTAATGTCAATAAGGATAATAACCCTGTTTCAGATATAGAAACTATTTCAGAAGAAATCAATTCTAAACTTCATGAAGGTAATTTTTGTTTTACAAAGGATGGAAACACCATGTACCTTTCAAGAAGTAATTCAGAAAAAGGAAAAAAGAAATTTGATAGTATAAGGAATAATGCTATTCATCTTTATAAGGCAACCAAGGTTGATGGAATATGGTCAAAACCTGAAAAATTAGCCTTTAATGATGTAAATTATTCTGTTGAACACCCTTCTTTATCCAAAGACGAAACTAAGCTTTATTTTGCTTCAAACATGCCAGGTGGGTATGGGGATTTTGATATTTATTATGTAGACGTAAACCTTGACGGTACTTACGGGAAACCGATAAATCTTGGTTCTGATATAAATACGAATAATAGAGAACAGTTTCCTTTCATTTCGGATGAAGGCCATTTATTCTTTTCTTCTAATGGACATTTGGGACTGGGGATGATGGATATTTTTGTTTCTGAATTGAGACGGGAAGAATTTACGCGTCCGATTAATCTTGGAGCGCCGATCAATTCAAGTTTTGACGACTTTTCATTTGCATATTACAACAAAACAGATGGTTTCTTCTCTTCGAATCGTAAAAAGGGAGGAGACGATATCTTTTCATTTTCACAAATAGGAGAAATTTTCCCTAGAGCGTATAAGACCAGATTTGAAGTAAGGGATTTTGCAAGCGATGGTTACATTGCCAATTCAGATGTGATTCTATATGATAGTGATAATGAAATTCTATATGAAAGTCAATTAGATTCTATTGCCGGTTTTGATATCGAGATATTTCCTGGGAAATATAATTTTAAAGCTTCTGCTGAAGGATATAAAACTAAAACCAAATCAGTTTTGGTAAAGGAAAAAGACGAAGCTGTCTACGTAATTTATCTTGATAGAGATAAAAAGAAAGAAGATGTCGTAGTGTCGACTGAAAATTCTAAGGATCGTAATACCAATAGGGTAAGCGATAAGAATAGGAGAACAGACGAAGTTAATATTACAAACATACATACAGAAACAAAGAAAAAGACACAGGAGGAAACCGTCAACACAAGACTTCGTGAAATTCTTCTTGCAGATAAGGAGGGGCCACCGGTAATAGAAAAAAACGGAAAACTTTATTTTAAAATGCCCCCTATTTATTTTGATTATGATAAATGGAACATTCGTTCTGATTCTAAGAAAGTTTTAGATGAGTTGGCGATCAAATTAGAAAAATATAAAACAGTTTATATAAAAATTAGTTCACATACCGATAGCAGAGGAACAGATTCATATAATCAGGTATTATCAGAAAAAAGGGCAGAATCTACGAGAAATTATCTGGCACTTGTTGGTTATGTGAATGCCCGAAGAATGACATTTATTGGGTTTGGTGAATCTCAACCGCTTATTAATTGTGATGACAAAGTTTGTACAGAAGAAGACCATCAGACGAATAGAAGAAGTGAGTTTGAGATTGTACAATTTTAGACTTAAACGATTTTATTTAATTAGTATAAAACTATTGAAAATGAATATATTATATTTTAGAAACACACGATTATTAATAGCAATGATGTTTGTTACTATATCTATGTTTTTTGTCTCTTGTGATAAAGATGATGATGAAATGGAAGTTCCAAGCATAAAACCTGAAATCAGTATTACTACTTCGCTTAGCGAATTAAAGTTTGGATATTTTGAAGATGCAAAATCATTCTATATCAAAAACAATGGAAATATTTTGCTGGATTGGAAAATCAATAATTCTAATGAATACTTAACTATCACTCCAATTTCTAAAAGTTTGGAAGCAGGAGATTCAACTTTGGTGACAGTTAATCTTAATAGATCTAATCTAGATTCGCAGGTGTATGTTACTCAGTTTAGTGTTGAAAATGATAATCTACAGGATATTATTATTTCAACAGTTGTTAATCATTACGAAGAGGAAAAATGGCTTCTTGATGGTAGAATAATTGATTCCGAGTTTGATAAGAATAATGACTTAATAATAGCAGTAAGCGAATCTCCAGATGAAATAAGAAAGTACGATCCTGTTACTAAATCTGTAGAATCATTAAAATTAAACTTGCCACCTACTAGTGTTTCAGTAAGTAAAGATGGAAATTTTGCAGCAGTAGGGCATAATGGTAGTTTCTCATATGTAAATTTATCTACAATGAAATTAGATACGTACTACCCAGTCACTGCGAATGTATTCGATATAGTTCTTGCTCCAAATAATTGGGTATATGTATTTCCTAAAGAAGATCAATGGGAGAGAATAAGATGTATTGAATTGTCTACTGGTGTTGAAACTTCTCATAGCGGGTATTCGATTTTCGACAGTACAAAAGCAAAACTTCACCCTTCTGGAAGCTATATCTATGGGGCTAATAACGGTTTGTTTCCCTCTGACTTTGAGAAATATGATATTACCGATGGAACAGCAACATACATGTATGATTCTCCATATCATGGCGATTATGATTTTGATGGTGATATTTGGGTTAGCGAAGATGGAAGTCGATTATTTGCAAAAAGTAGAAGAGTATTTAATTCTTACAATGATAAGTCTAATGATATGACATACAACGGAGAATTAGTAGGAGAAGGCAAGGTTATGACTTTAGACCATAGCTCAAAAGCAGGAAGGGTTTATGCTATATTTTCAACGAGTGAATTCGATAACATATCACCTACTAATGAGGTTAGAAAATATAATAGTGAATTCTTAGCTTTTCAAGGTGTTATCAAACTTCCTGAATTTTTAATTCCAGACGGGCAAGGCGATGGAACTATTTATGATTCTAAAGGGTATTTTGGTTTTTTTAATGCATTAGGGACCAAGTATTATGTCTTAGTAAAAATTCAAGAAGGTTCTGGAGCTGAGAAGGAATGGGCAATAGCTACTATAGATGTTGACTAAACTCTGACATTTTATTGTACTTTTTGAAGTTTTTATTAGTACTCATTTGCAGCATAATCGAAACGATATACTACATTATGTAACTCACTGGCTAAATTGTTGCTTTCTAAGAATTTAAATTGTACTTTTGCACTCCTTTTTAGCGAATAAGAGAATATGAAAGGGAGGTATAATAAATTAATTTTAACGCTTCTGTATAATTTTCGCGTTGATTCTCAATAATATATAGAATACAAATTTTATCTTCAATGTCTGAAGAAACAAAAAACACAGACGTTCAGGAAGTGGAAACTAAGAAAGCAGCTCCAGCTGTATCTCCACAACAAGAAAATCCTGAGCAATTTTTAAAAGAATTTAACTGGCACAACTACGAAGAGGGGATTGATCCTATTGCTGACTCAAAGCTTGAAGAATTTGAGAAATTAGTAGCAGAAAACTTTGTAGATACTTTAAATGACGAAGTAGTTGATGGTACTGTAATCAATATTACAGATCGTGACGCTATTATCGACATTAATGCTAAAAGTGAAGGCGTTATTTCGTTAAACGAATTTCGTTATAACCCGGATCTTAAAGTTGGTGATAAAGTAGAAGTATTAATTGATGTACGTGAAGATGCTACAGGTCAATTAATTTTATCTCACCGTAAAGCTCGTGTAATCAAAGCATGGGACAGAGTAAATGCAGCACATGATACTGGTGAAATCGTAAATGGTTTTGTAAAATGTAGAACCAAAGGAGGTATGATCGTTGATGTATTTGGTATCGAGGCATTTTTACCTGGTTCACAGATCGATGTGAAGCCTATTCGTGATTATGATGCTTATGTTGGAAAAACAATGGAATTTAAAGTGGTAAAAATTAACCACGAATTCAAAAATGTTGTGGTTTCTCATAAAGCACTTATCGAGGCAGATATCGAAGAGCAGAAAAAAGAAATTATTGGTCAATTAGAAAAAGGTCAAGTATTAGAAGGTACTGTTAAAAACATAACTTCTTATGGTGTATTTGTTGATCTTGGAGGAGTTGACGGACTTGTTCATATTACAGATCTTTCGTGGTCAAGAATTAACCATCCAAATGAGATTGTTGAGCTTGATCAGAAGTTGAATGTTGTAATCTTAGACTTTGATGAGGCTAAAACACGTATTCAATTAGGTCTTAAACAATTAAAGCCACACCCATGGGAGGCTCTTGACAAAGAACTTAAAGTAGGTGATAAGGTAAAAGGTAAGGTTGTTGTAATTGCAGATTACGGTGCTTTTATCGAGGTTGAAGAAGGCGTAGAAGGATTAATCCACGTTTCAGAAATGTCTTGGTCTACACACTTGCGTTCTGCACAAGACTTCGTAAAAGTAGGAGATCAGGTAGAAGCTGTAATTCTTACTCTTGATAGAGAAGAACGTAAAATGTCTCTAGGGATCAAGCAATTAACACCAGACCCATGGACAGATATTACTTCTAAGTATCCTGTAGGTTCAAAACACAGTGGTATTGTACGTAATTTTACAAACTTTGGTGTATTCGTTGAGTTAGAAGAAGGAATTGATGGATTGATTTATATCTCGGATCTTTCTTGGACCAAGAAAATCAAACACCCATCAGACTTTACCAACGTTGGCGATACATTAGATGTTGTTGTTCTTGAACTTGATGTGGAAGGACGTAAACTAAGTTTGGGTCATAAGCAAACCGAGGACAATCCTTGGGATAAATATGAAACTGAATTTGGAGTAGGAACCAAGCATACTGCAAAAATTGCAGATATTGTTGATAAAGGTGCTACTATCGAGTTCAATGATGATATTGTTGCTTTTGTACCGTCTCGTCATTTAGAGAAAGAAGATGGAAGTAAAATAAATAAAGGAGAAGAAGCAGAATTCCAGATCATTGAGTTCAGTAAAGAATTCAAAAGGGTAGTTGCCTCTCATACCGCTTTATTTAGAGCAGAAGAAGCTAAGATCGTAAAACAAGCTGCTAAGAAGGCTGCTACAAGTTCAGCAGAGAAAACAACGCTTGGTGATATCGATGCATTAGCAGATCTTAAAGCTAAAATGGAAAAAGGAGGGAAGTAATTATAATTCTCAAACTTCTAAAATAGTAAAAGACCGTTCAAAAAGAACGGTCTTTTTTTTGTTTTTGACACCAAGATTTTATCATTTATGTAATCTCAAAAACTTATAAACGACAACTACAGTAAAAATTCTAATTTTTCATTACTTTTGTACACCAAATATCCATTTGGAGATTATGAGTCAAAAATTACTACTTAGTGCAAAAGAGATAGATATTATTCTGCACCGTTTGGCTTGTCAATTAATAGAAAATCATACTCATTTTAAAGATACGGTCCTTATCGGTATTCAGCCAAGAGGTACATTTCTTGCAGATCGAATAAAGCAAATTTTAGTAGATGACTATCAGCTAGAAAATGTAAAGCTTGGTTATTTAGACATCACTTTTTACAGGGATGATTTTAGAAGAGGAGAGAAGCCACTAGAGGCTAATACCACCCATATAGATTTTGCAGTAGAGGATAAAAGAATTGTCTTTATCGATGATGTATTGTATACAGGGCGTAGTATTAGAGCGGCGTTAACAGCTGTACAGTCTTTTGGCAGACCACAGGAGATTGAATTGTTAACGTTAATTGATAGAAGATTTAGTAGGCATTTACCTATACAGCCTAATTATAGAGGACGACAGGTTGATGCCATAAATCAAGAAAAAGTTAAGGTACTTTGGATTGAAAACGAAGGGGAGGATGCGGTATATTTAGTAAATAAATAGATGCCTGATATTTTAGATTTATATAAGATTGTAATTTGAAAATTAAGAGATGAGCGAACTAAGTGTAAATCACTTACTGGGAATAAAATATCTTAATAAAAAAGATATTGATTTAATCTTTGAAACTGCAGATCATTTCAAAGAAGTAATTAATAGGCCCATAAAGAAAGTTCCTTCACTTAGAGATATAACCATCGCTAATCTCTTTTTCGAAAATAGCACACGAACCAGATTGTCTTTTGAGCTGGCTGAAAAAAGACTTTCAGCAGATATTATTAATTTTTCGGCAGCATCATCTTCAGTTAAAAAAGGAGAGACTCTTATAGATACAGTTAATAATATCCTATCCATGAAGGTAGATATGGTGGTTATGAGACATCCAAATCCCGGGGCAGGAGTTTTTCTTGCTAAGCACGTAGAAGCTAGTATAGTAAATGCAGGAGATGGAGCACATGAACATCCTACGCAGGCACTTTTGGATTCGTATTCAATACGAGAAAGACTAGGTGAGGTGGCTGGAAAGAAAGTAGTCATCGTTGGGGATATTTTGCATTCAAGAGTTGCGCTTTCAAATATATTTGCACTAAAGTTACAAGGAGCAGAAGTAAAAGTTTGCGGACCTAAAACTTTAATCCCAAAATATATTGAAAAGCTTGATGTTCAAGTAGAAACAGATTTGAGAAAAGCCCTCAATTGGTGCGATATCGCAAATATGTTACGTATTCAAAATGAAAGGATGGAAATAAGTTATTTTCCTTCGACAAGAGAATATACTCAACAATTTGGGGTAAATAAAAAAATATTGGATAGTCTGGATAAGGAAGTTATAATTATGCACCCAGGACCCATCAATCGTGGAGTAGAAATTACGAGTGATGTTGCTGATTCTAATCATGCCATTATATTAGATCAGGTACAAAATGGAGTTGCAGTGAGAATGGCAGTTATATATCTTTTAGCTTCAAAAATTAAACGATAAGCTTATGATTTTTAATAAAGAAGGTTCTACGACTATAATTACACAAGAAAAAACAACAATTGTCAAATTTGTAAAAGGCATAGAAGACAAGTATGAAACACTTAAAAACGATAATATTATCATCAATCTCTTTTCGTTAAAGAAAATTTCTGCCGATGATATTAATGAGTTCTTAAGAATTTCTAATACTCATAAGGCATCCAGGCGCTCTTTTGTTATTGTAACCGATAAAGTGTCTTACGACGATGTTCCAGAGGAAATATCTATCGTTCCAACTTTACAAGAAGCCTACGACTTAGTAGAGATGGAAGAAATTGAAAGGGATCTGGATTTTGAATAAGAGGATTTCCTCCTGATCTCGTGTGTTATTTTCATTATCAAAATATGTGTTGTACTATAGTCCACTGATACGAAGAACTATCTATGCTTAATATAGGTAGCACTACATTTTGGTTCTTATGGCGGTTATTGTTTGTAATAGATTGATTTATAAATAAGATTAAGTTATATTCACATCCAGTAAACTAAGAGGAAGCATAATTTTGAAACTTACAATCCTAGGCTGTTATTCGGCAACCCCAAGAACATTTACGAATCCTACTTCTCAGGTTTTAGAAATTAACAACCATATTTTTCTTATAGATTGCGGAGAAGGAACACAAGTAGAACTAAGGCGTAATAGAATTAAGTTTTCTAGAATAAAACACATTTTTATTTCTCATTTGCATGGAGATCATTTTTTTGGCTTAGTGGGATTAATATCTACTTTTAGGTTGTTGACCAGAGATACGCCACTTCATATTTATGGCCCTAAAGGGATAAAAGAAATAATTACGTTACAACTAAAACTTTCTAATTCCTGGACTGATTATCCTTTGCATTTTCATGAACTTATAAGTAAAGATTCTGTAGTTGTTTTTGAAGATGAAAAGATAAAAGTGAGTACAATACCATTACAACATCGAGTATATTGCAACGGATTTTTATTTCAAGAAAAACCAGGAGATAGAAAACTGTTAATGAGCAAAGTCCTTAATTATGATATTGATGTAGCGTATTATCGATCTATTAAAAAAGGAAATGATGTTATTTTGGATGATGGGACTGTGATTGCAAATGAAGAATTAACTGACGATCCAAAACCAGTAAAAAGCTATGCATTTTGTAGCGATACCAAGTATGACGAAAATAAAATTCCGCTAATTAAAGGTGTAACTGTGTTATATCATGAATCTACCTTTCTTGAAAGTCATCAGCACCTATGCGCAACTACAGGACATAGTTCTGCTAAAGATGCCGCCACTATAGCAAAGAAAGCAGAAGTTGGAACCCTTGTTTTGGGACATTATTCAACGCGCTACAATGACATAGAGCTATTTAAAGAAGAGGCGAAGACAATTTTTAAAAATGTTGAAATTGCTGATGACGGCAAAGTATTTGATTTTTAAACTATAAAATAGATAAATTTGAATAATAGTTATTGTCATGAATAGAGATCTTACCAATTATAGAAAATCTTACGAAAAAAGTATGTTACTTGAAGAGAACCTGCCTAATTCGCCTTGGTTGCTTTTTTCAGATTGGTTTAAAGAAGTAGAGGATTCTGGTGGTGTTGAAGAAACTAATGCCATGACAGTTACTACTATAGGTTTGGATGGTTTTCCCAAAAGTAGAGTGGTATTATTAAAGCATTATGATGAAAATGGTTTTGTTTTTTATACAAATCATAAATCAGAAAAGGGAAAAGCCATTGCTCATAACAACAAAGTATGTTTGTCTTTCTTTTGGCCAAACTTAGAACGACAAGTAATTATTAAGGGAGAAGTAGAAATGATTGGTCAAGAAGCTAGTGCCGAATATTTTAAATCCAGACCTAGAGGAAGTCAGCTTGGTGCGTGGGCATCAAATCAAAGTAATGTGATCGAGTCTCGAGAAATCCTTGAGAAACAACTTAAATCGTTAGAAAATAAATATAGAAATAAAGAAATACCTAAACCTCCTTTTTGGGGTGGATATAGAGTAAAACCTATTTCAATAGAGTTTTGGCAAGGAAGAGCAAATCGCTTACATGATCGTATTCGGTTCTCGTCTCGAAAAAATCAATGGCAAATGGATAGACTGTCTCCGTAATAGATATATGATTATATCACATGATCACAAAACTTGATCTTCTGTTTTTCTGATATTCATCTTCAGAACAATCCTCACCATCTTTACAGTTGTTTACAGGTCTGCTTTCACCAAAACCAACATAAGACAGAATTCTATTTTTTGAGATATTTTTACTTAATAAATAGTTATATATTGACTCGGCTCTTTTTTGAGAAAGGTCTAGATTGTAATTCTCACCTCCACGACTATCAGAATGTGTTTCTATCTTGATCACCATCTCAGGATAATCATTAGTCATTAGATGAACAACGCGATTTAGCTCGGTTTCGGCTTTTTCAGTAATATCCCATTTATCAAAATCGAAGTAGATTTCATTGAGATTAATAAGATCATTTATCGTTTTTGTTAACTTTAAATCAGATTTTAATGAGGACTCCGGGACTTTATTATTTTTTACAATATCCCCGGGATTCATACCACCACTTTCGGTATTATTAGACCTTTTAGTCTTATCAAAATCTCCTGGATCGACCTGTACCAGACGACCATCTAATTTCTTTTTAGGAATCGCTACAAGACTACTGGCGTTTGGACAATTAAGCTCACTAATATCGATTGCTAATTTAAATTGATAATAATCAGGTAAATCACACTTATTAATATGGTTGTATCCCTCTGAGTATTTTGTAGTCTCATTTAAAGTCCCATTAAATTCAGCAGTAACCGGTTGATCTACGACCATAATATCATCTATGGAATCTATGGATTCGCAGCTTGTGTCTACAATAACATTATAGCTTACTTTAAATGGTTCACTATCAGTCTTTACCATTTTGTTGGGTACTGTAAGGCTTAACGTTCTAGAAGCTTTATCAAACTTCGCTTTTATTTTTTTTGAAGGTAGAACCAATGATTTTTCTGAAAAAATAACATTTTTAGGAAGAATATCTTTAATTATTGTATTCTTTGCATCATCATTTCCGTCGTTATAGATAGTGAGATTATAAGTAATTTCTTGTTTTGGAGATAAAACATCCTCAGGATGAACATAGCTATTATCTACATATTGTGATCTTTTAATTATATGAATGGCAGGTTCATATATTTCAACACTAAAGGCTACAGCCATTACAGAATATCCGTCATTATCTGTAGACAATCTAAACTTGGCTTCGGTTTGGTTGTTACCGATAATGCTATTTCTTATATTTTTGATATCAAACAAATCAGCATCATAGCCTAAAGTATTCGAGCTTGCCGGAACTCTTGTTGTTACATTTCTACCATTTTCTGTAATATTTGCATTGAAAAAGTTGTTCATAGGATTTGTACCATCTGCAAGGCTTTTGTACTTGTTCGTTTCATTCGACATCACCTGAAAACGATCTCCCCTAATCCCTTTATCACCTTCAAAAGCAATAACTCCAATTTTTCCATGCACTGCCCCGCTGGGAATCGTCTGAAAATTATCAAAAGAAAAGGCTACTGGCTTAGCTTTTGAATCGATATTGACAAAACCATCATACACATAGAATCTTTTTCTAGGCTTCGTATCATCTTCATAGATTACGACCATTGTCCAACCTCCGGTAAGACCATTTCCTAGCGTTGGGTCATTATTAATTTCAGAAGTAGTTGCCGGAATATTTGCTAAAGTATATGTTCCTAATGGATTATCTAAGTTTAAAACTTCCTCAGTGATATCCTTAAAACAAGAATACTGTTTAAACAGGGCATTATCATCATTATAGTAATCATGAATGATTTGTCCTCCTGTAATTTCAGAATAAGACTGGTGCCCGGGATATTTTATCTTAATAGTGGTAATATCATGTTGGCGATTTTCATCGGCATAAGCAGCTGTCCAATATAATCCTACGTGTTTAATTGCATTACATTCTGAATCAATAATAAGGTCTGCACTGCTGGAATTAAAGGTCGAAGGATCATTATCGATATCAATAAATCCCATTTGGAACTGATTGTTCAGTCCTCCGTCGTTATAACTCCTGTTAGGATCAAAAGTTCCTGACCCATCATCGTTACTCACTTTTCCCAGAATTGTATTGGATACAAATTTGAAATCTCCTTTAAAAGTAAACTCTGTTCGTTTTTTTAAAGGTACTTCAACTTGACTATATGCTATTGCAGAACAAAGCATGCATATAATAAGTAGGTATAACATTTGAAACCGGGTAAGATTTCTTTTTTTGATAATAACTTTTTCCACTTCTTGTTTTTTTAAGCCCTAAAATAATTATGATAGATCGTGATCATAATGCTGTTGGGAAACATTGTAATCTGAGGGAAAACTGTATGTAAATTTAGATTTTAACATTTGATTTTTTATGAAAAAATTTGGTTTTTCGATATAAATGCTATTTTTATCGATTAAAAACATTGACATATGGTGTTCATTTTCAAATATTTAAAGACTTTGCTTCGTATATGAATTATAATTGTTCTGTTGATTTTAAACAATTAAAAGTTTTTATCTTTTTACAAATATTATTTTTATATCCTAATTATTTAGAATTGTAAAAGCTTATTCTTAAACTTGTATTGTATAACTTCATTTTATAGATAATAGTATCAAATCCATGAAAACATTATATATGATTAGGCATGCAAAATCCTCATGGGAGTTTGATGTATCAGATGAAAAAAGACCACTTAATAATAGAGGATTAAAGGATGCTGATTTGATTGGAAAAGAGCTTAAAACCCATGTAAAATCAATAGATAAGGTGTTGAGTAGTCCTGCAGAGAGAGCACATACAACTGCCAAGATTGTTCTAAGTCACCTGGATCTTCCTGAGAGTATATTTAGCTTAGAATCAAATCTTTATGATTTTGGAGGAAGTCAAGTTATCGAAGTAATAAAAAATTGCGATGATGAAATTAATAGTTTAATGATTTTTGGACACAATCATGCCTTCACATCAATTGCTAATATGTATGGAAGCGAAAGGATTGATAATGTGCCCACGGCAGGTGTGGTTGTTATTCAATTTGATGTAGAAGAATGGAAAAAGATAAAGGTAGGAAAAACCTTGTTAAAAATTTACCCTAAATCTTTGCGATAATGGTAGAAATTATTACGAATCAATATGTCAATAGAGAATTAAGCTGGCTGCAATTTAATGCGAGGGTACTTCAGGAGGCTGCAGATGACACTGTACCCTTATTGGAAAGATTAAGATTCATAGGCATATTTTCAAATAACCTGGATGAGTTTTTCAAAGTTAGATATGCTACAATAAAAAGGATAGATCTTGCTGGTAAAGATGGGAAGAATGTTTTAAAAGGAACAACAGCGAGTGATTTATTAGAAAAAATCACAAATATTGTAATTAAACAACAATCAGAAAGTCTTGAAACCATCGAAACTATAAGAAATGAACTTAAGAATCATAACATTTTTATAATTGATGAAAAAGAAGTAACACAGGATCAGGATGCTTATATACGTAATTACTTCATAAGCAAAGTTAGTCCTGCACTGGTGACCTATATACTTAATGATCTTGACCAGTTTCCACACCTTAAAGACAGTGTAGCTTATTTGGCAGTAAAACTTGTTTTAAAAGAAAAAATTCCTAAAGAAGGCAGGATTTCTAAAATATTGCAACAGACGACCAAAGAACGAATATATGCTTTGATAGAAATACCAAAGGATACAGAACGGTTCGTTGTACTTCCAGAAAAAGATGGAAAACAATTTATTATTATTCTTGATGATTTAATCAGATATTGTATGCACGTTAACTTTAGTATTTTTGATTATAATAGGGCTTCGGCACACATGATTAAAATTACTAGGGATGCGCAGTTAGATTTTGATAATGATCTGAGTAAAAGTTTTATTCAAAAAATATCCAGTAGTGTAAAATCTCGTAGAGATGGTGAACCGGTTAGATTTGTATATGATAAAACTATCGAGAAAGACACTCTTGATTTTCTCATGGAGAAAATGGGAGTGGATAATACAGATAGTATAATTCCTGGTGGTAGATATCATAATCGCAGGGACTATATGAACTTTCCTGATTTAGGAAATAAGGACTTAGTATATCAACAAATCACACCATTAGCAATACCCGGGCTCGTTTTACAAGGAAGTCTTCTCGATAAAATTGCTAAAAAAGATTTTTTACAATATACCCCATACCATACCTTTTCTTATACAGTTAAATTTTTAAGGGAATCAGCAATCGATCCTAAAGTAAAGAGTATAAAAATCACAATTTACAGATTGGCCACTATTTCTCATATTGCCAGTTCACTTATCAATGCTGCCAAAAATGGCAAAAAAGTAACTGTTCAAATTGAGTTGCAGGCACGTTTTGATGAAGCAGCCAATATAACATACGCAGAACAAATGCAAAGAGAAGGGGTAAACCTTATTTTTGGAGTCCCAGGATTAAAAGTGCATTGTAAAGCTTGTATAATCGAACGAGAAGAAAAAGGAAAATTAAAAAGGTATGGATTTATAAGTACAGGAAATTTTAATGAGTCTACAGCAAAAATTTATACAGATTATACCTTGTTTACTACCAATGAGGCTATTTTGAAAGAGACAAATAAAGTCTTTAAATTTTTTGAAATAAACTATAAAATAAATAGGTACAAGCACTTATTGGTTTCTCCTCATTATACCAGATCCGCATTAGTGAAATTGATCGATAATGAGATAAACAATAGTAAAGAAGGTATTCCTGCCACTATTAAACTAAAATTAAATAGTCTTAGTGATTACGATATGATTGATAAGTTGTATGAAGCTAGTCGAGCCGGAGTAAAAATAGATTTGATCATACGAGGTATTTGTTGCTTAATTCCTGGCGTTCCGGGAATGAGTGAGAATATACGTGCAATAAGCGTCGTAGATAAGTTCTTGGAACATCCCAGATTGTTTATTTTTGAAAATGGAGGAGAGCCAAAAGTATATATTTCATCGGCAGATTGGATGACCCGTAACCTGGATAGGAGGGTCGAGATTTCTTGTCCGATTTATGACGAAGATATTAAATTAGAGTTAATGGAAACCTTTGACATCAGTTGGAATGATAATGTAAAAGCCCGAAGGTTTTCTAAAGATCAGGATAATGCGTACATTCGAAACGATAAGGAAAAGGTGAGATCACAAGTTGCTACTTATGATTATTATTTAAAAAAACTAGGAAATTAATTATTTTGTTGACTATAGAAAAATATGGAGCCATAGATATTGGTTCTAATGCTGTCAGATTATTGATTAGTAGCATTCACGAAGAGGAAGGACAAGCTACAAGATTTAAGAAAACTAGTCTCGTTCGTCTTCCAATTCGTCTAGGTGCCGACGTTTTTAAAACCAAACGTGTTTCAGAAGAAAATATCACGAGAATGATCGACACCATGCAAGCCTATCAGTTGCTTATGAAAACTCATAAAGTGGTAAGGTACAAAGCTTGTGCTACCTCGGCAATGCGCGAAGCAGAGAACGGAAAAGATGTAGTGGCGCTCATCAAAGAAAAAACGGGGATACAGATAGATATTATCGACGGAAAAAATGAAGCAGCGATTATAGCAATGACAGATCTTCATGAGCTCATCAATACCGATGCTACATATTTGTATGTCGATGTAGGGGGTGGAAGTACCGAATTTACATTGTACCACAATGGAAAAATGATCGTTTCAAAATCATTTAAGTTAGGAACGGTAAGACTTTTAGATAATCTAGTGGCAGATGATATTTGGAATACTGTTGAAAAATGGATAGTGCAAAATACTCGAGATTATTTGAGGGTTTCCCTTATAGGATCTGGAGGTAATATTAATAACATATTCAAGAATAGCGGAAAAACACCTGGGAAACCTCTATCTTTTCTATATTTAAGTTCTTATTATAAATTATTGAATTCACTTACATACGAAGAAAGGATTTGGCAGCTTAATCTAAATCAGGATAGGGCAGATGTTATTGTTCCTGCAGCGCGTATATATCTTTCTGCCATGAAATGGAGCGGAGCCAAAGATATTTATGTTCCAAAAATAGGGCTGTCTGATGGAATTATCAAATCATTATATAATGAGAAGCTTAAAGAACATTAATCAAGTATCATCTGTTTAAGTTCAATTTTTTTGGTTGTCATATTTCTAAAAGCTCAACACAGGTATGGAATCGCCAATCATCATTTAAATGTGTATTACCTTTTTGTTATGGCTTATTTCATAAAATCAGTATATTTACGCCACACCCTTAAATCATTGTGCCAGATATTAACCAAAATGATATACTATGAAAAAAAAATTACTTTCTACTTCTTTACTTCTAGTTTTTACATTCTTTTTTACACAGGCTCAAGAAGCTTCTTATGGAGTAAGACTTGGTGCCAATCTTAGTACAATTAGTTCAGACGACATTCCCGAGAATCTAGAAGATAGTAGATTTGGTATTGTTGTTGGATTTTTAGCAGAGTTTCCTATTACTGAAAAAATAAGTATGCAGCCGGAATTTCAATATTCTGCACAAGGGAATGATGACGAGTCATTGAGAGTGAATTATCTTCAGTTACCTGTACTATTAAAATACAATTTTGCCGACAAGTTTAATATTCACTTAGGGCCTCAAGTTGGACTAAAGATCTGGGAATGGGAGCAGAATGGAATCATTGAAGCCGATTTTAATACATTTGATTTTGCGTTGGTGGCAGGATTAGGAGTAAGTCTGACAGAGAACTTTTTTGCAGACCTACGCTATGGTTTTGGTTTATCTAATATTGTTGATGATAAGGATATCCCCGAAGGATTTGAAGGAAATAATAGAAATATTCAACTTTCTTTTGGTTATAAGCTTTGATGAATTGAATCACGAAGTTCCAGTTTTAATATAATCTGTTTAGAAGTTACATAAAGTTGAATGATAGCTAATACTTCTCCCGTCAAGAAGTCTTTTTAGACAGTTTTTTCTTTATCCATGTATGGTTTCCTGTTTACCTAAATCTTCCATGATTTGTGCCTCATAAGTGAGTAATTCTTGCCATTTTTTGTCAACTTCTTCTCGCTCACCATATTGTCTTGCAAAATTTAGGAACATCGTATAATGATTCGCTTCACTTACCATCAAATCCCTGTAAAACTTAGCTAATACTTGATCCTCTAACTCTTCAGAAAGTAATTTGAAACGCTCACAACTTCTGGCCTCAATCAATGCGGCATATAACAAGCGATGAACAAGCTGAGTAGTTCTGCTACCTCCTTTAGGAAAAAAAGTGACTAACTGAATAACATAATCGTCTTTTCGATCCCTACCTAAAACCCAACCTCTTTCAATAATTTTGTCGTGAACCATTTTGAAGTGACTGATCTCTTCTTTTACCAATTTTGTCATTTCCTGTACAAGTTCTGTGTACTCAGGGAAACTAACTATTAACGATATTGCTGTAGAAGCTGCTTTTTGTTCGCAATATGCGTGATCAGTAAGAATTTCTTCAATATTTTTTTCAACGATGTTTACCCATCTAGGATCCGTAGGAAGTTTTAAACCAAGCATCTGTTATTGTATTAGAGATCTTTTTACAAAGATATTATAATATTGTATTACTGGTTATGTTTGTTAGAATCAATCTTGGCAGCTTTTACTATATGTCTAAGTCAAACGATGATCTTAATTTATCAATGAGTGGGTTTTTTTCTCTTAATTTTTCATACTTATCCTGAGGAGTAAACGCATATTTTTTTGAAGCTTCTTCGTTTACGGTAATAACGAGTTCAACACTATAATTATTTAATTTTTTATATAAGAATTGAAAAAAACCAGGAAGAGCATTCTCAAGATCAACTTTCATAGATTGATTTGGTAGTTCTAAATGAATCTTATCATCTTTCAGTACCGGAATATTCATTGCAAACATAGACCCTATAATTCGTTCCCCTTTTTTATCCTGTATTTTACCATATTCAACCCATGCGGCTTGCATTTGAGATTCGGTAAAATCTTCCATAGGGAGATTCTTAGGGTCTACAATACTATCTACTTTTTTCTCTTCGTGTTCTTTTTTCTTTTTAATACTACTCAAAGAGAGCCCAGAAGTTTTTCGCTCTCTGGCAATCAGCACTGATTTTTTTTCTACAACGGCAGGTGCTTCAATTATGGCAGTATTTTCAGAAATAATAGGTGCTTCAACAATTTCTTCTTTTTCTTCTTGAACTTTTTCAGGAGAAATTATGTCAGATTCCTTGTGTATTTCCCTATTTTGTTCTACTGCAACCTTTTTTTCTTCTTTAGATTTATGAATTGCTTTCTCTTTAGTTTCCCGAGAGATTTTCAACGCTTTAATACCCTTTTCCTTAAAATATGAAGGAGAAATTATGAAGGGTTGATCATTTTTTTTTTCTCCGTCCGGTTTAAGAAGGACAGAGGCAAGTTGCATTAAACATAATTCAACCAACAGTCTTTGATTACGACTGGTTTTATACTTTAAGTCACAGTCATTCGCAAGATCAATTCCCTTAATTAGAAAGTCACTTGAAGCTTTTTGTGATTGCTCCAGATATTTTGCTTTAGTCTGTTCGCCTACTTCTAAAAGATTAATCGTTGCCTGATTTTTACAAACTAATAAGTCCCTGAAATGTGAAGCTAATCCGGCGATAAAATGATGTCCATCAAATCCTTGGGCAAGAATTTCATTAAATTCTATAAGTAATTGCGGGATATTATTTTGGAGAATTAGATCTGTCGTTATAAAATAGGTTTCATAATCAAGAACATTAAGATTCTCGGTTACGGCCTGACGCGTAAGGTTTTTACCACTAAAACTTACGACTCGGTCAAAAATTGACAATGCGTCTCGCATCGCACCGTCTGCTTTTTGCGCTATGATCTGCAAGGCATCTTCCTCTGCAATGATACCTTCTTGCTTAGCTACCTGCATCAAGTGGTTTTTGGCATCTGTAACAGTGATTCTTTTAAAATCAAAAATCTGACAACGAGATAAAATAGTTGGAATAATTTTATGCTTCTCAGTAGTGGCTAATATAAAGATAGCATGCTTTGGTGGCTCTTCTAATGTTTTTAAAAATGCATTGAACGCTGCTTGAGACAACATATGTACTTCATCGATAATATATACTTTATATTTTCCTACTTGAGGAGGAATACGTACCTGATCGATAAGGTTTCTAATATCATCTACAGAGTTGTTGGAAGCAGCATCAAGTTCAAAAATATTGAAGGCAAAATCTTCATCAGGATGTTCATTTCCATCCTGGTTAATGGTTTTTGCCAAAATTCGTGCACAAGAAGTCTTTCCTACACCACGAGGCCCGGTGAATAATAGTGCCTGTGCCAAATGATTATTTTCTATAGCATTAAGCAATGTATTCGTTATAGCCTGTTGTCCCACGACATCTTTGAAAGTTTGAGGTCTATATTTACGTGCTGATACTATGAAATGTTCCATTACTACAAAGTTAAAAATTGCATCCAAATTGAGAATTCTGCAGGATGGTTTTTATGCTGTAGTTATTAACAATATCAAATATTTGTCGTATCGAGTAATTTGGTACATTTATTGTTCTATTTTTGTGCCAAGCAGATCACCTTATCGCGGCTTTTAGTCGAGGAAAGTCCGGACACCGAAGCACAGTATAGCGGGTAACGCCCGTCCGTCGTAAGACGAGGACAAGTGCAACAGAAAGAATATACAGGTAATGCTGTAGTGAAACCAGGTAAACTCTATACGGTGCAACGCCATGTAAACCAGCTTTTGAGGGTTGTGCGCCCAACGTTGGAGGGTAGGCGGTTAGAGTCAATAAGTAATTATTGGCCTAGATAAATGATAAGGATCTTGAATTTTCAGGAAACAGAATCCGGCTTATGATCTGCTTTTTTTAAAATTATTTTAACAAATGTTACTATTAATTTTCTCGTACCTTGTAAACCAAGAAAATTAATTGGATGAAAATTGCTATCGTTTGTTATCCTACCTTTGGGGGTAGTGGGGTTGTGGCTACAGAGCTTGGAATTGCTCTTGCCAAATTAGATCATGAAGTACACTTTATTACTTACAAACAGCCTGTGCGGTTGGATCTATTAAATCCCAATATTCACTTTCATGAAGTTAATGTTCCTACGTATCCACTTTTTCATTACCAGCCTTACGAATTAGCGTTGTCAAGTAAATTAGTAGATACTATAAAAAAGTACCAGATAGATGTACTTCATGTGCATTACGCTATTCCCCATGCTTATGCAGGGTATATGGCAAAAAAGATGTTAGAAGAGGAAGGTATTTATGTACCCATGGTAACTACATTGCATGGTACAGATATTACACTAGTTGGAAATCATCCTTATTATAAACCTGCAGTTACTTTTAGCATTAACAATAGCGATATTGTAACTTCAGTATCCCAAAGTTTGAAAGAAGATACGTTGCGTTTATTTGATATTCGGAAAGACATACAAGTCGTTCCTAATTTTATCGATGTAAGTCACCAGAAAACTAGTTTCACAGATTGTCAGAGAGAGCTAATGGCTACTCCAGAAGAACGTATCGTAACCCATATTAGCAATTTTAGGGCAGTAAAGCGAATACATGATATTATTGATATATTTTATAATGTCCAAAAAGTGATACCAGCCAAATTACTGATGGTGGGAGAAGGGCCTGAACGTAAACCTGCAGAGAAGAAATGTAGAGAGTTGGGAATAAAAGATAAAGTGATTTTCTTTGGGAATAGTAGCGAAATAGACAAAATTCTTTGTTTCTCTGATCTGTTTTTGCTCCCTTCAGAAAGAGAAAGTTTTGGTTTGGCAGCATTAGAAGCTATGGTAAACAAAGTACCCGTAATCTCAAGTGATGCTGGTGGAATACCAGAAGTAAATAATCATGGTGTTTCTGGGTATTTAAGTAAAGTTGGAGATGTAGAAGATATGTCTGAAAATGCTATTAAGATATTAAAAGATGACAACATTCTTGAGATGTTCAAACAAAATGCATATAAAGAGGCCAAAAAATTTGACGTAAATGAAATCGTTCCTAAATACGTTGCATTATACGAAGGTGCATTAGCAATGTCTTAGGAACGATTTATATAAGTACTATCTTTTGTTTAGAATTTGTACCGAACAGATAACCCCCAATCGATTTCAAGATCATCTGTATCATCAGTTATTCCAAATTCAGGTCTTATATCAAAGGACAATTGTAAAGGAATCTCAAAATTATATTCAATTCCCACATTTCCCGCAATAAATACGTCAAATTCACTATCTACTGCGTCAGAATCAAAAGTAAGGTATCTTAATGAAGCACCTGGGCCTACATACCAATAAAGACCTTTGTTAATACCAAACATCCAATGATATAATCCTGTAAGCTTATACAAATCGAAATCTAAACCTCCTGCATCTTCGTTACGCCACCCAAAATCAATTTCAACTCTATTATCACTACTTACCAGACGCTGATAAGTTGCTTCTAGACCAAGTCCTGTATCATCTTCATCTCCTAATCGAAGACCTATTGCATTTTTGGATAAGCTTTCCTGAGCTTGTAGGACTCCCGAAAATGCCATGGAAAAAATCATAATTACTAAAATTTGCTTAATCATAATAATAAATTTAGGTTTGTTGTTTAACGAAGCTAATATAACGTCACTATGATGTTATTGTTGTGAAAAGTACTTAAAATTTTGTTAATTTCGATCAATTGCGTCTTCTATTTACATTTGTACTTTCGAAAATCTTATCGGCAGAATTAGCAATAAAACCTGTAAAAAGATTACCTTCTCCTGTTGGATATCGCAGTGCGAATTCATAATAGCATGATGTTACTTTTTTGACCTTTTCTTTAAATTCTACCTCGATTTCATCGGCTAATATGCTAGACTGTTCTAAGAACAAAGAGGGATTACCTTTGATCTTGCCACCAGAAGAATTTAATTTAAATCCATTGGTTTGTAGAAATTCATTAATCTGAGCTAAAGATTCAAATGACTTTAGTTTATTAACATCTACAGTAAAATGATTCGAACAAAAACCATTAACATACATCCATGCCGCATATTCAGATTCTTCCAGAAGTTCTTGATAGATCTTTAAAGAAGGTTTTGGCCAAACTCTTCCTTTTAAGATCAAATCTTTTGCATTAAATGTATTGGGTTGAACTTGATTCAATACAACATCAATAGTCTTTTGTAGTTTCATAGAAAATTCTTCCAGCAATAACTCGCTTATAAAAATTTTGGTGCATTAGCTTCTGTTTTATGTTCAAAGTGTTTTGCAAACAATTTCTTTTTCTCAAAATGATATTCCCCCTTGGCTTCATATCCCATGGCTTTAAAAGGCTTCGCCAAAACATCAATATTTATTCTAACATCATTAAAAGTACGTATAGCAATGTGATCATTGAATACGGTATCGCCTTTTTCTTCAAATAAAGATTTTACTTTTGCTGTTGAGGGTGTTTTTGCTGTGTATTGTTCCCAAAGCTGTTCAAAAAAACAGGTAGAATCCATTTTAATAATGTTTTAGTTTTGATGTAAAATTACTAGTTTTGACCCTTATTGCTACACATTAATACTTGTTTAGTTTTATTAATGGTGATTTTATGTCAAATTAATCTTATGGCATATTGCAATAAAAAATTTGGTCTTGGATCTTTAAAGTTTATAATAATTATGCATCATTTTGATTATATAGATCAACAAATACTTCTACAGATACGAGAAGATGCCAGAAAACCATTTTCTCAGATAGCAGATGACCTAAAAATTTCTAATTCTTTAGTGCATCAAAGAATTAGAAAGTTGAAACAACATGGAGTAATACAACAGGCCGAGTTTGTGGTAAATGAAAAAAGGATAGGCTTCAGAACAAAATCTTATGTTGGTATTCGATTACGTGAAGCGAGATATGCAGAAAAAGTAGTAGAAGGATTAAGAAATATACCCGAAATTTTAGAATGTAATTATGTATCGGGTAATTATGCCATTTTCATTCTTATTTTTGCATATGATAATCAACATTTGCGAAAGATTCTATACGAACAGGTACATCATATTGATGGTGTAGCAGGAACCGATAGCTTTATATGTTTTGATACTAATTTTAAACGAACAGTTTCATTGGACTCTTTGGTAAAGAAAGATAAATATGATCAATAAAGAAACATGGTTATCCTTGAAGAGTCAACTTGAAGGTGAAATAAAATCTGATCAACTTAGCAAGATATTATACGCTACTGATGCTTCCGTATATCGAAGAATCCCATTAGCAGTTGCATTTCCTAAATCGGTTAATGATATAAAAAAGATCGTAAACTTTGCCTTACAATACAAAGTAGGTCTTATTCCTAGAACAGCCGGTACATCTCTAGCAGGACAATGTGTAGGGGATGGCATAGTGGTCGATGTTTCTAAGCATTTCACCAAAATAATATCTGTAGATCCAGAAAGAAAGACAGTTATAGTGCAGCCTGGAGTGATTCGCGATGATCTTAATCGTTTCTTGAAACCTTATGGTTTATTTTTTGGACCTAATACCTCTACCTCTAATCGATGTATGATTGGAGGTATGGTGGGGAATAATAGTAGTGGTACAACTTCGATTCAGTACGGAGTGACTAGAGATAAAGTGTTAGAGCTGCATACTATTTTGTCTGATGGGAGCGAGGTCGTTTTTTCTGAAATTTCTTTATCTATACTTGAAGAAAAGAAGAGATTAAATACGCTGGAAGGTAAAATCTACCAGCAAATCTATGAAGAACTTTCTTCAGACTCAGTACAACAGCAGATTAAAGATAATTTTCCGAAACCCGAAATACATCGTCGAAACACTGGATATGCCATTGATGAATTGATAGATTCTGAAGTTTTTTCAAAAGATAGTGCACCTTTTAACATGTGTAAACTGCTTGCAGGAAGTGAAGGCACCTTAGCCTTTATTACCCAAATTAAGTTACAACTGGATGAACTTCCTCCTAAGGAATCACTCATGATTGCGGCACATTTCAGTAGCATTGATGATTGCATGAAAGCAGTAGCACCAGTGATGAAACATTCATTGTTTACCTGCGAGATGATGGATAAGACTATTTTAGATTGTACTAAAAATAACATCGAACAGTTAAAGAATCGATTTTTTATTGAAGACGACCCGGAAGCAATCTTAATGTTAGAGTTAAGAAGTGAAAATGTTGGTGATTTGGAAAAGCAAAAAGAGAGTCTATTAGAAACGCTGAACAATTCAACAGCAAGTTATTCTAATCCCATTTTAATTGGCAATGAAATCAATCAAGCATTAGAACTTCGTAAGGCCGGATTAGGTCTGCTGGGAAACATTGTTGGTGATAAAAAAGCAGTTGCCTGTATTGAAGATACAGCTGTTGCAATTCCAGATCTGGCAGAATATATCTCAGAGTTTACAAAAGTAATGAATTCTTATAATCAAAAAGCGGTATATTATGCTCATGCGGGTGCTGGAGAGTTGCATTTAAGACCTATTTTGGATCTAAAGAAAAGTGGAGATGTTAGTTTATTTAAAAAAATAACCGACGATGTGGCTTCTTTAGTAAAAAAATATCAGGGATCTATGAGTGGTGAGCATGGTGACGGAATTGTACGAGCAAGCTATATTCCCTTTATGATAGGAGAAGAGAACTATGAAATTGTAAAACACATAAAGAAAAGCTTTGATCCTTATAATATCTTCAATCCCGGTAAGATTGTGGATGCATACCCAATGGATCAAAAATTACGATATGAAATTGATCGAGATGAACCAGAAATAAATACTTTACTGGATTTTTCAGATTCCCTGGGAATTTTAAGAGCCACTGAGAAATGTAACGGAAGTGGAGATTGCCGTAAATCTGCAGCCGCCGGAGGCACTATGTGCCCGAGTTATAGAGTAACAAAAAATGAGAAGGACACCACCAGAGGTAGAGCTAATGCATTAAGAGAGTTTTTGACCAATAGCGATAAGTCGAACAAATTCAATAATAAAGAGCTTAAAGAAGTTTTTGACTTATGTCTGAGTTGTAAAGGATGCGCCAGTGAATGTCCCTCGAATGTAGATGTTGCTACATTAAAAGCAGAATTTGAGTATCAATATCAGCAAGAAAACGGGATTTCATTAAGAACAAAGCTTTTTGCGTATAATAATAAGTTTAATGAACTAGGTAGGAAGGCAACGGGATTAACTAATTTCTTTTTTAGAAATAAGCTTACTTCAGGTATTATTAAATCTGTATTTGGTATTGCAAAAAAACGAGATTTACCACAATTAAGTAAACAATCATTACGAAATTGGTGCAAAGATAATCTTAACAGCATTCAGCCTGCACGCCCTGTTAAAAGTATCTTTTTCTTTGTAGACGAATTTACTAATCATCTAGATACTGGGATAGGTATTGATGCTATAGAACTATTAACCAGTTTAAATTATGAAGTAAAGGTTGTACATCACAAGGAAAGTGGACGTAGTTTTATTTCAAAAGGGTTATTGAAACCGGCAAAAGAATTGGCTAACTATAATATAGATGTCTTTAGCAATTTGATTTCCACTAAATACCCATTAGTTGGTTTAGAGCCTTCAGCTATTTTAACTTTTAGAGATGAATATCTGCGATTGTCAAAGGATAAAAAAAGAGCAAAATCCTTGTCTGAAAACACTTTTTTAATCGATGAATTTTTAGCTTCTGAAATAGAAAAAGGAGCTATAACTTCAAGCCAATTTACCTTAGAATCTAAAACTATAAAATTACATGGACATTGCCATCAAAAGGCTTTATCTAACATACATGATACTTTTTCAATACTGAATTTACCAGTGAATTTTAAGGTTACCATTATTCCATCGGGTTGCTGTGGTATGGCAGGGTCTTTTGGGTATGAAAAAGAACACTATAATATAAGCATGAAAGTAGGAGAACAAACTTTGTTTCCCGCGGTTAGAAAAACATCTGAAGATACCATAATTGCTGCTGTGGGTACTAGTTGCAGGCATCAAATTCTTGATGGGACTAATCGCTATGCTCTACATCCTGTTACCATTCTAAGAAATTCTTTAATTAATCAATAGAATTCCCGTAGGCTCTGCTCTGTAAGCAGCGACGGCATCCGAGGTGAAAAGTCTAGTTTCTGATAATTCAATGACTAGGTCTCGAGGGGATTAATAATCTTTATCGAAAATTAATTAATTCTTTGATAACCATATCCTTCTATTTTCGACTTCCATAATCATTTAGTACGCGTTTGAATAGTCTACTAATATAATATCAATTTAATTTAAGACAGGTGAATTTTTAATCAAAAGCCTTGTCATTCTGAGACTGACTAAGGATTGGTACTTTCCGCAGAGATAGGGCAAGCTATTTTTCTTCGTTTCATCACGAAAAATCACTAAAACCTGCCTGTCAAAATACAACGCAGGGTAGCTTTGAAAGCTTATTAAATCAAATTCTTAGGTCTAACTCACATTAATATAGTGGTCCTTTCAGGTTTCAGAATAGAAGTTTATTCCTGTTTTTATACTATCCTACATTAATTTAGAAATATTTCAGTTTTTTGGAGATTTACATTATTTCAAAACTTCCAGACAAATGAAAGTATTCTGTGATTTACAATTGTCTGGAAGTTTTCGATTTACAATAAATAATGCCCTGGAATTTCTATTTCTTCAACACTTTGTATGTCTTTGAGACACCATTTTTGTTAAGTGTTTTTACAAAGTATACTCCTGGAGACAAATGAGATGTGTTCCATAAAAGTTCTTTTTGATTTATTTCTACTTTAGAATCAATGATGATATCACCTGTAAGACTAATTAATAAAATTTCTTGAAGCAGACTTATATCTTCGATTTTTAGTTCGTTTTCGAAAGGATTAGGATAATAGCTGTAAGATGTTTTAGGATTATCATTTATTTTTATTGTATAGCTGTTTCTATTTGTTTCTACAGGTTTAAAAATCCATTGTACGCATCTATCAGTATATGTGCTGTCTTTTAGTCTTAAGTCTTCTGTACCAGAATTACAAGAAGAATGAATTCTTTTGGATGTAAATGTATTCTCTAAAAACAGCGAATTATTATTTGTCTGTATTGATTTCCAGATAGTTTTTTCTGAGGTATCGGTCAAATCAGTCGTAGTTACCTCTTGTTCAGAAATAGCTTTAATGATTCGCGCGCGACCTATGTTTTTCAGTTGAAAAGTATTTATTCCTGTACTTAATCGCGTCCAATGTTGGTTAGTTCCCGTAAATGAATCATCCTTCATTTTTAGTGCTCCTCTGGAATTAGTTCTTATTCTCAAGTTAGAAGTTGGGTTCACAACATAAAATTCGTCTTTAGGATAATAATATATTACCGTAATACTGTACGGTTTTAAAGTAAGTTGATCCCTACCTTGTGTTTTTAAAACAGAAATTTCATTTCCTTCTTTTGGTTGTATCATTAGCTCTTTTGGCATGAATTTTTGATCGGCATAAAAACTACTTGTAATATTTGTCGCATCTACTACAACATCATTTACAGAAGCATTTATTAAAACAGCTGTATTTTGATCTGCTCCTTCAAAAGTCCAACCAGTTAATGCCTGGTAACTGAATGTTCCACTATAAATATCTGGGTTGTCAGAAAAATCAATCTTAGTTGCTGTTTTTTGGCCTAGCATTGCCTGATTAATTAATTGCTCTGCAGCCCCTTCAGCAGTTAAGCGTTGATCACGACCGCGCAAGGATCTAAAGGAGGGGTTTCCTTTTACTTGATGGTTTAATAATACTGTTACTTTACTACTTTCAAAATATAATAATTTCATTAATCCTGTATACAAGCCGTGAGACCATGTCTCTGCTACAGGACCGTTCAAATCAAATAGATTATATTCTGTAATCCAAACATTCCAGTTAGAAGGTAATTCAGAAATTCGTTTTGTTAGGGAAATCATTTTTCTAAAAGGATTTGATAGTGCTACAGGAATTTCCCCAAGCTCATAACTATTACCAACACCGGTTCCTTGATATAAGTGTAGGGTTATGGCGTCTACAGTATTGGTTAATTCTGCGACCATAACATCATTCCACGTTCTTGACCGATCATCCTTCTTATCTACAACTCCTATAACTCCAAATTTTGCACTGGGGAACTCTCTTCTAAGAGTAGTCACCCATATTTTCATAGTATCTGTATAATCTTTGGCTGTAGGGTACTTTCTTTCGAAATCCCCCTTTGACTCATAAACTTCATTTCCTAATTCTATGTAGTCAATTGGTAAACCAAGGCTTCGCGCCTCTCGCAACATTTCTAATTGATTCTCTAAGCTTCTACTGATAACGTTGAGACAAAAAATCGGAGTGAAATTGAGGCGATCAACAGCAGATTTAAGTGACAGGAGACTGTTTAACTCCATGTTAGGTCTGTTTTCAAGAGTATATTCTCTGTAATCTCTTAGGTTTTTTTCATCTCTTTCTTTTTGGGTGATAACAAGACCTGTTTTCCAATCAAAATATTGAGACAATGTTCCGCCTGGAAACCTTAACATTTTTGGTGCTAATTTTGTAATTGCTTCAGAAAACGCCGGATCATCCCAGCTCGGTTTTGTATCTGATTCTACATTAAATCCATACTCAGGGATACCATGCGAAATTTCACTCTTTAATAACGTAGTATTAATTTGAGCAGAACTATGATTTGATAGCAAACAAAGTTGAATGATTAGAACGATCAATAGATTTGTACCTTTCTTCATTATGGTTAATTTAGGTTAAAAATTCACTATATAACAGTAAAGTTATTTCTATACGTAACACTTTTCTTACCAAATACTTGACTAATATAAATTCAAAAGCTTGAGAAAGATCTATTTTGTCGAGTAACGTCTAAATCTACCTATTTTGAGAATAGTTCTATTTTATTTAAGAGGTTCATTAAACTTAGATTAGAATAGTGGAATTTTTGATATATTCTTAACGCACCAGTTTGACCATTATTTTAAAACACTTGATTTTTAGTATTTACCCAGAGAGTCTCTAGATAGTAATTCTAAGTTATAATAATGCTACAGTAGGGGCTTTTTTACTTTTATTAATAGTTCAGTTGAAAATTTATATTATGACTAAATCAAAATTAATTTACCATGACTAATTGTTCACCGAATGCTAACAATAGAAGTTGAAGCTAATTTGACATTACCGGTTGGAAAATATTCTTCAATCAGATTTGATTGAATTTTTGTTAAGGAATCCCTCGTTTTTCTATCATATTACTACTAGGTTTTTGAAGATTAACAATTACATTTGTGCTAAAATTTGCATTCATGGCAGGAAACACTTTCGGAAATTTATTTAAACTTACTACATTCGGAGAATCTCACGGACTCGCAATTGGAGGAGTCATTGATGGTTGTCCGGCTGGGGTAAAGTTAAATTTAGATGCTATTCAACAAGAATTGGATCGGCGTAAACCTGGTCAATCAGCAATTGTAACCCAAAGAAAAGAACCAGATACTGTTGAGTTTTACTCTGGTATTTTTGAAGGAGTTACAACCGGGACTCCTATAGGTTTTGTGATTAAAAATGCCAATCAAAAATCAAAAGACTATTCCCATATAAAAGATTCTTATAGACCTTCTCATGCAGACTACACCTATGATCAAAAATATGGTGTACGTGATTACCGTGGGGGCGGTCGTTCTTCGGCCAGAGAAACAGCTAGTAGGGTGGTTGCGGGTGCTATTGCCAAACAAGTCTTGTCTGATATAAAAATTAATGCTTATGTGAGTGGCGTAGGAACTCTTAAGTTACAAAAAGCTCATACAGAACTCGACTTTTCTTTGACAGAAAGTAACATCGTACGTTGTCCTGATCCTGAAATCGCAAACAAAATGGAGCAATATATTAAGCAAATCAGAAAAGAAGGTGATACGGTTGGTGGAATAGTGAGCTGTGTTATTTCTGGTGTGCCAGTAGGTTTGGGCGAGCCTGTGTTTGACAAATTGCATGCAGAACTTGGAAAAGCGATGTTATCTATAAATGCGGTAAAGGGTTTCGAATACGGAAGTGGTTTTGAAGGAGCGACGCTGAAAGGCAGCCAACATAATGATTTATTTAATACCGACGGTACTACCAGAACAAATCTTTCTGGAGGTATCCAGGGCGGTATATCCAACGGAATGGATATCTATTTTAATGTAGCCTTTAAACCCGTGGCTACAATTATGCAGGATCAAGAAACGATAGATAAAGATGGGAATTTGGTTACTATGCAAGGTAAAGGAAGACATGACCCTTGTGTGGTTCCTAGAGCAGTGCCTATAGTAGAGGCAATGGCAGCATTGGTTCTTGTTGACTATTGGTTAATGAATAGGACAATTAAGAAGTAGAGTGAGTTTTTTAGTTGATGAGTTTTGTGGTGTTACGATATTTAAATTACAAAAAATATAATTTTTTTTTGGATTTGAAAATATTTAGTTGGTATTGATTCGAAGATTATATTTTTCTAAGTTTTACCTCAAAAATATAATCAAAGATATTTTCTAATACTTTTACTCACCAACTCACCAACTCACCAACTCACCAACTCACCAACTCAAAGACTATAAAACGATCAATAATTACCGTTATCATAATGTAGTTACGGTTTTTTTGTTTTTAATTTATATCTTCGGAGCCTTTAGGCTTAAAAATTAAAAAATTCACATGAAGAAAATCGCACTGCACTGGAAGATCATGATAGGAATGCTATTGGGGATAGTATTCGGATTCTTAATGACAACCATTTCCTGGGGAAAAGGATTTACAGGAGACTGGATTGCTCCGTTTGGTACCATCTTCGTTAATCTTTTAAAACTTATTGCAGTACCTCTTATATTGGCGTCCTTGATCAAAGGGATTTCAGATCTCAAGGATATTTCAAAATTTAAAACGATAGGTGGTCGTACTATTGTAATCTACATTATTACGACAGTAATTGCTATAACTATAGGTTTATTAATTGTAAATGTTACAAAGCCAGGAGAAGGGATAACTTCTGAAACTATTGATAAACTAACTTCAGAATATGCAGGTAGTGCAAAAATATCAGAACGTATCGCTGAAGCTGGTAAACAAAAAGAAAGTGGTCCATTACAATTTGTGGTCGATATGGTTCCTCAAAACGCAGTAGCTGCGATGAGTGATAATAAGCTGATGCTTCAGGTTATTTTCTTTGCTATATTTTTAGGTATTAGTATGCTCTTGATCAATCCAAAACACGCCGAACCTTTGAAAAACTTTTTTGATAGCCTTAATGAAGTAGTTTTAAAAATGGTAGATCTTATTATGCTAACGGCTCCTTATGCTGTTTTTGCATTATTAGCCAATGTGGTAGTAACTTCTGATGATCCAGATATACTATTGGCTTTATTAAAATATGTCGCTGTAGTATTCTCAGGATTACTATTGATGATTGTTTTTTATTGTTTCCTGGTTTCAGTAATCACCAAAAAATCTCCATTCTGGTTCCTCAAAGAAATAAGTCCTGCTCAGTTATTGGCATTCTCTACTAGTTCTAGCGCAGCGACACTGCCAGTTACTATGGAAAGAGTAGAAGAGCATATCGGAGTAGATAAAGAAGTATCAAGTTTTGTACTACCCGTTGGCGCAACAATTAATATGGATGGAACTAGTCTATATCAAGCGGTTGCTTCGGTATTTATTATGCAAGTTCTTTGGCCAGAGGGATTAACATTCAGTAATCAAATCACCATAGTACTTACCGCTTTATTAGCTTCTATAGGTTCTGCTGCCGTACCCGGGGCAGGAATGGTAATGCTTGTTATTGTTTTAGAAGCTATAGGTTTTCCATCGGATAAATTACCGATAGGTTTGGCATTAATTTTTGCAGTAGACAGACCGTTAGATATGATGCGTACTGTGATCAATGTAACTGGTGATGCCACGGTATCTATGATAGTGGCAAAGTCTGTAGGAAAACTTGGGGATCCTAAGGTAAAGGAATGGGATGATCATTATGAGGAGGTAAAATAGTTATTTAACCTTCCAGTTTTTTAATAGTTGGAATAATTCTGGAAATTCTGATTCTCTTTCTGGATTCCACATCATAGTGAGTTTAGCTTTTTGTTTGATGTCTTTAAGTTCGATCCTCTTGATCGGAAATTCGTGTCCATGCAAAGAAGATATAGGCTCTAAAGAAATTCCTAACCCAGCTTCAACAAGCCTAAAACTGGTACTGGCAGAATCGGTCTCATGTACTATTTTAGGGGTAAAACCTGCATCTATACATATCGATTCAAGAATATGTACATAGTTAGGACCGTCAGAAACCGTAGGGAAGATAAATTCTTCTTTAGCAAAAACAGAGAAATCTTTATAGTTCTTTTTATCTACAGGATGATTTTCTGGTAATAAAATCACAAAATTGTCGATATGCAATACTTTACTTTTTAAGTTGATAGGTACCATAGGATTGGTAGCAAAACCTATATCCAACTCATTTTGTTGTAAAGCCAAATATTGATCACGATTATTCATTTCTTTTAATATAGCTTTGATCCCGGGGGTACGTCGGTTGATAGTTTTTAAAATGTCTGGCAAAATGGTTTGCATTACAGAATGTGTAAAAGCAATGTGAATTTCGCCTACCTCTCCGTTCTGTATATCTGCAGCTTGTTTTGCCATTCTTTCCGATTGACGTACTAGTTTTTTTGCTTCCCGAATAAAATAGGTCCCTGCAGCAGTAATTCTTACATTGCGTTTATCTCTTTTAAATAGAACGGCTCCGATTTCTTCTTCCAATTGTTTGATCTGTCTGCTTAATGCGGGTTGCACAATATGTAATTCTTCTGCTGCCCGGGTAAAGTTTAATTTTTCAGAAAGTATGATGACATTTTTAAGTTGCTGAATAGTCATTAATACGTTTTTGTTATTAATTAATCAAAAATAAGTATTTTTTATTATAAGTAGAGATGATTAATTTTGATAGGTTTATTTGTTTATTTGATCCATTGCGCATTATGGATGATTCTTAATCAAAATGAGACAGCCTACTATCGCAGAAGGTTATTATTGTAGCATATTTTGTTATAATGTAGGCTGTATTTTTTTAATTTATTTTTAATTAACAGCGTATTAAATATGAAGAACATAGTCAGTAAAAGAAACCTTTTGGAAGAGGTTTACAACCCTTCTGATTTTCGACAATTGGGGCATCAGGTAGTCGATATGCTTGCTGATCATATAGAAAAAGTTCAAACAAATCTAGATCATCCAGTTCTTCCATACAAGGAACCAGAAGAAGAGTTAGATTTTTGGAAACATGATTTTACTTCAGATTCGGAAATAGTAGAGGTATTCAAAAATATTCTTGATCATTCGATTAGTGTACATCATCCCAGGTATATTGGGCATCAGGTATCTGTTCCGGCATTAGTGTCTGGGCTGGCAGGGCTTATGTCTGATTTACTTAGTAACGGTACCGGTGTCTATGAAATGGGAATGGCGGCTAATGCCATAGAAAAAATTGTTACTGATTTGGTGGCGAGAAAGATTGGATATGACTCAAATTATTCGGGTTTTCTTACTTCTGGTGGTACTTTGGCTAATCTCACTGCATTACTTTCGGCTCGTAAGGCTAAGGCCCCTTCTGCAGTTTGGGAAGAGGGTCATCAAGAGAAATTAGCGATTCTGGTATCTGAAGAAGCCCATTACTGTATAGATAGAGCGGCCAGGATTCTTGGGATGGGTAGTGAAGGAATTATAAAAGTACCGGTAGACGATCATTTTAGAATAGATACCGATTTACTTCATAGTTATTACAGTTCGGCAACGTCCAGGGGATTATCAGTAATTGCAATTATAGGATGCTCCTGTACAACGTCAACAGGATCTTATGATAATTTGGAAATACTTGCTGATTTTGCAGAACAACACAAGCTTTGGTTTCATGTTGATGGTGCTCATGGTGGAGCAGTAGTTTTTTCTGACCATTATAAGCATTTGGTGAGTGGGATTTCACGCGCAGACTCTGTTGTCATTGATTTTCATAAAATGTTAATGACACCATCTTTAAATACTGCGCTCATTTTTAAGAAGTCTGAAGATGCTTATAGAACGTTTGAACAACAAGCGCAATATTTATGGGATTCTCAACACACAAAAGAATGGTATAACTCTGGAAAACGAACATTTGAATGTACCAAATCTATGATGGCCATCAAAACGTATGCTATTGTAAAGACCCATGGGGAAGCAGTATTCGAACAAAATGTCGACAGGCTTTACGATATGGCATTAGTCTTTGCCAATATGATCCGGGAGAGATCAAATTTTGAGCTTGCGTTAGTTCCAGAAGCGAATATTATTAATTTTAGATATACGAATTCTAAACAAAAAGATACTAATTCTTTAAATGCCGAAATTCGGGATTCTTTAATTAAATCTGGTAAGTTTTATATTGTTCAGACTCGAATAGGCAGAGATTTGTATTTAAGAACAACAATGATGAATCCAATGACAAAAGAAAATGATTTAATAATGCTTTTGGATGAAATAGAAAAAATCGCTTCGCAATGATTACCAAAGTTTTTTATGCAACGCATACCAAAATGTGTCATTTATAGTTATACTATTAATAACCAAATTTTTATGACATGAATCGTTTTCTTTTTCTTGCGGTCGTTTTTCTTTTTACTACGCTAAGCTGCAGCAATAATGATGACGCTTCATCTGATCCGGATGTAAACCTTCCTGATTTGAGCGGTAGCTGGAATATGGTAAATGTGACCGGTGGATTTGTCGGGATAAATCATGATTTTAGTAATGGTATAATTATTTGGAATTTTAATGAAACCAACAAGACCATTACAATTATGAATAATAATACCGATGATTCTGTTGAAGATCTATTACCCTCGGGAACGTATGACTATTCGTTAGTATCAATACAAGGTAATCAAGAATTAATCCTGGATGGCGTAAATTTTGGTAATTTTGAGGTTACTGCAAGTGAACTTATTATCGAACAACAAATTAGAGATGGCTATCGTTATACCTTCAGACGCTAATATTTGATCATTTTTTATTATCTCATTCATATTTACCATTCTTAATCTTGTAAAAAAGGGGTATTTTCCCCGGTATAAATTCAGTTATACTCCCCTTACATCTCATTATACTTATATATACTTTTGGTGTATCACTTTTATCACACTAATAAACACCAATGAATATGAAAAGGCTTTTACTACCCATGGCACTTATTGCATTTGCGATTATATGTCTTAGTATAGTGCATATAGATAACGTCAACAAGTTAGACGCTCAGTCAAAAGAACTAAGAAAGAAGCATCAAACCAATACAGGTGCTGAAATGCAGATGAATAATTCGTCTGTGGACGTATCAAAAATCAAATGAAGAGCACAAAATGACACTATCACTATTGATCAATAAAAAGAGCTTTAAGTTCTGGGGTCGGAATCATACAACTTTCTTTTTTGCCAAACCATTTATATCGATTTTTGGCAATAATATCGTAGATCCAATCTCTTAAAGATTGAGGTACAACAAGAAAAACTGAAAGTAGAGGGTAAATACCAGACAGCTGTTTTGAAATTTGCAAAGCAGCTGTTGATTTATGATAATAGGCTATTTTTGGATCTATTAGTAGTATAGAATCAATTTTAGAAATATCTATATTTCTTTCTGCAATCAATTTTTTTCCTATTTCACTTTGTAAAGAAGCATAACGAAATACATCATTTTTATCTCGTTTGATCACAAAATTAATAGCATTATTACACAGATTGCATACGCCATCAAATAGAATAATCTTTTTTCCTGCTTCGATCATATTACAAAGATAGTGCGAATTACATTTTCTGAATTAGTATTTATGAGTTTGTTAAGAATCACTTTACTATGACTGACTCAATAACTTCTTGTGTTGTAATCTGTAAATTCTTTGGAAGCTTATTATCCTTAGGTAAAACGGCAAGATATCTATCATTGTTAGAATCAAAAACTTGTTTAAAAATGGGGTCATCTAATTGAAGTATATCACAAATCTCCCGAATCAGATCAAAATGATAAATAAGATCGGTACTACCTAAATGAAATATTCCTTTTTTATTACGATTTATGATATAATGTATCTGTTGTGTAAGTTTAAAGATAGAGGTCGTATTGATGATTACGTTAGGAAACACCTCTATGGGGGCTTGAAGATCGTAAAGTGTTTTTATTTCTTGTACCCTGGGAGTTGTTGCTCCAAAAATCATAGGCACGCGTGCAATTACATATTTGTGTACAGGAAGCCGCATTAATGCATTCTCTACTTTAATTTTGAATCTTCCATAAACACTATCACTTAGGGTCTTATCAAATTCATATGAAGGATAATTGCTAAAAGAATCGAACACATTAGCACTAGAGATAAATATAAGCTTACATCTATGTTTTTGTATCCAAGTAATGATTCGTTGGTGGGCATCTAATTGAGAATTAAGATTCCCGCGAAGGGCAGAAATGATAATTGTAGGTTTAAGATTGTCTAATAAGATGGATATATCTTCTAGCTCCATATCGTATTGAAAGAATTTCTGATTCTTCTCGAAAAAAGTATTATCAGTTTTATAGGTGCCGTAAGTGTCAAAATAGGAATTGAGCTCTCTATAAAAAGCATTTCCTATAAAACCACTGGCTCCTATGATTAAAATTCTTTTCAAAAATATCTTATAAAAAAATTAAGTTTCAAAGCAATATTATTATACCCTTGAAACTTAACAACACTGATTTTTATTGTAAAAACTATCCTTTATAAAAAGGTAATTTTACTACTGTGGCAGGGATTGTTTTTTTACGAACCTGAATGTAAATTTTACTTCCGGGTGTTGCAAAAATAGTAGGCACATATCCTAGTCCAATGCCTTTTCCTAAGGAAGGGGACATGGTTCCTGAAGTTACGATTCCAATTGTTTTCCCATTTCCGTCTACGATATTATAGTCATGGCGTGGGATTCCTCGTTCGTCAAGTTCAAAACCTATCAATTTTCGCTCTGGCCCATGTTCTTTTTCCTTTGCCAATGCCTCAGCATTAATAAAATCTTTGGAGAATTTTGTGATCCAGCCTAAACCAGCTTCTATAGGAGAAGTGGTATCATTTATATCATTTCCATAAAGGCAATACCCCATTTCTAATCGTAACGTATCTCTTGCAGCCAATCCAATAGGTTTAATTCCATAGTCAGCTCCTGCTTCCATAACTTTATCCCAAACCTGTTTTACTTCAGAATTCTTACAATAGATTTCAAAACCACCACTACCAGTATATCCGGTTGCAGAAATAATGACGTGTTCGATCCCTGCAAAATCTGCAACTTCAAAAGTGTAAAATTTCATTGCTTCAAGATCTACGGAGGTTAGTGATTGCATCGCTTTAGCTGCTTTGGGTCCTTGGATAGCAAGCAAAGAGTAATCATCAGATAAATCCCGCATATCAGCATTCATAGTATTCTGACTACTAATCCAATCCCAGTCTTTTTTAATGTTTGATGCATTAACCACCAAAAGATATTTTTCATCTTCGATTTTGTAAACGATTAAGTCGTCAACAATTCCACCTTTATCATTTGGCAAACAACTATACTGTGCTTTTCCATTCACCAATTTTGAAGCATCATTAGAAGTCACTTTTTGGATTAGATCTAATGCATTTGGACCAGTAATTAAAAATTCACCCATATGAGAAACATCAAAAACACCTACAGCCTCGCGAACAGTCTCATGCTCTATAGTAACACCTTCGTAAGAAACAGGCATGTTAAACCCTGCAAAAGGTACCATTTTTGCGCCTAGGTCAATGTGGGTTTGCGTTAAAGCCGTATTTTGCATAATTAGATGATTTATTGTGTTGACAAATTGACGCCGAAAGTAAAAAACTTTGGGTAGCTTTACAATGGTTTTTTGTTATAATCTTGATAAATTATCAATTTTGTAACCTAAACTTATTTCTGAAATAGAGATTCGGAGAAAGAACAATTCAAATTACTGGTAACCTGGAGAAATAGGACTATTAATTTTCTATATTTTTATATCAAAATTGATTGTTGGTTTTCTAAAGAACAAGTTATGTCTGCCGGATATTCTGGTACACCATTTGTCAAAAAAAACTTGGTATTACAAAAGGTACATATCCCGCCATTGTATAATCATCCTTATAACTATTTTGATCTTTTTTCTGATTTACCTGAAGATATTACTCTAATTAAAGAGGTAGAAAAAGAAAAAGTAGACTTCATGAATCTTTTTTGTACAACGTTTGAAGAATTTAAAGAAACAACCAATCATTATAAAAAAGCACTAAAAATGAATGGGATGCTTTGGGTAAGTTGGCCAAAAAAGGGACGTCAAGCATTCCAACAGGCCTAAAAAGAGATCCAATTCGAAATCAGGTTATTCGTATTGATTTGGTTGATGTTAAGGTCGCTGCTGTAGATCAGGATTGAAGTAGATTAAAGCTTGTTTATAGACTAAAAAATAGGAAATAGGGATTTCACAATCTTTTTCTTAATGAACTCGTATTTATTTAATTTTTATTTATTTGTTATTAATTAATTGTTGTGAAAACGTTAAAGAAATAAAAAAAATTTTACCTTTATGATGAATTATTTCATTTGTGGAAAGGGAATTACAAATAGCGAATAGCTTTTTTATCAAGAATATTAATGAAGGCAATAAAGAAGCCTTCAGGATTCTCTTTACGCTTTATTATACGAAGCTGTTATATGTGGCGCAAAGTTATATTTCAAGTAAAGAGGATGCTGAAGAAATTGTACAAGATGTATTTGTAAAAGTATGGAAAAAAAGAAAGAACATCAACTCAAATATTAATGGATATTTGTTTAAGATTACAAAGAATTCTTGTCTTGATTATCTTAGATCTAAAAAATATAAGCTTAGTAAAGTTACAAATACTACTCAATTAGAAGCATTCATAAATCATTCGGCACTTGCTGACAAGGATACAATCTCAATAGTAGAAAAAGAATTAGAAGAAAAAATACAATTTGGAATAGAACTACTTCCAGAAAAATGCAAAAAAGTATTCATCAAAAGCCGAATCGAGGGGTTAAAAAATAAAGAAATATCTGATGAACTCAATATTTCGATCAAAACTGTAGAGAATCATATGTCTAAGGCACTCAAGCATATGCGACTTCATTTAAGAGAATTTTTATCTTTTTTTTAAAAAAATCTTTTTTTCGTTTAGGGGGAAACTCAATTTTATTCGTCTTATACTATATAAGACAGTAATAAATGCAAGAAAAAGATTTAATAAGATATATTAAGGGAGAAGCCAATCCTGATGAAAAACAATCTATTATAGAATGGATTAAAAAAGATGCTAAACATCAAAAACAGTACAATGTTCTTAAGGCTCAATATGTTGCTTCTAACTTAGATTCGTTGGATCATGCAGAGACTAATACTGCTTACCAGCATTTTTCTTCCAAAAGAGCTGCGAATAAAAAGAAATATTATTATCCTGTTGCCGCTATAGTTATCTTATTGCCTCTATTAACATGGTATGTAATCACTTTCTCTGATAACTATTCATTGGTTACCAATACTGATTTTTTTGAGTTAGATACGCAAAGTATAGTTACCCAATATGGTGACCACAAAACTATTGTTTTACCTGATGGCTCTACAGTGATCTTGAACTCAAATAGTAGCCTGACTTACGCTAAGAATTTTTCTGATACTTTACGAACAGTAACTCTAACGGGCGAAGCATTTTTTGATATTAAAAGAGATACCACTAAACCCTTTATTGTTCATACTGATCAATTAAAAATTAGGGTTTTAGGAACTTCTTTTAATGTGAAGTCCTATCCTGTTGATGAAAATATTGAAACCACATTGGTCACAGGAAAAGTTGAAGTTCTTCAGAAAAGTAATGAAGTTCCTATCGTGTTAGCACCATCACAAAAGGCAATTTTTGATAGAGAGAAAAAAGATATTAGAATTAATGAAGTGGATTCAGAAAACGTAGTAGCCTGGAAACAAGGGAGATTAGTGTTCGATAAAACTCCTTTAAAACAAGTGGTCTTGGATCTTAAAAGAAAATATAGCGTTGAGTTTATAATCGCATCAGATTCGTTGTTAGATTATAAGTACACAGGAGAGTTCGATAATCTTGGTTTAGATGAAGTATTGAACCTTCTAAAAATTTCGTCATCAATACAGTACTCATACAAAAACAATAAAATTATGTTAAGCTCAGAATAAAAAAGAAAAAGAGGATGCTGCAACACCCTCTTTAAAAGTCGATCTAATTAAACTCAGAATGGAATAATTAAAATCAAGCAAAATTATGAAAAAAAAACATTCAAGTGTTTTCTTATCTAGAAAACATTTAATAAGAATTATGAAAATCTATTCGTTACTTATCTGCATTACGATATCGAAGTTATTTTCATTTGACACGTACTCTCAGAATATTTCGATTTCAGTAGATGGAGTAACCCTACATGAAGCGATAAAAGAAATAGAGGAAAATAGCTCTTATCACTTCTTTTATAATAACAATCTAATTGATGTTTCAAAAAAAGTATCTCTAAAAGTTAACGATGAAAAGCTAAATAAAGTATTACTTAACCTCTTTAAAGAAACAAGTATTGGTTTCAAAGTTTACAAAAATCAAATTGTTTTATTTCCTAGAAATCGGAGGACATCAGAAAGAGAAATAAAAAAAATATTGGAATACATCGAAAAAGAAAAGGATAAAGAGATTGAGGAAAATAAAGAAAATTCTAAAAATACTCCTATACAAAACCTTATAAAGGGAGTAGTTCTTGCTGAAGACGGCCTGCCGCTTCCCGGAGTAAATGTCCTTCTGAAAGGAACCAGTAAAGGGACCCAAACAGATTTCGATGGAAATTACAGTATTCAGGCAAATAATGGGGAGACTTTAGTTTATTCTTATGTAGGGTATCTTTCTCAGGAGCGTGTAGTAGGTAATGATAAAGAGATTAACGTAACATTACAAGAAGATATAAGCTCATTAGAAGAGGTTGTAGTAACTGGATATGCAGTTCAACGTAAATCCAGACTTACCAGTTCTGCTGTAAATGTGAAGCTGGAGGCGATTAATGCTACACCTAGGGCAGCCATTCAAGAGAGTATTCAAGGTAATGTGCCTGGAGTATTGGTAACTGCAGATAGTGGTCAGCCAGGAGCTACACCAAATGTAAGGATACGAGGTATTGGGTCATTTTCGGCTTCATTTCCATTGTATGTTATTGATGGTATACAAACTAGAGATGCTTCCATAATAACTTCTCTTAATCCGGGAGATATAAAAACACTTACTGTGCTTAAAGATGCTGCGGCTACTTCGATTTATGGTACTAGAGGTGCTAACGGAGTTATCGTAATACAGACAAAGTCAGGAGAACAAGGGAGACCTATCATATCATATAGTACACAAGCAGGATTATCTACTCCTACAGTTGCAGATCGTTTTAAACCTCTTAATACTTCAGAGCTACAAGAATTATTAGTAGAAGGATTACAAAACGCCGGCATCAGAGATAATGATGCCGACGCTCTAACATATTTAACCGATAGAGGTTTTGATCCCAATACTAATACAAATTGGCTTGATTTACTAACTCAAGATGGATTTTATCAGCAACATGACTTATCTATTAGGGGAGGATCTGAAAATACAAAATATTATATTTCTGGAGGATATTTTAACCAAGAAGGAACCATCGTAGGAACCCAATTTGAGCGAATGAATTCCAGAATTAAATTAGATCAAAGAATTAATGATAGGATCGATCTTAGTGTAAATTTATCTTATAATAAGAATATCTCAAATGTAAGACCCGATGGAGGAGCTTTTGCCAATCCTGTGCGGTCGATATATAGAATACGACCCGACATATCTCCCTATAACGAAGATGGCACATTTAATTTTGATTTTAATAGTACAAATAATCCTGTAGCTGCAGGTGAAATTGAAATCAGAAGAAATATTACACACAGAATCTTAGCGGGTACAGATTTATCGGTCAAAATAACCAATGGGCTTTCATTTGAATCGTCTATAAATATGAATCAAGGATTTAGAGATGATTATATAAGGTTACCTTCAGATTTTGGTGCCGCAATAGATTTAGGAAGAGGGAATCAGGATTCCGATTTTCTATTCACTTGGCTATTCCGAAATATGCTAAGATATAATAGAGCTTGGGGCGATCATGACATCACTGCTTTTGGTGGATATGAATTACAAAAGACAAGAAATAAGTTTTCTGACATAGAAGTTGAAAATATACCAAATGGTTTTATTGACTTAAATGCAGGAAGTGTACCTACTGAAGCTTCTACAAATAGAAGACAGAGCGGATTAAATTCGGTATTCCTAAATGCAGAGTATTCTTACGGTGAACGTTACCTTATCAGTGGATCTTTACGACGAGATGGAAGTTCTACTTTTAAAGATGACAATCAGTATGGAGTATTTTGGTCTGTAGGGATTGGTTGGAATGTAGCCAAAGAAAAATTTATGGAAGATGTAGATTTCATAAATGATCTGAAAATCAGAGGAAGTTATGGAGAGAATGGAAATGACCCTATTGCGGGGAATGAAAACTCTAATGATCCTGATGACAATCCTTTTGCTGTTTTTGATCTCTTTTCTATTAATGACTATGACGGAGGCCCCGGATTATTCTTCTCAGACTTAGGAA
The DNA here is from genome assembly GCA_947500845.1 of uncultured Aquimarina sp. Classification (GTDB taxonomy): domain Bacteria; phylum Bacteroidota; class Bacteroidia; order Flavobacteriales; family Flavobacteriaceae; genus Aquimarina; species Aquimarina celericrescens. The sequence goes on from CANMTP010000001.1 coordinate 643,658, forward strand.
ACCCTAATTTGAAATGGGAAGTTAATAAACCACTAAACATTGGTGTTGATTATTCATTATTTGATAACCGTATACAAGGAAGTTTTGATTGGTACCAAAGAGAGACAACCGATCTCATTAGAGCTAGACCAATTTCAGCTACCAACGGTGATGTAAATATAGTCCAGAATATCGGAGCAATGGAGAATAAAGGAATAGAACTTCAAATCACAACACGCAATATTGTAAGTAATACCAATGGCTTTACCTGGACTACAAGTTTCAATTATACTGCCAATGAAAATAAGGTGACAAGACTTGCAGGAGATGGAGAGCCTATTGTCGGAACTACCCGTATTACAGCAGTCGGTGAAGATTTTGAAACATTTTATTTGCCTAGATATGCAGGTGCAGACCCGGATAATGGTGACGCTTTATGGTTTATCAATGATGAATCTGATGAGACGACCAATCGATATGGTGATGCAGAACAAGTAATAATTGGGAACGCGACTCCTGATTTTTATGTAGGTTTAAGAAATACGTTTAGTTATAAAGGAATTTCATTAGATTTTCAACTGTATAGTGCATGGGGCGGATTGGTGTATGATACCTGGAACAGATTTACCAATAGTGACGGGTCTAGAAGACTGGCATCTACAGGAAATGTTAGTAGAGGTACTTATGAAAGAAGGTGGCAACAACCAGGCGACATAACAGATGTACCTGCTTTTGTATGGCGTAATAGACAGACAGGTCTTTCTTCTCAGCCATCTAGTCGATTTGTATATGATGGTTCGTATATAAGATTACGCGATGTAACCTTGGCCTATCAATTACCGGCTCAGAGTATTCAAAACATAGGACTTTCTTCTGCTAGGATATACATCAAAGGGAATAATTTATATACTTACATAAAAGATGATCGCTTAGAAAGAGATCCCGAGGCAGGATCAGATGGTAGATTAAACCAGGAGATTCCAATTTCGAGAGCATTATTCTTAGGTGTAGATTTAACTTTTTAATAAGAACATCATGAAAAATAAAATAATATACATTCTTTTCATTGCTTTTGCACTAAGCTCTTGCGATGATACTTTAGAACAGCAATTTTCAAATAGTGTAGAGGTATCTGATGCTGTTGTTGATCTTAATTCTTTAAATCTTGCTGTTAATGGATCATATAGCTTATTTACAGATATAGATATTTACAATCGTACACTGCTACTAATTCCTGAAGTTCTGTCGGATAACGCATTTATAGATGCATTTGATAATACAGGTAGATATCTTGATTTTGATTTGTATACGGTTAATGCAAATAACGGTAATATAGATAATACTTGGAATGATCTCACACGTATAATTGCTTCAACTTCTATAATTATAGAAAAAGCTAAGTTAATATCTTTTCCTGAATCTGAACAAGAGGATGCAGAACAATATCAAGGGGAAGCTTACGCGCTTAGAGCATTAGCATTTCATAATATGCAGCTATTATTTGCGCAACCTTACAATTTTAGTGCAGATGCTTCTCACTTGGGAGTACCTATTCCAGACTTTGAGGAGTTAGGTGATGGGGGAACTATACAAACACCAGCTAGAAGTACTACGGCTCAGGTTTATCAACAGATAGAAGATGATTTATTGGTAGCTATAGACTTATTAAGAGATGTCACTTTAGAGAATAATGGGACGAGAAGAAAACGAATGAATTTACACGCAGCAAAGGGGTTGTTAGCGAGAGTATATTTGCACATGGAAAATTGGACTGAAGCAAGGAACTTGGCTACTGATGTAATTGAAGATAGCGGAAGTGAGCTTTTAGAAAACGAAGAATATCTTGCTAGCTGGGGACTTGAGTCAAATAAAGAGACTTTACTGGTTATGGTTAATACTGCTGTAGATAATTCAGGTTCTAACTCCATAAGTCATTTTTATCTGAATTATGAAGACGCGTTTGCAACAGATGATTTGGTTAGTATTTTGGGAGATACTACCGATATTAGAAAAAACTTATATCCACGAGACGGAGATGTAAATTTAGTTCAAAAATTTCCAAGAAGTACCGTTAGGGATGATAAAATTCAGATTTTAAGACTATCAGAAATGTATTTAATTAAAGCAGAGGCGCATGCACAATTGAATGAAGATTTACAAGCGCAACAAGCATTAGATGCCATTCGAAATAGAGCTGAACCTACAGCAGCATCTTCTACTGAAACAGGGCAGGCATTAATTGATAAGATTATACTTGAACGACGTAAAGAATTAGCGTTCGAAGGATTTAGATTATTCGATCTTACAAGATACGGTAGAACATTTAATAAATTTTTGCAGGATGGAGACCCTATTCCTATTTCAGCTCCAGAAAATAGAACAATAATGCCGATACCGATTGATGAGATTAATGTGAATCCTAATATTGCGAATCAACAAAATCCAGGATATTAGAATAAATTTTGAGTCAGCCTGAAGTAATGAGTCCAATTGGTTTTAATAAGATTAATTGGACTCATTCAAATATTGTATTTGTAAACTAGATTGATTAAAAAAGTCTAAAGTGTTAATAAAAAGCAAGCGATATTATTCTTTTAAGATTTGGGTGTTTATTTTAGTACCAATAGAAAATTTAACTTAAGGTTTAAAATACGGATACAGTAATATTCCTCAATTTGAAAAATTAAGCACTATAATAATTTTATGAACATGGTTTATAAGAAAATCACACTACTGTTACTTTTCACCTGCGTATTTACGATCGCCCAAAAGAAGGTGATCACACATGATGACTATGACTTATGGAAGAAGATTAGTAACGTAAAGATATCTGATCTGGGAACATTGGTAGTTACAACGATAGAAACAGCTACAGGGAGGGGAAATGGTTACATCGAGATTTACAATACTAAAACTGATCAAAAATCTACTTTCTTTAATGGATATGATCCAGCGATTTCGTTTGACGAAAACTACGTTGTTTTCAAAGTGAAACCAACATATGAAGATGTAAGAAAGGAAAAGAAAAAGAAGAAAAAAGTCAAAAAAGAAGATTTGCCAAAAGATGCACTGTTTATTTACGATGTAAAAAGCAATAAAATTTATGATTCTATTCCAAGAATAGCAAAGTACACATTACCAAAAAAATCATCGGGCTGGATGGTTCTTGAAAAATTTAAAAATAAAAAGAAAAAGGATTCTTCAAAAAACAACAAAATAAAGGATACTACAGACAAAAATCTTCCTGTAACTTTTAAGCAGAAATATGGGTTGGTGTATACTTTTGAAAACAAAAAAAGAGATACTATTCTTCAAATCAAAGATTTTGTAGTTCCTGAAAAAGGAAATATATTCTATTATTCTCGTACCAGTAAAGCACAAAATAAGTCAAAGGACGAGAAAGAAAGAGATCTTGGGATTTATAAATATAATATCGAAAAAGGTATTGAAGAAGTGATTGATACGGTCAACTACATATATGATAAACTATCCACAAGTAAAACAGGAAACCATTTTACATTTATCTCAGTAAAGGATTCAACGGCAACAGACTCTCTAAATCACGAACTCTTTTACTATACAAATAATACACTCGACAAGCTCGCAGACGATATTTCAGGAAAAAATCTTAAAAGAGATTGGGAGTTAAGCGGTGATCAAACTCCTTTTTTCTCTGAAAACGAAAAGAGGCTTTATTTTTATTCAAAACCAAAAACCGAATTTAAAAAAGACACAACACTATTGGATGAAGAAATCCCACAAGTAGATGTCTGGCATTGGCAGGACAAGATGATCCAGCCAGAACAAAAATCGAAGTTTAAGGAGCTAAATAAAAAGGCCTACATATCATATTATAATATTGACAAGAAAGATGTTATTCATCTGCAAGACGAGCAGATAGATGATCTTATTTTTGATAAAAACAAAGAACAGAAATTTGTTCTAGGTGCTACAGGAGATCCATATGATATAAAACGTTCCTGGAACAGTCCATGGACTCGCGATTTTTATGTGATCAATACCATTACAGGACAAAAACGTATTGCATTGAGGAATAATGCCTTAGAACCGGTTTTGTCTTCTGATGGGAAGTATGCCTTATATTTTGATATATACAAACAACATTGGTTTTCACTTAACTTAGAGACTTTGCAAACCTTAAATCTTACCAATGATATTCAAGTTCCACTGTATGATGAAGATGATGATCATCCAATGTTACCATATCCGCATGGCTTTGGGGGTTTTGATGAGAATGGTAAGGCGTTGGTTTATGATAAGTTTGATGTATGGAGAGTTTCCCTCAATGGAAAGGAAAAGCCCCAGAATATTACAAAAAACGGAAGAAAAAATAATGTAGAATATAGAACAGAGAATCTGGATCCTGAAAATAAGAATAAAGCTTCTTATGCAAACCAAGAATTACTAATTACAAGTTTCGATAAAACTTCAAAAGCATCCGGTCTTTATGTCTTAAAGAAAAACAAATTAGTAGAAAAAACAGCTCCTGGGGACTTCTTAATTCGCAGATATCAAAAGGCTCAAGATGCCGAAGTATTTTCATATACAAAAGAAAACTTCAATACCCATCCAGACCTTTACATCTCAAAAAATGGTTTAAATAATGCCAAAATGATCACTAATGTCAATCCCCAACAAAAAGATTTTAAATGGGGTAGTGCAGAGCTTTTTTCTTGGAAAGCCTATGACGGTAAAGTACTCGAAGGTATTATCTATAAACCAGAGAATTTTGATCCAGCAAAGAAGTATCCTATGATCACTTATTTCTATGAAAAACGTTCAGATAGGTATCACCAATATTATTCACCGCAACCAAGTGCATCGACCGTTAACCCAACATATTTGGTAAGTAATGATTACGTGATGTTTGTTCCCGATATTGTTTATGAAGAAGGAAAACCAGGGCCAAGCGCATACAATTGCATAGTTTCTGGTGTAGAAGCAGTAGAAAAACTGGGATATGTTGATTCTGACAATATTGCTATACAAGGACAGAGTTGGGGCGGTTACCAAGTGGCATATCTCATAACGGTTACTAATAAGTTTAAAGCAGCTATGGCGGGTGCTCCTGTAAGCAATATGATTTCGGCGTACGGTGGGATTCGATGGCAATCGGGATTGAGTAGAGCCTTTCAATATGAAAAAACTCAAAGTCGTATTGGTAAAAACATATGGGAAGGATTTGATCTTTACATAGAGAACTCTCCTTTGTTTGGAATTCCTAAAATTGAAACTCCCTTATTAATGATGCATAATGATAAAGATGGTGCTGTGCCATATTATCAGGGTATTGAAATGTTTATGGGTATGAGAAGGTTACAAAAACCTGTGTGGTTATTGGTTTATAACGATGAGGCTCATAATCTTAGGAAGGTTAAAAATAAACAAGATCTTTCCATCAGAATGATGCAATTTTTTGATCATTACCTAAAGGGTGAACCGGCACCAGAGTGGATGGTTAAAGGTGTTTCCAGAGTTCAAAAAGGCAAGGACTTTGGATATGCTACCGATAAATAATAAGACTTCATATTTTAAAGAAATAATGAATAAAAAACTCATCAGAATCACTGTGTTAATCTTTGTTTTTTGTGGTTTTACTGCAAAAGCGCAAAATACAGCAAAAGCGAATAAACCTTTTACTAAGGACATAGCTAGAATAATAAAAAAGAAAAACGTTCAGTACGCTATGCATACTATTGATTCATTAGATGAAGAGACCATCAGGAATATGATAGTGCTTAATGAAATTTCTGCTCCGCCATTTAAAGAACATAAAAGAGCAAAAAAGTTTTTAGAAATGTTCTCCAAAACAGGAATCGATAGTGTTTGGATTGATACTGAAGGTAACGTATTAGCATTGCGTAAAGGTAGAAAAAGGGACAAAACAGTAGTATTAGATGCTCATATGGATACTGTTTTTCCTGAAGAAACAGACGTTAAGGTAAAGAAAGAAGGTAACACTTATGCCGCCCCGGGTATTGGAGACAATACAAGAGGAATGGCTATGCTTCTTGCTGTTTTAAATGGTATGAATATGTCGTCTATTGAAACTGATGCTGATGTAGTATTTGTTGGGACCGTAGGAGAAGAAGGTCTAGGTGACTTGCGGGGTGTTAAACATTTGTTTAGTGAAACATCAGATATCAAAATTGACTCATGGATATCAATTGATGGTGGAGGAAACGGTCGTATTATAAATGGCGGACTTGGGTCGAAAAGATATAAGGTGATTTTCAAAGGACCAGGAGGACATTCGTGGGGAGCTTTTGGATTAGCAAACCCACATCATGCTTTGGGAAAAGCGATTTCTATTTTTGTAGAAGAAGCAGCAAAATATACCGATATAGAAGGACCAAAAACTTCTTTCAATATTGGTAGAATAGGAGGTGGTACCTCTGTCAATTCAATTCCTTTTGAATCCTGGATGGAGGTCGATATGCGCTCGGTGAGTCCAAAAAGACTTTTGGAGATTGAGAGTATTTTAAAAACAAGCATGAAAAAGGCCGAATCTGTTTACAATGCTTCCACAATAAAGGACAAAGTAATTCTTGAAATTAAACCTATAGGGGATCGTCCTTCAGGTATTTTAGCAGAAAATATACCACTTGTACAGAGAGCAATAGCTGCTGCATCATATTTCAATATTTCTCCTGTTCTAGGTACAGGTTCTACAAACAGTAACATTCCTATTTCCAAAAACATACCGGCGATTACTATAGGTAGAGGAGGTAAAGGAAAAGGGGCTCATTCTCTTAATGAAACATGGTCAAATATTGATGGTGCTAAGAATATAAAAATGGCTTTAATTATTACTTTGGCTGAAGCCGGTATTGCCGATTAATATTTTTATGGATTTATTTTTAACGATAGCTTAAAATATTTCCTACATTTATTAGTATGAAATATAATATTGTTAAAGAATCTTTGGTCTATGATGGTTTTTTGAAAATTAAAGAAGCTTTGATCACTCATGACCGTTTTGATGAGAACACTTCAGTTACATATACTCGTGAAGTTTTAGATAAAGGACCGTTTGTTGCTGTGTTATTATATGAAAAGGATACTGATCAGCTAGTTTTTATAAATCAATTCAGGTATCCAACGATCAAAAATGGTACGGGATGGCTTTTTGAAATTCCGGCTGGCGGAATAGAAGGGAAAGAGGACCCTATTCAAAGTGCCATTCGTGAAGTAGAAGAGGAAACAGGATACGTGGTAACTGATTTACAACATATTTTGTCTTGTTATATGACTCCCGGTATTTCTTCTGAACGGATGTATTTATATTATGGAGAAGTAGTGCAAAATGATAAAAAAAATAAAGGAGGAGGAGCGGTATATGAAGATGAAGATATCAAAGTATGTAAATACCCTGCTGATGAAATAAAAACATTGTTAATGTCTGAAGTCATTGACGATGCAAAGTCAATTATTGCATTACAATGGTTTATGATAAATAAGTTTAATGGGTCGTAAAGACTTCATTTTAGATTTCTCAATATGAAATCTAACTTTTTGTTTGTGTTTAGATTTTGACTATAAGAATCGGTAATATGTTTACTTTTATTGGCCAGACCCAACTCCTGAAGTCTTAGTATACTATCTTTATTTTCTAAAGTCACTTTACCCGTAAATAAAGGATTCATGTCTTGTCCCGAGTGATAATAATCGTATATCTTTTTAAGGCCAGTTAAATAAAGATAATCCTTTGTGAACCCACCTCCGCGATGCACCCGTAAGGTGATTTGCCAGGCATTTTCACGATCTAACTTGTATTGACTATAAAGTAAATCAAAAGTATCTTTAAAATCGTAGCCTTTTATTAGGCTATCGGCGGCAATAACTCGATAAGCAAGTTCTTTCATTCGTCGTAAAGTAAGACTGCCAGACATATATTCGCTAAATACCGCCAAACCTTCTTGAGTTTCTGTATTATTTACAAAACCATTGGAAAAAATTTTTAATGGTTGACTTTTTCCGTTAAAAGTTGTTACCATATGGACTCCAATCTCGTGATTAGCTAAAACCATTAGCTCATTATCATTAAATTGATAGTTTTTTTTCAAGACTAATGTTTCTGACGCATTCAGCACCATTGCTGAAGCAGAGATATGAGTAGATTTTTTGATATTAAAGTCAAAAGCATATCGTTTTGCAAAATCTTTAAAATACAACTCTGCATCGTCTACAGAATGTTTTTTGACAAAATTATTAGTAGAAGGTTCATCTGCAAAATGCAAAATAAATCTCGCATTCTCTACGTCTCGTTCTTTTGGAGTTCCAAATACTTTTAGTGAATTATAGTAAAATTTTTTTCCTGTACCTATTGTTTCTATGCACTGGATCAATCCAGAATATTCATAGATTATATCTTGGTACAGTTTAAGTATTTCAATATCCTCTATACGTTCTAGTCGTTGGTTAAAAAATAATCGCTGTAGTTTATATGGGTTGAATTTTATTTTTCGATACTTAAATATTGGGTTTTCCCTGTATTTACTTGCAAAAAAGGCTTTTTTCTCATGCTCAATATTCAGAGGATTTAAGTAGTTAAGAAGTTCGATATTCTTTACTAGCCTGTCTAGATTTTGATCTATTTCGAAAAGATCACGATATGTTTCGACTACATCTTCAATCATTATCCTTATAATTCTTATTAGTTGGGTATAGAAAGCACAAACTAAAGGCAAAAAACCGAAATTAACAAATAAGGAAAGCTTTCCTACATTATAAATTGATCATAAAATGTTTTCGCATGTAATGGAAGTTGATTCTTTAATCCTTGACTAATAGCGTACACAACCTCGGGATATATAATGTATTGTAATTCATGACAATAGATTTTAGAAAATTCTGTCGCTAACACCAAAGTATTTTTAAAATTTTGAGTAATATACTTAAGAAAATATCCATTTCCTTGAAAAGTGTCATTTATAGCGGAAGTAACAGGAATATCAATTGGAAGTTCAATTTGAGATAGCATTTTAGCCCATGAATCTGCAAAAGCTGCGTACCTGGCATTATCAATATTTGAAGTGCCAAGATTGATCACGGGAACCTCTCGACTCCATCGTCTCCAATTATACGAATGCATATCATAGATTATTGCTGCACCATACTTAGATTCAATTTTGGAAACAAGTTTATGCACTACTCGATAAAAGTTATCATGTTTTTCCAGAGAGCGATTTTTTGTATCTGCTCTTAAAGGTGCTTTCCATAATTCTTTACCCCAAGCATCCTCATAAATGGCATGTTTTGGTTCACGATTAAGATCATATTCAAAACGAGAATCGCATCCGGCAATAACGATAGGATGATTTTGAACCATTTGTTTTGTTGAAGGATCTTCTTCATACCAACGATCATATTCGGTATGAAGATAATTACTCCATAATTCCTTTCTAAATTGATGTCCATCATGAACCGCCCCACAGATATAATGAGAATACGAATCAATTTTTAAGGTAAATGAGTAATCATCTGCAACAGCATGAAAAGGTTCTTCAGCATTTATTTTTTTTATAATTTCTTTAATAGATAGCTTATGCATCATCTACCCTTTTTCTTAATTTTGCTTTTCTATCAAACCTGGTAACACGTTGTACTACTTTATCTTCAATAAAATCGATTACTTTTTCCTGTAACTTAATTTTATATTTTTTGTTGATATAGGTGATCCCACCCGGACTCATAACATTAACTTCTACCAGCATTCCGTTAATAACATCAATTCCAACAAAGTAAAGTCCGTCCTTCACCAATTTTGGTCCAATCTTACGGCATAACTCTTTTTCCTGTTTAGTCAATGAATGCTTTACAACAGACCCTCCTGCAGTAACGTTAGATCTGTGATCATCTTCTCCTGGAATTCTACGCATAGCTCCAATTGGTTTACCGTTAAGAAGTAAGATCCTTACGTCACCTTGATCTGCACCTTCTATATAATCTTGTAAAATCACATAGTTAGTAGTACCATCTTTATTATCGATATAAAAGTCGAGTAATGAACGAATGCTAGACATGGCTCCTTTTTCAATTAAAATAACACCAGAACCGCCAAAACCATTAAGCGGTTTCAGTATCATTTTGTCATGTGGTGCTTCTTTAATCATTTTAATTAAATAGTCTTTGTTTTTTGTTACATGAGTACTAGGGATAAAATGGGTTTCGAGATCATCAAAAGCAGCAGTATACAATTTATTATTTGATCTTCTGATCCCGTCAATATCATTCATGATAAAAACATCATCTTTTACAGAGTCTAAAAAGTTAAGCATGATCATATCCAGGGGAGGGTTACTTCTCAGAATGATTACGTCAAATCCGGCTAATGGTAACATTTCATCTCTAAAAGTTGTCTTGGTGTGAAAAGATTTTAGGGAAGACGAAATTTTATCAGCTCGATTAATTACTTTACAAAAAGAATAGGTAACACTATCGCGAATAGTCAAATTTGATGGAGTAGCTAAGGCTACACCATGGCCCCTTTTGGCGCATTCATGAATTAAGGTTAACGAGGTGTCTTTTTCTGGGTCAATTTCCTCCCAGGGATACATTAAAAAGCAAACATTCATTATTGGTGATTTTTTTAGATGTAAAAATTTACGTTTTTTATGTGAAAATCAAGAAAAAAAGTAAAATAAAGTTGAATAGATAACAATTAATTATTCGTTTGCTCACAATTAGCGTCAATAGTCACTTTTTGCATTTTTTTCCAAATAGGATGTTTTGGATTTTGAGGAGAAAGATTGAACAAAACTAAATGTTTATTTAACCTGTGACAAAATTTGTAGTCCACGATGATATTGAGGTTTACTTCTTTTTTTGCAGTGAACGCATCATAAGTCATTACTTTTCCAACATATACAGAGTCATTGACTTTTTCAAAAAATGCTTTGGCTTTCGGAAGCTTCTTTAAGAGATTTAAATTCATTTTGGAGACCATGCTCATTAATCCATCGAAATAGAGTTCTATTTCTGTTTCAAGTTTTCCTATAGAAAGCTGTGGATTTTCATTTATTTCCCACAAAAAAACATAGGAAAAATAATCTGTAGCATCTTTTTCACCCCAACCAGGCGCAAAACGAACATGTTCTTTACCCGAATATGTTATTGATGATGCAAATTTCAAAGGGAATTCAATTATTTCACCCCTCCAATTATCTGGTGCTAACAGTAGATTTTTGGAGGTATTATCATTTGAACAGCGTATAAATAATAACAAAATCAAAAAAAAAGGTACGGTTTTTGAATAATTCATATTTGATAGATTATTTATTATTAAAAGTAATAAATTGTATTATAATAGAATTTCCCTAAATTTGTGTTAAATACCATGGAATACAAAACCTACAAAATGAATTATTATAGAATACTTTTACTAGTATGCTTTTTGGTAGTACAGACGGCTCCAGCTCAAACTGAAGAGGATCGTAGAGAAGCAGAGATTATTAACATCGAGAAAAGCATCGTGGCTAAACTTACTGGTCACGAACCCATAAAGGGTAAGAAAAAATTGACTAGTAGATCAAGTAAATCGGAGAGAAAGATCGCAGCTGATTTTTTATTTGAGTCCTTAAAAGATGCTGGACTCAAGCCAGAGAGGCATACTTATAATGTGCAGGATAAGAAGAAAAATCAGTATAATGGAACAAATGTATTTGCCGAGATTCCTGCTACAAATGGTAGTGATGAATGGGTGATTATTTGTGCTCATTATGATACAGTTGAAAATAGCCCAGGCGCAGTACATAATGCTACCGGTGTTGCGATTGCATATTACGTTGCTAAGAAAATTGCCGAATTGCCCTCACGAAATAAAAATTTTATGGTAGTGTTTTTTGATCATTGGAAGAGCAACATGATTGGAACAAGAATGTTTACCAAAAAATTACAAACCGATGGCTACAATATTCATTCTATGCATAGATCAGACTATATGGGATGGGATAATGATGAAGATCGAGCAATAGAGTTACTTGCTTCAAATCTAAGCCTGGAGTCTTTATACCGTATCGAATCACCGGTGCCAATTTATAAAAGAATAGTAGCTACTCCTGAGAGTAGATTCTTTTCTAACTTTGGATATGAGACGGTTACACTAACTGCAGAGCTCAAGAATGCAGATAATTCTCCATTTGTGCGTCAAAGCGAGGATAAGTACACTACGGTTAACTTTAAGTATTTAGCTTCGACCACAGAGATTACATTCAAAGTTATGAGAGCATTGGCTACTCAATAATTTAAAGAAATAAGAAAGAAAAACTAGAAAGAGTTTTTATGTTAGTAAGAACTCTTTTAATTGTTTGTAACCCTTTATAGGTATGCTTCTCTTCTCTTTATTGATCACTTTTTGGATTTGAGAAGGTATATCAACAGTTGTATTCAAAGTATGTTCTACAACATCTAAAAACTTTACGGGATGTGCTGTTTCCAGGAAAATGCCATAATCTCTTCCATTTAGATCATGTTCTTTTAGTCCTAAATAACCAATTGCTCCATGTGGATCTGTGATGTAGCCAGTTTCCGTGTATATTTTTTTCATCGTCTTTTTGGTTTGGTAATCGTCAAAGCTATATGCTGAAAAAGAATTCTTAAGTTCTTCAAAATTATGATCAAAGAGTTTTTGAATTCTAATGAAGTTACTTGGATTGCCGACATCCATAGCATTAGAAATGGTTGCTTTAGAGGGCTTAGGATCATATTTCGAAGTTTTCAAATAGCGAACTACTGTATCATTAACATTGGTAGATGCAACAAAATGTTTAACCGGTAATCCCAATTTTTGAGCAACGATACCAGCGCAGATATTTCCAAAATTGCCGCTCGGCACAGAAAAAACAATGTCCCTCCCTTTATTTTTGACTTGTTTATACGCAAACAAAAAATAAAATAATTGAGGTAGCCATCGGGCAATATTAATAGAGTTTGCAGATGTTAATTGCTTATGATCTGTTATGCTTGTATCCAAAAATGCAGTTTTCACCATCTCCTGGCAATCATCAAAAACTCCATCGACTTCTAATGCAGTAATATTATGGCCTAAAGTAGTGAGTTGTTTTTCTTGAATTTCACTTACTTTTCCGGTAGGATAAAGAATAACTACATCAACACCTTTTACTCCCAGAAATCCGTTGGCAACAGCACCACCAGTATCTCCAGAAGTTGCAACTAATACGGTAACGTGATTTTCGCTATTTCGATTAAAATATCCTAAACAGCGCGCCATAAAACGTGCTCCAACATCTTTGAAGGCCATTGTTGGTCCATGAAACAACTCCAGAGTGCCTATATTTTCTTCAATTTGTACCACAGGAAAATCAAAGCTAAGTACATCTGTTAGAATTTCTCTTAATTTAGTTTCTGGAATCTCATCACCTATAAATTGTTTAATGGCCTCATACGCGATTTCTACATTATCGAGATTTTCGATGTTTTCAAAGAAAGATTTAGGTAAAGGAGTTATGTTTTCAGGAAAGTATAGACCTCTATCGGGAGCTAAGCCTTTGATGACAGCTTCAGAAAAAACTACCTTAGGAGCGTTGTTGTTTAAACTGTAATATTGCATTATTTTAAATTCTTATTCTTAATTATACGATAGCAGAAAATTCTATTTCTACCAAAATTTCTGGAGAAATCAATTTTGAGACCTCTACCATAGTTGCTGCAGGTTTTATATTTCTAAAATATTCACCATGCGCCTTACCTATTTTTTCCCAATTTGAAATGTTAGTACAGTATATTCTTGTTCTTACTACATTACTTAAGTCGGCATCAAGTTCTTTTAGTGCTCTTTCTGCGATTTTAATAATCTCAATAGTTTGTTCGTATTCATCTTCTCCTTTTGCTGTTGTGCCTGCTATTTCTATAATGTGACCCACTTTGATAGCTCTAGAATATCCTACAATATCTTCCCATGGAGCTCCACTAGATATTTTTTTTATTTCTGTCATCTTGTTAGCTTAAAATTTTGATGCCTTGATTATTAATTTTTGATACATGAATGTCAAATTCAAGCCCTGTTTTTCCATACACGTCTCGTATTGCTTCTGCAACAAGACTTGCTATTTTTTCTCCTTTACTGAGTGCAAAAATTGAAGGGCCTGAACCTGAAATACCGCATCCTAAAGCTCCTTTTGAAAGAGCCGTTTCTTTTACTGCATCAAATTCTGGAATCAATATAGATCTTAAGGGTTCAATGAGTACATCTTCTAAACTTCGACCAATGAGTTGGTAGTTATTAGTATATAAGCCTGCTATGAATCCTCCTAAATTTCCCCATTGTTGAATTGCCTTTTTTAACGAAACTCTATGTTTGATTACTGACCTTGAATCTGATGTTTTAACTTCAATTTGAGGATGTATTACAGTTATCATTAAATCTTCTGGGGTGTTCAATTTAATTACGTCTAAAGGTTCATAACTACGTACTAGCGTAAAACCACCCAGAAGGGCAGGGGCTACATTATCTGCATGAGCATTGCCGCTGGCTAATTTTTCTCCTTCCATCGCGAAGGATATCAGTTCATGATTTGTAAAAGGGCTGTTTAGTAAACGGTTTACGGCCCAGACTGCACCAGCACTGCTGGCTGCACTACTTCCGATACCACTTCCGGCTTTAATATTTTTATAGATTTCGATATTTACACCAACCTCTTTATTGTACTTTTTTAATAAAGCTTTGGTCGCAACTCCAGCAACATTTTTATTAGATTCTAAAGGAAGATTGGCACCTTCAATCTTCGTTATCTTCACTTCTGGATCTGGAGTCAGAGAGACTACCATTTCATCTCCTACTGTATCGAGACAACATCCTAAAACGTCAAATCCACATGAAAGATTAGCAACGGTTGCCGGCGCAAATATTCTTAGACTTTTATTCATGTTACTTTTTATTTTTCCCCAATTCTAATAATGTCTGCAAAGATACCGGATGCCGTTACATCGGCACCCGCACCTGCACCTTTCACTATCAAAGGTTGTTCTGGATATCGATCTGTAAAAAATAATACAATATTATCACTTCCTTCGAGATTATAAAAAGGATGCTCTGCCGGGATATGTTGTAATCCTACCTTTGCTTTTCCATTTTCGTATTGAGCAACATATTTTAATCGACAGTCTTTTTTATGGGCCTCATTTAAAATTTCATTAAAATGAGATTCGTGTTTTTTTAAAGAATCAAAGAAATCTTTTACACTAGTAGTTTCAAGACTTTCTTGTGGTAAAAAAGATTCATTTTCGATATCATCGAGTTCCATTATCCTCCCACTTTCTCGAGAAAGAATTAATATCTTACGAGCCACATCAACACCGCTCAAATCTATTTTTGGATCTGGCTCAGTATATCCTTCTTGTTGTGCTTGTTTTACAATATCATAAAAAGTCACACCTTCTTTATACTTGTTGAATACAAAGTTAAGACTACCTGATAATACGGCTTGTATTTTGTGAATGTTATCTCCGGAAGCAATTAAATTATTAAGTGTATCGATAATCGGTAAACCTGCACCAACATTAGTTTCATACAAAAATGAGACATTAAATTTACGAGAAAGATCTTGTAGCTCTTCATAATTACTGTATTCATCAGCACATGCAATTTTATTACAGGTAACTACGGCCATACTCTCTGCTAGATAATGTTTATAAATTTTAGCGATATCTGGATTTGCAGTATTGTCAACGAAAATAGAGTTTCGGAGGTTCATCTCTTTGGCTTGATTAAAAAAATCCTGAGCATTGGCTTTTTTTCCTGTATTTAATTTTTCCTGCCATTCTTGCAAATCAATTCCGTTTTCATCAAAAAACATTTTTTTGGAATTTGATAATCCTACAATCCTAATTTTAAGTCTTAATTTATCTTTTAGATATATTTTTTGTTGCTCTAATTGACTGAGAAGCTTACTTCCTACATTTCCAACTCCGGTAACAAATAAATTGAGTTGTTTTGTTTTTACTTCGAAAAATCGTTCATGTAAGGTATTTAATGCTTTTTTGATATCTTTTTTTTCTATTATTACAGAGATGTTCTTTTCTGAAGCGCCCTGGGCAATCGCTCTAATATTAACGTTATTTTTTCCGAGGGTACTAAACATTTTACCACTAAGTCCTTGATGATGATACATATTATCTCCAACTAGAGCTACGATCGCATTATCATTTTCAATTTTAACGGGCTCTAACTTGCGTTTAGAAATTTCAAATTCGAATGTAGTATCCAAAATTGTTTTTGCTTTTATGGCATCTGATGCTTCAATAGCAAGGCAAATAGAATGTTCTGAGGACGCCTGAGTGATTAGAATAACATTAATATTTTCTAGGAAAAGTGCTTCGAACAATCTTTTAGAAAAGCCTGGAATACCTACCATTCCGCTTCCTTCAAGAGAAATGATAGTTATATTATCAATATGACTAATTCCTGTTACAGGTGTTTTTCTATCGGATACATTCCTGGTGATTAATGTACCTTTATCTTGGGGAGCAAAGGTGTTTTTTATTAAAATAGGGATATTTCTATCGAGTACTGGATGAATGGTAGGTGGGTAGATCACTTTGGCACCAAAATGAGAAAGTTCCATTGCTTCTTGATAGGAGATGTGGTCTACAGGTTTTGCCTGTTTTACTAGTTTTGGATTGGCCGTATACATACCGCTAACATCAGTCCAGATCTGTAATTCTTCTGCGTCTATTGCTGCTGCAAGGATAGCAGCAGTAAAGTCTGAGCCTCCTCTACCTAGAGTGGTAGGTTCTCCATTTTGTGTTCTGGCAACAAAACCGGGAAAAAGGCTTATTTTGTTTTTATTATCCTTTGCAAATGCCTTAATTCTACTATTAGTTTCTATGTAATCAATTGCAACTTTAGAATTTATGGTTTTAACGATGAGATCTCTAGAATCTTTTAATCCGATATCTAATCCTTTTACTTTAGCAGCTTCAGCAATGATATATGAAGAAAGTAATTCTCCGAAACTTGAGATTACTGCGGCCGTTTTTTCAGACAACTCACTTAATAAAAACACCCCTTCACAAAGAGATTCTAAGACATTGAGCTCTGATTTCACCTTACTAATTATAGCGCTTTGTGATATCACTGGAATAAGATTTTTGACAGCATCCAGATGTCTTTTTTCTATTTCGGCAAGTGTTTTTTTATAGTTTTCATTATTTGTAGAAGCTTCTGTGCCAGCTTGTAATAGTAGATCGGTAACTCCACCCATGGCAGAAACTACTACATAAAGAGACTTCGTTTTGGATTGCTCCTTTATGATGTTGATTACATTTTCTATTGTTGTTGCGTTTGCAACCGAAGAACCTCCAAATTTAAGAACGTTCATAGTATTTTTTTAAATTGAAATTAATGATAAAGCATAGTTTCGGTAGCTTTTGGTCTTCATAAACTACGTACTTTTTCCGATGGTGATATACAAGTGAATTAACCCCTAAGGGTAATAATAGTTGTAGTAACCGTAATAGAAGTGATCCCAGACACAGTAATTGTTCCTAAGGTGATCAATAAAGCCGAGATGAAAACGGTACTAAACATTAGTTTGCTCTATAACATGGATCAAATGTATAATTTTTTATTTTTAGAGAAAATTAAATCAGTACAATACTTAAACTTTTGTTAATTCAATAACATATAACTTATTTCGTTGTAAAATTCCTAAAAATATCAAATGAAAATACTATCTGTGCAACAAATGCGAATGGCTGACGAAGCTACCATTACTTCAGAAAAAATAAGCTCATTAGAATTAATGGAGAGAGCGGCTACAAAAGTATTTGATTTACTTCATAATCGTTTGCAAGGAACACCTATACCCATACATGTTTTTTGTGGGATTGGAAATAATGGCGGGGATGGTTTGGTGATATCTCGATTATTAGAAAAACATGGATATCATGTGCGAACTTATATAGTGAATTTTAGTGATAACAGGTCAAAAGATTTTTTGGCTAATTATGATAGACTTAAAGATGTTGCGAGTGAATGGCCCGTACAGTTGAAATCAAAACAAGATTTCCCGACTCTTTTAGATCAGGATATTGTCATCGATGCCATTTTTGGGATAGGCCTTAACAGACCGCTCGTACCATGGGTTGCAACATTGATAAAGCACATTAACAAATCAAAATGCTTTACGGTTTCGGTAGATATTCCTTCGGGTTTGTATGCAGATAAAATTCCAGATGATCCCGAAAGTGTTATATATTCTGATGTTACCGTTACATTTCAATTGCCAAAATTGGTTTTCTTTTTACCACAAACAGGAATATATGCCAGGGATATCGAGATTGTTGATATTGGGTTAAATCGTGAATTCCTGCAACAAAGTCCGGGAATAGCAGAATTAATTGGTAAAAATGAAGTTTTACCCTTGTATCGTTCTCGGTTCAAATATAGTCATAAAGGAACCTATGGTCATAGTGTACTGGTAGGGGGGAGTTATGGTAAAATAGGAAGTGTTGTTTTAGCCACTGAAGCAGCCTTGAAAACCGGGTCAGGTTTAGCTACTGCTTATGTGCCCGAATGTGGTTACGCTATAGTACAAACTGCCGTGCCAGAAGCTATGGTTATAACGGATGATGACGATGAGCTATCAGAAATAGATTTGGATTTTAAGCCATCTGCCGTAGGAATAGGAATAGGACTGGGAACGAATGAAAAGACGATAAAAGCTTTTAGTAATTTTTTAAAAAATAATACTTCGCCTATTGTAATAGATGCAGACGGCATCAATATTCTGGCAAAACATCCAAAACTGCTTGAAAACCTTACAACTCAAACAATAATAACTCCGCATCCCAAAGAATTAGAAAGATTAATCGGGAGATGGAAAGATGATTTTGATAAATTGAATAAGACCATAGAATTTTCTAAGAGACATGATTGTATTGTTGTTATTAAAGGAGCCAATTCTATAACGGTTTACAAGGACCAGTTGTATATAAACACTACCGGAAACCCTGGAATGGCTACTGCCGGAAGTGGTGACGTACTTACAGGAATAATTACCGGTTTATTATCACAAGGGTATAGTCCTTTACATGCAGCCGTATTTGGTGTTTATTTACATGGTAGTGCAGGAGATGAAGCAGCTCATCAAACTGGTTTTGAAGCCGTAGTGGCGGGGGATATTGTTGCTAATATAGGAACTGCTTTTCTAGAGTTGTTTAAGCAACGATCAATTCCTGATAAAAAGTCGTCTTAGTAACAGTAAATATTGTAAGTATTCATACAATTTTGTATGCTTTTTAGAGTTATTTTCGTAGTGATGAAATTTATTTACGTATAACTTAAAAGCAGAATAATGATAAGAAGAATTTTAATGGCGACCATAGCCGTTATGGCTGTGTTAATAGTATCGTGCTCAAGCGATGACGGGCCGCCAGTGGCTACATTAGAATTAGAAACAATAGGATTGGAACCACATATCAAGGATGGATTATTGTAGACGGCCAAGCCGTACCTACAGACAAATTTACTGATCCTTCTGGAACTGTACGTTTAAATGTACTTGAAGCAGATCTTGAGGCAGCATCACAATTTATTGTAACTATTGAACCTCGAGGGGATAATGACAATAGTCCCTCAGATGCCAAAATTTTAGCAGGAAATTTCAATGGGACATCGGCTCAACTTGTTTTTCAAACCGTTGTAGCAGATGTTTCTAATGTATCAGGACAATTTTACCTTGACACACCAACCGATGATGTAAATGACTTAGATAATGGAAATGACGAATTTGGAGTTTGGTTTAGGGAAGGAACAGATGCTCCCGGATTATCTTTACCAGAGCTTGCGACAGGTTGGCGATACGAAGGATGGGTAGATTTTGGAAATAAAACTTTATCTACGGGTACTTTTTCAAAAGTCGATGCAACAGATGACGGAAATTTCTTCAAAGGTTCTGGAGGAACTGTACCTCAATTCCCGGGAGAAGATTTTTTGGTATTACCTAGTCAAATTCCATTGACAGGCATAACTTTACCTGCAGAAGTTACTAGCAAAAGAGTGTTTATTACTATAGAACCTTTTCAGGATAATGATCCAGAACCATTTTTTATAGAACCGCTTAGTGCAACAGCAGGTATTACTACTGGCCCTGCAAATCCTGTAATAATGTCGATTGATAACGCTATGCCATCGGGAAGAGCAACAAGACCTAATTAGAATGTTACAAACAAACTAAATTTCAGGTTGAAAAGAACATAGTGACAAATCATATAGAGGCCTTTCATTAATATGGAAGGTCTTTTTTTACTAAAATTTAAAGAAAACAATCTTTTTCCGAATATTTTTTGAGAGGTTAGCTTACCCAATTTTTTAATTTGAAGTACCTAATTAACGTGAGTTCGGGATAAGAAACTTTAATAATTTATTGTAGAAAAAGCAGAGAATTAGTATATTTAAGTATCTAACAT
>CANMTP010000002.1 GCA_947500845.1 uncultured Aquimarina sp.
CTTTTACCCAACTAAACCAAATATCAATATAGATAACCTACAAAGAATTGGGTAAGCCTTAAACCGAACTCACGTTAATTTAGAGAATTAGGTCTTATATTTCAATGGTAGATACACCACTTTTTTAGTTTCAAAAAATTCTTCTTCAAAATAATCTGATAAATTGTATTGTTGAGCTCTTGGAAATAGACCTAATTCTTCAGTCAAATCTCCACCTTTAAGGTATAAAATCCCATTTTTAAGTTCATGCTTACTGTTCTTTTTGACATTTTTACGAATCCACTTTACAAAGTCCGGCATATTGGTCACTGCCCGGCTCACGATAAAATCAAAACGTTCGTCAAACGTTCCTGCCCTGCGCTGCTCGGCTTTAACATTCTTTAA
The DNA here is from genome assembly GCA_947500845.1 of uncultured Aquimarina sp. GTDB lineage: Bacteria > Bacteroidota > Bacteroidia > Flavobacteriales > Flavobacteriaceae > Aquimarina > Aquimarina celericrescens. Next base: position 385 of record CANMTP010000002.1, read on the forward strand.
ATCCAGTGCTTTAACAACCTCATTTACTACCTTAATTTTTTTCGCAATCACATCAATGAGATAAAACTGTGTATCTGGAAACAAAATAGCAAGCGGAATCCCAGGAAAGCCACCTCCCGTACCCACATCTAATACACTAGAACCAGGTTTAAATTCTTGGATCTTAGCAATTCCTAAGGAATGCAAAACATGTCTTTCGTATAAAGAATCTATATCTTTTCGAGAGATTACATTAATTTTGGCATTCCATTCCTTATATAAATCACCTAACCTAGAAAACTGTCCTTGCTGTTCCTCTGTTAAATCCGGAAAATACTTATGTATTATTGTCACACTTTTATTTTTTTGGTATTATGATAATAAAATCAATACTAACTAAAGTGCAAAAATACATGTTAAACTCGTATATTTTACTACTTTTTAGGATCTTAAAAAAATTTAAATGGCTAACTTTACCCAATATTACTATGATCAAATACGTTTGATCATAAACCTTAATACTTATGATGACACCCAATGTACGATTTAGCAGAGCAGATTCTGCCAAATTTTTTAGAACGCTCAACAAGCGTGTAAATCAGTATTTTAAAGAGAATAATATTAAGAGAACAGGTAACTGGAAATTACATCTCAAAACAATAGTAATGTTTTCTATTTTTCTTACTCCATATTTTCTAATCCTTACTCTTGATATTTCGCAATGGTGGATGCTATTACTTACCATCATCATGGGAGTAGGAATGGCTGGAGTTGGTATGAATGTGATGCATGATGGAAATCATGGATCCTATTCCTCAAAAAAATGGATCAATAATCTAATGGGAAACAGTATTTATATCCTAGCTGGCAATGTATATAACTGGCAAGTGCAACATAATGTTTTGCATCATACCTATACTAATATTCATGGCCATGATGAAGATATGGATGCTGGTAGAGTGATACGATTTACTAAACATGCGAAGTGGAGACGTTTTCACAAGTTTCAGCACTACTATTCTATATTTTTATATGGTTTATTAACTTTTAATTGGGCACTAACTACAGATTTTAAGCAAACTAAAAATTATTTGGCCCGTAAATTATCTTATGGGAAATTACCTAGTCCATTAAAACAGTGGAGTACTGTAGTCGTTACTAAAACAATTTATGTACTAATTTGGATAGTTATACCAATGCTATTTTTGTCAATTGCATGGTGGAAGATTTTACTAGGTTTTTTTATTATGCACTACGTTGCCGGGTTAATTTTAAGTATTGTATTTCAATTAGCACATATGGTAGAAGAAGCGGATATGCCAATGCCTGATTCTGACGGAAATATGAAAAACACATGGGCAATCCACCAACTATTTACTACGGTTAATTTTTCTACCAAAAATAGAATAGTCAATTGGTTTACAGGAGGTTTAAACCACCAAGTGGAGCACCACATTTTTCCTCATATAAGCCACATTCATTATACCAAAATTTCTAAAATTGTAAAACAAACGGCTTTAGAATTCAATTTACCTTATAATGAATATAAAACCACACGCAAGGCAATCATTGCTCATTTTAGACACCTAAAAGAAATGGGAATGAACCCTGCATTACAATCATAACTTTTATCACCAATTAAAATGAGTACACCGGTATCAAAAATGAGCATACAATTATCAGACAGGATTAACGCACTTGAAGCATCTGCAACGCTGGCGATGGCAGCAAAAGCAAGGGAATTAAGGGCTGAAGGGAGGGATATCATTAGCCTAAGCTTAGGAGAGCCCGATTTTAATACTCCGGATTTTATTAAGGAAGCGGCCATTAATGCAATTAATGAGAATTACAATTCTTATACTCCTGTTGATGGATACGTAGAATTAAAAGATGCTATAATCACCAAATTTAAAAGAGATAATAATTTGAGTTATGACCGTTCTCAAATTATAGTATCTACTGGTGCAAAACAATCTCTTTACAACGTAGCACAAGTATGTATTAATCCAGGTGATGAGGTTATCCTACCTTGTCCTTACTGGGTGAGTTATAGTGATATCGTAACACTTGCAGAAGGAGTACCGGTAGAGGTTAAAACTTCTATCGATACAGATTTCAAAATCACAGCAGAACAATTAGAAGCTGCCATTACTCCCAAAACCAGAATGCTTTGGTACAGCTCACCATGTAATCCAAGCGGATCTATCTATAGTAAAGAAGAATTGAGAGCATTGGCAGATGTGTTGCAAAAATATCCCGATATTATCGTTGTAAGTGACGAGATTTATGAACATATCAATTATGTTGGAGACCATGCCTCTATGGCTCAGTTTGAAGATATGTATGATAGAACTGTAACGGTTAATGGTGTCGCAAAGGCTTTTGCAATGACAGGATGGAGAATTGGTTATATTGGAGCACCTACAGTTATCGCAAGAGCTTGCAATAAGATTCAAGGTCAGGTTACCAGTGGAGCTAATTGTATTGCTCAAAGGGCAGTCATTACAGCTTTAGAAGCTCCAGTTAGTAAAATTCAATATATGGTTGATGAGTTTAGGCAGCGTAGAAAACTAATTCTAAACCTGTTATCCGAAATACCTGGATTTGAATGTAATAAACCCGAAGGAGCATTTTACGTGTTTCCAGATATGTCTTACTACTTTGGCAAAACATTACAGGGACATTCTATTGAAAACGCGACAGATTTCTCTATGTTTTTATTAGAAAAAGCTAACGTTGCTACAGTTACCGGTATTGCTTTTGGTAATAGTAATTGCATTAGAATATCTTATGCAGCAAGCACAGATGAAATTACTGAAGCCGTCAGACGAATTAAAGAAGCGGTAACCTAGACAGCTTAAATCACAATATCTGAAACCGATTATTTCTAATTAGAAATAATCGGTTTTTTAGTTAACTTTTAACAACATTAAAAAAGCTCATTAAAATACTAAAAGAGCAAAATTAAAGTTATTCTTTTCTATACTTTACACAAGTAATTCTGAATATCAACCAACTTAAAACCATATTCCCCTATGGATACTTTAGAAAAAGAACGCATAGTTACAAAGAATATACTTCAAATCTTCAAAGAGAACTTTAACGTGGCCAAGACAGATGAGGAAATTTTAGATATACATCCTGATAAAGAATCTGAAGCGAGCTTGGGCTATTATGAGTCAATTTTAGATATCTTCCTATTAGAACCAGAGCATTTGGATAAGATTACCGGAAAAGTAAAAGATACCATCAAAAAGGTCGCAGAGCTATGGACAATAACATTACATTATCCTATACCCTAATAGCCAATTAAGGTAGATTATCTATTTCTCCAGAAGAATGGGGTAAGAAGAATTAAAACGGTGAATAACTCTAACCTTCCTATTAACATAAGAAAACAGCACCACCACTTTCCAAAATCTGGTAAGACGTCAAAGTTATTTACAGGGCTTAGTTTACCAAAAGCCGGACCAACGTTGCCTAGAGAAGAAGCTGCTCCTCCTATCGCTGTTTCAAAATCTAATCCCAGAGCCCCTAAGCCCACAGAACCAATAATAAAAGCCAACATATACAGTATAAAGAATGCCAGTATATTAAACACAATTTCTTTTGAAACTGCCCTGGTATTATATCTTACAGGTAGTATCGCTCTAGGATGCAATGTACGCTTGAATTCCAAAATTCCGTTGCGAATTGTAATCAAATGTCTCACAACCTTCATGCCTCCAGCAGTAGATCCCGCAGAACCACCCAAAAACATAAGGCCAAAGAAAAAAACCGTTAAAAAAGGCGTCCACATCGTGAAATCTGCACTTACAAATCCTGTGGTCGTTACTACTGCCAACACTTGAAACAATGCATGACGAAAAGCACTTTCAGCCTCTCCCCAAACCATAGGGTGATCTATAGAGGATATAGAAACATCTGCTTTAAGATAAATAATTAATGTAGCAATAATAGTAAATGAAATGATGAAAAAAGAGTACAATTTAAATTCTTCATCTTTTATTATTTTCTGAACCTTTCCTTTAAATCCAAAATAACTCAGTATAAAATTCATTCCTGCCAAAAACATGAATAAGATAATTATATACTGTATTATAGGTTCATCATTCCAATATGCAACGCTTGCGTTTTTAGTAGAAAAACCTCCTGTAGACAACGTACTTAACGCATGATTAATGGCATCAAAAAAATTCATTCCTGCAAGCTTCAAAAGAATAGTCTCTGCTGCAGTATAACCAAAATAGATTAGCCATAATCGCTTTGCTGTATCTGTAATTCTTGGATGTAATTTATCTGCATTCGGCCCCGGAGCTTCTGCTGCAAATAATTGCATTCCTCCTATTCCCAGCAAAGGTAAAATAGCAATAGCTAATACGATAATTCCCATTCCGCCAATCCAATGGGTAAGACTTCGCCAAAATAAAACACCTTTAGGAATAATTTCAATTTCATTAAGAATTGAGGAACCCGTAGTTGTATACCCAGACATTGTCTCAAAAAAGGCATTGGTAAAAGTTGGTATAGCCCCAGAGAACAAGTAAGGCAGTGTACCACTTAAAGACATAAATATCCATCCAAAAGTTACTACAATATAGCCTTCGCGCTTATTGATCTCTTTTTGATGTTCACGAGTAAGAAACATAAGAGCTATACCTATAAACATAGTAGCTAATGCCGCCATCATGATCTCTACTGTAACCCCATCTTTATAAATGAAACTTATGATAGCAGCAACAAGCATAAAACAACCATTGCAGAGCAATAAAAGTCCCATTATGTGAGATATGATCCTGTAGTTTAGTTTAGACATTTTAGAGAAAAAGCTTTTCTATTTTCTTAATAGATTTAGGCAAGCAACAAACAACTACCCGGTCTCCTGCCTGAATATAAAAATCACCCAACGCGATCATACCCACGCCATCCCTAATCACACCAGCGATAATAGCTGATCGAGGAAAATCAAGATCTTTTATCAAATTATCACTCACTTCAGAAGTAGGCTTAACAATAAATTCTAGCAGCTCTGCATTCATATTGTTAAGTTTAGTCATTGCAACAACTTCACCTTTTCTAATAAATCTGAAAATATTATTTGCCGCCAAAAGTTTTTTATTGATCAATGTATCAATTCCAATAGAATGGGATAATTGAAAATAATCCATATTTTCAACTAAAGCAATGGTCTTTCGAACACCTTTGGATTTTGCTACCAGACAAGACATAATATTGGTTTCAGAATTTCCGGTTACCGAAATAAAAGCATCCATCTCGCCAATTCCTTCTTCCTGTAATAATTCTACATTACGTCCGTCCCCATTAATAATTAATGCATTGGGCAGATCATCTGCCAGATCAAACGACTTGTCCTTATCTTTTTCTATAAGTTTTACTCTAAATTTATGATCACAAAGATCACAGGAGGTCTTATGTCCGATTTTGCTCCCTCCTAAGATCATCACATTTTTGATCTCCTCTTTTATCTTGCCTGTCAATTTATAAAGCTCTTCGACCCCTCCTTTGGAAGTTACAAAATACACCTGATCTCCTTCTTTGAAAGTTGTATCCCCTCTAGGTATTAATGTATATTGAGTTCCAGATCTTTGAATCGCTATAGGCATAAAATGCAGCTCTGGAAATACTGCCGCAGCTTCTCTTACACTTTTACCCACAAACAATGCTTCTGAGGATAAAGTAGTTCCGACCATGGTTAAAGCTCCATCTTCGAACTCATAACTATCATGGAATCCGGATTGATTAAGAAGTAATTCTATCTCGCTTGCTGCCAACGCTTCGGGAGAAATTAATTCATCTATACCAAACTTGGTAAAACCAACCTCTTCTTTATTCTCAATAAACTCTGTATTTGAAATCCTGGCGATTGTACGTTTGGCACCTAATTGTTTGGCCAAAACGCATGCGGTTATATTCGTGGTTTCACTTGAAGTAACTCCAATAACCATATCGACGTTTTCTACTCTCGCTTCTTTTAAAATAGAAATTGAAGTAGCATCTCCTTTTATAACCCGAATGTCTAAGTGAGTATCTGCATAATTAAGACATTCTTTATCTGTATCAATAAGAGTAATGTCTTGAGACTCAAATGAGAGTAATTTTGCCAAATGAAATCCTACTTCACCTGCTCCCGCAATAATGATTTTCATTGGTTTTGTTTATTGTTTTCCATCTAATGATAAAATCAAACTAAGACTTGCTTGTATTGTCTTAGAATATAAAAGCGTACAAAGATAATGCAAATTGACCAACTGGTGAAATTTGATTATAACCAACTTAACATAAATCTATTCCAACTATCAATCTCAAAAATGTATCTTTGCCTAAATTTTTTTTGAATGTCTAAAAAAATAACTCCATATAAAGACACCTCAAGATCCAAAAAAGAGCAAGTTGCAGAGATGTTTGATACTATTTCTGGTAATTATGACGGATTAAACCGCGTTATTTCTTTTGGTATTGATGTTAAATGGCGTAAAAAAGTTGTAAAACTCGTAGGTAAAATCAATCCCGAAAAAATTCTTGATGTTGCTACAGGAACAGGAGATCTTGCAATTAATCTTTCAAAAACTGGTGCTAGCGAGATTATTGGTCTCGATATTTCTACTGGAATGCTGGAGGTAGGTAAAAATAAGGTTAAAGACAAGAAACTAGATGCTATTATTAATATGGTAAAGGGTGATAGCGAAAACTTACCATATCAAGAAAATTATTTTGATGCTATCACCGTAGCATTTGGTGTTCGAAATTTTGAAAATCTCGAAAAAGGTCTTTCAGAAATTTACAGAGTATTAAAACCGGGAGGTATTTTTGTCGTATTAGAGACTTCTGTTCCAACTAAGACACCTTATAAACAGGGCTACAAATTTTACTCAACAAAGATCTTACCACTTATAGGAAGAGCTTTCTCTAAAGACAGATCGGCCTATTCATATTTAAGTGAAAGTGCTGCAGCTTTTCCTTATGGAGAAGAGTTCAACAATATTTTAAAAAAAATTGGGTTTATAGATGTTGAAGATAAACCCCAAACTTTTGGTGTTGCAACAATTTATACAGCCTCAAAATAAAGTAAAAGCCTGTAAAAACGGGCAAAAATGATCAAGACCAGTCTATTAACATGATTTTAATTATTTGATTGGTAAATTTTTAAGTAAATGAAAAAGTTTTTTATTCTTATCGCTGTTTTAGTCTGCACTCAAGAAATGAGTGCACAGTTATTCTCTAAAGAAAAAGTGCAAAATCTTCAGAATTTTGATAAACCAAGATTTAGCTGGGGATACATACTTGGGCTTAATAGTTATGATTTCAACTTTGACTATACAGGTGATTTTGAAGATGAAGACATTATAGTAGATAAAACTATAGGTTTTAGCGTGGGGCTTTTAGGAAATATGAGAATTAACGATTATCTGGATCTTCGGTTAGAACCTATGGTAACTTTTACCAGAAGAGATCTCACATTCAATAATCCTCTTTTCACTTCCCAATTTGAATCTTTTAGAGAAGTAAAATCGACTTATGTTCATATACCGTTACTTCTAAAAATCTCTACAAAAAGACTTAATAATTTTAAACCCTTTATAGTAGGTGGAATATCTACCTCTATAAATTTATCGAGTAACGAAGATAATCCAGACGACAATAACTCTGGTGAATTTAGAATGAAAACGAACACTAATTATTTTGAATTAGGTTTTGGAGTTGATTTATACCTGTACTATTTCAAGTTTACTCCTTCTATTCGAGGTGTATTTGCAATGTCTGATGAACTTGTAAAAGACAATGATCCCAATAGTTTATATACCTCAACAATAGATAAAATGTCGACCCGTGGAATTTTTATTAATTTTACTTTTCAATAATCTAGTTTAAGATCTTTTGAACTCACTAAGTACAATAGCCGTAGCCGTGGCGACATTAAGACTTTCTGTTTTTTGATTGATTCCAAATTGTGGGATAGTTATTCTTCGATCGATTAACTTTTCTATTTCTTTTGAAATCCCATTTGCTTCATTACCCATTACAATCGTTGCGCGTTGGGGTAAAGATTCCGAATAAAGATTATCACCGTTCATAAAGGTCCCAAAAATGATAGCATTCGATTTTTGTGACCTTAAAAACTCTCCCAGATCAAGATAACTAATATTTACTCTAGTAATTGAACCCATAGTAGCTTGAATTACTTTTGGATTAAAACAGTCTACAGTTTGCCTGGAACACACTAAGTCTGAGATACCAAACCAATCACATAAACGAATTATTGTTCCTAGATTACCGGGATCTCTAATATCATCGAGAGCCAAAATAAGTCCTGCTGTATTTACTTCCTCCATTTCGGGGATAAAAAAAATGGCCAACGCAGTTTGCGGAGTAGTCAAAAAGCTAATCTGTTTTAACTCTTCTATACTTACATGAAGCTGAAGGCTGTCGTCTACATCAAAAGCATTTTCATCTACTGTAAAAAGTTTATTAAGCTTTAGGTTCGCTTCAAGCAATTCATGAATTACTTTTTTACCCTCAGCTATAAACAACCCATGTTGTTTTCGGTATTTTTTTTGATATAAACTTTTTATTAGTTTCTTTTGGTTTTTGCTAACCATACAAATAGTGTATTTTTGAAATCAATAATGAATAGGGATTGAAACACTTTCTGACAAAAATATTATTTATTACCCTAACCACAATCTTTTTAATTTCGTGTAATGCGGTAAAAAGAGTTCCTGATGATGAATATCTATTAATCAAAAACGAAATTTTTGTAGATAGCGTCAAAACTAATGATATAAAACTTGAAAATCAATTATACCAGGATCCCAACACAAAAATAGCAGGAATCCCTTTAAGATTACATATTTATAACTTAGCTAGTGTAAATAGAGATTCATTATATCGAGATTGGTTAAATCGCAAACCTAATCGAAAAAAAAGAATGGTTAACTTCTTTTCAAGAAAGCAAATTGATCGATTGGGCACTGGACTATCTAGCATAAACAAATGGATAAAAAATACTGGAGAACCTCCCGCTATTGTGAACGAATCAAAAATAAGACGTTCAGTAAAAAGATTACAGGCATATTACTGGAACAATGGGTGGTTTAACGTCAAGACCGACTATGAAATAGCTAAAAGGAATAAAAAAAAAGCAAAGGTAAATTATTATATTTCTCCAAACGAACCTTATTTCATTGACTCATTAAAAACTAAAATAGAATCTAGTGTCGCAGATTCTATCTACAACACCAATACCCAAAACACTACTATAATTGCAGGAAAGCAATACAAAACATTGGACATTGAAGCCGAAAGAGAGCGAGTCACTTCTCTTTTTCGTAATTCGGGACTTTATCATTTTGAGAAAGAGTTTATAAAATTTGATGCAGATACTGTAAATACTAATCATAAAGTAAACCTGAATTTATTGATTAAAAATCGTCCTGTAAGCTATGGGGATTCGGTGACAAGGGTACCGTTCAAAATACATAAAATAAGTAGAGTAAACGTTTTTACTGATTATTCTTATCAAAACCGAGATAAAAAACCTAAAGACAGTACTTCATATAATGGATATAAAATTTATGGCTATGATGAAATTAAGTATACGCGCAAAGCGATTGCAAATTCTATTTTAATAACTCCAGGTGAAATTTTCAAAGAAAGTGATCGAACAATAACCAACAATCAAATTAACAATCTTAGGACTTTCAAATACCCCAATATCACCTACGATATAGATCAAAATGATCCTACAGGAAAAAGTCTAATTGCCAATATTAGGCTAACTCCGAAGAAAAAATACAGTTTCAACACACAATTTGACGTTTCTACCTCTCAAATTCAAGCGTTTGGGATCGGTTTCGGAGGTTCACTATTAATTCGAAACGTATTTGGTGGTGCCGAAATTCTTGAGATCTCGGCACGAGGTAGCATTGGTTCCTCTAGTGATGCTGTAGACGGAGGAGAAAGATTCTTCAATATTTCTGAAGTGGGAACAGATGTGCGTTTATCGTTCCCGAAAATTGTTTTCCCGTTAAGGACAAACAAAATTATTCCTAAACGCATGTCACCTACTACAAATTTGATTTTCGGAATAAATGTTCAACAAAATATAGGACTTGATAGACAAAATGCAACTGGAATATTCAATTACCAATGGCGACCTAGTAAAACCATTACCAACCAAATAGACATAGTAAATGTCCAATATGTACGAAATCTAAATACGAACAATTACTTTAATATCTATAATACTTCGTATAATGAACTAAATGATATTGCTCAACAAGTTCTGGAACCTACATCTCCATTCTTTGTTCAACCTGAAAGCGGAACTCCTTCTATAGAGGATGCCGAACTCGCTATTCCAGAAGGGGCTGATGGGTTTATAACCGAGTCACTTGGCTTAAATCCAGATACAGATCTTACATCTAATCAACTACAGGAAATTCAAAACATCGACGAAAGAAAAACAAGGCTTACCGAAGATAATTTGATCTTTGCTTCAAGCTATACCTTTACAAAAAACAACAGAGAAAACCTATATGATGAGAATTACTCAAGATTTAGAGCAAAAGTAGAACTTGCCGGCAATGTTCTGAATACCATCTCCAAAATTGCCGGATTGAAGGAAAACTCTAGAGATCGCTTTGAAATATTTGGAGTAGAATATTCGCAGTATGCAAAAACAGAGTTAGACTACATCAAGCACTGGGATCTTGGAAGAAAAAATGTGATTGCCTTCAGATCCTTTGGAGGAATAGCTATCCCTTATGGAAATGCCAATAGTATTCCTTTTGCACGTAGTTTCTTTGGTGGAGGCCCTAATGATAATAGAGCATGGCTTGCATATGATTTGGGACCTGGCAGTACCAGAAGTAGAAATGAATTTAATGAAGCTAACTTAAAACTTGCATTAAATTTAGAATACAGATATAATATTCTGGGAGCCTTAAACGGAGCTCTATTTATTGATGCTGGTAACATTTGGAATGTCTTGGATAATGTTGAAGATGAAGATGCAGTTTTTTCCAAATTAGATGATATCCAACAGATGGCCGTGGGTACAGGTTTAGGGTTTAGATATGATTTTGAATTTTTTGTGATACGATTAGACATTGGCTTTAAAACTTTTAACCCAGCAAATGATAAAGACCAACGATGGTTTAAGGGATATAAATTTTCTGAAGCCGTATATAACTTTGGAATTAATTATCCTTTTTAGAAAATCTTTCGTCCTTATTTCATATATTGTATAGTACCCATTCAACTCTACACATTTATAATAAATCTTCTCTTATAAATAAGGCAGTTTTCCATAATTATTCATTCGTGATTTTAAGTCTGCAAAGATTATTTTATTCGTGTTTGTTTCTATATAATTTTACTATTTTTGTATGCTTATAAACCAAAACTAAATTATGAGTCACAACATCAAACCAGGAGTTGCCACGGGGGACGAAGTACAAGAAATTTTTAAGTATGCAAAAGAAAAGGCTTTTGCATTGCCCGCAGTAAATGTAATTGGTTCTAACTCTATAAATGGAGTTTTAGAAACTGCTGCAGAATTAAATTCCCCTGTAATTATACAATTCTCTAATGGGGGGGCACAATTCAATGCCGGAAAAGGACTTTCTAATGAGGGTCAGAAAGCTGCTATTGCAGGAGCAGTTGCAGGTGCAAAACACGTGCATCTATTAGCTGAAGCTTATGGCGTGCCCGTAATTTTGCATACTGACCACTGTGCAAAAAAACTACTCCCCTGGATTGACGGATTATTAGATACCGGTGAACAATTTTACAAAGAGACCGGAAAACCTTTATATAGCTCTCACATGATAGACCTTTCTGAAGAGCCTATCGAAGAAAACATAGAGATCTGTAAGCAATACCTCGCTCGTATGAGTAAAATGGGAATGACATTAGAAATTGAACTAGGAATCACCGGCGGCGAAGAAGATGGTGTTGATAATAGCGATGTAGATGATTCTAAATTATATACACAGCCCGAGGAAGTTGCCTATGCCTATGAAGAGCTAAGTAAAGTAAGTGACAAATTCACTGTTGCAGCGGCTTTTGGTAATGTTCATGGGGTTTACAAACCCGGTAACGTAAAGCTCACTCCTAAAATTCTTAAGAATTCACAAGAGTTTATCTCTAAAAAATATGGAGTTGGCCATAACCACATCGATTTCGTATTTCATGGAGGTAGCGGTTCTTCATTAGAAGAAATAAGAGAAGCGATAGGATATGGTGTAATCAAAATGAATATCGATACTGATCTTCAATTTGCTTTTAACGAAGGTATTAGAGACTATATGATCAATAATATCGAATATCTGAAAACGCAAATAGGTAACCCTGAAGGTGCTGAAGAACCTAATAAGAAATATTATGATCCAAGAAAATGGCTTAGAGAGGGTGAAATCACTTTTAAAAACCGTCTTAAAAAGGCATTCGAGGATTTAAATAATGTAAATACATTATAGAACAAGAAAAACCAAGCTGAAACTACACCCTAGGAGTTTCAGCTTTTTTAATACACTAATTTATGGCTTGGTTTAAGAGAACACAAAAAGGTATACAAACGGCTACCGAAGATAAAAAAGATGTCCCGAAAGGACTATGGTATAAGTCTCCAACAGGAAAAATTGTAGATGCAGAACAATTAGAAAAAAACTTCTATGTCAGTCCTGAAGATGGATACCACGTAAGGATTGGCAGTAAAGAATATTTTGAGATTTTATTTGACGAAAATAAATTTAAGGAACTGGATAAAAATCTTTCCTCAAAAGACCCTCTTAAATTCGAAGACAAAAAGAAATATGTAGATCGTCTTAAAGAAGCAGAAGAAAAAACAAACCTAAAAGATGCAGTTAGAACAGCCGTAGGAAAATCTAATGGAAATGATCTCGTAATTGCCTGTATGGATTTTGCATTCATAGGTGGATCCATGGGTAGTGTTGTAGGTGAAAAGATCGCACGTGCTGCTGACTATTCTCTAGAACATAAAATACCTTTTATGATTATTTCCAAATCTGGTGGAGCGCGCATGATGGAAGCTGCTTTGTCACTGATGCAGTTAGCCAAAACCTCAGCGAAATTAGCTCAATTGGCAGATGCAAAAATTCCGTATATTTCATTATGTACTGATCCTACAACAGGAGGCACAACTGCCTCATTCGCAATGCTAGGAGATATTAATATTGCAGAACCAGGAGCTTTGATTGGTTTTGCTGGCCCTCGTGTCGTAAGAGATACTACCGGAAAAGAATTGCCCGAAGGCTTTCAGACCTCAGAATTTTTACTAGAGCATGGATTCCTAGATTTCATTACACCAAGGCAAGAATTAAAACAGAAAATAAATTTATATCTTGATTTAATTTTAAATCGACCTCTGCCTAACTAAATTAAAGAGCAAGAATATAGAAAAGGCTGTCTGGAAAATGTATTCCAGACAGCCTTTTTCAACTCACTAACCAGAAAAAATCTACAATAAGATTTCCCGTTCTTCTCCGTCTGCATTGGTGAACGTGGCTTTATTATCACACTCACCATTGCCATAATTCAGGGTCCCCCTATAATTAGTTCTTACAAGATCCACTACTCCACCGACCAAAAATCTACAGCTAGCTTCTCTACGTAAGGCAGTCGTAATCGTAGTGCTATGTGTATTGCCATTAGCAAAATTAGTCTCCCAAGCCCCAGTGATTAAAAACACATTGTCTCCCCAATTACCATTAAATGATCCTTCTACCCATTCTCTGGTCTTTGAACCTGTTCTTGAAGCTTGCGTACCATCTACAAATGTTACAGCCAAATTAAGATTCATACTATATTGTGGATTTCCATTATCATTAGCTCTTTGTCGCGTTACCGTTCTGGAGCCTTCGAATTGGATATCATCAACAAAAAAATCTTCAAGATCATAATTAATGGTAAGGATCATGGCGTCAACATCTACCGCATACGACATATTTATTTTTCCTTTTACAATATGTCCGTTGCGTAACTCACATCCTTCAGAACCAAAATTTACTATTACCTCTTTTGAAGTATCTGTAATTTCTGTGATAATTGTTGCACAGTCAGGCAGAAAACGGTGAATAGGCCCTTTTTGGAGACTTTCCTCCTCTTCATACACTTGTAAAAATGTATCACTTATTACTTCGGTTGCATTGTCTACTTTTGCAGTGAGTCTTGCTTCTTCCTGGTTAAAAGATTGGATTATTTCATCATTAGAATCTTCTTTGTCACAAGAAAACAAAATCACAGATAAAAATGCTGTAAAACCAAACTTTAAAATGTTGTTTTTCATAATATCTAATTTTAACGTTACCTTACTATGACTATATATTTCCTGAAACGTTTAATTTGAATATGTTTTTTTTGCATAAAATATTTTTCTAATTCAAAAAAGACTATATTTGCACGCTGATAGCAAAGCGTTATCGATACATAAAAATCATTTAAATAATATTGGAATGTATTTAACAAAAGAGATTAAAGAAGAAATCTTCGCAAAACACGGTAAAGGAAAAAATGATAGCGGTTCTGCAGAAGGTCAAATTGCATTATTCACTCACAGAATTACACATCTTACAGAACACTTAAAAAATAATCGTAAAGATTTTAATACAGAGCGTTCTTTGGTAAAGCTGGTAGGTAAGCGTAGGGATTTATTGGATTACCTAAAGAAAAAAGATATCATGAGATATCGTGCAATTGTGAAAGAATTAGGATTAAGAAAATAATAAAAGAGGGGCTTTGTGCCTCTTTTTTTAATTATAACTATTTTTAAAAAAAGCATTTGTACAAAAAATGCAGATGTACGCCTTAGTTTTTCATTGGTCGAGCAATTACTACAACAACACAACCTTGTCCGTCCGAGTTAGACGGAAAACCAATGTTTAATTAAATCTATCATTCTCTGTTATTGAGATAGGTGAATTGATGGATATGAATCAAAAAAAATTATGATTCCAAAAGTTTATAGAGAGGTCATTGACCTTGGTGACGGTAGAGAGATTTCTATTGAAACCGGAAAATTAGCAAAGCAAGCACATGGTTCTGTTGTTGTGCAATCAGGCAAGTGTATGTTATTATGTACAGTTGTTTCAAATTATAAACAGAGTGATGTAGATTTTCTACCCTTAACGGTAGATTATAGAGAAAAATTTGCTGCATCAGGTCGTTACCCTGGAGGTTTTTTCAAAAGAGAAGCTAGACCAAGTGATGGTGAAGTATTAACAATGCGTTTGGTAGACCGAGTATTACGTCCACTTTTTCCAAAAGATTATCATGCAGAAACACAGGTGATGATCCAACTAATGTCTCATGATGAAAACGTAATGCCAGACGCCATGGCTGGATTGGCAGCATCAGCAGCGATACAGTTATCAGACTTTCCCTTTGAATGTGCAATTTCAGAAGTTCGCGTTGGAAGAATCAATGGAGAGTTTATCGTAAATCCAACAAGAGCACAGTTAGATGAATCTGATATCGATATGGTAATTGGGGCATCTGCAGATTCTGTGATGATGGTTGAAGGTGAAATGAACGAGATTTCTGAAGAAGAAATGGTAGAAGCTATTAAATTTGCTCATGAAGCCATTAAAGTACAATGTGCTGCTCAATTGAGATTGGCGGAAGCATTCGGCAAAAAGGAAGTTCGTGAATACGATCCAGAGCGTGAAGACGAAGAATTGGCTAAGAAAATTCATGATATGGCATATGACAAAGTATACGCCGTTGCAAAAGCAGGATCTGCAAAACATGAAAGAAGTACAGCTTTTTCTGAAATAAAAGAAGAAATAAAAGCTACTTTCTCTGAAGAAGAATTAGAAGACTTTGGAGATTTGATCTCTAAATATTATTACAAAGCCGAAAAAGCAGCAGTACGTGATTTGACCTTAAATGAAGGACTTCGTCTTGACGGTCGCAAAACTACCGAGATACGACCAATCTGGTGTGAAGTTGATTATTTACCATCTACACATGGGTCTTCTATTTTTACAAGAGGAGAAACGCAAGCTTTGGCCACAGTCACTTTAGGAACATCAAGAGAAGCAAATCAAATAGATATGCCTTCATATGAAGGTGAAGAAACTTTCTATCTGCATTATAACTTCCCTCCTTTCTCAACTGGTGAAGCCAGACCTATCAGGGGTACATCTCGTAGAGAAGTAGGACATGGTAATTTGGCACAACGTGCTTTAAAAGGGATGATTCCTGAAGATTGCCCATATACGGTTCGTGTTGTATCAGAAGTACTAGAATCAAATGGTTCTTCTTCTATGGCAACCGTATGTTCTGGTACCATGGCACTAATGGATGCAGGTGTGCAATTGAAAAAACCAGTTTCTGGTATTGCTATGGGATTGATTTCTGATAGTGAAACAGGAAAGTATGCAGTTTTATCTGATATTTTAGGTGATGAAGATCATTTAGGGGATATGGACTTTAAAGTTACTGGTACTGCAGATGGTATTACAGCTTGCCAGATGGATATTAAGGTAAAAGGACTTTCATATGAAATTTTGGTTAATGCATTAAAACAAGCTGCAGATGGCCGTTTGCATATCCTTGGCAAATTGACAGAAACTATAGCTACTCCAAATGCTGATGTAAAAGCACACGCACCTAAAATGGTTACCAAAACGATTCCTGGAGAATATATTGGAGCACTAATCGGCCCTGGTGGAAAAGTAATTCAAGAATTACAGAAAGAAACAGGAACTACTATTGTAATTAATGAAGATCCGGTTACTGAAGAAGGTAACGTAGAAATTTTGGGTACAAGCCAGGAAGGAATTGATAAAGTGCTAGCCAAAATCGATTCTATCACTTTTAAACCTCAAGTTGGGAGTGTTTACGAAGTAAAAGTGATTAAGATACTTGATTTTGGAGCTGTAGTAGAGTATGTTGAAGCTCCAGGTAATGAGGTTTTACTACATATTTCTGAGCTAGCTTGGGAGCGCACCAATAATGTAACCGATGTCGTAAATATCGGTGATGTGATGGACGTAAAATACTTTGGTATTGATTCCAGAACGCGTAAAGAAAAAGTTTCTAGAAAAGCATTATTGCCAAGACCTCCAAAAGCGGAAGGAGACAAACCAAGAGGTGATAGAAAACCTAGAAATGAGAAAAATGAAAATTAATTTTTTTTTCAACATTATAAACAAAGAGCCTTCAAAGTTTTGAAGGCTCTTTTTGTTTATAGATATATTATCAAAAAATATCATCTCGTATTTGGACGCAACCTTTTTAAAGTCTTCAGTCTATTGGGTATAACTTTCATTTATTAAACAAAAGAATTGTTAACCCAACAAAAAATTATGAAAAAAATAATTCCCATTATTATTTTAGGAGTACTTGCGACAGCTTGTTCAAGTGATGACAATATTAACAAACCCGAAGAACAATCTGTAGCCGTGAAAAATTTCATTTTCAAAACTTTTGATTTAAGTACTATACCTATTTCAGTAATTGATTCTATCAATTTTTCTGTAGATAATAATAGAATTTCCAGTTATTCAGGAATCAGTTTAAAAACTAATACTGCGAGTAGTGGTATCTACAGCTATTCGAACAATAAGATAGTAGAAATATCAGATTTTAGACAAGGAGAATTAATTCGAAGACGAAATTACTCGTATGATAATCAAGGTAATTTAATTGAGTACATTCAAAAAACCATCAATTCATTTTCAAATCAAGATACATATAATAAACAAACTTTTGTTTATGCTCGAGATACCATTTTCGGGAGATGGGTTAGAGGCATGGATGGAATAAATTTTGATACAGCCATAGCTGATTTTAAAATTGTATTAGATGACGATATGAATCGATTATACTTTGAAAGATTTGACTATTTAAATAATCAAACGGACATCGTACTAAACACATATGATAATAATTCTAATGCAGTAAAACAAGAGATATTTAATAACGGGAGAGAAACACTAACCTTCGAAATGACATACGACAATTCGAAAAACACTTTATATATGATTAACGCAAAAACATTTAGCAAAAAAACCTTAATGTTATTATATCATACCCAAAGTAGTGCTATCAATAATTTTAATCCAAGAATAATTTCCCCAAACACTTTGATAACCTTTAATGCAAATTTTAGTGACGAATTTACATATGAAATATCCAACATAGTAAACGATAACACTTTCTCTGAGGTTAATGAGTTTAAAACGCTACTGAATAATGAAATATTTACTTTTTTTTCATATCAATATATTTTTGATGAATAATTGCTTATTTAAGAGATATAAAACAAAAGATTAAACTAATAAAGAAATCGAAAACATCTCTATATAATTGAATATCAACAAATTAATTAATAAGTGCCAAAAAAATAATCGTGAAGCACAAAGTGAATTGTTTCACCTATATAAAGACACGCTCTTTGCTTTGTGCCTAAAGTATTGTAAAAATTATAATGAAGCAGAAGACAATTTGCACGATTCATTTATTACCATATTCAAAAAAATAAATCAATATAACTTTAAAGGATCTTTTGAAGGCTGGATGAAAAGAATAACTATCAATAATGCCATTGATAAATATAAGAAAACACCTATTTCGGATACTTTCATTTCTGAAGATAAGATTCAAGATATAACTATAGACACAAAAACTCTTAATTGCTCATTAGATGAGCTACTTGCATGTATACAGGAATTACCGGATAGATATCGATTGGTATTTAGTTTATATGAATTAGACGAATATTCTCATAAAGAAATAGCAGAAATGCTTCAAATCTCTGAGGGAACTTCAAAATCAAATTTGCACAGAGCCAAAGTAATTTTGAAAACAAAAATTATGTCTCTAAATAACGGTATAAAAAAAATTGCAATAAACAATGACTGAACCAAAAGACATAGGAAAAGTTTTTAAAGAAAAACTTCAAGATTTTAATCAATCACCTAGCAAACTAAGTTGGGAAGATATAGAGCCTATGCTTCCTAAAAAGAAAAATACCAGACCCTCAAATTGGATAAAAGCATCTGGTATTTTACTATCACTACTTTTATTGACATTTGTTACCTATAAGGGCCTTGTGAGTAACTCTTATAACCTAAATCAAGATAATGAGGTAACAAAAACTACCACAATCGAGAATAACTGCATAGATATAACTGATCCAAAATATCCTTTCAAAAACAATGTAGTTAATAAATCCAATACTATTGAAGATACTCAAATTGATACCAACGATCGTCTTGATAATTTAACAGAAAACAATTATAATTCATTTTCAAAAAGAAAAAACAATAATAGTGGGACGGCAGTCAAAGAAAATTATATAACATCTTTTACAAATACACTTACATACAATTCAGAACTCAAAAAACAAACACTCTCAAATAATATCAGGAAATCCAAGAAAAGAAATAAACAAGAGACAAATAGGAATAAAGTTGAATCGAATTTTTCTCCGCTAAATACCAATATTTTAAGTTCAGATTCTGCAATATCTCTTGCTAACAACTCACAGTCTACCAAAAATAGCCAGCATGGGGTTAAATACTTAAAAGAGCAACCAATTAATCAATCAAACTCCAAAAAAAATAGGCTAGTAAAAAACAATAAAGAGAAAGATAGCCTTACTCAAACGACACCTACGAAAAATAAATTCAGACTTGGATTATATACCACTCCGACTTACTTAATTACTTCAAAAGGGTCTTTAATAGATGAAGGTCTTGCTGATTTCCCTAATAATGGAAGAATAAGCCTAGGTTATGGGGTATTATTCAAAACTTATTTTACCGAAAGAATTGCCCTCAGAATAACTTATAACAGATTAAAATTAAGTAATAGAACAGATGATCTTACCACTCAACAAATACCTAGCTCTATTCGCGATAAATGGTCGCTCCAGACCACAAACGATATAATAGAGAATTCTGGAAAGTTAGGTTTGCTACAAAAATTAACGTATAACGAAATATCCTTAGGCTTGCAATACGATATTACCAATCAACTAATACAGACTTCGTTGGTAACTGGAGTAAACTTCATATTAATTAGTGAAAATAATATCGTTATAAAAACTAATTCTAATGATTTTACCATTACCGATAATGACAATATCTTAAAAGCAAATATCGGAGTTCATTTAGGAAGTAATTTTGGATATAAATTATCTAAAAGGGTATCATTTAATGTTACACCATTAATCAATTATCAATTCAAAAATGCAAGTAAAAATCAAAATAGTTATAAGCTTTTATACTTAACATTGCAGACAGGGTTCTCTTACGGCTTCTAGTCAATTTTTTTTATTTTTAAATTGCTGAGATTAGTATAAGTTACAATCGATTGAATAGAAAAATAGTTTTTTAAAAAAACCTCTAAATCCTGTGTTGGCAAAGATTTAGCTTTCTATTTAATGATAATAAAATTTAGATTTTGAACAAAAAAATCAACATTTTTGTAACATTTTGATAACATCTTACGTATAAAAGATAAAAGGCCCTAAATATTCACATATTAAATTTCAAGGAGAACATAGATGAGACAACTTAAAATTACGAAGCAGGTAACGAATCGTGAGACTGCATCGCTGGATAAATATTTACAGGAAATAGGTAAAGTAGATCTGATTACTGCAGATGAAGAGGTGGAATTGGCTCAGCGTATAAAAGCTGGTGACGAGAGAGCACTTGAAAAACTAACCAAAGCAAATTTAAGATTCGTAGTATCTGTTGCAAAACAATATCAAAATCAAGGACTTACACTTCCAGACCTTATTAACGAAGGTAATCTTGGATTAATTAAAGCTGCCAAGCGTTTTGATGAAACTCGTGGATTTAAATTCATTTCATATGCAGTATGGTGGATTCGTCAATCTATCCTACAAGCACTGGCAGAGCAATCTCGTATTGTTCGTCTGCCATTAAATAAAATTGGTTCGATCAACAAGATCAATAAAACATATGCTTTTTTAGAGCAATCTCATGAGCGCCCACCAAGTGCCGAGGAAATTGCAAAAGAACTCGATATGACCATCAATGACGTGAAAGAATCTATGAAAAACTCAGGGCGTCATGTAAGTATGGATGCACCTCTTGTAGAAGGAGAAGATTCTAATCTTTATGATGTATTAAATTCTGGAGAGTCACCAAATCCCGATAGAACATTACTGCATGAATCACTTAGAACGGAAATAGAACGTGCTCTAGAAACTCTTACTCCAAGAGAGGCTGATGTTATTAGATTATATTTTGGATTGGGTGATCAACATCCTATGACTCTAGAAGAAATTGGTGAAACATTTGATCTTACTCGTGAACGTGTACGTCAAATAAAAGAAAAAGCAATTCGTAGACTAAAACATACGTCTAGAAGTAAAATACTAAAGACTTATTTAGGATAAATTCCTAAATTGCGGTTACAAACAGTTTTATAATATAACTGTTCGTTTTTTGATTGATGAATGACCTCCGGCTGATTACCGGAGGTTTTTTTTATTGTATTTTACGACATTTATAGCAAAATCTAAGCGTCACTATAACGAAATATTGAGGTTCTTTATTCTAATTGACAAAGTAATATTTTCATTATCAAACTCAAAATTTGTATCTTTAAGTACCCCTCACAATATATGCGCCATGAGGTATATTATAAGCTATGTAAGTACGGTCAATCCAGATCTATCAAATACTGATATCACTAAGCTTATGGATCATGTTAATGTTCATAACAATACTATTGGTCTTACAGGCATACTTATATATTCTGAAGGCAATTTCTTCCAGGTTCTTGAAGGTGAAGAAGAAATTGTTAAAAGAATGTTTGAAAGAATCAAAAAAGATTCAAGGCATTATAACATTATCAAAATGTTAGATAAAGAGATGAATGATAATTCTTTCTCAGAATATCATTCTTCTTTTACAGTAATTTCAGATCATTACGGTCAAACCGAATTACAAGAATTCTTGAATAAAGAAAAACATAATAATCCAGAGCACTACAAAAGCATCTTGTATTTGACACAAAAATTTATGAAGCCCCTCTAGCTCATTATTTGAAACTTAAATAGTATTTTTGCCCAAAACAACACAATTTTATGGCTTCAAAATTAATTGCCCCTTCAATATTAGCGGCTGACTTTGCTAATTTACAGCGCGATATAGAAATGATCAACAATAGTGATGCAGATTGGTTTCATATTGATATCATGGATGGTGTTTTTGTTCCAAATATTTCTTTTGGAATGCCGGTTTTAAGAGACATTGCAAAACATGCTACCAAAACAATCGATGTGCATCTGATGATCATTGATCCAGACCGTTACATAAAAACTTTTGCAGATTTAGGAAGTAACATTCTTACAGTACATTACGAAGCGTGTACACATCTTCATAGAACTTTGCAAGCTATAAAAGATGAGGGAATGAAAGCCGGTGTAGCCATAAATCCACACACGAGCGTAAATGCTTTAGAAGATATTATCCACGATATTGATTTGGTTTGTGTAATGAGCGTAAATCCAGGATTTGGCGGACAATCTTTTATAGAAAACACCTATAAAAAGGTTGAAAGACTTAAAGAGATCATTACGCTGAATAATGCAAACACACTCATCGAAATTGATGGTGGGGTTACCAGTAAAAATGCAGAAAAACTAGTCGAAGCTGGTGCAGATGTTTTGGTGGCTGGTAGTTTTGTCTTCAAAAGCGACAATCCTGTAAACACCATAAGTAAATTAAAGGAGATTGTTAATACTTAGAATAAAATGCAGCAGCATGTAATTCCTTCTTTTGACACTTGGACCTCATTTTTTTTGATCGTAAGTTCATTGGGATTTTTTTTGACCGCAATCTTAAGTGTAAATAAAAACACTAAAAATAATAACTTACCTATTATTCTCCTCATATTAGGGTTCTCACTTATATTAGTTCAATACGTATTATATTGGACTAATTATGGATCGATTTACCCTTATTTATATTTTTTTGATTCAAGTTGGTATCTGGCTTTTGGTCCACTTTTATATATCTATATCGCCAAATTTTATAGCAAGACATTCAAAGTACGGTGGTTTCATTTTTTACCCTCGATTATATCTTTTATACTCACGGGATATTATTTTATTAGATCTGATGGTTTCCAAAACTTTGAACATCATGAAAATGAGGTTTTATTTAATTTTTTTGGTTCTTTAAGATCTCCATGGCTTGCTGCAGTATCACTAATCATTTACTGGATCACAACAAAGGATTTTATAACATTTCATGAAGATATCAGTAGCATAACACAATATCAAACCATAAGAAAAAAATGGGTAAATCTTCTAATGAACCTATTTTTGATGTTTACAGTTTCCTATATCAGCTATTATGTGTTGGTTAAATTTTCGTTTTTTAATTCTAGTTGGGACTATGCCATCTCTTTCTCCATGGCTATCTCGATATATGCTATAGGGTATATGGTCTACAAAGAACCTTCTATCTTTAATGGCGAATTGCTGTCAAATTTATTTCTGAAAGAAACCAATGGGAGAGAATTAACGCAAGCCACCAAAGACGAATTTTACACTGAATTACTTCTGTATATTAAAAACAACAAACCTTATTTAAACAATAATCTTAGATTAGTCCATTTGGCTGATATGACAGGATTTTCTACCCACATCCTTTCCAAACTTATAAACGAAAAAGCCAGGAAAAATTTCAATCAATTCATTAATGAATATCGATTAGAGGAAGCAAAAAAAATGCTCATTGACGATTCTGAAACAAGCATTAAAACTATATATTTTGATGTTGGATTCAATAACAAAGCTACCTTTAATAGCGCTTTTAAAAATAAGTTCAAATGCACCCCTTCAGAATATAAGAAAAGACACTTCGTCGTTCAGGACACCTAAAAAAGTAAACTACCTCAGGGCAAGCCCATGAGGCATTGGATTGAAAAAATAATTTAGATTTCGAGGCAAGCATCGGAGCATTTTAATCTCGATTATCGAGTAAAGAATTATAATTCTAAACCGTTTCTAAAAGGATTTTACAGAATTTTATTCTTATAAATCTTAAAATCCAGGCTTATGAGAACTCTATTCTTTTTACTCTTTTTTAGCTTTACATGTACTTCTTTTTCTCAAAATTTCACTTTGGTTAAGGATTCAGTTAATCCTATTATCTCAGACCCGGCCATTGGAGGGACATATTTTGGAACCTCATGGACAGACATAGACAACGACAATAATATAGACCTGTTCTATGGAGGAACTATTTATCGAAATCTTGGGAAGGGAAAATTTGAGGTAGCCCAAAGCAGTGGTACAATTCCTATCGCTACAGCATTAGTAGGATGCAGCTGGGCAGATTATCAAAATGACGGAGACCTTGACCTTATTTATTCTCGTTTCTCAGCCCCCTCTACCCTACAAACTCGAATCTATGCTAATAACGGTGCTGGAAAATTTACAGAGGTAAATACGGTCCTGAATACTATTAATTCTGCCACTTGGAGTGTGCAATGGTGTGATTACAATAATGATAGTTATGTAGATTTCATATTGACCTTTGCCAATGGTTTCTTGGGTGCGTCGTCTTTCCCAAACAGATTATATCGAGGAAATGCAGATGGCACGTTTACCGAAGTTACTCAGTCCTTCGAATTTCTAACGAATAAAGAAGCTTATACCGTATCCAACTGGACTGATTATGATCAAGATGGAGACACTGATTTATTTATTGCGAGTGGTCCTGCATCTGGTCCCGCCGGTATCAAACAAGATTTCTTATTCAAAAACTTGCAAATAGAAACAGGAAATGAAGGTTTTGAGAAGATCAGTACCACTGAGCTTTCATTTGCCGAAGATCCTCAAGATGGGCAATGCTACAACGCTATAGACTATGATAATGATGGAGATCTTGATATTTGCCTTACGAACTATTCTGGTATTGAAAACAAATTCTATATCAATAATGCAGGTACGTATGTAGAAACCGCAGTTACATTTACAATGACAAATAACCAAAACCTATCCAACGCTTGGGGAGATTTTGACAACGATGGCGATCTGGACGTAATTATTACTGGTTCGAATCCTACCGGAAGTGGTTATTATATTAATAATGGAGACGGAACCTTTACTGAAAGTGGTTCTAATCTTATCAACACAGCAACTTCCGGGAACTCTACAGGAGCAACTATTGGGGATTATGACAATGACGGTGATTTAGATTTCTTTGTTGTGGGCAGAGGCATTAAAGGGCTTTTCAGAAATGATTTTAGGATAAAAAACCACTTCGTAAATATTAAACTCATTGGAAACCTTTCAAATAAAGCAGCACTAGGTGCCAGGTTAGAATTAACCTCAAAAATAAAGGGGAAAATAATTACTCAAAAAAGAGAGGTTTCTGCTTCGAATACCTTCATGGGACATAACAGTCTTAGAGTACATTTTGGGTTAGCCAAAGCTCCTAAAATTGATAAACTAACTATTTATTGGCCTTCCGGAAACGTAGATACATTTAAAAACCTCAGGGTAAATCAATTTTACACTATCGAAGAAGGCAAAGAAAAACCAGTCGGGCCACCTATTAAAAACATCGAAGCCAAAGTAATTGTATACCCTAATCCGTCAAAAAATCTAGTAAAAATTAAAATCAAAAATCTTCAAAGTACAAATCCCATTTTAATCAAAACAGTAGACATTTCCGGGCTTGTCATTTCAGAAAACAGCTTTAATTATAATCAGGAAATCGAAATAGATACATCTTTCTTATCAAAGGGGAATTATTTTTTAAATATTTACATAGATGGAGAAAGTATTATAAAAAAGTTGGTGATAAAATAAACTGTTACTTTTTTCGTCTAAAAAGGCAGGTTTCTCAATAGAAGCTTGCCTTTTATCATTTTGGGACCTTAAAAATTAGTAGCTTTATATATTATTTATGTTGTAAGTATCTACCCGTACATATGACAATTTATCCCGATAGCGTTTTAAAATGAAGCATACAGATTTAATCATTATAGGAGGAGGCCCCATAGGTATCGCCTGTGGGTTAGCAGCAAAGAAAAAAGGAATCGATTATCTTATTATAGAAAAAGGTCCTATCGTTAATTCTTTGTTTAATTATCCCATAAACATGCAGTTCTTTTCATCTTCAGAAAAACTTGAAATTGATGATATTCCCTTTATTAGCAAAGAAGCTAAGCCAAAACGAAATGAGGCATTAGAATATTATCGCAGGATAGTTACTTCTAATAACTTAAACATCAATTTATTTGAAAAAGTAAATACCGTTAAAAAAGAGAAAGGTCTTTTCAAAATTCAAACTGAAAAACAACACTATACGGCTTCGTTCGTTATTGTCGCTACGGGATTTTATGATATTCCGAACACTATTGAAGTTCCTGGTGAGAATTTACCAAAAGTATCCCATTATTATAAGGACCCACATTTTTACGCCAAACAGAAATTGGCAATCGTCGGAGCGAGTAACTCGGCAGTAGATGCCGCCTTGGAGTGCTATCGTAAAGGAGCAGACGTTACCATGATCGTGCGAGGCCACGAAATTGGTAAACGAGTAAAATATTGGGTGCGTCCAGATATTATGAATAGAATAAAAGAAGGAAGTATAAAGGCGTATTATAACGCTACGGTAAAAGAAATATTCGAAGACAAAATAAGTATTACGACCCCAAACGGAGATATTGATATAGAAAACGATTATGTATTGGCATTAACCGGATACAAGCCCAATTTTGAGTTTCTTAAAAAAATAGGAATTACACTTTCAGATGATGAGAAACTGTATCCTGAGTATAACGAAGAAACGATGGAGTCTAATGTAGAGAATCTTTACCTGGCAGGAGTGATTTGTGGCGGAATGGATACGCATGTATGGTTTATAGAAAACTCCAGAATTCATGCAACAGCTATACTAAATTCGATTACAGAAAAACAGTTCGCACAAACAAAAAGCCAAACAACATAGTTCAGCTTTTGATATACATATTACTACTATAGTTTATTATTCCCGTGATAAAATACTCAGGATGTACCAAAATAATAGCATCAGCGAAGCAAACAATCCTAAAGAAGCTCCTACGTATTGATCTTCAGAATATTTATGAACCATATTTGAAGTTTGGTACAAAATTGATCCAGATGCCAGTATAACCATCCCTACACTAAACCAAAGTCCCAAATTAAATCCAAATAACAATCCCGCTACAATCAATCCAAGAGCTATAAAGAATCCAATGGCCAAAATAGAACGAAGAAAAGAAAAGTCTTTTTTGGTAAGTAAAACAATTGCAGACAATCCTGTAAACAAGGCCAAGGTCAAAATCGCGGCTTGATTTAAAATATTTGCCCCTCCACTTTCAGCCATCATCATAGCGATTCCGATCAATGGAATAAAAATAAAGGCTTCGGCTATTACGTATACTAAAAGACCCAGATACTGCTGATTAATATTGTGATTTTTGTGTGCCATTTTCTCTGCATAAGTGGTCGCCAACATAAATCCACCAAGCATGAGTAACCATCTCCAACCTTGAGTCATAGAAAATGCAAAATTTACGATGGTCTCAGATTGAAAAAAAATCCATTCTACAATAACAAAAAGTAAAACAGCCATGGCAAGGTGGGTATATGTCTTCTTGTAAAATGCAACTCTCTTTTCATCTGTAAGAGCACTTACCGGCATTACTTGTTGAAATTCTTCCATAAGTTTTTAATAATTAAGGTTGTTTATACCAGTTCATATATGAAGTTACTAATATACGAATTGAACTATTTTGATTTTAAGCAAGGCAAAAAATTTATGGATAGCCATAGCTATTGATCAATTTTATAACGAAGCATCAAGTCAAAAGAGACAATTTTATACGGTAATTTCATGTGAGAAATGGTATTAGAATGATAAATATAATAGTTTTCTTAAAAGAGGATTATTACTACTCCTCAAAATATCTAAAATTAAGCATTCGCATTACATACATATAAATTTCAGGAAATTTCTCTTTTAATTCTTGTGGGGATTCCATAAAAACTTCAACTAATACAGCGATAAATTCAAACTTATCTGTATACGCATAGTCTCTCAAAATTTTGGTCTCTACTATTTTCTTTCTTATTTCTACTGCACCCAAATATTGCTCTAATTGCAAAAAGGTATCATAAAAAATTTCAGAACTTATGTCGTTATTTTTTATTGAATTATAGTGAATCGCATGTGTAATCTCGTGAATTCCCAAACTTTTTCCTTTATCCTGGTGTAGGTTTCCTTTCTGAAAATCTTTCCATGAAAGTGCCAGTGCTTTGGATCTGGGATTGAACTCTCCAATGTTTTCAGTTTGATTCAAAACAGAATAAAAAGACGAAGGATATACGATGATAGTGTTCAAATATTCTAGTAAATAATGACGCATTCCAAAAGTAAGTTGAGTTACCATCATTGCGATTTGCATGCGCATAAAATCATCTATAACCAAACCGTCTCTTCCCACAAAATTTGTGTCTTCTAAAAACCGTGCAGTTCTATGCGCAAAATATCGCTTTCGTTTTTTATCCAACTTATTATAAAAATCATTCTCCCCAGCAAAAACCTGTAAATTATCGGGTAGTTTTTTCATTTTTGGATAGAAATGAATGTAATACGGTTTGCTATTATATTTTACGTAGATAGATTCTAGATATCGTAAAACGTAATACACACAAATGGATACAATACCAAAGGTAATTGCAAATCCCAAAACGATCTGAAATATTGAGTTTGTAGGTTCACCTTCTTGAAATAATAAATATGCTGTCAAAAAAATCAAAAAAAGAAAATGTAGGTTAAGGCCTTTAAAAATAGTGTTTTAGAAATAAAAACCTTATTAAAATGATATTTTAACATTAATAGAGTCTACGTTAACTATTACTGTAGCATATAAAAATACTCAAATTAGATCTGATCTAGGGCTAGTTCGATTCAGTAAAATTATTCTACTATAGCTTTTTTGTCTTCAAAACACCTTTCATAAATTTTTTTATCACTTGAAATAGATAATGCCCTTTTATTGATTTCTTTGAAATACGATTTTAATTAAACTTAATGCATCAAATACATTAACCTTTATGAAGGAGTAAAACTTTAATTTATTCCATTGATCTATATACCCGGAATTACCTATCAAAATCATGGAACAAAAACAGCAATTTTCCTTATGATAGAAAGAATTTCATCAAAGTAAAAAACGATCGTGTGATTAATCTTTAGAAGGTCAGATACCCAACTTGACTCTCGAGGACTTTCTTTATGACCCAGAATAAACGGACCAAACTAACTATAATACCTATTACAAATTCAAAAGACATATCTCCATTGGTATCAGGGAAAATTATTTATTCCTTGACCGTTTTGTAATAGAACGGTAGTATGACAAACAACAATTTTAATTTTTCGTGTTAAAACGAGTCCCATATTATGATTTGACACTGTACTTTCAAAAAATATCCCAAAATTCGGGTTTAAGTAACTCTTAATTTAACCATTTATGAAAACACTAATCATCCTAGGGCTTGGGTGCTATTTCTCTTTTAGTACAATCAAAGCACAATCTAAACTCATCTTTACGTATGATACTGCCGGCAATCAGATTCAGTATAAATACTGCGAAGGATCTGATTGCGATGAAAATAAAAGCACCGTTGAAGAAACCATTGCAGAAGTGCCTTTAGAAGAAATCAATACTGCTTCTTTTTCAGTATATCCTAATCCTGCTCATGATCGGATTTTTGCTAAGTGGGATCAAAATACCGATCAGAAATTGCAACGTGTAGAAATCGTAGATATGATGGGTAAATTGCTATCGGGAGAACTGATCGCGACCAATCAGGGAGCCGAACTCACTTTAGAAATCCTTCCTGCCGGAATATATTTTGTTCGATTTCTCTTTGATGATACTACCGTTATCACCAAAAAAATACTCAAAAATTAAAACCTAACCACTATGAAACTCAAAAGTTACTTCACACTTATCATCTCATTTTTCTTTTCCTGTTATGTTTCTGCACAAATTGATGTAGGAACTACTGCAGGATCTTTAGAAGTCTCCCCAACAGGGGCATTAACGTACTCGGTACCTATAGCCATACCTCCTGGGGTTCGGGATGTGGCACCCGGTATTTCGTTGTCGTATAGCTCACAAAGCGGCAATGGTATAGCTGGTTGGGGCTGGAATATCTCAGGACTTTCGGCAATCACCAGAATTGGAACTACACTAGCACACGAGGGCTTTATTAATGGTGTTGATTTTCAACTGGACGACCGTTTTGCATTAGATGGTCAGCAATTGATCTTAACGAAAGGTACTTACGGAAAAGCAGATTCTGAATACACGACTGAGCAGTATTCTAACATCAAGGTGGTAGCTCATGGGGTTAATAAAAATGGCCTCCGTTGCGGTCCAGAGTATTTTGAAGTTTTCCATCCCGATGGTACAATCGCTACCTATAGAAATGTCATAGAAGGAGAGGTATACAACAACGAAGTAGCAGAATGGGCAATGCATCGGGTAGAAGATGCCCAGGGCAACCGTATCGAATATGCCTATTATCCAACTACTGAAAACCTACTAATGCGTATAAAGAGTATTTGGTATGGTGGCCCAAGTTACAAAAGAGAAGGACACCCCAATGCAATTACTTTTCACTATAAACATAGACAACGTAAAGAGGTTGGTTATGCTCCTGGAAAATTGCGTTCTAGAAGGGCTAATATGTTAGACAGGATCGAAGTAAGAGCACAAGGGCAACTATATAGGAAATACCAAATCAAACACAAGGCTTTGACCAATGGCTATGAGCTTATCGATCAAATACAGGAAAGTAACAAAGATGGTAAAGTATTAAAACCAATTGTATTCAGCTACCCAACAGAGAGTTCTCATAATCTATCAGCTGATAGAGATGTAAGTCAGATTGATATCAAAGAAGACGATGATGTAAAGACTATTACCGGTGACTTCGACGGCGATCATCATTTAGATTTTTTAAGTTATGACAAAGATGATAAAAAATACCTGGTTAACTATTTACATAAAAATGGCTTTGGTAAAGGCGTAAGAACTAATGTAAACCCTTTTAACCAAATAAGTACATACATATCAATTAACGAAAATGGGGAATACCCTAAAAAACAAAATGTATTAACGTTGGATGTAGATCCTTACGGGAAATATGAATTGAGGGGTTATAATTCAGACAACAGTGGAAAATATGCCCAGGTTTATGCTAAAACGTTTATCGACCAAAAATATATAAACAGTTCGTCTGGTAAAAAGAAAGATTTGTTCACCGGAAATTTTTTGGGTACTGGAATTTCTTCTATGTTTTTAATCGCTGATGACAGTAAACGAGTGCTTTTTGGGGACTTAAGTAAAGAAGGAGACAATATTTCTCTCGAGGAAGTTGGGTACCTGGAAAAGTATTATGACAACGACGAAGGTTATATTCAAGTTGCAGATTATGATGGGGATGGTAGAGATGACCTATGGCACTTTAGAGATGATTATATTTATATATACGGGTTTAATCCTCTAAATAAACTCAAATTGTTGAATCATTACCGCAACAAAGACCGTATAGGCATGAACAAGCAAATACTACTCGGTGATTTTAATGGTGATGGTAAAGTAGATGTTTTAGTGCCTAAAACCAATAGTAAACGATGGATGTATCTTTTTTCTAGAGGTAATGTTCACGACGAGCCTGATGGCTCACTACAAGCTTTTAAAGAACAATATATTGATTTCCCAGATGTCTATTACCGAAGACATAATGGCGAGGATGGTGTTGGTTGGACTTCATATTATATAGCACAGGATATTGATGGAGATGGTAAAGCTGATTTGATAAGGCAAACCATTGAAAGAAGCAAAACACGTGTAGGTATATATGAGGATGATGATCTTTCCGATGCCCTTTGGCAAAAGGTATATCTAAATACTATTCATAGAACACTAGAAATATTTTCAAATGAAGGTGGTGATCACCCGGTGATGACTCAAGTAGGTATTGTTAAAGATTATATAAAATATGAATCTGGTTACAAGAAAAAATTAACAGGAGCAATTATTACTCCAGATTTCAATAGTGGTTATAGTCCTATAGGATATAATAAGACCTTATATAAACACGGTGATGAACCTCAACAAATGACTACCGATACAAAGATTAGAGGTGGTCTTCGAGGAAATTTATTGTTCCTGGATATAAACTTACAAAACCCTAATAAAGAATTTGTTTTCTATTATGGAAACCGTCTCTATTCCTATAGTCTTACCAAAGATCATCAAAAAGATGTTCAGCTTCAAAAAATCACCAATAATTTACTAACCCACGATATAGAATATTCAGATTTTGAAGAAGACAGCGAAACTTATATAAGTCATTATGGGGCCAAGTATCCTTTTGTAAATATTAACCATTCTCCGGGGACAACTCTGGTCAAAAGAATTATTGAAACCGGATCTGGCACCACTCGTAAACGGGATTTTAAATACGAAGGTGCTGTAAGTCATATGACAGGCTATGGTTTTATAGGATTTAGGTATTTAAAAAGTACCGATTGGTATGGCGATAATACTCCTGTGATTTGGAATATCAGCAAATACGATCTTACAACTAAAAGAGGAGCGGTTTTGCAATCCTGGCGATCATTAAGTTTTGACAACAATCCCTCTGATGCTACTAGTAGATTAGATTATGCCTACGTTACAAAGCACAATTCAGGTAGTGGAAGCCATATAATCCCTATAAGTTATGATGTGTTGATGACTAAGCAATATACTGGTCAGATATTCATCAACAAACCCATAGAAATAAAAACCACCGACAATCTTTTAGGATTTACGGCGACAGAAACCTTAGAATATGATGTTTTTTATAATCCCAAAAAGATTATTGTAAAAAATCCTACCTCAACCACTACTTCTACCTATCGATACTCTAATGGAAAGAACAATTTAGATCACCGATATAGGATAGGAATGAAGCTAGAAGAAAAAGTCGTCAAAACCAATAGCCGGGGATCTCGTACCTATCAGGTAAATTATCAGTACTACTGGGGAGGAAGCCGCAATCACCTGGTCAAAACCAAGACAGAAGTGTCTAACAATGGCCCAGAACTTATAGAAAACCTAACCTATGACGGTTGGGGTAATCTAACCTCCAAAACCATTTCTGCATCCGGAGTTCCGGATCGTAGTGAAAGTTTTACCTATAGTGACGACGGACGCTTTATGACCTCTAAAACTGATATTGAAGGACAAACCGTAACGTATACATACGACCCAAATTCTGGTAATCCCATTTCGAGCAAAGATCACTTGGGACAAACAATAACTACTCAATATGACGGCTGGGGTCGTGCGATTTCTGAAACTAATTATTTAGGGAAAGAAACGAGATTTAAATACCAGTACATTCATAATAAACATTTGAGAAGTTACGTATTTGGCCCTGATGGTTCCTGGTCATTTAAAGAAACCAATGCTTTTGGACAAGAGATTCAGGTAGGTCAAAAGAATCACGAAGGAATATGGGTTCTTGAAAATACAAAATATGACCCCTCTGGTAGAAAAACACATAAATCCGAACCTAGATTTGGTGGTGCCTCAGCACAGTGGACGCGCTTCTCCTATGACCAATATGGGCGATTGTCAACCACCATGGCATTTACAGGACAGATAATCACTACTTCTTATAATGGTTTGCGAACCACGGTAGACGATGGTACTAAAACTGTTTCTACAGAACTGGATCATGATAAAAATACGATCAGCGTTACAGATCCGGGAGGAACGATCCGTTATAAGTACGATGCTGGTGGTAATTTGTTAGAAACGAACTACGAGGGTAACAAGATCACAATTACTTATGACGCCTGGGGAAGAAAAACCAAACTAGTTGACCCCAGTGCCGGTACGTATACCTATAC
Source organism: uncultured Aquimarina sp. (assembly GCA_947500845.1). Lineage (GTDB taxonomy): Bacteria > Bacteroidota > Bacteroidia > Flavobacteriales > Flavobacteriaceae > Aquimarina > Aquimarina celericrescens. Next base: position 34,359 of record CANMTP010000002.1, read on the forward strand.
CTATGATAATTACGGACAGTTATTGACTGAACGTTCGCCGAAAGGAGAAACTACCTATACTTACGATGCTTTTGGTAAAGTTTTGTCTAAAGTTATTAACGGAGATCTTACCGATATTACCGAAAATTATACTTATGATAACCAAAGCAAGCAAATAACTACAATTTCGGCAAGAAGTAATGGCGAAAATTATATCTATAGTTACAACTACGATCGCTATTATAGGCCTATCGAAGTAACGGAAGTCAACAATAAAGCTACTTTTAAGAAAGCTTTACAATACGATGGGCAAGGTCGAGTTGCTAATAAAGTATTTGAATCCATTGTGGCAGGAAGTTCGAGCACGGTAAATCAACAAAGTATTTATGGGCAGTATGGGCATTTGGTAGAGTTACGTAGCAACTCAAAGTCTATCTGGAAACTGGAAGAGCAAGATGCCCGAGGAAATATAGTAAAAGCTACTCTGGGTAATAATATCACTCAAAATAACACCTATGATGCTTATGGATTTTATATAAAGATTAAAGATGTAAAAGACAATGGGAAAGATAATCCTATTGTTGCTATACACAATGACTATAATTTTGATGCCAAAACCGGAAGATTATTAAACCGTACTAACCATTTGTTTGATACTTGGGAAGAAAAATTTTCGTATGATAACCTGAACCGACTTACAAAGATCAGTGGTGACGTTAACCACACCATGCGTTATGATCCTATGGGACGCATTACCGAGAATTCAAGTGTTGGAGCGTATTCTTATCCAAGTGCTACCAGTTTTCAATTGGCAGGGATTGACCTAAATACCAAAGGTAATGCAAATTACACCTCACGACCGCTGCATCAAATGACGTTCAACGCTTTTAAGAAGCCAATGACTGTCAATCAACAAGGTCATGGTAAAATCACCTATACTTATAATCCAGGCTTGGGCAGAAGCCATGCCTATTATGGTAATGAAGAAGAAAATTTTGAGGATAGAAAATATCATAAACACTATAGCAGCATCTTCCCGGGTGAAGTGGTCGAAAATCGAGAGCAGGGGACCACAAAATTTATCACCTACCTGGGTGGAGATGCCTATAGTGCTGTGGCTGCTCAAATAAAAATTACTAAAGGTCAAAATATAGAATATAACAGCATTAATTACTTACATAGGGACTACCTGGGCAGTATAATGGCAATTACCGATGCCAATTCCAAAATACGTGAGCAAATCCATTACGGTGCCTGGGGTACGGTGGATCAATACTGGTCTCTGGCAGGAAACGATAAATTTGATTATGAAGCCATTTTGCAACGGGGGTATACCGGGCACGAGCATTTCTTTGATGTAGGCCTGATCCATATGAACGGTCGCATATATGACGCCAATCTGGGTCGTTTCTTATCACCGGATAACTATGTACAAGATCCCGGCAATACCCAAAATTTTAACCGCTATGGGTATGCGTATAATAACCCGTTGATGTATACGGATCCTAGTGGGGAGATTATTGGATTAATAATCCAAGCTGCCGCGGCCATAATATCAGCTGCCATAGCCGGTAACATTGCTGCAATTTTTGTAGTTGGAGCTGTAAGTTCTGTTATTTTAAATGGTGTCTCGAATTTAATGAATGGACAACCGTTTTTTGCTGGATCAGGCAGTGCTTTTTTGTTTGGTGGTATTTCTGCGGTGATGGCATTTGGTATAGGTCAAAATTTATCAGGGCTATGGAGTCACATCGCTCACGGATTTATGAACGGAGTAATGGCAGAATTTCAGGGAGGTGAATTCGGTACCGGTTTTGGAACCGGTTTTGTAAGTCATAGCATAGCAGTGGGAGCAGGAGAATTAACAAAAAAAGCTTCGAATGCATGGAGAGCAGCAATTAAAGTAGCATCTGGGACATTAGCAGGAGGAATAACCAGCAAAATGTCTGGAGGGAGTTGGATTATGGGAATACGTCAGGGTTTTGCCTCTTCTTTATTTAATGCTGCTCAAGAAGATGTCATGAGAAGTAACGCAATGTCTATAGCAGAAGAAAGGTTAGATGAATTCTATCGCAATAAAAGACTGGGAAGTAATGCTAGTGGAGTAGATGATAGTTATATCAATTTGACCACTGATGCGGAAGCCGTACCCTCCGGCGCTAGTAATTTCGGTATTGGTGAGAGAGAAGTTGGAACCTTTTCAAGGGAAGGCTGGGATTTACCGGGAGGAAATCCATATGCTAGCACAAAGAGATCAAAAAATTGGATACAGAGAATTTTTGGTGCAACTCCATTGGCAAGAGCAGTTAGGGCAATAAATGTATCGAGCAATGTTGTAAACGGAAAACGATATTTTGATACATGGAAATTATTCGAAGAAAGAAGATCTTATGTTGTTGGGGCAAATAGTGAAATGCCTCGTCTCATAAGTGTACCTACTGGAAGATATTATCTTCGACCTGGGGAGTCTTTAGTTGTGCCCTTGACAGACTATGTGACCGCACCATTTAAATAGCGACCTGTTCTACAAAGTTTACAACTTTACAATTTGCTATTCATTTTCTAGCAATAAATTACCTGTAGAGGTAGAACAAGGATAAATAAAATGATTAGATAAAAAACCCCAGGGTTCTTTGAGACCCGTGGGGTTTCAATGAGGTTTCTATAAAAATTTAAAAAAACAAAAACCATGAAAACATTAAAAACAAACATCATAATGATCATTACTACTGCCCTATTCTTTGCCTGTGGTAGTGATGACAACAACAATCCTGAAACCGGCGAAGAAATCTGGCCCATTAGCGAACTGGCAGAAAATCCGGATTTTATCAAGTTTATGGAGTTGTACTATTTTACTGTTCCCGAAATCCCAGATGTACAAGCCGCTTATGATCTTTATATCGAATTGGGTGAGCCGGATTCATTTAATGACTTTAACGAAGAACAATTTGAAAGATATGCCCTAACTTTTGGTTATGGCAGTGCAGCAGCATTAGAGGCTTATTTGAAAGAATTAAACACATCTCTAGAGTTATTAGAAAAGAATTATGCATTGACTCAAGCAGATACGGTAGCTCTTGAGGCAGAAAGTAGAAAAGTTTTTGATGAACTTTTAGAACGGTATTCAAGAGATCAGATCAATAATTCACTTCAAAATCTAAGATCGCCCGAATCAGATTGGAATGATTCGTTTGTACAATGTTGGGAACAAGATTATGAAGATCCTGTCCAAAGTTGTACTAGAGATTACTTTAAAAGAATTAACGAAATTTATTTAGAATATTACATTGAGAATTGGGGAATTCCAATTGAAAGACGTCCTGATTATAACTTTGATCTGAGTATTGAGTTTAACAACCGGATGTGTTGTATGATTCAAAAATGTTTTGAAGTGGGTGAAGATCATGATTGTTGCTTACCTGCGTTTGCTGCAAAACATTGCGTGATGGTGATATCCTAATTATTAGGATAAAATTATTAGAATACTAAGCCTGCTAAACAGCTTTGCAAAGCTCGTAGCTTTTCTGATTGCTTGGATATTTCTGTTAACAGACAAATTTTAAAAAATTAAACTGAAAAAATGAAAACACTAAAAACAAACATCATAATGATCGTTATTACTGCCCTATTATTCGCCTGCGGTAGCGATGACAACAACAATCCTGAAACCGGTGAAGAAACCGAAATCAGACCCATCAGCGAACTCGCAGAAGATCCGGATTTTATCAAATTTATGGAGTTATATTATTTTGATGAAACTGAAATACCAGATTTGCAAGCGGCCAAGGAATTGCGTAAAAAATATAACGAACAAGGGGTGTGGAATAATATGGCCCTAAACCAGTTTGAAAAACTAGCTGAGGTTTATGGTTACAATAGCGCCACAGCTTTAAGTATAAAACTAAATGAATTGCATGATGTTCAAAATCTTTTGGAAAATAGGTATGTCCTTAGCCAAGCAGATTCTTTAAAATTTAATACCATAAGAATGGCTGTGTACGATGATCTCGTTAGACAAAAAATGAAAATACTTGTTAAGAATTCAATTAAGGAGGCCAGACTAAATAAAAATGCCTGGGCTGCATTTGATGAATGTGAAGCATTAGATACTAATGAATTTTTAGAAGACAATAATGCAAGAACTTGTGCAAAAAGACTTGAGGAAGCACAGCGAAGGCTTGTTATAGAATACGGATACGAATTTGATGATCCTGGAGTTGAGGTATGTTATACATATACAACCGTCGAACCACCCGTAATGTGTCTAAGAATAGAATATTTTGACTATCAAGATGACATTGAAGATACAGGTAAGGATTATGACTGTTGTATTGTAAAAAGATGTGATTTAGGAGAAAGCTACCCAGAATTAGAGGATGAATTATGTGGTCCGGATACGGTATCTTAATTTAACATTCGTTAGTTATTTTTCCATTATTAATCGTGACACAAAAAAGCGCAAACTTCAAAATTTATAAATCTTAACTATGATATTTAAGATATCAAAACGACAAAAATGAAAACACTAAAAACAAACATGATAATGATCGTTATTACTGCCCTATTCTTTGCCTGCGGTAGCGATGACAACAACAATTCTGAAACGGGTGAAGAAACCGAAATGCTCCCCATTAGTGAACTCGCAGAAGATCCCGATTTTATCAAATTTATGGAGTTATATTATTTTGATGACACGGAAATACCGGATTTGCAAGCTGCAAATGAACTTCTTCTCGAATATAAAGAACAAGATCTATGGGATGATATGAGTTCAGATAATTTTGAAAGGCTGGCAATTACTTTTGGGTACGCTAATGAAGCTGCATTGAGCGAATATTTAAAAGAGCTAAACAAAACCCAAGAGCTCTTAGAAAAAAAATATACCCTAAGCCAAGTTGATTCTTTGATTCTTAACGATATAAGAATACAGGTTTTTGATAATCTTTCTAACTCAAGACTTACAAATATTATAGAAAATCAGACTTTATCAAAATCAGATTATGAATTTTATGTTAGAGCTATGGATGCATGTAAAAAGGCTGATACTGAGGATTGGAATGCTGGGAGACCCAGTTGTCTTGAATTTCTTTACGCAGGAGTTGATTCTCTTAAAGAAAAATATGGATATAGCTACTCAGAAAAGCCAAGAGATTGTTTTCGTCCTGGTTTTACTCCCCCTAATATTTGTTACGAAAAAGGTGTCTTTAATTATAGTTTTGAGCTAAAATCTACTATTTGTGAATATGATTGTTGCCTAATCGATAAGTGTTTTGAAAGAGGTGAGGATTATATCGATTACATACCAGAAGAATGTGAATGTACCCCACCAATGTCATAATTTTTAAATAAAAAAACTTTTGTCATTTCAAATTTTCAAAACATATAGCATTTAGATTAAAAAACACAGTATTTAGATCAAAAAACGAAGCGTTCGGCAAAAAAGATAAAGGTTTTAGTAATAAAGATTTAAAATTTAACCGTTTTCTATAAAGTTTTAGTCAGAAAAGCTAAAATTTTAAGCCAGTTGGTTAAATACTCTGTATTTTTAACTAAATACTTCATATTTTTAGTTAAACCGAAGGTTAAAAAAGCCTATCACTTCATCTTTTGGGTGAAACTGGTCGTTTTTTGCTAAATATTTGATAATGCTAGTAGAAAGTTTACGTATCGAAAAATGATCCAGGATTTGTTTCAAAATAAAAACACCCGATTACTAAATAATCAGGTGTTTTTTTGACGATCTTTTTAAAGATACTTACACATCGTTTTCTTGGTCACTATCATCGCTAACGATTCTTTTTGAGCGTGGAAAAAATTGCTTTAATTCTGCTACTTTTTCAGTAAAACCAGGTTTGCCAGCACCTTTGCTATATTGTGAAAACGCATAATCGATAAGGGCATCATCATAATTATCATTATCATGAAGCATTTTGGTACTTTCAACTTGATACGATAAACGATTAAGACGCTCCATAAGTTGTTCTAAAAATACACGAGCTTCATAATCTGATTCAAACTCTTTCCAATCTACATCCGGAGAACGTAAGGACTGACTGTGCTGACTATAATCCCTAATCTTATTCACTAACAATTTATTTTTCTCGTTAATTGCTTTCACCCCACCCCTTTCTTTTTCTGTAAGTGCTTTTAATTTGTTAAAAAACAAATTTTCTAAACCACTAATAAGTTCGTTTGCTTTGTCTTTTTCTTCACAGGTTAATTGATCCTGAATCAGGTTCTTCATAATTAAAAAATTTAAGTTTAAAAAAATTAGATACATCTTGCACCAAGGTGGGGTAATGTGCAAAAGTGAGTGCAAATATAAAATTCTGTAGAGTAAAAGCAAATACTATAAAAATAGGGAAAAGAGCACTACTCCTTTCCCTATTAATTTTCTTTACTATTTTCTGTTGTATGCGGCTAATTCCTGAAAGTCACATCATTACCATTATCCCGTAACGTTTGCACATTTGTTGCTGTCTGTGCAGAGGTAACTCCTCTTACAGTAATTCGGGTACCTGTAATGACAGGGGTTTTAGCAACTAAAGAAGAGAATATGTTATCAATGGCAGCTGTTGCAATTCCCCCAGGAGTATCCAGATCGATAATAAGAAAATCTGTTGCCGAGGATATGTTAACAGTGGTTAATTGTAATTCTGAATCTACACGTATATCTTCAAAAGTACTGGCAGCAGACAGATCAAAGGTGACCAATTGACTTTCATTAACAAATATATCTTTAAAGGTTGTAAGTTTCGGTATTGATAAACTGGTTAATGCATTTTCCCAAAATACAAATGGAGGATTACCACTATCTGCCCCAACGGAAACTAAATTCGAAAGATCAATTGAAGATAATTTTGAATTAAATCTGATTTCTAGTTTTCTTGTTACGGCATTAAGATTGGTCAAAGAAATAGAGGATAAGTTTTCGTTCCCCTCAATATCACAATACTGTAAGGTAGTAAGTTTAGAAATATCTAATTGCTCTATTAAAGGATTTTCGGTCACGTTGATGCTTGATATTTCACCTTCAATAGCACTTAATGTAGGAATAGTAACCAAGAGAGGGTTACTAACTATGTTTAATCTATTGAGTTTTGTGAGTATACCTGTACTAACTTCGGTAAGCACAGGGTTATATTCAATTTGCAATTCTATATTTTCATTTCCTGTAAAAAGTGGCAGTCTTACGACTTTCAGTGCAGTAGTGCGACGAATTACAACATCGCTTGTAATCTCCTTGAGTTTAGGAAAACTAACAACCTCCATTTTATTTTCTCCTGCAATACTTAACTCTCCCGTGCTCTCAAGGTTAGAAAACGCCACCGATGACAAGTTCATATTATTAAATACATTTAATCTCCCGTTTACATTAATAAGTTTTGCAGCAGTGATGGACTCTAGGTTGTCATTATCATAAATTGATAAACCATTAGCGCTGGTCAATTCTGGAATTGACAATGTATTAATCATGTTATTGCGAAAGATGTCCAGGCCATTGATCATCGTTTGTAATGACAATAAGATGAGTGTACTAAGCGATTGGTTATCTATAATACTTATTCCATAATCTTCTCTTAATTGAGATAGATCAATTTCTGTTAATTCAGCATTATTGATTATTGAAAAACGTTCATAAGAGTTTTTAAGGTCAGGAAAAGACAATTGTTGTAAGCTTTCATTGTTAGTGATTTCTAAATTCACTACGTTTTCGAGACCTTCAAAAGTGAGTGACGTAAGATTGTTGGTATTGCGTAACAGGATGGTGTGGGTATTACTACCTGTTCGGGTAGCAATAATTTGACTAGCTTCTTCATCACTTACATCGCCTGTAAAGATGAGATGTCCTATACCACTATCGCCTCCGTCCATTCCGTCTGTTCCAGCAGGTCCTTCGGGCCCGGCAGGACCTTGGTCACCCTCGCAAGCAGTAAAACGATAAAAGAAATTTAAAGCATTATAAGCTGTGGTACAAAATTTTTGGTTGTCATGTGTTCAATGATTTGATAATAAGATTTAGTAGATTTACTTTATTTTCGAGCAGTAAACCTAAAAACAATAGTCAAGAAGGCGGTCTCATTTTATATCTTGGCACTCGATTTAAGAAAAATCTTTTAGTTTACTAATTCGATGTAGTACTGGTTTTCAACTTTAGCCCAGCCTTTTTAATAGTGTACGAGTAACTATTTTTGTTAATTTGCGGATATTTGCACCTATTAAATTCTATAATTTTAATGCTTAACTTTAATGTTTTATTATTGTAAACGAAATTTAGCTCACCTGAATAAGTAAACATTCTCCGTTCTATGCGTCGCCTCATATATCAATTTATTATAATTACTGTTGTTGTATTCTGCTTCATCTTTGAAGGAAGATCTCAGGTTTTTATAAGTGATACCTTAGATATCAATGTAGAAGAGAAAAATAGGCTTCAAAAGCTCATTTCTCTAGGAAAGGAAGTTTTTAATAAAGGGGATTATAAGAACTATAACAAATATCTCGATTCTATCTATCGTATTTGTGAGAAAAATGATCTGCAACAATTAAAAAATCGGGTTTTAATCCAACAAGCCGTAGTATTAGATAAAACAGGAGCTTATGAAAATGCGATCGCTAAATTTCAACAGGTATTAGATGTAGCAGAAGAAAGTGGTTTGAATGAGTTAGAGATGGCTGTTCTTTTAATGAATCTTTGTAATACCTATGAGAATATAGGCGAATATGATAAAGTAAATCAACTTGCGCACGAAGTCATTGAACTGCAGGAGGAGCAACGGCTTCCTTTGGTTCTTAAAGCTTCTGCTCTTGGTGCGCTAGGGGGTGTAAGCATCTATCAAAAAGAATATGAAAAAGCTTTAGAATATCATAAAAAGACAGAGCAAGTAGGAACCGAAATTGAGAATAAAGGTCAAAGTCTAAATGTGGTTGGTTTTGCCAAAGTAAATATTGCTGAGTCCTACTTACTCTTAAAACGATATGAAAAAGCCTTGTCTACCGCTAAAGAGTCCTTGCAAATTGCTAAAGAAATTAAATCTGTAGAATACCAGGCGCTAAGCTTACATCATATGGCTAATGCCTTAAAAAATCTCAAACAATTTGATGAGTCTTTGCAAAAAGCCGTAGCGTCTAATAAAATTGCCATAAAACAAGGATATAAAGAGTTGATAATGAACAATTATCTCGTTATAGCCCAAATAAATGAAGAATTGGAAGAGTTCGAAGCTTCAAATGTAAACTATAAAAAGTATCTTAAAGCAAAAGATAATTTTTTAACCACGCTTACCAAGGCTAAACGCCTGGATGTTGAAAAAGAACTTGCCGAAAAAGAAAAAGTGATCATAGAACAAAAAAAATCTATTGACCAATTGCTTTTGTATAGTATCCCTATTATACTAATTCTTTCAGTAATCCTTATCGTTTATATTAAAAAGAAAAAACAACTACAGAAAGAAAATCAACAGATGCTCCAGAATCGTAAGATTTTGGAAAACGAAAATCTATCTTTAAAAATTAAACTAGAGGCATTGGCTATGTCATCATCTGTGGATGAAGAGTCTGAATCTAAGAGAAAATATCAAAATTCTTCTTTAAGTGATGAAGAAAAAGCAACCTATACCACTAGAATATTAGAGTATATGGATAAAGAAAAACCTTACCTTAACCCAGATCTAAAGCAATCTGACATGGCGGAACATCTATCCATAAGTGTACATTTGTTATCCCAAATTTTGAATGATTGTTTTAAAAGGAATTTTAATGGATTTATTAACCTATATAGGGTTCATGAAGCGAAAAAACGTTTGCAAAACCCAGAGTTTATTGATAATAAAATCATTGCTATTGGTTACGAAGTAGGTTTTTCTAGTAAAACATCGTTTCATCGCGTTTTTAAAAATACGGTTGGCAAAACTCCTGCAGATTACAGGGATTTGGTATTAAATGCCTGATCAATTTTGGTTTTTCTACGAACCTCTTATGCAAGAGTATTTATGAAGTTTGGTAGTTAAAATTGAAGAAAATTAAACAGTTACAAAAGCTGATTGCAATCGCCTCAAACCTAATAATAAAAAGAGATTTGCCCGGTCCAATCCAGAAGTTTCTGATCTCATGACATTATCCTATAAAATGTGTAAGCAAAAATATTAGAAATTTGACTTTCTAGAGTCGAATCCTTTTTTACATAGATCGAAAAAAATTGATTCAAAATGATGCCTCAATGCCTCATGAGCGTCAACCATTTTTTAGTTGTTTCCGTGATAGCCAAATATAAAAATTTGGTAAGAGCTTCTTCGGTAAGAAAAGACAATTTTTTAATATTTCAACTTACACTCGGTCAAAATATTTAATTTTTAACCATAAAGGGATTAACCAAGTTGATCCCGTTAAGCTCACTACTGCAAATAAGAAACCACGAGCTATTGCTCTGGTTCTTTATTTCATTCCAAAGCTTCAAACTACGTTTAGCTTTTTCCATAAAAAAAAGAACCACACCAAATGGTGTGGTTTCTTGCTTGATGTGACCGTGGAGGGATTCAAACCCCCAACCCTCAGAGCCGAAATCTGATGCGCTATTCAGTTGCGCCACACGGCCGATATAAAATTTCTAAGACAATTTACTTTTTACTATCGTAGAAATAGTTTTGCCATCTGCCTTACCTGCCAGTTGAGAAGAAGCCATTCCCATTACTTTTCCCATATCCTTCATACCGTCTGCTCCTGTTTTGGCAATAATATCTACCACTACTTTTTCAATTTCTTCTTCGCTTAACTGTACCGGTAAAAACTGCTCGATTACCTTGGCCTGATCTAATTCTGGTTGCGCCAGGTCATCTCTACCTTGTTCTGCAAAAATTACAGCACTGTCTTTACGTTGTTTTACCAATTTTTGCAGCAATTTTAACTCCTGATCCTCTGTAAGTTCTTCTTTTGCTCCGCTTTCTGTTTGAGCTAACAAAATAGCCGATTTAATAGCTCGTAATGAGGTTAACGCATTGGTATCTTTGGCCTTCATAGCCTCTTTCATTGCGGTCATTACTTTTGCTTGTAAACTCATGGGTATAAATTTTATTCTTACGGATTGCGAAGATAAAAAATAAACCGATAATCTATCGTTAGATTATCGGTTATCTCGCAATTTTAGTTATTAAAATCTTTTAGTCTACATTATCATGTAGAAATGAATTATTTTTTCTTAATTGTATATCATCATTACCATCGGTTCCTAGTGAAGTACGTGACAATCCAGAATCATCAGGTTTTGCATCTACATCTATCCCAGCACGCTTATAGGCCGGTTCTTTTTCGATATCATCAATCTTGTTAGAACTGTTCCTGAATTTATAATTAAATTCTTTCATCTTTTCACGACGTTCTGCCGCTCTGGCCTTTAGTGTTTCAGAAATAGGTTGATTTATAGGATCTACATCTTCGGTTGGCTCTGTTTCCGGAGCTGGAGCAACCGTTTTCTTTTCAAAAAGAACCTCTTCATCTTCTTCCATAACTTCTGGTTGTGCTTCAGTTAACCTTTTTTCTTCTTCCATATAGTCTTCTAGACTGTATTTTCGAACACCTCCTGATATAGGTTCGCTTGTTGGTACCACTTCTATAGGTTCGTTAACCTCCATATCTAAGATATCATCACTTAGATCAAAAATTATGGGTTGTTCTTCTTCGATCTTTTCAGTTACAGAGTTTTCAGAAGTAATTTCATTAACCGTTTCTTCTTTACCTGCTCCAACAGGCATATCGAATGCCAATGAAAATTGATCTTCTTTCTCTTGTTCTGCTATTTCTTTTGCATCATTAACTTCTATTTCTTTAATAATATCTTGTGCATTAATAATCACAAAATCATTATCGGTAGAAAAAGCATCCACTATTTCATAGTTCACATCAATATTTTTCAAGAGATCTGTAGTAGGAATCAAAGGCTCATCGACTTCTTCTACATCCTCAATCAATTCATGCTTTATTATTGAAGACTCTTCTGCCTCTTCCTTTTTAGGCAACGGAGAAAGTATTGGCTTAACCTTACCTGTAGATTTTGGAGTTAAATCTTGCACTGCAGTACGCTGCTCATCTTCAAGGGTATGAATAATTTTCTTGGTTTCTGTATTTACAATCTCGTCTTGCTGTTCGACATCGAATCCTGTTGCGATTACTGTTACAGAGATGGCGTCTTCTAACGACTCATCTTCTCCTACACCCATAATAATATTCGCACCATGTCCCGCTTCTTGTTGAATGTGATCATTGATCTCACCAATCTCGTCGATAGTTATCTCTTCTCTACCAGATACAATTAGCAGCAGTACATTTTTGGCTCCGGTGATCTTATTATCATTAAGTAGCGGAGAATCCAGTGCCTTTACAATAGCATCGTGAGCACGTTTATTACCAGAGGCATTAGCAGACCCCATAATTGCCGTACCACTATTACTTAGTACCGTTTTTGCGTCACGTAAATCTATGTTTTGCGTATAGTGGTGTGTAATAACTTCGGCGATACCTCGAGAAGCAGTGGCAAGAACCTCGTCTGCCTTAGAGAAACCAGCTTTAAACCCAAGGTTACCATATACTTCGCGTAGTTTATTATTATTGATCACGATCAAAGAATCCACATGGGCACGAAGACGTTCTACACCCAATTGTGCCTGCTCATTACGCATACGACCTTCAAACTGGAAAGGAATAGTCACTATTCCCACGGTAAGAATATCCAATTCTTTAGCCATTTTTGCAATAATAGGAGCTGCTCCGGTACCAGTACCACCACCCATACCTGCAGTGATAAAAATCATTTTGGTATTGGTATCCAACATGGTTTTTATTTCTTCGTAACTTTCTACAGCGGATTGCTCGCCAACTTCTGGATTGGCTCCTGCCCCTAAACCTTCAGTTAATGAAACTCCCAACTGAATTTTATTAGGAATCGAACTATTCTCTAATGCCTGTGAATCTGTATTACAGATGACAAAATCAACCCCTTTTATTCCTTGTTGAAACATGTGGTTGATGGCATTACTACCTCCTCCTCCTACTCCGATCACTTTGATCACATTAGATTGATTTTTGGGTAAATCAAACGAAATGTTTTCGAATTCTTCGTTATTACTCATAATTGCTAATTTTCTGGTTCTCCTGCTTTTCTTACTCTATTTTTTACCGTTCAAATCTGAACTTTTTCCTTCCTAAACTATTCTGCGTTATCCAAAAATTCTTTGAATTTTTCTGTCCATTTTTCAAGAATATTCTTTCTTGGCTTAAGATCAACTCTAGGGTTTTCTTCTTCAATAACATTGGTATCTGTTGCCTCAACCTGTTGTGTCGCCTCAGCATTTGCCAAAGCTTCTTTTTGGGTCGACTTTTTTTGTTTTTTAATATGTACCAGACTATCCATTACCAATCCAACTGCCGTTGCATACATTGGGCTAGTTGTTTCTGCATCACTATTGCCTGCCAAATGCTCGTTTGGGTATCCTATACGGGTATCCATGCCAGTGATATATTCTACCAATTGCTTAAGGTGCTTGAGCTGTGACCCCCCGCCTGTTAAGACGATCCCCGCGATCAATTTCTTCTTTGGAGATTCATGCCCATAGTTTTTTATCTCTAAAAACACTTGTTCGACAATCTCAACTACACGTGCATGAATAATTTTGGACAAATTTTTAAGGGTAATTTCCTTAGGTTCTCTACCCCGCAGACCTGGAATTGATACAATCTCATTATCCTTATTTTCTCCGGGCCAGGCAGATCCAAATTTTATTTTCAGTAACTCTGCTTGCTTTTCAATAATAGAACATCCTTCTTTAATATCTTCTGTAATCACATTTCCTCCAAACGGAATCACAGCAGTATGACGAATAATGCCATCCTTAAATATTGCCAGATCAGTAGTACCCCCTCCAATATCGATAAGTGCGACCCCTGCCTCTTTCTCTTCCTGACTTAATACTGCATTTGCCGAAGCCAAAGGTTCTAGGGTAACATCAGACAATTCTAACCCAGAACTTTTTACACATCGCCCAATATTTCTAATAGAAGTTACCTGACCAACAACAACATGAAAATTAGCTTCTAGTCTTCCTCCATACATTCCCACAGGTTCTTTTATTTCGGCTTGACCGTCTACTTTATATTCCTGAGGAAGTACATGCAGGATCTCTTCTCCTGGTAACATCACCAGTTTGTGTACCTGATTACATAATTTCTCTATATCATCCTCATCGATAACGGCATCTGCATTAGGTCTAGTGATGTAATCGCTATGTTGCAAACTTCGAATATGTTGACCTGCAATCCCTACCGTCACATCGGTGATTTTAATACCTGAAACACTCTCTGCTTCTTGAACAGCTTGTTGTATTGATTGTATAGTTTGCGTGATATTATTAACTACCCCACGATGCACACCCAAACTTTTGGACTTACCTACTCCCAGGACTTCCATCTTTCCATATTCATTATACTTCCCGACCATAGCGACAATCTTTGTTGTCCCTATATCTAATCCTACCGCTATATCATTTCTTTCTCTTTCCATAATGGTATTATTTTATTGTGCACACCACTTGATTACTAAATTGTAAACTGACTTTTTTGTACTTATCAAGGCTCTTATCTCTAAGTGCCTTTTGATAAAATGCCTTAAAATTTTTGATCTTACCAGTAAGATTTTCTACTTCCCCAATTACTACTCTAAAAGAGTATACTCTAAGCTCTAATTCGTATTGCCCTTTTACGTTCAGATATACCCCAACTACATGCTTTTTCAAAAATTCATCATCCTGAATTTTCTTCAGTAATGGAAAAACTTCTGGAATTTCTCTCTCTGATACGTTATGTACTAAAGGCACATGTGCCGAATAACTATCAGACAGAGGCATCGTATTTCCTGTAATATCTACATAAAAAGGAGTAACTGCGTTCACTCTTGCAATTGGGGTGCGTTGTTTAATTCTAGCCCTAAGCTCCCCACTTACAGTAAGATACACATCAGAATGCTCGATCATTTTGTGTGAATCCAGCTTTTGCTCTACAGTATTCAAAACTAAAATTTCTTTACCCACGTTCGTAACCCTTCCGTCATTTTGTATTAACAATTTATTAACCATGAGTTCGTTTACGTAAGGATCCTGCTCTTCGATGAATTCTATAAGCACTTCACTAATCTTTCTTTGCTTATTACGTTTACTAGTAAATGCAAAAAGAACAATCACTAATAAGATCAAGCTACTAAATTTTAGATATGTTAATGCCCTCTTCTTCATACTAATAATGCCTCTTTAATACTATTTACTTCCTCTCCTATATCTCCAGCTCCTATGGTGACTACAACTTCGGGTTCACTTTTTAATATTTCATCGACCAAATTATCTTTTGACACTAGCTTTTTATCTTCACTTGTAATCATTTCTAATAACCATTGCGATGTTATTCCTTCTATAGGTAATTCTCTTGCAGGATAAATGTCTAACAGCAATAATTGATCAAATTGACTAAGGCTAGCTGCAAAATCTGATGCAAAATCCCTGGTTCTGCTATATAAATGAGGCTGAAAAACAGCCAATACCTTTCTGTCAGGATGCATTTCTCGTACCGCCTGATGTAAAGCATTAATCTCTGTTGGGTGATGCGCATAATCATCTACATAAACGATATCTGGAGTTTTGATTTGATAACTAAATCTACGCTGAACTCCTTTAAATGATAATAAAGCCTTTGCTAGTGATGTGGTCGGGGAGCCGTATAGCATCGCAATAGCAAAGGCTGTAATGGCATTTAACAAGTTATGTCTACCTGGCAGGTTTAAATGCAAATCCCTAATGAGTTTGTTGGGGGTTTTTAAATCAAAAATGTATGTTCCATTATCTATTCTAATATGTTGAGCACAGTAATCAGAATTGTCTTCTATTCCAAAAGTTATCCCAGAAATCGGAAGTCCATTACAGACCAAAAGATGATCTTTTGCTCTTGACGAGAATTCTACAAAAGATTCTTCTAGGGCGTTAGCTTCTTCATATATATCCAAATGATCTGCATCCATAGAAGTTACCGCTACGATGTCTGGGTACAATTGCAAAAAAGACCTGTCAAATTCATCAGCCTCAACTACCACCACTTCATTACCTTCTAAAATTAGATTAGAGTTATAATTCTCGCTAATGCCACCTAGAAATGCAGTCACTTTTGCCCCACTTTCTTTCAGCAAATGAGCCAAAATTGCTGTTGTGGTTGTTTTTCCATGAGTCCCTGCTACAGCAAGTGTATATGTATTTTTTGTAATTATCCCCAGAACTTCAGCTCTCTTTTTTAGGTCATATCCATGATCACGCACATAGTTAAGCTCTTTATGATCCACAGGAATAGCTGGTGTGTACACTATAAGTGTTTCTTCTTTATTCAAAAACACATCAGGTATAGCACTTACTTCGTCATCAAAATGAATTTCAATACCGATTTTACTTAAATCTGTAGTGATTTGGCTAGGAGTTTTATCATATCCAGCAACATTCTTGCCTAAAAACTTAAAATATCGAGCAAGCGCACTCATACCAATACCGCCAATACCGATAAAATAAATATTCTTTATGTTCTCTAACTCCTTGTTCATTTATATGCTATACACTAGTATTCTTTTATTAATTTTTCAATTTCATTGACTATATCTGATGTTGCATTAGGTAACGCCAGATTTTTTATATTTTTCGAAAGTTCCTTTTGCTTTTCTTCAGACGCTAATATTTTAGAAAACGTACTCTCAAATTTTGAATCCAACTCACCTTCTTTTAACATAATTGCCCCACCTTTATCGACAATAGCCTTTGCATTTTTCGTTTGATGATCTTCGGCTACATTAGGTGATGGGATGAACAATACTGGTTTAGCCACAATGCATAATTCTGAAACTGAACTTGCTCCTGCTCTCGAAATGATAATATCTGCCGCTGCATAAGCCAGATCCATGGTATCTAGAAACTGATGTACTTGTACAGAATTTTGATTATCATGTTTTTTATATTCTGAATAATACAATTTGCCACACTGCCAGATTACCTGAACCTCTTGCCGAGCAAAGAAATCAAGTTCTTTCTCAATGAATTGATTAATTTTTCGTGCTCCTAAACTTCCTCCTAAGACCAAAATCGTTTTCTTATTGGGATCAAGGTTATATTTTGATAAAGCTATTTCTCTTTTACCATCAATTTCTAATAGATCCTGGCGAACGGGATTACCTGTTTTGATAATTTTATCTTTTGGAAAAAACTGATCCATACCATCATAAGCCACACAGATTTTACTAGCTTCTTTGGACAACCATTTATTAGTTATTCCAGGAAATGAGTTTTGTTCCTGAAGTACTGTAGGTATTTTTTTAGAACCTGCTACCTTCAGCAAAGGACCACTGGCAAAACCACCAGTGCCAATAACAACATCAGGCTTAAAACTTTTAATTATTTTTCTTGATTTCCACAGACTACTCAGCAATTTAATTGGAAACAAGAGATTACTCAATGTCAATTTTCTTTGAATTCCACTAATCCAAAGTCCAACAATCTCATACCCTTCTTGTGGTACTTTTTGCATTTCCATACGATCCTTTGCACCCACAAACAAAAATGAGGCATCTGGGTACCTGTTGCTCAACTCGTTTGCAATAGCTATCGCAGGATAGATATGTCCTCCTGTTCCTCCGCCAGATAATATGATTTTCAATCCTTTGCTCATACAGCTTCTCGTAACACCTCTAGAGGATTTTCTTCTTTTTCTTTATCTAATTCTTGTTCAATGATTGCTTCTCGTTTACTACTTACACTCAATACGATTCCTATAGCCAGACAAGTCATCCAAATAGATGTTCCTCCACTACTAATTAAAGGAAGTGTTTGACCCGTAACCGGAAATAATTCTACCGCTACCGCCATGTTAATCAATGCCTGAAACACGATAGGAAGTCCGACTCCAATGACCAACAGTTTCCCAAAGACATCTTCACTCTTATGTGCAACAACTACTAATCTAAAAAGAAGAAACATGTACAATAGCATTAAAAATACACCGCCTAAAAACCCCCATTCTTCTATGATAATAGCATAAATAAAATCTGAGGATGATTGTGGTAAAAAGTTTCTCTGTACACTTTTGCCAGGACCAGTGCCAACAATTCCACCTCTTGCAATAGCTATTTTTGCACGTTCGATTTGATAGTCCTCCTGTGTATCTTTATTATCAGTAAAATTCTCGATTCTGCTTACCCAGGTATCAACTCTATTGGGAAACATTCCTGGAAAGGCTTTGGCGAATAGCATAAAAAACACTAATACAATAAAACCAGACCCCAGAATTGCTGAAATATATTTTAATGGGTATCCACCAAGAAATACCAACATAATTACCATTGAAAATATAATTGCTGCCGTAGAGAAATTTGCAGGTAAAATGAGCATGAGCACCAAAAATACTGGTAACCAAAGTGGCAGTAAAGTTTCTTTAAACGATACTTTTTGATCTTTAATTTTTGAAAGGTACCTGGCAACATAGGCCATGAGAACCACAGCTGCCAAGGTAGAAGTCTGAAACGTTACTCCTACAAAAGGTAAACGAATCCATCTGCTTGCATTAGCTCCTTCTATGGTGTTATTTTGAGCCATCGTCACCAATAATAACACTAAAACTACGGGGATCATAATGATAGAAAGTCCCTTGAAATAATGATAGGGTATTTTATGCACTCCATACATAATCAAGAAACCTAAGACCAGATGTGCAAAATGTTTAACTAAAAAACTAAAGGTATCCCCATCGCCATATAAATATGCCAAATTACTACTCGCACTATACACTGGTAAAAAAGAGAATAATGCCAACAAGGCAGCTACTGCCCATATCACTTTATCACCTTTTATATTTCTAAGTATTTTGGTCATTCTTATTACTAGTTTTTATTATCGTAGTTATCTATCCACCTTTCTTTGTATAATTTTATGTATTCTCTGTTTATTTATAATTCTCTTACCGCTTCTTTAAACTGTCTTCCTCTTTCTTCATAATTTTTGAATAAGTCAAAACTTGCACAGGCCGGAGACAATAAAACATTTTCATTTCGCTCGGCTATTTTATAAGCCATATTTACCGCCTCTTTCATGGATTGCGTTTCGGAAATATCATCAACACAGTTACCAAAAGCATTAATAATCTTAGTGTTATCAACACCAAGACAGATAATTGCTTTCACTTTTTCATTAACAAGTGAATACAATTCTGAGTAATCATTACCCTTATCTACGCCGCCAACGATCCATACTGTAGCAGATTTCATAGCATCTAGCGCATAAAAAGTAGCATTAACATTTGTAGCTTTAGAATCATTAATATATTGTACGTTATTTATTTTTAATACATTCTCCAGTCTATGTTCCACACCGTGGAAGTTTTCGAGGCACTCCCTAATAGTTACCTTTCGTATTTTCAATAATTGTGATACAGTAGCCGCGGCCATTGCGTTTTTCACGTTGTGATTCCCCTTTAATGATAAATCTGTTGTTGGCATGATGAATTTGTTGTTATCTATAGTTATTTTTATATTTCCTTCTTCTAAATAAGCCCCGTTTTCCAGTTTTCTTTTTAATGAAAATGGTAGTAATCTTGATCGAATGGGATGTTTTTTCAGGTTGTTCGTTATCACTTCATCATCTGCATCATAAATGAAATAATCCTCTTCATTTTGATTCATTGTAATTCTGAATTTTGATGCGATATAATTTTCAAACTTATCTTCATATCGATCCAGATGATCTGGTGTAATATTGGTTAAAACAGCTATATGCGGAGCAAAATCTCTAATTCCGTCTAACTGAAAACTACTAAGTTCTAACACATAAAAAGGAGCATCATTTTCTGCAACTTGTCTGGCAAAGCTATCTCCAATATTTCCCGCCATAGCTACCTCAAGTGCGCCATGCTTCAATATATAATGAGTAAGCATTGTGGTAGTGGTTTTTCCATTACTTCCGGTTACTCCTACTATTGTTGCCTTAGTATATTTTGAGGCAAACTCTATCTCTGACACTACTAGAATTTCTTTTCCCTTGAGTTTTTGCACCAAATCAACCTTATCAGGAATTCCAGGACTCTTCATCACGATATCAGCATTCAGAATTTTATTCTCTGTATGCTGCTGCTCTTCCCATTCGATTTCAAAATTTCTAAGAACTTCTTTATAGTGGTCTGTAATTGTTCCCTTATCAGAAACAAAAACGTCATATCCTTCTTTTTTTCCCAGAATAGCAGTACCTACCCCGCTTTCTCCTGCACCTAAAACCACTAGTCGTTTTTGTATTTTTGAATTATGATTCACGATTTACGATTTCTTACTGTTTTAGTTGAAGCCACAATTATTGATAATAATTCATTCGCTTCTTTCGACAATCTTTTTATTTCCTGATGTTCTTTATCAGAAACTTTTGAAAAAATGTCCAAGAAATACATGCTTTCATCAGCCTCTTCTTCGACTATTTTTAACTTATTAATGAAATCGGCATTGGATTTGGCTCGACAAGCTGCACGATAATTTGCACCAACAGAACTGGAACATCTAATTAATTGTCTGCAATAGGCATCATACTCTCTAGTAACAGGAAACTTTCCGCATAAATTCCAGCAATCAATTGCAAATGTTTTAGTTCTATCTTTTAATACTTCTTTCATAAATTCGTCAATCCAAAATCGTATATCTTAAATTTTATCTTACTTTTAATGTGATTACTGCTATAATTGCCAAAAAAATTCCCACGATCCAAAATCTTGCAACGATCTTACTCTCATGTATTCCCTTTTTCTGATAATGATGGTGTAAAGGAGACATTAAAAATATCCTTCTTCCTTCCCCATATTTCTTCCTTGTATACTTAAACCAACTTACCTGCATCATCACCGATAGGGTTTCTATGAAAAATATTCCGCAAAGAATAGGTATTAAGAACTCTTTACGAATCGCGATTGCTATCACTGCTATAATCCCGCCTATTGTCAAACTACCCGTATCCCCCATAAAAACCTGAGCAGGATATGTATTATACCATAAGAAACCTACTAGCGATCCTGCAAATGCCGTGATAAAAATGGTCATCTCACCAGAATTAGGGATGTACATTACATTGAGGTAGTCTGAAAAAATGATATTACCCGAAACCCAAGCAAAAAGTGCTAACGTAAGTACTATAATTGCAGAGGATCCAGCAGCTAACCCATCTATCCCATCGGTAAGATTAGCCCCATTTGATACTGCCGTTACGATAAATATGACTATTGGAATAAAAATTAACCAAGCATATTTTTCCATTTCAGGACTAATCCATGTTATTAGATCTGAATAGTCAAATTCGTTATTTTTGAAAAATGGAATTGTCGTTTTGGTAGATTTGATAGCCGGATTAAAATCATCACTTTCATTATTCGAACGTTCTACCGCTACAGTGTCTGCATTCGCTTTTTCCTGTCTAACCGTGATGTCATTATGAAAATACATGATACATCCCACTATGAGTCCCAGTCCTACTTGACCAATCACCTTAAATTTTCCTGCTAAACCTTCTTTATCTTTCTTTTTAATTTTTAAAAAATCATCAGTAAAGCCAATAATCCCCATCCACAATGTGGTTATGATGAGCAGGATCACATAAATGTTATCAAGCTTGGCAAACAACAAAACGGGAACCAAAGTGGATAAAATAATAATTACTCCTCCCATTGTTGGCGTCCCCGCTTTTTCTGATTGACCTTCTAGACCTAATTCACGAATACTTTCTCCCATCTGCTTTTTCCTTAGAAATCGTATAATTCGTCTACCATAAATTGTAGAAAGCAACAATGATAATATGATCGCAATTGCTGCTCTAAAAGTGATGAATCGAAACAACGTTGCCCCCGGGAACTGGTACTCGCTTTCCAAATATTCAAATAAATAGTATAGCATAGGTCACTACCTTTCGTACTCTGATCCAGAGTGCGAAAAGGATTTTATTTGTTTAGTTTCTCTAATTCTTCTTTCACTATTTTAAAATCATCAAAATCAATTCGTTCACCATTAATTTCTTGATAGGTTTCATGGCCTTTACCTGCAATGAGAATGATATCATCTTTCTCGGCTAATTGACAAGCTGTTTTTATTGCTTGTTTTCTATCGGTTATTGACAATGTCTTTTTATAATCCTGTGGCTCTACTCCTTTCTCAATATCTTCAATAATCTGATCAGGATTTTCTGTTCTAGGATTATCACTGGTAAAAATGGCTTTATTGCTCAATTTTGCTGCAATATTACCCATGACCGGGCGTTTCATTTTATCCCTATCTCCACCACATCCAACCACTGTAATTAATGTCTCGTTATTAGTACGTATATCATTTATAGTTTCTAGGACATTTTTTAAGGCATCGGGGGTATGCGCATAATCTACAATGGCTGTTATTTTTTCTTCTGAAATTAAATATTGAAATCTACCGCTTACACTTTGCAAATCACTTAAAAGCCGAAGTGTCTCTAATGTTTCTAAACCAAGTAGTTCTGCAGTCGCAAAAATTGCTAATACGTTGTAGGCATTAAAACTCCCAATAAGTTTTGTCCAAACCTCATGTTCATTTAATTTGAGTAACAATCCTTCTAAATTATTCTCCAAAATCTGCCCTCGATAATCTGCGTATGACTTTAGAGCATAGGTATATTGTTTTGCCTTGGTATTCTGAAGCATAAAAGCTCCGTTTTTATCATCTTTATTTGTCAAAGCGAACGCATTCGATGATAATCCATCAAAAAAGGCTTTTTTTACATCTCTATACTCTTTGAAGGTATTGTGATAATCAAGATGATCATGAGATAGATTTGTAAAAATACCTCCTGCAAAGACAAGTCCTTCTGTACGTTTTTGATGAATCCCGTGCGAACTAACCTCCATAAAACAATATTCTACTCCCTCTTCATTCATTTCTTTGAGATAGTAATTAATCGTTAAAGAATCAGGTGTTGTATGCGTAGCCTGGTAGTTCTTGGTATCTACCAGAATTTTAACCGTCGAGAGCAAACCTACCTTAAAGCCTGCCTTCTTAAAAAGTTGGTATAACAATGAAGCTATGGTGGTTTTGCCATTTGTACCGGTTACGCCTACCAGCTTTAAGTTTTCTGAAGGAGCATTATAATAATTAGATGCCATAATGGCTAATGCTGACTTAGTATCCTGAACAACTACATAAGTAATCCCATTTACCTGGATATCAGTAATTTCTTCACAAATGATAGCTTTAGCACCTAGATCAATTGCTTTTGCTATAAAATCATGTCCATCTGAAACATTACCGCGAATCGCCACAAAAACATCATCCTGAGAGATTTTTCGAGAATCAAATTCAATCTTGTCAATACTGGTAGTTGTATTACCTACTACAGCATTGATAGAAACCTTGTATAATATATCTTTTAACTGTGTCACGATAATTCTAGTCTAACAATTTCATTTTCTTTGACTTTGGCACCAGGCTCTATAGATTGCTTATCAACCTTACCTGCCCCTTTCAACTCTACTTTAAGCCCCATATTTTCTAAAAGAGAAATTACATCCATTGCGGGCATTCCTTTTACATTGGGCATAATAGTTTTATACTTCTGAGCTTTATGAAAATATTTTTTATAGCTATTCACTACAGAATTGCTTTCAACCACTGCATAAGACACCTCATCGATAACCGGTATATCATTATATATTTTTGTAGCAATAGTTTTAAATACAGGTGCTGCTACCTCGCTACCATAATAGCCTTTTTCTTTATTGGGCTTATGAATTACTACAATACATGAATAAATGGGTTTATCCGCAGGAAAATATCCTGCAAAAGATGATATATACTCCCGCTCTTTATCTTTCCCGTAATTGCCCCAACAGGTTCCTGTTTTTCCTGCGATAAGAAAATTATCACTTTGAATATTATCAGCCGTTCCTCTTCTTACCACATTCTTCATCATCTCTTGTACAATTTTGGCTGTCTTCTTAGAACAAATCGTAGGGTTAATAATTTCTTTATCGAATCTTTCTCTAGTTTTATCCCAGGTCTTTACTTCTTTAATAAATCTAGGCTTTACCATTTCGCCGTCATTAGCAATTGCGTTATAAAAAGCCAATGTTTGTAGAGGGGTAAGAGCAACGCCATAACCGTGAGCCATCCACGGTAAAGTAGTCCCATACCAATCTTTATCTCCGGGATATGGAATTTTAGGAATTCCTTCTCCTTTGATGGATAAACCAAGAGTCTCTCCTAGACCCATGTTGATCAGACGATCGACGAACTTTCTAGGATTATCTTTATAATTATTATTAATCATTTTTGCAAAAGCAGTATTTGAAGAAAGTTCAAAAGCCTTTGCAGCAGATATTTTTCCGTACCCGCCCCATTTAGAATCTCTTACGATTCTATCATAAAATTTTACTCTTCCGTTTTCAGTATCAACTACATAACTTGAATCAATCACCCTATCTTCCAATGCGGCCACCATGGTCATTAATTTGAACGTAGATCCAGGTTCATGAGATTCACCAACTGCATAGTTCAGTTTTTCATAATATTTACCGGCTTTGGTTCGACCAAGATTAGAGATTGCCTTTATCTCTCCTGTTTTGGTTTCCATGACCACCACAGTGCCGTGTTCTGCTTCAAATCTTTCTAATTGACCCAGTAATGCATGATGTGCAATATCCTGTATATTCACATCAATTGTAGAAACAACATCATAACCATCTTGCGGTTCTACTTCATTAGCATCTCCGATTGGTTTCCATTGATTTTTGGCTATTTTTTGCTTTTTACGTTTTCCTTCTTTTCCTCTTAAGAAAGGTCCATAAGCTCCTTCTAATCCTACTCTGGTATAATACCCATTTTCATCCCTTCTTTCGTACCCCACAGTACGTTCTGCAATTTTACCTATTGGATGTTCTCTTACCGTACTTTGTTCTACTATCAAACCACCTCGATTAGAACCAAACTCAAACAATGGAAATTCTTTAACTCTCATGTACTGAGAATAACCAAGATTTCTACGAATCAGCAAGTACCTATTCTTATTTGCTCTTGCCGTTCTTATCATCTTATCGTAATATGTAACCGGCTTTCCAAATTCTTTAGAAAGTGCTACGCATAGTGGTTTTACATATTTTCTAAAATCCTTATCAGTTACTGTAAGGGCGTCAAACCTAATATTATACTTTGGAACTGATGTTGCTAACAGATTCCCTTTACTGTCATAAAGGTTTCCTCGATTTGCAGGAATATCAAAGGTCTTAAAAACTCTTTCCTGAGCCTTTTGCCGATACATGTCACCTTCTACAAATTGTATATTCACCAACTTTATTAATACCGCAACGGCAAAAATGAACATACATGCTGCTATAAAATACAACCGGTTTAATATGTTTCTTTCTTTTATTGCCAAACTCCTCAGTTTTTTACTATTATCTTTTGTGGTGGGGTTGTGGGACGTTTTAATCCTTCACGAGTCATCTTTTTTATAATAGAAGACTCCATTTTAAGCCTCATCAATTCTGTTTTTCCATCTACAAATTGTGTTCTTAATTCTCTTACTTCATCATTTAATCTGGCAATCTCATGCACCTTACTTTCAGCATTATGAGAGCTTGCAATCATGATGATTGCCAAAAAAGAAAGAAACAACAACATCCTCCAGTTTTTCATCGAATCATCAGCGATAAGAAACTTTCCTTTTAATATGTCATAGACTGTTTGCTTCATCTTTTATCTTAACATTTTCAAGCTCCAAATTGAAATTTGCTACTATTCATATTGATTGATATCATCTTGAATATCATTACTCAATTATATTCTTTCAGCTATTCTAAGCTTAGCGCTACGCGCTCTATTATTCTCTTTAATCTCCTTCTGAGTTGGAACTATTAAACCTCCAACTTTCCTGAACGGTACTGACACATTACCATATAAATCTTTCTCTGGCTCACCCTCAAACATCCCACTTCGTATAAATCTTTTGACCAGCCTGTCTTCTAAAGAATGGTATGAGATCAAACTTATCCTTCCTCCTTTTTCCAGCAACTCTGACGTTTGCATCAGGAACTCCTTCAAAACATCGATCTCTTGATTTACCTCAATCCGTATTGCCTGATATATTTGAGCTAATATTTTGTGCTCTTTATGTTTGGGCAAAAAAGGACTTAACACCTCTTTTAGCCCTACACTTGTTTTTATGGGTTTTTCTTTTCTTACCTCCACTATAGCTCGTGCCAGTTTCGGAGCATTTCGCAATTCACCGTATTCTAAAAACACTGTTCGAAGATCTGCTTCTTCATATTCGTTAATTACCTCATAGGCCGAAAGCGCACCTTTTTGATCCATCCTCATGTCTAAATTTGCTTCAAACCGTGTAGAAAATCCTCTTTCCGCTACATCAAACTGATGAGACGAAACCCCGAAATCTCCAAGAATTCCATCTACTTTTCTTACTCCGTGAAATCTAAGAAAGCGCTTGATGAATCTGAAATTTTCATTGATCAACGTAAACCTATTATCATCTATCACATTATCCAAAGCATCCTGATCTTGGTCAAAAGCGAACAGCTTACCTTCTGGACCCAATCTTTTCAAAATCTCTCTTGAATGCCCACCTCCACCAAAAGTAACATCGACATACACCCCATCTGGCTTAATAGCAAGACCATCTACGGTTTCCTTCAGCAAAACTGGATTATGATATTCGGTTTGTTCCATTTATTACTTTCTAATCTTACTCAAACTGCTTTAAAACAATAAGAATGATTCACTATTGCTTTTTCTCTACCCTTGATTAACATCTTCATCAAACCCCATAACCTCTTCTGCGAGATCTGCAAAATCTACGGTAACATCATCAATCGCCTTTTCGTATTGATTTTTGTCCCAAATCTCAACAATATTAACAGCAGAGGATAATACTAGTTCTTTGGTAATACCTGCGAAGCTGATCAAATCTTTAGGTATTAAAAGACGGCCAGCACTGTCTATTTCTACAACTTTTACTCCCGCAGTAAATCTTCTAATAAAATCATTGTTCTTTTTCTTAAAGCGGTTAAGTTTGTTGATTTTTTGCATCAAAAGATTCCATTCTTCCATGGGATACAGCTCCAAACATGTCTGGAATACTGATCTTTTTAATACAAAACCATCTTGTAGCACAGGTGAAAGTTGCTTTTTAAAAGCCACAGGCATCATGAGACGCCCCTTTGCGTCTGCCTTACATTCATATGTCCCGATTAGATTTACCACTTCGTTTCCCTAAACGTTTAATTAGCCAAATATATTGAAAAATTTACCACAATTTACCACAATTTACCACATTGTTAATAAGTTGTAACTCAAAAAACACACCTCGAATACTTAAAAGCTTTAAAAAATTGTTTATCAGCGCGCTAACCTAAAGCTTGTAAAACCCATGGTTCGACCACTTTGAGTATCAAATAATCTGTAGGAAAAAGAATTATAGAAAATCATTCTGTAGTATTGATAAAAAATCTTAAAACTTATTATGAAAATGCTATATTTGCTTTTAATTCTTGTAAGAAGTATTAATGGAGCACGAATTAAAAAAAGACGGAAAATTTAGTTATCTAGATATAGGAGACGGTACACCAATCATCATTTTACACGGATTGATGGGTGGCTTGAGCAACTTTGAAGGTGTAAGTTCTTATTTCCCAGAACATGGATACAAAGTATTGATTCCTGAACTTCCTGTCTACACTTTACCATTAATAAAAACTAAGGTTAGTACCTATGCCAAATACCTTAAAGACTTTATTGATCACTTAGGATATGGAAACAAAGAAGTAATTCTTCTGGGAAATTCACTGGGAGGACATATTGCTCTTTTAAGTACCAAATTGTATCCTGACAAAATAAAAGGACTTGTAATAACTGGTAGTTCTGGACTTTATGAAAGTGCTATGGGTGAAAGTTATCCCAAACGTGGTGACTATGATTATATCAAAGCCAAGGCAGAGAATGTATTTTATGACCCGGCAATAGCCACCAAAGAAATTGTGGATGAAGTATATGCCACGGTTAATGATCGCAATAAATTAATAAGAACTTTGGCCATTGCGAAAAGCGCAATACGTCATAATATGGCAAAAGATCTCCCAAAAATGCATACTCCAACATGTATTATATGGGGTAAAAATGACAATGTTACGCCGCCAGAAGTAGCAGATGATTTTGACCGTTTATTACCAGATTCTGATTTGTATTGGATCGATAAATGTGGCCATGCTGCTATGATGGAACATCCTGAAGAGTTCAATAATTTACTTCATAACTGGCTACAAGAACGTAATTTCTAATTATAATTTATCATGAAAATTAGCAGCGCTGAGTTTGTCATGAGTAACAGCGATGTTACCAAATGTCCTAAGGATAAACTACCTGAATATGCTTTTATAGGAAGATCAAATGTTGGCAAATCTTCATTAATCAATATGCTTACTAGTCGTAAGAGTCTGGCAAAAACCTCTGGACGACCCGGAAAAACACAATTAATCAACCATTTTATCATTAATAAAACGTGGTTTCTGGTCGATTTACCGGGATATGGTTATGCCCGGGTATCGAAATCTTCAAAAAAAGTATTTCAGAAATTTATCACTGCTTATTTTTCTAAACGCACGCAATTAGTTTCTGCATTTGTATTGGTAGATTGCCGGCACGAACCTCAAAAAATAGACCTCGAGTTTATGCAATGGCTTGGCGAAAATCAAATACCTTTTTCTATCATATTTACTAAAGCAGATAAGCTTTCTAAAAACAAGTTACCCATCCAAATTAATAGTTACATCGAAGAAATGTTGAAATATTGGGAAGAAATGCCAAATTACTTTATTACTTCATCGTCAACGGGTTTAGGTAAAGACGACGTTCTTGCATATATTGATGATATTAATTCTCAATTAAAAAATCTTGAGTAATTAGCTTTTCAAACTCTTCAATTAAATCATTTAATGAATGTATATATGCTAATTTCTAGGCATCAAATAGGATTGTAGTTTTTTTTATTCTTACTCTTGCTTCAACTCCAATTTTTCTGCAAAGTAGTCACAAAAATCTTTCATGGTTGCAGACATTTTTTCGTCTTGTGTAGCGCGATAAAAGGTATCGCTCATAGCCACTAGCGTTTGATGAAAAAAGATCTTCATTTCGTCTACAGGCATATCCTTGGTCCATAAATCTATACGAAGACTTTCCTTATTTTTACTATCCCAAACAGATAAAAGCATTGCCTTTGTTTCTTCATTTTCAACGCCGCCGTCTTTTGCTGTCCATTTTAATTGCTCAGGAATACGGTTTTCGTCTAGTGCTATATCTATTTTAATTTCAGATTTATGTTCAATTGCCATTATCGAGCGGGTTTATATTTTGATTTATTAAAAATTGTTTCAGCATCTGCCAATAATAATTGCCGCAAAGATACATTGTTATTTTTCATATAGGAAGCTACAATTTGCCATCCTATAAATTGGCCTATTCTATCGGGTGCTTCTTTATCAATTTCTTCAAGGTAAAACTTCGAAAAAGGTGCAGGATACAAAAATCTCGGCAAAAGATCGCTATCTGTACTGTACAATAATTGTCTATCTACAAAATATCTCCAGATTTGTTCTTCGTTGGCTTCGGCCCATGTAAATTGATCCTGTGTGTATCCTATTTTTTGAGCTTTACTAAAATTCGGCAAGAATAAATCCTTGAGATATAGCTCTTTTCCAAAAGAAACAAGATTACCCAAAAACGTTCGTTCTCGTATGGGTCCAACTAGGTTCTTTGCATACATTGAAGCTACATCGGGTAGTATTTGTTCTCTTTTAAAATTTTGTCTCAGATATTTTTGAATGCTCTCATAAAAGTGATGATCCTCGCCCAAATACGTATCCAATGAAATTATCAGCAGATCTTTTGCGATTACTACTTTGTTTCTATAATCTACATCAGAAGTAATGGTAACCACCCTTGGCTCTTTAATTTCAGGGAAATAAAACTTTATATGTTGAAAAAGTGATTCTAATTGTTCTTTTTCTTTAGAAAGATCAGCAAAAGCTTTTCCTACTTCTTCGTTCAATTCAACCTGAATAGTGTCTTTGGCTTTTCTAACCCATATACTGTCTGCATATTTCTCTGAAAACAAAAAGGGATACTTGGTTTTTAGATCGGGTAAATTTTCCTGAGTCAATCTGGCAAATAGTTGATCAAACCGTTCAATTTCTATTTCAACAGGAATGTTAGCTATTTCTTTTTCTACGCTACTTTCATTCTTACAAGAAAATAAAAGGCAAAAAATCACTACACATTTTAATAATCTAGCACTATTCATCATTAAATTACGATATATGTTCAAATAATTTCTATTGCTACAGAACGCCATCTTTTTTTATTAATTTTATGGTCGCAAAGATAATGCAACCAATTACGAATCGTGAATTTAAAAATAACATAATCGAAAGAATTAAGGTTATTCTTTTCAATTGAAATAATAAACACTAGAATATGCAAACGAAAAAAGTAATAGATCACATTACAAATTGGCTAAAAGATTATGCAATTAAAGCCAATATAGAAGGTTTTGTGGTGGGGGTAAGTGGAGGAATAGATAGCGCTGTTACTTCATCGTTATGTGCAAATACTGGTTTACGAACTCTTTGTGTAGAAATGCCAATACATCAGGCTCAAAGTCAAGTCACAAGGGCACAAGAGCATATTGTACAATTAAAAAAACGGTTTGCTAATGTTACTGATGTTCGTGTTAATCTTACTCCGGTTTTTGAAGAATTCAAATTAGCTGTTCCCAAAACACCATCTAGTGAACAGTTGGATTTGTCTCTGGCAAATACCAGGGCACGATTAAGAATGTCCACACTTTATTATTTTGCGGGTTTGCACAAATATCTGGTAGTAGGGACTGGAAACAAAGTAGAAGATTTTGGAGTTGGTTTTTATACTAAATATGGAGACGGTGGTGTAGATGTAAGTCCAATAGCAGATTTAATGAAAAGTGAGGTTTATGCTTTAGGAAAAGCATTTGAAGTACCACATTCTATACTAATTGCAGCACCAACCGATGGATTATTTGGAGACAGTAGAAGCGACGAGGATCAAATAGGGGCTAGTTATGATGAATTAGAATGGGCTATGAAAATGAAAGACCAAGGTAAGAATATCGATGATTTTGTAGGAAGACAACAAAAGGTATTTGAAATTTTTATCCGTCTAAATACCGTAAATCAACATAAAATGAACCCGATTCCGGTGTGTAAAATACCCGTTAATCTATTATAATCAACACTTTATCGATAATCGAATAAAAAAAAGTTTACGACGGCCAGTTCTTAGTAATTTTGCATCAAGATAAAAGTTACCCCTAGCCTAACAGATGTTAAAATCTAAAATTTAAACTAATATTAACAATCGTAAACAAGAATGACAACCGTATTAATCGCTGATCATCATCCAATTACTAGGAAAGGGATCGTTTCTTTATTTCGCCACTCTGAAGATTATGAGATTACAGGCAAAGTGAGTAACGGAAACGAAATGTATGACGTTTTGAAAGCTAACACTCCAGATGTACTTATTATGGAGTTGGATCTTCCCCAAATTAACGGGATAATGGCTTTAAGAACCATAAAAAAAGAATTTGCCGGAATAAAAGTAATTATCTTTAGCTCACATCCAGAAGAAATGTATGCCTTAAGCGCTATAAAAGCTGGAGCTTCTGCATATTTATCTAAAACCGTAGCTACCAAAACCTTAAAAAAAGCAATCGAACGTGTCGCACGGGGAGGAATTTATCTAAACGATAACCTCACACAACAATTAGCAAACGGAAATGCTAGTGAGAATAATATGGTAGTGAAGTATAAAAAACTATCGTCGAGAGAAATTGAAGTTCTCAATTTGTTATCATCTGGTAAGCGAAATAAAGACATTGCTACTACACTGTCAATCAACGAAAAGACGGTAAGTACCTACAAAACTAGATTGCTTAAGAAATTAAAAGTAGATAACCTGGCTGATCTAATACATCAGTCAAGGCTTTTGCATATTAGCTAAACAACCCTATTAAGCTTTTCAGATAAAATTCTTTTTAAAGAAAGGTAATCCATAATATCCTGAATGGATTCTTGGTTATCATCGGTATTTTGAGCTTTCACTTCTTGTGAGAGCTCTTCTACTTTTTGGGAGATTAAAAACCTTCGTAAATTCAAGATAATATCACTTACATATTGAGAAACTGTATACTCTTTTTGCTTTACGTGAATTTCCATATCGTGCCAACGATGTAAAGAATATCGCTCTTCATTCATCATGATTGCAGTAATCTCTGAAGCTATTTCGGGAGGAATATGATTGATGAAACTTTCTATCTTAAAATCTTCCTCCTGATGCAATCGCTCTATCAAAATAGAATATACCTGCATAAAAACGTTACTGGTAAACTCAATTTCGTCGTCTTGCAAATCAAGATAGATTTTCTCAAAAACCTTTGTAGTATAAATCTCTGGTTCTAAAACAAGTTCGCCGTCGTCATTTTCTTTAAGAATTAAATCTTCAAACTCTTCTTCTCGTTGACCATAAAGCAACAATATCTCTATGATTTTACGCTCCAGCTCATATTGCTCATCAACCTTTGGTGATTTGGCAGCATCTGATGTAACTATCTCAAGAGATTTCTTTTCTTGCTTTTGTTGTTTGCGCTGATCTTTTACCTCAATATTTCGTATTTGTGCCAAGGTATCAAAAAGTACATCTTCTGAAATATCCATAATTCGCGAACACTCTCTTACGTATATTTCACGTTTGATCACATCTGGGATTTTAGAAATACTGGTGACCATATCCCGAATAAGTTCTGCTTTTTTTATGGGATCATTCTTAGATTCTTTTTGTAATAGAGAAGCTTTAAAACTAATGAAGTCTTGTATATTTTCTTCGAGATACAAGGCTAACTCTTCGAGCGTATTTTGCTTTGCAAAGCTATCGGGGTCCTCACCTTCTGGAAAGCTACACACTTTAACATTCATTCCCTGCTCCAGAATCAAATCTATTCCCCTTATTGAGGCTCTCATACCTGCCGCATCACTGTCGAAAAGTACCGTGATATTTTTGGTAAGCCTACTTATAAGCCGAATTTGATCTGAGGTTAATGCAGTTCCCGAAGAAGAAACTACATTATTCACGCCCGTCTGGTTAAACTGAATAACATCGGTATACCCTTCTACGAGATAACAATTGTCTTCTTTGGCTATGGATTGTTTTGCATGATAGATTCCGTATAAGACTTTACTCTTATGATAGATATCGCTTTCTGGAGAATTGAGATACTTTGCCGCTTTTTTCTCATTCGTTAATATTCTTCCGCCAAAACCAAGTACGCGACCAGACATAGACTGGATGGGAAACATAACTCTGCCCTTGAACCGGTCGAATTGCTTTTCTTCTTTAACGATAGTGAGGCCTGTTTTTTCAAGATATTCTAATTGGTATCCTTTCTTTATTGCCTCGATTGTAAACGCATCCCAGGAGTCTGGAGAATATCCTAATCCAAATTTTTTGATAGTCTCCTCTGTAAATCCACGTTCTTTAAAATAAGATAATCCAATGGCTTTGCCTTGCTCTGTTTTGTGTAACGAATTCTGAAAGTATGTATTTGCAAATTCGCTTACCAAATACATACTCTCGCGCTCATCTGCTTGTTGTTTTTGTTCGTCTGTTTGTTCGGTTTCCTGAACTTCAATATTATATTTCTTGGCGAGATATTTTATGGCTTCGGGATATGTAAAATGCTCATGTTCCATTAAAAAAGCAACGACATTACCCCCTTTTCCACTCGAAAAATCTTTCCAGATCTGTTTTACCGGTGAAACCATAAATGAAGGTGTCTTCTCGTCGCTAAACGGACTAAGGCCTTTAAAATTACTACCCGCCTTTTTTAACTGTACAAAATCACCAATAACCTCTTCTAATCGAGCGGCATCAAAAACAGCATCTATGGTGGATTTATGGATCATTTGTCGTTCTTGGATTGTTGGATTATTAGATTTTTGGATGACTCGATTGCTCGGTTATACACTAAAATTTGCTTTAACTTGATTTTTTTATGCTAAAATAAGATATTCTTAAACATTTGATTGGTAAGCGATGTTTTTTGAAGTACAAATTGCGATTTCTCTTTTATTATTTTCGGTTTTTTTATTGGTCGCTATAACCAAAAACCGAAGCCTCTATAAGTTGTGGTTGATAATGTGTGCAATGGGCGAAACTAAAAGACTTCGTGATAAAACAATAAAATAAAGGTTAAAAAATTAGCCCGAAAATTATAAAGAAAAAACACTTACGGAAAAGGCTGTAGTTTAACGTGGCGTTGCTCATTGTAAGATGTTTATTTGCTTGATCAATAGGAATATCTCCTACCCTAAATCCTTTCCGGAAGGAAGGACTTTTTGCTATCTTTCCTCTGGGCTACCGTGTGTACACATCCTTTATGAGTTTTATTTTGTATGCTATCCTCCCTCAATCCCTCCTAAGTAGGGAAGTTTAAAGTCCTCTTCCCCGTTGGGGAGACCCTACCTTGCCGTCAGACAGGGATTTAGAGAGGAGAAATACAGTTATTACGAAGTATTTAATTTTATGTACACACACGGTAGCACTTTAAGAAGGGATGGGATGAAAAATGTATTGTTCAAAAATACCAACATTATGGTAAACTAGAACCACGGCAAAACCGTAACTTAATGATTATCAACTGTTAATTAACAGTTTTTTTGTGTGCGACAATTTTTTTTTGGAGAGATACTTGTATTTTTAAACTAAACAAAGATTAATAAATTCTTAAAACCTAACCTATGATTGACATTACTTTTTCTTGTTTAGCCTCTGTTTTTCTTTTGAATATTCATTTCCTACATAAACGTAGTACTTCTTTACGTTCAACAGTACATTAGTAAAATTTTAACAAAAAAGTGAGCTCAGTCACGAAAATTGAAACTAATAATCTTTATTATTGTATTGGATTAACCAATAGTAATAAACACAAAAACTATAACAAGATGAAAAACTTATGTTTAGTATTCACTTTAATCTTATTTACCTTTTCTTGTAGTTCTGATGATGATTCCCCAGTACCAGAATCAAGGGATTTCTCTTACACTCAGGAAGAAAAAGATGAAGAGATTGCGCGATTAAAACAATATATCGTAGACAAGGGCTATGAAGATGTTCAAGAGACCACATCTGGATTACATTATATTATTGAAAAAGAAGGGGATGGATTGTTTCCAACGTTGGATGATGATATTATATTTCATTCAGAAACTACCAATATGGAAGCAGATACGTTGATATCTCGATCTAACCGAGAACAAAATATATATGGTCAACATGCAAGAATGTGGATGCTAATAGAAGGAGTCAAAGAAGGTTTTCAGTTAGTAAACGAGGGGTCTGTTATAAGGATGTTTGTACCAGGTTATCTGGCCTTTGGTAAATTTGGCTATTTTGGAGATGTTGACC
Source organism: uncultured Aquimarina sp. (assembly GCA_947500845.1). Taxonomy (GTDB): domain Bacteria; phylum Bacteroidota; class Bacteroidia; order Flavobacteriales; family Flavobacteriaceae; genus Aquimarina; species Aquimarina celericrescens. The sequence goes on from CANMTP010000002.1 coordinate 69,943, forward strand.
CCGAAACAAACCTTATGTTTCTAATGGAACTAAATATTGTTTTAAAATCTTAACCTTAACTTACCCGATCGCTCAAATATGATCGCGCTGATTTGCAATCCGAGCTAAGCATGAACTTTTAACTAAACATAAAAAAGAACAAAAGCCAAATACAAGTGAAAAAGTAGTTTTTCCCTGCCTTACTGCAAAGCATTCAGGCTCTAGTAAATTGGCAAGAGTTTAAGCTATTTTGTTAAATATTCTTATGATTTTATCGTTTTAAAAGCCAAACCCCACAATGTTTAATTTGAAACAAAACCTCATGAAAAACCTCAAAATCTATTGGCTTATAATGCTGGCAAGCATATTTCTTATTAGTTGCCAGGAACCTGAAATTCAACCTGAACAATTTTTGCTTGAAACTAATCTCAATGCAAAAATTGTAAGGGCACAACGAACTACAAACAATGTGTCATTTGATGTGCCAGACCAGCAAATTTTAGATGAAAACGATGCGGAAGTATTATTTAGAAATCAAATTTCTGGCTGGGATAACGGTTTTGCCTCGGTACAAAGTAAGAAGCTAAAAGTGACCATGCCCAAAAATCATCATTTGAGCAATACTAATTCTAATCCTTTTGATGATGGGCTGCGATGTCGTATTGATGTGCCAGAGCGAGATGGATACGAGCTTCAATTTGATGTTATTTTTCAGTCAAACTTCTCGTTTAGTGGTGGTGGCAAAGTAGGATTTGGATTTGTAGTGGGTAAAGGTGTTTCTGGACTCGACACTACAGCTATTCGAGAGATGCAAGGAGGTAGTTTTAGAGTTGTTTGGGATCTACAAAATGGCAATCACTACCTTTGCCCCTATGTGTATTATCAAGATATGGTTAATGAAAACGGAAGGGATTTTATTAATCACAGATTTCCATTAGAAGCTAGAAAAAGATACACTATACGGTTGCGTATCGAATCGAATACAACAGGAGACAGCGCCGATGGTTACGCTAAAATGGAGATTAGTACAAACTACGGAAATACCTTCCAAACGGTTTGGGAGAAAAGCGATATTCGATGGTCTGGAAACGAGGATCCCTTCTTTCGCCATATCCGTCAGTTTTATTTTCAAAATTTCAGAGGCGGGCGCGGAAGTCAGTACGATGGTGATAGAGGCGACCAAAGTGTCTATTTTGATCATGTAAAATGGAAGCCTTTTCGTAGGCGTTGACCTAAGACTGTCTTAAAAATAAGGAGCATCATAAGGTTAGTTATTTCCTGAAAGTACCTAGCTACTTGTTGACTGATATCATTTCAAATTTATCCTAAAAAAGAGGCTATCTATTCAGATAGCCTCTATAATTTCATAAAACAACTACTTATTTCTTATTAAATGCTCTAGTTATAATGATTTCATCTGCTGTGATTCTTGCAAAATAGGTTCCCGTTGGGAATGCACTTACATCGATTACATTCTCTACACCCTGATAAACACGCTGACCATACATAGAGAAAATCTCTACACTTTGTATAGGTGTTTTACCTTCAGAGATGTTAAGTATGTTCTTAGTAGGAACAGGGTATAACTTAAACTGATTCTCTTGATCCTTAAGATCAGTAAGCTCATAGGTTTCAAGTCTTACTGCGGCTGCACTTTCAACACAAAATGTTGTAGCTTCAGAATTTGTAAACTCTCCACCAGAAACTATAGTTCCTGCACTACTGGATAAGGTATAGGAACCATTACCAAAGCTACAACAAATACCATCTTCAAATGAATCTGAAATAGTAAAGGTATAAGTTCCATTGGCCAAACCGCTAATAGTTTCAGTTACCGTAGAACCATCAGGATTTGCGGTAGAGTAACTCTCGGAAGCTACCGTAGTACCTCCTGCATTTACTAAAGTCCAGGAAGTTTCTTGTGGATAATTATCAAAAGTAATGCTTAAGGTTAACTCGCTATCTGCACAGTCTCCTCCGGGATCTGTACCGCTAGTAAGAGATATTGCATCTATTGCGGCATCAGCTCTCCAGGTATTTCCGGTAACTCGATTAAATCGTAATTGCACCCCAGTTCCCAAGTAAGCTGCCAGATCTATCGTGGCTGTTTGCCATGCGTTTCCTTGATTTCCGCTTCGATTCCAAATACTTATCCATGTTGCACCTTCATCATTACTAGCTTCTACATCTAAGGTTCCAAAGTTATTAGCTCCAAACATGTGGTATCTAAAAGAGAATGTAGCTGAAGTTGCAGCTCCCAGATCGAAACATGGAGAAGTAAGTATCGCCTGCTTATTAGGAAAACCGGTGCCATTTCCTGAAGCTTCTACGTATATGTAAGATGATCCATCGTCGGCTCCAGAAGGGCCAGTACTATTTGAAGGAGTGCCATTGGAGTTTCTTATCCAATCTAGGTCATCACTCGCACTCTGAGTCCAACCGCCTAAATTCGCTTCAAAACTTTCATTATAAGGAGTGCCTAAACCTCCTATACATCCTGTAGCCTCTGGTGTAGTAACGCTAAGCGCATTACTTGCTGCAGATGCATTTCCAGCAGCGTCTGTTGCAATTACAGTAAATTGATATGTGGTTTGAGGTACTAAGCCTGTGATGGTAGCTGTTGCAACAGAAACAGTATCAACAGCAACTCCGTCTTGTAATACTTCATAAGCAGTTACCCCAACGTTATCTGTTGATGCATCCCAACTTATAGTAGCTTGATTTGCCGAAACATTGGTCGCTACAAGATTTGCAGGAACTGACGGTGCCTGAGTATCTGGAGCTGATGTAGTTACATTCAAGGTAGTACTCGCTGCTGATGTATTCCCTGCAGCATCTGTAGCAGCTACTGCAAAATCATACGATGTACTTGGTGTTAATCCGGTAATATTTACGGTAGTAGTAGCTACTGTATCGATGACTACTCCGTCCTGTAATACTTCATATCCTGTAACTCCGATATTATCTGTAGAAGCGTCCCAACTAAGTGCCAAAGAAGATTGTGTTATTTCTGAAGCTGATAAATTTGTGGGTACAGTTGGTGCCTCGGTATCTGGAGTATCTGGTTCTATTTTAAATGCCACAACATGACTCCTTCTCACATTGGGAGCAGGTCCCTTCATATATTCTGAAATGTGCCAGAAGGTCATATCATCCAATGGGTCGATCGTCATTTGCCCATAATCACCATAACGCCCATCACTGCGGTTATTTTGGCTATCTCCATCGGCAGATACTTGCTCTACAGCAGTCATTGTACCTAGCGGATCATTTGCCAATCTACCCGTATATCTCAATGAAGTAAATACACTACTACTCACAACTGTATACCCCATCCCTATATTTCCTTGTGCATCTTGAGCTATACTTCCGCAAAATGCGCTAAGTCCATCTGGTTGCACATAAGTTCCTTCCTGGAAAATTGTCCAGGGCTGTCCATCAGCTGTTTGTCTTAATTCGTACCAGCGAATACCGGCCAGACTATCTGTACCATCAAGATCTACTACAAAATTTAAAACTATCGAATTATGTGTTCCAAAACGTCTATAGTTGGTCATATACATCATTGTAGCCTGTAATGCATCAATATCAGGACCGTTACCTGGCTCATCTAAGTTTTGAAATGATCCATTATCAAACACACTGTCAAACGGTGTAGTTGTAATTTCTTGAGGTTGAGAAATGGTCGAATTAGTAGGGGTAGCCCAATCCACATTAGTAGTCCATACTTTTAAGTGGTCAGTAGAAACTCCTGACCACGAATCATCTTGCAAATAAATAATAGAGTGCCCTACTCCAACAGGTGGTAAAGTAACCCCGGTGGCATTTGAGCCTCCCGGACTATAGAATCCATTAGTTTCAGCGCCTGGTAATGGAAAACCAATAATCTGTGCACTAGCATCTCCCACTAACATTTTATCTCTCTCGACAGCAAATACAACTTCGTTTGACTGTGGTGCATTTTGGTTCTTGTTTGCCGTAATATAGTAGCCATCCGACCAAACAGAAAACTTTGGATAGTCAGGAAAAGTATCGGTTAAAAATTCATAGGTAAACCAGCCGTCATTGACAGGATCTGGCCCTTGACTTACCGCAATTAAAAATCCATCTGGATTACTAAAGGCTCCCTTAAACTGTGTTACAAGAAAACGATCGGCAAAATTATCGTAAATAACAATTGGATCTCCATCGGTTTCGCCTGGAAAAAGAGTAGATAGTGAAGCTTCTGGCAACAACACATTACCATCTCTATCTAAAATACCGAAACCAGAATTAAATGCATAAACATAATGATTTGGCCCAATAGCACCAGTTGCGTCATTTAAGACTGTTCCAATATGAGCATCAAAAGAAGCAATAGGTGCCGTTGTTGCCATTTTCGAAGTATTCTTCTTTTGAGAGGCAACAAGAGGATCTCCATTATTGGGAAAACCCTTTCCGGGTATAAATTGATTAAAACCCTGTCGCTTAGGAGGTGCCTTGTGTGCCATTCCTGAAGCAGAAACAATGTTTTTCATTTTTGAAAAAGCAGGAATCTCCTTAACGCTTTTAGCGTTTGAAAAGAATGTAGCTTTTGTTGGAGCTACTTTTTGAGCAAAAAGCCCAAAAGTACAAAATGTAAAAAGTGTTACATAAAAGAATGTTGTTTTCATTTGTGTGAAATTTGGTTAATGGTTTGTTTAAAATATAATTAATATTATGACCACATTATTGTGGTGTAAGCATGAGTCTATTTTTGTTTAATGTAAGGAAGAAATAGCTTGATTTTTAGTTTGTTAAATATAGAGTATTTAACCAAGAAACAAAAAAATAATATGTCATAAAATACTTACAATCAGTTAGTTACTTTAAAACCATAAAAAAATTGAGGATTTTATCTCTATTTATATATTTAACAATTTACTTTTTTTAGTGAAATATTTAACATTTTGATTATTAAACGATTAACATATTAGTTTGATAGGGTAGTAGTCGTATTAAGGTGAACCAACCTTTGTGTACGCAATAATAGCCCCAAAATAAAAAAAGAGCAGTACGTCATTACTACTCTCTTTAAGAGATAAATTATTTACATTTAATTAAAATTAATCAGGAGATTTATTTTACTATCTTATCACGTCGCGCTTCATTTTCAACGTTTTAATTGAAAAAGTTATCGATTAAAGGTCAAAACGTAATCCTAATGACACATTATTTTGATCGATCTCTGCACTTCTAAAGATAGGAGATAAATCATATTTGGCATATAAGGACATATCCCCAAAACCAACGTAAGTACTTAAACCATAAACTGAATCACTCGTATTATAATCCCTTTTAATCTTGTCTTTAACACGATCCCCATTTTCTCTATATTTTAACTTTTGACGTGTACTTATATTTGCTCCCACGTACCCTCCTAACCCTATTCTAAATTTACGGCCTGTATAGTATCGTATACTCTTCTCAGTCTCTCTCACTTTTGAGGGTCCGAACTCAAAATGAACAGGAACCACAATATTATCCATTCTAAATTTTGATTTGTTTAGTTCTAGTGGAAATTCTTCTAATTCAGTTTGATTTCCATTTTCGACAAAAAATCTGTTATTTGTAGGCTTTAAACCGTTTGAAGTATAGGAGATCCCGTATTTTAATCTTAAAAAATTTGTGTTTCTAAACACCCTGGTTTTCCAAAACCATCCAATTTCAAAAAATCTACTACCTGCGATTTTATAATCAGAATCATCTAATGATTGACCATCGACAATTGCATTATTAAGTCCAAATGCAATTACCAAGCCTGAGGTTGTGCGTCTATCATACTTAATTTTAGGTTCTGCACCAGTATTTACTTTAACCCCAAAAAGCAAATCCCCTTCTTCTCTGTCTTTTGCACCTATGCCGATCCATATTTCTGGATCTTTTGTATTCAAATATTCTGAACCATTACGCTCTAACAAAGCAATTTTGTTATCAATAATAGCTATTCGATTTTCGATATTTAATGCATGAATTTTGGCTGCCTCCTCTTTTAAATTTTGAGCCTCTTCGATGGTTATTTTATTAGCATCTAATTGCCCATTTATAGCCTCGACTTCTTTCTTTAATGCATCTTTCTCTGTTGTGATAATATTTTCTTTCTGAGCTTTTAAGTTCTCAATTTTATTGCTCCCTGAGTCTTCTTGAGCATTTGAAAATTGAACACATAGTGTCATGGCCATCAATGTGGCAATTGTAATTAACGTCTTCATTTTTTTGAATTTTGATCCTGTAAGGTCTCCCTCCTTTCAGAGGGAAACCAAAGGTTGATTGATGAATAAATTTAATTCTCTCTTTCTGCTACCGCAGTTTTAACTTTCTGAAAACCCGACTTAAGTGCTTCAAAAACTCGCTGTTTGAAGGTTTCATCAATTTCTTCCTCAACGTCTTGAAGAAGAGCCGTTGCACTTACCGTATTAGATTTTATTATTTCTTGGGTTGTAATGTCCCGTTGTGCTTCTCGCAATAAATTATCTATTTCTTCATCGGTAACCTGGGTATTATTTTTTTGTAATTCTTCAATTTGGGCTACTACACCTTCTATCTTGTCTTTAATCACTTCAGAAGAAATCGGTAAAATATCTTCCCGAGTTAACGAATTAGAATCCACCTGATCATTCTGTACTACATCTGTAATAGCATTCTTTTCGTTTACATTAGTATCTTTTGCAATAAATTTCTGCAAGTTTATCTTGTCTTTTTGCGATAGGATCTTTTCTTCTTCTTTAGAATTAACGACAACTCTATTGTCATTTTTCTCATTATTAATAGTCCCATTTATCTTTTCCTCAGAACTCTTTTGTTCTTCATCATTTTTCTGAACAATCTCAATATCATTCTGTTTCACTTCCTCTTTACCTCTATCCACAAATTGTGGATCCATTTTATTCGAAGCAGGTCTATCATTGAATACCGAAGTAAGTATTAAAACTCCCACAAATACGGCAGCTATGCTATACCACCAGATCTTTTTATTTCCTTCTTTATGACCCTCTGTATCCTCTAGTTGTGATGATAATTTTTCCCAAGAGCCTTCGGAAGGATGTATAGCACGCTGCTCCAGCTTTTCCTTTATTTTATCTTCAAATTTCAATGGTGCCATTACTTATTCTATTTTGTTGTTTTAATTTTTGCTGCAACATTTTTCTAGCTTTAAACAGTTGCGATTTAGAAGTATTTTCTGAAATCTCTAAAGTTTTTGCTATCTCGCTGTGTTTGTATCCTTCAACAGCATATAATACAAACACCATTCTATATCCTTCTGGCAAACTATCGATTAGTTCCTGAATTTGTTCTACTTCAAGTTCTGTATTGATATTATTCCAGGATTCCTCATTATAGTTTGTTATTTCTTCGGTAAAGAATATCTGTTTTTGCTTTCTTAAAAAAGAAATAGATTCGTTCACCATAATTCTTCGTATCCATCCTTCAAAACTACCTTCGAATTTAAAGTTTTTTAAGTTCAAAAACACCTTCAGAAAACCACTTAACATCACTTCTTCAGCAAAATGTATATCTCTTATATACTGTCTGCAAACACTTAACATCTTAGGAGCGTATTGATCGTACAATTGATGCTGAGCATCTCTATGCTGTTTTGCTGCTTTCTTGACTAGCTGTGTTTCGTTTGTATAAAATTGAATAATTTTCAATACCAAGAATTAATTAATTTGATCCTCTATTTACATAGACGAGATAAAAAACAGAATGGTTGCCTGGGGTATAAAAAATATTATTTTTTTCGATCAATCACATAATCGACCATGAGTTCTAAAGAAGATTTATAATCTGAATCAGGATATTCTGATAAAATTGAAAGTGCTTCAGTTTTAAATTGATGCATCACTTTAATTGCATAATCTAATCCAGAACTTTCTTTTACAAAAGCTATTACTTCTTTAACTCGCTTTTTATCTTTATTATGATTTTTAACCGAGTTAATGAGCCACTTTTTTTTCTCCTTGGTACAGTTGTTAAGTGTGTAAATCAATGGAAGTGTCATCTTTTGTTCTTTGATATCAATTCCTGTAGGTTTTCCTATGGCAGTATCACCGTAATCAAAGAGATCATCCTTGATTTGGAATGCCATTCCTATTAACTCACCAAATTTTCTCATTTTGTGAACGTCAGGAGAGTCGGGAGATACAGAACATGATCCCAAAGCACAGCATGCAGCGATTAACGTTGCTGTTTTCTGACGTATAATTTCAAAATAAATCTCTTCTGTTATGTCTAAATTTCTTGCTTTCTCTATTTGCAGAAGTTCACCCTCACTCATTTCTCGTACGGCTACTGAAATAATCTTTAAAAGATCAAAATCCCCATGGTCTATTGATAACAAAAGACCTTTGGATAACAAATAATCCCCAACTAGAACAGCTATTTTATTTTTCCAGAGCGCATTTATCGAAAAGAAGCCTCTTCTTCTATTTGAATCATCTACCACATCATCATGGACTAAGGTAGCTGTATGGATTAATTCTATTACTGAAGCTCCCCTATAAGTTCTCTCGTTTACTTCGCCTCCCGAAACCATTTTGGCTACAAGAAAAACAAACATAGGTCGCATTTGTTTTCCTTTTCTGTTAACGATATAATGGGTGATTCGATTAAGAAGAGCAACTTGAGAGGACATTGACTGTGAAAACTTTTGCTCAAAAAGTTCCATCTCATCAACAATAGGTAGCTTTATTTCCTCAACAACTTTCAATACGAGACGCTAATTCTGATTTCTAACTTCGTACGAAGATAATATAAATTGTTTTTTGTTTACAGGTAATCATGTTAATAAAGAAAAATCATGATTTATTTGCCAATTGCCCGCAAGCTGCATCGATATCTTTTCCTCTGCTTCGACGAACATTTACCACTATCCCTGTGGATTCTAATGCACTAATATAATTATTGATAGCTTTGCCAGACGCCTGCTGAAATTCGCCATCATCTATAGGATTATATTCTATTAAATTGATCTTACAAGGCACATAAGAACAAAACCTAATAAGGGCATCGATATCTTCTTTTCTATCATTAATCCCATCCCAAACGACGTACTCATAGGTAATTCTACTTTTGGTTTTGGCATACCAATATTCTAAAGCCTCTTTAAGATCTACTAAAGGAAAGGTTTCATTAAATGGCATAATTGAAGTTCGAACTTCATCAATTGCAGAATGTAACGATACTGCCAGTTTGAACTTTACCTCATCATCTGCCATTTTTTTAATCATTTTTGGCACTCCTGATGTAGATAATGTGATTCTTTTGGGAGACATTCCTAATCCTTCTTCAGCAGTAATTTTATCTATCGCTTTAAGCACGTTATTATAATTCATAAGTGGCTCTCCCATTCCCATAAAGACGATATTAGATAATGGCCGATTGTGGTACAATCTACTTTCTCGATCTATAGCAACGACTTGATCATAAATCTCATCAGGATTAAGATTACGCATTCTTTTTAATCGTGCCGTAGCGCAAAATTTGCAATCCAAACTGCATCCCACTTGTGAGGACACACATGCGGTTGTCCTTGTTGCCGTTGGTATTAGCACAGATTCTACAATTAATCCGTCATGTAGCCTTACCGCATTTTTTATTGTACCATCGGTACTGCGCTGCATTTGATCAACCCGAATATGATTAATTACAAAATTGTCTTCAAGTAGTTGTCTGGTGGTTTTAGATATATTAGTCATGTCATCAAAGCTATGGGCACCTTTACTCCATAACCATTCATACACCTGATTCCCTCTAAAGGCTTTATCTCCGATCTCTTCAAAGAAGAGTCTTAATTGATCTTTTGTTAATGCTCTTATATCTTTTTTCTTTCCAGTCATACTTTTGCAAAAATAAAAAACTCTGATATCAATATCAGAGTTTTTCTATTATAGTTCTAATGGAAATAAACTTTACTACTATTCTTTTACTCTCTTCCATTGATGAACACCTCCACCACCTTTATATTTTACGTTGAGTATATTTCTATCATCTTCATCTATCCATATTTGACAGTCTGAAACTCTACCATCTCTAATATTTGTGAATTTACCATCCCCGTATTCATTTTCTCCTTTAGACTTTAAATTTTTCAGGATTACCAATCCTTCTACTTTTTGATTTTTATCTTTCCCCTGACATTGAAAGCATACATCATCCTTCTCAGAAATCCTTAGCATTTCTACTATAGAGCCAAATACTTTATCTTTCAGCATATAAATTTGGACTATATTTATGGCTACACCGGTTTCTTTATCGTAGGTTTTCCATTTTCCTAGAATCAAGTTTGGATCCAGACTGGCCAATAAATCTTCTTTTAACTCTTGACTTAAAGGGTTGGAACCTAGCCAAATCTTGAATAAGGCTTGCTTAAATTCTTTATTTGTTAAGGTTCCTAAAATCTCTTTATTCTTAAAAAAAGTGAGCTTACCTCCCTTTTCATATAAAATCTTAAAAATGTCATATTTATTTATCTCGTTAGGAAAAAAGCCCAAAAACTGACGAATCTGATCTTCGAACATAAAACTATTTCCATCTGTAGCTCTTTCTAGGCCATTACGCATCATTTGATCAAATTCATCCTTAGTCATAGATGAAATCATTTTCATGGTTAATGCCATTGGGCTATCTTTTGCTGCTACTTTGTTGCCGTCTTCAAGATCTTCAATATCAAAATCAAGTCCAAAATAAGCAGCTAAAGCATATGAGTTTTCATCTTCTCCTGCCCCATTAAGCATCAATTCTTTATCGCCAAAGACATCTATATCATTAAAATGAACATCTCCAACCTTAGTCTGGGCTATTATACTACAGGCTGTAAAAAATGCTATGCAATATGTTAGTTTTTTCATTGTACCAAGTAATTATATTTAGGTTTAGTTCTTAACATTGATTTGGAATTAAGCAAAAAACGAACCAATTTTAGAAAAAGTACATTTACCACGAACGAATAATGTATATTTTCGATGAAATCCAATATTTTACGTTTTAATGCCTAATGACCTAAATTATGGTAAAACCGTAATTTAGTGCTCGCGAAAATACTATTTTTTTACAAAAAAACAATTTAATCGCCTAATTTTAAGAAATATATAAAACCCTGTTTAAAACATTTCAAACAGGGCATATAAAATAACTAGCATTCTTACAGTAATTAAATAATTAGCATTGCATCACCATACGAATAAAACTTATATTTTTCTTTTACAGCCTCTTCATAAGCCTCTTTTATAAAATCATGTCCTGCAAATGCTGAAACCATCATTAATAAAGTAGATTTTGGTGTATGGAAATTAGTAATCATGCAATTGGCAATACTAAAATCATAAGGTGGAAAAATGAACTTATTGGTCCATCCTCTGAATTCGTTTAAGGTTCTTTCTGAAGAGACAGCACTTTCTAATGCTCTCATCACTGTTGTACCCACAGCACAGATTTTCTTTTTATTTTCGATCCCTGTATTAATAATATTAGTTGCGTGGGCGGTAATATAGGCCTCCTCACTATCCATTTTGTGTTTAGATAGATCTTCGACCTCTACGGGATTAAATGTTCCTAGGCCTACATGTAATGTTATCTCTGCAAAATCAACCCCTTTAATTTCTAAACGCTTCATTAGATGCTTTGAAAAATGAAGTCCTGCAGTTGGTGCTGCCACCGCACCTTCATTTTTAGCATAAATTGTTTGGTATCTTTCTTCATCTTCTGGCTCTGTATCCCTTTTAATATACTTAGGCAATGGAGTTTCTCCCAGATCAGTAAGTTTTTGTCTAAACTCGTCATAAGAACCGTCATAAAGAAAACGTAAAGTACGACCTCTGGAAGTTGTATTATCAATAACTTCTGCTACCAAACTTTCATCATCTCCAAAATAAAGTTTGTTCCCGATACGTATTTTTCTTGCGGGATCAACAAGTACATCCCATAGGCGTGTTTCTGAATTTAATTCGCGTAATAAAAACACTTCAATTCTTGCTCCGGTTTTCTCTTTGTTTCCATACAATCTTGCCGGAAAAACCTTAGTATTATTAACAACCATTACATCATTTGGTTCAAAATAATCAATAAGATCTTTAAACTGTTTATGCTCTATAGTTTGATCCTTCCTGTTAAGAACCATTAGACGAGATTCGTCTCTATTTTCTGCCGGATACTCTGCCAATAATTCCTGCGGAAGGTTAAAATTGAAATGTGATAACTTCATTCTTGTCTATTTTTTTGAAGGTGCAAATATACGATCTCACTATAGGGGTTGTCAAGTAAAATAGGATATATTTATTCTTTATAGAATCTTAAACCCTAATTTCTTAAGGTCTAACCAAAAATCGGGGTATGATTTTGAAACCACATCAGCATTTTCGATATATAAAGAATTTCTAAGTGCAAGCGGAGCAAAAGCCATGGCCATTCGATGATCGTTATAGGTAGCTATAGAAACGTCTGCTTTAATCGATTTCGAGGGTTCTAAACGCAAAGTATCTTGCGTAATTGTGACACTTCCACCTAACTTTTCGATTTCTGTTTTTAATGCTTCCAGCCTGTCTGTTTCCTTTATCTTAAGCGTGTGAAGTCCTGTTAGATAACATCTTAATCCTAATCCAAAACATGTAACGGCAATAGTTTGAGCGATATCAGGAGAATTAGATAAGTCTAACCCTTCTGGTAATCTGATTTCGTTTGAAACCTTCGTTAAAGTAATGGTATTATCATCAAATGAAGTTTCTACTCCTAAATCTCTGTATATTTCTATTAATGCCGAGTCGCCCTGATAACTCTCTTTTTTATAACTTCCAATAGTTACTGAATCATTAATATTTGCTAATGCTACAATACTATAAAAGTAGGAAGCAGAACTCCAATCTGATTCTACCCTAACTTTTTGAGAAAGATCATCATTATTTGATAAAATGGTGATTATATTATTTTCAAAGGTTCCTTTAATACCAACGTCTTTTAAAAGACTTAAGGTCATATTTATGTAAGGAATTGAGGTAACTTTTCCATTTAATGTGATTACCAAACCATTAGGTAAAGAAGCTGCGACTAACATTAAAGCTGATATATACTGGCTGCTTACATTGGCTTTAAGCGCTACTTGATTAGATATTGGTTGTTTACCCAGAATCTTTATTGGCGGATATCCTTCTTTGCTTTCGTAACTAATAGTACACCCTAATTGTCTCAACGCATCTACCAGTATTTTTATTGGTCTTTCCTGCATCCTCTTACTTCCGGTAAGTATTGTTTCTCTGCCCTGCTTAACCGCAAAATACGCCGTGAGAAAACGCATTGCTGTACCTGCATGATGAATATCAATAATGACTTCATTGCTTCGCAAAGCTCTTTGCATTAATTTTGAGTCATCGCTATTAGATACATTTTCTATTTCTATATTTGGATATAATGCTTGTAGAATCAGTAATCTATTAGTTTCACTCTTTGATCCTGTAATTTGTAAGGTATTATTTTCTATACTTGAAATGTTTTCTAATTTCAAATTCATATTATAGATTTGATTTTCGTTTTCTTAATTCAAAATAGTATGCCATAATCATCCCATACACTAATCCTCCTACGACTCTAGAAATAAAATACCGTACCCAGTTTCCGTTAGCGATTTTATCTTTGATAAAAGAATCTATAGCCAAGCCACTATATTGCATTATATGCTCTATGAGGCTAAATAGTACTATAAAACCCAAACCAATAAAACTCACAGAAATCCAATATTTTTTAGAAGAAATAATTTCTTTGAACATTATTTTAGCTTTTCATTGTTATGGTGTCGATTATGATCTCGTTTCGTTTTAATATCTAACTTCTTATCAAAAGCTTCTTGAAGATTTACACCTGTTTGATTAGCCAAACATAACACGACAAACAAAACATCAGCCAATTCTTCGCCAAGATCCTTATTTTTATCACTTTCTTTTTCGCTTTGCTCGCCATAGCGACGCACAATAATTCTGGCAACTTCTCCTACCTCTTCGGTAAGCTGTGCCATATTGGTAAGTTCATTAAAATATCGTACTCCGTGATTTTTAATCCACTCATCTACTGCTTGTTGTGCATTTTCGATATTCATGTTATTCTTTGTTTTTTGTATCAATTGTTATCGTTACCGGTCCATCGTTTAATAATCTTATTTTCATATCGGCTCCAAAAATTCCAGTCCCAACGTTCTTTCCTAAATCCTTTTCAAATTGTTCGACAAAATACTCATATAATGGTACTGCAATATCCGGTTTGGCCGCCTTAAGATAGCTTGGCCTGTTTCCTTTCTTCGTACTTGCGTGAAGGGTAAATTGACTAACGACAATAGCTTTACCATCCACATCTAAAATACTTTTATTCATTACTCCATTTTCATCATCAAAAATACGTAAACGGGCTATTTTACCAGACAACCAATCAACATCCTCTTGATTATCTTCACTTTCTATCCCAAGCAAAATCAATAATCCTTGATCAATACTAGAAATAACTTTTTTTTCTACAGTTACGGAAGCTTCAGAAACTCTTTGAATCACTGCTCTCATATAAGACGTAGCGTATTATTATTCCACATCATAATTATTCTTTCTATAATGCTCTTCTTCTCCTTCCAGAATTTGCAGATAACTTTTATATCTTGACCAAGCAATTTCTTCATTATCCAGAGCCTCTTTAACGGCACATTTGGGTTCGTTGATATGAAGGCAATTATTAAACTTACATTCTGATTTAAGTTTAAAAAATTCAGGAAAATAGTCCCCCAATTCTTCTTTATTTATATCTACAATTCCAAAACCTTTAATCCCTGGTGTATCAATGATCTTAGCTCCAAAACTTAAATCAAACATTTCTGCAAAAGTGGTGGTATGCTGACCTTGCTGATGCTGATCACTAATCTCTGCTGTTTTTAGAGACAAGTTAGGCTCTATCAAGTTAACTAACGTTGATTTACCCACACCGCTATGGCCCGAAAACATGCTTACTTGACCTTTCATTAATGCTTTTACTTTATCTACATTTTTACCTGTTTTGGCAGAAATTCCTATACATTCATACCCGATTTTCCTGTATAAGGCCGCCAGGTATTTGATCTCTAAAAGTTCATCTTCATTATACGTATCAATTTTGTTAAAAAGTAATATTGTCTTAATTCTATAAGCCTCTGCAGTAACCAAAAAACGATCTATAAATGTCGTAAAAGTTGGAGGGTTATTAAGCGTAACCAATAAAAAAACTACATCAATATTCGAAGCAATGATGTGAGTTTGCTTTGAAAGCTTTACTGATTTTCTAACGATATAATTACGTCGTTCATGAATGTTTTCTATAACACCCGTTTCCTGATCGTTGTTGGTTTCAAGTTTAAAATCTACTCGGTCACCAACTGAAACCGGGTTCGTACTTTTAATACCTACTAATCTAAACTTACCTTTGATGCGGCATTCGTATATCTTACCGTTTTCTGTTTTAACGGTATACCAACTTCCGGTAGATTTATATACTGTACCTGTCATAATCACAAAGATGCAAATATTAATATTTTTAAAGGCTCTATTTTTTTCTTTATTCGAAAAAATTAATGGCATAACTATTGGTATATTGGATGATATTAAATATTAAATACAAATCATTATGAAAAAAAATTTAGTCTTAATTGCTCTATTAGTTCTTGGCTTGAACACTACTTTTTCGCAAGAAGTGTATGAATTCCAAATCGTTACTGTTATCGAATCTATCGTTCCCAGTGGTCTGGGAAGATCAAGAATGCTTACCACCAATGATGTTCGCGATTATAAGGAATTTACATCTACTCGCACTGGTGAAGATGACAAAAGAAATAAATCAAATCGTAGTGAGATTCGAGTAAAGGGTTTCGATGAAACTAAACTTTTAAACTTCTTCAATCTTGGTGGAATTCGTTTTCAAAACATTGCAGCAAATGATGCTTTAGTCACTTCAAAAATTAATGAAATGTCTACTCAAGGATGGGAACTAGCTTTTATTAATAGTGGTGTTGAAAGTTTTGGTGGAAAAGGCGATGGTAATGGAATCTACGTAACCCGTTATACTTTCAAAAGAAAAAAATAAATTACCATTAGGTCTAAAAAGACTCGAAAAACGTCATTACGCAAAATTTTAATTTTGAAGTAATCTGTTTTTCAGTAACTTAAATTTGACAGATTCCTTGGCTATGCTCGGAATGACGCCTTTTTAGACCTTTTTTTTATTACCCTCTGGCAACTTTTTTCTGATGATTAATAGATTCCTGGTGAATTGCTTTATAAATTCTTAACATAAATTCTTCACTTAGTCCTTTTTCTTCACCTTCAAGAATCATTTTACCCAAAATCTCATTCCAACGTTTTGATTGAAGAATAGCGACATTTTGTTTAGCTTTCACTTTACCAATTTCGTCAGATATTTTCATTCTTCTTGATAAGATTTCCAATAATTGATTATCTGCTATATCGATTTTAGCCCGAAGTTCACTAAGTGCTTTTTGATACGCTTCATCATCACCGATTTCTTTTCTTATTCTTAAATCTTTCATGTACTGAATTAATGTTTCTGGCGTAATCTGCTGTTTTGCATCGCTCCATGCGTTATCGGGATCATAGTGCGTCTCTACAATCAATCCATCAAAATTAAGATCTAAGGCTGTTTGGGAAAGATCAAAAATTAAATCCCTATTCCCAGCTATATGGGATGGATCTAAAATCAATGGGAGATCTGGGAAGCGATTTTGTAAATCAATAGGAATTTGCCATTCTGGAATATTACGATATTTTGTTTTTTCGTAGGTTGAAAACCCTCTGTGAATAACCCCTAGATTTTTTACATCTGCCGTATAAAAACGTTCTACAGCTCCTAACCACAAAGACAAGTCTGGGTTTATAGGATTTTTAATCAGAACCGGATTATCAATCCCTTGACAAGCATCTGCTATATCCTGAACGATAAATGGAGACACGGTACTTCTAGCACCAACCCATAATACGTCTATATCATGCTTTAAAGCCAACTCTACATGATGTGGATTAGCCACCTCGGTAGCAATCTTAAGACCCGTTTCTTCTTTTGCCCTCTGAAGCCATTTTAACCCCAGAGCACCAACTCCTTCAAAATTCCCGGGCCTGGTTCTTGGTTTCCAGATACCGGCTCTTAATACAGTAGCATCAGAATCCTTAAGCTGATGTGCAATTTTTAGTACTTGTTCTTCGGTCTCTGCACTACATGGTCCGCCAATCACTAGTGGATGATCTAAATTATAAGCATCTAACCAGTTTCTAAGTTCTTTTTTATTTTCCATTTCTATCTTTTATTCTTTAAATTAAGTTTTTTTGTGTAAGGCTAACTATTTTATTAGATTCCAGCCTACGCCGGAATGATACCTAATTCATTTTTTAATTCAGCTTATTCCTTTTAAAATTGATTTAATGTGGTTTGTGTTTTCCATCTCTTTATAAATTTCATCAAAATCATCTTTCTCCATTAATTCTTTAAACTGAGTGAGATTTGTAATATACTCTTGTAGCGTTTCGATTACATTCTTTTTATTCTGTTTAAAAATTGGTGCCCACATAGCAGGAGAACTTTTTGCTAATCTTACTGTTGATGCGAAACCACTTCCTGCCATGTCAAAAATATCACGTTCGTTCTTTTCCTTTTCGATTACCGTCTTGCCTAACATAAATGAGCTAATATGAGATAAATGAGAAACATAGGCGATATGTTTATCATGCGAAACAGGATCCATATAACGAATCCGCATTCCTAATCTCGAAAAAATCTCCATTCCTTTTTCCTGTAATTTGAAGGCCGTTTTTTCTACCTCGCAAACAATATTGGTTTTCCCTCTGTATAAATTAGCAACAGCTGCTTCAGGCCCAGAAAATTCAGTACCCGCAATAGGATGTGCAGCCAAATAATTTCTTCTTTTATGGTGATTTGACACTACTTCACATAACTTTTGTTTGGTAGATCCAACATCAAAAACCAAACAGTCATCAGACACTACATCTAAAACCTCAGAAATTATATTTACTGTAGCATCTACGGGTATCGCTATGATTACAATAGTCGCATCTTTAATATCTTTTAAAGACGCTTTGTTATCTATAACCCCTAGCGCTAAAGCTTTATTAAGATTTTCTTCATTTTGATCGACGCCATAAATTAAGGCTTCGTTAAAAGCTGCTTTAATGTCTATGGCAAACGAGCCACCTATTAGTCCTGTTCCTATTATGAATACATTCATGCTGTTACTTGTAGCCTTTTTATTGCTTCTTTTATGTTCTCTTGTGTAACGCAAAGCGAAAAACGAATATATCCTTTACCATTACTCCCAAAGATATCTCCCGGAGCTATGAAAATATCATTCTTATACAAAATAGTATCGATAAAATCTACCGCATTTGTTCCTTCTGGCAGTTTTGCCCATACAAACATACCCTTGGCAGTTTTATCATAGCTACAGCCCAAAAGAGATGCCAACTCCCAAATCAATTCTCTTCTGTTTTCATAAATAGCATTCATCTTATCATACCAACCATTTGATATTCTTAAAGCTGCAATAGCACCTCTTTGTATTCCTTGAAACATCCCACTATCCATATTACTTTTTACTTTAAGTATCGCCTCTATTTTATCTGAACTTCCGCTAACCATACCCACTCTCCATCCTGCCATATTGAAGGTTTTGCTTAATGAGTTTAACTCTAATGCTACTTCTTTTGCTCCTTCAATGGATAAAATACTTACCGGACTGTCATTTAAAATAAAACTATATGGATTATCCTTTACCAATAGAATGCTATGTTTTTTGGCAAAATCAATAATTTCCTTAAACATGCTTATATTTCCTGAAGCTCCTGTTGGCATATTAGGATAATTAATCCACATAATTTTCACCTTACTCAAATCCATTTTTGAAAGGCTATGAAAATCAGGCGCCCAGTCATTTTCTTCAACCAAATCATAAAATATTGGTTTTGCCCCAACAAGATTAGTGACTGATGCATATGTAGGATACCCCGGATTTGGAATCAATACTTCATCCCCTTCATTAAGGTAGGCTAATGATATATGCATGATACCTTCTTTAGATCCCATTAACGGTAAAATTTCGTTTTCAGGATTTAAGTTCACAACATATTTATCTGCATAAAAATCTGCGATTGCCTGTCGTAATTCTGGTAACCCCTGATAACTTTGATATTTATGGGCACCATCTACTACTACTGCTTCTTGAATAGCTTTGACGACTTCTTCAGGAGGATCTAAATCTGGACTTCCGATAGCCATATTCAATACCGGTTTCCCTGAAGCCGCGAGCTCTCTGACTTCTCTTAATTTTTTTGAGAAATAGTATTCTTCTACTGTTTCTAATCTTTTTGCGGTTTGAATACTCATCCGTTTTGATTTTTATATTCGCCTAATACTTTTAATTCTAAGGCCATAATCTTTAAAATAGACATTGCCTTTTCATAATTTTGGTAATCCTTAAAAGTCACATCTACAAAGAAGGAGTACTTCCAAGGCATCTTGATTACAGGTAATGATTGTATCTTGGTCAAGTTTAGATTACAATCACTCATTACATTAAGGACAGTAGCTAAACTTCCTCTTTTATGATCTGTAAGAAACTTTAATGATGCTTTGTTAATTTCCTTCTTCTCTACGCCTGAGTTCTCTCTCGTGTTTAAAATAAAGAATCGAGTACTATTTGATTTTATGGTTTGAATTTCTCTTGCTAAAATATTTAAGTCATAGATATTAGCTGCTGTTTCGCCTGCTACCGCTGCAATTCCTTTGAGTCGTTTTTCATGGATTCTCTTAGCTACATCTGCAGTATCGGCATCCTCCACTAATTTAATATGAGGTAAAGCCCTAAAAAACTCTTTGCATTGTAACAATGCCATTGGATGGGAATACACCTCTTGAATATCCGAAATTTCTTGACCCTCGAGCGCCATTAAACAATGATGTATCGGCAAAAAATACTCGCCACTAATTGTGAGATTATGCTCATCGATATAAGCATAATTAGGAATAATAGAGCCTGCAATACTATTTTCTATAGCCATTACAGCATCTGTACTTTTATGACTTTCAAGACTATTTACCAATTCCCGAAACGACATGCATTCATCGACTGCTACATCTGCACCAAAATATGCTTGTGCTACTCCGTGGTGATAAGATCCTTTTATTCCTTGTATGGCAACTTTTTTACTCAAACGTTTTAAATTTTCTTGTCAAAAAAAAATCCCGACTTTTCAGCGGGATTCTAACTATATTTTAAACTATTATTTACATAGCAATCCCGATCTTACTTTTAAAATAAAAGAAGAAAAAATAAAATCGGTTCCAAGTAAATGCGTTGTTCACTATTTTATGTTTTATAGTGCTAAATTAGGTAAAACTATTACTATTAAAAATGTTTTTTTATTTTTTTCACTCCTGAACAAGTATTATCATCATATTTTGAATTATTTTCTAATATCAATGAAATATTTCAAATAAAACATAAAGAATACTGCTAATCTTTTATGTTTTAAATTACTAACAAACGTTTGTAATTAAATAACTCCTAACTCTTTACCAACTTTTGTAAAGGCTTTAACCGCTTTTTCCAGGTGATTATGATCATGGGCTGCAGATAATTGAACTCTAATTCTCGCTTTTCCTTTGGGTACCACCGGGTAAAAGAATCCTATAACATAGATCCCTTCGTCTAATAGCTTAGCAGCGAATTCTTGTGCTAACTTTGCTTCATATAACATAACTGGTACTATTGGATGATCCCCAGGGATAATATCAAATCCTGCTTTGGTCATTTCTGATCTGAAATACTTTGTATTTTCTTCTAATTTATCCCGAAACTCTGTTGACGAACTAAGTAAGTCCAGAACTTTTATGGAAGCCCCCACAATTGAGGGTGCTACGGTATTTGAAAACAAATAGGGTCTTGAACGCTGTCGTAACATCTCTACAATTTCCTTTCGGGCTGCGGTAAATCCTCCTGAAGCGCCACCAAGTGCTTTCCCATAGGTTCCGGTAATAATATCTACGCGACCCATTACATTTTTGTATTCGTGCGTACCACGACCCGTTTCACCTAAAAAACCGGTAGAATGGCATTCATCTATCATAACCATAGCCTCATATTGATCTGCCAAATCACAAATTTTATCTAATTGAGCAATAGTCCCGTCCATAGAAAAAGATCCATCGGTGACAATTAATATTCTTCTGGCATCCTTAGCCTGCACTAGTTGTTTTTCTAAATCGACCATGTTATTATGCTCGTACCTAAAACGCTTGGCTTTACACAAACGAATTCCGTCGATAATAGAGGCATGATTTAAAGCATCAGAAATTATGGCATCCTCTGGCCCCAAAATAGGTTCAAATAATCCTCCGTTAGCATCAAAAGCAGCAGCGTACAGGATACAATCCTCCATTCCGAGGAATTCTGCTGTTTTTTTTTCTAATTCTTTATGTATGTCCTGAGTACCACAAATGAATCTTACCGATGACAACCCATAACCATGGGAATCAATTGCTGCCTTACCTGCTTTTATAACTTCGGGATGCGATGAAAGTCCCAAATAGTTATTGGCACAAAAATTTAACACATGACTATTTTTGGTGGTGTCTATTTCAGCGCCTTGAGGAGTGACAATGATACGCTCAGATTTGTATAGTCCTGCCTCTCTAATTTCGTCTAATTCCTTTTGTATATCGTCTTTTATATTTGAAAACATAAGCTGTTATATTTTATTCTTAATTGTTAATTGAGTTCTTTTTAAAGTATTTGAATCAAAAAAGTAAGGTCTCCAAATTTTTTGATCCCGTTTTATACTTTTCTTTTAGCTTTTGGATCATTGTTTGAGTAATCATTTCTAGATTATATTCTGGTTTCCAACCCCAATCCTTAGCCGCAGCAGCATCATCTATTGTTTTTGGCCAACTCGCTGCAATATCCTGTCGGAAATCCGGTTCGTACTTCACTTTAAAATCAGGATATAATTTACGAATTTCTGCAACCACTTCGGCAGGAGAAAAGCTAATTCCTGCTATATTATAAGAAGTACGGATTTTAATGTCCTCTCTAGGAGCATCCATTAGTTCAAGTGTAGCTCTTATAGTATCATCCATAAATATCATGGGCAACGTTGTATCTTCTTTTAAGAAACAGGTAAATTCTTCACGAAGTACTGCCTTATGATAAATATCTACAGCGTAATCTGTTGTACCACCTCCCGGCAGGGATTGATATCCGATCACACCAGGGTATCTAATTGATCGTACATCCAATCCATATTTTAAAAAATAATACTGTGCCCAATTTTCTCCAGCCGCTTTACTCATGCCATAAACAGTTGCTGGATCTAAATATGCATTATTGGGGGTATTTTTTAAGGGAGCTCCTGTCCCAAAAACAGCAATCGAACTAGGAAAAAACACTCTATCAATAGTATTCAATCTCGAAACTTCTAGCACCGTAAACAATGTTTTCATGTTGATGTCCCAAGTCTGTAGCGGATTTTCTTCTCCTCTGGCAGAAAGTATGGCTGCCAGGTGGTAAATCTGTGTAATATTATATTTGGAAACCAACTCCTGAATCCTTTCTTGATTCGTTGCATCGGCAATTTCGAATATTCCATGAAAATCCTCTTTTTTCTTTAAGTCAGAGCCAACAACATTCTCTATTCCAAATTTTTTCTGAAGAGCGCCGATCAAAACAGAACCTAATTGCCCGTTAGCTCCAATAACTAAAACTTTTGTTTTTGTATTCATAAATAAAAGTATTATTCACTTAGCAAAGTACAAAATGTAGATTTTAAAACCTTATTCTTAATAAAAATAAGTGAATTTTACTGTGAAATTAATAATATAAAATTATATTTACTATTCCTGTACATTGAATAACACTTTTAAAGTAATTTTTTTGAATTGAAATGGAACATCTAGATCCAACAGATATTACGATACTAAGAATTCTACAAGAAGACTCTAAAAAAACAGCAAAGGAGATTGCAAATATCCTTAACTTAACCTCATCACCCGTCTATGAACGAATACGAAGGCTAGAGAAACAAGGGTTCATAAAAAAGTATGTAGCAATTCTTGATAAGAAACTTATTGATAGATCTGTAACGACCATTTGCCAAGTCTCAATGCGCTACCATAACGAAGCTTTTATTGAAAAATTTGAAGAACAAATTCAGAACCTAAAAGAGGTACAAGAATGTTATCATATGGCGGGTCAGGTAGATTTTATTCTAAAAATACATACCAAAAGTCTTGAAGATTACCATGACTTTGTAAAGACCAAGCTTTCAAAGATTGAGAACATTGGGGTTTTAAACAGTACTTTTGTATTAAAAGAAATCAAACACACATCTGAGTTTTTTATTTAACCCAGAAATCATAATATTTCCAGATACTCGTTACATTAGGAAATCTATTTTTTATTTTTGATAAAAATAACTATGCATGTCCATATCGGTATCAAACATTTCAAAATCTTACGGAGAACAAAAAGCATTAAATAATATCTCTTTTGAAGTAACAGAAGGAGAAATTGTTGGTTTTTTAGGACCTAACGGAGCGGGAAAATCAACCATGATGAAAATTTTAACCACGTATATAAACCCCGATGATGGTACAGCTTTTGTAAATGGTTTTGAAATTGATGAGCAAGCCATAGACGTCAAAAAAAGTGTAGGCTATTTACCAGAACATAATCCTCTATATCTCGAAATGTATGTACGAGAGTATTTGCAATTTAATGCGCAAATATACCAAGTCCCAAAATCGAAAATAGAAGAGGTAATTGAATTAACGGGATTAACCCCAGAAGCCAACAAAAAGATCGATCAACTTTCTAAAGGATACAGACAGCGTGTAGGATTAGCTTGTGCCTTACTTCATAATCCACAAGTTTTGATTTTGGACGAACCAACTACTGGTCTGGATCCTAATCAACTTGTAGAAATTAGAGAATTAATTAAATCAATCGGCAAGAAGAAAACCGTTTTCCTTTCTACACATATCATGCAAGAAGTAGAAGCCATGTGTGATCGAGTACTCATTATTGATAAAGGAACCATTGTTGCTGATAAGAATTTAAAAGATTTAATTGATGACAAAAATCAAATTATAAATGTTGAATTTGATTACCGAGTTGAAGAAGCGTTTTTACAAAAACTACCTTATGTTTCTGAAGTAAGAAATATCAATGGATTTATATATGAAATTACTTTTGAAACTTCTACTGATATGCGCCCAAAAGTATTTGACTTCGCACATGATAATGAATTGAAGATACTTCAATTATCAAGAAAAAATAAAAATCTGGAAAGCCTTTTTAGAGAATTAACTGGTAAAGCTTAGTAGTTTTATTTTTGTGTCTTACTAATTAGACTTCGGTCTTTATTGAAATATAAGCGTGCCCGTAAAGAACTCTTCAATCTCTACTACCGGAGGTCTATTTAAAGAAACTAAATCTCCCGTGCTTCGTAGTTCACCTCGCAGAGAATTTACAGGATTCACGATAATTTTGTTGGTCCCCCTATGGTAGATATTTACGTTTTGTGCTACCAAATCACCTCCTTCAAACCTTCCTATCCCAGAAAAGAATCTGACACTTAAATCAGTAGTTCTTCCTGAAATGAAAAAAGAAGTAATATTATTTGAAACAACAGCTATATTTTGAGAATCTACAGTTAGATGAAAAGTTCCGGTTGTAGTTCCTGTGTCCTCGTTAAAATCTTCAGATAATAAACTCAAGTTAGGATAGCTTAGTAAACCATCAGACGAAATAGCAAATTGTGTTGCGCTTCTAATTTCGGTAATATTTGGTGCCGTTACAAAAATTTTGGTTTGATTAAAGTCCCTGAAAAAAGCACAATCATTAGTATCGCTTAGAATAAGACGATTGTCTTCAACTGTTGCAGACACTTCATTTAACAAATTATCTCCTGTCTCAATAATTACTGAAGTGATTTCTCCTTCCTTGAGTATCAACTCTACATTTGGATTTACTAAAATCCTGGTAAAATTTGCAACCGCTACTTGCTGTCTAATACCATTGCCTGTTCTTTGAAAGCAATCTGATGCATTTTCAGAATCACATCCTATTACCAACAAAACACTCAATATTAAAATAATTCTTACCACTTGCATATCTATAAGAAAGACTTTGACAAGCTCAGTCTAACATTTAAATTTTTATCAACATTGTACTTCTAAAATAGTACATCCTAATTTACTACAACCTATATCCAATGGTAAATTCCATGGCTTCTGCCTTAGCAGCATGTGATCTCACTGTAAATTCTCCTAATATATTCTTAGTAAAATAATACCGCAGTCCAGCTCTAAGATAGGTTTGCCCTTCAAAATCAAAAGGATAATATACATAATATCCATATTGGGTTAAGACCGATATCTTATTTACTCGTAACTCGTGACCAAGATATACTCCTAGTCGCTTCGCATCTTCATCACCTGTGATACCATCATTAAAACCTCCAGTAGCTCTGAAATCAATAAATCGTTCTAATGCCTTAGAAAAAAATAGCTCGGTACCTAACTGAAATGCACTTTTTTTGTTTATTCGCTTATCGATAAAAGCACCTAGAGTGTAAAAGGGAAACCTTCCAGATCCTACCACATCACTTTCATTAACGCCACTTCTAAACAAAAAGCCATAACCAAATGGTTCTGAACCTTTAACCAATCCTTTTTCTTTTTTGGCATATTCTGGAAATTTTTCATCTAAAGAATAGGTTACTCCTGCGTTTAAAAATAAAGTATTAGTGCTTTTATTGGGTGCTTTGGCATTTCCATTAGAATAATGCACAATACCTAATCCCGCTTGAAGCCCCAATCCTTTTAAAAGATTTTCTTTTTTAAAATTCAAAAGAAAATACGTAGCACTAGTTAAATGTGATCCATGTGCAACATTTCTAAAATTATCATCTTCGTCATAAGGATTCGTGCTGTAAGCCATTCCTTGTCCTAGTCTAAGCATTAAATTTCGCTTTAAAAAGTAAAAATTATAATGGGCATAGATACTAAAATGTTCACCAAGATAACGGTTATCTAAGTCATGGTAAATAAAAGAAACTCCGTATTCTGGATTATTATATAATCGTTGCCACACTTCATCGCCAAATGTTTTACGTTGAAAAGAAAAAATAACTCCAGAAGGATGCCCCGTGATTAAATGAGAGATATCAGGGTTATGTTTAAGGATAGTACCATAAAAATTATTGACATCGAAGGTATAATATGCTTTTGATTCGTCTTGAGCATGGCTTTGAAAATACACAACAAATAATAACAGGTATATCCGTTTTATCATCAGGCAAAAGTAGCAATTATAGTAAAACAATCAACTCTCTCTTAAAACATAAAAAAATAACGCCTTTTACCTTTAGAAAATTGCCGAAGCGATCTTTTTAATGTTATCGGATTTCCCCATTGAATAGTAATGCAAGACCGGCACCCCATAGTCCATTAACTCCTTAGATTGCTGAATTGCAAATTCGACCCCAACCTCTCTCACTTCCTTATTATTCTTGCATTTCTCTATCGCTCTTACCAATTCATCTGGCATATCTAACTTAAAAACTTGCGGTAATAACTGAAGATGTCTTTTTACGGCTACTGGTTTGATACCAGGGATTATTGGTACATTGATCCCTGCATCTTTGGCTCTTTCAACAAAATTAAAATACCGCTTATTATCAAAAAACATCTGGGTAACCACATAATTTGCTCCTGCATCTACCTTATTTTTTAACCTTCGAATATCAGAGTCCATCGAAGGAGCTTCCATATGCTTTTCAGGATATCCTGCTACTCCAACACAAAAATCAGACTTATTATCGGTTTCAATTACTTCATGTAAAAATTGTCCTTTATTCATGTTCACAATTTGTTCGACTAGCTCATTCGCGTAACAATGACCCCCTTCTGTTGGAGTAAAGTATTTTTCTTCTTTCATTGCGTCTCCACGTAAAGCCATAATATTATCAATACCCAAATAATGACAGTCTACCAGTAAATATTCTGTTTCTTCTTTTGTGAATCCCCCACAAAGTACATGCGGAATAGTATCTACATTGTATTTATGTTTTATCGAAGCACAGATCCCCACCGTACCGGGACGCATACGGGTTAATTTTTTATCTAAAAGACCATCTTTGTCAATATAAATGAACTCCTCTCTAGAAGTGGTTACATCTATAAAAGGAGGGTCGAATTCCATCAAAGGATCAATATTATTATATAATTCCTGGATACTTCTTCCTTTTTGTGGTGGTATTAATTCAAATGAGAATAAAGTTTTGCCTTTTGCATTTTTTATATGATCTGTAACTTTCATTTTTAAGTTTATGGTTCTAATCTTTTTTAATGGCGTTCGAGCGGGCTTTCAGCTATATCTTTTACATTTATTGTACCCTTCGAGAGCCTCAGGGTATAATAAATGTAAAAGGATGTCGCTTCAATCCCTAACGCAATTGTTTTTTATAATCATTCTCGCTGAGCCTTCGCCCCATGTCATAAGATTATTATGTATTAATTTTACTTCTTCTGATCGGTTTTGCGGGCTGTCTAAAAAGGATCAGAAAACGTCATTACGATCTGCCTTTTGGCGGATAAGTAATCTGTTTATCAGTAACTTAAATTTAACAGTTTCCTTCGCTTCTCTCGAAATGACGACTTTCTAGACAGCTACATTTAGTTTTTAATCCTTACTCTTGCAAATTTGGATTCAACCATTTCTTGGCATATTCAAAATCTATATTTTTTCGCCCGGCAAAGTCCTTGACCTGATCTTCTTTTATTTTTCCTAACCCAAAATATCTAGCCTCAGGATTTCCAAAATAATATCCCGATACCGATGCAGCGGGCCACATCGCTAAGCTCTCAGTTAATTCAACTCCAATCTTTTCCTTTACTTGCAATAATTCCCAGATTGTTAATTTTTCAAGATGGTCCGGACAAGCAGGATATCCCGGCGCTGGCCGAATCCCTTTATACGACTCTTTTATTAAATCTTCATTAGACAGTGCTTCGTCACTTGCGTATCCCCAGTCTTCTTTACGAACTTTTTCATGAAGATATTCTGCAAAAGCTTCAGCCAAACGATCTGCAAGCGCTTTGATCATTATTGAATTATAATCATCATGATCGGCCTCAAAAGCTGCTGCCAATTCCGCGGTTCCAAAACCTGTGGTAACACAAAAACAGCCTATATAATCCTGTACTCCACTCTCTTTTGGAGCTATAAAATCTGATAGCGCAAAATTAGGTTTACTAGCATGTTTTTTAAGTTGTTGACGTAGCGTACGAAATTTAAACTCGCCATGCTCTGTTCTTACTTCAATATCATCATCATGTAGGGTATTTGCCTCAAATAAACCAAAAATCCCTTTGCCCTCTAGCAATTTCTCATCAAAAACTCTTTGCAAAAGCTCCTGAGCATCATCAAATAAAGAGGTTGCCTGTTCTCCTACTACCTGATCTGATAAAATACTAGGATACTTCCCATGTAAATCCCAAGACCTGAAAAAAGGAGTCCAATCTATGTAAGGTTTCAATTTTGAAATATCAAAATCATCAATTACCTGTATCCCCAGGTGATTAGGTCGTACTACTTCAGAAGTGGCCCAATCTATACTGTACTTGTTCTTCCGAGCTTCTTCAATAGACAAATATTCTTTTTTCTTTGTTCTTTTCAGGAATCCCTCTCTAAATTTCTCATAGTCTTCTTTTAAATCACCTGCATATTTTTGATTACTCCTTTTATTTAATAAATCACCCACTACAGTTACTGCTCTGGATGCATCATTAACATGAACAACGGCATTTTTGTAATGTGGATCTATTTTGACAGCTGTATGCGCTTTTGAGGTGGTTGCTCCACCTATCAAGAGTGGAACTTTGAAATTTTTACGTTCCATTTCCTTCGCCAGATATACCATCTCATCTAGCGACGGAGTGATCAATCCGCTTAACCCTATGATGTCAACTTGTTGATCAATTGCAGTTTGAATAATCTTTTCTGGTGGTACCATCACACCCAAATCTACTATCTCATAGTTATTGCAACCCAACACTACTGAAACTATATTTTTTCCGATATCATGAACATCCCCTTTTACAGTTGCCATCAATACTTTTCCTGCAGAGCCATTACCCTGAACAGTTTTTGGGTTTTTCTTTTTTTCTTCTTCAATAAACGGAAGTAGATGAGCTACTGCTTTTTTCATTACTCTTGCAGATTTTACGACTTGCGGTAAAAACATTTTACCAGATCCAAATAGATCACCCACGACATTCATGCCTGTCATTAAGTTACCTTCTATAACTTCGATAGGCTTGTCTGCTTTTTGCCGCGCTTCCTCTACATCTTCAACAATATATTGGTCTATTCCTTTTACAAGGGCTCTGGTAATTCTATTTTGTAGCGGTTCTTCTCTCCAGGAAAGGTCTACGGTTTTCTCTTTATTTGTTCCTACAACTGTTTCTGCAAAATCTAATAATCGTTCTGTAGCATCATCTCTTCTATCCAAAATCACATCTTCTACATGATCCAGGAGGTCTTTAGGGATATCGTCATACACTTCCAGCATGGTAGGGTTAACAATTCCTATATTCATTCCAGCTTTGATAGCATGATATAGGAATACAGAATGCATGGCCTCCCGTACCGGATTGTTTCCTCTAAAAGAAAAGGAAACGTTACTTACCCCACCACTTACACTACAGTGTGGTAAGTTTTCTCTTACCCATCTTGTTGCTTCGATAAAATCAATAGCATTTTTGCGATGTTCCTCCATCCCCGTAGCAACAGGAAAAATATTAAGATCAAATATGATATCCTCTGGCGGAAATTTTACTTGATTCACCAAAATATCATAAGAGCGTTTAGAAATTTCTATGCGTCGTTCGTAATTATCTGCTTGTCCAACTTCATCAAACGCCATTACGATCACCGCAGCACCGTATCTCTTTATAGCTTTGGCATGTTTTATAAACTCTTCTTCACCTTCTTTAAGACTGATAGAATTCACAACACATTTTCCTTGAACTACCTGCAATCCCGCCTCTATAATTTCCCATTTTGAACTATCAATCATGATAGGCACTCTGGCAATATCTGGTTCTGCCATAATAAGATTCAAAAATTTGACCATAGCTTCTTTACCATCGATTAGACCATCATCCATATTAATGTCTATGACCTGTGCACCTCCTTCTACCTGATGTCTGGCAATGTCTAAAGCTTCATCAAACTTTTCTTCTTTGACCAAACGTAAAAATTTTCGTGAGCCAGCAACATTAGTTCGCTCTCCTACATTTACAAAATTGGATTCGGGCGTAATTATTAATGGCTCGAGTCCAGAGAGTTGTAAGTATTTTCGTTTTTCTTTATTCATAATCAGTTGTCAAGCTGAGCTTGTCGAAGCCTATTTAAAATTGTAAGATTGTAGCATTTCGACAGGCTCAATGTGACATTTCTTTTTCAATTTGTTAAAACCGCTATGTTTCTAGGTTTATAATTTTTGGCCAACTCGGCAATAGCTTTAATATGTTCTGGAGTAGTACCACAACATCCACCTACAATATTGATTAAACTTTTATCAAGATATTCTTTGATCTGAGAAGCCATTTGCTCTGGAGTTTCATCATACTCTCCAAATGCATTTGGTAATCCTGCATTTGGATGAGCTGATACTGCGAAAGGTGCTTTTTGAGAAAGTACTTCTAAATGAGGAGTTAATTGGTTCGCTCCCAAAGCACAATTAAAACCTACAGAAAGCATAGTAATATGGGATATCGATATCAAAAAAGCTTCAGCTGTTTGCCCCGATAATGTTCTCCCACTTGCATCAGTTATTGTACCGCTTACCATTACAGGAACTTTTATATCTCTTTCTTCTTTTATTTCTTCAATAGCAAAAAGTGCTGCTTTGGCATTTAATGTGTCAAAAACAGTCTCCACCAGCAAAATATCTGCTCCACCATCCAACAGTGCTTCGACTTGTTGTTTATACGCAATTTTAAGCTCATCGAAACTTACTGCTCTGTACCCGGGATCGTTTACATCTGGAGACATACTTGCTGTCTTATTGGTGGGCCCTATAGACCCCGCCACAAATCTTGGTTTATGTGGCTCTTTGGCGCTAAACTCATCTGCTATTTCTTTGGCGATCTTTGCTGACTGGTAATTTAACTCATACACCAGATCTTCCATTTGGTAATCGGCCATGGCAATTGTTGTACCTGAAAATGTATTTGTTTCTACAATATCTGCTCCAGCGTCAAAATACAATCGATGTACTTGTTTTATAGCTTCAGGTTGTGTTATACTTAATATATCATTATTACCCTGAATGGGAACCGGCCAATCTTTAAACCGTTCTCCTCTAAAATCCTCTTCTGTGAATTTGTGTCGCTGTAACATGGTACCCATAGCTCCATCAAGCACGAGAATTCTTTTATCTAATATTGCTTGTATGTCTTTCATTATATATATTGGTATTAATTTGGGTTCCAGCCCATACTGAAACGACAAATTCTTTTCTTTAAAAGAAAAAATCAAATTTTATTGTATCAAGAAAATAATGGAAAATATAGCAGCGCTATGAATCTTCGTTATCTACCCCGCTTGTTGCGGATAGAATGTAGCACCTTCTTTAAAGGCTAAAGGGTTGCTAAGGTTTCATAGGGTCTATTCCCTCCACCTTTCTTGATAACAGTGTAAATAATTTTATGAACTCAACAGTTAATACTGTTAATTTGATTACAAATAAACAGTATAGCCCTGTGTTTTGCAAGTTTATTTAATGATTTTACTGATTTATAAAAATTCTTAAGTATTTTATGAATAAAATAAAGGTTTCCAAAGGTTACTATATTAATTATCTAATTTTACAGTGCAACTTTCGTATTTAAAAAATGTCATTAATAAAATCTCAAGAATACAATAGTCTAAAACAATGAATGAAATTACAGAGAGAAAAAGCTGGTGGCACCGAAATCGGAAATGGATTTCTTTGTTAATCATTATATCAATTCCAATCGTAACGTTTTTTTCGCTTACAGGTGATGCTACGTTTAGATATGGTTCGGCTCACATGCAACCTGGGCTCATAAAAAATGCTTATGAAATGGCTAATAAAAATGAAATAGTGATTCAAAAATTAGGCCAGCTATCTGAATATAACTTTTTACGATTAATTGAAGGGGATGTTCTATATGATAATAATGGGAATACAGTATATATTACTGTAAATCTCTTAGGTACTAAAAAGAAAAGGCAAGCTTGATATTTATGCTCATCAAAACGGTGAAAAATGGGAATACCAAAAGGTCACTGTTAGAATTAAAAAACCTCGAAAGGAAACGATTAAAATCTTTGAAAAATAAATTTCATATTGAGCCTGTCGAAATGCTTTAATCAAACGACAATTAAGCTATTCACTCAATTGAATATGCAATAAGTTATAATTTATTCAACTTAAATAAGTAATAATTACAAAGCAAAAACCATCCCATTAGAATTATTGCCAGTAAACGTTCGTAGGCTCCTTCATAAGCTTCAGGAACGAACTTAAACATTGCAAGCAAAATGACTATAGATGTTCCAATGGTAACATGCCGTTGATACCACTTTTGAGATACTTGTCTAAATTTTGACATCCAAAGAATCATTGAAACGAAATAACAAATTGCAATGAATCCAACAGCGATTAAATGAATTGTAGTACCAGGCTCACCGATAAGATCATTCAGCTCTGCCAATGAAATGACACCAATAGCCATTAAAATTAGAAACGAAGCACCTAGTTTTAGTCTGACTTTAGTGTGATCAAATATAAAAAGGGCGACTGAAGTCGCAATAACTCCAACTCCAAATAGGCTTAATCCAATATCTTGAATATACGCATATTTACCATGAGCAAGTTGACTTATAGTATCTCTTAAAGGATTGTGTTTCTCGACAATTACAATTCCAATGATATCAGAAATAAGAGCCGCAAAGCATCCTAAGACTCCTGTAACTGACAAAAATCGAATGTATTTTTTATGTTGACTTTTGTTGAGGTTACCTCCCATTCTTAATCCTATATAATATATAGTAAGGTACTTTAATCGATTCTTCTAAGATTCGGGCGCTAATTGAACCTCTAGACCATCTAACTCTGGAGTGATTGGGATCTGGCAGCCTAATCTGCTATTATCCTCTACATAAAAAGCCTCGGCAAGCATCATATCTTCGTCATAGCTCATCTCAGGAAGTTCATGATCCGATAAAATATAGCACTGACAAGAAGCGCACATCGCCATACCCCCACAAGTTCCTTCTACAGGTAACTCGTAAGCTTTACAAACTTCCATCAGATTCATTGCCATATCTGTAGGTGCTTGTACCTCGTGTATTTCTCCTTCCCTATCTTTAATTTTTATAGTAATGTCCATATCTCACCCCAAACCTCGCTTTCCAAGGCGAGAAAAGCGTTTTATAGGTAATTTTATAGTTAATATTCTTCAAATTTTATAACAAAAGAATGATTCGCTAAGCGAATCATTCTTCTCTTTTTTTGATTTCCCTCTCAGCATCCCCCTTTTGGGGGGAAGGGGGATTTAAATAATCGCTTTTACTACTTCTTTTTTTGCTTCTTTTTTAGTTCCATCGAATCCTTCTACACCTCCAACTGTGGTGTACTTCATTACATACTTTTTATCTGGGAAAATTCTTTGATATGCGCTTTGACACATAACTGCCGCTTCATGGAAACCAGAAAGGATCAATTTGAGCTTTCCTTTATACGTGTTTACATCTCCAATGGCGTAAATCCCAGGTATATTAGTTTGATAATCGTATGAATTATCTACCTTAATTGCATTCTTTTCGATCTCTAATCCCCAATTGGCAATAGGCCCTAATTTTGGAGATAGACCGAATAAAGGTATGAAATAATCTGTATCTAAATGAATATCGCCCTTGCTTTTATGTTTAATTCCAACAGCACTTACGTGATCATCGCCCTTTAGTTCTTTTACTTCTGCTTCTGTAATGAGATTTACTTTACCAAGTTTTGATAATTCTGCCACTCTTTCTACAGAATCTAAAGCACCACGAAATTCATTTCTCCTGTGCACCAAAGTAACCTCACTGGCAACATCTGCTAAGAAAATTGTCCAGTCCAAAGCAGAATCTCCTCCTCCGGCAATTACCACTCTTTTATCTCTATATACTTCTGGATCACGAATGATATAGGCCACACCTTTATCTTCAAAATCTGTAATATTGGGAATTGGTGGTTTTCTTGGCTCAAAAGAACCTAGGCCACCTGCTATTGCAACTACTGGTGCATTATGTTGGGTTCCTTTATTAGTAGTTACCAAAAAGGTGTCATCTTCTAATTTTTCTATCGTTTCTGCTCTTTCTCCTAAAGTAAAACCAGGATTGAAAGGTTTTATTTGCTCCATTAGGTTATCTACTAACTGCCCAGCAAGAATCTCTGGGAATCCTGGAATATCATAGATTGGTTTTTTAGGATATATCTCTGAACATTGCCCTCCTGGTTGTGGTAAGGCATCGATAAGATGTGTTTTTAACTTCAACAATCCTGCTTCAAAAACAGTAAACAACCCTGTTGGTCCCGCTCCGATGATTAAAATATCAGTCTTGATCATTTGCAACTTCTTTTTTTCCTATTAATCCTTTGGTAAATTCATTTAGTGTTTCCACTTTTTCTTCGAAATCACCTTTAATTGTTTTTCTATATTCGTTTAAATTTTTTACGAGGTCATCAATATTTTCAGGAATTACTTCCTCAAAAAACTGACGTAATCGTTTGGCTGTTGTCGGTGACTTTCCGTTAGTTGAAATAGCGACTTTCACATTACCCTTGGTCACAATACCTCCCATATAAAAATCACAATATGGTGGATTGTCTGCGACATTAACCAATATACTTTTTTTCCTACAATCTTTATACACTTGTATATTAACCTCTGGAACGTCTGTTGTAACAATTACCATATGTTTTCTCTTCAAAAAACGTCTATGATACTTCCTTGTTATCATTTCTACTCCAAACTTATTTGCTAAGGATCTGGTGGCTTCTCTAAACATTGGTGATACCATCGTGACTTTAGCATCTGGACTAGATTTTAATAAGAACGTCAGTTTTTCTTCGGCTACATTTCCTCCTCCTACAATTAGAATTTCAAGGTTCTTAACCTTCAAAAAAACCGGATATAAATTATTTCTTTCTTCCATCTTTAGAGCCATCACAAACTATTAAGATACGATTTCTTCTTGAACTTCTCTAAAAATCGAAGCCAGTTTAGCTCTTTGTCTCACTACTTCGCCTATTACAATAATCGCCGGAGAAGATAGTTTTTTCTTAGAAACTACTACTTCAATGGTTCTTATTGTTCCGAATCCGAACTGCTCATTTTTGGTGGTTCCATTTTGAATTATCGCCACTGGAATATCACCTTTATTTTCGGCTGCAAAGATACTAACTATTTCATTTAACTTACTCATTCCCATCAAAATTACCACAGTTGCATTTGATTTTGCTGCCAGGCATACGTCCTGTGATAATTTATGGGATTTTGTGGTTCCTGTGATCACCCAAAAGCTTTCTGCAGCACCTCTTTTTGTTAAAGGTATACCTTGATAAGCAGGTACTGCTAAGGAAGACGATATCCCAGGTACCATATATGTTTCTATTCCAAATTGCTGAACATAGTCAATCTCTTCTGCTCCACGACCAAAAATGAAGGGATCTCCTCCTTTTAATCTCACTACATGACCATGGCTTTTGGCACGACTTACTATCAATTCGTTGATTTGTTCTTGTTGATAGGCATAACATCCTTTTCGTTTACCAACAAAAATTTTTTCTGCATTAGGTGAATACTCCAACAACGCTTCGTTAATAAGTGCATCATATAACACCACGCTGGCAGACTCTAGCGCTTTTATTGCTTTTAGAGTAATCAAATCAGGATCTCCCGGTCCTGCTCCTACTACAGTTAATTTTGGTGTTTTGCTATTCATCATTTAATCTTTTGGTACTCTTCACCCAAAGGAATTGAAGTCATTACGAAAAATTTTAATTTTGAAGTAATCTGTTGATTCGTAGCCCAAATCTTACAGATTCCTTCGCTTCCCTCGGAATGACGACTTTTCAGACAGTGTTAATAACATTATTATTTCGAATTGTTGATTTAAACATTTTCTACTTCAACAGCCCTAAACTCTTGCACTTTTTGTAAAAATTGACCTGCTTTTTTAATATACTCTAAAGCAAAATCTTTGCTAGGTGCATTCTTTTGAAGCTGATATATCAAATCGGCAAATGATCCCTCCAGATTTATCTTTCCGCTTGCAACGAATTCTTCATCAAACTGTTGAATAATTCCTGCATGGGAATTGGTCTTTTTATTCTCGGCCAATAATAAAGCCTTGGCTGAATTTATTAAAGAACTATATGCATGATATACTGCATCAGAATACACTTCGTTATCAAAAGAAATCTTTGCATTAGTGATTTTTTCTTCGCTTTCTAAAAACAAGGTTGCAATCAAATCAATCACTACTCCGGCGCACTCTCCAACACCAATTGCTTTTACATAGGCTGCATCATTACCCCAATCAATAAAATCTTCTTGAGTAAGATTATCCACATTTGATAAATCGGTAAGAAAATCATAGAAATATTTTTCTCCTTTTTCTGCATAGTAATCAACAAATAATTTACCCCCCGCATTGGCTTCATAATCATCTAAAATTCTACGTAATGCTTCCGGGCCTCTTCTACTGGGTATTTTTACCACTTTATCAGCAAAACGACCTTTCCCGTTACCAAGGTTTCCTCCTCCTAGTAATACCTGAAGTGCAGGCGCCACTAATTTATCTTTGGTGCGCACAGACATCCCTTGAAAACCAATATTGGCCATATTGTGTTGTCCACAGGCATTCATACATCCACTAATTTTGATCACAAGATCTTCTTCATTCAGATATTGAGGATATTCGGTTTTGATTACTCGTTCTAATTCTTCGGCAATACCAGTACTACTTGCTATACCAAGATTGCACGTATCAGTTCCTGGACAAGCAGTAATATCAACGGCTTTGTTATACCCTGCTTCAGTAAAGCCTAATTCCCCTAATTCCTGATAGAAAAATGGTAATACATCTTCTTTCACAAACGGGATCAAAATGTTTTGACGTAGGGATAATCTAATTTCTCCAGCTGCATATTTTTCAACCAAATCAGCTAGTAACCTAGCTTTATCGGTATAAAAATCCCCAAGCAGTACTTTAATACCAATGGCCACGTATCCTTTTTGTTTTTGAGAAATTACATTGGTCGACTTCCATAAATCGTAGGCGTTTTGATCTTTTATTTCAACTTCGGGAGCCTCTATCGCAACAGGAATCGAAACTATATAAGTGGCTGCGTCAATTGGAACTGATTTTTGGGCAATGGCAGTCTGTTCTGCTTCTACAAGTTCTTTAAAAGCTTCTAAACCAATATCCTTGATTAAGAATTTCATTCTTGCTTTGGCCCTACTTTTTCGTTCTCCATGACGATCAAAAACCCTCAATACTCCTTCCATTAACGGAATAATTTGATCAGAAGGTAAAAAACTATATAACTCATCGGCATGTCTGGGCTGCGAACCTAATCCACCTCCTAACATTACTTTAAATCCGCGAACCCCATTTTCTATTTTTGCGATAAATCCAAGATCATGCATATACGATAATCCTGTATCATCGTCAGAACCAGAAAATGACACCTTAAACTTCCGCCCCATTTCCTGACAAATAGGATTTCTTAAAAAGAAACGGAACAATGCATCTGCATACGGAGAAACATCAAAAGGTTCTTTTGGGTCAATTCCAGCTGTTTCTGAAGCGGTGACATTACGCACCGTGTTACCACAAGCCTCCCTAAGTGTTACATCATCTTTCTCTAATTCTGCCCAAAGCTCTGGTGTCCTATTTAAATCAACATAATGAATTTGAATATCCTGACGTGTGGTTATGTGAAGGCGCCCCCTAGAATATTCATCAGACACGTCACAAATACGTCTTAGCTGATTGCTTAATACCTTACCGTAAGGAAGTTTAATACGAATCATTTGCACACCTTCCTGTCGTTGGCCATATACCCCACGTGCCAAACGAAGGCTACGAAACTTCTCCTCGTCAATCTTCCCCTTATGAAATTGCTCAATTTTATTGGCCAATTCTATAATGTCTTTTTCAACAACCGGGTTTTCTATTTCAGTTCTAAAACTTTGCATCTTTTTTCGTATTTCAGCCCTTCAAGAAAGGACGTAGTTATGACTTTTGTATACTGGCTTTTTGATTTAAAAATTCTTGTTTTTTTCTTCCTTTTTGAACAGGTTTTATCTACTCTATAAAACCCACTCCAGAAGTATTATTGGTTTGTGAATCGATCAATATGAAAGATCCCGAAGCTTTATTCTTGCTATATGCATCAAAAGCTAAAGGTTTACTTAATTGAATTTGTACTTTTCCTACTTCGTTTAATTGTAATGAATTTTTGGAAGTATCTTCTCCAGAAAAATCAGTAGCTATTGTGCCGTTTATACTTTTAACTTTAGCCAGAATTCTAGTACTCCCACTTTGTACAAAATAGTTTGTCCCCGTATTTAAATCCTTACTATCCATCCAACAAACCGTTGCCGTAAGTTGTTTTTCTACTGTTGGTTTTTCTGAAGATTTTACAATCATATCTCCTCTACTCACATTGACATCATCTTCTAGAGTAATAGTACATGAACTCCCCCTGCCGGCCTTATCAAATTTCTGATCAAAAAAATAGATCTCTTTTACTTTTGAAGTCGTTAATGAAGGTAAAATAGTAACTTCATCTCCAACAGAAAGATCTCCACCATAAAGCTTACCTGCGTATCCTCTGAAATCATGAAACTCGTCTTTTTTAGGTCGAATTACAGTTTGTATTGGGAAACGTACTTGTGATTTTTCATACACATCTTGCGCATCCAACTCTTCTAAATGTTCTAATAAAGTTTGACCAGAGTACCAGGGTGTATTTTCTGATCTGCCAACTACGTTATCTCCTTGTAATGCACTTACCGGGATGAAGGTTATATTTTGTTCTTTGTAATCGCTTTTTTCAATTAGTTTTTCAAAATCTGCTTTGATAGTCTCGAATTTCTCTTGAGAAAAATCTACGAGATCCATTTTATTAATTGCAACAATTACATCTTTAACTCTTAAAAGATTATTGATAAAAAAGTGGCGATAGGTTTGTTCAATCACTCCTTTACGAGCATCTACCAAAATTATAGAAGCCTGAGATGTTGATGCTCCTGTAACCATATTTCTTGTATACTCGATGTGACCCGGTGTATCTGCTATGATATAACTTTTGGATTTTGTTGAAAAATAAATATGTGCTACATCTATAGTGATTCCTTGTTCTCGTTCTGCCACCAAACCATCGGTTGCCAATGAAAAATCAAGATAATCGAAGCCATTTGCTTTGCTTCTGGCCTCAATAGCTTCTAATTTATCTACGGTTAATGACTTTGTATCATATAGGATTCGACCAATTAAGGTGCTTTTTCCATCATCTACACTTCCTGCTGTTGCTATTTTTAGTACATCCATAACCTCACCCCCAGCCCCTCTCCCAAAAGGAGAGGGTATCTATTTTACGGGTTTCTTTTAAAAATTAATACTTTTTATATATTCTTTCAAACTTTTAACCTTGTACTTCAAACTTCTTACTTTAAAAATATCCTTGTTGTTTACGTTTTTCCATGGCTGCCTCGGATCGTTTATCATCGATACGCGCTCCTCTTTCTGAAATTGTTGATTCTCTGATTTCTTCAACTACTTTATCAATAGTAACAGCATCAGAAAGTACCGCTGCGGTACATGACATATCGCCTACAGTTCGGAAACGCACCATTCTTTCTTGTACCACCTCATCATCTTCTCGGTATACCACACCATCTTCTGCTGACCAGATCATCCCATCTCTAACAAATGTTTTACGCTTGTGAGCAAAATAGATCGATGGGATTTCAATTCCTTCTTTTTCGATATAACTCCAAACATCTAGTTCTGTC
The DNA here is from genome assembly GCA_947500845.1 of uncultured Aquimarina sp. GTDB lineage: Bacteria > Bacteroidota > Bacteroidia > Flavobacteriales > Flavobacteriaceae > Aquimarina > Aquimarina celericrescens. The sequence continues at coordinate 110,125 of CANMTP010000002.1, forward strand.
CAGTTACTGATTGGAAACACTCTTACATTTTGTCCTAGATCGATGTTACCATTAAGGTGATTAAACAACTCTGGACGTTGGTTCTTTTCATCCCACTGTCCAAAATCATCTCTAACCGAAAAAATACGTTCTTTTGCTCTTGCTTTCTCTTCATCTCTTCGAGCACCGCCAATCGCGGCATCAAACTTAAATTCTTCCAGAGCATCCAAAAGTGTAGTGGTTTGCAAACTATTACGGCTTGCATACTTTCCTTTCTCTTCCACCACTTTTCCTTGATCAATAGAATCTTGAACATTACGTACGATCAATTCTACTCCTAATTCTTCAACTAATCTATCCCTAAATTCTATGGTTTCAGGAAAATTATGTCCTGTATCAATATGCAATAATGGAAAAGGAATTCTACTCGGATAAAATGCTTTTTGTGCTAATCTTACCATCGTGATAGAATCTTTTCCTCCTGAAAAAAGAAGTACAGGCTTTTCGAACTGAGCTGCTACCTCTCTAAAAATATAAATAGCTTCACTTTCTAGTGGATTTACAGTAAGAACAGATGTTCGCCCAAGATTACCTGCAGATCCATTTAATTGTTCAACTTTCTTTTCTAATATTTCCATAGTAACAATTTGTCGTTTATTAGTTAGTGTGCAATCCACATTCTCTATTTTCTAACACTTTGGTTGGGTCAAAATATTTGAACTCGTTAGGCAACTTATTTTCCTTTAAGTATATATCCAGTTCTGCATCTGAGTAATAATAAAACGGACTTACTTTTAAAACACCGTCTTTACCCATACTCAAAATGTCTAAAGAATCTCTTAAGGCTGTTTGTCCTTTTCTAAGATTCGTAAACCAAACATCTGGAGTAAAATCGGTCATCGCCCTTTGGAATGGTTCTAATTTTACCTGATCTGTAAATATTTTATGCATGGGATCGTTTATATCCGGAATACCCATGATCACATCTCTATGAGCTGTGGTTTGCTTGGGTACATACAATTTGACATTTAAACCTAATTGTTCAATAAGCTCTTCTGCGTGTTTGTAAGTATTTGGTGTGTTATATCCAGAATCACACCATATTACCGGTATATCGGCTAACGCCTTTGAACATGCATGCAGTATTGCCGCTTCATAAGGCCTGAAATTTGTAGTAATTAAAGGTTTTTTAGCATTTAGAATCGCCCATTGTGCAATTTCTAATGGCGTTTTATCCTTTAGCGATTTGTTTAAACTTTCTATTTCTTTTTCTGTAAAACTCATACTTTATTAGTAATTATTTCTACTCTTGAAAAAATGTGACAGTATCCTGAATCCGCAATTTGACAAGCTCAGTAAAACATAAATGTCATTTTCCCCATTTAACACGATTCCAAATTCTTTCGTGAAAGAAATATAGAATCATCTTAGTCACAAAATCAACTGATGCAATTGATGTAGCCAACACTATTTCGCCTGTTAAGAAATAGGAAACTATTAGCGTATCTAAGGTTCCTATCACTCTCCAGCTCACTGCCTTTGCAATACTGCGCAAAGGTTTTTCAGAGGATTTATCGTTATGATACGTCGTCTTTTGTGTAGCTACTTTATCTAATATCATCTGATCTATAATCATTTTTTGTAAATTCTATTACCCTATCGGATTAGTAGATTATTAAACAAATATATACTATTTAAATTTATTTATCCGCCCAAAATACCAGAAATTGTTAAGGCAATATCAAGAATTATGATATTATCAGTAAAAAGCCTACTAATTTAGTAGATTATTAGAACTCTAAAAAAATGATAGTAAATTTTGCACAACTTTTTCTGTTGGTGCTTTTATCACCACTGTGCGAGAAGCAATAAGCAATAGCGTTTTACGTTATTTAGCTACACAATATCAAATCAAAACATTATGAAAAAATTAGCCTTATTGTTGTTCTTAATTACAACAACTTTAATTGTTTCCTGTAGTAGCGATGATGATGCTCCCTTCGTAGCAGATGAGACCTTAATCCCCGGCGAGTGGAGTTTAACCGATATACGATCTGAAAACGGAAGAGCTTCTGCCACTATTGGCGGACTTCCTGTAAATGGCGATTATAGCGTAACTGGTAGAGACTACACAGCAACTGCTACATTTACTGAATCTACCTCAGAAAATGAACCCAATAGGGTAACTGGTTCTGGTGGTTTTATTCTAGTTGCAAGTATTACAGTGCCTTTACAAGATCCTATTGAAGTTGAGCAAAATGTTCCTGAACTTATTGGTACAGGTGAATGGACAGTAAACGGGAATACACTTTCGGTTACTGTTCAGCAAGAAACTACCTTGTATGAAATTACTTCTCTAACCGAACAATCTATGACCTTAAAAATTGCTATAGATGAAGAGGTTACTGTAGAAATTGGAGCCGAGACAGTTACTGCATCTGTAACTGGTGATCAGTTCATAGAACTCACCAAGCAATAAATTATATATTCAATTTTGAAACTAATGGCAGTGAGAAAGTTTCGCTGCCATTTTCTATTTTATCTGATATTTTCTAAAGCCTGATGAATATCTTTAATAATATCATCTATATACTCCAAGCCTACGGAGCATCGCACCATACCGTCTGTAATACCCACAACCAGCTTATCCTCTTTTGCCAATTTACTATGTGTCGTAGAAGCAGGATGGGTAACAATAGTTCTGGTATCCCCAAGATTAGCAGATAATGAACACATTTTTATACTATCAAAAAAAGTCTTTCCGCCCGTAACACCTCCTTTTATTTCAAAAGCTACAATATTTCCTCCTAATTTCATTTGTTTTTTGGCTATGTCGTATTGTGGATGCGATTTCAGAAATGGATATTTTACCCAATTCACTTTTGGATGTGCTTCGAGAAATTCTGCTAATTTGAGTGTATTTTCACAATGACGATCCACTCTTACCGCCAAAGTTTCTAGACTTTTGGATAACGTCCATGCATTAAAAGGCGATAAAGCCGGACCGGTATTTCGAGAAAATAAATAAATCTCTCTTATCAATTCTTTTTTCCCAACGGTAACACCACCTAGTACTCTTCCTTGACCATCAATTAATTTTGTAGCCGAATGGATTACCAAATCCGCACCAAATTTTATGGGATTCTGAAGATACGGAGTCGCAAAACAATTATCAATAATCAAAAGTAAATTGTGCTTTTTGGCAATCTTGCCTAACAGTTCTAAATCTAAAATATCGACACCAGGGTTCGTTGGTGATTCTGCATAAATAATTTTGGTGTTGGGCTGAATTAAGCTTTCTATCTTCTCTACCTCATCTATTCTAAAATAACTAGTTTCTATGTTCCATTTTGGAAAATACTTGGTAAATAAAGTATGTGTAGATCCAAATACAGATCGTGCAGAAACTATATGATCGCCAGAATCCAGAAGTGCAGCAAACGTAGAAAAAACTGCTGCCATACCCGTTGCAAAAGCATAACCCTCTTCTGCGCCTTCAAGTTTACAAATCTTATCTACAAATTCTGTCGTATTAGGATTACTAAATCTGCTGTAAAGATTTCTTTCTTTTTCTTCGGCAAACGCCGCTCGCATTTCTTCAGAATCTTCAAAAACAAAGCCAGAGGTAAGATACATCGGTGTAGAATGCTCCAGAAATTGTGTTTTCTCTGTTTGCGTTCTTACCGCTTGTGTTTCGAAATGTTTACTTTCTGTACTCATACTTCTTTATTATTGACCACAACCTTATATTTTATTTCTGCGGTAGGTTCTAACGTTTTGGAGACCGAACAATACTTTTCAAAAGATAATTGTGCGGCTCTTTTGGCTTTTTCAGGAGCAATATCTCCTTCTAGATATACCGTAACATCAATTTCTTTAAAAGGTTTTGCCCCATCAATTTCAACTCGAGTACCATCCACCTCAGCTCTGTAGTCTGTTATTTCTTGTTTCTGTTTTTTAAGAATTGAAATTACATCGATCGCACTACAACCCGCTACTCCCATCAACACATATTCCATAGGACTTGGCGCAAGATCATGCCCTCCTACCAAAGCTTTACTATCAATATAAGTGATATGGCCTCTTTCATTTTTTAATTCGAAATGATAATCGTTATTTATTCTTTTGAGTTGTATTTTCATTATTGTTTATTTGGGCGTTCCCTATTTTACTAAAGTTTCATAGGATCAGGCTTTCCACTATATCTTTTAACTTCTGTCTTCACCCTTCGACTCCGCTCAGGGAGACAGAAGATAAAAGGATGCCGCTTCAATCCTTAACGCAATTAATTATTTCCTTTTTCTGTTAATCTCAATATATCTCCAAAAACTCCTCTTGCGGTAACTGCTGCACCAGCACCCGCACCTTGTATTACAATGGGTTGATCTCCATAGGACTCAGTGTAAATCTCGAAGATGGAGTCGGATCCTTTTACTTGTCCTAACGCACTACTTCGAGGAACTGAAACCAATTTTACATCCAGATTTCCTTTTTCTTGCGATAAATCGCCCCAAAGATCACCAATATATCTTAATACATGATCTGGTTCTTGGTTTTCTTTAACTTTCTGATATACTAGATCCAATTCTTGTATTCTTTCCAAAAATGAAACAACTTCTCCTTCTCTTAGGTTTTCAGGGATCAGATTGTCTATATTAATATCTTCAAATTCATTACTTAAGTCCAGCTCCCTGGCCAGAATTAATAATTTTCTCCCTACATCATTACCACAAAGATCCTCTCGGGGATCAGGTTCGGTAAATCCCTTGTCGATAGCCTCTTGTAGTACCTCACTAAATAGTCTTCCTTCAGAAGAAAATGTATTAAATAAATAGCTTAACGATCCTGAGAAAACCCCTTTAATCCTTGTGATATTTTCTCCTGATAAGTGCAGTAGCTTGATCGTATCAATCAAAGGTAGTCCGGCTCCAACATTCGTTTCATATAAATATTGCTTTTGATTATTTTCGAGCGTTGTGCGCAACTTTTTATAGAAATCAAAACTTAGGGTATTGGCTATTTTATTAGACGATACCAAATCAAAACCATTTTCTACCAAGCCGAGATAGTTGCTTGTAAATTCTTTACTGGCCGTATTATCAATAGCAATAAGATTTTCAAGATGGCACTTGTTGGCGAATTTGATAACGTCATTAACCGTATAAACATTACCCTCTTTTTCGAGTTCTGCTTTCCAATTTAAATCAATTCCGTTTTTATGTAACAAAACTTTTCTGGAGTTTGCCACAGCAAAAATATTCAGTTTTATCTTCTTTCTTTTTTCTATTTCTTCTGTCGATTGTAGTATTTGATCAATCAAAGTGCTTCCTACCAATCCATGCCCAAATATTGCGATGTTTATTTTCTTGGAAATCTCAAAGATTTCACCATGAATAACATTTAAAGCTTTGTGTAATTGTATTTTTCTTACCACCAAACTCACGCTTTTTCCAGAAACAGTGTTGTTGAATAATAACGGTATTACCTGATTTTTGATTAAAGCATTATATGGTTTGTGAAAAGTACTCAAGTCTTGCCCTATAATCGAAATTACAGAAACTTCATTTTCTATAGATATTGCGCTTACGTCTTGTTGATAAAAATCGGCTTCAAATTCTAGTTCTAATATAGATTTTGCCTCATTTGCTTTATCGGCTTGAACGATAAATCCTATTCCTCTCTCTGATGAACCTTGCGAAATAATACTTACGCTAATATTCTTATGCGCCAGTGCTCTAAAAATTCTGGCATCTACTCCTACTTTTCCTAAAAGTCCTCTTCCTTCAAGATTTATTAATGCTACATCTTCTAATACCGAAAGTGATTTTATACCTTTTTCACTTGTTTCAGAAGTAATTAAAGTTCCGTTATCATTTTGGTTAAATGTATTAAGAATTCTCAATGGGATATTCTTCTCGATAAGAGGAATGATAGTTTTTGCATGCAAAATATTTGTTCCAAAATAGGCCAACTCGTTGGCTTCTTTAAACGATAGCTTTTCAATTTTTTTAGCCTCTGGTACTAAATCGGGATTAGCCGTATAAATGCCATTGACGTGAGTAAAATTTTGAAGTTCTTCTGCCTCCAAATAATTAGCGAGTAATGAGGCTGTATAATTACTGCCATTTCTACCTAAAGTAGTTGTTTCGTCTTTGGTATTTGAAGCAATAAAACCAGTTATCACATTAACTGTGGCTCCATTATATCTCTCAAAATGTTTAATTACGTTCTCTTTTGACAGTTTATCTAATGGTTGAGCATTACCAAATTCACCATCAGTTTTGATGAGTGTTCTGCTATCGGTAAAATGAGCTTTGATATTCTTCTCTTGCAGGAGCTGTGTTAACAATTTAGCTGAAATCACCTCTCCTTGAGACAACACTTGATCTTTTATCCTTTTGCTATAATCACCCAATAGTGACACTCCTTCAAAAAGTTTGTCTAAGGTTTCATACTCTTTATCAAAGTTAATCCCCTTAAAATCTTCTAGTTGATATCTTTTAAAAGCTGCGAATTGTTCTTTATAGTCTTCATTCTTGCTTGCTTTTTCAAGAATCTCTTCGAGCTCATTGGTTGTGTTTCCTCGAGCAGAAAGTACTACAGCGATTTTTTCTCCGCGTTTGATATTATCATCAATAATATCTACTACTGTACCTATGGCTTTTCCATTAGCTAATGACTTTCCACCGAATTTTAAAATTTTCATTTTTTTGAAATTTTATTTTCTTTTAAAAAACATCTTTTAGTAACTCACTTAATTGCCCGAACTCAATTAAAAAAGCATCATGCCCATGGACAGAATTAATAATTCTGTGAGTAACATTTTGTTTCACTTTTTGTAATTCCTGGTAGGTGATCCTATCTTCTGCTTCGGTAAAGAAGACATCAGAATTAACACTTATGATATGGATACTCGATGATATATCATTTGCTACCTCTAAAAACTTTCCTCTTCCTGCGGTTATGTCAATATTTGCAAGTATGTAATTAAGTTCTTTATATGCCGATAGCGTGAATCGCCTGTTTAATTTTTCCCCATGATGCAAAAGCCAACTTTCGATATTAAACATATCCTTATCCTCATTATAAGTTCGATTAAATTTTTGCTTAAATGATTCTGGAGACCTATACATTAGCATCGCATGTAACCTGGCGTCATGTATTGGGTTATTAGAATTTAATAAAATTTGTTCCTGAACCAGACAATTTGCTTTCAGCCAATCCGTTGATTTCCAATCACAAGCTACTGGTATCAGGTGCTCAATAAGATGTGGTTTTAGTGCCGCCAGTTCCCAGGCAATACCTCCTCCAACAGATCCTCCTATAGTGGCAAACAGCTTTTCTATCTTTAATGCTTCTAAACCTTTTAAAAAAATACGAGCGATATCTCTTGCATTAAAAGTTTTATAATCATCAATTAAGTTTTCTTCTACTCTGTCATATCCGTTTCCGGGAATATTAAAAGAAAGTACCGTATATCGATTAGTATCGATACATTTTCCTTGCCCGATGAGGCCATTCCACCATCCATTTTCTCCACAAACCCTTGAATTACCTGTTAAAGCATGATTAACCAAAACTACAGGTGCCTGAAATAAAGGTCTGCCAAAGGTTTCATACGTTAAAGGAATATTGTTGATGTACTTCCCTTTTACCGTTGTAAAATTTGAAATGTCTATTTTTTGCAGCATAAGAGGTTAATCCGAATTATTTTACTGTTTCTCTTATTTTTGAAAAAGCGACTTCTAAATCTTTCTTAAGATCTTCAATATTTTCGAGACCAACAGACAATCTAATTAAATCCTGAGTTACACCCGTAGATTCTTGCTGTTCCTCTGTAAGCTGTTGATGGGTTGTACTGGCAGGATGAATGATCAAAGATTTTGAATCTCCAATATTGGCTAACAAAGAAAATATATTAGTTTCGTTGGCTACAGTTTTTGCCGAATCAAATCCTCCTTTTACTCCAAAAGTTACAATACCGCTTTGTCCTTTAGGAAGATATTCTTTGGCCAAACTATAATATGAATCGTTTTCAAGTCCGGGATATTTCACCCAGGTCACTTCGTTTTGTTTTTCTAACCATTTTGCAAGCTCTAATGCATTTTCGCTATGTTTCTTGATCCGTATTTCTAACGTTTCCAGTCCCTGCAAAATCTGAAATGCATTAAAAGGGCTTAAAGCTGCCCCATGATCTCTTAATCCTTCGATTCGTACTTTTGCAATAAATGCAGCGGGTCCCAATGCATCATGATATACTAATCCATGGTATCCGGGAGAAGGTTCGGTAAACTCAGGAAACTTACCGCTCGACCAATCAAAAGTTCCAGCATCGATAATTACTCCCCCCAGAGAGGTTCCATTACCACTAATATATTTGGTTAGAGAATGTATTACAATATTGGCACCGTGTTCTACAGGATTTAACAAGGCCGGCGTAGCCACCGTATTATCTACAATTAAGGGTATTTTGTAAGTTTTAGCTTCAGTCGAAATAGCTTTAAGGTCCAATACATCGAGTTTAGGATTTCCGAGAGATTCGACAAAAAATACACGCGTATTTTCCTGTACTGCATCTTTAAAATTTTTGGCATCAGATGGATCTACAAAAGTTGTTGTAATCCCGAATCTTGGTAATGTAACATTCAAAAGATTATACGTTCCGCCATATAGACTACTTGAAGCAACAATATGATCTCCGGCCTTTAATAGTGTTAACAATGTGGTGTTGATTGCAGCTGTACCTGAAGCAGTAACTACAGCAGCGATACCACCTTCTAATGCAGCCAAACGTTGCTCTAATATATCATTTGTAGGGTTGTTTAGCCTTGTATAAATAAAGCCTGTTTCTGATAAGTTAAATAAGTTAGCCGCATGATCTGCGTCTTTAAAAACATATGATGTGGTTTGATAAATAGGAACTGCTCTTGTTCCACCGTTCAAAACCACATCATGTCCAGCATGTAAAGCTTTTGTTGCAAATTTTTGAGTACTCATAATTTTCTTTTTTTAGATTCCAGCCTACATTTCGACAGGCTCAATGTATCATGCTGGAATGACAATTGATTTGAAATTTTAAGACTACGTCTTAGAAAATGTTTTTAAAATCAAATACATCAAACACTACTTTATTAGTGCCAGTACATAGAAAATTAAAAAGAAAGGAAACTACAATCACAGAAAAGCAATTGCGTCAAGTCATCTTTTCCCAATCAATCGGGATAGAATTTAGCACCTTCTTTAGTAATAAAGGGTTGCTAAGGTTTCACAGGGTCTATTCCCTCCACCTTTCTTAATAACTATCTAAAAATGTATAAGAAACTTGGGACAAAGCTAGCAATTATTTTTAAACAACAACATGTTTGCGCATAAAATTATCTTTTCAAAAAAATATCAGGTAATATGCCGCCTATTATTTAAAGAAAATTAATCATACGTTAAATCCTTTTGAGTATTATCATTTTTTTTACCTTTGCCGAAATATTATTAGGGATAGATTTGACTGATTGCAACCCTGCTGTACTGTTTATATTTGGTAATGTTACCAAAACAACAAAAATGCTAAAGCAGTTCGATATAAGTTACTTTATCGAAAACCTGATGTTGTATCGTCGTTTCCTACCCTTTCACAAAACAATTAAGAATGGCATATTTATTTACTTCAGAAAGTGTATCTGAAGGACACCCGGATAAAGTGGCTGACCAAATCAGTGATGCTTTATTAGACAATTTTCTAGCTTTTGATCCAAATTCGAAAGTTGCTTGTGAAACATTAGTGACTACCGGTCAAGTAGTATTAGCAGGCGAGGTAAAATCACAAACGTATCTTGATGTTCAATATATAGCAAGAGAAGTCATTAATAAAATCGGTTATACTGAAGGCGCTTATCAGTTTAGTGGTGACTCTTGTGGGGTTATCTCTTTGATTCATGAACAATCACAAGATATCAACCAAGGTGTAGATCGCGAAACAAAAGAAGAACAAGGTGCAGGAGACCAGGGTATGATGTTTGGTTATGCAACCAAGGAAACTGCAAACTATATGCCGTTGGCTTTAGATATATCACATAAAATACTTATTGAACTTGCAAAATTAAGACGTGAAGGTATAGAAATTCCTTACTTACGTCCTGATTCTAAAAGCCAGGTTACTATAGAATATAGTGATGATAACATCCCTCAACGAATTGTTGCCATTGTAGTTTCTACACAACATGATGATTTTGATAGTAATGATGAAGAAATGCTAGCAAAAATCAAAGATGATATCATCTCTGTATTAATGCCGAGAGTTATCGCTCAATTGCCAGAGTACGTTCAGGAATTATTCAACGATAAAATAACATATCATATTAATCCAACCGGAAAATTTGTTATTGGTGGACCTCATGGTGATACTGGCCTAACAGGAAGAAAAATTATAGTTGATACTTATGGAGGAAAAGGAGCACATGGTGGTGGGGCGTTTTCTGGAAAAGATCCTAGTAAAGTTGATAGATCTGCCGCTTATGCCTCTAGACATATCGCTAAAAATCTTGTGGCTGCCGGTGTAGCAAATGAAGTGTTAGTGCAAGTGTCTTACGCAATTGGTGTAGTAGAACCTACTTCGATTTTTGTAGATACTTATGGCAGTAGTTCCTTAGGTTTAACTGATGGTGAAATTGCGGAAAAAGTAGGCGAGATTTTTGATATGCGTCCTGCCGCTATAGAAGAGAGGCTCAAATTACGTAATCCTATTTATCTCGAAACAGCGGCCTACGGGCATATGGGAAAAGAACCCAGAACAATAACCAAAGTTTTTGAGAGTCCATATTCAGGAAGAATAGAAAAAGAGGTAGAGCTTTTTACATGGGAAAAACTCGATTATGTAGATAAAGTGAAAAAAGCTTTTAATCTATAACATAATTGGGATATAGGTGTTTTAATTACCGTTTCATCTGATTTTATAAACCTTATATCGATTTTCACGTAATACCTTGAAAAAATGCGGTTTTTCCGTATCTCTAAATCAAGTATTATTGTTACTTTTACTCTATTAATATTCAGACACATAATGTGTCATTTTTGGGGAAAGAATACCAATTTTTTGAGAATTTGATGTATGCTGTATTGGGAAATAGCAGTGATATTATTCTTAAAAAGAAGAATGAAAAAAAATTGTACACGTATCAAAATTTAGGGAAATGAAATTAAAAATTTTACTCACCATCTCACTTCTATGTATTTGTAGTATTTCGTTTGGTCAAGATTTTAAAAATGACCTCACTTCGGTAAAAACAATAGACAACAAAATACAGGAGAAAAAATATAGTTCTGATGATGTCGTGACTACAGATAGATTACTATTAAAAACTTCTTTAGATAATATCTCTAAAAAAGACAAACGTTTTTTTAGTAAAAAGGAATGGAGAAAGATCAAAAAACAACTTTTGAAGAATAAAAGAAGACTTTCTAAATTAGAAGATGGTATCCATACTTACAGGGCCATAGATACAATTTATCTTAACGCTCCATCAAACTCTGCAAAATCCAGTTTATCAGGATGGTAGGGTAGGATTATCTAATCGAACCGTATTAAAAATAAAAAACCGCTTTGAAGCGGTTTTTTATTTTGATTAAACAAATATTTATCGCTTATTGTTGCATTTTCAAGTAGTAATCCACGGAATGCTTACCTGATCCGTATAATAAAAAGAAAATACATAAAAGAAAAATAACACTGGCTATAACAAGGTTTGCAGTATTCATCTCACCGATAAAATTAATTAATATAGCTCCTATCAACAATGGAAGTTGTGCCAGAACAGACCATCTGGTGAGTAATCCAAAAGCTATTAATATTCCTCCTATTAAATGAGCAGGCGCTACATAATGAATTATGATCATAGCACCTGCCAAATTCTGAACAGGTTTAATAAGGTCAACAAGAATCTGACTATTACTGATAAAGTTTATCCCTTTTATAAATAGAAATACACCTAAAGCGATTCTTAACAAATCCAACGGGTAATACGTATGCGCATTCGCCCATTTATTCAATGATTTTATAGTTGGCATGACAAACGAGTATTGATTAGACCACTATAAGATACTGATTTTTAAATCTATAAAAAATAAGGATTATAAAGAAAGGGGTGTTGAAAGTCTAATGTTACCGTTCTGCCTATCTAATGTTTCTATATTTTCTAACGATTTGATTTTTAATACTTAAAAACACCTCTGGTATATTAATCTGAATGATTTTATAAAAAGTTTCTAATCCACAGTGCAACTGAAGTTGCATTTTATCTTCATACCTATAATAATATAATACCAAAGCACAAATGCTCATTACAAATAAGAAAGCACCAATTGTTACTTCGAGGGGTGATAAATCATGATAGAAAAAACGATTAAGTCCGAGTCCAAACCAGCTCCCATACAGTACAAAAAAATGAATAATATAAATTGAAAGTGTTCTCCTCCCTATCTTAGTTATTATAGGATGTGACATATAGTTTTTAGCTAAAATAAACAAGGTAAAAAGTATACATACATTTCCCAGTCTAATAAACAAGAAGTTGTTATATGCCACTGATTTAAAAATCACAATATCTGTAATACTGTGTAATGACATTAATATACTTGATGAGTAGAAGATCAGTGCCAATCCGACGAATAACAATATTAAAGCAGCGTAAAAATAAAATTTCTGATACTTTGCATATTTCAAAAATAAAGTCCCCATAAAACTTCCAAAACACACATAACCAAACCAAGGAAACAAGGTAAAAATAGATCCATTTACATTGGTAAAATAATTAGCAATCGTCTGTGGCAAAAACTCAAGCATACATCTACTATATATAGGCTGTAACATAAAAATTGCGACACCTAAACCTAGCATTATATTCTGAAACAATTTCTGATTGGAGCGATACGATATCAAATATACCCCTATTAACAATAATAACGACGTACCAATACATTGTAATACATCTACATAAAAAAATGAAGGGTTTAAGGTGCCTGTAAAAACGGCATAAAAGCTTAAACGAAGTAAATATCCCCAAAAAATAATCTTAACTGCTCTTTTTACACCTTTTAAAACCCTTGGATTATCTAAACCAGAGGTTTCCTGTTTTAATAATAAGTATGTAAAAATAAAACCAGTAATCGTAAAGAAAGTGGGAGCCGTCATTCCCCTGAAGTATTCCCATATATTATAAATAATATTGCTATTATCTCGATAAGTATCACCCAACAGAGCATGTACAAAATGTCCCTGTAGCATCATTACAATAGCAAATGCACGTATCGCATCTAAAAAATACAATCTATTGGCCGGTTTGGTCATGATCGCGGTCTTTGGTTAGTTATTGCCCCCAAAACGTCTAATGAGATACAATATTGCTTAAAAAAAGTGCAATATTACTCTTTTTTATTTGTTTTTAAGCTGATTATAAATCATTTAAAAAGAATTCAAATTAATTTTGTAGGATTTTACGTTAAAAATAACTGCCAAAATACCCATTATCACTGTTTTCTACGGTTTTCTTCTATGAAAACTGGAGGATAATCATTTAGACTCCGGCAATTTAAGAAAAATTAACACGTTACCTATTAGTATTAACAACCAAAAAATTCAATCTATGAATCCAAAAGTAATCTTGGGAATCAGAATAGTTTTTGGCCTGGCCATTCTATTCTTTGGGTGCAACAAATTGTTTTATTTTATGGACCCACCTGCACCATCAACAAAAATTGCAGGAAGCTTTTTAAGAGTTCTGGTATCTTCCAAAACTATGATGCTGGTGGCAATTGTTGAAATTTGTGCTGGAATTGCATTATTAGCCAACAGATTTGCCCCTTTAATGATGGTAATTCTAATGAGCATATCGGTTAATGCCTTTTTATATCATATCAAATTAGATATAAAACACTGGTATGTTGGTGTAGTATTTTTAGCGCTTAATATTCTTATGTTGTATATTTATAAAGATCGCTACAAAGAATTACTCAAACCACAGTAGTACATAATTTTATATAAAAAAGATGCTTAACAGCATCTTTTTTTAGTTTTACCTATTTAGATTCAAGATTTTCGAGAACACTCGTTATGTTTGGCAGATTACAATTTATGAAACTTCTCTTCTCTATAAATTCTTTCCAATCCCTTTTATGTTACTCATAAAATCCATTATATTTACCGCCGAACTCATATACTCAACCCCAAGAAAAATAATCAATTATGCATATAGCTATAGCTGGAAATATCGGTGCAGGAAAAACTACATTGACCCGATTGCTTGCTAAACATTATAAATGGGAAGCTCATTTTGAAGATGTACTAGAGAATCCGTATTTAGAAGATTTCTATAATAAAATGGAACGCTGGTCTTTTAATCTTCAGATTTATTTCTTGAATAGTCGCTTTAGACAAATCCTGGATATTCGCCAAAGCGGAAAAGATATCATCCAAGATCGAACCATTTATGAAGATGCTTATATTTTTGCACCAAACCTTCATGCCATGGGACTAATGACCAATCGTGATTTTGAAAACTATAGATCACTTTTTGATCTTATGGAGGATGTAGTAGAAGGGCCAGATCTTTTAATTTATCTTAGAAGTAGTATTCCTAATCTAGTGGCCCAAATCCATAAACGAGGGCGGGAATATGAGAATACCATAAGTATCGACTACCTTAGCAGACTTAATGAGCGTTATGAGGCCTGGGCTCATGATTATGACAAAGGTAATCTTCTTATTGTTGATGTAGACAATGTTAATTTTGTTGATAATCCTGAAGATCTTGGTAATATCATAAGCCGTATTGATGCCGAGTTGCATGGCTTATTTTAAAGGATTTTGAATAGTTATGGATTTTGCTTCACTATTTCAGTTTCTTGAAGATTTACAAAAGAACAATCATAAGGAATGGATGGATGTAAACCGAAAGCGCTATCACGCGGTTAGAAATTCATTTGTACAATGGCTCGATGCACTGGACGCAAAACTGGCAACCATAGACCCAGAATACTATCCTACCCCAGGTAAAAAGGGAATTAATCGTATTAACAACAACCTTCTTTTTCATCCAAATAAACCTGTATATAAGGATCATTTTGGTGCGGGATTGGATCAAAAAACCAAACAAGGGGATTTTTATATTGAAATCGGTATCTCTAAAAGTCTATTGGCCGGAGGATATTGGCGACCCGAAAGCAAAATACTGAATAGCATTAGAGAAGCCATTGATTATAATGGCGAGGAACTGGTTAAAATTTTAAATAAAAAAAGCTTTAAAGCCACCTTCAGAAATTTATATCCTGATAACGGTATGCTAAAATCTGCTCCAAAAGGATATCCCGCAAACCACGAATATATTGATTTATTAAAACATAGAACATTTGCTGTAATTCACGAATTAAACAGAGAAGATGTTCTTAAGGACGATTTTACAGAGAAAGTCATTGAGGTTTACAAAGAAATGCTTCCTTTTAGAAGATATTTGCGACAAGCGGTTACTGTTTAGTTTGTACTTTGGAGATCATTTTGAGACTTTTTCGATTTTCTTATCCAAATATTCGGTAATTATTGCTGTAGCCCCGGTATTACTATTTATAAAGTGCCCTGCGATCATACCTGTTTTTTCTCTAAACTTTTTGTCTTCTACGAGCTTATTTATGACCTGTGAAAATTCTTCAGAACTTGATACCGAAAACAATCCGGCTAATTTCTGAAGTTGCTTAGCTTCTCTAAATTTTTCAAAATTCTTACCAATGATAATTGGAATCCCAAAAGTTGCCGGCTCTAAAATATTATGTAGACCTCCTGCCCCCATAGCACCTCCAACATAAGCAATATCACCATAACTATATACACGTGATAAATATCCAATGGTATTCATAATGAACACTTCATACTCTTTCAGATCTTTTTCATCCTTTTCAGAATATAATACGGTTCTCCTTTTGATCTTTTGTTGCAAAGCACTCATATTACCACTCTTAAATTCATGTGGAGCAATAATAAAGCATACTTCTCCTGAAGCATGATTTATAAAATTTATAAAAATCTCTTCGTCCTCTGGCCAGGAACTGCCAAAAACAATACAAAGCCTGTCATCAATAAATTCTGAAATAAAATCTACATGATTATTCATTTCAATTTGATGGGATACTCGATCAAAACGCGTATCACCGCTTAAAGTAACATTATCAAAACCTTGTTTCTCGATTAATGACTTGGATATTGTATCCTGAACAAAAAAGTGGTCAATAGTTTTCAGCGTTTTTCGCATAAAGCCCCCATACCATTTAAAAAAGGCTTGATCTTCTCTAAATGAAGCAGAAACAAAAACAGCCGGAATATGACTGGCTTCTAAAACCTTTAAATAATTAGGCCAAAACTCATACTTTACAAAAACAGCAAGTTCTGGATGTACAAGTTCCACAAATTGTTTGGCATTTGCTTTAGTATCCATAGGAAGATATACAATTAAATCTGCAAGTGTACTGTTTTTTTTTACCTCGTATCCTGAAGGCGAAAAAAAAGTAACCAATAGTTTATGATCGGGATATTTCTTTTTTAAAGCTTCCATAACAGGCACACCTTGCTCATACTCACCCAAAGATGCACAATGAAACCAGAGGATACGATCCTCGGCGATTATTTCTGCCTTTAATATTTTGAAGCTGTCTTTTCTTCCATTTACGAATAATTTCAGTTTAGGGGTCCACCATCCCATAAGAGGAAGAATTCCATTAAAAATCGAAATAAAGATGTTGTATAAAAAACTCAAAAGCAATATTTTTTAAGAACTGCTAAAATACATTTCTTTTATCTAAAATTGCATTGGCTATAGTATCAATATTTTGTACTTTCGTGAGGTTACAATACATGCATACATGAAGAAAATACAAATGGTTGATCTTAAAGGTCAATATGAGCAAATTAAAGAACAAGTAAATTCATCTGTACTTGATGTTATAAATTCAACAGCTTTTATTAACGGTCCCGAGGTTCATAGTTTTCAAAAGGAATTAGAAGAATACCTCGATGTAAAACATGTGATCCCGTGCGCTAATGGTACAGATGCTTTACAAATAGCAATGATGGGACTGGGACTACAGCCGGGTGATGAAGTGATTACGGCAGATTTTACTTTTGCTGCGACTGTAGAAGTTATTGCATTATTACAATTAACTCCAGTATTAGTTGATGTTGAACCTGACTCTTTTAATATTGATC
This sequence comes from uncultured Aquimarina sp., assembly GCA_947500845.1. GTDB lineage: Bacteria > Bacteroidota > Bacteroidia > Flavobacteriales > Flavobacteriaceae > Aquimarina > Aquimarina celericrescens. Next base: position 127,340 of record CANMTP010000002.1, read on the forward strand.
CCGAAGCCATCAAAAAGGCAATCACACCAAAAACCAAGGCAATTGTACCTGTTCATCTATTTGGTCAAGCTGCCAATATGGATGAGATTATGGCAATTGCCAACCAACATGATCTTTATGTAATTGAAGATAATGCTCAAGGTATTGGATCTTCTTATAAATTTTCAAACGGTACTACAACAAAAACAGGAGCTATTGGTCAAGTAGCCTCTACCTCATTTTTTCCATCCAAAAACCTAGGGTGCTACGGTGATGGTGGAGCCATTTTTACAAACGATGATGACCTTGCTCATACTATTCGTGGTATTGTAAACCACGGAATGTACGAGAGATATCATCATGATGTGGTAGGTGTAAACTCTCGTCTTGATTCTATACAAGCCACCATTTTGAGAGCTAAGCTTCCTAATCTTGATCATTACAATAATGCCAGAAGAGCAGCCGCCAGAAAATACAATAAAGCTTTTGAAGGAGTTGAAAATATTATCACCCCAAAAGTCAAAGGAAATAGTTGTGGCACAGATGAAAATACTATTTGCGACACATGCAATTGCCATGTATTTCATCAATATACCTTAAGAATAACCAACGATAAACGTGATCAACTGGTGCAGCACCTTAATGATAACGGGGTTCCTTGCGGGGTTTATTATCCTATTCCCCTACACAGCCAAAAAGCGTACCAGGATACAAGATATAATGAAGCAGATTTCCCAATAACTAATCAATTAGTAAAAGAGGTGATCTCACTTCCTATGCATACCGAATTGGATGACGAACAAATTGAGTTTATCACCAAAACTATTAAAGATTTTGTAAGTCAGTAAACCTTACTTCTTCCCTTCTCTTCAGAGGGGAAGATCCTTACCCTTTTATGTTTGGAATGCATAGAACGAATTGGTGTTTTGCTAAACCGATCAATTACTCTATATTTAACATAGATAAACACTAAATATTCACGCGAATTCTTATGAAATGAGCCATAACGATTTGGTAAATACTAACCGACATGATTATTGGCGAATTCCATCGGACAACTAAAAAATAATACAAATAAACAGATGAAATATACATTCATTACGCTAATAATGCTTGTCTGCACTACTATTCAAGCTCAAGACATCTATATACAATGCGGAAAATTAATTGACACCAAATCAGGCAAAGTCCTTGCTGAAAAAACTATAGTAGTTTCGGGAAATAAAATTTTAAAGATCGAAGATGGCTATGTTGCCGGTAAAAAAGATGACACAACCATTGACCTTAAAGATAAATCGGTTATTCCTGGTTTAATTGATATGCATGTACATATCGAAAGTGAATCTAATCCAAAAGCATATTTAGAACGTTATACGAATAATGAAGCAGATGTTGCGTTTAAATCAGTTGGTTTTGCTAAAACTAGCTTAATGGCGGGTTTTACAACGGTACGTGATCTAGGAGGAAGTGGAGTTAATATCGCATTAAAAAAAGCAATTGCTCAGGGAAAGATTGACGGCCCCAGAGTCTTTACTGCAGGTAAATCCTTGGCTACCACCGGGGGACATGCAGATCCTACCAATGGATCCAGAAAAGATATCATGGGTGATCCCGGTCCTAAAGACGGAGTAGTAAATAGTGTTGAAGATGCTAAAAAAGCTGTTCGACAGCGTTATAAAAACGGAGCCGACCTTATCAAAATTACAGCTACAGGTGGCGTATTAAGTGTAGCAAAGAGCGGGTCTAATCCCCAATTTACTATTGAAGAAATTAAAGCGATCTGCGAAACCGCAAAAGACTATGGTTTTCATGTGGCCGCTCATGCACACGGAGATGAAGGAATGCAGCGAGCGATATTGGGAGGTGTAAAGACGATAGAGCATGGTACATTAATGAGTGAAAAAACCATGGATTTGATGAAACAATATGACGCCTATCTAGTGCCCACCATAACCGCAGGTAAAGAAGTTACCGAAAAAGCAGCTATAGATGGGTATTACCCTGCCATTATTGTTCCTAAGGCTCTAGAAATTGGCCCAAAAATTCAAAAAACCTTCAAAAAAGCGTATGATCGTGGTGTTGGGATAGCGTTTGGCACAGATGCAGGTGTGTTTCAACATGGCCAAAACGGTAAAGAATTCGCCTTCATGGTAGAAGCTGGTATGCCAGCCATGGCAGCTATACAAAGTGCAACTATTACCAATGCAAAAATCCTGAATATGGAAAATCAACTAGGGCAAATTACCCCTGGTTTTCTAGCAGATATAATTGCTGTTAATGATGATCCAACCCAAAAAATCAGTACTATGGAAAACGTTGTTTTTGTGATGAAAGATGGAAAGGTGTATAAACAATAATTAGCATAAAAATAAGTTCAAATTATCAAGAATATCGTCTCGTTAGTTGCAATCAGCCGGATCAAAATCAATGATTTTCAGAATGAAATATTATCTCCCGATACTATTATTGTTATTCTTCTCATGTAGGGCACAAGAGAAATCTGAAAACCAAAAAATCTACTATTTAAGTCAAGACCCGCCAAGCAACATTCCTGAAATTTTTGGTGCAGGAATTATATCGGTCAAAGGAAGGTTCGAAACGGGTTTAACAATTTCTCCAGACGGTAAAAGCATCGCTTTTGGAGTATATCATGAATCGAAACCAGAAGAGACATGTATGTATCTTACGAATTACCTGAACAGAAAATGGACTACCCCAACCAATACTTTCCTACCTGATAATGTGAATACATTCTATCCCATGTTCGGTCCTTTTGGAAATACACTTTATTTTGTAAAATCAAAAGAGGGATCAGAAACAGATTTGTGGAGTGCTACATACGTGAACAACACAGCAATAAACCCTCAACCTCTTGATTTCATTTTTAATTCCAACTCAAGAGAAGCGGGTCATGGTAAGTCAAAAAACGGTTCTTTTTATTTTACCTCTAACCGAGATGATCAACACCAATGCTGCGGTGACATCTACCATTCAGAGCCTGAAAAAGGAAATTATACAAAAATCCAAAAAGTGAGTGAATTAAGTTCAAGTGCAGATGAAGAAAGCCTCTTTTTATCTCCGATGGGAGATTATATAATTATTCAAGCTTGGCAATACGAATCTGAATCGAAACATGACCTCTTCATAAGTTACCTAACCAAAACTGAATCATGGACAATTCCCGAACGATTGGATTCTGAAGTAAACAGTTTAGAGATTGAACAACGCCCATTCATTTCATCAGATAATCAATATTTATTTTTTAGTCGGATAAGTATGCTCCCAGAACACGGGAGTGACGACTATGAATCTGATATTTACTGGGTAAGCACTGCATCGGTGTTCAAACCTTTTCCTTATCACCCTATTCCTGTAAAACATTTAGAATATAATGAATCCTTTCAGATACAATTGCCAGAGGATATATTTAAGGATGTAGACAACAATATTATTTCTTATAAATTATCCCTTAATAATAGTCTAGACTTACCAGAATGGATACGTTTTGACGAAAAAAAATTATTACTTATCGGGAGTTGGAGAACCAAAGAACCGGCAATTTTAAAGATTACTGCTATTGATGACTACGGAAATAAGAGTATACTACCCCTTCTACAAACCAAAAAGAACTAAGACCATGCATAGCATTGAAACGCTTTTATACCTGGCGATATTGGATATTAGATAAAATTTATTCCATGGAAAATAACACCATCAAAATCATCCAAACACAAGTATTATCAGACTATTGGTATACACTTCATAAAGTGACTTATGAATACCGAACTAGAAATGGAGAGGTAAAAACACACATGAGAGAGGCATATGACAGAGGTAATGGAGCGGTCATTCTTCTTTACAACACAACTTCAAAAAAAATCATACTTACCAGACAGTTTAGACTTCCCACTTATATTAATGGAAACGAAAGCGGAATGATGATCGAAGCTTGTGCTGGCTTGTTAGACGAAAACAATCCTGAAGATTGTATTATAAAAGAAACTGAAGAAGAAACCGGCTACAAAATATCGAAAGTCAAAAAAGTTTTCGAATCCTATATGTCTCCAGGAGCCGTAACAGAAATATTACATTTTTTTATCGCCGAGTATACTCCCGAAATGAAAATAGGAGAAGGTGGCGGACTTGCAGAAGAACAGGAAGATATCGAGGTTCTTGAGTTGGATTTTGATGAAGCTCTGGCCATGATGGCTTCTGGCGAAATTAAGGATGCCAAAACAATACTGCTTTTGCAGTATGCACAAATACATTGTCTACTACTTGACTAGTCCTTGGTTTTACATCCGAAAGACCTCTCTGGGATATATATAAATCTTACTTTGTGATAGTAAGCAGCTATACCATGGTGGTTCTAAGCCATAAATACACAGCCCGAACCAGTACTTAGAAATCAGTAATCTATGAAAACATGGTTTGAAGCCTTAGAATGATCCTTCGAAATACCTTATTAAGGTATGAGAACACTATACATATAACTTTTAACCTTCACAGTGGCCCTATTAAGCCATAACGTATCATTATTTCTAATCCTCAATGTATCCCTTTTGAAGCGTTAATGGATCAGTTTGAAGCATCGACTTGTGGCCTAGAACTACCTTGGCCAGGCCTAGACCCTATCTCCAGGTGGGGTAGCAACTTTTTTCTACTACTAATGAAATAAGACATATTTGTCATTCCTGCGTAGGCAGGAATCCAGAATAGCGGTGATGCGAATGAATCCCAGTATACACCACTGGGATGACAAAACGAGTACTAAATTTATAACCGATTATTTGACAATAAAAAACGATTTTTAATCATTTTTATCTTTAGCCACCTGATTTAACACATATTCTATAGCAGGATCTCCCGTAGTGTTTACTTCTTTTGTGAGTTTGCTGAAAAATTCATCTTCATCCTCTGAATAATCAAGATCAATATCTGCGGGAATGCCTTGCGCCTCAAAATTTTTGCCATCGGGTGTCATATATGCTTCATTAGAGAGTGTGAAATCCCATCCGTTAGGTAGAACTTTTTCTAGTGCATCAGAGAAAATACCTTCCGAAGAAGATCCGATACGTGTTACATTGTCAAGCTGTAACGAAGCGAGCAACATGGTTTCTGTAGCACTTGCCGACCAATGACTCTGTAAAATATACAATTTACCATCATATACCTGATTGGCTGGTTCTAAAGTGTACGTATAAGAGGGTGTAAAACCATCCTTATTTCTGGCATGTTTACTAAATGCAGTAAAAGAATCTTGGGTAAAATACTCTAAAATAGCAAAGGAAACTGCATCCAATCCACCTCCATTGAAACGTACATCAAGGATAATCTGCTCTGTATCGGCAAGATCAGTTAGTATTTTCTTCATTGTTTTATGTATCCCATCGAGTTCATCTTGCATTGGATCCGGACTTGCTGCATACGCTTTCAAATACTTTTTTGTTGCCTCTTTTAAAGACATGTCAGGCTCGAGACCATAATATGATTGACCCGTCATACCGTTCACCTGAATATAACCTACTTCATCATTGATACTACCCCAAACGGTACGCGTATAATTATGTGCTTTATAGTTAGGGATATATTTTTTGGATATCGCTTTATATAGTTTTTTTATCTCTGGATCTGGTTGTGGGTTCCAGTTGGCAATCTTTGCTGCTTTTTCCATCACTTTATCGGGTGCTTCAATATCTACATGACCATCATTAAACTCTTGCAACATCTCATAACAAATTATAAAAAGTTCGGCTTCAGAAGTGTTTTCATTGATCTTGCTTCTATACGTATCATACGATTTTTGCCAGTCTACATTTCTTGTTTCGAAATACGCATACTGGTCATTAAAAGTGTTCCATAACACATCGAAGTTATAGAAAGGGTCGTTCCTTTGGTTTTTGGAAAGCGTTTTGCTACACAAATCGGGTAACTTCGGAAGTTTCTTCAAAAAATACGTTGAAATTCCTACTTCTACGACTAGCATATCATCTTCAAAACGTGCTTTTGTTTCAAATATCGTTTTTGGATACTGTTTATGAGGAAGACATGATATCGTAGTTATATCATAAATTGAAACTGTAGTATCATCAATTTCTAAAATCCATCCGTATCCCTGTGTTTTATAAATTCCAGAAATATCGATAGTTTCATTAGCGAATACTACTTGTTTTGGAGAAAAAAGAAATGCTATTACAGAAAGTAATAGCATAGAAATTGATGTATACGTTGTTTTCATAGTCTTTTAATTAATGATGACAATTACTAGACGTCAAACACCATATTTTGTTACGATTGTATGTGCATTAATATCTACTTACATTGAAGCTACAGTAGTTTCTGCAGATTGATCAATCTTTTTCACCAATCCAGATAGTACTTTCCCGGGTCCGACCTCGGTAAACAATGTTGCTCCGTCTTTGATCATATTTTGCACACTTTGTGTCCATTTTACAGGTGCTGTAAGTTGTGCAATCAAATTTTTCTTGATCTCTGACGGATCTGTGACCGCAGTTGTTGTCACATTTTGATACACCGGGCAGTTTGGCGTATTAAAGGTTGTGGCTTCGATGGCAGCGGCAAGCTCCTCACGTGCCGGTTCCATAAGTGGCGAATGAAATGCACCTCCAACTGGCAAAACCAATGCTCGGCGAGCTCCTTTTTCTTTCATCCACTCACAAGCTTTATTAATGGCTTCAACTTCTCCAGAAATAACCAATTGCCCCGGGCAGTTATAATTTGCTGCTACCACGATTCCTGCAGTAGCTTCACATCCTTCTTCTACCAAATTATCATCTAATCCCAATACTGCAGCCATTGTTGAAGGGGTTAATTCGCAAGCTTTTTGCATGGCCATTGCTCTTTTTGAAACCAATTGCAATGCATCTTCAAAATTAAGAGTTCCGTTTGCTACCAAAGCCGAGAACTCCCCCAGAGAATGCCCTGCAACCATATCGGGCTTAAAACTATCACCCAACACTTTACTTAAAATTACCGAATGTAAAAAAATAGCTGGTTGAGTAACTTTGGTCTGTTTCAGTTCATCAGCCGTGCCTTCAAACATAATTTTGGTAATCTCAAAACCTAATATATCATTGGCGTTATCAAAAAGTTCTTTTGCTATTTCTGAATTTTCATATAGATCAAGTCCCATTCCTGAAAATTGAGCCCCTTGACCAGGAAATATATATGCTTTCATGTACTGTATATTTAAATTTTTGACAAAAGTAAGGATTAAATGTTATAAAGTTACGAGGCTGAAAAGTAGTAGAGCATTTGAAATTAATAATAAGCTCTAACAATTTGATCAACTTTGTTATAATAAGAACTGCCAAATAAATTAAGATGAACCAACAGGTAATACAGCTGAAAAATCGGAATCCTATCCCTCCAACCTTCTTTCAAAGGAAAAATCTCGTTATAAACTTCGAATAGTTCTGGTTTGAAGCCACCAAAAAGTTGCATCATAGCTATATCCATCTCTCTTGGCCCATATCCTATTGCTGGATCTATCAAACATGGCAAGCCATTTTGATCCACCAAATAATTACCATTCCACAAATCGCCATGAATTAAACTTGAGGGTTCGTTTATGATTTCTTTGGTAATATTTTTATAAAAAGTGTCTAATTTAGAAAACGAAAATCCTTTTTGTACAGCTAATCTAAATTGAGGCTCTAGTCGTTGTATTATATAAAATTCTGACGCGGTTTGACACTTCATATTATATTGGGGCAAACTACCTATACAATTGTCATACTCTAAACCAAAATACGGTTTACTATATTGATGTAATGTCGCTAGTTTTATCCCAAATACTTCCCAAAAATCATTAGTAGATTGAGCCGTAGTAATAAATTCTAATATCAAGAAAGACCTATCCTTTATGGTTCCAACATGTAGAACTTCAGGTATTTTAAATGTATTTGAATTTTTAAGTTCTTTTAATCCCTTGGCTTCAGCTTCAAACATCTTTGGGAAATTTGATGCTTTATTGAGTTTAATAACAGCTTTTTTGGTAGTAATCGTTAGAAGATAAACCTCATTAATATCTCCTCCCAATAATGGTCGGGCTACTTCAATTTTCTCTGAAAGCAGACTTTCAATACATGTTATGATTTCTGAAGATATCATCACTAATATTATTACATCCAGCTGTCCTGCTAAATAGAGTTTAAGAGTGAGGTGCAAATACATACAAAATCTCTTAAATCTGCGCCAGATAAAAGACGATTAAAATTACTTCCTTTTATATGTTAAATATGTAAATGGGTAATTATGTTTTTCATCACTATCGTGAAATTCTTCTTTTTCGAGTTTCCAGATCGTAGTATCGATTTCAGGGAAAAATGCATCTGCTTCAAAGTCGGCATGTACTCTGGTAAGCTCAATACAAGTGGCGTGATCCATACCCATTGCATAAATCTCGCCACCACCAATGATAAATGGTTGCAAATCACTTTTAGCTATTTTTAGAGCATCTTCCATAGAATGTACAATAATTGCTCCTTCTGCTTGATAATCTTCTTTTCGGGTAATAACTATATGTACACGATTGGGAAGTAGTTTTGGGAAAGATTCAAAAGTCTTGCGCCCCATAATAATATGGTGCCCTGTAGTAAGCTTCTTAAAACGTTTAAAGTCATCAGGCAAATGCCATACCAGATCATTGTCTTTTCCAAGAGCATTGTTTTCTCCGGCTGCAGCAATCATTGTTATCATAGGATTCGTCTTTTTTACTTCTTCAACAATATTAGAGGCTTTCCCTTTGATAAACGCTTCTTTTTTTTTGATAAGCTCCTCTTTAGGATACATTAAATCTATATCTTTTTGAATAAGTGCAATTTCTTCTTTCTGTTTAGTAATTAATCGTTCCATTTGGTGATCAGTCCACTCTTGCCCCATAAAAGTGCTAAACAACCACACATTACAAAAATGTAATACAAACAAAAATGCCCAAACAATGATCCCAATCACACACCAGTACGCACCAAAAACTGTAATTTCTTTTCCAAAAGCAAAAAGAAGGTTAAGAACAACCATGAATAATGATGCGACTACAAAAACTATAAAATGCTGAAAAAGTCTTTTCTTTTGAATAATTCGCCTACGTGCATGCTCATAAAGTTCGCGTTGCTGTGGATCAATTTGTATAGTCTCTTTCTTTTTTGAAAACATATTAATGCTAACTTAGTAACGGCAAGTAAAGATATAGTTTTTACCAAAAACCGCTAAAGTTACTTATGAAGAATTTAAGAAAAGAATTTCCTGCTTTATTGCACAATACTTACCTCAACACTGCTTCTTCGGGCTTACTTTATGACTCACTTTTGGAGAACCGACAAGAGCATGATCTGGATTTTCTTATCGGTGGGAGTACGTTTAGAAATCAACAACAAGATTTTTTAAATGGTGTACGAAAAACCATCGCAGAATTTTTAGGAAATTCTAAAGATGATACTGTATTGACTCCTAATTTTTCTTTGGGGTTTAATATAATACTAAATGGTTTAAAGAAGAACAAAAAAATTCTGTTGCTAGATGAAGATTACCCTTCGATCAATTTTGCAGTTACTAGTAAAGGATTTGAAGTTAGTTATGCAAAAGTTGGTTTGAATATGGAACAAAATATTGAGACGGCTATCGAAAAACACAAACCAGATATATTCGCATTTAGTTTAGTACAGTATATTAACGGTATTGCTATTGATCTGGATTTCCTTATTTCTCTAAAAATCAAGTACCCTGATCTATTGATCGTCGCAGACGCTACACAGTTTTGCGGAACTCAGGTTTTTGATTTTAAAACTTCTGGGATTGATATCCTTGGAAGCAGTGGATACAAGTGGTTACTGGGTGGGTACGGCAATGGATTTATATTGTTTAAAACAGGTGTTTTGGAGCATATCACACCAGAAAACTACAAAAATACTGCAAAAAACAGACATTATGATCCCTCTTATACCAGCCTGATTGCAAGATTTGAATGCGGCCACTTAGATACTTTCAATTTTGGAAGTCTACAATATTCACTTGATTTTTTAAACAAAATTGGGGTTTCAACAATCGAAAAACAAATTAATAAATTAAGTGCCTATACCAAAGAGGAATTAAGTAACCTAGGACTTCTGGACCAAAATATAAAACAGCGCAAACAGCATAGTTCTATTTTTAATATTAAAGGAGATCAAAAACTATTTGCCTACTTAATGAGTCAAAACATAATTACTTCATTAAGAGGTTCTGGTATTCGTATAAGTTTACATTTTTATAACACCATTGAAGATATAGACAAACTACTTAACGCACTACATCGTTATCGTTAATAAATAACTGTAAATCTGTTATTTACTTATTTTTAGATCTACTAGTTTTATGATACTTTATTTTTGAAGTATTAACCAATAACTAATATAAAACGAGAATTATGGCAATTACCAAACAGTATTTAAAAACTAAACCCATTTGCAAGGTAACTTTTATCGTTCCTGCTCAAGAAGCAAATAATGTAAGTGTGGCTGGAGAATTTAATGAATGGAATACCGAAGCAACGGTTCTTAAAAAGCTGAAAAATGGAAATTTTAAAGGAACGGTGGATCTTCCAAAAGATCATCAGTTTGAATTTAAATATGTTGTAGATGGTCGATGGACTAATGAAACCGATGCAGATGGTTATCAATGGAATGATTATGCCGCGGCTGACAATAGTCTACTGGTATTATAAAATTTCTTGGGGAGTTGAGATTGTTTACGACTACTCTACAACCTCAACTCCTTTCCAAAAGGCAACATAACCTTTTATTTGTTTTGCAAGATCGCTGGTTTCAGGATAATACCAGGCTGCATCTTTATTTTCTTTTCCTTCTACATCTATTGTATAATATGAAGCAACACCTTTCCACGGACAATTAGTATGCGTATCACTGGATTTAAAAAATTCTTTTTTTATGGTTTCGGGAGGGAAATAATGGTTATTTTCTACAACTTTGGTATCATTACTCTCTGCTATTACCTTTCCATTCCAAATTGCCTTCATCTGTCTATTTTTTATTTTGTTTTTGTAATTAAATAATTCTTATAATCTTCATTTTTATCGGTAAAAGATCTTAGAATATTCAAACCCGATTCTTCAGAAAGCCATTTTACAATATCATCATCATATTTCTGAGAAATCTCTGTATGTATACTTTCCCAGGCTTCAAAATGGACTTGTAAAGATAAATCGTCGATATCTACGGTTTGTTTTTCTTTACTTACCAAATAACTTTTTGCTGTTCCACTTTCGGGATCGTATGTCTCCCAATGGATAAATTTATCAAGATCAAAGTTTCCGTTGAGTTCCTTATTAATTCTAGCTAAAACATTTTTATTGAAAGCTGCAGTTACACCTGTTTTATCGTTATAGGCATCCAAAACTTTCTGCGGGTGTTTTTTTTGATCAAAACCCATAAAAAGCAGATCGTCTGTATGCATGGCATTACAAAGTTTTCTTAAAAATTGAATAGCTCTAGGATGCAATAGATTGCCAATATTCGATCCTAAAACCATGATGACTTTTTTGCGATCACTCATATGCTTTAACCGGTCTAAAACCTCAAAATATTCCCCAATTTGACCTTGAACAGAAACTCCTGGCATTTCACGATCTAAACCCTTTACTAATCCATCTATTGCATTTTGGCTAATATCGATGGGCATATACGTAAAATCATAATCGTTTTCCTGCAATTCTTTCAACAGAATTTTTGTCTTTTTACCATCGCCTGCTCCTAATTCTATGAGGTCGAATCCTTCTTTATCTGTATCAAAACTTTGAACAATATCTGATGTATTCGTTTTAAATATCTCATACTCGGTTCTGGTAAGATAATACTCTGGCAGTTCCATAATCTTTTGAAAAAGTACATCACCCACCTCATCATAAAAGTATTTTGATGATAAATACTTAGGAAATGCTGATAATCCTTCACACACTTCTTTTTCGAAAGTAGAAATTAATACTTTTTGATCTTCTTTACAGTTCATTAAAATATAGATTAGGTATCTTTCACCAATCGCAATCCGGTGAATTGCCATCTTAGATGTGGGTGAAAAAAATTACGATATGTAGGCCTTGTGTGGTTTTGTGGTGTTGCCACAGACCCCCCACGGAGCACTTTTTGGTTCACCATAAATTTACCGTTGTATTCTCCTAAAGCACCTATAGCCTTTTTATAACCCGGATAGGGTGAATATGCACTTTCTGTCCACTCCCATCGAAGGCCCCACTGAAAATATTGCTGAGCCACTTCCCATTCAAACTCGGTCGGAAGGCGCTCTCCCTTCCATTGAGAAAATGCAAATGCTTCATAATATGATAGGTGAGTCACTGGAGCATTAAGATCCAAATCTTTTAAGCCTTGAAGTGTATATTGATGATATCTCCCGTCTATGTTATGCCAATATAATGGTGCTTTTATTCGATGGCTATTAATCCAGTCCCATGCCTCGGCATGCCATAGTAAGCTATTTTTATAACCCTTATCTTCAACAAATTCAAGATATTCTTTATTAGAAATCAATGTATTGCATATATTATATTCTTGGAGAAAAACTTTGTGCACACCTAACTCATTATCGTAGCAAAAGTCATGTCCTTTATACCCTATTTCATAGATTCCTTCTTGGATATTGATATATTCTGATAACTGATCAGAAACAGGATTTTCTGTGAAGGTTTCATTGTACTTTGGGAGTAGAGGATTATTACCCAGAATATATTTTATGTCTGTTATCAGCAATTCCTGATGCTGTTTCTCATGGTGAATACCAATTTCAACTAATTCCTGTATTTTTTCATTATTATTCTCTTCTAAAAATGCCTGTAAATGAGAAGTGACATAATCTCTGTATTCATAGACTTCACTAACTGTAGGTCTGGAGAGATTACCTCTATCTGTACGCACAACTCGTTTCCCTACACTTTCATAGTAACTATTAAAAACATAGGCATACTCTGGATGAAACCTTTTATAATTGGCAACATATTTTGACAAAATAAATTCTTCAAAAAACCAAGTGGTGTGCCCTAAATGCCATTTAGGAGGTGATACATCTACAATCGGTTGAATCACATAATCCTCTATTTCGAGAGGTGCACAAATTTCTTCTGTATCAGATCGAGTTTTTAAAAAAGAGGTAAGTAAATTATCTGTAAGAATCATAAACAAAGTGTATTCGATTTACGAATACACTCAAATTTAATGATTTTTATTTTTATTATACTTTCAACAAGGTTAATGCAATGTTAAAATATATGGATTAATCTATTGTTGTGGCGGTCTAAAAGTTATTGGCACTGTATATGCTATGGCAATAGGCTTATTGCCCCATTTACCTGGTTCCATTTTGGGGATTGATCTAATTATTCTTATTGCTTCTCGTTGAAGGTAACGATGAGCTCCAGCAACTTCAATAACTTCTACTTTTCCTTTTTTGTTTATGATAAACTCTACAGTAACGGTACCAGAAAGCGCCTCATTAATTGCAACTTCTGGGTATTCAAAGTTTTCTAAAATATGTCGTCGTAATTTACTGTCAAAACAATTTGTAGGTTCCTGTCTGGACTTATCGCACTTAGGCCAAATAGGGGTAATTCCTTTTTCGTTAGCATTTTTTTGAGATAGTATTATAGCGTCTTGAGAAAAACAAGATACAGAAAGTAACACTGCTAATAGTAGTAATAGTTTTTTCATCTCTATTCATTTTAAATTTGGGGATTAAACTGCCACCACGCCCTTAATATGTGGGTGCGGATTATAGTCAACTAATTTAAAATCATCAAAAACGAAGCCAAAAATATCTTTCACTTCAGGATTGAGTATCATTTTAGGTAATTTACGAGGTTCTCTCGAAAGTTGCAACTCTAACTGTTCCATATGGTTGTTATATATATGAGCATCTCCAAAAGTATGTATAAATTCTCCTGCTTCGTATCCACATACCTGCGCCATCATCATTGTAAATAATGCATAAGAAGCTATATTAAATGGCACACCCAAAAATATATCTGCACTGCGCTGATAAAGTTGACATGATAATTTTCCGTCGGCAACATAAAATTGAAAAAAGGCATGACAAGGAGGCAAAGCGGCCTTACCGTTTGCGACATTTTCAGAAAAAGATTTAGAAGTATCAGGCAACACACTAGGGTTCCAAGCCGATACTAACATACGCCTGCTATCTGGATTATTCTTAAGTGCTTCTACCACTTCTTTTATTTGATCTATTTCATCACCATTCCAGTTACGCCATTGATGACCGTATACAGGACCTAAGTCACCGTTTTCATCTGCCCACTCATTCCATATACGAACCCCATTTTCTTGAAGATATTCAATATTTGTATCTCCTTTAAGAAACCAAAGAAGTTCATAAATGATAGATTTAAGGTGTAATTTTTTGGTGGTAACCATAGGAAAACCTTCACTAAGATCGAAACGCATTTGATATCCAAAAACGCTTTTTGTACCTGTACCGGTTCGATCTTCCTTCGCATTTCCATTCTCTATTACATGACTTACGAGATCATGATATTGCCTCATATTATTCCTTACTGTTTGTGTTAATCGTTAAAGTTCGTTAAGTACTTTTCAAATATACAAAAAATAGGTTTCGAGATATTGTTTAACCCAAAGATTATAAAATAGTTATAAACTAGTGGGAAAAATTATAATTTCGATAAAATATAGTCGAAATATTTATCCTATAATCATTCCTGCAATGGTTGCAGATAATAACGAAGCTATTGTTCCTCCTAAAAGAGCTTTCATTCCGAACTCTGATAATGTCTTTCTTTGACCAGGAGCCAAAGAACCGATACCCCCAATTTGAATTCCTATAGACGCAAAGTTTGCGAATCCACAAAGCATGTAAGTAGCCATAATTACAGATTTATTATAGGTGAGATGAAGTGGATTTGCAGGATTTTTTAAATCTGCTAATTGAATATATCCTACGAACTCACTTGCCGCTAGTTTTATCCCTAATAATTGCCCCATAAGCATCATATCTTCTTTGGCAACACCTATTAACCACATTAAAGGTGCAAAGATGGTTCCTAAAATTGCTTCAAGAGAGAATTTGTCGTAAGGTGTATTTTCTGCAATAAAAGAGTTTAGGGTAGTTATATTTCCAAACCAGCCTAAGATACCATTCAACATAGCAATTAATGCGACAAATACAAGTAACATTGCTCCTACGTTAGCGGCTAATTTAAGACCTTCTGTGGTTCCGTTAGCAATTGAATCTAAAACATTCGCTCCAATTTTATCCTGAGTTATTTCAATATTGGAATCAAATTCCTCTGTTTGAGGGTACAAAATTTTAGAAATCACCACAGCTCCTGGTGCCGCCATAACCGAAGCTGCTAATAAATGTTTAGCAAAAACAAGCTTTAAAGCTTCGTCATCCCCTCCAAGAAAACCAATGTAGGCAGCTAGCACACCACCGGCTACTGTTGCCATTCCTCCTATCATCACCAATAAAATCTCAGAACGATTCATTCGTTCCAGATATGCTTTGATCATTAATGGTGCTTCTGTTTGGCCTAAAAAAATATTACCTGCAACACTTAGACTTTCTGCTCCAGAAATTTTTAATAATTTAGTCAGAACCCAGGCTAAAGCCTGAACTATCTTTTGAATTACTCCCAGGTAAAACAATAAGGATGTTAATGCCGAAAAGAATATAATCGTAGGCAGTACCTGAAATATGAATATAAAACCATAAGAATTTACATCCATGATTCCTCCTAATAAAAACTCACTTCCGGCTACAGTATAATCTAATATTGCGACAAAAAGACTTCCAACAAACTCAAAAGTACTTTGAACAAAACCAACTTTTAGCACTCCAAAGGCTAACAATAATTGAGCTCCTAGACCTATTCCTACTGTCTTCCAATTAATATTTTTTCGATTGCTACTAAATAGAAATGCAATAACCAAAAGCGCAATCATACCCAATATCCCTCTCCATAAACTATTAAATGAAAAACCTTGACTTGGAATAATTTCATCCTGAGAGGTTTCTAGCTTCACATACTTAGGATGTGCCTTAGAAATCAAATCGATAACTTCAACCCCTTTTTTAAGTTTCATTGAGTTTGAAGTTTCCATCACGACTTCATAATACACATCAACAACTTTAGGTACTTTTTGTTTTAAAACGATTAGATTATTGTTTTGAATCCAATACCCACTAGTAAAAATGTTATCAATCAATGAACTATAGGTCCCATCATTATTTAAATCTATAAAATCCTTTCCCCTAATAAACTCTTTAGCACCAGAAATACTGTCAGGATATTTAAAAAAGATAACATATTCAGAAACTTGCCAAAAGGAAGATCTTGTAAAAGATTCATTAGTAGTCTTGACATTATCTTTAGGTGTAGTAATACTATCTTTAGGTGTATTTTCTATTGATTGTGCCGACAGAATTGTAAAAACAGATAATAAAAGTAGAAAAGTAAGTAGTCCTTTCTTCATAAAAATTGAAATCGTTAAAAAAATATAATTAGATCCCCTAAATTGTGTGTGTAAATGTGATGTATCTAGTCTCTTTTGGAAATTTCATCTCTA
Source organism: uncultured Aquimarina sp. (assembly GCA_947500845.1). GTDB lineage: Bacteria > Bacteroidota > Bacteroidia > Flavobacteriales > Flavobacteriaceae > Aquimarina > Aquimarina celericrescens. The sequence continues at coordinate 143,941 of CANMTP010000002.1, forward strand.
ATTCTTGCTGCAAGTTCATAATCTTCATTGGCAACTGCCTGATCCAGCATTCTGTTAAGTTCTTCGAGAGATAGATCTTTATAACTAGTTTCCTTACCTGCCATTTCTACATCTTCTGATACTAACTCATCAACTAACAAACTTTCTGGGTCGTCATCATCATCTTTTTTAGGATTAACTTTAAGGTAGATTCCGGCCTGGTCTAAAATATTCTTATAGGTAAATATAGGCGCCTGAAAACGTAATGCTAAAGCAATAGCATCACTTGTTCTTGCATCTATTATTTCTTCGATCTTATCTCGTTCACAGATAATACTGGAGTAAAATACTCCATCCACAAGTTTATGGATTATTACTTGCTTTACAATAATATCAAATCGATCTGCAAAATTTTTGAAAAGATCATGTGTTAATGGTCTGGGAGGTTTAATCTCTTTTTCTAAAGCAATTGCTATAGACTGTGCTTCAAAAGCGCCTATAACTATTGGCAGTTTTCTTTCTCCATCAACTTCACTTAAAATTAGTGCGTATGCCCCATTCTGGGTCTGACTGTATGATATTCCTTTTATGTTCAGTCGAACTAAACTCATATTGCTCTCAATAAAAAAAGGCTGTTTGAACATGTGGACTTTTACCTAAGTTCAAACAGCCCTTAATTGGGCACAATTTATGAAAATTATGCGTTATTCGACTTAAATTCCTTTAATTTTTCGATAAGTTTAGGCACTACCTCAAAAGCATCTCCTACGATTCCATAGTCTGCAGCTTTGAAGAAAGGTGCTTCGGGATCATTATTAATCACTACCTTAACTTTACTTGCATTAATTCCTGCAAGGTGTTGAATAGCCCCAGAGACTCCAACGGCAATATATAGATTAGAGGCAACTGGCTTTCCTGTTTGCCCAACGTGCTCTCCATGAGGCCTCCAGCCCATATCACTTACAGGTTTAGAGCATGCAGTTGCAGCTCCTAATACTTCTGCGAGATCTTCAATCATTCCCCAATTCTCAGGACCTTTTAACCCGCGCCCACCAGACACTACGATTTCTGCATCTGCAATAGATACTTTATCTGTTGCCTTATCTACAGAAGTGATACTTACTGCAAAATCTTCATCAGATAATGAAGGCTCAAAAGCTTCTGCAGTAGCTGCACCAGAATTTTCCTTAAGTCCGAATGCATTATTAGATAACCCTATTACTTTTACATCGGTTGACATTTCGGTAATATTAAAGGCTTTATTAGTGAATGCCGTACGTTTCACTATGAAAGGCGAAGCACTCTCTGGCAACGCCACTACATTAGATGCATACCCCGCATTGAGATTTACGGCTAAAAGAGGTGCCAAAAACTTACTATCAGCAGAAGAACTTACAACCACTACCTTGGCTCCTTCTTTTTCTGCAGCTTGTTTTAGAGTATCTGCATATGCTTTTGCATTAAAAGTAGACAACTTATCGTTTTTTACTTCTAATACCTTATCTACACCATATATTCCTAATTCATTGGCATCACCTCCATTTATACTCACAGCAGTTACTGTAGTACCCAACATCTTAGCCACTTCTTTCGCGTAAGAAGCCACTTCGAAAGCTACTTTTTTAAACTTTCCTCCTTCACTTTCTGTATATACTAAAACTGACATATTATTATTTCTTTTAAATAGCTTTTGCTTCGTTATGTAATAAATCTATTAGTTCTTGAACATTATCAGGAGAAACCAATTTTACTTCTCCTTTTGGAGCTGGTTTTTCAAATTGCACCGCCTTTGTTTCATGATCGGCATCAATCGGTTCTACTACGGTAAGAGGTTTTTTACGAGCCATCATAATTCCTCTCATATTAGGAATACGAAGATCACTTTCTTCAACCAGTCCTTTTTGACCACCAACAACCAATGGCAATTTAGTCGTAGATGTTTCTTTACCTCCATCAATCTCTCTAATCGCAGTTGCTGTATCACCATCTATTTCTAAACCAATACAGGTATTTACAAAATTAGCACCTGTAAGTGCTGCAACCATCCCAGGCACCATACCCCCATTGTAATCGATAGATTCTCTACCACCAATCACAAGATCATATCCTCCATCCTGAACAATTTTTGCCAACTGTTTTGCTACAAAAAAACCATCTGTAGCCTCAGCATTCACTCTAATTGCATTATCTGCTCCAATAGCGAGAGCCTTACGCAATGTAGGTTCTGTCTCTGGACCACCAACATTTACCACATCCACAGAAGCACCTTGCTTCTCCTTGAACCACATAGCCCGTGTTAAACCAAACTCATCATTCGGATTAATTACAAACTGCACTCCGTTGGTGTCAAATTTGGTATCACCATCCGTAAAATTAATCTTAGAAGTTGTGTCCGGCACATGGCTAATACAAACTAATATCTTCATTTTATATAGGTTTTTTTTGAGAATTTAATAATAAACGCGAATGTACAAATAAAAAGTCGAATTTACTATGCGTGCATAATAAATTTTTTAATGTTCGATCATGCTCAAAGGGTTTAAATTGCTACTTTTGCCTTTCGTGTAGCACAAAAATAATTATTATATCAATGAAAACGATACAATTCAGAGAAGCAATTTGCGAAGCAATGAGTGAAGAAATGCGCCGTGATGAATCTATTTATTTAATGGGTGAAGAAGTTGCAGAATACAATGGCGCCTATAAAGCAAGTAAAGGTATGCTTGATGAGTTTGGTCCAGACAGGGTTATTGACACTCCAATCTCTGAATTAGGTTTTGCTGGGGTCGGTGTTGGAAGTGCTATGAATGGTAATCGACCTATCATTGAATTTATGACTTTTAATTTCTCATTAGTTGGAATTGATCAGATTATTAATAATGCTGCCAAAATGCGCCAAATGAGTGGTGGACAATTTAATATTCCTATTGTTTTTAGAGGTCCTACCGCTTCTGCTGGTCAATTGGGTGCTACTCACTCTCAGGCTTTTGAAAATTGGTTTGCCAATACTCCAGGCTTGAAGGTTGTTGTCCCTTCAAATCCAAAAGACGCCAAAGGTTTATTAAAATCTGCTATCAGAGACGATGATCCTGTAATTTTTATGGAGAGTGAACAAATGTATGGTGATAAAGGCGAAGTACCTGAAGGAGAATTTACCATTCCCCTAGGAGTAGCCGAAATAAAAAGAGAAGGTAGTGATGTTACTATAGTTTCTTTCGGAAAAATTATCAAAGAAGCATATAAAGCTGCCGATGAGCTAGCTAAAGAAAATATTTCATGCGAAGTAATAGATCTAAGAACTGTACGTCCCCTGGATCTTGATGCCATTTTTACTTCAGTAAAAAAGACTAATCGATTAGTTATTCTTGAAGAAGCCTGGCCTCTTGCCAATATAGCTTCAGAAATTACTTATCAGGTTCAATCCAACATTTTCGACTATTTAGATGCACCTATAGTAAAAATTAATACTGCCGATACGCCTACCCCCTATTCACCGGTATTGTTCGAAGAATGGCTGCCAAACAGCAAGGATGTTATTAAAGCTGTCAAAAAAGTAATGTACAAATAAAATGAACCTTTTCATTTTACGTTCCTCAATTTTAAGTATTGTATTGTATTGAAAATGGCCTAAAAATTGATGTGATCCACTAACTATTACAAGTATTAATTTTAATGTCTTTGAATGAGAGATTTGATCTTAGGGGGAATTTTAACTGTATTTAGTTGTACATTTCTTCTTTCGCAAACTAAAGTTGGTGGTCAGGTATTTGATAACAACAATCAACCCATTCCTTTTGCCAATGTGGTTTATGTAAACTCTACTGTAGGTACCATAACCGATGAAAATGGCAGATTTTATATGGAGTCTGACGATAATCACACAAGTATTAAAATTTCATTTATCGGTTTTGAAACAAAAAACATTGCTCTTCAAAAGCGTGTTAACTATAATATGGAGATAATTCTGGAAGAGGAAGCTGCGGCTTTAGATGCCGTATTTATCTTTAAAGGAAAAACATCAAAAAAAAATAATCCTGCCATAGATATTCTTCGGAAAATATGGGACAATAGGCGTGAAAATGGGGTAAAAAAGTTCAAACAGTATCAATATGATAAGTATGAAAAGCTAGAATTTGACTTGAACACTATTGATAGCGCTCTAATTAATAGTCGAATATTTAATGGTATGGAATTCATTTTTGACGATGTTGATACCTCCCGGGTCACAGGGAAAACGTACCTCCCAATTTTTCTTAATGAAGCCATCTCAAAAGTTTATGGAGACAATACCACTGATGAATTTAAGGAAGTCCTTAAAGGAAATAAAAATGCAGGTTTTAGTGATAATCAAACACTAATTGCTTTTGTTAAAGACCTATATTCTGACTATGATGTATATGAAAATTATCTGAAGTTTTTTGACAAAAGTTTTACCAGTCCGTTATCCCGGACAGGAATCAATGTTTACAACTACGTTCTGACCGATAGTGCTTATATAGGTAATAAATGGTGCTATAATATTATTTACTATCCCCGGAGAAAAAACGAGCTTACCTTTAAAGGAGATTTCTGGGTAAACGACACTACCTGGGCGATCAAAGAAATTAACTTAAAGGTTACCAAAAGCGCTAATATTAATTGGGTTAAGGACCTATACATCGAACAGGAGTTTGACGTACTTAATGACTCTATATTCTTAATTACCAAAGATTATTTCCAATCTGATTTTGCTTTTAGCAAAAAAGAAAAATCCCGAGGGGTTTATGGAAAAAGAACCACCTTATTCGACAATTATAAATTTGATATAAAAAAAGGTAAAAAATTTTATCAAAGTCAGGTAGATCCATATGATCAGGATATTTACAATAGGGAAGATTCTTTTTGGAAAAATGCCAGAATGGAAGAACTCAATCAAGATGAGCAAAAGGTTTACAAATTACTAGACACTCTTAAAACTGTAAAAGCATTTAAAAGACTTTATAATATAGGAACTATACTAGCCTCAGGATATATAGAATTTGATGGTTTCGATTTTGGACCTTTATTCTCTACCGTCGGCTTTAATGAAATCGAAGGATGGAGATTACGTGCAGGTGGTAGAACCTATTTTACTGCAAATGACAGATGGCGCGTAGAAGGTTATGGAGCATATGGTTTTAAAGATAATAAATTCAAATACGGCTTGTCTGGAAAATACTTGGTAGATCGAAAGTCCAGACTTATTGTGTCTGCCGGAAATCGAAGAGATGTTGAACAACTAGGAGCTAGTCTAACAAATACCAACGATGTCGAAGGAAGAAGTCTTGCCTCATCATCCATAATTGCAACAGGAGACAATGATCGATTAACTTCGATTAATCTATCAGCATTTTCGATGCAGTTGGAGCCAAGAAAAAATTTCACTATTGGAGTTACTGGATCCTTTAGAACTCTAAAACCTGCAGATCGATCCTTATTCAGCCTAGATTTTTTAGATCCAGAAACTAATGAGCTGAAATCCCAAATTAAACAGACCGAAATAGCCACTACACTTGCCTATTTTCCTGGACGAAAAACTACAGGATACGGGGTCGATAGAATCACAGTAAACGATGGAGATTTTGCTACTTTATTTCTCAATTATAGTGTTGGTCTTCAGGATATTATTGAAAGTGACTTTGAATACCAAAAAATCCAGTTTTTATACCAACAACCTTGGAATATTGGTGGATTTGGAAGATTAAACAGTACACTGGAATTAGGTAAAACTTTTGGAGAGGTACCTCTTGGTTTATTAAGTGTTATTCCTGGTAACCAAACCTTATTATCCATCTACAACACGTTCCCGCTACTTAATTTTTATGAGTTTGTAACCGACACTTATGTCACACTACACCTTGAACATAACTTTAACGGAAGAATATTTTCTAGAATTCCATTACTACGAAAACTAAATCTTAGAGAATTGGTTGGACTAAGAGGTGCCTGGGGGCAATTATCTGAAGAAAATCTTTTATTAAGTGCTCCTTCAAACGAAATTCTGATTGCTCCAGAAGATGAGGTATACTGGGAATATAGCTTGGGAGTCGGAAATATCTTTAAAATCTTTAGAATTGATTTCCACTTTAGAGGTAATTATTTTGATAATCCAGATGCACGTAAATTTGGAGTTACCGGATCATTTGGCTTTTACTTCTAAACCTTAAATTAAAGAATATTTCATTTTTTAATTCATCAATACTTTTCTATACTCCTGAAAACGTTATAGTTTATCTTTTCATCAATAATTATTAAAAAAACCAATATTTTCTTCTCATAAATTTTATCTAAACCCTTGTAATACCTATATTTGCCGCCCATTAAACTGAAAACAAAAATTATGAGCGCAGCTACCAAGGACAGCTTTGACGTATTGATTGAAATTCCAAAAGGAAGTCGTAATAAATATGAATACGACTTTGAAATAAAAAAAATACGATATGATCGTATGATTTTTTCTTCTATGATGTACCCTGCAGACTATGGTTTTATCCCAGAAACTATGGCATTAGACGGAGATCCTTTGGATGTTTTAGTCCTAGTTACAGAACCTACTTTTCCTGGCTGTGTAATGGAAGTAAAACCGATAGGTGTTTTTCATATGGCTGATGAAAAAGGTCCTGATGAAAAAATTATTTGTGTTCCTATTTCTGATCCTATAGCCAGTAAAATTGCCGATCTAAAAGAAATGAATCCTCATTTAATAAAAGAAATAGAACATTTTTTCCAGGTTTATAAAGATCTGGAGAAGAAAAAAGTTGATGTTGGTGGTTGGGGCAATATTGATGAAGCCAAACAAATTATCAAAGACTGTGTAAGGCGTTTCGAAGAGCTTGAAGATAAACCAAAAGGATTGTTTAGTATCTACTAAATCTTTATCACCTAAAAAACATAAAAAAGCACAATGTTTATTATAAACTATTGTGCTTTTTCTGTTTAGGGTATTTTTACTACTTTTAGCGACTAATTAACTTAAAATATATTTAATGGAATCAAATATGATCTTTGTGCCAATTGCATTGGCAATTTTGGGGTTGCTTTTCATGTTTATCAAAATGGCTTGGGTAAAAAAACAAGCTCCGGGTAGTGAAAAAATGCAGGAAATTTCTAAAAGCATTAAAGAAGGAGCCCTTGCATTCCTTGCTGCAGAATACAGGTTATTAGTAATTTTTGTTGTTATCGCTTCTACAGCCCTTTTTGGTATTTCGTTATTAGTACCTACTACTAGCTGGATGATTGTTCCGGCTTTTGTTTTTGGAGCTATATTTTCTGCTCTTGCTGGTAATATCGGTATGCGTGTGGCAACTGAGGCTAATGCGAGAACAGCTGAAGCTGCAAAAACAAGCCTTCCGCAGGCATTAAAAGTATCCTTTGGAGGAGGAACAGTAATGGGCCTTGGGGTAGCAGGACTTGCAGTACTTGGTCTTAGTTTGTTTTTCATGTTCTTTACCAATCAATTTATGGGAGCCGACGGTTCTTTCTATGATAATATGACCATTGTATTAGAAGCACTTGCCGGATTTTCGCTTGGTGCAGAATCTATTGCACTTTTTGCTCGTGTTGGTGGAGGTATCTATACAAAAGCTGCCGATGTAGGTGCCGATCTTGTAGGTAAAGTGGAAGCTGGTATTCCAGAAGATGATCCTCGTAACCCAGCAACTATTGCAGATAACGTTGGCGATAACGTAGGTGATGTTGCAGGAATGGGTGCAGATTTATTTGGTTCTTATGTGGCAACGGTTCTAGCAGCTATGGTACTGGGTAACTATTTGATAAGAGACATGTCTCAAATTACTCAATTTACAGATGCTTTCGGAAATATGGGACCTATATTACTGCCTATTGTGATTGCAGGAGTCGGTATTTTGGCTTCGATTATAGGAACATTCTTAGTAGGTGTAAAAAATAATGATGCTAAAGAAGCACAAGTACAAAAAGCCTTGGATTTAGGAAATTGGGTAGCGATCATTTTAACTATGATAGCGAGTTACTTTTTGATTCAATATATGTTACCGGAAACACTAACCATGAATTTCTTTGGTGAAGGTGCTAAAGAAATTCCTTCTATGAATGTGTTCTATGCTACACTTATTGGTCTTGCAGTAGGTGCACTTATTTCTGTAGTAACAGCTTACTATACAAGTTTAGGCAAAAAACCTGTTATGGACATCGTTCAAAACAGTTCTACAGGCGCAGCTACCAACATTATTGCTGGTCTTGCTGTCGGAATGAAATCTACTTTTCTTTCTGTAATTCTATTTGCAGCCGCTATTTATGGATCATATGAGTTAGCAGGTTTCTACGGAGTAGCATTAGCTGCTTCGGCAATGATGGCGACTACTGCAATGCAATTAGCTATCGATGCCTTTGGACCTATCGCTGATAACGCAGGAGGCGTTGCTGAGATGAGTGAACTAGAAGATCATGTGCGTGAACGTACAGATATTCTGGACTCTGTTGGAAATACGACTGCGGCAGTGGGTAAAGGCTTTGCAATAGCATCTGCAGCCCTAACTGCGCTAGCACTATTTGCAGCGTATGTTACCTTTACGGGAATCGATGGTATCAATATTTTTAAAGCCGATGTATTAGCTATGCTGTTTGTTGGGGGAATGATTCCTGTAGTATTCTCTGCCCTAGCCATGAAATCTGTGGGTAAAGCAGCTATGGAAATGGTACACGAGGTTCGCCGCCAGTTTAGAGAAATTCCTGGAATTATGGAAGGCACTGGAACGCCAGAATACGCAAAGTGTGTAGACATCTCTACAAAAGCTGCTTTAAAGGAGATGATCTTACCTGGATTAATCACCATTATTACCCCTATTATTATTGGTCTATTGTTTGGTGCCGAACCTCTTGGAGGATATATGGCCGGAGTTTGTGTTTCGGGTGTAATGTGGGCAATTTTTCAGAATAATGCCGGAGGTGCATGGGATAATGCCAAAAAATCATTTGAGGCAGGAGTTGAAATTGATGGAGAAATGACCTATAAAGGCTCTGATGCACACAAAGCTGCAGTAACCGGCGATACGGTCGGAGATCCTTTTAAAGATACTTCTGGCCCGTCAATGAACATTTTAATCAAATTAACTTGTTTGGTAGGTTTGGTTATCGCTCCCATTTTAGGAGGACATACCGAAGAGTCTGCAGTAGCCGATCAAGACATTGAGATCATCCATACTTCGACAAATGAAATTGCTGAAAAGAAGATCGAAGTCACTATGAAAATGGATGGAGAACTAGCAACAGCCACAGTTACTTTCGAAACTTCAGAAAATGGAAAGGTAAAACGTGAAGTTAGAGAGTTAGAAGGTTCTGAAGCGGAAATTAAAGCGGAAATCAAACAAATTGAAGCCTCCCTTAAATAAAAAAGTTAAAAATTACAGTACAACAACCTCGCTCCTTTAAGCGAGGTTGTTTATTTTTATGTCAAAATCTATTTTTCTATATGTTCAGAAAAAAGGCTTTACGAATAAATACCTACTTAGGATATGGTACTGAAAATAACTTTCATGCCAAAGGCAGAGCACTAGAGGATGAAAATGTGAGTTTCGATCTGAATCAAAAAACATTTAAAACTCTAAAAAATATATATAAGCAATTAGAAAGTGACGAGATAAGAAATGCTCAAATAGAATTAAAACTTTCTAACGGAAATATTTATGAAACTATTAGTGATAAAGAAGGATACTATCACTTTGATATTACCACTGAAAAACTTGAAGAATTAACAGATAAGGAAGGGTGGTTACCGTATGCCGTATCCTATCAAGAAAATCACAGTTCTCGTAAAATCAGTAGAAATAATATTTTTCCCGGTAGTATGCTAATTCCTTCCAAACAAGCGGAATTTGGAATAATAAGTGATATAGATGATACTATATTGCATACTGGTGTCGCTTCTTTATTTAAATGGAGAGTAATCGCAAATACAGTATTTAAAAATTTTGATAAAAGATTACCTATACAAGGTACTGTTCATTTTTATCAAAAATTAAGGCTCGGGAAGAATAATCTTGCTGTGAATCCTTTCTTTTATGTTAGTAACAGTCCTTGGAATCTATATGACTATCTAACTGCTTTTTTTGAAAAACATCTTTTTCCTAAAGGCCCCATTCTATTACGAGATTTTAGAACACCATTTGATAAAACGCCAAAACCAAAAATGCCGCATAAACAATCAGAAATTTTAAATCTTCTGAAAATGTATCCTGACATGAAATTTGTTTTAATTGGGGATAGTGGAGAAAAGGACGCAGATATTTATACCAAAACAGCCGAAGAATTTCCAGGCCGAATTTTGGCAATTTATTTAAGAAACGTAAATCATCGCCGAAAAGAAAAAAGAATCAAAAAAATCATACAATCTTTTGATGCCGCTCCCATTCTACTCGTTCATAGCTATGATCAAGTCATTGAACATGCTAAAAAGACCGGACTCATCACCTAGCTTTTCATACTTCTAACCTCAGAGGTTAAAGCAACCATTGCTTCTTGCAATTGTTTCATACTGGCTGTATCTGAATTAGCATCAATATTAAAACTAAGTTTACTATTCACCTCCCATAACTCAACTATCTGATGAGTCTGAATATTATAAGGTAAATATTCTGAATTCAACGAAATTAACGTAAGTACAGAAGCATCTTCATTTTTTCGGATTTTCTTTACTACTACGCTGTCTTCGAGAACAACAACACAAATTGCATGGTTACCAATTTCAGAAAGATTATTTACGGCCTTACCAATCACCCACTCTTTTGGTTCTAAAACAGGCATCATACTGTCCCCTTCTACCTGAAATCCACGGTAGGTAGCATTACGATATTCTGGTAAAGGGATATCAAATGCAGGCAATTGTTGGTACCAATCCACATCTTGAACGTTATGAGGGTATCCCGCTGCAGCTTTGACATTTACCAAAACTATATTCTCATTATTCTGAGAATCTACGGTAATTACTTTAGGAGATACGTCTCCTTGATACAGTTGGATTTTTTTCTGGTTACTTTCTCCAAATAACCATAATGGATTAACATTAAACTCTTGTAATAGCCTGGCTACAACTTTCCCCGAAATTTTAGTCTTCCCCCTTTCAATATCTGCTGTAGAATTTTTTATTTGTAAAACCTCAGCAAAATCAGATTGGGTGTAATGATTCTCTTCGCGAATTTGTTTAAATCGCTTAATTGTTTGGTCAGTTAAATTATCCATACACTCAGGATTTTTAATTATTATTTCATCTGTAATTTTTTTTATTTGTCAGATGGAATTCGCCATTAAACATTTCGATTTGTACCGTCCTAATTATTATGGCTTATTTCACAAACACACCTTTTAGGATTTGGGATAATTAGTAACAAAGATAATAGATTTTGGAATATTTCCAATTTTAACATAATTATATTTTAATTTTTATGGAAAAATTCCATAAATTTGGAAAAATTACAACTAAATCAACCTTCTATGTCATCACAAATCATCCCGCTGTATAAAAAAGTCCCAGAAAAAGTTATTAGACATTCTCTCAATAATACTATTAAAAGTATTGATGTACTCACCACTAAATTAAAAGAAAAAGGGTATCATTTCTTAAGAAATCAACATATTGATAGATATATTTTCAATTTTTATTGCCCAAACCTTAAAATTGCAATAGAAATTGATGGTTATGCACATGAGTTTCAGGATATACATAATCTTGATGCCCCTAAAAAATTATATATTTCTTCCTTAGGGATTACCGTACTGAGATTTACAGACTATCAGGTATTAGTAGATATTGACGAGATTTTCAGGGCTATTAAAAATCAAGTACAACGAGCAACAACAACTTCTTATGTCGTTTGATCGAACAAGAGAAAAACTTTCGATTCTGGCAGACGCGGCAAAATATGATGTTTCTTGTGCCAGCAGCGGTGGTAAAAGAGCCAATCAAAACAAGGGGCTTGGTAATAATACAGGTATGGGTATTTGTCATAGCTACACTGAAGATGGTCGCTGCGTTTCACTATTAAAAATCCTACTTACCAATCATTGTATTTACGACTGTGCGTATTGCGTTACTCGTAAAAGCAATGACATTAAACGAGCTGCTTTTAAAATACAAGAAGTAGTAGATCTTACTATCAATTTTTATCGAAGAAACTATATAGAAGGGTTGTTCTTAAGCTCTGGAATCTTCAAAAATGCCGATTATACTATGGAGCGTTTGGTTTCTGTAGCCAAAAAGCTTCGACTGGAAGAAAATTTTAACGGATATATTCATCTTAAATCAATTCCTGGTGCCAGTGATGAATTGATGCGAGAAGCAGGATTATATGCCGACCGGTTAAGCGTCAACATTGAAATCCCAACTGTATCCGGATTAAAACTTCTGGCACCCGATAAAAAACACGAGGATTTCATAAAACCTATGAAAAAGGTTAAAAATGAAATCATTCAGTATAAAGCAGAGCGAAAAATCATTAAAAGCACGCCCAGGTACGCTCCTGCGGGTCAAAGTACACAAATGATTATTGGTGCAACCGGAGAAAGCGATCGGGATATTATGTATTCTGCCACTTACTACTACAAAAAATTTGATATGAGACGAGTATACTATTCTGGTTATGTACCAGTACTAGCAGATGATCGTTTACCTTCACTCGGTACCGAAGTCCCAATGCTTAGAGAGAATAGATTGTATCAAACAGACTGGTTGCTTCGGTTTTATGGCTTCTCTGTTAACGAAATACTAAATGAATCCCACAAAAATCTTGAGTTAGATATTGATCCTAAATTGAGTTGGGCACTTCGTAATTTACACCTTTTTCCTATCGATATTAATCGAGCAGACAAAAGAATGATAGCTCGTGTTCCAGGAATTGGTATGCAATCAGTATATAAAATCGAACAGGCTAGAAAATTTAGAAATCTGGATTGGTCTCATCTCAAGGCTATAGGTATCGCTCTTAATAGAGCTCAATATTTTATTACCTGTAACTCCAAGGATTTTTATACAAAGGATCTTTCTGCCGTAGCATTAAAAAATATAGTACTGAAAAACTCTAACAGCAAATACAAAAAGCATTTTAACCAGCAGTTAAGCTTGTTCTCTTAAAAAAATCCAAGGCTTATGAATCCACAAACAATATTGATTTATGACGGTACTTTTGATGGTTTTTTGTCTTGCGTTTTTATGGTATATGATCAAAAATTATCAGACCCGATAATAAGAAAACATTATCAAACTAATAATCAACTTTTCACAATAGCAGAAGATATCATCACTCAAAAAAATCAAGCTCGACGAGTTTGGAATGGGTTTAAGTTAAAAACTACTTCTAGTGAACAAAGAGATTTTTTTAAAGCTTTTTTAAGCGAAATTAAAGGTGTTGAAAACACATTACTAAACTACATGAGAACAGTTTTTATGAAAGAATCGAATAAGAATATAGATTTTAGCAATAAAGACATTCTTAAAATAAGTCAGGTTGCACGTATGGTGGGTAGAGAAAAACACAGAATGGAGGCTTTTGTGCGATTTCAATTAACCAAAGACAACATCTATGTAGCTACGGTATCTCCAGATTTTAATGTGCTTCCCTTAATTATTGATCACTTTAAAGATCGCTATGCAGATCAAAAATGGTTGATATTTGATACCACAAGAAAATATGGAATCTTTTATGACCTTGATACTCCAGAAATTATAACATTCGAAGATTTAAAAGGTATCAATACCAAGACTATAAAGGATAGTTATAGTGATCAAGAAGTGAATTTTCAAAAATTGTGGAATTCCTATTACAAAAACGTTACTATTACATCCCGAAAAAACAAAAAACTACACTTGCAACACCTTCCTAAGCGATACTGGAAATATCTAACCGAAAAAAACACTATCTAACCTCTTATTGCTTTAATCTTCTCCTAAAACTTTACTTTTATAATACAGTATAACATACTAAAAGTGTGGATTTTTTCCCCATTATTATTTTTAAATAAACGAAATAAAGTACTATGTTTGACGTTAAGTAACCAATTAACTATATCTATTTATTATGAAAAAAGTATTTTTAGGAGCTTTAGCTCTAACGTTTGCTCTTTCAGTTACATCATGTAGAGAAACTGCTAATAAAACAGAAGAAGCTGCAGAGAACGCTGAAAACGCAATTGAAAATGCAGCCGAAGAAACAGCAGAAGCTACAGAAAACGCTATAGAAAAAGCTGGAGAGGTGCTTAACGAAGCTGGAGAAGCACTAGAAAATGCGGGTGAAGAGGCTGAAGAAGCAGCAGAAAAAGCTGTAGAGGAAGCCGATAAGGCTTTGGAAAAAGCTGGAGAAGCCATAGAAAAAGCCGGAAAGGACACTAAAGACGCTATTAAGAAAAATTAATAGTCTTGTTTTTAAGAGATTTTTTCAAAGCCACTCTGAAGATATTAGGGTGGCTTTATTTTTTAAAGAACCTCTGTCGGAATTAGTCGAGCCACTCAGTTTTATCTTCAAATGGAGTACGTTTTGATGTCAAATTTTCGTCAAGATCATAATTACCAAGATAAAAGAAACCTAAACAACGCTCTCCTTCCTCAAAATCAAAAAAATCATGCATGTAGTTAATTAACTTTGGACTGCTCCAATAGCAACCAATCCCATGAGCAGAACAAAGTAACCACATGTTCTGTACAGCCATTGCTGTAGATGCTATCTCTTCCCACTCTGGGATTCGTTCTTTTAGATCCCGCTGCATACAAATAGCGATCATAGCACTAGCTGATTTACAATTATTGAATATTTTTTTATGTTTAAATGGTGAGAAATCCGCATCAGGCGTGATATCGGTGTAGGTATTAGACAAAAACTCTCCCAATTTATCTTTTGCTTCTCCTTGCACAACTTTAAAACGCCATGGCTGCGTTAACTTATGCGTGGGAGCCCAATTTGCATGATCTAATAGCAATTTGATAAACTCTTTTGAAACAGGTACATCATTATATTGAGCTGGAAAAACAGATCTTCTATTTTTAATAATGTCATGTATATTTGTATGAATCATGTTCCTTTTTTTTTGTAAAGTTATTACTATTCTTAGGACTAAAACTATTGTTATAATTTATTTAATACTATGGTAGCTCTGCAAGTTCGGGTGTATACCTTCAGAAAGGCTTAACAACTTAGCTTTAAAGGTATATCTTTAACGAGTACTTTTACAAAGCCTTAAACTGATCAATACTTTTTTTGGTAATCATTATCAGTTAAAAAAAGTGATATCGTCCCATTGTCATAAAAGTAATTGAAAACAGTAAGAGTAAAGAATTCACAGTAAGTAAAAAACCTTTTTTCAGAAGTGTCCAAAAATAGACATTTAACTTATGAAGACATTAATAAATAAACTTGTAATCACACTAAAGAAAACTCCTAAAACTTTACTACTTTGCTATGTGGTCATCTATTTTTTATGGGGGATGGGAATGAATCGTTTTGGTACCGAAATGGAAATTGCAAGATTTAGCCATTGGTGGCAGGTGATAACCTGCTACATTTTTTATATGGTTCCTATATCTATACTGCTTAAACAATATTCCTTTTTTGAACAGTACGCCTATGGACTCGTAGCTATGGGAATCCTTGAATTTTTAGGATATTGGCTTCAAACTTCGTATATCTATCCCAATAATATTTTGGATAAAATCTTCAACCCACAAAACTTTAGTTTAGGAATGGCTTTGTTTTTTGCCTTGTATTTTCCTGCTGGAAACTGGCTTGTTTCAAAAGTTCATAGCAGAATTTTTTATAAGAAATAACTATATCACTTTCTGGGCACCAAAATGAATTGTTGTTTTCCTTGTTTTTTAACAGTATATCGATTCTCAATTTCATTGGCTCCTTCCAAACCTAAAGATTCAACATAATCAATCCAATCTTGTCTGTCTACAATAGCATTGTCCAAAATAGTATCAGTAAAGTTAGCATTATCCAATTTGGTCCCCCAAAGTGTAGCTTCAGAAAGATCGGCTCCGCTTAAATCTGCACCAAAAAGATTAGCATTAGTAAGATCGGCACTTAGTAGTTCAGCCCTTTTCAAATTGGCATTATTAAGTCTGGCTCTCTTTAGAACTGCATCAGACAGGTTAATCTTGCTCATTTGTGCCTCTTTAAGCTCTGCTCTTTCGAGATTAGCCGCTGGCATTTGCGCCTGTGAAAGATCAGAAAAGTCTAATCTGGCATATTTCAGGTTTACCCCTCGCCCTAAGTTTACTTTTCTTAGATCAGTATAAGTGAAATCTGCAGAGTTGAGGATATCTCTCGAAGACTCCAGACCCAAATCACTTTGTAAGAGGCTAAATAAGAGCTGTCCACGTTCTGGACTAATGGGCCGTTCGATAAGCTTATTATTTTCCAAAAACTTGTAGGGTTTCATGGACATGCATAAACTTATAATTCTTGCTTCTAGTGTTTTACTAATATTGCGTCCTCCCGATCCTTTGTATTTTAGCTCTTCATTAAAATCTGATAACACATCACTCATTACAAAAACAAGAGAAGATCTACGATCTGCCTCTACTAATCTATTTTGATTTTCGATAAATCTATTTTGATTCATCAATAATTTAGTTTGAAAAAGTAATACCGCTGCCGGAATTACAGCTATCATAAAAGCAAAAAGTCCAATTCTGGTAACCCTCCAGATAACACTGGATGAGACATCAGAAACAGTATCTACAGAAACCGTCTTATATTCTTTATATTCATTAATGGCATTACTGATGCTATTCTTGAGTCTTTTACCAAAAATTGGAACGCTAGACTTCTTTACTAGCCACCATCTAAAACGCTTTTTCTTTTGCTTACCAGCGTTTATCTTATCTAATTTATCCTGAAGTAGTTTATTTTCCCTTTTTAATCGTTCGATATAATCTTGCTCGTTCACTATACTATAAGATTTGAATATAAAACGCTGAAGATATAAAAATTATTGAGTGTTCGTAAAAAACTATAACACAATGCCATCCCAAATTCGTTTCAAGATCCAAATAAAAATAATGATGGAGAGATACTTAATCAAATCCTGCGCGATTATATTTCTAACTACAAAACAATTAGGCGAACAGAAAAATTATTACCAGAGTAAGAAAGCCCCTTACCCTTTTACAAGTTGAAAAGGAAAAATCTTATTTCATGATATTAGATATACCCCTTTTTTGTGAGTATATAAACCAGAGAAATAAGAGTTTTTCCCTTAAAACGTTTTTTAAGTCCATTAATTCTATGTTCTATAGATCTAAGGCTGTAAGGCTCAATGTTTTTTTCTTTTAAATATTTCGAAACCTCTACTTGTGTTAAGCCGTTTTTTAACTTATCCAATATAAGTTTTTCATATTCATCAAGTAGTGCATCATCTTTCTTCATTGCTAACTTTTAATCAAAGTGCTAAAATCAGAAATTTATTGGTGCACTTTTTACGGAAATCCGTAGGAAAACTTTTTTTTTGAAAAATGTACGGTAAGAATTTAATGAAACTCTAGTTTTTTTATCTACAAGCAGCTAGAAATTAAAAGATTAGTTCTAAGGAAAGGTCACATAGGTAAGGTACTATAAATAATGCTCTTAAAAATATTGTGTTAGAATGCAGATTTTTAATTTCGATTGCTCGGCTATGAATAATAAGGAATATTTTCCCAAGGCATATGTATAGTTTTTTTTCTTTTCCATGTACACCAATGAAACAAATTTAGTCGGTACCAAAAAGCAAAAAACCTTCATGATCAAATCATGAAGGTTTTGTACTGAAGGCGGGACTTGAACCCGCACGGCCTTACAGGCCATTGGATTTTAAGTCCAACGTGTCTACCAATTCCACCACTTCAGCCTGGTATGTTTTATCTCAGAGCGAAAGACGGGATTTGAACCCGCGACCCTCACCTTGGCAAGGTGATGCTCTACCCCTGAGCTACTTTCGCAGTTTGTAAAGAACTTCGCAATTCTCTGATTGCGGATGCAAATTTAAAACAATTCTAGTAATACCAAAGTGTTTTTATAAAAAAGAATTGAAAATTTTATACCTGTGAAGCTTTCTTCCTGGTTAGCATACGTTTAATCTCATTAAGCTTCATTAGCGCTTCTACCGGAGTAAGCGTGTCGATATCGATATCCAGAATTTCTTCTTTAATCTCTTCAAGCAAAGGATCGTCCAGATTAAAGAAGCTTAGCTGTAATTCATCTTCTTCCTGCATTCCTTTGATTTTGTCAGTAAGCTCCTCACTACTATGTGATTTTTCAAGCTTTTTAAGCATTTTATTGGCTCTATGCAATACCTGCTGTGGCATCCCGGCCATTTTGGCTACATGAATCCCAAAACTATGCTCACTACCTCCGGGAACAAGTTTCCGAAGAAAAAGTACATTATCTTTTAGCTCTTTTACCGATACATTATAATTTTTGATACGATCAAAAGTCTCGCACATCTCATTGAGCTCATGATAGTGCGTTGCAAAAAGTGTTTTTGGCTTTGCAGGATGTTCATGTAAAAACTCACTAATCGCCCAAGCAATTGAAATACCATCATAAGTACTGGTACCACGGCCTATTTCATCGAGTAAGACTAAACTACGATCCGAAATATTATTTAGGATACTGGCAGTTTCATTCATCTCTACCATAAAAGTAGATTCACCCATAGAAATATTGTCACTGGCTCCCACCCTGGTAAATATTTTATCTACTACTCCTATTTTAGCTTCTTCTGCAGGAACAAAACAACCCATTTGTGCCAATAAAACGATCAATGCTGTCTGTCGTAATATGGCAGATTTACCACTCATATTAGGACCGGTAATCATAATCATCTGTTGGTGATCTCTATCCAGCGATACATCATTAGCTATATAGTGTTCTCCTGGTGGTAATTGTTTTTCGATGACCGGGTGACGGCCATTTTTGATCTCAAGATCAAAAGATTCGTCGATCAAAGGTCGCACATATTGATATTCTTGCGCCAATTGTGCAAAAGAGCACAGACAATCTAATTGACCTATTAAAGTGGCATTAAGCTGTACTGGCTTGATATATTCATTCATCCAAATGACCAGATCATTAAATAACTGCTGCTCCAGTGCCAGGATTTTTTCTTCGGCTCCTAAAATTTTGGCTTCATATTCCTTTAGCTCTTCAGTAATATATCGTTCTGCACTTACCAACGTTTGTTTTCTAATCCATGTATCTGGCACTTTATCTTTGTGCGTATTTCGCACTTCGATATAATATCCAAAGACATTATTTGATGCTATTTTTAAAGAAGTGATTCCTGTAGCCACAGTCTCACGCTCGAGCATCTTATCCAGGTAATCTTTTCCTGAAAATGCAATAGATCGCAATTCGTCTAGTTCTTCTAAATATCCACTAGCAATTGTATTTCCTTTTAAAACATTTACCGGAGCCTCTTCATTAAGTGTTTCTTTAATTTTAGCACGAAGTAATTCGCAATCATTCAATGTATCTCCAATTATTTTTAATGCTTCGTTATCACTACCGGATGCTAAAGATTTGATCGGTACAATAGCTTCTAGTGAGTTTTTAAGCTGAATAACCTCGCGGGGATTTACTTTTCCGGTAGCTACTTTAGAAATCAATCGTTCTACGTCACCAATTTGTTTGATTTGATGTTGAATTTTTTGATGCAACTTAACATTATCGAGAAAAAATTGAACCACCTCATGACGTTTCTGTATAGCAGAAATATTCTTTAACGGAAGCGCTAGCCATCGTTTCAGAGTACGCCCCCCCATAGGGGAAATCGTTTTATCTATCACGTCCAGCAACGTGATGGCATTAGCTGCGTTGGCATGATACAATTCTAGATTACGAATGGTAAAGCGATCCATCCAGATATATTGATCTTCGGCAATACGCTGTATCGCTGTAATATGCTTCAGTTTATGATGTTGGGTTTCATTAAGGTAGTGCAGAATTACTCCTGCTGCAATGATTCCTTCTTGCAAATGATCTACTCCAAATCCTTTTAAAGAAGTCGTCCCGAAGTGATCATTTAATGTTTCATGCGCATAATCGGTTTTAAAAACCCAGTCTTCCAGAAAGAATGCATGGTAATCCTGACCAAAATCCTGATAAAAAATTTGTTTTTTAGGTTTGGTGATCAAGATTTCACTTGGGTTAAAATTCTGAATGAGCTTATCCATATGAGCGACATCACCTTGCGCAGTTAGAAACTCCCCGGTAGAGACATCTAAAAATGCAATTCCTATTTCTTTTTTACCATAATGTACCGCACATAAAAAGTTATTGGTTTTACTTTGTAGCACCTCATCATTTAGTGCAACTCCCGGAGTAACTAACTCGGTCACTCCCCTCTTTACAATAGTTTTGGTTTGCTTTGGATCTTCAAGCTGATCACAGATTGCTACGCGCTCTCCCGCTTTTACTAATTTTGGTAAATAAGTGTTTAAAGAATGGTGTGGAAATCCAGCCAGGGCGGTTTCCATTTCGCTTCCATTTCCTCTTTTGGTCAAAACGATATTAAGAATCCTCGATGCCTTAATTGCATCTTCACCAAAGGTCTCATAAAAATCCCCTACTCTAAACAACAATAATGCATCAGGATGCTTTGCCTTTATGGCGTTGTATTGCTTCATCAGTGGGGTTACCTTCTTTCCGTTCTTTCCTGCCATTCAGCATATAATTTAATCAATCTTGCTAAAGTAGCCAATCTCTTATTTTTTTTGAAATATCAAATCGATGAGTTATTCAATTTTATTCACAATCCTATTTTGAAATTGATAACACTTTATTGGTGACCAGTAGTTGTCAGAATTTATAAAAACCAATTTTGTCATCACAGCCTACGCTGGGATGACAATAAATGATATTTTTGCATCGATGGAAAGAAATAGAAAACTTAAAAACAGTGAACTTGATCGTAAAACCATTGAGGAATTTAAGGCAGCAAAAAAAACTCCTTTAATTGTAATACTGGATAATATTAGAAGTCTCAATAATATAGGATCGGTATTTAGAACTGCTGATGCTTTTTTAATTGAAAAAATATATCTCTGCGGTATCACCGCGGTTCCACCCCATAAAGATATTCAGAAAACAGCTTTGGGTGCCACTGATACAGTAGCATGGGAATATCACAAGGACACTTTAGAATTGGTTAAAAACTTGAAAGAACAGCACATTAAAATTCTTTCCATAGAGCAAGCTGAAAATGCCGTAATGCTCAATAATTTTATTCCTGAAACTTCTCAAAAATATGCTGTGGTCTTTGGTAACGAAGTTAAAGGGGTACAGCAAGAAATTGTCTCTGAAAGCGATATGATACTTGAAATCCCACAATACGGAAGTAAACACTCTCTTAATATATCTGTAAGTGTAGGTATCGTAATTTGGGATTTGTTCAATAAATTATAAATATGCTTGAATATGTAAATAGATCGCATATAATCAACTTGAGTTCGATGTAAGAAAATTTACGTCAGTCAGAGTGATTTTCGATAGAAAATCGTATCGAAGACAAGTAAATTTTCAATCAAAAACCTAATTTCGATACAATTTTTCTTCGTTTCACTATGAAAAATCACTCAATTTGACGGCTTTTATAAATCAAGATCCTTAGATCGAACTTACGTTAATTAAAAACTATATTTCAGAATTCTAAGATCATAACAACACTTGTGTAATTTGCAAAAAACTGAGGCATCCATACTAGGGTGCTTTCTTTTTCTTACGTCTATATAAATAACAACCACAAATTTTTTAACATCTAACTAAAAGAACAAACTCATGAAACCGAACAAGAAATTATTTATCCTTCTTACATTAGTAATGATCATCACAATAAGCTTTGCCCAGGAAGAAGAATGTGGTGCAGAACCTCCAAAAGATTATGGTACTTTTATGCTTAAAAGACTGGTATCAATCGCTAACGCCAAAGCATTATCTTCTCCGGTATCATTGCCAATTCAACATCATGTTTCTCGAAACTCAAGTGGAAACAATCCTGCAGTTTCCAGTGCAGAGATTCAAAACGTGATGGATGAGCTTAACGCAACCTATGCACCCATGAATATTTCATTTTATAATTATGGCCCAACCCGGTTTATTGATAACAGCAGCTGGAACCCTTCGTTCAATAAAAGCAATGACAGCCAACTAGTACAATACGAAGTAGCAGAAGCCATCAACATTTTTTATTTTACCGAAGTACTTTCTGGGAGCTCTACCATTTGCGGATTTGCAAAATTTCCGGGCACCGGTAATCGGGCGATCCTTGATGCATCGTGTTCTCAAAATGGATCTACCTCTGCTCACGAGCTGGGTCATTATTTCTCTATACTACACACCCACTCGACATCCAATGGTCGAGAACTTGTACAACGCACCAATTGCAATAATGCAGGAGATTTCTTTTGCGATACACCCGCAGACCCAAGACTCAGCAGCCTAGTCAACACCAGTTGTAACTACACAGGTTCTGCAACTGATGCTAATGGAGATCAATATCAGCCAGACACAAGAAACGTGATGTCGTATACACGTAAAAGTTGTCGTACCGGTGGCTTCACCAATCAACAACAAGATGCCATTGTAGTATCCTTACAATCCGATAGAGCCTATTTGCTTGACGCTACAAATCCACCTGCATGCACAGTTATAAGTAATTTTCCATACAGCGAAAGCTTTGAATCTGGTTTTGGAGAGTGGTCTAATGCCAGCGGAGATGATATCCAATGGACCCGAGATTCTGATGGTACACCCTCGACCGGCACAGGCCCTTCAAACGCAAAAGAGGGTTCTTCATATCTTTATACTGAAGCCTCAACAAATGTAACTCCACCTGGAAGCCCTAATAAAGTCGCTACCCTGAATAGCCCTTGCATAGATCTGAGTTCTTCCTCAAATATGTCCTTGACGTTTGGATATCATATGCTAGGTACTGCCATGGGAACTTTAGAAGTATTGGTGAGCGCCGACGACGGAACTTCGTATACTTCTATATGGAATAAAAGTGGTAATCAGGGTGATGTATGGAGCCAAGCTACTGTAGATCTTTCGGCATATTCTGGTGTGATTAGATTACAACTTAAAGGAACAACAGGATCAGGCTGGAGCAGTGATATTGCTATTGATGATATAAACATAAGTTCAGGCTCTACTAACCCGCCTGGCACATGTAATGGTATCACTAGTTTTCCTTATCAAAAAAGTTTTGAGCCCGATTTTGGTTCATGGACTCAAGAAACCAACGATGATATCGATTGGTCTTTGGATAGCAATACTACTCCGTCTTCAAATACGGGACCTTCGGCTCCAACCCACGGAACTAATTATGCGTTTACCGAGGCATCAGGTAACGGAACCGGTTATCCTAATAAAACTGCTTTGCTTACAAGCCCATGTATTGATTTAACAAATGAGACTAATACACAGCTTACTTTTGATTATCATATGTATGGTTCTAATATGGGAACACTAGAAATGAGGGCTTCGACAGATGGTGGGAGTTCATGGACGACCATCTGGAGTCAAACTGGAGATCAGGGAAATAACTGGAATTCGCAGACCGTAAGTCTATCTACTTATAGTGGTACCGTTATACAATTACAAATTAAAGGAACAACGGGATCAAGCTTCAGGAGCGATATGGCTATCGATAATATTAATATAATACCAGGAAGTAGCGATAATGCTGATGATGATATTGAAAGTACTGTAACCAATACAATTCGCATTTTTCCAAATCCAATAGCATCTGGGTTGCTAAACATTGAACATCCTAAAATTGCAAAAAGCAATGCACCTGTAAATATCATCATAACAGATTTTTTAGGGAAAAGAATAGATGTTCTGGCTTTAAATACGGGAACAACCACCTATGATACCAGCAATTTAAGTAAAGGTGTCTATTTCATTATCTTCGAAGGTGAAGAAAGTAAACAAACTAGGAAACTAATTAAACAATAAAGTTTGTTTTTGAATTTTTGTTTTGAGGTCTAAGAAGTGTGTTCTTTTTAGACCTCTTTTTGGTGTATTAACACATCAACCGAAATTTGTTTTGTAAGTTTAATGCAAAATACTTTTTATATAATTATAATTACAATGAAAAACTTATTAGTATTTACATTAATCATGCTCTTTGTTACTTCTTGTAAACAAGAAAACTCTCAAAAAGAAATGGTATCTGAAAATCAGCTGATTGCAAAAGCCAAGGAAATTCATAACAAAGTAATTACACTAGATACACATTGTGATATTAATGTAAAAAACTTTACCGATTCTATTAATTATACTCATGATTTAAGTTCTCAAATCACGTTACCAAAAATGAGAAAAGGAGGCCTCGATGTTGCCTGGTTTATTGTATATACCGGTCAAGATTCTTTAACTCCAGCAGGATATGAGAAAGCATATGAAATATCCATGTCAAAATTTGAAGCAATTCATAAATTAACAAAGGACATAGCTCCAGATCAGATTGAGCTGGCATTAACTTCTGATGATGTGCGTAGTATTCATAAAAAAGGAAAGAAAGTTGCCATGATTGGTATAGAAAATGGATATCCGATGGGTACTGATATTAACAATGTAAAGAAATTCTATGATTTGGGTGCCAGATATATGTCACTTTCTCACAATGGTCATAGCCAGCTTTGTGACTCTAATACTGGTGAAGCAGACGGAGTTTGGTTGCATAATGGAGTAAGTGATCTAGGCAAAGAAGTTATTGCAGCAATGAATAAGTACGGTATGATGATCGATGTTTCTCATCCTTCCAAAGAATCAATGCGGCAAATGATCGAGCTTACCAAAGCTCCTGTTATTGCTTCACATTCTTCTGCAAGGGCTTTATGTAATCATAGCCGAAACCTCGATGATGAACAATTACAATGGTTAAAAGAAAATGGCGGAGTTGTACAAACTGTTGCTTTCTCTTCATATCTGAATACCGAGAAATTCGAAAAAAGAAACGAAAAAGAGGTAGAAATCGCAAAGCAAATAGCCGATTCTATGGGAGTAACCTGGTTAGAACGAGAAGAGGTCATGAAACTTAGTACCGAAGAAAAAGAAAAATACTATGATTTTCTGGGCACAATGGCCGCAATTCGAAGAACGAAAGTAAAGAAAATGGACAATCTACCTCCTGCTGTTGATGTGGTAGATTTTGTAAATCACATTGATTATATGGTTAAAAAAATAGGAATTGATCACGTTGGGATAAGCTCAGATTTTGATGGTGGTGGCGGAATTGAAGGTTGGAGCGATGCCTCAGAAACTTTTAATGTTACCTTAGAATTGGTTAAAAGAGGCTATTCTGAATCAGCAATAGAAAAATTATGGAGCGGCAATTTACTTCGGGTTCTTGATAAAGTACAAGAAGTTGCGGAAGAGATTCAAAAAACATCATAAATTTTCTGTGTAACTAATTATAACTGCTGCATAAATTAAATAATACTGTTCATCAATATACACATTGCCAGAAATTCTTAATATAATGAAAAAACTATTTTGGTTTTTAACAATACTTGTAACTATATATGGTTGCAATTCAACTCATTCAAAAAAACAAATTTAGGTACATAATAACTTTTTAAAAGAAGTTATATCCATACTAGAAGAGAATTCAATTTATTCAAAAAAGATAAAATGGAATTCTCTCAAAGTTAGATTGAATCGTGAATTTGTAAGTTTGGACAATGACACTTTAAAGACCTACTCAGTTAATTGGATATTAAAAGAATTTGATTTCAAACATCATCGATTTATGCCAAAAGAAGTTGCTCAGGAATGGAAGAATAAATCAAGCAACTTATTAGGTAAAAAAGCAAAACCAAAATACAACTATGTTACTGGAAAGTTCATAGGACCGAATATCGGATACTTGAAAGTACCCTATTTTTCAAGTGGCGACAGCATTCAGTTGAAATTATTTGCAAAAATTGCTAGACAAGAGCTTAAAAAATTAAGTAATAATGGTGCAAGCAAATGGATTGTAGATTTAACACAAAACAGAGGTGGTAATATGTGGCCAATGTTAGCAGGATTAAGTCCATTAATTGGTGATGGTAAAGTAGGTTATTTTGTTACAAAAACAAAAGATATTGTTGGAACCTGGATTATCAAAAATGGTAACGCTTTTTTATTGGAAAATGATTCTATAACATATGATGTACAAATAGACCAATCAGCAATTGATATATCAAACCATAAAATTGCAATACTTGTTAGCGGAAAAACTGCGAGTTCGGGTGAAGCTTTATTAGTATCCTTTCTGGGTAAAAACAATATCAAGACTTTTGGAACTAAGACCGCTAATTATACTACTTCTAATTCAGAATTTGAATTATCTGACGGGTCTATACTTTGGGTAACAGTTTCGCATTTTGCCGATAGAAATTTTGAAATTTATCCAAATGGTATATCTCCAATGGAAGAGGTCCAAGAAGACTCTTTGTTGTTAAAAAAAGTAATCCTTTGGCTGAATGAAAATTAAGTGTTAATAACAATAAGAAGTAAGAAAAATAGGGCTTTCGGTTTGATCAAAAGGTCTGTTTTTATTTATTACGTTTCCAAATATAAGATTTGGCATTTACGGAAAATGATAAAAGCTAATTATTCATATTTGACTTAGTACCAATCCGAAATGTAGCGCTTATTACCTTTCTTATGATTCTCATAAGGGTGGATAAGTCACTTTATTCTTATAAAGAACTCTTATAGCTCATAGGAGCTATTTATTTACAAATCTCTTCCAAAATAGAAATGTAGTCGGTTCGGTTGGAGATAAAATCTCTTTCAGAAACATCAATAATTCGTATGTTGAATTCTGATTGAGATTTGATGAATTGTAGATAACCCTTATTTATTTTATTAAGGTATTCTGCCGGTATTTTTTGTTCATAATCCCTTCCCCTTTTTTTGATATTCTCGAGAAGACGCGCTGTACTTTGATATAAATAAATATATAACCCTGGCTTTGCCAGATTTTTATACATTACATCAAAAACACGTTTGTATAAGGCAAACTCTTCTTCCTGCAGCGTCACTTTTGCAAAAATTAAAGATTTAAATACATCATAGTCACTTACCACAAAATCTTTAAAAAGATCATATTGGGCAATATCTTCTTGAAGTCTCTGGTAGCGGTCTGCCAGAAAAGACATTTCAAGCGGAAAAGCATACCGCTCCATATCCTCATAGAATTTTGGTAAAAAAGGATTATCTGCAAAGCGCTCCAGAATAAGCTTTCCATTAAATTCTCTTGAAATTAATGTTGCCAGACTCGTTTTTCCTGCCCCAATATTCCCTTCTATGGTTAAGTATTGAAATTTTGCTAACGCATACAGCTCTTTGGGATTCACAATTTTCCAATCGGTTATTCTAATTTCAGAAGTATCTGATGTGTTTTCTAATAATTGGGATACTGTTTGCTTTAATATCGGATGCTCTTCTGTTGCAGCAATTTCAGCCAATGGTACTAAAACAAATCTGCGATCCTGCATAGCGGGATGAGGGACTATTAGATTGTCGGTCTCAATCTTCCCTTCCGAAGAAAAAATAATATCCAAATCAATAGTTCTAGCCTGATATCCTTCTAGATCTATTCTATTTCTTCCCAATAATCGTTCAATATGCATCAGTTGGTCTAATACTTCTAAAGTACTATAAAAAGTTTCTACGGTAATACAGACATTAAAGAAGTCTTCGCTATCAAATCCCCAGGCAGGAGTTTGATATATCCCTGATATCGATAGTACATCTCCTATTGTTTTGTAAATTTCATTAATAGCCTTTTGGATAAAATCAAGGCGATTTCCCATATTACTTCCTAACGAAATATGTAGTAGACGAGGTGTTTTCAAGATTGGATATTTATATTCTGATCAGAACTCCTTATTTTAGAGGCAAATTAAACAAAACAAAATCACTTCACCTTATTTTTTGATGAAGTATTATCAACGTACAACATTTTGAGCAAACACTTATTGAACCCTAAAGACCAAAGAGCGGCTTATCGAATATATTTAATATTAGGAGCTCTTTTTATCTCGTCATTGGTGGTGTCTAACCTTATTTTTCAAAAATTCTTTTATTGGGATTTTTTAGGTATCTATACTTTTGAAATCTCTGTTGGAATATTACCTTACCCGATAACATTTTTGATTACCGATATCATAAGTGAAATCTTTGGAAAGAGGAAAGCTAATCAAATTGTTACGGCAGGAATTTTTGCCTCGTTCTTTTCACTACTAATTGTAACAGCCTCGTCTTGGGTTCCGGCAACATCATGGTCACCTATTGGTGACGACTTGTTCAATACCGTTTTTGGTGCTACAATCATTGCCGTTTTTGCATCAATGATGGCGTATCTTTTTGCACAGTATATCGACATTCAAATATTCCACTTTTGGAAAAGGGTTACCAAAGGAAAACACCTTTGGCTAAGAAATAACTTCTCTACTTTTTCATCACAATTGATTGATACGTTAACAGTACTGTTACTTTTATGTTCTGCCGGCATTATAGAATGGAATCGTTTTGGCGTGTTGTTACTTAATGGCTTTCTGTTCAAAGTTCTAGTTGCAGCTCTTGATACACCTTTACTATATATTGCTGTATACTTTTTTAGAAAGCGTTTTAAACTCAAACAAGGAGGTGAACTTGCCATGGAAATATGATTGTAACAAATAGTTAACTCGAAAGCATTAAGATTCTATGCAATTTAATCGTTATTTTGCAAGAAAGTATTTAATGATGAGTAAACATGATTAAATAATTATTTGGATCATCAAAAGTTTTATGTGCGTACTGAGTGAAGTCGAAGTATGACCATTGAAAAACAATAAAAATAAACACATGAAAAAAGCTCTAAAAATCCTCGGTATTGTTTTACTAATTCTTATTATAGCCATTATTTCTATACCTTTTTTATTTAAAGGAACCATACAAGATAAAGTACGGCATTTGGTAAATGAGCATGTAAATGCAAAAGTTGATTTTGCCAATATTGATATTAGTCTATTAAGAAGCTTTCCACAAGCATCTGTAATTATAGAAGACCTTTCGATTATAAATTACGAGCCCTTTGAAGGAGACACATTAGCCTATTCTAAAAAGATAGTATTAAACATGTCTGTCAACGAACTTTTTAAAGATGCGAGTGAGGCTATTAGTGTTCAAAAAATTATAATTAACGAGGCTAATGTAGTGATCAAAACAGATTCGCTTGGTAATTCAAACTTTGATATTGCCAATAAACAAGAAGATACTGTGCAGGAAGCTCCGGTAGAAGAAGAAAGTGGAGATTTCACCTTTTCTTTAGAACATTATGAGATTAATGATAGTAAAATCTTGTACCAAGACGATATAAGCAAAACGGTTCTGGAGATGACGCACCTGAATCATAGTGGAGACGGATCGGTATCGGGCGATAAAGTGATTTTGGATACCCATACTGATGCCGAAGCTTCTTTTGGATTTGACGACACCAAATACCTGAATAAAAACAAACTACGACTTGATGCAGAAATAGAACTGGATCTTAAAAATCAGAAATATGTATTCAAAGAAAACAAAGCTTTAATAAATAGATTACCACTAGAGTTTACAGGATTTGTTCAACTATTTGATGAATATACAGATGTCGACCTTAGTTTTAAAACGCCAACATCAGATTTTAAAAACTTTTTGGCGATTATTCCCGAAACCTATGCCAAAAATCTTGATGGTGTGCAGACCAGTGGAGATTTCTCTATTCTTGGGGTAATTAAAGGAAAAACAGATGAAATTCATATTCCTACTCTAGATATTGCCATCAAATCAAATAATGCTTCGTTTAAATATCCAGATTTGCCTAAAGGGGTGTCAAACATTTTAATTGATGTGCTTATTAAGAATAAAACAGGAATTGCCGACGATACTTATATTAATATAGATAATCTCAATTTCAGAATTGGAGAAGATAATTTTGCTGCCAGAGGTACCTTGAAAAATCTTACAAAAAACTTATTAGTAGATATGATGCTTAAAGGCAAATTAAACCTCGCCAATCTTGAAAAAGCATATCCTCTCGAGCTTGAACAAAATCTTAATGGAATCGTTAATGTAGATCTAAACACCAGTTTTGATATGCAGTCTTTAGAAAAAGAACAATATCAAAATGTTAAAAGCACCGGATCTGCAATGATCAAGGATTTTACATACGCTTCGCCAGAATTACCTAATGAAATAAAAGTTTCTTCTGCTAACGTTAGCTTTAAACCCGGAACCATTTCATTAGATCAAATGCAGGCGACCACAGGAAAATCTGATTTAGCAGCAACCGGAACAATTACAAATTTAATGGGGTTCCTATTTGCAAAACAAGATCTAAAAGGAAACTTTGATGTAACTTCTACTATTTTTTCGGTAAACGATTTTATGATTGCAGAAACTGAATCAGAAACATCAACAAAAGAAGAAAAAACGAGCAATACAACCAGCACAAAGGATGAAACTATGAGAATTCCATCTTTTCTGGATGCTACTTTAAACTTTGACACCAAAAAGGTAGTTTATGATAATCTACAATTACAAAATACAAAGGGTACTGTCAAAATAAAGGATGAAACAGCATATTTAGAAAATGTAAGCTCAAATTTTTTTGATGGTGGCTTGGCATTTAATGGAAGTGTATCTACAAAATCTAAAGTACCTACTTTTGATATGGCATTAGATCTTAGTCAAATTGATATCGTACAATCTTTTAACAATCTCGAATTAATAAAAGGATTAGCTCCAATAGCTAGAGCCTTAACCGGTAATCTCACTACCCAAATTAATCTAAATGGCAACTTAAATGAAGATTTAACTCCTGTTCTTACCTCATTAAAAGGAAAAGCTCTTGCTGAAATTCTCAATGCGCAGGTATCAACTACTAAGACACCGTTATTATCTAAACTTGATAGTCAGCTTAATTTTATAGAATTAGATAAATTAAACCTAGAGGACATTAAGACCAATCTAAGTTTTGACGATGGAAAAATTAATGTGAAGCCTTTTGATTTTGAAGTAAAAGGAATAAAAATTACAGCTGGAGGAAGTCATAGTTTTGATCAAAGCATGAATTATAATGTATCACTTGATATTCCTGCGAAGTATCTGGGCAGTGAAACTTCAGGATTGATTTCTCAACTAAGCGAACAAGAAGCTAATACCATGAAAGTTGCTTTGCCCATTGGGATTTCTGGTAATTTCACAAATCCCAAAGTTGATCTAGAGCTTGGATCTGCCGTAAAAGATCTCACGCAACAAATAGTGTCCAAACAAAAAGACAAAGCAAAAGATAAGGTGAAGGATAAAGGTACAGAAATTCTCTCTGGTCTATTGGGATCTAATGATAAAAAAAGTGATTCTACAAAAACATCTAAAAATAATACAGAAGAAACCTTAAAAAGCACTGCAAAAAATATTCTAGGAGGTTTTCTGGGAAAGAAAAAGAAAAAGGATTCTACCAAAACTAAAAACTAAAATAATGCTTTCGCTATATTTTTTTATACTTGATCTCTTTTAACCGAGTGTATTACTACCCTTTAGGTCTTGTGAACACAACATCAAAAAAGGATACAATAAATTGATTAAAATTAGGTTTATTAATTAGCAAAATATTAATTATCAGAAACATAACTTCTGGTTAATATGTTATAACCCAAAATAATAAATCCCCAAGTTATGAAATCGAATATTGTATTTCTTCTTTTTTGTTTTTCGTTTTCCTTTTTTTCATTCTCTCAGAATACTAACGACGATCGAATGAAATGGACTAAGGGATGGACAAATTTCAACCCTAATCTAAAAGAATACCCAGAACCTGAAGAAAAGCTTCCTAACATTATTGATACCGACACCTATCTAAGTAACGACATAACTTATTTTATGTCTGGAAATGTTTATGTAGTCAATAATACTAAATTAACAATACAAGAAGGTACGATCATAAGATGTGACACTGAAAATGCGACTAGCCTGGTGATTACCAAAGGAGCCAGACTAATTGCAAAAGGTAACAGAGATTTCCCAATAGTTTTTACATCCAGTAAATCTACAAAATCCCGAAATTCCGGAGACTGGGGAGGTATCGTTATTGCTGGATCGGGAAAAATCAATTCTCCTGCTGTTTCTAAGGTTATAGAAGGAAATTTTTTACCTGAATATTCTCTTTATGGAGGTATTGAAGAAGATGAAGTGACCACAGAAATATCCTATGTGAGAATTGAATTTGCAGGTAAAAAAATTAATCAATCCAAGGGGTTGAATGCCCTATCCTTATATGCTTTAGGTAAAAATTCGATAGTTAATAATATTATGATAAGTCATTCTGCAGAAGATTCTTTTGAGTGCTTCGGAGGCTCATTTGACATGCAAAACCTTATCTCTTTCAAAGCCAAAGATGACGACTATGATTTTACTCTAGGCTACCAAGGAGAACTGAATAATATAATGGCAATCAGGCACCCCTACATTACAGATGTTAGCGGATCCTATGCTGTAGAAATAGATGGTTATAATAAAGGAGAAGGGTTCGTTAGTACAGAATCTTTGTCAAACGTGAGCATTAAAAATGCTTTGTTAATCAATCTATCGACACAGAATAACTACCAGCATACTACTGCAGCCATTTCCTCAAAAAATTTAGCTAAACTAAGCGTAACCGAATCGAGAATTTCAGGTTTTGCCAATGTAGTAAAGTTTGATGTATCTTATAAATCTTTTTCAGATTTAGAAAATCACTTTTTACTAGAAAATAGCATCTTTAATGTTCATAGCACTACTGTTTTAAAACAGTATAGATCAGAGGTAAGCGCGGATCGATTATTACAATATAATATGTATACCAATGGATTTCAAAATGTCGAGGATTTGTTTACGGATCCTCTAAATTCAAAAAATCCAAAATTTACCCTTAAGGATTCAGATTCGTATACGGGCATGCATTAAGTTTTAACGCAAAGGAAAAAAGTCATCTATAATGAAATAATTATTATTGTTATTTTCCCTATTATAACGTTAAAAAAGAACTTATTTTTAATATATTTTTATTGATTATGTTAAAAAAACTGTCTTTTATCAACCTTTAAAAATCATTTAACACTTGCTAAATTTAGCAAAAAACACGTCAAAATTTG
This sequence comes from uncultured Aquimarina sp., assembly GCA_947500845.1. GTDB lineage: Bacteria > Bacteroidota > Bacteroidia > Flavobacteriales > Flavobacteriaceae > Aquimarina > Aquimarina celericrescens. Next base: position 177,095 of record CANMTP010000002.1, read on the forward strand.
TCAAAAATCCCTCTTTTTCATCAAAACTTCACATAATGTATTGAATTTGTTTAGCTTTTATTTTTGACACATAAACGTTAGTTAATTTTTTGATTATCAATCGAGTAAGATTTATACATGTAAGAATTTTACTCATAATTTTTTACTAAATTTAGTTAAAATATCGATAAACGTACAAAGTTTACGGTAAACACGTAATTAATTTTAGTAAAACTCCTATATCTTAGTAGTCCCAAAAATTTGGAGGAAAGAAATTTCCTCCAAGAACTTTAACCCCAAAACAAAATACCATGAAAAAAAGATATTTTCTTGCCACAGCTTGTATCTTCTTATTTTTTTCTCTTACGAGTACAGCACAAAATTTTAGCGAAAAAGACGATAGATGGGCCAAAGGTTGGACCAATTTCTCTCCTAACCAAACGGACTATCCAAAAGCTGAAGAAAAATTACCTAATATTATAGCAAATCACACATATTTAAGAAACGATATTGTATATCTTTTGTCAGGTGATGTTTATGTAATTAACAATGCCACTTTAACTATACAAGAAGGTACGATCATACGATGTGATCATCAAAATCCTGCAAACCTTATTGTGACCAAAGGATCAAAGTTGATAGCTTTAGGCTCTAAAGCTTATCCTATAGTATTCACCTCAAATAAAGCTCTCAAATCAAGAAATAATGGGGACTGGGGTGGTATAATTATTGCCGGATCAGGCAAGGTCAATACAGTTTCGGGAAATGGACTTATTGAAGGAAATTTTAAACCTCAATTTTCTATTTATGGAGGAAATCAATATGATGAAGAAACTACCATATTAAGTCACGTAAGAATCGAGTTTGCCGGTAATACTTTAAAAAGAAAAGAAGGATCTAATGGACTTTCCTTATATGGTATCGGCTCTTCTTCTATACTAGACAATATTATGGTAAGTTATTCAGGTCAGGATTCATTTAACTTCCACGGCGGAAAAAATAACATGCAAAATCTTATCTCTTTGAAGGCACAAGAAGACGACTATAATATTTCAGAAGGTTTTAAGGGTAATCTAAACAATGTTATTGCTATACGTCATCCTTACGTAACGAGTCCCAAAGGCTCCTATGCTATCGAAGTCGATGGCTATAATAAAGACTTGGGGTACATAAGGCCCGATGCAGTTACCGATGTCACTTTTAGTAATGCTAACCTGGTGAATTTATCAGATAAAAGTAATTATCAGCATACAACTGCCGCCATATCAGCTGCTAATTCTGCTTTAACTTATATTCATAATTCGAAAATATCGGGTTTTTCTGACGTAGTGAAATTTGATAAATCTTACACATCTTTGCCATTAATACAAAAGGCATTTATGATGGATAATAGCTTCTTTAATATTCACGGACAAGGGGTTCAGGTGGCCAATCAATCCGTTGAAAAGGAATCTCTGAATATTTTAAAATATAATAGATTTACCAAAAGTTTTGTAGACGTTAACGATCTTTTTAGTGATCCACAAAGTAGTGTAAATCCAAAATTTCAGTTAAAAAAGTCACTTAATACCTATATGGTCATGCAATAAACCATTCTAGAAATAATAAATAATTGGTTTCTTTATATAAATTTACAATAACTAGTCAGTAAAGATTTAATTAGATTATACTATCATGCTTAGAGTAACAACCAGTTTTATTTTATTTTTAGTAGTAAATATCACTTTTTCCCAAAAGGCTAATGAAGCAGTGTTTTTTACACAAGAGAAACAAGTAAATAGATTTCATACAATAGAGGATCTGGAATCTTTGAAAAAAGGAGAACTTATTAGTCTTTATAAAGATCGAGTTGAAGAAATTATGACCGTAATACCGCTCTTATCACTCACTAACGAAGCTGGTGTGAGATTAAGTGATATAGGCATTAAAGAAGATTCGCGTCATCTAAAAATCTTAAAAAATAACAAAGAAACCATAGAAAAAACTTTAGAATCTACAAATGAGGCCATAGAAGAGCTCGTTGCTTATGCTGATACCGAAAAAATTATTTGGACAATTCTCTATTTTGAAGAGATCATCAAGAAAATGAGAATCGGTGTCAACGGAAGCTTTTAGAAAGATCGTAATTTGTTATGTTGTTAAATTATCAGATTTACTAGGGTAGAAAGCGGCGATTGCCGCTTTCATATTTTTATACAAGCTCGTTGTAAGCATACCTACTAAAGAACTACTAAAGAAATATGACAATACTATATCTTTTATTTGGAACTCTTATTGCCATCATAGGCGCAATACCCCTTGGAGCCGTTAATATTTTGGTAATCAATACTTCTATTAAAGAGAATATTCAAACAGCCTCTTATATAGCGCTTGCAGCTGGAATAGGTGAAGTAATACTAGCCTTTTTTGCGCTACATTGCAGTACCCAATTATCAAACTTTTTTCAGGAAAATAAATGGATTCAAATCACTTTTATTGCTATTTTCTTTTTAATAGGATTATATTTCATGTTGATTGCGAATAAAACCTTTAAGGCCAAGAAAAGTTTTAAAATCAAACTAACCAACTCTAAATTTTTTACCGGTTTTTCTCTTGCACTACTTAATCCTCCTGTAATGATTTATTGGATTCTGGCTATCTCACTTATCCATAAGCATATTTTCAATCTTACTATTCAAAATTCGATATTATCTCTTTTTCTTTTCTTTCTTGGTGTTTATCTAGGGAAAATCGGAACATTATATTTTTATGGAAAATGGGGATTTAAAATGGCAAATAAACAAGGGGATTCAAAAACAAAGCTTCACAAAATTACGGGAATAGCACTCATCTTTTTATCAGTTTTTCAAAGTATCAAATTTGTCATACAGTAAGTAGTTATGCGAGTACTTGATACTGTTTTTTTACCTAATTATACAAGTAAATAATATTAATATAATTTTACATTTGTGGACAACAGGGTAAAGGAATACCATTATGATAGAAGATAACCTCAGCACTAAACTAAGACTGTCTAAAGAAGAAATGCAACAATATGGTTACAAAATTATTGATCATATTGTAGACCACTTTGAGACTCAACACACTAAGAAGCCAGTAGCTTTAGCTTCGAGAAAGGAAATGGATTCTTTATTGGCTGAAGAGGTTCCTAATCAGCCTTTACCTCCAAATGAAGTTTTGGATTTTGTAATGAATCATATTATACCCAATAGTAATATCGTATCGCATCCAAAATCGTTCTCTTTTGTACCGGGGCCGAGTAATTACATTAGCGTGATGGCAGATACTCTAGCCACAGGGTTTAATATATTTTCTGGAGGCTGGGCCTCATCTCCTGCAGCAGCAGAATTAGAAATAGTAACCATGAATTGGTTACTAGAAATTTTTGGCTTTCCAACCAAAAAAGGAGGTGGTATATTTACCAGTGGTGGATCAATGGCGAACCTTACTGCTCTCGTAACAGCAAGGAGGATAAAATGTGGAAGTGATTTTTCTAAAGCCACCATTTACCTTTCAGACCAGGCGCATTCATCTAACATTAAAGCAATAAAGGTCATTGGTTTTAAAAAAGAACAAATTCGAATTGTTCCAACAGATATAGAATTTAAAATATCTCTGAATAAGCTTAAAAACATCATAGCAAGGGACCGCTTAGAAGGGTTACAACCGTTTTGTATCATTGCCTCAGCCGGAACTACCAATACGGGTACAATCGATCCATTAGAAGAAATCGCGACCATTTGTGAAACCGAAAATCTATGGTTTCATATTGATGGTGCTTACGGAGGAGCTGCTATACTTTCTGATGAAGGGAAAAAACTTTTGAAAGGAATACAAAGAGCCGACTCTTTAACCGTAGATCCACACAAATGGTTTTTTCAACCCTATGAGATGGGTTGTTTACTGGTGAAAGATCATAGTTGGTTGAGCAGTACTTTTACCGAAAAACCAGAATACCTAAGAGACATAGAAGGTAATGAATCAGAAATCAATTTTTATGATCATGGAATCCAACTCACCAGACGTTTTCGTGCTTTGAAATTTTACATGTCTTTAAAAACATTTGGTCTTGAATCTTTTAAAAAAGCTATAACCTACAATATGGAGCTAGCTGAACAAACCGAAGCTATATTAAGAAAAAGCAAATTCTGGGAAATCACATCCCCTGCTACTCTAGCCATTATCAATTTCAGATATAATCCTATTCATCAAAACTTATCTGAAGAAATGTTAGATCAAATCAATCAAAATATTTCTAAAAAATTGATTGCTTCTAGAGATGCGCTATTGGTCACCACCATATTACAAGGCCAAGTGGTGTTAAGGATGTGTCTTATCAATCCTAGAACTACTCTTGTTGACATCAAAAATACCTTTGAGAAATGTGCGGTGTATGGCGAAGAACAACTTTTAGAGCTAAGTAGTCAGGAGAATTAATTTATTGTTAACCTTACTACATAACCTTCATTATTACGCACGTTAAAAACAGTGTTATCATCAAAGATTAAATATTGTCCTTTCACTCCTTTTAGAATACCAGAAAACTCTGGTGTTTTTTCGAGGTTAAGACTCTTTAATTTATCAGGATATTTCAAGACCGGGAAACGTAACTCAGTTTCTTTCCCATTGTCAACAAAATATTGTTTTACCTCGTCGGGAATAAAATCTTTAAGTTTATTCTTACAGGCAACTAAATCCTCATCCTTAATTTCATTTTTAAGCATGGTGCGCCAATTGGTTTTATCAGATATGTGTTCTTTTAGAGCGACTTCTGTAACACCTGCCAAATAACGGTTAGGAACTTCAACAATCTCGATTGCTTCATGCGCACCCTGATCAATCCATCGAGTAGGTACTTGAGATTTTCGGGTAACACCTACTTTTACATTACTGGAATTGGCGAGATAAACGATATGTGGTTGAAGCTGAACTTTCTTTTCAAACTCCAAATTTCGATCCTCTATATCTAAATGTGCAGTACTCAATTCTGGTCTCATTACCCAATCTCCCACTTCTGGTCGATTAAAAAAATCATCATAACAATATCCCTGTCTATATATCTTCTTATTCTCTCCACAAGCCAGACATTGATACCCTACAAATTCAATACGCAACTTTTTATCTAATAGTTGATTCATATGAATAAAATCGGACTCAAAAATCAGGTAATACTGAATAGGATCTCCAATTTCTGTTTGCATTTTTGTAAGTACTCCTTGAAACTGCATAAAATTTTGTTATATGTAAACCTTATAAGAAGAATGTAATTTTTTTTATTATTTTAGTTGGCAACAACCAAAAGTAGTACATTAAGCACTATTTGAGCATAAAGATACATCAAAAAATGCCAATCCCATTAGTTAATTCTATTGCCAGCTGGTTCTTAAAAAAGCGATTCCACCAAATGGAACTTTTCTTGAAGTACCCTAATGAAGTTCAGCATGAACTACTGCATGTATTATTAGAAACAGCAAAAAACACAGAATTTGGAAGAAACTACGATTTTGGCTCTATACGCAATTATGAAACATTTAAAGAGCGTGTTCCAATTCGATCCTACGAAGATTATGAACCGATGATCGAGAGAAGTCGCCTAGGAGAAAATAATATATTTTGGCCTACTTCTATTAAATGGTTTGCAAAATCCAGTGGAACAACAAGTGCAAAAAGTAAATTCATCCCGGTTAGTCAAGAATCGCTAGAAGATTGCCACTTTGCAGCAGGCAAAGATCTTTTATGCATGTACCTTAATAATAATGAAGACTCCCAGCTTTTTACAGGTAAAAGTCTACGACTTGGAGGTAGCAAGGAACTTTATAAAGAAAATGGCACCTCTTTTGGTGATTTATCTGCGATTATTATTGATAACATGCCTTTTTGGGCCGATTTTAGTTCTACACCAAGCAGTGAAATATCACTAATGAGTGATTGGGAGTTTAAGATGAAAGCCATCGTAAATGAAACTATTCAGGAAAATGTGACTAGTTTGGCAGGTGTTCCTTCGTGGATGTTGGTATTACTTAATGAGGTTTTGGAAACTACAGGTAAAAATCATCTTTTTGAAATTTGGAGTAATCTGGAAGTTTACTTTCATGGCGGAGTAAATTTTGATCCATATATAGACCAGTATACTAAAATTTTACCCAAAGATTCTTTCAAGTATTATGAAATTTACAATGCTTCTGAAGGTTTTTTTGCAATACAGGATCATAACGATTCTTCTGAACTCTTATTGATGCTTGATTATGGAATATTCTATGAATTTATTCCTATGAGTACGTATGGTACTGATGATGAAAAAGTAATTTCGTTAAGTGAAGTAGAAGTTGGAAAAAATTATGCCGTGATCATTACCACTAATGCAGGGTTATGGAGATATAAGATAGGCGATACTGTTCGTTTTACATCTGTTAATCCTTACAGAATCAAAGTATCGGGCAGAACCAAACATCACATCAATGTTTTTGGGGAGGAACTTATTATTGAAAATACAGAAGAAGCACTCCGAAAAACAGCCAAAGCAACCAACAGTGAAATAGTGGACTATACTGTCGCTCCAATCTTCATGAAAGGAAAGGAAAAAGGTGCACATGAATGGATGATCGAATTTAAAAAACTGCCGCAAGATATCGAAGCGTTTAAACTCATACTGGATCAAAACTTACAAAATGTAAACAGCGACTATGAAGCCAAACGCTATAATAGTACAACCTTAAATATGCTCGAGTTGCGAGAAGCTAGAAAAGACCTATTCTATGATTGGCTTAAAATGAAAGATAAATTAGGAGGGCAACATAAGATTCCTAGATTGTCGAACACTAGAACCTATATCGAGGAATTACTCGCCTTAAATGAAGTGAACTCTCTTTCTTCTTAATATTTGACTTTTTTGACTAAAAAATTAGAACAAAAACTATTTGAAATACGGTTTTACCGTAAAAAAAGTATGTAAGAATTATATTTTTTAACAAAAAATAAGGTATTTCATCGTTCAAAAAAAGCGTTTAATCTAAAAATTAATAAATCCTTTTTCAGCTCATTTTTTTCATATTAAATTTGATACCAGATAGTTATAAATTTATCAAAGTCCCAAAGTATGAAAATCGCTATTTCTTTCTTTACCTTTTTATTCCTTATGACAGGAATTAATGCTCAAGAAACCAAAACCATCGCTGAAAACATTAATAATACAAATGAAGTCGTGAAGTCTTACAGTGACTCTGCTATACATGCATTAAATTCGATTCTATTAGAAGAAGACACCGTTTGCTACAGCGAGATTTCAAAAGTAACGTTTTACGAAGCTTTAATTCGCCAAAACAACTTTGATATTAATTTAAAGGAAAGCGATAATATCGCTTTAAAAAATACTGAGGATATCATTAAAAATAACAAAGACCGGGTTTCATATTCTGAGTAAGACAGATTCCAACTATTCTAGCCAACAAAAAACACCTTAGTACACGTGTACTAAGGTGTTTTTTGTTGTATAATTACTCTCTATACCTTAAGTTAAGAAACAGCTTTAAGCTTTTTGATCGTAGACTTATTCAGTTTCTTTTCTGCATAATCTTTGGTAACTCTAAACTCTGTTTCTTCACCTTCAGGCAATTCGTACATTGCATCTGTAAGTATTGCTTCGCAAAGTGACCTAAGTCCACGAGCACCTAATTTATACTCCATTGCTTTTTCTACAATATACTCCAACGCACCTTCGGTTACAGAGAACGCTATATTATCCATCTCAAACAACTTCTTATACTGCTTAATAATTGCGTTCTTAGGTGCTGTTAGAATAGATCTAAGTGTTTCAGCATCTAACGGATTCATATAAGAAAGCACAGGTAATCGCCCTATTATTTCAGGAATCAAACCAAAATCTTTTAGATCTTTTGGAATAATATACTGGAGCAAATTATCTTTCTCTATAGCATCTTCAGTTTTGGAAGCACTATACCCTACAGCTTGCATATTTAATCGTTTCTGGATCATTTTCTCGATCCCATCAAACGCACCTCCGGCGATAAAAAGAATATTTTCTGTATCTACCTCGATAAATTTTTGATCCGGATGCTTACGACCTCCTTTTGGCGGTACATTTACTACTGTACCTTCAAGCAATTTTAATAAAGCCTGTTGTACTCCTTCGCCAGAAACATCTCTGGTAATACTAGGATTATCACTCTTACGAGCAATTTTATCGATTTCATCAATAAATACGATTCCCCGTTGCGCTTTTTCCAGATTATAATCTGCTGCCTGAAGCAAACGAGTAAGAATACTTTCTACATCTTCTCCTACGTATCCTGCTTCGGTAAGTACTGTGGCATCTACAATTGCCAAAGGAACATTAAGCATTTTTGCAATAGTTTTGGCAATTAGGGTTTTACCAGTACCTGTTTGCCCAACCATAATAATATTACTCTTCTGGATCTCTATATCATCATCTGTTTGCGGTTGTAATAGTCTTTTATAGTGATTATATACAGCAACCGACATTACTTTCTTAGTAAATTCCTGCCCTATCACGTATTGATCCAAAAACTTTTTAATCGCTTTTGGTTTTCGTAACATCAACTCGCTACTAAGCTCTCCTGTTTCCTCATCTTTAGCTTCCTCTACTACAATACCGTGTGCTTGAACGATACATCGATCACAAATATGCGCGTCTAATCCCGCAATTAGTAAATTAGTCTCTGGCTTTTTTCTCCCACAAAAAGAGCATTCTAAATCTTCTTTGGCCATGGTTATTTAGTTTCAATTATAATTCTAACGTAATTATTTTCAATACTCTGTTAGAATTCGCATAATTAATATAACGATTATGTTTGGTTTTTAATTATGCTTACATCAATACTATTTCTTGTATATAACAAGTCAGAAAGAAAAACTCCTCCTTACAAAACAAGAAAATATATTATTCCCTTTTTAAAATTTCATCTATCATTCCGTATTCAAGAGCTTTATCAGCTTTCATCCAATAGTCTCTATCACTATCTTCATAAACCTTCTCATACGTTTGTCCTGAATGTTTTGCAATAATCTTGTATAATTCTTCTTTCAAAATTAAAATCTCTCGGGCAGTAATTTCGATATCACTTGCTTGTCCTTGAGCGCCTCCTAGGGGCTGGTGGATCATAACTCGACTATGAGGTAATCCCGAACGTTTTCCTTTTTGTCCTGCGCACAATAATACTGCACCCATAGAAGCCGCCATACCTGTACAGATTGTTGCAACATCGGGCTTTATGAACTGCATTGTATCGTAAATTCCCAATCCTGCATACACACTACCCCCAGGAGAATTAATATAAATTTGAATATCTTTAGAAGAATCCACACTCTCTAGGAATAATAATTGTGCCTGAACAATGTTTGCCACTTGATCATTGATGCCTGTTCCCAAAAATATAATACGATCCATCATTAATCTAGAGAATACATCAAAAATGGCGATATTCATTTGACGTTCTTCGATAATATTAGGAGTCATACCCATAGGATGCATACTGCTTATGATTTGATCATAATAATTACTATTGATCCCATGATGTTTTGTCGCATATTTTTCGAATTCTTTACCGTAATCCATATTTCTTTTTCTGAAAATTTTATTTATAAAAAAGGCGTTAAACTAATCGTGGTTTAACGCCTTAAATATAAGTATAAATTCCTTAGTAAATTATAACATTTACTATTTGTAAACTTCTTTTATGAATTCGTCAAAGCTAACCTCTTTTGTTTTCAGTTTAGCGTTCTCTTTATAATAATTTAACAATTTTTGACTCATCAATTGTTCAGACATTCTTTTAACTTCGTCCTGATTTGAAAGTATTCTGGCAGCAATTTCCTCTAGTTCTTTATCTTCAGGAGAATTTTGTCCAAATTGAGCCATTTGTCCTTTAATTAAGTCTTTTGCAAAATCTTTGAGCTCTTCAAAAGTTACCTGAAGGTTATTGTCATTTATAATTTTTCCTTCTATAAGCTGATAACGCAATCCTTTTTCACTTTTTTCATATTCATCTTTGGCCTCATCCTCTGATAAAGGTTGCTCACCTGTGGCTTGAATCCATTTTTGTAAGAACTCTACAGGTAAATCAAATTTGGTGTTCTCTAGTATTGTCTCAGTAATAGCGTTAAGCAATTGCTGATCAGACTGTTGTACAAACTGATTTTCTGCATCCTGCTTAATTCTATCTCTTAACTCAGTAACTGTCTTTACATTATCTGGCCCATAAAGTTTGTCAAACAATTCTTGATCCAAATCTGCAAGTTCTTGTTTATTAATTTCAGAAATAGTGAAAGTAACTTCAGTATCTAAATCATGAGCAGCATCATGGTCTATTTTCAAAGCACCAATTAGATCGTGATCATCATTAAATAATCCCTTAGTTTTTAAAGTAATAACATCCCCTACTTTGGCACCGACAAACTTATCAAGATTTTTCTTCCCTTTAATCTTTTCAAGAGCAACAGTAGTAGTATTATTGATTTCTTTTTCTTCATTAACAAAGGTACCTGCTATCAAGTCTTCTTTTTCAGCCGTATCTTTTGGTATTAATTTACCATATTGTTTCTGGATAGTTTTGATCTGATTATCAATCATCTCATCGTTTGCAATAATCTTATAATGTGTTATCGCTTTTTTTCCATTAAGCTTCACCTCAAATTTTGGCGCCAACCCAAGTTCGAATTCAAAAGAATAATTATCTGCATCCCAGTTAAAATTTTCTTGTTCTTTAGGTAATGGATTTCCTAAAACATCAAGTTTTTCTTCTGTAAGATATTTGTTTAATGCATCCTGCAAGAGTTTGTTAACTTCATCTACAAGAACTGCTTTTCCATATTGTTTCTTAACAAGCCCCATGGGAACATGACCTTTTCTGAAACCAGGAATGTTTGCATTTTTGCGATAATCTTTAAGAATTTTATCAACTTTATCGCTATAATCTTCTTTCGCGATATCTACAGTTACTACAGCATTTAAATCGTCTAATTGCTCTTTTGAAATATTCATGATCTACTACGTTTACTACTAAAAATTGGGTTGCAAAAGTAATACTTTTTTGTGTTCCAACAAATTTTTAACTCCTTGAAAAACAGTTAACTTTTATCTTTCGCCAAAATAGAATGTAGTATGGATTGAAATACCGATAGCAACACACTAAATATCAATGCCCAAAACCATCCTCGAACGCTAAATCCTGTTATAAAATAATCGGCTAATAAAATAATCGCAGCGTTAATGACTAAAAGAAATAATCCTAGAGTAACTATTGTTACTGGTAAGGTCAATATTACCAAAATTGGCTTTACGATAGCATTTAAAATTGCTAAAACTATAGCTACAATTAAAGCGCTTAGATAATTACTAACAGCTGCACCTGGCAGTATCTCAGCTAAAACAAGAACTGCCAAAGCATTTAATATCAACTTTAAAATAAATTTCATATTTGTTTGTATTTTCACATAAGATAAAAAAAACCTGCTAATCAATGATAGCAGGTTTCCTAATTTATTATATAATAAATAATTTCTTTTTAGTTTACTTCGTTACTTAGAGTGATCGTACCATAATCAGCCACATTAACTCTTGGTAAACTCGCACCATACGTAGCCTCTATTGCATCTAAAATACCATTGGTTACTAAGGCGTGACCCCTTGGTGTAGGATGTACTCCATCTAGAGAAAAACCACCACCAGTAACAAATTGAGAAGTAATTACCCCTCCGTCAAATGCTATACCTCCATTGGCAGCCTGCGATAGATCAGCAGCAACATCGTAAAAAGCTAAATTATTTGCTGTAGCAAGAGCTTCGATGGTTGCATTATACGATAATCGCGCACTTTCTACTGAGGTTTGTTCTTCAGGTGTTAAAACGAACTGATCATCAAGCGGTACACCTACCCCGAGTACCGATGTGGGATCAGAGGGATCTGCCAAAGTTCCAATTACCCCACTTGAAGTTAGCACTAGCAAGTCGTTGGGAGTAGCTTGCCTTATCTGAGGCAACATTGAAAATGCAGCATTAATAGCACCCAAATCTGTTAAATTCTCGTCAAGTATAACAACAGCATTCTGCCCAGCAAAAAAATTAATAGTTCTTTTCGCTGCTTCTTCTGCCGTGAGCGCACCTAAAGATACTGCTTGCTGTAGACCTCCATTATAGGCTGCATACGCCATATTTGTTCCTTGAGCAGTCATTTCATCTAAGGGAATAGGATTGTAAGGTACCGTAGTAAAAAATGGAAGCGAAGTCACATCAGGTAAATTTAATAAAACACCTTCGGTATTATCTGCAGTGAGCTTAGTAACTAGCTCAGTATAGGCTCCAGCAAAAACCAAGTTATTCGTAATATCGTTCCCAGAATAAGTAGAAGGTACAAGATTACCAGTTTCATTATGATCCACACCTATCCCACCAGAAGTGGCATATCCTAAAATATCATTATTACCAATCCATAGGCTAAAAAATGTTGGGTTTTGAGCTACTGCATCATCAATAACAGCTGCATTGGGAGAAGACGCAAATCGCACGTAGTATGGATTTGCCTGATCTGTTGCTAACCTGGCAGGATCACCATAACCTGCAGCTTCAGAAACTAAGTGATATACTCTAGCCCCGGGAATCCCCATATTATTAAAAGAACCTGCTAAATTGTTGGCAACGCTAGTAGTTGGTGTCCCCGCAAAAGGTCTGGGTGCCGCATCACCTTGCGCATCAAAAGCCAAAACAAGTCTTGGTGGGAAATCATTTGTATTATCAGCAAATCCGCCAACATTATCAGCCATTAATGGTTGTGTAAACTCACCTCCTCCAGCAAAAGCAAATCTTGTCGATAATATATTAGGAAAAGAATTTTCTTGTCCTGTTATGTACAATGCTCCATCTGCAAATCCCGCAGTTAGTGAATTACCCAACGCAACATAATTGCTAAAATCTGCTTCTCCACTAGAATAGGTTCCCGCATCTTCAATTGGGTTATCAAATTCTGGTTCGCAAGCTATTAATCCAAGTGCCAGAACTGCTAAATATTTTATATTTTTCTTTATCATCATTAATTACATTTTATAAGTTAAACCAAGTCCTGGCGCAAATGCGCTTGATTTATAAGTCCCTCCAAAAGTTTCTTGAGCTCCCGTAGAGCCAGAACCAAAGTCGTAAGACGCATCGATTTCTTCAAATCTTAAATAGAAGAAAGAGGCATCAATCGCCAGCTTAGGTGTTACGGCAAAGCTTAAACCACCAGAAAATCCATCAGAATCATTACGGGGTGTTTCAGGAGCGAAGAATCCTGGTTGTACAGGAGTTTCATCATGGTAGTATCCAGCTCTAAGCGCAATTTTTTCTGTGGCCTGGTATTGTAAACCAAAACGGTACACCGAAGAGTTTTTATAATTACGGGGATTTAAAGAAGTTTCTCCATTGCCAAATGTAATATCCAAAGATTCATATACATCCCAATATTGTCTATTAAAATCAAAGGCGAATAACCATTTTTTATATTCGTAAGACAATCCAACAGTCAATTCTGCCGGAAGTGGTAATTCTGCTCTAAACGAGGTAGTACCATTTGCAGGAGCAGCAGGAGAATTGGGGAAATTAGCGAAGGTTGCTTCACCATCTTCAGACTCCAAAATAATTTCGCTGCGGTAGCTAAAACCAAGATGAAGATCTTCGGTTAGATTTACCATGGCGCCAATGCTCCATCCCCAATTCGTTACACCAGAATCATCTACTGTAATATTCGATCTGTTTCCGTCGATATCGGTTGTTGTTCTGGTCGCATTACGGTTAAAGTTTACTGAACCAGTAACAAATATAGGTCCTCCACCTATACTAAAATGATCTGAAAGCTTGAATGACACAACCGGCTGTACATAAATCGCTGCCAAATCTATATTGTTCACTAATTGTGATCCGGCCCAGTCTGTTGGCCAGGTTACTTCACTACCATACGGCGTATATACACCAAGACCAACAGACATCCATTCGGTTACTTGATATGAAGCATATAAGCTTATAGGGGTACCCACAGAGTTATCAGTTTCAGCAGAAATTCCTAATTCTTCGTTTTGAAATATAACATCCGTAAAAATACCGCTAGCTCCAACACTCACATTTAGTTTACTTTCTAAATAAACAAGACCTGCTGGATTAAAGAATACAAGCTCGGCACTATTCACAACGGCTACCCCAGTGTGCCCCATGGCCATCGCCCTCTGCCCCTGCACACTAACTCTATATCCACCTGCATACGTAACCATAGTCACCGCGACGAATAGAACTAATAATAAAAGTTTTCTCATAATTAATTAGAATTGTTTGTTTTTTAGGATTTTGAAAATTGAAGTTTCAAATTTAATGGAAAATACCAATTATCCAACGAAATGAATAAAATATTATGCATACATAATATTTTTTATCTATTTTTTGACAAATTCTAATACATTGGTCAAAAAATCATTTGGATTTTCGGCATGCAACCAGTGTCCGGCTCTGGAAACTTCTTTGATTGTGGCTTTTGGAAATTGACCAATTATTCTAACCTTATCATCCTCAAGGATATAGTTTGATTTTTCTCCTTTCAGAAACAATGTATCTCCATTAAAACTTAAATCTTGAGGTAATTCTATACCGATTTCTGAAACATTTTTAACCAGTGCCCTAAGATTGATTCGTAACCCGAGTACTCCTTTTTCCCTCCAGTAGAGATTTTTCAACAAAAACATTCTAACGCCCATATCAGGCACATATAGACTTAAGGCTGCGTCAACTTCTCCTCGAGATTTTAAAGTTTCAAAATCCAGAGTACTCAATCCATCCAAAATATCCTGATGGTGCGGGGGGTAATATTTGGGAGCTATGTCTGCAATCATTAATTTTTTGACCATTTCTGGGTATCTGGCTGCAAAAAGCATTGCCGTTTTACCACCCATCGAATGCCCTAGAAGATTGATATCATTTAGATTGAATTCATTACAATACGTCATCAAGTCCTGAACCATCATTTCATAACTAAAAATATCGCTATGAAAACTTCTTCCATGATTACGCTGATCCAACAAATGAACCTGAAAATCTTGTTCTGCGATCTTTTTCCCCAAAGTTTTCCAATTATCACCCATTCCCAAAAAACCGTGGAGGATTATAAAAGGCTGTCCCTCTCCAAAAACATTAGCGTGTAAAGTCATTTGTTTATTTTATTATTTGTCAGACATAATTCGCTCATAACCGTATCCATTTATTCTAACTAAATGATGATGAATCATTTCAACGGAATGATTATTTAAGGCGATGTAAATACATATTAATTACATTTTCCAATCCAAGATATATTGACTCACTTATAAGAGCGTGACCAATAGAAACTTCTAATAAACCAGGAATATTTTCTTTAAAGAATTTAATATTATCCAAAGAGAGGTCGTGACCTGCATTTACTCCAAGTTTAAGATCTATTGCCAATTGAGCACATTTGGCATAAGGAATCACAACATCCTTATTGCCTTTAGCATATTCTGACGCAAATTCTTCAGTATATAACTCTATTCTGTCTGCACCTGTTTTTGCAGCACCCTCAATTATTTCTATTACCGGATCCACAAAAATCGAAGTTCTAATATCATTACGCTTAAATTCTGCTATGACATCCACCAAGAAATCCTTATACTTTTTTGTATCCCAACCGGCATTACTTGTAATGGCATCCTCTGCATCTGGCACCAAAGTCACTTGAGTTGGTTTGACTGATAAAACCAAGTCAATAAATTTTGGTATTGGATTTCCTTCTATGTTAAATTCAGTATACACAATTGGTTTTAAATCATAAGCATCTTGGTATCTGATATGTCTTTCATCGGGTCTGGGATGTATGGTAATGCCTTCTGCCCCAAAACCTTGAATATCTTTTGCCACTTTGAGTAAATCTGGAGTATTTCCTCCTCTAGAATTTCGTAAAGTTGCAATTTTATTTATGTTAACACTTAACTTTGTCATAGTTTTTGATGTCTTTATCTAAAAAAGCAAAAATACAAACTTGAGAACGCCTTGGTTGTATATTTTTTGATTATTTTGCACTATATAGCTCCTAATAGATTATGAAGACAAGTTTGTACATAGTTAATGAAATAGCGCCTATTGATATAGGTACAAAGGTTACTGATGCGCAATTACTGTTTAATGAACTTACCTATACTCATTTCCCGGTAATTAAAGAAAAAATATATCTGGGATGTGTGTCTGAAGCAGACATTAGGTGTTTTGAAACAGATAAAACACTGGAAGCCTATCAATATGCTCTAGAAGGGTTTTTTGTCAGAAAAGATCATAACTGGTTGGATATTTTGGAAGCCTTTGCTCAAAATAACTCCAATATTATGCCCGTTCTTGATGATAATAATGACTATTTGGGGTTTTTTGAACTTGGGGATATAATGAACCTTTTTAATGAAACTCCTTTTCTTAGTGAACCGGGGAATATTTTGATCGTAGAAAAAGGCATCTTGGATTATTCTTTTAGCGAAATCGCACAGATTATAGAATCTAATAATGCAAAAGTTTTAGGATTGTTTATTTCTAATATGGAAAATGACGTCGCTCAAATTACCTTAAAAATTAGTGATAGTGACATCAACAACATTGTACAAACATTTAGAAGATATAGTTATAATATTGTGTCTAAGCATCATGAAGATACATTTTTAACTAATCTTAAAGAAAGATCTCAATATCTCGAAAAATATCTTAATATTTAGTATGTTTTTCTAGTTCGTTAACACAAATCAATAAATTATGAAGATCGGTATATACGGTCAGTTTTATCATAAAAACTCTGGGATATACATTCAGCAGTTGCTGGAAACTCTGGACAAAAATGCTGTAGAAGTAGTTATCGAAAAGAATTTTTTAGAGCTCATAAATCTTCATGATGAAATTGATAAATCCTACTCTCATTTTAGCACCTTTGAAGAATTAGATACAACATACGATCTGTTTTTCAGTATAGGTGGGGATGGAACTATTTTAAAAACGATCACTTATGTTAGAGATTTAGGAATTCCTATTGCTGGGATTAATACAGGAAGGCTTGGTTTTCTTGCAACAATACAGAAAGAAGAAATTAAAGACAGTATTGATTTAATTTTAAACAAAAAATTTCATATTTCACCCCGAAGTCTAGTCACCATTGACACCATACCAGCAACAGAAGAATTTGGCGTACTTAATTTCGCCATGAATGAGATTGCTGTAAGTAGAAGAAATACAACTTCCATGATCACAGTGCATACCAGTCTTAATGATGAGTTTCTCACTTCTTATTGGGCCGATGGTTTAATTATTTCTACCCCAACAGGTTCCACCGGATATTCTCTAAGTTGTGGCGGTCCTGTAATAATGCCGGATGCAGAAAGTATGGTATTAACCCCTATAGCACCCCATAATCTTAATGCGCGACCTCTTGTTATGCCAGAAAACCAGGAAATAAAGTTACAAATTTCAGGAAGAGAAGATACGTATTTGGTTTCATTGGATTCCAGAATTCATACTTTACCAAATGAAACAACAGTACTTATAAAAAAGGCTTCTTTTAAAATCAATATGGTAGTTTTGCAAAATGATAGTTTCTTAAAAACTTTACGCAAAAAGATGCTTTGGGGAGAAGATAAACGTAACTAAACAATAAAATCTGCTAAAAAGTGTTTTTTAATTCATACTATTTTACTCAAATTCTTGTGTACTAAAGTTAATTGTTATATTTGCAAACTTTTGAAAATCTATGAGATACTTAACATCATTTATAATTGTTCTGTTTTTTGTACAATCTATTATGTCACAAACCTATGAAGTAGGATTGATAGCAGGAGGAGCCAACTACATTGGTGATATAGGATCTACATACTATATTGCTCCCAATGATTTTGCAGTTGGTGCTATTGGAAAATGGAACAGAAGTAAGCGACACGCATTCAGAGCTTCTTTCCTATATGCCCAAATCAATGCAGATGATAGTAAGGGGGATGACAGAAGAGAGCAAAGAGGATTAAGTTTTGATAATTCTATAAAAGAGCTATCAGTAGGGATGGAATATAATTTTTGGGATTGGTTTCTTTATGACGGCAAACCACAATGGACCCCTTACCTTTATACTGGTATAACGGGCTTCAATTATGGTGCACAGGCTGTCGATTCAAACAATCAAATTGAAGCTTACGCCGATAAATGGAATTTTGCAATTCCTATGGTTCTTGGAATTAAAAAGACATTAGGTAGAAATTTTGTAATTGGTGCAGAAATAGGTGCTCGATATACATTTACAGATAATCTTGATGGTAGTGATCCTGACCCTCGATTTGGTGAAGGATTTGGTAATTTAAATAACAATGACTGGTACGTATTTACTGGCATAACATTATCTTACACCTGGGGTAGGATACCGTGTTATTGTGCATTCTAAAAATGGTTGATAAAAAACAATTAAATTCTAATATTCCAAAACATGTTGCCATAATTATGGATGGTAATGGCAGATGGGCCAAAAAGAAAGGGTTCTTTAGAGCCGTTGGTCATGAAAAAGGCACCACAGCTGTACGAGAAGCTGTAGAAAGCAGTGCAGAGATTGGAGTGAAATATCTTACATTATATGCGTTTTCTACAGAGAACTGGAATAGACCAAAGCTGGAAGTAGACACTCTTATGAAGCTTTTGGTGAGTTCTCTCAAAAAAGAAATTAAAACGCTTCAGGATAACAACATTAAACTTAACGCAATTGGTAACCTGCAATCTCTGCCCAAGAAAGCCAGAACTGAACTTCTTGAGGTTATAGAAAAGACAGAGTCCAATGACCATATGACACTTACATTAGCCCTAAGTTACGGAAGTAGAGAAGAGCTTATAAAAACTATACAAGAAATAAGTATTAAAGTTAAAAATGGTGTAATTTCGCCACATCTTATAAATGAATCAGTCATTAATGAGCATTTGTATACCAAAAATCTGCCAGATGTGGACTTATTGATACGCACCAGTGGAGAACAACGTATCAGTAATTTTTTATTGTGGCAGATTGCGTATGCAGAATTATATTTTACAGAAATTTTATGGCCCGATTTTAAAAAAACAGATTTGTTCGAAGCCGTATTAAATTATCAAAAAAGAGAAAGAAGATTTGGAAAAACTAGTGAGCAGCTCAGTTAAAGAAATGACAAAAAAATTACCATTCACGTATTTTACGTTATTAGCATTATTAATCAACTCATTATCACTTACAGCACAAAATATACCTGGTGCTAACGGGAAAGAATATATTATAGGAGAAATCAAAGTAACCGGAACTACAAGCTACAATGAGAATACTGTAGTTACTTTTACCGGCCTTAGAAAAGGAGAACGCATTTTTCTTCCAGGAGACAAAATCAGTCAAGTGATTAAAAAACTTTGGGATCTAGAGCTATTTAGTGATATCAATTTTTATGTCACAAATATTGAAGGTGAAGTTGCCGATATCGAAATCAATATTCAGGAAGTTCCTGAGCTTAATGAAACTCGAATTGAAGGAGTAAAAAAACGTAAAGCAGAAGAATTAATTAAAGATAATAGCTTAAATAAAGGAACGAAAGTTACAGAAAATCTGATTACTACTACCCGTAATTTTATTTCTAATAAATATAAAAAAGAAGGTTTTCTTAATACTAAGGTAGTTATTAATACTACTCCGGTAAAAGATACCGTAGCAAGCAATAAAGTAAATATGCTTGTAAGGATAGATAAAGGTGATAGAGTAAAAGTTGATAAAATAAATATCACGGGAAATGAAGAATTTTCAGATTCTAGGGTTCGTGGAGCAATGAAAAATACGAAGCAAAAGAAGCGCTTCAGATTCTGGAAAAGATCAAAATATATTAAAGCAGATTATCAAGAAGATAAAGATAATATTGTTAAAAAATACAAAGAAAAAGGATATCGAGATGCTCGAATAGTTTCTGATACTCTAATTGTAGAGGACAACAATAGTGTTTCACTAAATCTGAATATAGAAGAAGGTAACAGATATTATTTTGGAACTATAAATTTTCTGGGAAACAGTGTATACACCGATAGGCAATTAGCACGACAATTAGTGATTAAAAAAGGGGACGTATATAATGGTATCCTTCTAGAAAAACAGATTTCAGACAATACTAAACCCGATGCTAATGATCTCACTAATTTATATCAGAACAATGGATATCTTTTTTCTAGTATTGATGCCGTCGAAACCAAAGTATATAACGATACTATCGATTTTGAAATAAGAATTCGCGAAGGAAAACTTACTTATTTTGATCATATTACTGTAACAGGAAACGACAAAACAAATGATCATGTTGTTTATAGAATTCTTCGAACTAAACCTGGTCAGAGATACAGTAAAGACTTAGTAGTAAGAACTGTTCGCGAGATTGGGCAATTAGGCTTTTTTGACCCTGAAGCATTAGAACCTCAATTTAAAAATGCAAATCCACAAGCAGGAACCATAGATATTAATTACCCAGTAGTAGAAAAAGGATCTAGTCAAATTGAACTTCAGGGAGGTTTTGGTGGAGGTGGTTTCGTTGGAACCTTAGGCCTGGCCTTCAATAATTTCTCGATAAAGAACATATTTAATGGAGAAGCGTATAGCCCATTACCTATGGGAGATGGTCAAACCTTAAGATTAAGAGCGCAAGCCAGTAGGTTTTTCCAAACCTATAGCCTTTCGTTTATAGAACCCTGGTTAGGAGGTAAGAGACCATATCAACTCTCTACTTCATTTTCACATACCATTCAGTTTTTATTTAATAATAGAAATCGTGATGTCGATAGAGATAGTAAATTCTTAATCACAGGAGGTTCAATCGGTATTGCAAAAAGATTGAATTGGCCCGATAATTATTTTACACTATCGCAAGCTATAAGTATTAGAAACTATAATCTAAAAAATTATAATACACGATTGTTTACTTTTGGAAACGGATCTTCAAATGATTTATCCTATACTATTGGTATAAATCGTAATAACACAACCGTAAATCCTATTTTTCCTATTGGTGGTTCAGAGTTTAACTTAGTTGCCAAACTTTCATTACCCTACTCTCTATGGGATGGTACTGATTACAGTGCTTTAGCTGATCAAAGAGATACTCTTGAAGAAGAACAGAGTAATCTCGATCCATCAGATTCTAGAGATATTGTGCGGAGTGGCGAGATTAACGATGAAATAGGGGAGATTGATCAAGAGCGATTTAAATGGCTAGAATATTATAAAATTAAATTTGATGGAACCTGGTATACTAGACTTTTTAATCTAGGTAAACAACCCATAGTTCTTAGAACAAGGGCAGAATATGGTTTTCTTGGAGCATACAATAATGATAGAGGAAACATTCCTTTTGAACGTTTTTTTCTTGGTGGAGATGGATTGGGAGCCACTGCCCTTGATGGTAGAGAAGTTATAGCGTTAAGAGGATATCCTAATCAATCTTTAATACCGCTAAGCAGACCGAATAACCAAGATTTTGATGGAGACGGTGCAACAATTTATAATAAATATTCGTTAGAGCTTCGTTATCCTATTACATTAAAACCTGCTGCATCGATTTATATGCTAGGGTTTTTAGAAGGTGGAGCATCATACGATAGTTTTAGAGAGTTTAATCCATTTCAGTTAAATCGTTCTGTCGGGGCTGGAATACGTATCTTTATGCCAGCTTTTGGATTATTGGGTATAGATTTTGGATATGGATTTGATCCTATCCCTGGTACAGTAAATGCAAATGGTTGGGAAACTCACTTTATTATAGGACAACAGTTTTAGGTTTGGCACGATTATTTCAATATACACAAAGAATTATGAAAACAAAGGGTCTTTTACTAGTTGTAATAATCAGTTTTTTATTTTTCGCGAACTCAGTTCAAGCACAGAAAGGTATTAGAATTGGTTATATTGATATGGATTATATTCTAGAAAATGTAGCAGAATATAATGAAGCTTCTGCAGATCTTGAAAAGAAAGTACAAAAATGGAAGGTGGAGATCGAGGCTGAGCTTAAAAATGTAGAAGAAATGCGCAAAGACCTTAATAATGAAAGGGTTTTGCTTACCAAAGAATTGATTGAAGAAAGAGAAGAAGACATTTTTTTTAAAGAAAAAGAAATATTAGAATATCAACAAAAGAGATTTGGTCCTAATGGAGATTTGTTTATTCAGAAAAGAAGATTAGTTCAACCTGTACAAGATCAAGTTTTTATAGCGGTACAAGAGATCGCAAAAAATAAAAAATATGATTTTATTTTTGATAAATCTGCTGATATCGTAATGTTATATTCTGCAGATCGATATGATATAAGTGATCAGGTTCTATTAAGATTGAATAGAGCTTCAAAAAGAAAGCAGTTAACTACGAAAAAAGAGAAAAAATCTCTTGAAAGAACTGAGAAAAGAAATGTAGAGCAAGAAAAGGAAGTAAGCGATAGAGAGAGAGCTGTTCAACAAAAGATAACTGAAAGAGAAAGGTTGCTAGAGGAACGTAAAGCAGAAAGAGATTCTATAAGAGTCGCTAAGAAGAAAGAATTTGAAGAAAGAAGAGCGAGGTTACTAGAATTACAAAAAAGAAAAAAAGATTCTATTAACACCTTAAAAGAACAAAAAGAAAAATTAAAAGAAGATGGAACTTCGTCTAATTCTAATAAAATTAATGAAAACGAAAATCCAAATAATTGAAAAACGAATAATAAATTTATAACACCCTTTAATATTAATTACAAATGAAACAATTTAGAACATTACTAATAGCTTTTGCACTTACAATAGGAACATCAAGTTTTGTGAACGCTCAATCAAAGGTTGCGCATATCGCATCGCAGGAGCTAGTAGAATCCATGCCTGCATTTAAAGCTGCTAAAAGTGAAATTGAAAAACTTAATAAAACATATGATGCCGAAATAAGAAATATGGTTTTGGAATTGCAAAATACAATTAAGAAATATTCTCAAGAAGCCGAAACTAAAACTGATGAGGAAAACCTAAAAAGACAGCAGGAAATTCAAGCTACAGAGAAAAGCATTAATGATTACAGACAAAATGCACTTAAGGATCTTCAGAAAAAAGAAATCGAATTGATGAAGCCCATTTATGAGCAAGCCCGTACTTCTATTCAGAAAGTTGCCAGAGCACAAGGATTTCAGTATGTATTAGATTCTACTACGGGAACCGGAGTAATTATGGCAGATGGTAAAGATCTTATGGCAGATGTAAAGAAAGATTTAGGAATTTAATAGCTTCTCTAAATAAAAATATTGAAAAACAGTAAGAAGCTATTCTTACTGTTTTTTACTTTTGGAGCCATCATGACACAACAACGACCTATCGGTATATTTGATTCTGGAGTTGGGGGAACCTCTATTTGGAAAGAGATTACTCATATATTACCCCATGAAGACACCATCTATCTGGCAGATAGTAAGTATGCCCCATATGGAAAAAGAAGTAAAGAAGAAATTCTTGCCTTAAGTATTAAAAACACAGAAAAACTTTTAGAGTTAAACTGTAAAATTATTATAGTGGCCTGTAATACGGCCACTACAAATGCCATTAAAGAATTAAGAGCCACCTACGATGTTCCGTTTATAGGTATAGAACCCGCTATCAAGCCGGCTGCAATTCATACCAAAACCAAAAAAGTTGGGGTTCTTGCTACAAAAGGCACATTATCCAGTGAATTGTTTGCCAAAACCTCAGATCTATATGCCAGAAATATTGAAGTAATCGAAGTAATTGGTACCGGATTAGTAGAACTTATAGAAGCAGGACTAATAAACAGTCCTGAAATGTTTTCATTGTTAAAATCTTATCTTGATCCTATGCTAGATCTAAACATTGATTATCTTGTTCTAGGATGTAGCCACTACCCTTACCTAATTCCTACCTTAGAAAAAATTCTTTCTGATAAAGTTACCATTATCGATTCTGGTGAAGCCGTAGCACGTCAGACCAAAGCAATATTAGCATCTAATAATATTTTAAATACAACTTCGCAAAAAGGCACTCATCAACTTTTTACCAATGAAAATGTCTATACGCTGCAAAGTCTTTTAACATCAAACACTAATATTACATATACGATTAATACGCTTGATTTTTAACACAAGATTATTTGAAATAGTCCAAAAGCGCTCCTTTTTTGGAAGAAGAAACTGATAATTCTTTTCCTGAAGCAATTACTATACTCCCACCCTTGCCTTTTCTATACCTGGTTATTTTATTCACATTCACCAAATAGCTCTTATGTATCCTTGCGAAACCTTGAGTATTTAGTGAGTCTTCAAAATACTTAAGTGTTTTACTAACCAATCTTTGTCCTTGTTCCAGAAATATCTTGGTATAATTATCATCTGCCTGGCAATACAAAATCTCAGAAATATTGAGTACCTCAAAACCATCTTGTTGAGGTATGGTAATTTTGTCCTCGACTACAGTTATCTTAGGCACTAAAACAGCATCCTGAAGGTCTGCCTCTCGCTGTTTTATATGAGCCACATGATCAACTGCTTTGATTAGATTGTCTATTGCAATAGGTTTTAACAAATAGTATGTAGCCTGAGCATTTAAAGCATCTACAGCATAGTGATCATAAGCAGTAACAAAAACGATCTCGAATGCACGATCAGGCACCTGCTCTAAAAGATCAAAGGCATTTCCATAAGGCATTTCTACATCTAAGAATAGCATATCTGGTGTATGTGATTTTAATAAAGCTAAGGTTTCTTGCACACTTCCAGCTTCTCCTAAAACACTAACAGAAGGGCAATACTTTTTTAAATAATTTCTGAGGATAGTTCTACCATTTGCCTCGTCGTCTACAATAATTGCGGTTAAATTCATATGCCAAAATTTAATACTCTTCTTAGGTATCTTTTTTAAGAGTTAATTTTACTTCGGTTCCTTCGGTACTATCTTCTAGATCAGAAATGAAGACATCAACCTTATCTTTATACATCTTATTGAGTATAGCTATTCGTTTTTTGATATTACCCATCCCCCTGGACTTCTGCATTTTCTGATTACTAGTTTTGAGATCTTGTGATTTCTTGCGCCCAATACCGTTATCAGTAATCAAAATTTCTATTTTATCACTATCAATTTTTTTAAACTTTATAGATAATATCCCTTTTTCTGATTTGTACCGTAAGCCATGCCACACGGCATTTTCTACATAAGGTTGCAGTAACATGGGCGGAATCATATATTCGGATACATTAATTTCGGGATCAACATCTATAGTGTAGTCAAACTTATCCTGAAATCTAAAATGCTCTAACTGCACATATACCTGTAATAATTCAATTTCTTTTTCTAGCGGGATAAAATCTTGTTCACTATTTTCCAGAACAGCTCTCATCAATACCGAAAAATCAGTCAAATATCGATTGGCTGTTCGTTCATCACTAGCAGCTATAAATGTGTTAACAGAATTTAAAGCATTAAAAATAAAATGAGGATTCATTTGAGATCTTAATGACTTTAAAGCCAGAAGATTATTGGCATATCGCTGTTGCTTCATGTTTCGGTACATCAGATAAGCTGCAAAAAGCAGTAAAATCGTAAGACCTATTAAAAAGTAAATTACAATTTGTTGTCGTATAGTTTGTTGGTTTGCCAATTGTTGAGATGCCAAAGCCAACTCATACCGGGTTTCACTAAGCTCTCTATCTTTTTCTAAGGTCGCAATGCGATTTGCACTGGTTGCCAACTCTCTTCTAAATCGGGCAGCTTGCGATATTTCCTGATCTTTTTGAATATATAGCTTATCAATGATTACTTCATATTCTTCAAAAGCTTCAGATGCCTTTTTTAATTCTCCTTTTTCTCTATATACTTCTCCTAGCTTTCGGGTAGCGTCTTTTTGAACTATCAAATCATTCTTTGACTCGGCTTCTTTAATACTTTCATCTAGATATGTGATTGCTTCATCATATTTTTCCTGAGCAGCAAACGCATTCGCTATTTTATAATTCTGTACTTGTGGAGTGAGTGATTTATCTTGTTCTGCTGTAGATGAAGCATTAGAATCGTTTTGTCCCTCTTCTTCTATTTCTTCGATATCTTCAAGCGCTTCTTTTCTAAGCCGTATCTCTTTATCAAAACTTTTACTTTTACTATAAAAATCGGCTGCTACGCTACGCTGTCTTGCCGCTGTTTTTTTATCTTTCTGATTTGCCAGTTGTACAGAACTGTCCAAATACTCTTCGGCGTCCGACATATTCCCTTGCTGTTGCAGCAGTTCAGCCAATTTTGAATTCAATAAGATCACTTTATCATCTAGTCCTTTACGTTGGCTTAATGACAGTGCTTTATTATAATTGGTAATTGCTTCAGTAGTCTTTTCTAATCCAACATAACTATCTCCCAAACCTTCATAAATCATGACTCTTTGATTAGAATTTAGCCTGGATCTCTGCAGTTCATTGAATGTCTTTGACGCCTCCTGATAGTTCTTGTTTTCTAATCGTGCGTTTCCTAACTTGATTTTTACTTCAGTATCATACCTATTGTTCAGACTTATCTGATAATTACTTTCAGCCAAATCATGTTGCTTCCAGTAATCATAAATATCGGCAAGCGTTTCATACAACTTAGCTTTTTTGTCATCTGCATTTGGATCATTATCACGTAGATTTTCTAAGGCTTTAGTGATGTATTCTATACTGGTTGTTGCATCTTCATTTAAAAATTGCTTTGCCGCTTTTAGATTATCTTCAAATATAGATTGACTCGACTCTACTTTTTTGCTCCTTCTTGCAGACTCTTCAGGATAATCTTTAACCAAAACATCAATTCTCTGATTATCCTTTATAGTATAGCGTACTGTTGTAAAGCTACCATGACTAATAACAAGTTCGTCACCAACCCTGGCTTCTATCCTAAAGTCCCCAAAAACATCTGTGGTAACAGTTCTTGCTCCCAATACGGTAACTTCTGCCCCTTGCACTGGCTCTCTGGTACGTTCATCTTTTACCGAACCTTTGATACTAATTCGTGCTAAGTCTCTTAAAGCAGGGGGGTTCTGAGCAAAAGCCACAAAAGGCAAAAGCCAAAACACCGCTATTATCAAACTAATCTTTTTCATCCCTTACTCATACAATATCATAAACTTACTTTATTTAAATGGAATTATGAAATGCTTCATTTCAGACCATCTCCTTTATGGAGCTTTTTATAGTAAAAAAAGAAACTTTACTAAACTGTTCACCATGTTCACTCATTCGGTTTGCCATTTTACTCATTTCAAGTTTTTATCTAAAAAAGTTGAACCTACTTTTATTCCAAATTATAAAAAAACAGAAAAAGATGAAAAGATTTATAATATCTAGTATTTTAAGTTTGCTTACCTACACGTCTTGTACAGCAAAGAATAAAAAACATAGTGAACTTATAACTCATAAAGAAAAAGCACACGAGATTCACACCACAAAAACCGATCCTAATACTCGTAATATACAAGTAGCTCTATTACTAGATACCAGTAACAGTATGGATGGACTAATAGACCAAGCAAAGGCCCAATTATGGGAAATAGTTAACGAACTATCGTATGCCAAATGCGAACATAACAAAATTAAACTACAGATTGCACTTTATGAATATGGAAACGACGGCCTCCCATCGAGAGAAGGGTTTGTAAGACAAGTTTTACCTTTTTCTGAGGATCTGGATGAAATATCGAAAGAACTTTTTGCCTTAAACACTAACGGTGGAAACGAATACTGCGGTAAAGTAATTAACACCTCGATAAACCAATTGGATTGGAAAAAAAATAACGTTCATCTAAAACTAATTTTTATTGCAGGAAACGAGCCTTTTACTCAAGGACCGGTAAATTATACAGATGCTGCTACTGATGCTTTGGAAAAAGATATTACAATCAATACTATTTTTTGTGGTAACTATAGACAAGGAATCGATACCATGTGGAAACACGGAGCCGACATTACTCATGGCGAGTACAGTGCAATAGATCATAATCAACAAACCGTACATATTGTTACCCCTTATGATGACATTATTTTACAGTTAAATAATCAACTTAATGACACATACATTTATTATGGAAATCGAGGAGCACAAAAAAGAGAACTACAGAGAGAACAGGATAGTAATGCGAGAGGATATAGTGCAGCCAATGCAGTTAGTCGAACCATAAGCAAAAGCTCTACCTTTTATAACAACAAAAGTTGGGATCTTATTGATGCTTCAGAAGATGAATCTTTCGAAGTTGAAGAAGTCGCTAAAGAAGAGCTTCCTGCAGCACTTAGAGAAAAATCTAAAGCCGAACTAAAACAATATATCGCTGAGAAAAGTAAAAAACGTAAAAACATACAACAAAAGATTCGGGATTTAAACCAAAAGCGTGTTGGGTACATTAAAAACCACAACAAAAAAGAAGATACAAATCTGGAAGCAGCCTTATTGAATGCAATAAAAAAACAAGGTCAAAAAAAGGCATTCACCTGGGAGAAATAAAACAAACAGGATCTATGAAAACTCTAATTAAAATAATGATCATGATACCATTCGCTATACAAGCACAAGAAAAAAAAGAATTACCTAAATCAAAAGTAGATTATAATTCATTTCTAGATATCTCTGAAGAAATATTACAATACAGAGAGGAAAGACTGATCCCGTTACATGAATTTCTGGAATATATGAAAGATGAAAATACCATCTTGTTAGATACTCGTTCTGAAACTGCCTATAAAAATAAACATCTTAAAGGAGCGATACACATCAATTTTTCAGATTTTACCAAAAAGAAACTGGCAAAGTACATTCCTTCGAAAGATACCCGAATATTAATCTACTGCAACAATAATATTGATGGCGATCCAGACCATTTTGCTACCAAAATGGCTCCTTTGGCATTGAATATTCCCACTTTTATAAATCTCTATGGTTATGGATATAAGAATATTTTTGAATTGTCTTCTTTGGTAGGGGTACAAGATGAACGATTACAGTTTGAAGGGGCAGCTGTCAAATAAAATCCTCGCATAAATAATAACACCAAAGCTTACAACTTATTAGCCAAAGAACACGTTAAAATATGCTGACTTTTTTAAGTATGCCTCGGGTGAATAAAGAAAATCTCAATAACTTATTTAATCAAAGGAGCTATTTTATATTTAAATAAACATAGCATTTGTAAGTGTACGATGACGACTAAAACTAAGAAAAAGTATTATTGACTATTCTATTCATAAAATATTAGTTTCTTTGTCAATAGAGTAAACCAATCATTGCTTAATGGAATTAAAACAGATACTAAAAATTGGATTTGTATATAGTCTAATCTTTTCATTACTTCTTTCTTTACTTAGCGTACTCCCTGGCAATCTCGGATTTCCGGTTAACACATTTTTTTTAATATTAATCATAATATTTGCTCATAAAAAATATAGCGAAAGGAAAAAAAACACTTTTACAGGAATTCTTATACTCTCATTTATATTTATATTTTTTTCGTATTTCTTTGAGTACTTGTTGGGTACCGTGTTTTATTACTTTTCTAAAAGTGAATCGATAAGCACACAAGAAAGTAATGGATTATTAGGTTTATCTAAAATGTTTGAGAATGATAAGCCAATATTTTCTCCATTTTTTCATTTGATCGAAGCGCCTTTATATGAGCTTAAGTTTTACTTGATCAATTTAGATTTTTTGAATTTCAACCTGACTCTTCTGTACTCGAAGTTCTTCGTGATTTCGGTAGTTATATACTTTGAAAGTTTATTTTATTTGTTTGTCAAGTTTGGGAAAAAACCATGGCAAGCCATTATACCTGTTCAAAATAATTTGATATTACTTTCCATTGCACAAAAACCTAAGTGGTGGATAATTTTACTATATATACCTGTCCTAAAAAGAGTTTTCTTATATTTTATGAATAATTCGATCGCCAAAAAATTTGAAAAAAACTCCCTTTTTGCGCTTGGAATGACATTCCTACCTCCGTTTTTTTATGGTGCTATCAGTTTAGATAATAGAAAGGAAAGAAAACTTAATTCTTAGAATTCACCGCAGGACATTTACAATTCCAACGTTCTTTAATTTTACCAAAGTCATATCCCAGAGTGAGCTGATGAAATCCACCATCACTTAGTACTACAGAATTATATTGATAACTAAAGGTATAACCCACCATCCATTTTTTATAATTAACTCCTAAAAAAGGTGTAAAATATTGTAACTGCTGATTCTCTATAGAGGTACCATCTTCAGAGAATTCTGCTCCATCAAGACTACGTCTGTAAGAAAGCCCTCCCCATAAGGTGGTCTTTTCATTAAGCTCTCTATAAACTTTTGCATTAGCATCAAAGCTGCTCTCTTGCGTTTGGTCTGTAGCCTGATATAAAATAGAAGGTTCAAGACTCCATTTATCGTTAAACTCAAATACGCGACCCAAAGAGGCTACATATCTGCGTTGATTATTTGATTCTTGAACAGGCGTATTATTATCAAAAATATCTCTAGTTGTTGGTAATATATTTTTTACAGTAAAATGAGCATACCACTCGAGATAGTTGTACGATAATCCCACATCTATATTATAATATGCATCTTTCTGAATTCTATCTAAAATAACAGGATCCGGATCAACAGGATCATCAAGACCTCTTAAGTCAACATTAGATTGAATAAATCCACCACTAATTCCAAATGAAAGCATATTTAAATCTGTTCTATCTCTAGAAAATAACAAATGATATGCAAAAGTCACATAAACTCCAGTTTGAGAAAATCGGCCATTTTCATCTTTAAAGATAATCCCTCCCAGGCCCGTCTTATCACCCATTCTAAAATTCATATTCGCTGATTGCAAATTGGGAGCATTATCAACATCAAACCATT
This sequence comes from uncultured Aquimarina sp., assembly GCA_947500845.1. Classification (GTDB taxonomy): domain Bacteria; phylum Bacteroidota; class Bacteroidia; order Flavobacteriales; family Flavobacteriaceae; genus Aquimarina; species Aquimarina celericrescens. The sequence goes on from CANMTP010000002.1 coordinate 208,004, forward strand.
GTTTTCTTGCAGTTAGTCTAATTTTATTAGCATTTGCCGCCCCAGCCATGGCAGGATGTACCAGGTAAAGATTATCAGAAAGATAATCTGCATATACAGGAATGCCTTCTTGCGAAAAGGCAAATTGAGAAAGTAACATTAAAAATATTACATAAGTCGTTCTTAAGTTCATTTAGGCACTGTCTTTTAATTGGGGACAAACAGAGTTCGTGAATTAAATGTAAACTATCAAAAACAGTTTATATTGTGGGGCTTCACTATTAGTTTTTAAATATATAATTAATTATCGCTGGTCTCAAAGATATAAATTTTTGTTAGAAATTAAGATTTTAAGTGTATTATGTATAAGTTGTTAAAATATGTTAGGGGAGTATTTATGACCATGATTATAGCATTGCTTTTAGTAAATTTGCCAAAAATTAGTTTATGGAAAAGAATTTTGAAATAAAAATAGAGCATACCTCAAATCCTGGTATAATTAAATTTGAAGCCAATCATTTTTTGACGCAACATACCAGCTATGAGTTCGAAAATATAGATCAGGCAAAAAATTCACCTCTCGCACAACAACTGTTCTATCTACCTTTTGTTAAAAGAGTATTTATCTCTCAAAACTTTGTAGCGATAGACAAATATGATATCGTAGAATGGGCAGATGTTGAAGCAGAAGTAGCAGAACAGATCAAGAATTATCTCAATGATGGCCAACCTGTAGTCACAGAAACCGAAACTGGTAAAAAAGTACCTATTACCATTTATGCCGAAAGTACTCCTAATCCTGCGGTACTAAAATTTGTAGCGAACAAAAAATTGGTAACAGCTGGTCATGAGTTCAAAAATATAGATGATGCCAAAGAGTCGCCGTTAGTACAAGAGTTGTTTCATCTTCCTTTTGTAAAAGAAGTTTATATAGATGAAAATTACATCTCAATTAGCAAATATGACATGGCAGATTGGAATGATATCACTTTAGAGATCAGAGAGTTTTTACGCAATTATCTAGAACAAGGTAAAGAAGTGTTGTCTGCAAATGCTGTAGTATCCAAAAGTGAAATAGAAAAACAAGCCGACCTCAATTTTGAAAACCTTGATGACGTTTCTAAAGATATCGTAAATATCATTGAAGAATATATTAAACCAGCAGTAGCTAGTGATGGAGGAAATATTTTATTTGATTCTTATGATCCAAAAAGTAAAGGCGTCAAGGTTATCTTACAAGGTGCTTGTAGCGGATGCCCTTCTTCTACCTTTACACTTAAAAATGGTATCGAAAACATGCTCAAAGAAATGTTAAAAGACAAAGTTGAATATGTTGAAGCTTTAAATGGGTAGTTGAACGAAAAATAGTTGATTATATGGGAAATTGTCATTAAAAGAATGATTGTTTTTATTTTAAAAGAGCAAAGTATCTCGTATCTTAGAGAATCTCATAAAATATTCACCAAAAAAATCTTAAAATGGCAATTGTTAAAACTATTGAAGTGATCGCAAGTTCTGAAAAAAGCTGGGACGATGCAGCAAAAAACGGAATAGAAGAAGCAGGTAAAACAGTAAAAAACATCAAATCTGCATGGGTATCCGATCAAAAGGTTATTGTAACCGATAATAAAATAGCCGAATACAGGGTAAATCTTAAAATTTCTTTTGTAATCGACTAAAAACTTTATCATTTCTTTGATAAAAAGCATCTTAATTAATTAGGATGCTTTTTATATTTTTAGAAGATATTAAAATCAACAATTGTGAAATATTGGTTCATCTTTATTTTAATTCTAACAATTTCTTGCACAAGCCAAAATAAACCTTCTATGGAAGAACACGATTACACCAATGATTTAATTCATGAAACCAGCCCTTATCTATTGCAACATGCTCATAATCCTGTCGACTGGAAACCATGGGGAGAAAAAGCACTCGATCAAGCCAAAAAAGAGAATAAACTTATAATCGTTAGTATAGGATATGCTGCTTGTCATTGGTGTCATGTGATGGAACATGAAAGCTTTGAAGATCCAAAGGTTGCAGAAATAATGAATAGTAATTATATTAATATAAAGGTAGATCGAGAAGAACGTCCAGATATAGATCAAGTATATATGAGTGCCGTTCAATTGATGACTGGCAGTGGTGGTTGGCCTCTTAATATGATTGCTTTACCCGATGGAAGACCCGTGTGGGGCGGGACTTATTTTCCTAAAGGAAATTGGGTTGATGCCCTAAACCAAATTTCAGATTTGTACGAAAAGCAACCTGAAAAATTGTTAGAATATGCTGAAAAACTGGAACAAGGTATTAAAGCAGTTGATGTTGTAGAAATAAATAGTGACGAAATTAATTTTGAAAAAGATTTTATTGATTCTTCAGTAAATCAATGGAGCAAACAATTTGATCATGAAAAAGGAGGAACAAAAAGAGTTCCAAAATTTATGATGCCCAATAACTATCACTTCTTGCTCAGATATGCACATCAAACAAAGGACGAAGAATTGTTAGCATATGTAAAAAACACTCTTACAAAAATATCGTATGGAGGTATTTATGATCATGTTGGAGGCGGATTTTCAAGATATTCTACAGATGCTAAGTGGCATATCCCACATTTTGAAAAAATGTTGTATGACAACGCTCAATTAATAAGTTTGTATTCTGATGCATATTTGGTTACAAAAGATACATGGTTCAAGAATGTAGTTTTAGAAACATTAGATTTTGTATCCAGAGAACTCACCAACGAAGAGGGTGCATTTTATTCGTCTCTAGATGCCGACAGTAAAACGGAAAATGGTGAATTAGAAGAAGGTGCTTTTTATGTTTGGTCCAAAGAAGAGCTTAAAACGCTTCTAGCCGAAGACTTTCCCCTTTTCTCTGATTATTATAATATAAATGATTATGGAATATGGGAAAAAGGAGATTATGTTCTGATAAGAAAAGAAAGCAACTCTGATTTTTGCAACGAACATAAGATTAGCAACGAGGTGCTAACCAACAAAGTAATGTCTTGGAAAAAAGCATTACTTGATCATAGACAAAAGCGTTCCAGACCAAGATTAGATGACAAAACGCTCACTTCCTGGAATGCCCTAATGCTTAAAGCTTATCTTGATGCTTATAGAGTTTTTGGAGATAAAGAATTCCTAAACAACGCCATAAAAAATGCTACTTTCATAAAAAAGAATCAATTAAAAAGTGATTATTCTTTATTTCATAATTACAAAAATGGCAAGAGTACTGTAAATGGCTACCTCGAAGACTACGCTACAGTAATAGAGGCCTTTATTCTATTATATCAAAATACATTGGACCCTGAATGGTTAGAGATCTCAAAAAGATTAGCAACATATACTATTGACCATTTTTTCGACAATAATCGAAATATATTCTATTTCACTTCTGACAAAGACCCACGACTTATTGTGCGTACAATTGAATCCAGTGATAACGTTATTCCTGCGTCAAATTCAATTCTTGCTAAAAGCCTGTTCTCATTATCTCACTATTATAATGAACCTACCTATAAAGAAATAAGTGAAAATATGTTGCACAATATGAAGTCACAAATACAATCTTATCCTTCTGGATATTCTAATTGGCTTGATCTCATGCTTAATTTTACTTTTGACTTTTATGAAATAGTTGTTGTTGGACACGAAGCTGAAAAGAAAATACAGGAACTACATCAAATTTATATTCCTAATAAATTGTTGGCTGGTAGTACATCAGATTCTGAAATGGCCTTATTGAAAAACAGATTTACTGATGATGAAACGCTGATTTATGTATGTGTTAATAATGCATGCAAATATCCTGTAAACGAAATAAATAATGCGGTTAATTTACTTGATTAACTAACTGTTTCTCCTTAGTGAATCTTATATCAATGAGTATATGCTTTTTGAAAGAAATCACAGTCAGATTAGCTTGAGTATTCTTAGTTTAAACGATGAAAATTAACGAATTACAAAATTTTTATAGTCAATAAATCGTAAAAATTATGGTTTTACCATAAAAAAATTATGTTAATTTAATATTAAATTTGCCTTTTTCTCTTAAATAATTAGGCAATTTGTACTATACTTTACGTAATTCGCAAAAATTGTGATAAAATCTCTCATTAATTGTATTTAATCTGGTATTTAACTAATTTTATCGTAACCAAATCGATAAATATGAAAAGAATACTACTTTTGCTTTTTCTAGCAATAGCCCCAACATTATTTGCACAATTACCCAGAGATTTACTAACGTCTACAGAGAGAATTTCAACTTTTGATGATTATGACGGTTCTGTTTACATGAAATCGAGATACAAAGAATCTAGTGTCATTGATGAAAAATCGGGAACCTATGATGCAAAACTTAAATACAATATCTTTACAGATGCGTTAGAATACAGTCAAGGCTCTAGTTTATATGCAATAGCGAAGAGACCGACAGTTCATGCCAGAATTGATGGTGACTATTTCTATTACTGCAATTTTAAAGGACAAAGAGGACAAAACAGAGAGGGTTATTATATCTTAGTCGAGTTGAATGACAAATATCGAATATATAAGAAATTAACTCTAAAAATAAAAGAGCCCTCAAAAAATTCTTTAACACAAGCTGACGATCCTGGTGAACTTAGAATGCTCACTACTTATTATCTGGAAGAAGAAGACATGATTATGGAGTTACCTATGAATAAACGAGACCTATTGGCTACGTTTAATGATAAAGAAGGTGAACTAAAAGAATACTTAAAGAAGGAAAAAATACGTTTAAAAAAGGAAGAAGATCTAATTAGATTTGTTGCTCGATACAGTGCACTTAAAAGGGCAGATTCTAATCCATCGCAAAGTCTTTTAAGTACTCGGCGCAACTAAATACAGGTTTAAATAATTAATCATAGAAAAATGTCATCCAATTTTAGAGATGACATTTTTTTTATTTAATTGGTGACAAAATCCTTCAGATAATAAGGCTCGAAGTAACTCACATCTTCAAAATCTTCTTTCTTATATTTAGAGAAACTTATTGTTGCCATTTCCTTTGCCGATGGCAATTTATTTTCAATAAAGATTGCGTTATCATTCTTACAAATAGCCGAAAATTTTTCTACTCCGTTGCCAATAAAATATACTTTCTTGTTTTCCAAATATTCAGAAAAAGAGTGCTCTGCCAAAACTTCGGCTTTGATTTCACGTACTTGTTCGTATTGGTTAGAAAACACAGCAGCATATACTTCCATTCTTCGAGCATCAAGCATAGGGACTATATACATATTCTCTTCTTTTATTTCTATTTGTAAAGCCAGCGAATATAATGTGGATACTGATAGTAAAGGAATTTCAAGTGCGTAGCATAAGCCTTTAGCAGCAGAAACACCTATTCTTAACCCGGTATAAGAACCAGGACCCTTACTTACCGCTATAGCTGAAAGATCTTTCAAGGATAAACCTGCATCTTTAATCACTTTATCAATGAAATTATGTAATCGTTCGGCATGAGAGTATTGCAGGCTGTAATCTTCTTCTAATGCAATTACTTTGTCATCGTGAGTCAAAGCAACAGAACAATTGGTAGTAGAAGTTTCGATACAAAGAATATAGGCCATCCCTCAAAAATTTTGGCAAAGATAGGCTATTGTCTATTATTTGTCAGATTTTTTTTCAGTTTCAGTAGTTACCTTATCTCCTGTCTTAAGAATTTTTGTAACTGTATTATATGGTCCGGTTATGACTTCGTCTCCAACTTTTAATCCTTCTGTGATCTCGATGTTACTATCATCTTGAATTCCGGTTTTGATCACCCTAAGTTTAGCATTTTCTCCTTCTTTCACAAACACGCACTCAAATTTCTCATCAGGTCCAGCGAGTTTATCCTTAGTAGTTTTTTCAGGTACACTAGAGGTATCACTTTTGATTACAATAGCACTTATGGGGACACCAATAACATCTTCCCTTTTGTCTGTAATCACATCAACTGTTGCAGTCATACCAGGTCGAAATGGTGAATAGCTATGTGGCTTTCCTTCAATTAAATCTTTATAAGATTCTTCAAGAATACGCACTTTAACCCTAAAATTAGTTACCTGATCTGCACTTGTAGCATTCTCTGCAGAATTAGCAATTTCTGTTACAAGCCCTTTAAATTCTTTTTTGAGATAGGCATCAACTTCTACAATAGTCGAATCACCGATAGAGACTTTAACAATATCATTTTCATTTACATCAACTTCAACTTCCATGTTGTTAAGATTAGCAACACGAACAATTTCAGTTCCAGCCATTTGTTGAGTACCTACCACTCGTTCACCTAATTCGACAGATAGTTTCGAAATTGTACCAGTCATGGGTGCATAAATAGTAGTTCTACTCAAATTATCTTTTGCTTCATTCACTGTAGCCTGCGCACTTTTGACATTATAAAAGGCAGACTGTCTTGCAGCCTTTGCAACCTCATATGCCGAAACAGAAGCATCCCAATCGGCTTTAGAAATCACTCCTCTTTCAAATAACCCTTTATTACGATCGTAATTTAATTGAGCTTCTGTTAAACTTGCTTCGGCTTGTTGGAGACCAGCCCTTACATTTTGAAGCGCTGCCTGAGATCTGTTTAATCCAGATTGGATGATATCAGGATTGATACGCACCAAAAGATCGCCTTTCTCTACTTGTTGACCCTCTTTGATAGGTAAGTTAATAATTTCTCCAGATACTTCTGAAGAAAGCTTAACCTCTACTTCTGGCTGAATCTTACCTGTAGCAGCAACCGTTTCAACGATATCAATTTTTTCGATCTTAGTTGTAGATACCTCTTTAAAGTTACCACTCTTACCAAACCATCCTGCCTTTTTACCATAGATAAGCATTATGATCAAGAGTAATACAGCACCTAAAATAAAAAGTAATGTTTTTCTATTCATGACCTATTTTAACGTTAATTGTCTGATATGAAATTACAATCTTTTAGATAATAGCCAAAAAAATAGAAAGGCTTATTACTTATAATTTTATATCTGCTATCTTTATTCCGAAGTAAAGCTCTAAAACTTTCAGCTTAAAAATGTAATCGAATTTGTTCTGTACTTCTTGACTTTGCGCATTCTCCAATCTAAACTTTGACTGGCTAAAATCGAAGGCATTTGTCAGCCCTACATCATAACGATCCTTTGCATACTCATAGGCTCTTTCTTGTGCTTTGACAGAAACCAATGAAGCCTCATAAGCTTCTGCAGCTCCCCTGGCATCCAAATAAGCCTGATATACATTGCTATCCAGATCTAATTGTGCCTGCTCCAACTGAAATTCGGCTCGTTTTGTACTTATTTTATTTCTTTTAACATTAGCTCTTGTCGTGAAGCCATTTAGTACCGGTAAACTCAATTGTAAACCATAAGAAAATCCATCGTTTTCATATAATTGTTCTGTAAAACCTCTAGATAAAAAGTCGTTATCTGCCCATCTGGTATTATATCCAAAAAATGCATTTAAAGTTGGATAATATCCTCCTCTTGCCAGCTGAAGATCTTTTTCTGCTAATAATTTATTTTGTTCTGCAATTTGAACTTCATATCTCGCCTCTCTTGCTTTTGCCATAACCTCATCTACAGGTTTTTCTAACATTTCTGCTCCTGGGACTAAATATTCCTGTTCGGCAATATCAAAACTTTCATAATCTTTGATTAATAACGTTTGCGCTAGGCTTATCAACGAAATTTGAACAGCATTTTCTGCCTGCACAATACGAGTCAGTTCATCTGCAGAGGTAGCTTCAATTTCTAAAAGATCTCCTTGCGGTAGTACTCCTGCATCCACCAAATCCTTAGTTCTCTGTAGTTGTTCTAATGTAATCTCATGTTGTTTTTCTATAACCTTCAAAGATTCCTTGTTCAGCAGAACTTGCAAATAACTGTTTGCCACAAATAAAGCAATATCATCCTTTGATTTACCTAAATTATACTGACTCAACAACTTATTTAATTTTGCTCTTTGTAGCTGACGCAAATTACGTAAACCATCGAATAAAGTTAGTCCTACATTAACACCTGTAGTAAATGATGTAAATGTTGAAGTTTCAAATGCATTGGTTACGGGGTTAATATTTGCTCCAGTATTTGAAGATAGGGTCCCGTTAGCACTCACGCTCGGTACAAAATTTCCCAAAGCGCCCAATCTATCTATACTAGCGGATTCTATATCCAGTTCAGACTGCTTTATAGTAATATTGTTTTCTAAAGCATATTCTACACACTCACGCAACGTCCATTTCTTTTCTTGCGCCTGAATCCCAAACACGCCTAATAGTGTTATTAATAAAATTGAAGTTTTAATTCGCATAATGCCTATAAGTATATAATTGATCGATGTTGTTACAAAAAAAATGATTTATTTAGAAATCAATTAGTAAACTCAGGTTTTTTAATAATATTCCATACCTTGAGTTTATCATCTTTGGTAATACCGCTTTTGATTTCCACATTAATCCCGTCACTAATCCCTAATTCAATATCTCTCTTCTCAAATTGTTGATCAGCAACTTCAATCTCTACAAAAGGTTTTTGCGTTTTGTCATCATATTGTATTAACGCTTCTTTGAGTGCCATAACACTATCAGCCCTTGCCAAAATTATAGAAGCATTAGCACTAAGTCCTGCTCTGATAAAAGTACTGTCCTTTTTCTTTAAAGTCCCTTTAATTTCAAATTGTATAGCACCATTCTCTTCATTTCCTTTGGGCGCTATATAATCTAAGACAGCATCAAATTTTTTATTTTCTATGGCTCCCACCGTAATTTCTAAAGGAAGTTTCTCTTTAATTTTTCCTACCTCGCTTTCATCAACCTTACCTTCAAAAATCATTTCCCCAACGTCTGCAACGGTTGCGATCGTAGTACCATCATTAAAATTATTAGCCTCTATCACTTGGTTTCCTGATTTTACAGGAACTTCTAATACCATTCCGGTTACTGTAGATCTTATCAAGGTATTGGCCACACTACTTAATCCTCTAGCAGTTCCTGTTTTGACTATCTGATAATTTTGCTTTGCTGCATCATACGATTGCTTTGCTTGTTTAAAAGTTACATCAACACCGTCAAACTCATTGGCAGAGATAACTCCTTTATCAAAAAGCTCTTTTTGCCTATTATAAATTTTTTCTTGATTATCAAGAGCAATTTTAGCGCTCTCTACTGCGTTTTGTGCACTTTGTAATGAAGAAATATTAGGTACCACTCTAATTTTGGCGATAAGGTCACCTGATTTGATCTGATCGCCGGCCTCAATATAAATTTCTTCAATAATACCAGAAATATTAGGTTTGATTAACACCTCTTCTTTTGGAACAATACTACCAGTAGCAACTGCTTTTTTAATGATAGTTTCTATGGAAGCCTGTTCAGTTTCATAGGTAACGGGGTCTTCCTGATTTTTTTTATACAGATAGTACAATGATCCTGCAAATACAGCTGTAATAATAACCAATATAATAATAGTAACAGTTTTTTTCATTTTTAGTATATAAAATTTATTAAGCTATCCCAACGGGAAAAGCCAAATTTGATTGATTTACTTATTATTCTGAACGCAATGCGTCAATAGGTTTAGTTTTGATAGCCACTTGTGCCGGAATCAAACCTGCCAATAGACCACTAGTGATTAATATTATGAGAGCAATGAATACAACTGACAAATCCACACTTGGATTAGCAAACATAGTATCATTACTAGGAGGCGTTCCATCTAACATTTTGTTAATCAAAAATATGATTCCGGTAGAGACAGCAATTCCTGTCATACCCGAAATGATAGTTAAAAATATAGATTCTAATAATATTTGTCCTCTTACCGCCCAGGGTGAAGCCCCCAGGGCCCTGCGAATTCCTATTTCATTGGTTCTTTCCTTCACAACTATAAGCATAATATTACTAATTCCAATAATTCCAGATAAAAGTATAAGTGTTCCTACGAAGTATGCAACCCCTTTTAGAGCCACGAATAAACCATTAATTTTACTAAACTCGGCAAATAAATCAAAACTTCCCACAGCACGAATATCGTCGGGATGGATACTATGGTTTGTTTTTACTACTTCAATGACATCATCTTTAAGATTTGTAATGGATTGATCATCTTGAGCAGTTATTGCCATCCACCCTACACGTTCGCCATAATTAAAGGCTTGAGAAAAAGAAGTAAAAGGAACATAGATTTCTTTTTGTCCTTCTTCCCCATCTCCATTATTAGATTTTTTGGAGTACGTACCAATAACCATGAAATTCACCCCTTGTATTTTGATATATTCTCCTATGGGCTCTTCCCCTTCCGAAAAGAGTTCTTTTTGTACGCCACTTCCTATTACGGCAACTTTTCTTTTATTATCTATATCTCCATAATTTATAAATCTTCCCGAAGTAATATTAATGGGATCCTGCTTAATAATTTCAGGATAATCCCCATACACGTTGTAAGCTCCTGTATTAAGCCCCCTTACTACATTGTTAGACCCTCTAAATCCACCTAATCTATTTCTAGGAGAGATATACATTAAGCCAGGTACTTGTTGTCGAATAGAAGGGACATCTCCTATTTTAAAATTGAATTTTCTACCTTTTGGTAACCCCTTGTAAGGCCGCGATGCAGTTTGAGTCCACATAAACATAGTGTTCGTTGCTATATCACCAAAACCTTGTTTTACACCGTTTTCTAAACCTTTACCGGCTGCTAGGAGAATTACCAAAATAAAAATCCCCCAAAAGACACCAAAAGCGGTCAACAAAGTTCTAAACCAATTAGCTGTTAGTGCTTCAATTATTTCGTTCCAACTATCTCTGCTAAACATATTATTCGTCTCTAAGTGCTACTATCGGTTTAATTTTAACAGCTCTCCAGGCTGGAAAAAATCCTGCTAATGCTCCTGCAAAAATAAGAATGAAAACCGTTGTGAGTGCTACATTAAAATTTACAGAAGGATTGGCAATAAACTCGGTTTGTATCATAGGGCCTGCAAGCTCTAATAAGGCTAATCCTAAGATTAGTCCTGTAAAACCCGCAATTGCCGTAACAAAAATAGCTTCTTGAAGAATCATTCCGATTATCGACATGGGTTGCGCTCCTAAGGCTTTACGAATTCCTATTTCTTTTGTTCTTTCTTTAACGATAATGAGCATGATATTGCTAACTCCAACTACACCGGCTATTATTGTGCAAATACCAACCCACCAAAAAAATGCCTTAATCATAAAAATCAGATTATAGAAACGTTTGGCATTTTCTAGCGAATTATTGATACCAATTGCCCTCTCATCTGAAGGAGCTATAACATGTTTCGTTTTTAAATAAGATTCCATTGACGCTACAAACTCCATTGACTTTTTAACCGCGGTTTCAAAATTTTCTTCAGGTTGAAGTGTATACGTAAGATTGTTGATGTATTGCCCCCGATTAAAAACACTTTGAGCAGTTGTAGAAGGTACAATTACTTTTTCTTCTTCGCGATCACCTCCTTCATCACTATATATTCCAATCACTTTAAATAAAATATCATTAAGCTTAATATAGATTCCGACAGGGTTATCAACATCTTTAAGTAGTTCCTTCTTAATCTTGTTACCAACTACAACGACTTTTCTTCTTTCTCTAACGTCATCTTCATTGATAAACCTTCCTGATAGTAAAGATTCATTTTCAATAAATTGGAAACCCGGAAACGCTCCTTCTATTCGATAATTTCCAGATTCTTTTTCGTAAGAAACAATGCCATCCCAAATTCTAACTAAAGATGATTGATGCTCTAGATTATCTCCTTCCAACTTATCAATAAATTCAAAATCCTCATTCGTCATTTGAATAGATCTGCCGGGATTCAACCCTTTGTATTCTTTTGAAGTAGTTCTTGTCCACACCCATACACTGTTGGCTGCATCATCCCGAAATTCTTTAGAAATACCATTTTGCATTCCCTGTCCAACTCCCAACAGAAGAACCAAAATAAAAATTCCAGATGCCACCGATATACTAGTAAGAAACGTTCGTAATTTATTTTTGGCAATAGTGTCGAACATTTCCTGCCATCGTTCTAAACTAAACATTTACATTTGCTTTTACTTGTTTTACTATTGTATCATCAATGATAACCCCATCTTTTAAATTCACTATTCGTTTTGACATATTAGCGATATCTGGCTCGTGAGTTACAATTAGAATTGTTTTTCCTTCATCATTGATTCCTTGTATAAGTTCCATAACATCATATGAAGTCTTCGTATCTAGAGCTCCGGTAGGTTCGTCGGCTAATAATACTTTCGGTTCTGATGCCATGGCTCTAGCAATAGCAACTCTTTGTTTTTGCCCCCCAGACAACTCATTGGGAAGGTGTGTAGACCATTCTGCTAGACCAACTTTTTCTAAATAATGCATTGCTTTGTCTTGCCTTTCTTTTCTCTTTATCCCCTGATAATACAGCGGTAAAGCTACATTATCCACTGCATTTTTATACGTAATTAAATTAAATGACTGAAAGATAAAACCCAAAAATTTATTTCGATATTGGGCTGCTATTTTTTCATTAAGGTTTTTTATAGGTAGACCATCCAGAAAATAACTGCCGCTATCTGCTTCGTCCAACATCCCCAAAATATTTAGCAACGTAGATTTCCCTGAACCAGATGATCCCATAATAGCCACCAATTCACCTTCTTTAACACTAAAATCTATTCCTTTGAGTACATGAAGCGAATTGCTTCCCATCTGGTAGGATTTATGTAAGTCTTTTATTTCAATCATACTGCATGAATAAGATTTGAGAGGCGCAAAAATCATGCCTCAATAAAACAGAGACTCACTAACAGAACAAAAAAATTAAGTCAATCTTATAGTTTTCCCCACGAAGACTTTTTGATTGGTTAGCGTCGTCTTTTACATAAGACTAACCATTTATGATTTTTGTTACATCCCAAAACGTTATGAATATGTTAAAATTATCGTGGTATCGGAAATAACTATTGCTTAGATGTTGAAGCTTTTATCTTGTTTTTGTAAATGAAATATCCAACAGCTCCTATCAAGATATATGGGATAATCATTAGGTACACGATTCCATTATTGATCCCTTTTGCTGTTTCCTGTCCTTCTTCACTTTCTAAAACGGCTCTACACATAGCACATTGTGCTTCTGCCGATAAGGTAGTGAATACTAAAAATAGTACTATATATATGCTCTTTCGATTCATTTGTTGATTTCCATCTGCGCTGGAATAACAGGTTAAAGTTTCAAATATTAATTATAATACGGTGATATCATTATATATACTACAACTCCTGTAATAGCAACATACAGCCAAATCGGAAATGTTATTCTTGCGATTTTCTTATGTTTATCAAATCGTTGAGACAATGCTCTAACATAGGTTACTAAAACAAAAGGAATTACAAGCACAGATAGCACAATATGGGTAATCAAAATAAAGTAATATAGGTAACGAATAGCTCCCTCACCTCCAAACTTGGTAGAATCACTGGTCATATGGTAAGCTACATACATGATTAAAAAGAGTACAGAACAAAGAATTGCAGTTTTCATCAATCCTTCGTGTAATTTTATCTTTTTGTTCTTAATCGCCCATAATGCTACCAAAAGAATTAGGGCCGTTAATCCATTAACCGAAGCATAAATTGGTGGTAAAAAAGTAAGTGGCTCGACATTGAACCCCAGTTTTCTTAAATTCACACCAAACAATGCAGCTACAACAAGGGGAATAGCGATCGATAGTACAATGATCCACTTGTTATATTTTTGTTCTATAGCAGTTGAATTACTCATCTTTATCCAGTAATTTTTTTATATCTTCTAATAAAATTGTTATCTGTTCTTCTTCTCCGTTACTGTCTACCTTCTCATCTACGCCGATAGTTCCTCTATAATAAATAATTGGATTACCAGAAGCGTCATATCGTGATCGAATATATCCGTCTTGATCAATTAATGCAAAATAGCCATTATGCTCGAACCCACCGGGAACATCGGGATTCTCTGCAGCATAAATATTAAACCCTGAATTAGCAAGATCATAGATGTCTTCTCTATCTCCAGTTAAAAAATGCCAATCGGGATCTGTAACCTTATAATTTTCGGCATATGTTTTAAGCCTTCTTGGGGTATCATACTTTGGATTTATTGTAAACGAAGCTACTCCAAAATCTGGATAGTCTTTTAATTGATTCTGAAGGTATACCAGATTTTTACTCATTTTTGGGCAAATCGTAGGGCAACTTGTAAAGAAAAAATCTACCACATATACTTTCCCCTTATAGTCATGATTTGTAATTAAAACACTATCCTGATCCAGAAATGCAAATTCTGGTACTTTTTTTGGTTCTCCGTTAATTTTTATATACGAAAGATTTTCGTTTGTAATAGGATTATTGGCACTCATCCTATCATTTTTGATCACTGAAGTACTTTTTACTCTATTTACAATTCTTGGAATGAAAATAATACCAAAGATTAGTATAATAAATGAGATACCAACGTATGAATACTTTTTCATAATCGATTAATTCTTTTGATCTCGATAGTCGTCCAAACTATCACTGCGATCTGCTTTATATTTTTTAAGTGCTAAACGATATTCTGCAAGAACAACCTTGATATCATCATTCATTACATTTGCCAGGTCTGCTACAGAGCTGGCATCATAACCATATACTTTAGGTTCATTTTCTTTAAGCTTACCATCTCTTCCTCTTAAACTTTGATCTTTATCTATAATATATACATAATGGGTAGCCAGTCTTTCATCTAATTGATGTGGCGTATTCAGACTATCAAATAACTCTTCTATATTCTCTCGTGTACCAAAAAGAAATTTCCATCCAGACACATCTGTAATATTGCCTAATTCATCTAAAAGTTCTGCGGCTGCCTCTTCACTTCCAAAGGGTAACACCATTACGAATTGAAAATCTTGAAACCCGTGATTTTTCTTATAAATCTTTTGATTTAGATTGAACGCATTTCCTTCTTTATTGTATATATCATTACCTAAAAACCCCAAGACAGTAATTTTATTCTTAAAAGTAATCTTTTCAGAATTCAAGGATTCAAAATTTTCAACATCCCCTATGTTAGTATTTAGTACAGGAAGCTTAGCAAAGTTGTGTACCCCAGAAGCAAAAAATAAATATGCCACTAATGGTAGTACAAATAAGATACCTAAAACAAGAAATTTTTTCATATAAATATTACTCACATAAGTTGTGCAAAAATAGAAAAAGACGGTTTAAAAAACCGTCTTTTTACAATGCTTTTAACGTATATTTTTTAGACTAGAAGTCCCAGCTTTTATATCCTGCTTTGAATACTTCATAAACATAATCTCCCTCTGTAAGCAGTATAAAGATCAAATAACATATTAAAAATATCGCTGTCCATACTACCGATCTCCTCAGACCTTTTGTTTCTCCGTCCATATGCATAAATGCCCATGTGATGTAATAAGCTTTCCATATGGTCAGAATAATGAAAATCCAGTTAAGAAGCTTCATGCTAATTAATGTTGTTTCAACTAAAAATGCAGGTTTTATAATCCCAAGGATTACCTCAACAATTGTAATAACAGAAAGTATGAAAAATACCTTCCAGATTTTACCTGTATTCGATTCGTGATGTGCTATATCGTGTGCCATTTTATTTTACTACTATATTTTTATTAAACCAGGTAAAAGAATGTAAATACAAATACCCATACCAAATCTACAAAGTGCCAATAAAGTCCTACTTTTTCTACCATCTCATAATTCTTTCTTCTTTCATAAGTCCCGAGAATTACATTAATAAAGATAATAATGTTGATGATCACTCCAGAGAATACATGAAAACCGTGAAAACCAGTAATAAAGAAAAAGAAATTTGCAAACAACGGAGTTCCATATTCATTATGAACCAAATTAGCTCCTTCAACTATACCAACAGCATCATTTTGTAGTCTTTTTAGAGATTCTTCCCTCGATAATATAGTTTTCTCACCTTCTTCAGTAAGCGTCTGTGTCCTGATCAATACATCGTTTCTCTTTGCAAAGCCAGCCCTTATTTCATCTATAGTGTAGGTAGGAAGATCATCTTCTGCTTCATACCAGATTCCATTCTTTTCTAAATGCTGTCTTCTTACATCTTCTTGTGGATCTGCTATTTCCTCAAGACCAACTCTATGACCTTCTGTATCAACAAACTGGAGAATTTGTCCTGCTTTAGTCTCTACAGCTCCATATTCTCCTTTAATGAAGTTTTTCCACTCCCATGCTTGTGAGCCAACAAAAATAAGACCTCCTATAATGGTCCAGAACATATAAATGATAACTTTTTTCTGCTTCATTTGATGCCCTGCATCAACCGCCAATACCATAGTTACAGAAGAGAAAATAAGTATAAAAGTCATCAAAGCCACATAGTACATTGGTGCATCTACTCCATGTAGAAAAGGAAAGTGATTAAACACCTCGTCGGCTATAGGCCATGAATCAATAAATTTAAATCTTGAAAAGCCATATGCGGCAAGAAAACCAGAGAATGTAAGTGCATCAGAAAGGATAAAGAACCACATCATCATTTTACCATAACTCACCTTGAGTGGTTGATTACCACCTCCCCAGATTTTATCTTCGGTACCTGTTTTAGTAACAGCTGTTTCCATATATAGAATTTGGTATTGTTAAATTTTCCACAAAAATAATCAATTTTATCATTTCACCTGCTCAAATCAATTTTTTAATTAAGGCAAATGTAATTCCTCTTGAGAATCTCTTTTGTAAGAACGCATCAATAGATTTTGAATTACTTGATAAAATATAAAAACAAAAAGAGATAAACCCACAGAAAATCAACAAAATGCCAATACATAGCACCTAGTTCTAATCCCAAAGTTTGACCGGCTTTATATTTTTGTTTAAAATGATTATAAATTAGCACTATAAGTACCATGATTCCTCCAACTATATGAGCCAAATGGGTAACCACGATGATAAACATAAAAGTGGAAACAATATTGGATGTTGGTCCGGTAAAATGATATCCCTGATTAATTATCTCTTTAAAACCTTCGAATTGTAAGACAATAAAAAGAATTCCTAAAGCTAGTGTTGATAGCAACAAACCAGTAGCGACTCCTCTATTATTTTTCTCAATAGCTTTTTTAACCATGTAAAGGGTAATACTACTTGCTAATATTACAAAAATACTATAAATAAACGGCTGAGGAAAAACCAAATCGGTTACCCAATCTTTTCTGGCTTTACTTACTACATAAGCACTAGTAAGGCCAGCGAATACCATTGCCATACTCACCATAGCAAACCACATCATGGTTTTTTTGGATCTGTTGATTTTTTCTTGTGTTGTACCTTGTGTTAAATCCATATCCGAATAAATTTGTCTGCTACATAGATAATCTGCAATAATGTAATGTATAAAACACTCACTAACATTAGTTGTTTAGCAGTTTTAGTATCTCTTTCTTTGTATAATCGAATTGCAGATCTTAATAAGATTAATCCCAAAATTAGAATGACAACTCCAGATACCGGAGTAAGATATAAGTCTCCTGTTACCCCAAAAACCGGTATTAATGAAGTAACTACTGTCCAAACTGTATAAAGAATAATCTGTACTGCTGTACCTTGATCTCTCTTACCTGTGGGAAGCATAAAAAATCCTCCTTTTTTATAGTCTTCGTACAAAAACCATCCAATAGCCCAAAAATGAGGAAACTGCCAAAAAAATTGTATCATAAATAATGTACCTGGCTCTATTCCAAAATCATTAGTTGCCGCAACCCAGCCCAACATAAAAGGAATTGCCCCGGGAATAGCACCAACAAAAACAGACAATGGTGTTTTGGTTTTTAACGGAGTGTACAAACTCACGTAAACAAAAATGGAAATAGCGCCAAACATTGCCGTTTTAGGGTTTATAATATATAAAACACTAATTCCTGCAATCGTAAAAAGAGTAGCGATAGCAAAAGCAGTATTAACAGACATTCTTCCTGATGGAACTGGTCTGTTTTTGGTTCGATCCATTAATTTATCAAGATCTCTTTCTATAATTTGATTAAACGCATTTGAAGCACCTACCATGAAATAACCTCCTATTGCCAATAACAACAGCGTACTAAAAGAAACCACTTCTACACCTAATAGATAACCGGCTACCGAAGAAAAAACTACACTTAATGCCAAACGCATTTTTGTGATCTCCTTAAAATCTTGAACAACAGAAACTTTTGCGGTTGTAATTTGGGTTACGCTCAAATCTTGCACTTTTCTAAATAACTTTTTTTAAAAGTGGTGCAAAGATAACCCTTAAAAGGTTTTTAGACAACTTTCTAAGGATGCATTATTAAGCTTTTAACAGACTAGAAGTAACACTATTGCTATTTCTTTATCAAATGTCGTATTAATATTTCTATACAGAAGTCAATTATGACTGCTATTTTTCATGCTTATAACGATGTCAAGTCACCATAAAAAGAAAAATTCTGTTATCATAAGCGTAGTCGAAAGGTGGAATAAATACATTTCGACTACGCTATACCCCTACAAAATAGATTATTCTAGTCTTGAATTTTAAAAACGATAGGTAATTGATATTTTACCGTCACTGGAGTATCTCTTTGTTTTCCTGGAGTCATTTGAGGAAATAAATCTATTATTCGCTTTGCTTCTTTTTCTAATTTTGGATGCGGAGCTCTAACTTGAATATTAGTAATCATTCCATTAGCATCTACGTCAAATTGGGTATATATCCTTTGCAAACCTGTTAACCCGTATTTTTGACCAAGTCCAGTATTAAATTTTCTAGAAACTATCCTTCCTACTTTTTCCGAAAAACAGGCAGCTCTTTCCTTATTCGTCTTTAATTTCTCACATCCCGGAAAAATAGGAACCCACTCTATTTTCGTGAAAGGATAACTTATCGGGTCATTATCTTCAGGATCATCAGGAAGTACATCCGGGGTAAAGGGAGCAGATTCGATAGGTTCATTTTTAAAAACCTCATCAATATTCTTAAGCATTGCATCATTCTCAACAATTTTAAAATCCTCAGGATCCACAACTGGTTTACTTTTCTTTTCTGCAACTACTTTATTCTCTGGTTCTTGATATTCTACAAACCTGGTATCCCAAACGTATGTTGGCTCATCATCCATCATGATTGGGGATGACCGATTAATAACAGGTACCGTCGTATATACCTCAAACATTAGAAATGTAAATAATAGACTTGCTATAAGTCCAATTTGAAAGTTCTCCAATGTACTTTTTCGTACATTAGCATCGTGCTTGTTACTCATAATATTTAGTTTTAACGTTACAATTAAATCTGAATCAACAAGCATACCAAAAAAGAATCCCGTCTACAATCATGTGACGGGATTCTAATATTTTAAATGTGTTTATTTCTAGTCTTGTACCTGAAAAACTATTGGTAAAGAATACAGTACACCTACTGCTTTTCCTCGTTGTTTTCCCGGGGTCATTTTAGGCAACATATTAACCACTCTTTGTGCCTCTTTTTCTAATCTTGGGTGCGGTCCTCTGGCCTGAACACCAACAATATTACCGCTTCTGTCAATTTTAAATCTCACATAGATTCTGTTTACTCCAGACAGTCCGAGCTCATTACCAAGTTCTGTATTAAACTTACGGTTAACAAATTTCTTAACCTTATCACTCATACATTTCTTTTTTGCAGCATTGTTTCCTGCACCTTCGCAACCTGGAAAAACAGGTACGTTCTCGATAACAGCAAATGGTACGTCTGCAATTTCTTCTTCTTCTTCTACATCTTCTACTTCTTCTACTTCAACAATCTCTTCTTCTTGATTGGTTTCTGTTGATTCGATAATAGTTTCTTCTACCTCTTCTTCATCTTCTACTACATCGATAATCTCTGGAGCAGGTGGTGGAGGTGGTGGAGGTGGTGGTGTATTTAAGTTTTGAGTAATTGGAACATCTTCTTCTTCTAATTCGTCAAGATTAACCTGACCTATATCAATGTTACTTCTATCATAAGTTTTCCACTCAATTCCTTGCCATGTAATAAAAAGCACTAAAATAAGTCCCAACTGAAGGAACAAGGTACTTCTTCTATTTAAATCTGCTTTAGGATTTTTTTTCGGTTCCATAATTATATTACGTTATAGGATTGCTAAAATAGCTAATTTCTTTTGTAATTTCCAATTAAAGATAAAAATGTAAAACAAAAACTCAGTTTTTTAACTTTTATCTAATTCATCAATTGAGTCTAAAAACGATTAAAACGTATCTCCTCAAGTTACAAGGCGCTTCTTTTTCTTAAACATAATCAATTCACTTTCAAATACTTTTAATAAAATAAATGCAAAAATTATACCACTTGTATTGGCTATCATATCATACCAATCCGGACTTCGATAATTCGTCAAAAGCATTTGTAATAATTCCATCAGTCCTCCATAAAAAAAACATATCAAAGAAGATTTGACCAGACTTTGTCTAAAATTTTCATTTCTCTTTTCAGAAAAAAAGAAAAACAAAAACCAAATCATCGTAAAAATAAAATAAGCTACAAAATGCCCAATTTTATCACTTCCTTGTACACCAACTTTAAAAGATATGATAAACCTTGCTAGTGACGCCCATGTAATTAAAATAAAGTATAAAATTAAGAGAGCAAGAAGAGGTCTATGCCCCAATAACCTTTTTATAACCATCTGCAGATAATAAATCATCTATTTGGGATGTATCAGATATTTTAATCTTCACCATCCAACCTTCTCCATAAGGATCGCTATTTACCAATTCTGGATCACTTTCTAAATTTTCATTAAATTCTAGGATCTCTCCCGTTAAAGGCAGAAATAAATCAGAAACAGTTTTAACAGCCTCGACTGTACCAAAAACTTCTTCTTGTTCTAGTTCTTCACCTACGGTTTCTACCTCTACATAAACAATATCGCCCAATTCGCCTTGAGCGAAATCAGTAATCCCTACTGTGGCGATATCCCCATCTATTTTGATCCACTCGTGATCTTTGGTATATTTTAATTCTGAAGGAATATTCATTCGAAAAAAGTGTTTATATGTTTTTATATTTTGAAGACGAAAATAATTCTATTTTGTTAGATTTTACGAAAACCAACCAAAAAATTATCAAAAAACAATTGTCAATAACCTTATGCCCCTTCAAATTAAAAAAAGTTAATTCCCAAAGTTATACCTCAAAGTAAATCCACCTCTAATTGTTGTTTGCGGAAACGCAGTAGAAATTGAAAACTCAGAAAATGTATGGTCGTAAAAGAATAAAGCAGTTAAATTTTTACTAAGCGCATAATCTGCTGTTAACTTTAAACCATAAATATCTTGTCCCGCAGTTACTTGTGTATCATCTAAATCTAGATATCTAATCAAAGTTTCGTTTTGACGTAACGATAAGTCGGCTCTTAAATTAAGATCACTCTTTATAACTTGTTTTCTTCCTGCGATTCTGGTCGCAAAAGTAAGATCAGCAAACCTATATCCAAGACCTATAATATATTCATTACCTTGAATTTCTGTGAGCAAATTGTTATCAAAGCTTAGCGACAATGCTCTATCTTTTTTCCACTCTGCAAGAATCTTGATTGAATTTTCCATTTCCATATCCAATCGTACTAATGGACTAAACTGCTCTGTTAGATTAATATTCGAGTATAGGATGGGATTTCTAAAATTACCTGATTGGTCTATGTCTCCTCGATTTTGAAACTCAAGATTAGTCTGAAATTGATTAATGGTATAATTAGCGCGATATCCATGTGCAACAGAAAAACGTTTGAAACGTTTTTTGAACCATTTTAGGTTCATCAGACCTGTATATTTTACATCCCAGTTGGGTAGCGGTACATCTCGAAATGCACCTTTTTGTACTTTTTCGGCACTGGTACCACTATATGCTGACAAAAACGCTGGTAAAAGTACTGCTTGATTAGTTTTGCCAAATCCAACGGGATATCGATATCCATTAGGCTCTTCTTCATCACTTCTAGGAACATCTGCTGCAGGTACACCATAATATTCTGCTGCAAGACGATCTGCAACTATTTGCCTGTTTTCTCTAAAATTATCAAATGCTTCAGAACTAAACTCATCACTTTTGCTGAAAGCCGTATTAATCAATAAGGTGGAAATTGTAAAATTACCAAAGGTATTAGGTGTTAGCGACTGATATTGAAGATCTTCATCGATACGATAATTCTCTGTATAGGTCTCAGAATAGTTTCTGTTTGCACTTATATCAATTTTAAGGTCTTTTAATAATCCCAATGAGGCCTGTACGTTGAGTTGCCTTCCTTCAACTTCTCGATATTGTTCATTAAAATCCTGATACAAGGTAAGCCACCCATTACGAGCAGCAATGTCTCTAATCTCTGCCTGGCTTCCAAATGTAAAACCGGTGGTAGGTTTTAATGTTCCTATAAAACCAGGTTCTCTAACATATCCTGGTAAGAAAATCCCGTTATCTTGCTGATAGTTTACATTAACCTTCTTTACTGCCGTAACAAGCCCAATTAATGTATTGTAAACCTTATCACCAATACTTAATTTGCTTTTCCCTCTTGGAGCGTTAGTTTTGGATGACTTTTTGGTTTTCTTCTCAGACTCCTTATCCCCTTTTTCCTTTTCTTTAGAGTCTTTGGTTTTCTTTGTTTTTCTTTTCCCTGGTCTAATTTTGGTAAGTCCAACATACTTATACAACGTATTCATATCTAATGAACCGTTTATGGTATGCACATTAGCATTCTGCACCGTATTCCCTAAATCAGGAATATCGTCAAGAGTTTTTAGCGCCTCACTACCTTTCACCCACTGAAAATCTGCATTATAAGAGTATGTAGCCCTCATGAATTTAAACAATGGTATTTTATTCAATGGTATTTCGTAATTCACCTGAAGTTGCTGATTATGAGTATTCGCATCTCCAATATCAAAAAATCCACTCCAAATATTGATAGTATTGTCTACCTCATTATTTTCATCAATAAAATTCTTGACGATACGATTATTAGCCGAGGTAAAACTAAAATTTAAGGATTTAGTGAGGTTATAATTGATTGCGTACTGCCAATCAAAAAGAAAATTGCGTTGAAACAATGTGGGCAGTCCAATATCACCTGGTCTAAGCGTGATATCCCTAAATACCTGTTCATTATATTGCCTATTTATATTTGAACTTACTGCAATGCTTGTTGGTAAAAGGTTAAAATTAAAATCCTTCAACAAATCAAAATATTTACTCTTCCCTAAAAGTTTTATTTTCTTAAAAGGCTCTATTTCTTTGGGCTGAAATGCAAAGTCGTAAGTCCCTCCTAATCTAACACTTTGATCTAAGGATTTTTCAATCTCAAAATCGCGATGATCTGTCTGATTATAGGTTCCTGAGAAAGTAAAGTTTTCAATATCATAAGGCATGGGCTTTGCTTCGCCTGTTCTTTCTTTTCGTAAACCGATCACATTAAAACTTTGTCTTTTGGTATACTCTGTAGATTGCCGTTCAATTTGTTCTCGTCTTTCTGGATCTGCTATATTATCCAGTCGGTCCTGAAGCTCTATATCCTGAAACTCGGGATCGTATTGCGGTGTGATTAATTCTTCTCCTCTGCTGTAATTAAACGGGATTTGCACTCCCCATTTTTTGGGCAAGAGCTGCCCAATGTTAACATTAGTCGTTAAGTCGTATTGCTTATGATCTTCCAGACTACGTTCATTTGGCCCCTGTTCTATTCCTCCAAAACCTATGGTGCTAATTCTACCCGAGGCACTTACATTAGCAAAATCCGCAATATTTGCATCCATATTGGCGACCGCAGCCCACCCTCCTTGATTTTTAAGATCACTCAATCGCATTTCATTAAACCAAACCGTACCCGATTGATTACTCCCGCTATCGTTCTTTATTCCTACCATCATTACCCTAATATCACCTAAGCTAGGATTTCCTTTGATACCTACTCTAAGATTATTTGGTCCATCAAAGAAGTTGACATTTGATGAGTTTAATCCGTTCCCAGAGTCTATCAAGCTTGCCTTTATTTGCTGAAGAAATTCCAGAGGAATACTTAATCGATTAGCTTCTGGCCAAACATCATTCTCGGCTCTATCACTAAGCGCAGAAACCTCTAAGGGAATTTCTATTTGATAAAAGTTATTAGTAAAATCATTTCCCATTCGTATAAAAGCCTTTAAATCTCCATCTTGCAGTGCGGTTTGATTAGGTAATGGTTCTGCATGCAAGAACATTTCAAGATTTTCATACTGACGCATATCAACGTTAAAATTCTTATATACACCGCGAGCGTCCCCAGACTGAAGATTGTTTACACTAAGGGCCAGTGACCTTTCATCTTCACGAATAATGTTATTATTGTTATTTAATTGTTCCCTTACCACACCCGGTGGCGTGATATAATTTGGCGTTTCTTCTTCACTTACAGAAGTTACAATGACTTCATTATCACCAAATACGTTAAGACCACTGGTAGGGTCATTGGTGGTATTACCTAACTGAACATATCTTCTATAATCTCCTCTTACCAAATCCAAATTCCCAAATCGCAGTAAAACAGGTTCAGAAAAGTTTGTAAGGTACATTCTCATAAAGCGAATTGCTCTAAAATCATTAATTTCTCTAATTGATCGGGTAGGCTCGTAAATTGGCACTTTAAATCTCACCCACCTATATTCGATAGTTCTCCCTGACACTACCGTTTCTTCTTCTCTAATATCTGTGATAAAATCTGTCCCATTATCGTTCCCAATACCCATCCCATTAAAAATTGGGACTTCGTACTCAAAATAACTATCTATGGTGTTCATAGTGTTATCTCTATTTACATCCTCTGCAGTGGGAAAGGTAGTGTTACCTCTATCATCATTAGTCACGTCTGTGGGTGAGTTCCCTTCCGTTCCGTTGTAGTTTAAATATCTCTGCAAAACATCTCCTTCAGCTTGTAAAAAATACTGATAATTATCTCCCGAAGGATCATCTAAAGCACTGAATGCAGCAAACTCGGGTTTGGTTCTTTCATCTTCATCACTTAACCCATCAAATCCAACATCCTGATTAGATCTAGCCAAGCCTTCAGAATCAAATGCATAAATTAAGGATTGATTAACAGGTACCCTTGCATAGTCGGAAGTAAAAGTATTGGTATCTTCCTGTGCCGTAGGCAAACCGTTTTCATACTGTTTCCTACCATCTTTCAGAACATCTTCGCTTATATTACCCAAATTAAAAACAATAGTACCACTAGTATCATTAGTCAAAGGCTCTTGACCACCTGTACTTCCCGTATAAAACGGATCCAACAACCAAAACTCTATGAATTCTACATTGGCTTGCTCAAAATTAGTGGAAGTTAGCTGCCTTGTGATTCCTGCAAAATTTTCTGTCGGATCAGGAGTATTATTGCTGTCAGGAAGATAGGCAGAATTAAAATTATACTGACCCCGAGTTGTTGGATCATAATTTAAATCTAATGTAAATAGTGCCAGACTCTGTCCTTGTACAATATCTGTGTCAGGAAAAACTTCATCAATGAACACTCTTCTAGTTGCATTAGATGCCAGATCTTCATCGCTAATACCGCTCGGCCTACTATTACTGTAAAAAATAGGGTCTATAGTATACCAAGCTAATTTAGCTCTTTTGTATCCCGTAGATAATGTTTCATTATAACCTAAAGCATTACTAGAATTTTGAGGGTTATCATCGAATCCAATTGGCACACTCGACAATTCCCAAGACAATGGTGAACTGACATCGATTCGGGTTTGTGCTCCTTCAAAATCATCTATATATGTAGTCACCTTACCATCAAAATCAGCTCCTTTTGGCGCTCCTGCGATCAAATAGGCACCCTCAGCTCTCATTGAAATATTAGAAGGTACATCTGTGTCGATATTAGGTAACTTGTTTACCAACCTGGTTAGAAAAGGTACTTCTGTAGCATAACTTGCATTAAGACCTAAAATTGTATTATTAATGGGCTCGAAGTCGTAATTAGCTTTTTGTGTTATCGGCCTTTCATTTAAATTCAAAAAAGTACCTCCCACGAGTAGGTCATCACTAAACTTGTGCTCGATATTAATCCCTGTAAAGCGTTTTGTTTGTTGTCCAAAAACTGCATTATTCTCTGTAGACACCTGTATAGGAGTATTTGAAGCTTTCAAAGATTCATCCAGAATAGTAACTCTACCTAATTGATAATTTACTGTATAGTCAACTCCTTCTTGTAATATTCTTCCTCCTGCCGTTACCGTTACAGATCCCTGGGGTACATTAAATGCGCCTAACGGAATTCCGTCTTGACCAGAAGATTTATATCGGCCTTTTAACTGAAAATAGTTCTTGTCTGCAGATCTTTGCTCTGCTATTACTTTGGTTTGGGTATAAAGATCTCTAAATACGTACTGTGCCTGATTAGGATTATACGAATCTGGATTTGAGTAATTTGATCCCGCAGGCCCATTATCTAATTCATCAAAAAGATGCTCTCCAAAGGGTTCTATGGTCGTAAATATAATGCGACCATTTTCTGAATCGATTGTAATTCCGGGCACATAATCAAAAAATCCATCTCCACCTTGTACGGGGTCATTATTTGGATTAAGTCGGTCCAGATTGAATACTCTTAGCAATGGTGTTTGATCAACATCGTCGGGCAATGGCAATGTAGAACCCTCTGCAGCTGTAATATAATTGACAGGCGATGGGTTTGAATATAGAATATTTAACCTAAAATCATTTTGCTCTAATCGAAAGGCCCCTGTACTATAAATATTCTTCATCATTAAATCCCATATAGGTAAATTAACGTTGAGAATTGGACTTTTCAGCATTTTAACCACTAAACTTTGGCCTGCACCCGCTGGTACATTATCAGTACCAGTTGTATCACCTACAGTAGCGTCTACACCATCGTTAGCAAACTCACCCACCTGAAAAACCTCTCCTCCCACGGTGTATTGATATGCCACTGCCAATACTTCATCATTATTCAATCGCTGATTTAAAGAAATATAACCTAACTGAGTGTTTAGGGTATATTCACTAGGATTTAACTGGCGTGCGTTTTCTAAAATAGCATAGTCAAAGCCTTCATTAAAGTTAGCTATAGGCCCAATAAAACCCTGTTGTACTGTTGAGATTTGCCTTACCGATTCGGTTACCGGACCTTCTGGACCAATATCGAAAGGATCCAAATCATTATTTCTGTTGGCAGGAAAAGCTCCCGGCCCTACGTTAAACAAACTTGGTGGAATTGTAAAATTTCCAGTAACCGGTGCTTCACCCAAATCCTGAAGTGCAACAATGTTTCTCGCATCTGTTAGGGTTTGGGCACTTGTAGCACGATTTGTAACCCAAACTTCTATTCTTGTAATCTGAACATTATTGTTTATAAACGGATAACTAGCCAAAGTTCTGTCATAATTATCTCTAAAATAATGAGAAAGAAAGTAATGTCGATTCTCATCATAATCCAAAGCAAAGAGTTCAAAATCTTCTACCGTACCTCCACCTTGTACATTTACAGATCTGGTCTCTGATCTTTGCTCTGAGAATACACCGGTAATAGTTGTTCTACCAAACTGAAGTCCCATTTTAACCCCAAATAAACTTTGTGCTCCTTGAATCAAAGAACTATTCAAAGGCATGTTTACGTTACCAACTTCAATACTTTGTATAATATCATCCTCGGTAGGTGTATATTCTAATTTTAACTGGTTCTGAAAATCAAAAGTAGATTCGGTGTCGTAGTTTGCAGTTATTTGTAACCTTGTTCCTATTTTACCCAATAAACTTAAGCTGATTCTTTGATCAAAATCGAAGGTAAAGTTGCTACGGTTACGGGGAGAAAAAGCAGGATTATCCTGTTTGGTATATAATAACCCCAGATCCATTTCTACGGATCCCTGGGGAATAATTTCTATCTCATTGCCACCAAAAACAGATTCAAAGAATCCTGAATTTACATAAAAAATTGGAAGTAAATTCTTACGTTTTTCTTCACTTCCATCCTTCTTACCACTAAAAGCTTCTATTTTTTCTTTAAAATAATCCCTTCTTTGCTCTTCTTCTACTAATGCTTCAAATTCTTTAGGAGTTAGAAAAAGTGGATATCGTACATTAAAATCTCCCAACATCTCACGATAGATATATCGATTAGTGATCGGATCGTACTCATATTTGGTGATAATACTATTGGGATCCGGCAGTGAAATCTCCCCCATAGAAAATGTAGTACTCGTCGAATCTCGAACGGTCTCGTTTTCCTGACTATGCAACACCCCGCTACAAAGTGTTATCAAACATACTACTATTCTAAAAAAATTGAAGTGTAAGTAATTTGAGGAACTCAATGTTTTTATAAATTTTTTAGTGCTTGTTTAATAATATTTTCAACTGTTTCTTTTGGGGATTGTTTTAGAACTCTATCTATAGCTTTTTCTGCTAACTTTCTGTTAAATCCAAGAGTTTCTAATGCTGATAACGCTTCATCTTTGTTAGTATTGCTTTGTGACACAGAAACTTCATCGATATTATAGACTTTAAGAATTTTATCTTTTAGATCGATAATTACTCGCTGAGCAGTTTTTGCTCCTATTCCTTTTATAGATTGAATAGTGGCCACATCATTAGATGCAATTGCTTCTTTAATTTGATCAGGATGTAATGAAGACAACATAGTTCTAGCCGTGCTTGCCCCGATACCTGAAACAGAGATTAAAAGTTTAAAAATCTCTCTTTCAGATTTTTCTACAAAACCAAACAAAGTATGAGAATCTTCTTTGATTTGAAGATGTGTATATAATTGCAGAAGCTCTCCTTCTGGAAGTAAAGAAAATGTATGAAGTGAAATATGTAACAGATAGCCTACACCCCCACAATCTATTACTACATCGGTCGGATTTTTTTCAATAAGCCTCCCTTTGATATGTGTGATCATTTGTTAAATTGATGTTAAGCAACCAAATGTAATAAAATTCTAATAACCAAAATCGTTTATTGATTAGATATCGATAAAACTCCAAAAACTCATGATAAAGAATACAAACCGTTCAAAAACCTACTTATTCATTGATAAATATTTATTCACAAAACAAAATTGCTCCAAACAAAACTTCGATATTATAAGTAACCTAAAAATTATGAATCTCTCTTAATATAATGATTGAAGGAAAGTTATATAACTTTAAAAATCCGTTGTTTAAGTATACGATTTGAAAAAGAAGTGAAGTAAATTCGCTCTAATCCAGAATTAAAGCATTCCTAAATCTTTCTATCATAAAATCTTATTCTTGCCTTAACTGTTTCATGGTCTTAACAGTACCTATTTTTTGAAGAGCTACTTTATTTATAACTATTTGCGAAAAATCTTTAGTATTAACAACCAATATCTATCATACATTTTTTGAAATCATTGACAAATGCAAATCTCTCTTTTCTTTTTCTTGCGCATCAATAACGGCAACTGCCGCCATGTTAATCATTTCTTCTACACTGGCTCCCAATTGAAGAATATGTACGGGTTTGGCCATACCCATCATGATTGGCCCTATTGATTCGGCATTATTCAATTCGCTTAATAATTTATAATTACTGTTAGCAGAATCAAGATTTGGGAATACCAATGTATTCACTTTTTGTCCATTTAATTTGGAGAACGGAAATTTATCTTTTCGTAGCTTTCTATTTAAAGCAAAATTCATTTGCAACTCTCCATCAACAAGCATATTTGGATAATATCGGTGCAAATAAGCTACTGCATCCCTCACTTTGGTAGCGTTTGGATGCTTAGAAGATCCAAAATTACCGTAGGAAACCATTGCTATCACTGGCTTAATACCAAACATTTCGACAGTTTTTGCTGTCATCTGAGCTATTTTTGCTAATTCTTTTGAAGAAGGATCAATATTAATAGATGAGTCACTTATAAATAGTGGTCCCTTATCGGTCATCATTACATTTACAGTCGCAATTCGGGTAGCGCCTTTGGCTAATCCAATAAGATCCAGCATTGGCTTAACTACTGTTGGATAACTTCGAGAATACCCAGAAAGTAGTGCATCTGCATCTCCTTCATTAACCATCATAGCAGCAAAATAGTTACGTTCACGCATTAGCTTTTCTGCGTCATACAAAGTAATACCTTTACGTTTGTTAGTCTCCCAATATTTCTTAGCATAGCGGTTCTTACGATCACACTCCTCATCTGATTTAGGATCTATTATCGCCACATCGCTAGGATCAAAATCGATTTCTTTCATCAACTCTAAGATTATATCTCTTCGACCTAGTAAAATTGGTATTGCAATCCCTTCTTCCATTACTGTTTGGGCCGCTTTTAATACATCTAAGTGATCGGCTTCTGCAAATACTACTCTTTTTGGGTTAGTGCGTGCTCTATCTAATAATAATCGTACTATTTTATTGTCATTACCCATCCTTTCCAGCAATTCATCTTCGTATTTTTGCCAATCAGTAATCGACTCTGTCGCGACTCCACTTTCTATAGCCGCTTTGGCCACAGCAGGAGGTACTTTTGCGATTAATCTAGGGTCAAAAGGCTTCGGAATAATATATTCTCTACCAAAATTAAGACGTGTTTCTCCGTAGGCTATATTCACTTGTTCCGGCACAGGTTCTTTCGCAAGTTCGGCTAGTGCTTTTACGGCCGCCATTTTCATTTCTTCATTAATCGCTGTAGCCCTTACATCCAAAGCTCCTCTGAAAATGAAAGGAAAACCTAGTACATTGTTCACCTGATTAGGATGGTCACTTCTTCCGGTGGCCATGATTACATCTTTACGAGTTTTTATAGCAAGATCATATTCTATCTCTGGATCTGGATTTGCCATGGCAAAAACGATAGGATTATCGGCCATTGATGATAGCATTGCTGGCGAAACCAGATTAGCCATTGACAACCCTATGAATACATCTGCATCTTTCATAGCATCTTCTAGTTCATTTAGATCTTTGTCTGTAGCAAACTCAGCCTTTTCCTTAGTTAAACTCTCTCTATCTTTTCTGATGACCCCTTTACTATCGGTCATTACAATATTTTCAGCCTTTGCGCCAAAAGCTTTATAAAGACGTGTACAAGAAACCGCAGCCGCTCCTGCCCCACTAACCACTATTTTTACATCTTCAATTTTCTTTTTTGCTATCTCTAATGCGTTTAATAATGCGGCAGCAGAAATTATAGCTGTACCGTGTTGATCATCATGCATTACCGGGATATCAAGTTCTTCTTTTAATCGTCTTTCGATCTCAAATGCTTCGGGAGCTTTTATATCCTCAAGATTTATTCCCCCAAAAGTTGGCGCAATATTCTTAACCGTTTCTATGAAAGCATCAACATCCTTAGTATCTACCTCAATATCAAATACATCAATGTCTGCAAAAATTTTAAAAAGCAATCCTTTCCCTTCCATTACAGGCTTTGAAGCTTCGGGACCAATATCGCCCAACCCTAAAACCGCAGTACCATTAGATATAACTGCTACTAGATTTCCCTTTGCCGTATATCTGTAAACATTTGATTTTTCTTTTTCTATTTCTAAACAAGGTTCTGCTACACCAGGAGAATATGCCAAAGATAAATCTCTTTGCGTCGCATACTTTTTTGTAGGAACCACTTTGATTTTTCCTGGGGTTGGCTTTGCGTGATATACTAAAGCTTCTCTTCTTTTACTTTCAATACTCATACTAAATCAAAATAAATGTGCAATACAAAGTTACACCTCTACACGAGATGCAAAAATTAATAGCTTGTAATCTTTAGAAAAATCAACATACAAGAAAAGTATTTGGTTTTTTAAGAGTTATGTTGAATATTTGATAATTATTTCTTTTCTTTTTTAAAAATATGATCAGGATCTACTAGTTTATCCAGTTTGTTCCGAAGGTTATCAGTTAATAAACTTAATCCTAATTGATAAGATGCATTCATCCATCCAAAACCACTTGGCGTTATATAGTCAAACTCGGTGCCTACGTTACCATATTCTGCATATACTTTATGGGTACACTTTACCACGTCGTACTTCTCTGGAATCGTACCATTGTAGTTTACTGCGTTTTTTGTTATCATCCACAACCAGCGATATACAAGTTCCTGAACTTCATTTTTATATCCATAATTGCTTAGTCCTCTCCAAATAATCATTTGATGTGGCGCCCAACCGTTAGGATAGTCCCATTGACGCTGTGGCGCATTAGGATTTGTTTTATCTGAAATATCAGTAGTACCTGCTATCCCTCCTTTTTCAACTAGATTGGTAAACAAATTCTTGATCATTCTGTCTGCTTGATGATCTGAACTGATGCCAACCCATAATGGATAGTAATTTGTCGCCGATTCTATTTTTTGTTGTTTTTTGGTCACAAAACTATAGTCATAGTATCCCCCAATCTCATCATTCCACATCAGTTCGTTCATCAGATCTTTTCTTTTTTCAGCTTTTGACAACCAAAACTCAGCATTTGTATCTTGAAAATTATCATTAAAAACTTCCTTAATCATAAAAGCTATATCGACTTCATATTTATATAATAAACTATTAAGGCCGACCGTATTGAGATTGGCACACAAATCATCTAATCGATTAGAAGTGTCATGTCCACTTTCCCGCATGGAGCGATCGTGAGTAAAATACTCATCTAGTGCTTTATCTTTTATGCTACCATCTTGATACATTACCTTAAAAGACTCAAAATCTGGCTTATGCTTTTCAGCATATTTCTTTAGTACAAAATCAAAATGCCCTTCTTCAGTTTCGGGAGGTATCCCAATTCCTTCACCATAAAAACGATTTAAACCATTATCTGTCAAACGCACTCCTTTTTGCATCCAAACCGTTTCGTATTCTTTAATTACCATGGCAAGGTTTTTGGCAAGCCAGTCTTTTGAAATATTCGGGTTTTTTGCGTAAATCTCTTTCAACAAAGAACTAAAAAAGGGGGGTTGCGTTCTAGTGAGATAATAGCTTCTATTGGCATTTAAAATCTTACCATAATGCTCAATTTGATATGCAAAATTATCTGCCATAGACATCGCTAAGTCTTCACGGTCATCAATAAGTAATCCAACCGACTCGAAATAACTATCCCAACCGTACATTTCATTAAACCTTCCTCCCGGGACTACAAAAGGTTTCCCATTATATTCGTTGCCCTTTTTGGTATACCCCAAATTAAGTATACCAGGTTTATCATTAAGAGATTTTACATATTCTGGTGTAATTTTCTTCGGAAGGATTACAACTTTCAGCTTCTGAATTTCTGATTCTAATGATTTGAAGTACGTTGCGGCTACTTCATCATCGTGCGGAATGTATAATCGAAGGGTATCTGTGGTTGATTTTATATCACCAAGTACTTTTTCCAATCCTTCTTTATCAATAGATCGGGTAAGATTATCCCAAAATCTTGTCCTAATCAATCTGGAAATGCGATCTGAAGGAGCTTCAGTAATCTTATCCCTCGAAATGGTATCATTATCTTCTGCAATTGCCAATTCCTGAAGTAAATTTGACAGATGGTATGTACCTTCGATAACATTAGATTTCCCTGTGGCATCTATGAACTCAAACTTCTTTGGGCCTTTATCATCAATGGTAATCTTTTTATCACCATCTGTATCTTCCTGGGCAATTAACTTATCGAGTAATTCTTCATTTGATACTTTCTCGACAGTATTCTCTTGACAACCTGCGAAAAGAAGAATACTAATGATAACTATTACATACTGAAATTGAAAATTCTGTTTTCTCATGATCTTTCAATCTTTGTTACCAAAAGAACCCTACAACAATGGCCGTAACAATTAAAAGAATTATAGATAATGTTCTATAATTTTTATACCAGGGTAAATCGGTTAGGTCTTTTGATTCTTCAACAAACATTTCTCTTTTATACGTATACTCTTTGATCTGCTGCTCTGATTGGGGTTTTGTTGCTAAACTTACGATAACATGAAGGGTAACACAAACAACAAATAGCCATGTTGCTTTTGCAAGAAAATGAAGATCGTTTACTTCGGGAACCCATTCGAAGGTCTGTGACAATATCATTAGAATAGCCAATGAAAAACCTGTTAACAAACTTACGATAGACCCGGTTCCATTCGCCCGTTTCCAAAACAATCCCAAAACGAATGTAGAAACCGCTGGCGGACACGTATAGGCAATCACCAATTGCAGATAAGTCCATAAAGAATCACTTACACTCTCTATAAACGGCACCCAGGAAATTGCTAAAACCACCAGGATTATTGTAGTAATCTGGCCTACTCTTACCAATTGTTTGCTAGTTAATTCAGGTCTGAGTTGCTTTACAAAATCCATGGTGACTAAAGTTGACGCCGAATTAAATGTGGCAGAAACCGATGACATCATTGCTGCCATTAATCCTGCAACCACTAGCCCTAAAACTCCCACAGGTAGTAATTGAAACAACAATACTGGATAGGTAAGGTTGGGACAATCTGCAAGGTTATTACATATAGTACCATCTGTTAATGCATAATTAAGCCCTGTAATGTCTAAAGTGCTAAATAAAAGTAGTGCCAATACTCCTGGAACCACCATGATAAAAATTACAGGTAACTTCAATAAACCGGCAAAAAGAGCACCCCATCTACCATGATTTAAATCCTTGGCTCCCAGTACACGTTGTACCATAAATTGATTATTCGCCCAGAAGTAAAATCCTAATAAGGGCACCCCGGTTAATAATCCCCACCAAGGCATAAATTCATCATTACTAGGTCTTACCAGACTAAATACTTCATCAGAATTTTGAGGTATATATTTACCTTCAGCAGCTCTATCACCAAAATTTACATCACCTGCAGATAGCATTGCATCGAGCTTTGCCATCATACCAGACCACCCTCCGCCTAGCTGGTCAAAAGCAAAGTAAGTAAGTAGACAAGATCCTAGTATTAATAAAATCGCCTGAATTACCTCTGTTTGGATCACAGAGTTAAGTCCTCCCGGAATTGTATATGCTGCTGCTGCTACCGCGAGAATTATTAATATTAATGTTGAATCTAAAGAAGGAAACAAAAGGGTTAATACTATTTTACCTACATACAAGCCTGCTGCAGTGTCTACCAAAATGTTTCCTACTACGGTAATAAAAGAAAAGTAATATCTGGATCTGCTATCATATCGCCTCTCTAAAAATTCGGGCATCGTATACACTCCAGACCTGAGATAAAATGGAAGAAAAAATATTGCAAAAAAAATCAAAACTACTACGGCAAACCATTCGTAATTATAAACATTGATATTAGTTTGATACGCGTCTGATGCTAACCCAACCAGAGTAGAACTTGATATATTTGCAGAGAAAAGTGCAATCCCTACAATAGGCCAGGTCATTGTTCTTCCTCCTAAAAAATAATCTTCAGAACTTCCTCTTTTTGATTTTGATATTCCGTAGATTATGATTCCGATCAAATAAACTACAATAACAGTAATGTCGATATACGATAATTCGTTCATGTGTGAAGTATTTAAGCTAAACCAAAGACTAATCGTTTTTAAAGCAAAAGATCTGGGAAGACTTTGAAAAACAAAATTGTTTATTTTTTGTTAAAAAACTTGTTGAATATACAAGATTCTTATAAAATGTTTAGGTTTTTAATATTATAATTGCTTAAAACTTTTTGTGTAAGCGTTTGTATTATCAAATTTTCAACAAAAAACTCATTCGTCCTTCAAAAATTTAATGTTTCTGTGTAACCCAGAAAACTTTGTTCTCTTTACCGCAGATTTTTGAAAAACTTTAGAAAATACTTCTTGTGTTATTTCTTCCCAATCCTCCTTAGACATTTCTAAAAGCTCGGGTTTAGGATGAAACAGAGGTTCGCTATGTGGTTTTGAAAAACGATTCCATGGACAGACATCCTGGCATACATCACAACCAAACATCCAGTTATCAAATTGTCCTTTGTAACTCTGCGGAATCTCTTCTTTTAATTCTATGGTAAAATAAGATATACATTTGCTACCATCTACAACGTACGGATCGACAATTGCCTGTGTGGGACAGGCATCTATACATGCGGTACAAGTTCCACAATGATCGGTTACAGGGGTATCATATTCAAGCTCAAGATCTACAATGAGTTCAGCCACAAAATAAAAAGAACCTACCTGTTGTGTAAGAAGATTACTATTTTTCCCAATCCATCCTAAACCACTTCTTGCTGCCCAGGCTTTATCTAAAACCGGGGCAGAATCTACAAAAGCTCTTCCGTGAACATCTCCTATCTCTTCTTGAATAAAATACAATAACTGCTTGAGTTTGTCTTTAATTACAAAATGATAATCAGTTCCATAAGCATATTTCGATATTTTGGGAGCATTTGGATCTTTTTGTGTTTCTGAAGGATAATAATTGAGGAGCAAAGAGATCACACTTTTGGAACCCTCTACTAATTTTGTAGGATCAAGTCGTTTGTCGAAATGATTTTCCATATATTTCATTTCGCCATGCATATTTTGATTAAGCCATTTTTCAAGTCTCGGAGCCTCTTCTTCAAGAAATTCTGCTTTGCTAATACCACAAGATAAAAAACCGATTCTTTTGGCTTCGGCTTTAATCTGTTGTGCGTTTTTTGCTTTACGATTCAATTTCTAAACAGAATTTAAGGATACTATATATTCAACCTGGACTACGTTATAGGAAATCGAGCTGAAACTCCTTCAAAATCTGTTGTTTCGTTGCTTTTTTAAAATTAATCATAACCCTTCTTCGACTTAGCTCAGGGCAAACTGCTATGTAGAAATTTAGAAAAGACTAGATTTTATTGGACTTTCAATTCTTATTACTAAGTTCTATGGTATTATCCAGGTTCAAAAGTAATTGATCTAAGTTTCAAAAAAAAGAAACCTTTCTGGTAAATATCAATTTACTACATAGAAATACGCTTATCGTAGAGTAAGGGATAGTAATGCATTTTTGGGTTTTAGAGTAATTAATGGTTTGATTTCAATCGTGTTAAATGATGGAGTTATTTTATATTTTCTAACCAATTCGCTAACGGCGAGAACCATTTCATACATCGCAAAATTATTCCCAATACACATTCGTGGCCCTGCTCCAAAGGGAAAATACGAGTCTGAATATTCTTTTTTATCGATTTCGGGAGCAAATCGATCGGGGTTAAATGTTAGTGGATCCTTCCAAAGGTCCTTATGTTTATGTATCTCAAAAAAAGATATAAGTATGGTAGTTCCTTCTTTTAAAAAGAAATCTTTATATGTATCGTTTTCAATTGCGACACGATCAGAAAAGTATGCCGGCGGGTATAAGCGCATAGATTCTTCTATACACTGTTTGGGGTATTGATACTTTGCTATTTGTTCTATCACCGATATATCAGAAGAAAACATATCTGAAACCTCTTTATATACCTTCTCTTGTATTTCTGGATGGTTTGCCAGCAATAATAATGTAAATGTCAAAGCGTTCGATGTGGTCTCATGACCTGCAGTAAAAAGTATCAAAATCTCATCAATTAACTGTTCATTATCCATTGCACTTCCATCTTCATATCTTGCTTCTAAAAGCATATCCAGCAAATCGTTGTATTTTTCTTTAGAATTTTTACGTTCTTCAATAATACCATTTAAGATATCACGAGCTTCTTGCGTAAGCCGAAGTGTCCCTTTGATTTTCCCACTAAGGTGAAACCACCACCGCTTATAGGGTTGTCTTATTTCCTTTATTAATGATTTCTGAGCGGTCTCTGTAATATATTGAAGGCGGGAGATTATATTTTTAGTATCTGTATAGCTAAATAATGATTTGGCGACCACTTGGAAAGCGAGATCACTCATGAAAGGATATATATTAAATGTTTTATCTGGTTTAATTTTGGACAGCTCTGCGACCACAACACTTTTTATGGTTACAATAATTTCTTCCAATTTTTTTTTATGAAACGCTGGTTGTATTAGCCTGCGTTGTTCTAACCATTTTTCACCATCTGCGGTTAAAAGTCCTTCACCAATATATTTGGCCAAATCTCTGGTTTGTAACTCAGATTTGCGATAATTTCTATGATTTTTTTGCAGTGTATACTTTGCAAGACCAGCATCGCGTGTAAAAATTACGCTTTTACCAAAACCTAGATTAACCCTGAAAATATCTCCGTGTTTCTCAAAATTTTTATGATGAAAGGGAAGTGGATTCTTAAGAATACGACTAGCATTTCTAAGAACTTCAAAAAAAGATACTGATGGGATGGACATATATGATACTCCGCTTTCGTTTTATTATTTAAAGGTGCTAACCCCTATTGCGTCATAAAGGCTTTCGGGTGTATATATATTACCGTCTTTAATGGTTAACACTACTTTTCTTATATCGCTAATTTTATGTGTTGGGTTCCCATCTACTAATATGAGATCAGCCAATTTGCCTTCTTCAATAGTTCCTAAATCATTTGCCACACCCGCGACTTTTGCAGAAACAGCTGTCGCTATTTTCAAAACCTGAGAAGCTGGTATTCCTGCTTTTACATAATTCTCTAATTCAGTATGTAAACCAAAACCTGCCATAGCATCAGTTCCCGGAACTATAGTAACTTCATTTTTATAAAGTTCATTGACCATAGCCAATAATTTGTTGTAAGAGGCTTTGTAATCATCTTCTTTGCCATCAGGAATAGGAAGTCCTCCAGAATAAAAACCTCTTTGTACATCTAACGGTAGCCGGTTTAATATTTTGGAAAATGAAGGATTGGCTTCCCCCGCTTTGGTTGTAAACATTCCATCAAAAATAGATATTGTGGGGTCAATTACTACCTTTTTATCTTTCAATAATTTGATAAACTCTTTGAATCTTTCTGAATCAAAATCCAGCTTATGAGTATGTTCGGCGACCATGGTGAATCGTAGTGGCTGTCTGGTGTCAATAGTATCTGAAAGAAAATTTAAAGCTAGCATATTGGCATGCTGTATTTCATCATAGCC
The DNA here is from genome assembly GCA_947500845.1 of uncultured Aquimarina sp. Classification (GTDB taxonomy): domain Bacteria; phylum Bacteroidota; class Bacteroidia; order Flavobacteriales; family Flavobacteriaceae; genus Aquimarina; species Aquimarina celericrescens. The sequence continues at coordinate 247,053 of CANMTP010000002.1, forward strand.
ATTATTTACAGCTTGTTCTGCAATCATATATGCTGGTATATGACCACTTACCCTCATACCCAAACTATGCGCTTTATCTGCTAATGGTTTTACCCATTCTGGTTCTATAGAGCTATAGAGTTTTATTTGCTTGTATCCATTCTTGTTATATTCATCAATAGCAGTAAATCCTTCTTCAAGATTATTGATAATAGCACCTGTAGGCGCAGCATAGGGTCCTGCTTTATCGATGAATCCACTCATTACTACTATTCTCGGACCTAGTAATTTATTCTTATCAAAATTTTGTTTTAATTCTGGCAAATCTGCCGAATTTCCCAGATCCCTAACTGAGGTTACCCCAGCTGCTAAATGCATTAGCCCATCGGTGTCACTAATATGAGTATGCATATCAAATAATCCCGGAAGCAGCATTTTACCCATACCATCGATAACATATGGATCATTATCGAGCTGAATTTCAGTTTTTGAAATCTTTTCTATTCTGTCTTTGTTGATAAGAACGAACATATTTGGAATAGAAACTCCGGCATCGGCATCGAACATCTTTACATTTTTAATTAAAACCTTTTTGGATGGAATTTCAACCAATGATTCTGAAAGGTTTTTCAGATATTGTTTTCCTTTTTGTTTTTGAATTGGCTCTAATTGTTTGGCAATGCTATCATATCCTTTTTGAATACAGGTAAACCATGGTGAAGCATATCCAAAAAACCTATCATTCGTATCAATCCAGAGATATGAAGGTGTAAATGATTGCCCCTTAAACTCTACTAACCGAAGATCGATAGAATCATTAATCCTATGGTGATCCATAGAAGTGATTTTCACAGTACCGCTGGGTAGCATTTGCACCTCTTTATTAACTGTAGCCAGTAGTTTTCTAATCAATAAATCACTTGCCCCAATAGAACTATTAATAGCAGAAAAGAAAGAATTATCATCAAATTTTGTTTCTCCTTGTTCTGAGCTACTTTTCCATTTCGCAATTCCATTCTTTATTTTGAAAACTTCATTTACTGTATCTTTTAAGTAACTATGGCCTGAGATTTTCTGACTTACGATAACACCATTATCATTCAGGCTTATTTTTTCATTCAGTTTTGGTCCTCTTCCTCTATCATTAAACTCATATGTATAATAATAGTTTCCATCGTCGCCCATTGTGCTTTTTTGATATCCAGCAAGCTTTCCCCCCATATAAATATTATATTCTAAATCATCATACGAAAGATCGAATGGCTCTTTAGTTTCTTTTTGACAAGAAAATATAGTTACTATACTACTAACAAGTACAAATATTAGTGATTTCTTCATGATTTTTGATGATTTTATATGGAACTTAGTTTTTAAAACAATCCTCCCTGAATTCCTCCCTTTATTCTACCCAAGTGTTTGTAAGCCGCCTCTGTTACTTCTCTACCTCTAGGAGTGCGCATAATAAATCCCTGCTGGATTAGGAATGGTTCATAAACCTCTTCAATAGTTTCTGCGCTTTCGCTAACCGCAGTCGCCAACGTCGTAATACCAACAGGCCCCCCTTTGAATTTATCTATTAAGGTAGTCAGAATTTTATTATCCATTTCATCGAGACCATGTGCATCTACATTGAGTGCTTTTAACGCAAATTTTGAGATTTCGATATCTATCTTACCGTTTCCTTTGATTTGAGCAAAATCGCGTACCCTTCGCAATAAAGCATTTGCAATACGTGGCGTACCCCTGCTCCTACCAGCTATTTCAATTGCCGCTTCCATAGAAATTGGCACTTTTAGTATATAAGCGCTTCTTTGTACTATAGTAGATAATAATTCTGTAGTGTAGTATTGTAGTCGAGATTGAATACCGAAACGTGCTCTCATTGGTGCAGTAAGCAGTCCGGAACGTGTAGTTGCACCTATCAATGTAAATGGACTAAGATTGATTTGTACCGTTCGCGCATTAGGCCCACTTTCGATCATAATATCAATCTTATAATCCTCCATGGCTGAATACAAGTATTCTTCGACTATAGGACTCAACCTATGAATCTCATCAATAAACAGAACATCTCTATCATCAAGATTAGTTAATAACCCCGCCAAATCACCAGGTTTATCTAACACAGGACCAGAGGTGACTTTAATCCCAACTCCTAACTCATTTGCGAGTATGTGTGCTAGTGTAGTTTTACCCAGTCCTGGAGGACCATGAAATAATGTATGGTCCAGAGCATCATCACGTAAGTTAGCTGCCTGAACAAAAATCTTTAAGTTTTCTAATACTTGATCCTGCCCGGCAAAATCCTCAAAATTGAGAGGTCTTAAAGCTCTTTCAACATCAAGATCTTCGTTCGAAAAATTTTCGTTTGTTGGATTGAGATTTTCGTTCATGTATACACCATCATTAAAAAGCACATCTGTTTGATCTCAATGAATCAAATCACATGTGTAAACAAATATACTAGAAAAAGAAAAAGCCTTTTCATAAAAATGAAAAGGCTTTTCAATATTTTTAAACATCTCTTAATGATGTAATTCTTCTTCTCCTTCTTGCAATGGCGTGATTTGTGAAACAAAATCTTGCCCTTCGATTACATATTCGCCATTTTCTTTAGTTTTACTATAATCGTATGGCCATCTATATACATGAGGTATAGCGCCAGGCCAGTTACCATGAATATGCTCTACCGGAGTAGTCCATTCAAGAGTGTTGGATTTCCAAGGGTTTTGAACGGCTTTTTTACCATAAAACATAGAAACTATAAAATTGTATAAGAATACCAATTGTGCCGCTGCGGTAATTAATGCAAAGACTGTTATTAGTACATTTGTATCAGACAGGTCATCAAAATAAGGAAATGCCGAGTTGGTATAATAACGACGAGGCAGTCCTACCATGCCTATAAAGTGCATCGGGAAAAATACTCCATAAGCTCCTATAGCAGTCACCCAGAAATGTACGTATCCAAGATTCTTATTCATCATCTTACCAAACATTTTAGGGAACCAGTGATACACTCCTGCAAATAATCCATATAAGGCAGAAATACCCATTACCAAGTGGAAGTGTGCTACTACAAAGTAGGTATCATGAACGTTGATATCTAATGTACTGTCACCAAGAATAATTCCGGTGAGACCTCCTGTGATAAAGGTTGATACTAATCCAATCGAAAATAACATTGCAGGATTGAGCTGCAAATTACCTTTCCATAATGTTGTAATATAATTGAATGCTTTTACTGCGGAAGGAATAGCGATCAATAGCGTAGTAAAAGTGAATACAGATCCCAAGAATGGATTCATTCCTGAAATAAACATGTGATGCCCCCAAACAATGGTTGAAAGAAATGCAATAGCCAGAATTGAAGCCACCATGGCTCTATATCCGAATATAGGTTTACGGGCGTTGGTTGCAATTATTTCTGAAGTTATCCCTAAGGCCGGTAATAACACGATATACACCTCGGGATGTCCTAAAAACCAAAATAAGTGTTCAAAAAGAACTGGCGAACCACCCTGATTATGTAAAACTTCACCCTGAATATAGATATCACTTAGATAAAATGAAGTACCAAAACTTCTATCCATGATCAACAATAACGCTGCAGATAATAGTACAGGGAAAGATACAATACCAATTATCGCAGTTACAAAAAATGCCCAAATAGTTAATGGCATTCTTGTCATAGACATTCCTTTAGTGCGCAGGTTAATTACTGTAACGACATAGTTTAATGAACCCAAAAGTGATGAAGCAATGAATATTGCCATAGATACTAACCATAAAGTCATACCCATTCCAGAACCACCTATTGCCTGTGGTAAAGCGCTTAAAGGAGGATATATTGTCCATCCCGCAGACGCTGGACCTGCTTCTGCAAATAAGGACAATACCATGATTACACTACTTATAAAAAATAACCAGTATGATATCATATTTAAAAATCCAGATGCCATGTCGCGTGCACCTATCTGCAATGGAATAAGAAGGTTACTAAATGTACCACTCAAACCAGCAGTAAGTACAAAAAAGACCATAATGGTACCATGAATGGTTACTAGAGCCAGATAAATACTAGGATCCATTACACCATCGGTGCCAAATTTTCCTAAGAATATTTCATAAATAGTAAACTTATGGTCTGGCCATGCTAATTGCATTCTAAAAAGTAATGACATGGCGATACCAATTATACCCATAATCAAACCAGTAATCAAATACTGTTTAGAGATCATTTTATGATCCTGACTAAAGATATATTTGGTAATAAATGTCTCCTTATGATGATGTCCATGGTCATCATGCGCATGATCATCTGCGTGTGCTATTGCTGACATATCGCTATTTTTTTAATAAAATATTAATCTTTCTTTTTCTTTTTCTTCTTAATTACTTGCTTGAGCTGATAATTGCTCTCCAAAAGTCTGTTGTGTTTTTAACCATTCCTGATAATCCTCTTCAGACTCTACGACAATCTTCATCTGCATATTGTAATGGGAAGCTCCACAAATCTTGTTACACAGTAAATAATAATCAAACTCATAGGTTTCTAAAGCCTCATCTCCTGCTGCCACCAGTTTCTTGCTTTTTTCTCTTCTAATCTTATTGATCGTGGCAACCTTCTCTACCATAAACTCACTATTTCTCATTTCTTCAGTAGTTTTGGTAGGAGTATATGAAAATTCTGTAATCATTCCAGGAACTACATTCATTTGAGCTCTAAAGAATGGCATATACGCTGAGTGTAATACATCCTGAGATCTCATTTTGAAAATCACTTTTCTATTCACCGGCAAATGTAACTCATTAGTAACTTTATCATCTTTTCCGTAGTTATCTGAAGCATCTATACCCAATGTATTGATACCTTCTATAAAACGAACGTTTGCTTTTCCTAAAACGTTATCTTCTCCTGAATATCTTGCTCTCCAATCAAATTGGTACGCATATAATTCTACAATTAGAGGATCACCTTCTTCTTCATCAATATTCATGATATCGGTCCAAGTAAACAATCCATAGATAATTAATCCTGCCAAAACAATTACTGGAATGATTGTCCAGATAAACTCTAACTTATCATTATCAGCAAAAAACAATGCCTTATTTTCTTTTTTACCTCTGTACTTATATGCGAAGTAGTGCAATAACCCTTGCGTAATAATTTGTACAAACATGATAAGCACCATGGAGATAAACATCAATAAATCGTAATCTACACCGTGCTCGGATGCCGATTCTGGAAGGAAAAAACTACGATATTGAACGAAACAATATATAGTCAATAAGTAAATAAATATCACAAAGCCAAGCATTAGCTTACCATGCATATTATTATCCTTATCGTTTGCTACTTGAGAATCATCAGCATTTTTTAACTGTGACAGTTTCAAAATCTTTGACATTTGCCACAAGGTGATTCCAAAGAGTGCTATAATTACTATGGTTAAGAATACAGTCATTTTTATCTATCTTCTTTTTTTACAATTCAAACTTTTTAATAATGGAAGTGCTTACTTTCCTCTAAATACGGATTTCCTTTTGCCAATAACGGAGCTTTGGTAAGTGCTCTAAACACCACAAACAAGAACAATCCTAAAAACAATAACACTGCACTTATTTCACTAATACCAATAAACCATGATTCACCAACAGTAGCAGGCATTACCATGTTAAAAACATCTATATAGTGACCGCAAAGAATAACTATTCCGGCCATAACTACAAACCAATTTACTCGTTTGAAATCACTGTTCATTAATACTAATAATGGAAATATAAAATTCATAACCAGCATCCCAAAAAATGGCAACTTATAATCTTCTATACGAGTAATAAAATAGGTTACCTCTTCAGGGATATTAGAATACCATATTAGCATAAACTGCGAAAACCAAAGATATGTCCAGAAAATACTAATACCAAACATAAACTTTGCTAAATCATGTATATGACTGTCATTTACAAATTCTAAATATCCTTTTGATTTAAGGTAGATTGTTATTAATGCAATTGTAGTTATACCAGAAACGAACAAGCTTGCAAACACATACCATCCAAATAATGTACTAAACCAGTGAGGATCAAAACTCATAATCCAGTCCCATGACATCATAGATTCTGTATAAATAAAGAATACTAAAAATCCGGCTGATATTTTAAAGCTCTTCTTATACCATTTATTGCCTTCTGGTTCTTCATCTTGTTTTCTAGAATATTTTACTGCAAAATGTCGATATAACAACCAACCGCTTAGAAAAATTGCAGCTCGAATTATAAATCCGGTACCATTTAACCAACTCGACTTACCCTGAATTAACTTATCGTGAGCTACAATTTCAGGATCTGCCCAGATAAATAGATGATTTACATGAAATCCAGATAATGCTAATATTACAAAAAGGATAATTCCCCCAGGTACTAAATACGCAGTTATGGCTTCCATAACCCTAAATAATACAGGTGACCATCCTGCTTGTGCTGCAAACTGTATAGCATAAAACGCTAACACCCCTAATGCAATCATAAAAAAGAAAAATGCTGCCACATATAAGGAAGCCCAAGGTTTATTTTGCAATTGATGTAAAATATGTTCGTAGTGTGCATCTCCACTATGAGAATCTTTATCCAAATCGTGTTCTGCATGCACTGTATTACCACTATAAGTTTCAGGTTCAGACTCACCATGGCCTCCCCCATGAGCATCGTGCGCTGCCATCCTTTCTTTTACTTCTTCTATAGACCCTGGCCTATCTATAAATCCTATGATAAGACCCACAAGACCTACAACCATAAGAATGATAGAAAATAATCTTAATCTATTTGATAGCGTATACATATCTTTATAATATCGTTATTCTTAACTTTTTAAACTATGCACTTCTTATTGTGCGTTATTCTGAGCTTCTGTTTCTTGGTATTCTTCTTCCTCTGGTCTTTTATTAACTGCAGGAATCAAACTAGACGGAGCATCACTTTCTGAATCAATTCTTGGAGTTGTTCCTTCAAGATCTGCCTTCAATTTTTGAACATACTGAACAATTTGCCAACGTTCATGTTCGCTGGTTTGAGAAGCATAAGATCCCATTGAATTTATCCCGTAATACATTACATGGTATATACTACCTTCGGTAATTGCCCTACCGGCATCATCATAGCTTGGTACACCAAGAATTTTTTCTCTTTCTACCAAATATCCTTTTCCTTTACCTTTTGAACCATGACAAATTGCGCAGTATATATCGTACAAGGCCTTACCTGCTTCTTCATTTTCTTTGGTATATTTGATAGGATTTTTCAACGAGTCCTTAGCAAGTTTATACCCTTCATTAGAATTCTCATAGTCGTATGGCATCCATCCTCTTGGGATTGACCCTTCTACAGGCAATTTAGCTTCCTGTTCATTTTCAAACACTTGGTACTCTCCATAAGTTTCATAACCAATTGATTCATACATATTAGGCATATACTGATAATTTGGCCTTCTTTCTTCTTTACAAGAAAAAGCTATCAACATCAAAACTGCCACTGTTACTATATTTATAGTTTTTTTCATTATTACTAATGGTTATCTTCTTGCTTATCTATTACTTTAATCTCTACCGCTCCTGTATTACCCAAGAAACTTGTAAGCTTCTCTACATCATGATTCCCTGCATCAACTTCCATCAAAAAATGATCATCTGTAGTTCTAACATCTGGATTTTCAGCTTTTTTAAACGGCCATAATCTACTTCTCATATAAAAAGTAATTACCATTAGGTGTGCCGCAAAAAATACAGTCAACTCAAACATAATCGGAACGAAAGCTGGCATATTTTCTATGTAGCTAAAACTTGGCTTTCCTCCTATATCCTGGGGCCAATCTTCGATCATGATATAATTCATCATCAAAATTGCAACAGTTAGTCCTACACATCCATACATAAAAGATGTAATCGCTAAACGAGTATGAGGAATCCCCATAGCTTTATCCAAACCATGGACAGGAAAAGGACAAAACACCTCTTCGATATGATAATGCTCTGAACGAACTTTTTTTACTGCGTCCATCAGGACATCATCATCTGTATATAATGCATGTATAACTTTTGATGCCATACTTCTAGTTATTTTTAAGTTTTTCGGCCTGACCAGCCCAGTCATCACGTTGCGCTCTTCCTGGGAAAGACCCTGTTATATTATCTAACAAATCGTATTCTTTTTCGGTCATTTTACTAACCTGATCAAAAGTAAATATTCCAATCTCATTCAGTTTCTTCTCCATTACCGGGCCTATGCCGTTCACTTTCTTAAGATCATCTGCAGTTTGAGTGGCAGGATCAAAGGTTCCAAGATTACCTAACAAATCATCAAGTTGCTCTTTGGTCGCTGTAATAACATCCTTGGTTTTAACTTCTTTCTCTATTGTATCTGAAGAAACTTTAACTCCAACCTTAGGAAGTTCATCTCTATGATCTATGCCCGCTTCTCTTAACTTCTTATATTTTTCTCCTGAAGATTTTAAAATTGTCTTAACCTCTGCTTGCGCAATCACAGGAAATGTACGAGCATACAACAAGAACAACACAAAGAAGAAACCTATAGTCCCTATAAATATTCCGATATCTACAAAAGTCGGCGAAAACATGGTCCATGAAGATGGTAAATAATCTCTATGCAAAGAAGTCACTATGATTACAAAACGTTCAAACCACATCCCTATATTTACAACAATCGAAATAATGAAAGAGAACATAATACTTCTCCTTAATTTTGGAAACCACATAAATTGAGGTGAGAACACGTTACAAGACATCATTGCCCAGTATGCCCACCAGTAAGGCCCCGTCGCTCTGTTTAAGAACGCATACTGCTCGTACTCTACTCCGGAGTACCAAGCTATAAAAAGCTCAGTAATGTAGGCGACTCCAACAATAGAACCTGTAATCATAATTACTATGTTCATTAATTCTATGTGTTGAATAGTGATATAATTCTCAAGATTGGATACCTTTCTCATAATAATAAGAAGGGTGTTTACCATCGCAAATCCAGAAAAAATTGCCCCTGCAACAAAATACGGAGGAAATATCGTGGTATGCCACCCAGGAATTACAGACGTAGCAAAGTCAAACGATACAATGGTGTGTACAGAAAGTACAAGTGGTGTGGCCAAACCTGCCAATACCAAAGAAACTTCTTCAAAACGCTGCCAGTCTTTTGCTCTACCACTCCATCCAAAAGACAGAATACCATAAATTTTCTTATTAAAAGGTGTAATCGCACGATCCCTGATCATTGCAAAATCTGGCAATAAACCTGTCCACCAAAATACCAATGATACAGAAAGATATGTAGAGATCGCAAATACATCCCAAAGTAATGGAGAATTAAAGTTAACCCATAAAGACCCAAACTGGTTAGGTATAGGAAGTACCCAATAAGCTAACCATGGTCGTCCCATATGAATAATCGGGAACAATCCCGCCTGAATAACTGAAAAGATAGTCATTGCCTCAGCGGAACGGTTGATTGCCATTCTCCATTTTTGACGGAATAATAATAACACGGCAGAAATAAGAGTTCCAGCGTGACCAATACCCACCCACCATACAAAGTTGGTGATATCCCAGGCCCATCCTACTGTTTTGTTTAATCCCCAGGTTCCTATACCTGTAGAAACTGTATATATAATACAACCTATCCCCCAGAGGAAAGCAATAAGTGCGATAGAAAATACAATCCACCAAGATTTATTTGCTTTACCTTCAACCGGTGCTGCAACATCGATTGTTACATCGTGATATGTTTTATCGCCGGTTACTAAAGGCTTTCTTATAGGTGCTTCGTAATGAGACATAATCCTTTATATATTGAATTGATTCTTTATTTAGTTAATTAGGCTTCTGTAGTATTTCTTACTTTCGTTTGATACATCACATTTGGTTTAGTTCCCACATGCTCTAGTAAGTGATACATACGATTATCCTCCTTGAGTTTAGCTACTTCGCTGTCTTCATCATTGATATCACCAAACACAATTGCACCAGATGAACAAGCAGAAGAACAAGCCGTTTGGAATTCACCATCCTTAATTGCTCTCCCTTCTCTTTTTGCATCCAGAATAGTCTTTTGAGTCATTTGGATACACATAGAACACTTTTCCATTACCCCTCTAGAACGTACGGTAACATCAGGGTTAATAACCATTCTACCTAAATCATTATTCATATGATAATCAAACTCGTCATTGTTGTTATACAAGAACCAGTTAAATCTACGCACTTTATAAGGACAGTTGTTCGCACAATATCTTGTACCCACACAACGATTATAAGCCATATGATTTTGTCCTTGTCTACTATGCGATGTAGCAGCCACAGGACATACCGTTTCGCAAGGAGCATGATTACAATGCTGACACATTACCGGTTGGAATACAACCTGTGGATTGTCTGCTGGAGTTTCCATTTCACCAAATTCTGATAAAGAGCTCCCTAAACCAGCAATGTTATCTTTCTTTTCATTATCTGTTTCAAAGCTATCCTGAGAAGAGTAATAACGGTCAATACGCAACCAGTGCATATCACGAGATCTACGCACTTCGGTCTTACCAACCACTGGAACGTTATTCTCTGCATGACAAGCAATCACACAAGCTCCACAACCTGTACAAGCATTTAGATCTATAGACAGATTAAAGTGATGTCCTATAGAACGATCAAACTCATCCCAAAGATCAACTTCAGGAGAAGTAACTTCATACTCTATATGATTTTTACTTACCTCTGGAATCGCATTCCATTCGTGTTTATCTTTTGTATTAAATATTTCAAGTGTCGTCTCCTTTACGATATCACCACGACCCATTAGTGTATTATGTAACTGCACACAAGCAAACTCATGTACCCCCTCAACAGCAGTGACAGAAACATTTTGCACCGCGTTAAAATTCTGATATAAAGGGTAAGCATTTACACCCACTACCATTTCCTCCTTAAGTCCTTTTGATTTACCATATCCTAATGCTAAACCTACAGCACCCTTTGCTTGACCTGGCTGTATAATAACTGGAACTATAACTTCCTTGCCAGCAACAGTTACTTTTGCATAACTACCGTTTAGCGCACCGTTAGCTACATTTTCATTAGTCAAACCTAGCTCTGAAGCATCAGATGCAGAAACCGTCAAATAGTTATCCCAAGATGTTCTTGTAATAGGGTCTGGCATTTCTTGTAGCCAAGGATTATTGGCCTGTTGCCCATCACCAAGAGATATTTTCGTATACAAAGTAAGCTCTAATCCGCTCGCTTTTGCTATTGAAAGTCTTCTTGCAGCTGCAGCAACATTTGGACCGGAAGAAATTGGAGCAGCCTCGGCATCTCCTTCAGGGGTTTCGAGAGCTTCTTCTAATGCTTGTTTCGGAAATACCGGTTTTACCAGTATCCCGTCATGCAAAGCCTGATTCCAGGATGTTCCTCCTAAAACGCCTGTCCATGTGTTTTTTATATAGTCGTGGTATGTTGACGAATTTCCTATCCACATTAATAAGGTTTCCTGAAACTGACGTGTATCAAACAAAGGTCGAATCGTGGGCTGCATCAAGCTATAGCTACCCTTCTTTAACTCTACATCACCCCAAGATTCAAGATAATGAGGCGTAGTCGCCGTATACTGGCATAAAGTTGCAGTCTCATCATCGTGCATACTAAATGCAACTGAAACTCCCGAAGCATTTACTTTTTCAAGGCCAGTCTTAAATTCATCAGCATTAGGCAGTGAATACATTGGGTTTACTCCTGCGACTAACAATCCACCTACATGACCCGCATTCATATCTTTAACAAGCTGAGCTACCGCTTTTGCATCTCCTTGTCGTATCATGCGTGGAGTACCTTCGTTAAAAGCCTTACTTTTGATGGCTTTATTAATTGCAAGTACGACTAATTGTGCATCAACATCTTGAACACCAGAAACCACAATTGCGTTACTTCCTGCTTTTCTAATATGCTCAGAGGCTTTAATAACCTTTGCATCTAAGTCAGCTCCTAATGAACTTTTGGAACCAGAACCTGTAACATACGCATATAATGCAGAAAGCACTTGCTTTTGTTCTGAAGGCGTTATTGCAATTCTAGTATCTGCATTAGCACCAGTAAGCGACATATTGGACTCAAACTGGATATGTTTAGACATTTTTCCATTTTTTGGAATACGCCCTTTTGCATAACCACTATCATATCCTCCACCTTGCCAGTCTCCTAAAAAGTCTGCTCCAACGCTTACAATAGTATCTACTTTAGAAAAATCATAATCCGCCAATGCTCTATTACCATACATCATTTGATACGCATCCAAAGCTTCGCTTTGCGAGACTGCATCATAAACAACATGAGCAACATTTTGATACTTCGCTTTAAACTCTCCTATTAATTTAGATGTTGAAGGACTTGCGAAAGTTTGCGTAAGCAAAACGATCTTTTTTCCTCCCAGAGCTTTGAGCTTAACCCCAACCTCTTTATCTAGATCTTGCCAGCTTATATCTTCACCGACCTTTTTTGGTCCCTGAAGACGAGAGCTATCATACAATGATAATACAGAAGCATGAACTCTTGCATTAGCATCGCCATTAGACTTCGCAAGATTATTACTCTCTACTTTTATAGGTCTTCCTTCTCTGGTTTTGATTAAAACACTAGCAAAATCAAACCCGTCTGCAATAGTTGTTGCATAATAATTCGCAACCCCAGGAACTATTCTCTCTGGCTGAACTACGTAAGGTATTGATTTTTTAACCGGACCTTCACATGCTGCTAATGAAGCAGCTGCAGTACTAAAACCTACATATTTAAGAAAATCTCGTCGAGAAGTTGAAGAATTCTCTAAAGATGATTTATCTCCCAAAAACTCATCCGTTGGGATTTCCTGAACGAATTCGTTTTGTTGTAGCGTCTCAACAATAGAGCTATTTTCGTTTAGCTCTTCAACACTTTTCCAGTATTTCTTGTTTGATGACATATATAATTGATATTAGCTTCTTACTATTTTCCGAAATTTCGGATATTTTTAATTAATAATGACATTTACCACATTCCAGACCACCCATTTGAGCAGCCGTCAATTGATTAACACCATATTTCTTTGAGAGTTCTTTATGAATCTTCTCATAGTATTTGTTATCTGCAACTTTCACATTTGTTTCTCTGTGACAGTTTATACACCATCCCATAGTTAATGGAGCGTGCTGATACATGATTTCCATCTCCTCAACAGGACCATGACACGTTTGGCATTCTATACCTGCAACACTAACGTGCTGAGAGTGATTGAAATATGCAAAATCAGGTAAATTATGAATACGAACCCATTTTACTGGTTCTGTTTCTCCTGTATAAGATTGAGTATTTTGATCCCAACCAACAGCCTTGTACAGCTTTTGGATTTCACCGTCATAAAATTCTTTAGAATACTCTTCAGTAGCAGTGGTTTCGGCAACTTCAGCAATAGACTTATGACAATTCATACATACATTGAGAGAGGGAATCCCCGAGTGTTTAGAAACTCTTGCAGAAGAATGACAATATTTACACTCTATTTGATTAGCTCCAGCGTGAATTTTATGCGAATAATGAATCGGCTGAATAGGAGCATAACCTTGATCAACACCTACCTGCATAAAATACCCATACACAAAATATCCACTAGCCAACAATAAAAATATTGCCGTAACCAATACTAAGAATTGATTTTGAACAAACGCTTTCCAGATGGGTGTTCTAACTTCTGGCTCTGGTAATTCTACATTATTTGCTTCGGCAAAACTTCGAAGGGTTTTATTCACCAAAAACAGCACCACCATGAGCATTAGAAAAACAAGAGCAAGTATTGCCAAAATAACATCGATAGAAACTCCTGTACCAGTCGCGCCCGCTCCGGCATCGGTTGTTGCTCCAGCTACTGCTGGTGCAGGTTCGGCTTTTGGCACCATTACATACGCCAAAATATTATCGATATCAGTATTAGACAATTGCGGAAATGCATTCATAGCAGTCCTATTGTATTCTTCATAAATAGCAATTGCCTGAGGATCACCAGAAGCAATCATAGCAGCACTATTTTTAATCCAAGAATACAACCATTCTCTCTCATACTTATCTGCCACCCCATAAAGCGCAGGACCTACTGCCCTTTTGTAACGTTTATGACAAGCCGCACAAAGAGATTTGAACAATTCCTCCCCTTTAGCTACATCTCCTCCAGATGAAGCTTCTTCTGTAACAGCAACATCGGTAGTCGCTTCCTCCTGTCCAAAAACAGGATTAAATAGAGTAAATAAAAAAACAGTTCCTAGGATTAGGATTTTGGAGGCTGAATTTCGGTATTTCACCTGTTTCATATTATTAAGTAGAATTATCGTCTTAATTTTGGTATGGTTTTTTCTATCATAATCTAAAAAAGATCAAAAAACCGGCACTTTTAATTCGACAGCAAAAGTACTATAATAAGTCGATTTTGGAAATGCTATAGAAGTGTTAACTGCTAATTTATAATAATTCTAAATAATATTTTTTAATAATTTTGAGTTATTAAACTTTACCTTTGTATCAAATTAATTTGTAATGAGAATGTTAAACATAAAACCTCTTATTTTTTCACTAAGTTTCTATCTTATTGGTATAGCATCATTAGTTGCTCAGAACAGCCCAAATTCTTCTACCAGCGACCTTGATGGAAATAATTTTATACCCATAACTTTTACAGAACAGCCGGAAGCTGCTGTCACAATAAATCAAGACCCAAGAATTAAAATACTCCTTAATTTAAAATCCAAAATGGATAAAGAGGGGGAGTTTAGTGATCGCTACAAAATCCAATTGTATTATGGGAATTTGAACCAGGCAAACGAGATTATGAAATCTTCAAAAGAAACATTTCCGCAGTGGGATTCTACAATTAGATGGGAAACACCGAATTACAAAGTTTGGTTAGGAAATTACCGGACAAGACTCGATGCCGATAGAGCTCTTAAGGAAGTGCATAACAAGTTTCCTAATGCATTTATTTTCAAGCCCGAGTAAAAATTTTTCTGTTAAGTTCGTAAAAATACATAACACAAAAAAACCTCTGATCAGAGGTTTTTTTGTGTTATAATCTTCAAGCAACATTACAGTTTTTTCTTCACTGCAACTTCTTGATATGCTTCAACGATATCGCCTTCCTTTATATCATTATAATTTTTGATCTGGAGACCACAATCATATCCTTTACTAACTTCTTTAACATCATCTTTAAAGCGTTTTAAAGAGGCCAGTTCTCCAGTATATACGACCACACCTTCTCTGATCAATCGAATTCCTGAATTTCTAAAAATCTTACCACTTTGCACCATACATCCAGCAATGGTACCAACTTTTGAAATCTTAAATGTCTCTCTGATTTCGGCAGTACCGGTAATTTCTTCTTTCATAACAGGAGAAAGCATTCCTTCCATTGCATCTTTAAGATCATTTATAGCATCATAAATGATAGAATACGTTCTGATGTCTATTTCTTCCTTATCTGCAACCTGTCTGGCATTACCTGCGGGCCTCACATTAAATCCTATGATAATGGCATCAGAAGCAGATGCCAGTAGCACATCACTCTCTGTAATTGCACCAACGGCTTTATGGATAATATTTACATGAATTTCTTCAGTCGATAGCTTCTGGAACGAATCTGTTAATGCTTCCACAGAACCATCCACATCACCTTTCAGGATGATATTTAACTCTTTGAAATCACCAAGAGCAATTCTTCGTCCGATCTCATCAAGTGTTATATGTCGTTGAGTACGTACAGACTGCTCTCTATGTAGTTGAGCACGTTTTGATGCAATATCCTTTGCCTCACGCTCATCTTCTAATACATTGAACTTGTCACCTGCTTGCGGTGCACCATCTAGTCCTAAAATAGAAACTGGTGTAGAAGGACCTGCCTCTTTCACATCATTACCACGTTCATCCTGCATAGCCTTCACTTTACCACTATTTTTACCTGCTAGGACATAATCTCCTACACGCAGTGTTCCTGCTTGTACCAAGATAGTAGACACATATCCCCTTCCTTTATCCAAGAATGCTTCAACCACAGTACCTGTTGCCAAGCGATTAGGATTTGCTTTAAGTTCAAGAATTTCAGCTTCAAGCAATACTTTTTCTAGTAGTTCTTTTACTCCGGCACCAGTTTTGGCAGAAATGTCATGCGATTGAATTTTACCTCCCCAGTCTTCTACCAATAAATTCATAGAAGCAAGTTTTTCCTTTATTTTTTCAGGATTTGCTTCTGGTCTATCCACTTTATTAATAGCAAAAACGATAGGAACGCTAGCTGCTTGCGCATGACTAATTGCTTCTTTGGTTTGCGGCATTACATCATCATCGGCAGCAATAACAATAATGGCTAAATCTGTAACCTGGGCACCACGAGCACGCATCGCGGTAAATGCTTCGTGACCTGGTGTATCTAAAAATGCAATCTTCTGTCCATTTTCAAGCTGAACACCATATGCACCAATATGCTGAGTAATACCACCACTTTCACCGGCGATTACATTTTCTTGTCTTATATAATCAAGTAATGATGTTTTACCATGATCTACATGCCCCATTACAGTAACTATCGGAGCTCTTGAAACCATATCTTCTGGTGCATCAACCACTTCTTCTATAGATTCCTCGATATCGGCAGTCACAAAATTAACTTCGTATCCAAACTCATCTGCTACTATAGAAAGTGTCTCTGCATCCAAACGCTGATTCATGGTTACCATAATACCCAAGGACATACAAGCTGATATTACCTCGGTTGTAGATACATTCATCATTGTAGCAACTTCAGACACTGTAACAAACTCAGTCACCTGAAGCACTTTACTTTCCTGTTCTTGTTGTGCAACATCATCCTCAGCCTTTTGACGGTGCTGATCTCTTTTATCTCTACGGTATTTTGCAGCTTTTGATTTGCTAGATTTACCCTGTAGTTTTTCTAGGGTTTCTCTAACCTGTTTTTGCACTTCTTCTTCACTCGGTTCTTCTTTGACTATAGGCGGTCTTTTCCCTTTTGCCGGTCCACGACCTCGACCTCCCTGGCCTCGGTTTCCACCACCTTGGCCTCCACCAGGCCTACCTCCTCCTTGAGAACCACTTTCTTTACTAATTCTTCTGCGACGTTTTTTGGCATCAGTCCCAGCACCACCAGTCTTTTTATCAGATTTGTCGTCTTTCTTTTTGGCTGGCTTTTTAAATTGTGTTAAATCAATTTTTTGACCTGTAAAATTAGGGCCATCTAATTTTTTATATTGGGTTTTCACTGTTCCTGTTTCAGCTGTTCCTTCAGTTTCTGACACCTCAGGAGTATCCTTACTAACAACTGGTTCTACAGGCTCTACAGGCTTTTCTTGTTTTGTTTCTTTAGGAGGTGCCTGTTTTGTAATTTTAATCCCTTTTTTAGCAGGTCGATTTGAAACTACTTCAGGTTCTTTTCTTTTTACCTCTTCTTTCTTTGGAGAAACATCGATCTTTTCTTCGGGCTGTGGTGCTTCTTCCTTTTCTTTTTTCTTCTCTAATTCAATTTTTCCTACTTGCTTAGGGCCGCTTAATTTAGCCTTGGCTTTAACAACTTCTCGGGCTTCGGCTTGCTTACGTTTTTCTTCCTGCTCATGCTCAATCTGTACACGTAGCGCTTCTTTCTCCTTTCTTTTCTCTTCTCCAACCTCTTTTGAAGCTACTTTTTTACTCTTATCTGTCTGAAATTCATCACACAAGAGCTGATAAATATCTTCAGAAATTTTTGTGGTAGGACGTGCGTCAATATCATGACCTTTTGAACTCAAAAAGTCAACAGCCCGATCTAGCGAGATATTGAATTCACGTAATACCTTATTTAATCTCATTGTTTTTGCTTCAGCCATAAACGCCTCTTATTTAATGCTCAAATATAAATTAATTGAGTTTATTAATCCTCAAATTCTGATTTTAATATTTTGATTACTTCACTTACTGTCTCTTCTTCCAAGTCAGTTCTCTTTACCAGATCAGCCAAATCTTGCTCTAAAATACTCTTAGCTGTATCCAATCCTATTTTTGAGAATTCTTCAATAATCCAAGAATCGATTTCATCAGTAAATTCTGTTAGCTCTACATCTTCTTCTACACCTTCTCTAAATACATCTATCTCATAACCTGTAAGTTGACCTGCCAATCTTATGTTGTGGCCACCTCTACCAATAGCTTTAGAAACCTCTTCCGGTCTTAACATTACTTCTGCCCGACCGTTTTCTTCATCTATTTTTATAGAAGTTACCTTTGCCGGACTAAGAGCCCTGGTAATATATAACTGTACATTATTAGTATAATTGATAACATCAATATTTTCGTTACCCAATTCTCTTACGATACCGTGTATACGTGAACCTTTCATCCCCACACAAGCCCCTACAGGATCTATCCTATCATCATAAGAATCAACAGCCACTTTTGCTTTTTCGCCTGGGATTCTAACCACCTTTTTCACCGTGATTAATCCATCAAAAACTTCAGGTATTTCAGATTCGAACAATTTTTCTAAAAACAGCGGAGAGGTTCTAGACATAATTATTGACGGTTTATTTCCTTTAAGTTCTACAGACTCTATAACCCCTCGTACATTCTCTCCTTTGCGAAAAAAGTCTGAAGGTATTTGTCTATCTTTTGGTAAAATAATCTCATTACCCTCATCATCTAACATAATGATTGCTCTATGACGAATATGATGCACCTCTGCAGTATAGATCTCCCCTTCTAATTCTTTAAATTGTTTATATATATTGGTATTGTCGTGTTCGTGGATTTTAGATATCAAATTTTGACGTAGTGCTAAAATTGAACGCCTTCCCAAATCGATAAGCTTCACTTCTTCAGAAACATCTTCACCTACTTCAAAATCAGGCTCAATCTTGCGAGCAGCAGTCAAAGAAATTTCCTGGTTATCATCTTCAACTTCGCCATCTGCTACTACGACACGATTCCTCCAAATTTCTAAATCTCCTTTATCAGGATTTATAATGATATCGAAATTATCATCACTACCAAATTTCTTCTTTAGAGCATTTCTAAATACATCTTCTAAGATCGACATTAATGTCACTCGGTCTATAAACTTATCATCCTTGAATTCTGAAAATGATTCTATTAATGCGATATTTTCCATATCAATTTATAATTAAAATGTTATCATAACTTTTGCTTCTACAATATTTTCATAAGCTACAGTGGCCTCTTTAAGAACTGTAACCTTACCCTTCCCAACGGGTTTTGGCTCTCTTGTTTTCCAGGTTAGTGCAACTGCATTTTCAGTTACTGAAATTAATTCCCCTTCTATCGTCCCTTCGTTGGTTTTTATTTTTAGTTTTCTGCCAAGATTTTTCTTGTACTGCCGAATATGTCTTAACCCCTCTGACACTCCTGCAGACATTACTTGAAGTGAAAAATCCTCTTTGTCGCGATCAAGATTATGTTCGATAGCTCTGCTTATGGCTATACAATCTTCTACCTTAACTCCTTCATCTCCATCTATAACGACTTCAATACTATTATCGGGACTAATTTTGTAATCGATTAGAAATAAAGACGGGTTTTCTAAGAGCGCTTCTTCTAATAATTTTTGAGCCTTATCTTTTAATGACATAAATAGATAAAAAGAGGGGACTTTTCGTCCCCTCCATCTGGTTTTTTAATTTCAACGGTGCAAAGATAGTAATAATATCTTAGATTCAAAACATGATAAAGAATGAATTTATTTTGTAATTTTAATATATTCAATGTAGGGTAGTTTTCTTTGGTATAAAGAGTTATCAATATATACTCTTCTCATAAACTATCCTGTTATGACTCTAAAATTTTAAACACATAATGCAATTAACTAACATATTTCAAAAAGCAATATTATGATCAAGAGTATACTTGTGCCTACCGATTTTTCTAAACAAGCAGAAAGTGCATTAAAAGTAGCAGCACAGATTGCAAAAAAAAATGATGCTACGATTTATTTACTTCATATTTTAGAGCTTCCAGTACACCTTACAGATCTTATGTCTTCTGGCACACCAGCACCTGCTCCTGAAGCTGTTTTTTTCATGAAACAAACTCATAAAAAATTTGAAGAAGTTCTGGATCAGGATTTCTTGAAAGGCATTGAGGTAGTTGAAACAGTAAGCTTTGAGGATGTAATGCATGGTATAATCGATTCCAGCACAAAAAATGTTGTAGATATAATAATAATGGGTTCTCACGGATCTTCAGGTTTTGAAGAATTGTTTATTGGTTCTAACGCAGAAAAAATTGTTCGAACTTCTAAAAAACCTGTATTAGTCATTAAGGAAGATTGTGAAATATTTGAGATTAATGATTTTGTATATGCCACCAATTTTGATGACGAAGACAAACCATCTTTATTAGCCGCCAACGAATTTGCTAAATCGATTAATGCAAAACTACATTTGGTTTGGGTAAATACGGCCAACGGTTTCAAAACTACCTACGAGACCGAAAACAAAATGAATGATATGATAGCTGATTTAGAAATCGACAACTACACCTTAAATATTTATAACGACATCACAGTAGAAAAAGGAATTTTAAATTTTGCCGAGTCTGTTAAGGCTGGTATGATTGGCATTAGTACCCATGGTCGAAGAGGAATATCTCATTTTATTAATGGCAGTCTGGGTGAAGATGTGGTAAACCATGCGAAAAGACCTGTACTTACCTTTAAAATTTAAAAACGATATGTTTTTTATTGAATAAAAAGGAGCAACACTTATGTTGCTCCTTTTATGTTGGTCTACTAGGGCTCGAACCTAGACTCTTCTGGACCAAAACCAGACGTGTTGCCAGTTACACCATAGACCAATGCGTCATTGCGGGTGCAAATTTAAAACTTTCTTTTGGGTCTGCAAACATTTTTAAAAAAATTTATCAATTTAAAATCATAAGAAATAAGAAACCTACACAAAATCTGTGCTATACTATAAACTTCTGTTAAGCGTTTGCTAAAAAAAACAAGGTGAAAGTATTTTTATTACTAAATTCGCCTCACGTTATATAACCTAATACATTTTATGAATACATTCAACTTTACCAAGTGGAATAAAATAATTGGATGGATAGTATTTGCAATCGCCCTTTGCGTATACTCGATCACTGTAGAACCTACAGCAAGTTTTTGGGATGCTGGTGAATACATAGCTACGTCTTCAAAATTACAAGTTGGCCATCCGCCAGGAGCTCCATTATTTCAAATGATAGGAGCATTTGCATCCGTGTTTGCCTCAGACCCCACACAGATTGCACTCATGGTTAATATGACCTCTGCATTTGCCAGTGCTTTTGCTATTTTATTTATGTTTTGGTCTATTACCATTCTTGTAAAAAAACTTATTATTAAAGATGAAGAGTTTACACAAGGTAAAGCTCTTGCTGTTCTAGGAAGTGGTATTGTGGGCTCATTAGCTTTTACTTTTACAGATAGCTTTTGGTTTAATGCAGTTGAGGCCGAAGTGTACGCAATGGCCACGTGTATACTGGCAGTGCTTTTTTATCTTGGTTTGTTATGGGAACGTGACATGCATAAACCTAGGGGTAATAAATGGCTTATCTTGATTTCTTTTATAGTAGGATTATCTTTTGGTGTTCATTTTATGGGGCTCTTATCAATCCCGGCTATTGGACTCCTATATTATTTTAAAAATTACAAAGAAATTACGGTTAAAAATTTTATCATCGCCAACATATCTGTGGTGGCAATACTATTGTTTATTTTTAAATTGCTACTTCCTTCAACACTTAAATTTTTTGGAGCAGCCGAAGTATTTTTTGTTAACTCGATAGGACTTCCTTTTAATTCGGGAACCATTATTGCAGGACTTGTTATCATCGCAGCATTTTATTTTGGAATCCGATACACTCGCAAAAAAGATTATGTTCAATTAAATACTTTATTACTTTGTGTAATTTTTATTCTTGTTGGATTCTCAAGCTGGGTAATGTTACCTATTCGTGCCAATGCAGGAACTGTGATTAATGAAAACAATCCAAACAATGCCAGAGAACTTTTAGCCTATTATAACCTGGAGCAGTATCCCGAAACCCATCTTTTTTACGGTCCGCAGTTTACCGAAATTTATGCTGGTTTAGATCAAGACAATCCCTATGAAGATGATAAGCCTAAATATGAAAAAGATTTAAAAACCGGAAAATATGTTATAGTAAACGATTGGAAAAATGCTAAACAAAATCTTGATGATGCCCATAAGGCAATTTTACCAAGAATGTGGAGCACAGAACATATTGCAAATTATATGGAATTTACCGGGCCGATAAAATTTACTATAAAACCCGAATTTCAAACTGAAGAGGAACTTCTTAATGCCGTTACCCAATTTAGAAGGGAGTATGCCAGTGGAAAATTGGATAATAATGATTATCATAAATTCCTACAGTCATTTGGCAACTATATTGATGTAGAAAAACCTTCTTTTTGGGACAATGTTTACTATATGTTCGATTACCAAATGGGATATATGTATTGGCGCTATTTTATGTGGAATTTTGTAGGAAGGCAAGATGACAACCAAGGTAATCTTACCGACTTAGAAGGAAATTGGATTAGTGGAATCAAATTCATTGATGAAATGCGTTTGGGTTCTCAGGACAATTTACCAAGCGATGATCTCAATAACAAGGCTCGTAATACCTATTACTTCTTGCCATTATTATTAGGACTTATTGGTTTTGTATTTATGCTTCAGCGAGATAAGAAAAATTTCTGGGTGCTACTTATCTTTTTTCTATTCACCGGCCTTGCCCTAAAAATATATCTAAATGAAAGGCCTTTTGAACCTAGAGAGCGGGATTATGCATTAGTAGGGTCATTCTACGTATTTGCTATTTGGATCGGTTTTGGGGTCTATGCACTTTTTGATTTATTAAAAGGGCACTTAAAACCAAAACTTCTAGCCCCTATTGTAACAGTAGTTTGCCTATTGGCAGTACCTGTAGTTTTGGCTGCAGAGAACTGGGATGATCATGATCGATCTAATCGATATACAGCACAAGCAATGGCTAAAATGTACTTACAATCTTGCCAACAAGACGCCATCCTCTTTACTATCGGAGATAATGATACATTTGCTTTATGGTATGCTCAGGAAATAGAGGGATACAGAACCGATGTTCGAACTGTAAATACAAGTCTTTTTGCAACAGACTGGTACATAGATCAAATGAAAAGAGCGGCTTACGAAGGAAAACCTATTCCTTCGCAATTAACTCATGATTTTTATAAATGGGGTAATAATGATGCGATCTATTACAAACCCGTCACGAACGACACCATGCTGATCAAGAACTGGATGCGGTGGATAGAGACAGACGATCCTAGAACCAAAGGAGATTTACAAAGCGGAAAAAAAGTAAACACCTTTCCCACAAAACATATAAGAATTCCCGTCGATAAAGAAGCGGTGCTTAAAAATGGCATTGTAAAACCAGAAGATGCCGACCTTATCGTACCGTATATAGATATTCATTTAAAAGGAGATCTTTTATTTAAGAACAGACTATTAATGCTTGATATTATTGCTAATAATAATTGGGAGCGACCTATCTATTTTACTGGCGGAAGTTATGGAGATGATGATTTCTTATGGATGAAAGATTATCTTCAATTAGATGGTGTCACCTATAAATTGGTCCCAATTAGAACAAAAATGGATCCTAGAAATCCTTTTGAAATGGGTAGAATTGATACCGATTTAATGTACAAAAATGTAACAAGTTGGGATTGGGGTAACAGTAACGATCCGAACATTTATCATGATCCGGAAACCAGAAAAAACGCGATCACCTACAGAAGCAATCTTGCCCGATTAGTAGAAACACTAATTCAGGAAGGTAAGAAAGATAAAGCTAAAGTAATTATTGATCTGGCAATGGACAAAATGCCTATAGAATATTATGAGTATTACACACTATTAGAGCCTTATGTAACGGGTTACTATCAGGTAGGCGAAAAACAAAAGGCACGTGAACTCTGGAATAAGATTGCCAAAAAATATCAAGAAAAGCTAACCTACTTTGGAAGTCTCGAACTTAAAGAACAATATCGTTATGCAGAGGAGATAGTAACCAACGTAGAACGTTATCGAAGTGTAGTAGATCTATTATTAGTCAATCAAGATCGAGAGATGATAGAAGAAAAAGCAGATGAATTTAATAGGTATATCGGATTATTTACCAGGTTATATTCTGAAGATGAAGGATATGATGAAGAAGAGCTTCGAAAACAAGAAGAAGATCTCATTAAAGAGTTTCAAAATCAAGAAAATCAACTAGAAGATTCTTTGGAAAAAATTCCTGAAGATACTATATCACAATAATATTAAGTGAGCCTCTTGGGGCTCACTTTTATTTCTTTCATGGCTCACTTGATCCCATACAAAACCCCAAAAATTCTAAAACAATTTTTTACGACTTATTTATGGGATCTTAACGCTCAAAATGAAAAAAAAATCTATCTCACCTTTGATGATGGCCCTATTCCAGAGGTTACCGAGTTTGTACTGGAACAACTGAATAAATACAATGCCAAGGCTACTTTTTTTTGCATCGGAGAGAATATTAAAAAACACCCTGCTATATTCAATAAAATAGTATCAGAGAACCATGCTATTGGAAACCACACCATGAATCATTTAAAATCATGGAAAAACGATATTGAAACATATCTTAATAACGTTAATGACTGCGAAGATATAATCTCGAAACGATACACCTATCCTGGTTCAGAAAAATTATTTAGACCCCCCTATGGACAGATTAGTTATTCTAAGTTTAAAACACTAGAAAAACAGGGATTTAAAATTGTACTTTGGGACGTATTATCAAAGGATTGGGAGCAAAGTATTTCTCCAGAAGTTTGTTTACAAAATGTTATAGACCATACAGAACAAGGGAGTATTATCGTTTTTCATGATAGTATCAAGGCCTCTAAAAACCTCACTTTCACTTTACCAAAGGTTTTAGCTCATTTTTCAGAACGAGGGTTTATTTTCGATAAAATCAGGCTTTAAACGTACTCCTTCATAAGCCCAATCAAAGTATTTGCATCTTGCTCTCCACTTTGTCTCCACACCATCTCCCCTTCTTTGTAGATCATCAGGGTTGGTAATCCTTTTATTCTCAAGGCGGTAGCTAATTCTTCATTCTTATCTACATCTATCTTTATTACTTTTCCTTTATCCCCAAGTGCTGCAGCGACATCTTTCAAAACTGGGTGCATTGCGACAGATGGCTCATTCCATTCAGTATAAAAATCCAGTAAAACTGGAACATCAATACCAATTATATCTCCAAACTTTGACATTGTTCAAAAACTTTTATGTTGCAGTTCATTTATTTATCGATTGACTGCTAAACTGTTGTAAATATAATACTTTCTATGAATTAAGCAGGCTTAGAGCCTTTTCTCAATTCGATTACTGTAATCTCTGGCCAAATTCCCACTCTACCAGGGAATGCATGAAACCCAAATCCGCGGTTTACATTTAAATAACGTCCCATTTCGTCATACATTCCGGCCCACTGTTTATAAACATATTGCACCGGACTCCATTTTACAAACCCGGGAATTTCAATTCCAAATTGAAAACCATGCGTATGACCGCTTAATGTTAGATGAAAATGGTCATCATGCTTTTTAACTTCATACTCCCAATGAGAAGGGTCATGACTCAATAAAATTTTGAAATCCTCTTTAGCCACCCTTTCAGAAGCCTTCATTAAATCTCCAGCCTTTTTAAAATTATGCCCCCAATTTTCTACACCAATTATAGCAATTCTTTCACCTTCTTTTTCGACAAACGTACTATCATTAAGTAACAGATTAAAATCAATTTTATTATGAATGTCTTTTATCGCCTGAAAATTAGCTTCCTTTGCCTCCTTGCTTTCCCAAGTAACGTATTCGCCATAATCGTGATTACCCAATACTGAATATTTACCAAACTCTGGTGTTTTTATACGTTTAAATGTATCAATCCAGTCATCCATCTCTTCTGCTATCGTATTTACTATATCACCAGTAAACAGAATAAGATCGGTTTCCTGTTCATTGATTAAATCTACAGCGTATTCAATTTTATTTGAATCATCAAAGCTGCCAGAATGTATGTCTGAAATCTGAGTAATACGAAAACCATCAAATGCATCTGGAAGATCCTCAAAATACAAGACATGGCTTATGACTTTAAAATTATATTTACCCCTGAAAATTCCGTGAAGTAATCCTGCAAAAGGGATTGCTGCTACACCCAATGCAATTTGGCTTATAAACTTTCTGCGATCGGGTAAATATTGCGTAGCTGTTCCTTCAAAAAATGTATTGGTAAGATAGGTATATCCTGCAATACATAATCTTATAATATCCTCTCCAAACATAAAAAGCACAAGAATAAGTTTAGGTACAATAGAGAGGAGTAACATTCCGCTTGCCCGTAAAGTGTATTTTGTTGGACCAACACTACGGTCATAATTTGCAAAAATATAAATAACATAACCCAAAATCAGTACAGAAAGCAATACATATCCAATCTGTACAATATGATTTTTGGAAATCGTTTTTATTGCCTGAAAAGCATAAAACTCAAGTAATAGATATAAAAGTATAGGAATTAACCAACGCATAATTCATTCTAATTCGTTAACATAGCAAAACTATCTCTCCTTTTCAATATGTCGTTATTTTTAAGTAAAAATTAACGATACAACAAATTAAACGATAAAAAGCGTTAAAAACACTACATTGATAACTCATAAATCTTAATAATTTCTTTTAGAAGTAAAATTTTTATTTGTACCTTCGAACAATAATTCCTAGTGATTTGCAGTTTCTTTAAAAAGAATCTTTATATATAAACAATTACTATCGTATTTATAGCAGTTGATACATTGTTATCAATTTTATTTTGGGGCGAAATGCCGTCAGGTCTTGACGGCATTTCTTTTTTATATTTATTATATCATTTCACACCCAATTGATCAATCTTCTTTTTATATTGCATTTTTAAAATTTTACTCATATCATGTCACAAAAACGTCTTTTTCTTCTGGATGCTTACGCCCTTATTTTTAGAGGATATTATGCGCTTATTAAAAATCCAAGAATCAATTCGAAGGGCCAGGACACCTCTGCTATCATGGGTTTTGTAAATTCTCTATTTGATGTCATTAAAAGAGAGAAACCAGATCATTTGGCTGTAGCTTTTGATAAAGAAGGAAGTAAAGATCGCCTAGAGATATTTCCAGAATATAAAGCAAATCGTGATGAAACCCCTGAAGCGATTCGAATTGCAGTTCCTATCATTCAAGAAATTTTGAAAGCGATGCATATTCCGATCATAGAACGTGCTGGTGTCGAGGCAGATGATTTAATAGGAACTATTGCCAAACAGGCCGAAAAAGAAGGATATCAAACCTTTATGGTAACTCCAGATAAGGATTATGCACAATTAGTTTCAGAAAATATATTTATGTACCGCCCTGCAAGAATGGGAAATGGGATTGAAATATGGGGAATCCCGGAAGTACAAAAAAGATTTGAAGTAGAAAGACCCGAGCAAGTGATTGATTATTTGGGAATGATGGGAGATGCTGTGGATAACATCCCGGGGCTACCGGGAGTAGGTGATAAAACTGCAAAAAAATTTATTGCCGAATATGGTTCTATGGAAGGTTTGTTGGCTAACGTTGACAAGTTAAAAGGTAAAATGAAAGAAAAAGTTGAAGCTAATGCAGAATTAGGCCTTCTTTCAAAAAAATTAGCAACTATTATTGTCGATTGTGATGTTACTTTTAATGCCAATGATTATGAACTTTCTGAACCCGATGCGAAAAAGGTTCAAGAAATATTCGAAGAACTTGAGTTTAGAAGATTAAAAGATCAGTTTATCAAGATTTTTTCAGGAGAAGATACCAATACGACCCAGGTTACTAGCACTCCTACTGCCAAAAAACAAGCCCAACAAGCAGGAGCAGGTCAATTTTCTTTGTTTGGAGAAGATAGTAATATGGAGATTGATTCATATTCAAGTAAAAAAACCATAGAGAATACTGAGCATTTCTATCAAAGTGTAGCACCCGGAATGGCCTTGAAGTTGTTCTTACAAAATCTTCTAAAACAAAAACATGTATGTTTTGATACAGAAACTACAGGGCTAGATCCCTTGGTTGCTGAATTAGTAGGAATTGCCTTTTCTTGGGAAGCAACAAAAGGATTTTACATCCCTATTCCAGAAGATCGTAATGAGGCCCAGAAACTTATTGAGCAACTTCGACCATTCTTTGAAGCTGAAAACATTACAAAAATTGGTCAGAATCTAAAATACGACATTAAAGTATTGGCAAAATATAACATAGAAGTAAAAGGCAAACTATTCGATACCATGCTTGCTCATTATCTCATCAATCCTGATATGCGCCACAATATGGATGTACTTGCCGAGACGTATCTTAACTATACACCAGTTTCGATTACAGAACTAATTGGTAAAAAAGGAAAAAACCAGCTTTCTTTTAGACAAGTACCTATAGATCAACAGACAGAATATGCCGTGGAAGACGCTGATATTACTTTTCAATTAAAAGAGCATTTTGCACCTGAACTTAAGGAAGCCAAAACCGTTTCTTTATTCGAAGACATTGAAATCCCATTACTCAGAGTTTTGGCAGATATGGAAATTGAAGGGATTAATCTGGATAAAGAATTTCTTCAATCTCTTTCTCAAGAATTAGATGAAGATATAAAAACACTAGAAAGTAAAATTTATACAGAAGCCGGTGAAGAATTTAATATCGCTTCTCCAAAACAGCTCGGTGTGATCTTGTTTGAAAAAATGAAATTGGTAGACAAGCCGAAAAAGACTAAGACCGGCCAATATTCTACTGCCGAAGACGTATTGTCCTACCTCGCCAAAGATCATGGCATCATTCAAAATATTCTGGATTATCGCGGTTTATCGAAATTGAAAAGCACGTATGTTGATGCATTACCAACTCAAGTAAATGAAGCTACAGGAAGGGTGCATACCGATTATATGCAAACCGTAGCAGCTACCGGAAGGTTAAGTTCTAATAATCCAAATTTACAGAACATTCCTATTAGAACCGAGCGAGGACGACAAGTGCGAAAAGCATTTATACCAAGAAACAAAGAATACACTTTACTCGCTGCCGATTATTCGCAGATAGAACTTCGCATTATTGCAGCGTTGAGTGAAGAAGAAACGATGATCGAAGCCTTTAAAAATGGCGAAGATATTCACGCTTCTACCGCGGCAAAAGTTTTTAATGTTCCTATTGATAAAGTAAGCCGGGAGCAACGAAGTAACGCCAAAACGGTAAATTTTGGTATTATTTATGGAGTTTCAGCTTTTGGATTGAGTAATCAAACTACGCTGTCACGTAGCGAAGCCAAAGAATTAATTGACACCTATTATAAAACCTATCCCAAACTACGTAACTACATGAGTGAGCAAGTAGATTTTGCTCGCGAAAACGGATATGTTCAAACGGTACTGGGAAGACGTAGATATCTTAAAGACATCAACTCTGCAAATGCCGTAGTGCGCGGAGCAGCAGAGCGAAATGCCGTTAATGCTCCAATACAAGGCAGTGCTGCAGATATCATTAAAATAGCGATGATCAATATTCATAGAAAACTGAAAGAAGGAAACTACAAAACAAAAATGCTGCTACAAGTACATGACGAATTGGTTTTTGATGTCTTCAAGACGGAACTCGAAGACATCAAAAAACTCATTAAAACAGAAATGGAAAATGCATATAAACTTAATGTACCCTTAGATGTAGATTTGGGGTTAGGTGATAATTGGTTGGAGGCGCATTAGAGTAACTTCGAAATCATATTTTTAATTTGTAAAATCGATAATTCACTTAGCTCATTACATTCAGTTATTAATTTTTCATTTTTTAAAATGAAAATGAAAAATGAAAAATCTATAGACGCTTGTTTACATATAATTTCATGAGCATTTCTTATATCCGCAATTGAAGAACAAGTTAATCTTCTAATGTTAATTGGACTAAAACAAACATAGAATTTTCCTTTATGAATCATGTCATCCTCTTCCTGTAGGAGAATTTTCTTAATCTCTTTTAAGGGTAATGAAGAATAGGTCGGAGTAAAAAAATTCTCAATATTTGTAAATTCCTCAGAACTTGGGGAGATGTTTTGTATAGATAGTGCTTCTAAATAATTCCCTTTTTTATTTGAAAAATCAAAAATACTGTCAGATATACTTGGATAAAACTCCTCCAAAATAATAAAATAGAGAACTAAAATCGTTTCAAAAAAATTACTGTAACTATCTTGACGGACAAAAATGTTGGGAATATTTCCTACATATACCGTTTTATTTTGAGTATTCTTTATATTTTTTAATAAAAGATATTTATTTAAAACTTTTTTAATCCTCCTTGGATTATCAAATTTAATTTCTTTGAAAAAATTGGTAATTGCATAATCCCAATTATCTTCTATTTCTTTTTGCCTAATACTTGAACTTGGAAAATAATTTCTAACCAATTTTAAAATTTCATTTTCACGAGGCATCGAAAAAGAGATATCGAAAATTTTTTCAAGATATTCATTGGCCTTTACAACTTCGCCGTATTTTGTTTTTACTGCTTCCTTAACCGCTTTTTTGTCAATCCCGCAGAAAAAAATCGTCTTTACCCCATAGGTAAAGAAAAGCTTAAGCGCTGATAATAAATTCAATACATTTTCTGGTTCACAACGATCTAAATCATCGATAAATATAATATTGTATTCTGGATTATCTCCTTTAGTAACGAATTCTTCCCATCTTAAAAATTCTGTCTTGAATTTTTCTTTTAATTGTAAAAAAGAATTCTCTTTTTCACTTTCTAGTGCTTCAACTATTTGTTTACCATCAATACTTAATCCCGGGATCGACAACTTAACGGATTTGGTGAATCCTCTAAGTAATTTAGAGGCAATATCAACTATTTCTTCTGAGACCTCCTCGCGTGGAGGTTTCGTTTTATCAATCAAATATTCGAAAAGAGACAATGATAAATTAGAATCATGTTCATGCTCCCATGCTTCAAAGAAAAAAGCATTAAAAGAATCTCCAAGTTCTTTTTCAAGATATTTCATCAATGTACTCTTTCCACTTCCCCATTCTCCATAGAGAACAAACATCTTTATTTCCGAAAGTTCATCTGTATTAGACTCTAGAAAAAATTTAATCAGATTTCCTTTATCAATAATTCCAAGATAATCTGTTTCAGAAGTTAAATCTTCAATTGGTAAGTTTGGTAATAATTTTGACATGAAAAGAGTTTCTTCTAAAATTAAATAAAAACTATTTATGATTATACGTAATAATGTAATTCTTTAGTGTCATTCTGAATGTATGTCGGAATCTCATTTCGTTTATAAACAATCAGTTATAATGAGAACCTGAAACGAGTTCAGGTTGACGATTATGGTATATGATATATTACGGATATTCAATAAACTATTTTTCAATTTAGATTGAAATCAAAACTTTATTGGAAATTATTAACCAAAAACAAAGAATACCTGATATTTTTTAATTAATCTTATGCTTTTTCTCTATAACGTCCTTATAAAAATCATAATAATTCAAAAACGTAGGAATCACAGGACCGTTAAAAGGGTTTGGGCCATTAAACAGAACGCACATAGCGATATTATTTTCGGGATCTACTACTAATTGGGTTTTATATTGATTTACATTCCCACCGTGATAAATAATTCTTCTTCCACGATAGTCCAATACTCGCCATCCCAAAGCATAATATGAATCGGTAACACCATCCCACAAATTAACATAAGTATCTTCGTCACTCGTACAAATCACAGGATTAAAAATATCTCCCAGACTTTGCCTAGAAATTATATCAGGACGATACCCTAATAATATTTTTAAGTACGCTCCCATATCAGAAATTGAAGCATTGATTCCGCCAGCAGCTGCCACGTTGTAGTAATTCTCATGTAATCTATCCAGTCTATATTTTTCTGAATAGTGATTGTAAGAATGTGGTAAAGCAACATTATTATTGTTTTTGATAGCCTCATAAGTGCTTGAAGCAGTATTCATCCCAGCAGGATCAAAAACTCGTTCTTTGAGCAATGTATCGAAAGATTTTTTAGTTTGATTTTCCATAATTTTTTCGATCACTGAAAAGATTGCGTTTTGATATTCGTAGTCTACTCCTTCTCTGGCAACCACACCTTTTCCTTTAAATCTCCTTATTATTTGATCTAGAGTTAATCCATTTTGTATCAATCTGGTATAGGTATATGGATATAATCCAGTAGTATGAGACAGTAGATGATTTACCTTTAGTCTGCTGGCCTGATCACGATCTCTTAGATCAAATGACTTTATGGACTTCTTAACATTTTGATCCCATTTCAGCTCTTCATTATCAACAAGGTTACCTGCGAGAACTGCAGTTACACCTTTTGACAAACTGGCTATTCTAAAAACGGTATGTACATCAACAGAATCTTGAGTATCTATTTTTTTGACACCAAAACCCTTTTTGTAAATAATCGTAGAATCTTTAACGATTACTACTGCTGCTCCAGGACATTCTGAGACATTAAAATTAGTAGCAAAAAACTTTTCGTAATGCTCTAAAAAGAAGAATAACGAATCCTGTTCTGAAATGATAGGTGCTTCTTCTACAATGCTTACTTTTTCTTTTGGTTTTGAAGTATTACAAGACATTAAGAAAATGCCAATACAACATGCGTAAAAATATTTCATAGGACCACAAATCTAGGTAGTCGCAAAATACATTTAAAATATTAGTACATAAAAATCTTTTTTATAAACTTATAATACAAATCGGTACGTAGCCTTAATTAAAAATGTATTTTCCGGTTGCTGATCTAAAATTTGATTATTCAAGCTTCGAAATAAATGATCTCCAGGATCTCCACCACCTGTTACACCTTGCGACCAGACTAAGAATATCTCTGATCCCGGGATGTATTCCCATCGAAGCACTAAGTTAGACCGAAACTGCACAAAAGCAAAATCCGGATTGTCAATGGTATAGTCTGTAGTTCCGTTTCTGTCTTCATCGATCGAATACACATCATCTGCAAAAGAGATCTGCTCCTGATCGTACAAAGTGACACGCTCAGCAAGATCTCTCGCAATAGGATTATTAACAAAATTAAAATCAGTATATCTACCTCTTGATATAAAAGGCTCACCGTAATACTGTATGGTAAGGTTAGGATTGATATTATAATTTATACGAATACTTGTACTTAATGTTTGTTGATCAATATTTGCTGTTATATATCTTGGGGTTCCATTAAAATCAGTTTCAGTTACATATTGAGTTTTGTTTGGGTTTAGCCTAAACTCTGGATTGAGCGAGATGCTCAAGGCATCAAAAGGCTGGTATCTTAATCTCACCACATAACGTTGAAATGCAAAATTATTCTGCTGTGCCCAGGTGTTTACATGCCCTACAGTGAAATTGAATTTCTTTCGGTTATCCGAACCAAAAAACAGAAAGACAAAATTCTCATCAGAAAAACGCCATCTGGGGCCACCTTGCAAGAAGGTATTGGTAAAAATCCTTGGCTTATGTCCGAAGCCTACTTCTGTCCACCAATTATTGGTATAATTGATATAACCATTCAATTCGTACTGGATACGATTATAATTTCCTTCAAAATCAAAAGTTGAAAATTGTTCAGCAAAAATATTTGCTCTTCTATAGAGCTTGGTGGGTTTCAGAAACAAATATCTAACATTTGCAAATTGTCGTATTTCGTCTGTTTGTCTCAAAAAACCAATATCATTAAGTTCTAATTCTGGAGAACGCCAAAAGACACCTGTAGTATATCTCCAGTTACCACCTCCAGATTTTCCACCTATGAATTTACCTCCGGTACCCGTAAGGGATGTTCTGTTGGGATCAACTCGCACATGATCGGCATCTGGTCGTTGAAAATTATGGGTAAGCTCTCTTTGCGTTTCTTCAATCGCCTCTTTTGAGCCTTCTACATGACTAGCAATAAGATTTCCCTCAATATAGTATTTTCTATCCTTCCAGTTATGTCGAAAATCCAGACCTCCAGAGTATGCAGACTTTCTCAAATTATTTAAATTATTCTCTCTGGTACCTAAAAGCTCTGATGTTTCATCTGTATTTGGATCATCGCTGTCAATTTCAAAAGCATCTCCCAAATTACGCTTTGTAGCTGTAAAAATTCCTCCGATGTAGGTATTACGTTCATTGAAGTCCTTTTGGGCTCTTGCAACAAAGTAATTAGTAAGAGGTTCTACAATAGCCTCTCTTGTGTTTCCATTTTCATCTTCTATTTTAGCGATTTCCCTTTCGGTTATGCTCTCCAGAATCCCAAGAGACCATCCGTTTTTTGTTTTACCACTAAATTTGGCTGCTCCCAGGATAGTAGTATTATTAGGTCGATCAACAAATTCTCCATCCAATTGGTTTATTGAGCCTTGAGGGTTTCTACCGATTCTTCGCGAATAAAATACATTATCCTGACCATTTGCAAACCGATAGTCAAATATATTCTTGTTCTCTACAAAAAATGGTCGTTGTTCTCGAAAGAAAATCTGAAAACCATCTAAAGCAATAGCTGCCGGATCGGCTTCTACCTGCCCAAAATCTGGATTTACTGTTAAGTCTAAAGTTAAATCATTGGTAATTCCTATTTTAGCATCTAACCCCCCATTCAATTTAAATTCTTCTCCATCACGAAAAGGATTACCTTCTTCTTTGGGAAAGGTATCAAATTGTGTCACTGCAAAAGGCTGAATTTCTAATTGATGCTGTGGTTCAATATCGATTAGACCATGTAGTTCTCCAAATTCACTTACCCATCCTGGGGCATCTTGCGGAATACGCTGCCACACAGAGCGTTCTTCTTCCCTAAAAAATCTCCGGTTCACTTGAAGTCCCCATATCTGCTCCTTACTTTTACCAAATTTTAATTGACTTAAAGGGATTTTTATTTCAGCAGTCCAACCTTCTTCATCAATATTAGTAGCGGTATACCAAATTGGGTTCCAACTACCATCCCAGTTATCACCATTTTGAGAAATAAATTCGTCTCCTTTTACCCCAGCAGCGGTAATAGTAAAAGAAAATCCGGTTCGTTTATCATGATATGTATCCAAGTTAATCTCTACCCAGTCTCCAGCGAAGCCATCTCGTCTTGATAATCTCTTTTCAATCTTAGCAGGATCAGAATCGTAACATCGATAAGCTACGTAAAGATACTTTTGATCATATAGTATTTTAAATTTGGTTTGGTCACTGGGAGGAGTATTTTCATCAGGTTCATTCTCTATAAAATCACTTGTCCAATCTACCAAATCCCAACTAGACTCATTTATAAGACCGTCTATTGTGGGTGCTTCTGACCCCTTAAGAGGTTTTGTAGTATAAATTCTTTTTTTAACAACTGTTGCAGTTTTAGTTGAATCTTGGGCATAAACAAATATTGGTACTAGAAAAAGTGCCAGATAAAGGCATGAATACTTCATGATGATTAGATGTTTGATGATTGATATACCTAAGATGATATAAATTACTATTGTTTGTCACACTTTTGATGGTTTTTTAGTAAAAAATTAACACCAAAGCCGTATTCTACTGTAAAAAATAAACAAATCAATATCATGTCTGGTGATGTCTCTGAAAACCAACGAATCCCACTTCAAAAATAATATCAATTTGCGGTTTGCTATATAAATATATAATTGTACATTTGCACCCCCTATTTTATATAGGAAAAGGAATGTTTAATACGTAAAATTAATTAGTGTGGACACATTAAGTTACAAAACAGTATCTGCCAATAAAGCCACCGTTTCTAAGGAATGGTTGCATGTAGATGCTGAAGGACAGACTTTAGGACGTCTTTCTTCTGTAGTAGCTATACTACTTAGAGGTAAGCACAAACCTAACTTTACCCCACACGTTGATTGCGGTGATAATGTAATCATTACCAACGCAGAGAAAATCAACTTAACAGGAAAAAAGTGGACAGATAAATCGTATATCCGTCACACTGGATATCCTGGAGGGCAAAGAAGTCTTACTGCTCAGGAATTGTTTGAAAAAAACCCAGAGCGTTTAATCGAAAAAGCGGTAAAAGGAAT
Organism: uncultured Aquimarina sp.; assembly: GCA_947500845.1. GTDB lineage: Bacteria > Bacteroidota > Bacteroidia > Flavobacteriales > Flavobacteriaceae > Aquimarina > Aquimarina celericrescens. The sequence goes on from CANMTP010000002.1 coordinate 283,330, forward strand.
GCTGCCTAAAAACAAATTAGGAGCAGTTTTATTCCGTAATTTAAAGGTTTATGCCGGAGCAGAACATAACCAAGATGCTCAAAAACCTAAAACTGTTAACTTAAAAGAATTTAAGTAATGGAAGTTATTCACAAGATTGGTCGTAGAAAAACGGCTGTAGCCAGAGTCTATCTTAAAGATGGATCTGGAAAAATTACGGTTAATAAAAAGGACCTTAATGAGTATTTCACTACTGCTACTTTACAATACAAAGTAAATCAACCTCTTACTTTAACGAGTAATGAAGATAAATACGATGTAAACGTAAATGTATATGGTGGTGGAGTTACGGGTCAGGCTGAAGCTGTTCGATTGGCAATATCTAGAGCCATGTGCGAGATAGATGCAGAAAACAGATTGATCCTTAAACCTGAAGGTTTATTGACCAGAGACCCAAGAATGGTAGAGCGTAAAAAATTCGGTCAGAAGAAAGCTCGTAAGAAGTTCCAGTTCTCTAAACGTTAATTTATTAAAACAGTATTTGTTGTTACCTCTTTATGACAGAGGGTTAGTTTAGCATCTAAATGTTCAAGGCCGTACATAAGTAGCCACTTGAGCATTGCTAATTCAACAGAACGTAAACTATTACAAAAATGGCAAACAATATCGAAGTAAAAGAATTACTTGATGCAGGTGTACACTTTGGACACCTTACAAGAAGATGGGATCCTAATATGGCCCCATATATTTATATGGAGCGTAATGGTATTCACATCATTAACTTATATAAAACGGCTGCAAAAATTGAAGAGTCTAGCGAGGCTTTAAAAAAGATTGCAGCGTCCGGCAGAAAAATCCTTTTTGTTGCGACCAAGAAACAAGCTAAAGAAATCGTAGCCGAAAAAGCAAGCAAAGCAAACCAGCCTTATATTACAGAAAGATGGCCAGGTGGTATGCTTACTAACTTTGTTACAATTCGTAAAGCAGTAAAGAAAATGGCTGCTATCGATAGAATGAAGAAAGACGGTACCTTTAACACGCTATCTAAGAAAGAACGTTTACAAGTAGACCGTTTGAGAGCTAAATTAGAAAAAAACCTTGGTTCTATCTCTGATATGACTCGTCTACCTGGAGCATTATTCGTTGTAGATATTACTCGCGAACACATCGCAGTAAAAGAAGCTCAAAAATTAAACATTCCGATTTTCGCCATGGTAGATACCAATTCTGATCCACGTCAGGTTGATTATCTAATCCCAGCGAATGATGATGCTTCAAAATCTATAGACAAAGTAATGACTTATGTTTCTGATGCGATCATAGAAGGCTTAAGTGAAAGAAAAGCCTCAAAAGACGCACCTAAAAAGGATGATACTGAATCTAAAGCGGAAACCAAAACAAAGGCTAAAGCTCCAGCAAAAGCTGAAAAAGCTGAAAAAGCTGAAAAAGCTGAAGTAAAAGTTGAGGAACCAGTAGTTTCTGAAGCAGCAAAGCAAGAGGAAGAATAAACAGATTGGCCGTTTAACAATCTACAGTTAAACGTAAACTTTGAATCTTTCAAAGTTTAGCGTTAACATAAAATTGATGAGTCGTTTGGTTCTTTACTTTTGCAGTACAAACTAAACGGCTCGTTTTTTATACAAAAACACACTACAACATTTAATATTTAAAAATATGGCAAAGATTACAGCCGCAGAAGTAAATAAATTAAGAAAAGCCACAGGTGCTGGTATGATGGATTGTAAAAAAGCACTTGTAGAAGCTGATGGGGATTTTGACAAAGCCATCGAAATCTTAAGAAAAAAAGGTCAGAAAGTTGCTGCAAACAGAGCAGACAGAGATTCTACTGAAGGTGCCGTTATAGCAAAAGTTAATGATGCTAAAAACAAAGGTGTAATTGTTTCTCTCAACTGTGAAACAGACTTTGTTGGAAAAAACGAAACTTTCGTTTCTTTAGCTCATGAACTGGCTGAACTAGCATTAACTGCTTCTTCAAAAGAAGATTTACTTGCTAAAGATTTTAATGGTATTTCTGTTCAAGATAAATTAACAGAACAAACCGGCGTTATAGGAGAAAAAATCGAAATTGGTGATTTTAGAATTCTAGAAGCTCCTTTTGTTGGTTCTTACATTCACGCTGGCAATAAAATTGGTGTGTTAACAGGTCTTTCTGGTGCTACAGACGGTGCAGAAGTAGTTGCGAAGGATGTGGCAATGCAGGCTGCCGCAATGAATCCAGTAGCATTAAACGAAGATGGTGTTGATCAGTCAATTGTCGAAAAAGAAATCGAAATTGCAAAAGACCAACTACGTCAAGAAGGAAAGCCGGAAGCAATGTTAGACAATATCGCTAAAGGTAAAATCAAGCGTTTCTTTAAAGACAACACCTTAGTAAATCAAGCCTTTATTAAAGACAATAAGCAGAGTGTTGCCGATTACGTAAAAACTCTTGGTGATGTATCTGTTGTTGCTTTTGAAAGAGTAGCTTTAGGATAAACCAAAAACACAAGTGATTTCTTAGTAATCACGAAAAATTAAAAACCGCTTCTAATACTTTAGAAGCGGTTTTTTCTTCCTCATTTTTCAAAATATTTTTTTGACAATGCTTTCAACAATACAAAATCTTGAATCTAATCAAGATCTCGCCCCCAAAATAAAGACCAACTCCCCAATCAGTCTAAACAAATGTTTAAGCACCATTTCAAAATATTTCTCATCCCCCTCATTTTTTTTGTTCTCCACAAGGCAAACGTATAACATTATTCAACGCCAATCAACCCTTTGTATAGGGGAAAAGAACCCATTTTCAAAGGGGTTTTTTAATTTCTCGAATACCTCTGAAACCAGAAAGTATACCTTTGTAACCCAAACTATTTTGTAAATTAAGAATATCATTATATTTGCATCACAGTTAAACCTTGCAATGAAATACAAAAGAATATTACTAAAATTATCTGGCGAAGCTCTTATGGGTGAGCGTCAATACGGTATAGATCCTAAAAGATTAGCAGAGTATGCACATGAAATCAAAAAGATTACAGATAAAGGAGTTGAAGTAGCTATTGTTATCGGAGGAGGTAATATATTTAGAGGAGTTGCTGGTGCCAGTAAAGGAATGGACAGAGTGCAAGCAGATCATATGGGAATGCTAGCAACCGTTATCAATGGATTAGCATTACAAAGTGCCCTTGAAGATGCCGAAATCCCTACTAGATTACAATCTGCTATAAAAATAAATGAAGTTGCAGAACCATTTATTAAAAGACGAGCATTAAGACATCTTGAAAAGGGAAGAGTGGTTATTTTTGGAGGAGGAACAGGAAATCCTTATTTCACTACAGACTCTGCAGCCGTACTTAGAGCAATAGAAATTAATGCCGATGTCATATTAAAAGGAACCAGAGTAGACGGAATATACACATCGGATCCCGAAAAAAATGCAGATGCAACTAAATTTGATTTTATATCATTTGATGATGTATTGCGTAAGGGACTTAAGGTGATGGACACAACAGCATTTACTTTGAGTCAGGAAAACGAATTACCAATCATCGTTTTTGATATGAATAAAGCAGGGAATTTACTTAAAGTAGTTTTAGGAGAATCTGTTGGTACACAGGTAAACCTTTAATGATTATCGCTTATTCTAAAGAACATAAGAAACTAATTTTTTGATCAGTTAAATAGAAAAGAATTAAGAAATGAAAGAAGAAATAAGTTTTATTCTAGATTCAACTAAAGAAGCAATGCAAAATGCTATTACTCATTTAGAAAAAAAATTACTCAATATTAGGGCTGGAAAAGCTTCACCTGCAATGCTTGGTGGTGTTATGGTCGAATATTACGGCTCTCCTACTCCGTTAAATCAAGTAGGAAACATTACAACACCCGATGCTCGTACCATCACAATTCAACCCTTCGAAAAATCTCTTATTCCAGAAATTGAAAAAGGAATTCAAGTGGCCAATCTAGGGTTTAATCCTATGAATAATGGCGAAAGCGTTATTATTAATGTTCCTCCTTTAACTGAAGAACGGCGTAGAGAACTTGTAAAACAAGCAAAATCTGAGGCCGAAGACTCTAAAATTGGAGTACGAAATGATCGTAAAAGCGCTAATAATGAGATCAAAAAACTAGAAAAAGATGGGCTATCCGAAGATATGGCAAAGAATGCTGAAGTAGACATTCAGGAGCTCACTGATTCTTTTATCCAAAAGATTGATGACATGTTCAGTGTTAAAGAAAAAGAAATCATGACGGTTTAACATTTTTTAAATACACTAATAATGTAAAAAAGCGTTTTCTTTGTGGAAACGCTTTTTTGTATCTTCGTTTTTTGAACTCTGTCAGTATAATGCGAAACAAATTATTTTGTTTATTATTTTTCACCCATTTTGTCTTAATATCCCAAGTTACTATTCGAGGTACCGTTATTGATGCGAGCTCCAATGAACCCCTACCATTTGCAACCATAAAAACAGGAGATTCATCGTATGCGCTTAGCTCTTCTGATGGCGAATTTATGATTAGATGTGAGAAACACCCTCTTCATCTAACAGTGAGTTACATCGGGTATAAAACTAAAAACATTCTTATAAAAGAAAATACAGAAGAAAAAATTGAGGTAAGTTTATTTCCAAAAGAAGAGAATCTTGCTCCTGTAAATCTTAAAACAACAGAAAACATAGCCGCCAAGATAATTAAAGAGGCGATCAAAAAGAAAAATATCAATAACCCTAAAAAATCTTTTAGTAGTTATAGTTACAAAAGCTACAATAAATTTAAAATCACAGAAGATAATGAAGCTAGATTAGACACTCCAGACACTACTAATGTGGCTATAAAGCAGCTTATCAATAAGGCTCATTCATTTTTATCAGAAAAAATCAGCACACATCAATTCAACAAAAAAGCCGGAGAAAAAGAAACGGTTTTAGCGACAAGAATGACTGGTTTTAAGGATCCAATCTATGATGTTCTAGCTATAAAAATCCAATCCAACTCATTATATGAAGAAGACTACACTATTTTCGGAGATAAATATGTTGGCCCCTTGTCAAATCGTGCGTCAAGAAACTATTACTATAAAATTTTAGACACTACCGAGGATAAAAACCCAGCTTTTGTTATCCTTTTTCAACCCAGAAAGTCAAGAAAATATGCTAGTCTAGAAGGGGTATTGTATATTGATATGAATACCTTGGCAATTCAAAAGGCTATTGTTGAATTGAGAGGAGAGCTTGACGTAATGGCTACTCATAATTTTGAGTACATTGCTGAAAGACAAACTTGGTTTCCAGTAAATCAGGAGATTTCTATACGACCTGGAATCGGAAGGCAGAAAGTAAGTCTCTTTGGTGGTCAGATATCGGTAGGGAGCTTGGCCAAAGATAAAAGAAGTTCAACTGGAAATAATGATTTTTTGGTTTCGACAACAGATTTGTTTGATATTCAAATAAATGACGAGCAGAATGTAAAACAAAGCCAAGCGTCTGTAAAAATTGATCCCGAAGCAAATAATCGATCTGAAGAGTTTTGGAATCAGTATCGTACCAGTGCTATTACAGAAAAGGACTTAAATTCTTTTCCCATTGTAGATAGTATTGTAAAAGCCCAAAACATAAAACGCAGGATAAATGTTATACAAAGTTTTGGATTGGGATACTTCCCTGTTGGATTTTTTGATTTTGATCTCACCTACCCAATTAAGTATAATAATTATGAGGGATTAAGGATAGGCTTGGGTGGATTGACTAACACTAAGTTTTCACAAAGATTTAGGTTAGAAGGATATTTGGTATACGGTTTTAGGGATTCAAGATCTAAGTACGGAGTTGGTGGTGGTGCATTGGTGAATAGAAATTCCAACTCGTGGCTTAATTTCAATTATACAGATGACATAAAAGAAGTTGGTAGCTTTCTATATTTAACAGACAGAAGAGTGTATTCATTATTCGAACCACGTTTGGTAAATATAGATTTCTATTATAAACATAGAACCTGGAGAACAAGTTTACAGCATCAGATTTTTCCGAAACTCTTATCTGAAACCGAATTTTCTGTAAGTAATATAAATCAGACAGGAGGTTACAGGTTTTTAAATAATGAAAACTTATTTTCTGCATATAAAACAGCAGAAGCTACTATTGCCTTACGTTGGAGCCCATTTAGTAAATTTCTGAAAACTCCTACTGGGATAAAAGAAATTGAAGATGGATATCCAAAAATCACGATGCAATACACCCACGGTTTCAAGGGAGTATTTGACAGCAACTTTAATTACAGTAAAGTCGGGATCAAAGCAGAGTATATTATTAATCGTATCAATCTATCTAGAACAAGTTTACTATTTGAAGCAGATCTAGCCACTGGAGATGTTCCGCTTACACATCTGTATCATGCCTATCCAAATGCGCCTACAAAAGAAACCGTCCTACAGCGATTTTCTGTAGCAGGACGCAGGACATTTGAAACCATGTTCTTTGGTGAGTTTTTTAGTGACAGGCTAGCAACATTACAGGTAAAACACTCTATAAAACCCATTAGAATTGCTAATTGGTTGAAGCCAGAACTAGTTTTTATCACTAGGTATGCCATTGGAGATATAGAAAATCCCGAAAATCACCAGGGAGTAGAATTTACATCACTGCAACGACTTTATCAAGAATCCGGTCTTGAAATCAACAAATTATTTGCAGGATTTGGACTAAGTTTTGCTTACCGATATGGAGGGTATCATCTCCCGAGATTTGAAGACAATATCTCATTTAAGTTTACTTTTTATTTAAAACTATAATTGCGGGGATTATAATTAATTTTCTTGGCAAAATTCGTCACTTGTAATCCCTCAAATCCTTACATTTGCAACTGGAAAATAAAGGAATGACAAAATTATTCACCTTTGGATTTTGGAATGCATTAGCTGGTATTATACTGCGTAATCGAGCTGTAATATTCTTGGCAATTATAGGAGTCACTATTTACTTAGCTTTTCAGTGGAAAAATATGAGGTTTTCTCATTCTGAAGCAAATCTCCTTCCCGATGATCATGAAATTAATGTCCAATATCAAAAATTTTTAGAGAGGTTTGGAGAAGAAGGTAACTTAATCGTTATGGCTGTAAAAGATAGTACTCTTTTTACTCCCAAAAAATTAAAGGCCTGGAATGATTTTAATAACTCTTTTAAGAAATATGACGAAATAGACCTCGTAATTTCAATCGCTGATCTCAAGACTTTAGAAAAAAAAGATAATCCTGCTAGATTTGAGTTAGTACCCTTCATCAAAGATTCGAGCTATACCAAAAAACAAGTTTCTGAATACGAAAATGAGCTTTTTAACAACTTACCGTTCTACGAAGGATTAGTATATAGCAAAAAGTCTCACACGGTACAAAGTGCATTATACCTTAAAAAAGATATCGTAAATACTAAACTAAGAAAAAAGTTTATACAAGACGTATTACAACCTGCAGTAGAAGCATTTGAAACGAACTATAATCTTGACGTAAAAGTGTCAGGTATGCCATACATTAGAACGTTGAATTCTCAAAATATTATGGATGAGATTTCTGTTTTTATTTTGGCCGCTTTATTGGTTACTTCCTTAATTTTCTTTTTCTTTTTCAGATCTGTTAGGGCTACATTTATTTCAATGACAGCTGTAATTATTGGAGTAATGTGGGCTTTTGGACTTTTGGGGCTTTTAGAATATGAAATTACAGTTCTTACTGCAATTATTCCTCCTTTGGTCATTGTTATTGGTATCCCTAATTGTATTTTCTTAATTAATAAATATCAGCAAGAAATAAAGAAACATGGTAACAAAGCCAAGTCCTTACAACGTGTAATTACTAAAGTTGGAAATGCTACCTTAATGACCAATGTCACCACGGCTTCGGGATTTGCAACTTTTGCTCTAACCGAGAGTAAACTACTCAAAGAATTTGGTATTGTAGCTTCACTAAATATTATTGCTTTATTTATACTTTGTCTTTTGGTGATCACTATTATATATAGTTATATGCCACAACCTAAAGAAAGACACTTAGAACACTTGGGTAAAGCCTGGATGGAGAAGCTGGTTGACTGGATGGAAAATATGGTAAAAACCAGACGTGTAACGATTTACTTTTCTTCGGTAATTATACTAATAGTTAGTATTATCGGTATTTATACCATCAAAGTTTCAGGTAGCTTATTAGAAGACATGCCGAAAACCGCAGATTTTTATAAGGATATTGTTTTTTTCGAAAAAGAATTTGATGGTATTATGCCATTAGAAATATTTATTGACACTAAGCGGAAACAAGGAGTATTAAAATTACCAACGCTTAAACGCATGGAACAACTTCAGGAGCTTATTGAGGAAACTCCAGAGTTGTCAAAACCTATTTCTATTGTTAGTCTCGTCAAATATTCTAAGCAAGCATTTTATAACGGTAATCCGAAGTATTACCAAATACCTACAAGCCAGGAAAGAAACTTTATTTTACCCTATGCCAAAAGTTTTGAATCTGAGTCTGGAGTCATGAAAAGCTATGTAGATTCTACCGGAAGATATGCACGGATAACTACATTTATGAAGGATGTCGGAACCGATGAAATGGATCGTATTGAAGCTACTCTCGCGCCCAAACTCGAGAAAATATTTCCTAAAGATCGTTATGAAGTATCGTTTACAGGAAAAGCACTTATCTTTCAGAAAGGAACAAAATATCTGGTATGGAATCTCACATTCTCTCTTGGATTAGCAGTAATATTAATAGCTCTCTTCATGGCATGGATGTTTCGATCCTGGAAGATGATTGTTATTTCTTTGATACCCAACTTATTACCGCTACTCATGACTGCAGGTTTAATGGGATATCTCGGTGTGCCTATAAAACCCTCGACCATATTGGTTTTTAGTATTGCATTTGGAATCTCTGTAGATGATACTATACATTTTCTTGCAAAATACCGACAAGAATTAAAATCAAATCATTGGAGAATTAGAAAATCAGTTCTTGCCTCACTACGAGAAACGGGTGTAAGCATGTTCTACACCTCTACCGTTCTGTTTTTTGGCTTCTCAGTATTTATGATATCGAGTTTTGGAGGGACTAAAGCCCTTGGTGGTTTAGTTTCTACTACCCTGCTATTTGCTATGTTAGCCAATCTCTTACTACTACCCTCTCTACTACTTTCTTTAGAGCGTAGCATTGCCAACAAAAAGACACTTAAAGAACCTACCCTTAAAATTATCCCCAGCGAAGAAGAACTTGACGATTCTGAAGAGTAACAATAAAACTAATTATATCTTATAAAATAAAAGCCCCGTTAAAAAATTAACGGGACTTATGTAAGATAGATTACCCCAAAACCTATCGAACTAAACTTAACGTAAACACAATCGTCATAATTGCTTAAGCAAGATACTATCCCTTTTTGTATTTTGAAATAGCTTCAAGGGGGGAAAAATCCCCTTTTTTATAATTTGAGTTAAAATTTAACATTATTCAAGTTAGCAAATTCTATTTATAATATTCTCAAACAACTGATTATCAAATATATAAGATATAAAAAACATGTTTGAGAACTACGGCTTTTTCTTAAGAAAAACCTCAAAAAATTTGTTGTTTTACTATAAAAAACCTCTGATTTATGGGTTTCCTCATAGAATTGCAATCCAAAAAAGCGTCAGATTTTCGAATATCGACCTTGTGAGTTGTACAACTCACGATAAAAAACACAAAGTAATTTATTTACAGGTGGTTTTTTGAATTCATAAGATTATGCTTCAATCAGATTAAAAAATTATCTTTGCTACCTCAAATTTTAGAAGTTCAATATTTTATTCATTTTGAGAATTAATACTATTGTAAAACATAACACATAATGAAGCATACCAAAGTAATAGAAGTATTAAACAGTGATAAGCTATTACAACCTGTAACTATAAAAGGATGGGTTCGTTCTTTTCGTAATGATCGCTTTATTGCGGTAAACGATGGATCTACTATTAATAATATTCAATGTGTATTAGACGATGATACTATAGACGAATCCATAAAAAATAGAATTAATATTGGTGCTGCGGTAATAATTACCGGTACCCTGGTAGAAAGTCAGGGTAAAGGTCAGCGTGTAGAGATACAAGTTACAGATGTCGTCATTGAAGGCGATGCCGATCCCGAAGAATTAAAACTGACCATCCTTTCTCCAAAGCGTCATACTTTAGAGAAATTGCGTGAGCAAGCTCATCTAAGAGTCCGCACTAATACATTTGGTGCGATCATGCGCGTGCGATCAAAGCTGTCGTTTGCAATTCATGAATATTTCCAAAAAAACGACTTTTATTATGTGCATACTCCTATAATTACCAAAAGTGATGCTGAAGGTGCTGGAGAAGCCTTTAAAGTTACCAATCTTGATCTGAATAATGTACCAAAGAATGATACTGGTGAAGTCGACTATAAAAAAGATTTCTTTGGTGGTGAAACTAATCTAACCGTATCCGGGCAATTAGAGGCTGAGACCTATGCAATGGGACTAGGTCAGGTATATACTTTTGGACCTACTTTTAGAGCAGAGAATTCAAATACTTCTCGTCATTTAGCAGAGTTCTGGATGGTTGAACCCGAAATGGCTTTCTGCGACCTGGACGGAAACATGGATCTAGCAGAAGATTTTATAAAATATGTAATTCAATATGCATTAGATAATTGTAAGGACGATCTAGAATTTTTAGAAAACCGTTTAGTCCAGGAAGATAAACAAAAACCACAGGACGAAAGGGCTGAAATGTTACTGCGGGATAAGCTTAAGTTTATTCTTGAAAATAATTTTAAAAGAGTAAGTTATACTGAAGCTATTGAGATTTTGAAAAACTCCAAACCAAACAAGAAGAAGAAATTCAAATTCCCTATTGAAGGCTGGGGTACCGATTTACAAAGTGAGCATGAACGATTTTTGGTAGAAAAGCATTTCAAATGTCCTGTAATTCTATTTGATTATCCGGCAGATATCAAATCCTTCTATATGCGTTTAAATGAAGATGGAAAAACAGTAAGAGCGATGGATATTCTTTTTCCCGGAATTGGGGAAATTGTGGGAGGATCACAACGTGAGGAGCGTTTGGAGGTCTTAAAAGAAAAAATGGCTGCCCTTGACATTCCAGAAGAAGACTTATGGTGGTATCTAGACACGCGTCGCTTTGGAACATGTACTCATAGTGGTTTTGGACTTGGTTTTGAACGATTGGTATTATTCGTTACTGGTATGGGTAATATTCGCGATGTAATCCCCTATCCAAGAACGCCTCTTAATGCGGAGTTTTGACAAAATAATAAGAACTAGTTATAATATTTCTTCAATAAAATCTCAGAGATCAAATCCTGGATAATCTGTTTATCGGGGCTTGGTTTCTGAGATTTATTTTTGGCTCTTTCTATCTTTTCAGAATGTGGCATCCTATTAGTTTCTTTAAGTACGTTGAGCACTTCCTCAAAAAACTTATTAAGGATAGGTATCAAATGTTTATTTGACTTATTTTTTTTCTTGATATGAATAAACTTTTTAGTGTAGGCCAAAAAAATCTGAGGATATTGAGCAAATGTCATTAATGCTTCGCAAAAGCTTTGGTAAACTTTTTCTCTACATGAATTGTTTCTAAATTTTAGTTTTGATTGATCAATATGTTTTAAAGTGTATAAAAGAACACTTTCTTTAATAAAGGTACTATAGTCGTTTTTAGAATAATAATAGACTTCCATTCCGATATTTGTATTAACTACCAAGACCTCATCTCCTATATTTTCTTTTAAAAAAGATTCGAAAATTGCAACAGTAGACGAAGACATCAATAATCTTCTCTTGATATGTAAAGATCTAATGGTAACAGATTTAATATCTATTGTGTCTTTTTTTGAGTTCACTAGGTGAGATTAATTAATTTTGAAATTTCTAAACCTTGATTTTTTGCATGCATTTCTGCAGTGTGACCTGTATTATCTTTAGCAGAAATATCTGCTCCGTTATTTACCAATAATTTAATGATTTCTTTTTGTGCAAATGTCGCTGCATAGATAAGCGCGGTAGCATTATTGAAATTTTTCTCATTTACATTAGCTCCTGCTTCAATCAGCAATTTGGCAACCGAATAATTACCTTTAAAACAAACACCCATCAACGCTGTATTTCCTGAGCTATCCTTGGCATCAATATCAGGATTATGGCTAAGAATGGCTTTAGTAATATTTTCAAATCCATAATAAGAAGCCAAAAGTAAGGGGCTAGAGCCTCTATCATCTTTTAGATGAACAAGTTGAGGGTTCTTATTCAAAATAGCTTGAACTTCTTCTAGGTTTCCTGATCTAATGACATTAAAAATAGTATCCATTGGGTAATATATTTTTATTAAATATGTATTCTGAATTTCATTTTAAAATATCAAAAAAAACTTGAACACACTATAATTATCAGAATTTTATCATTTTAATAATCAAGTTCTTACTTAAAAAAAGGGTGGTTGCGATCAAACCACCCTTAAATTATATTTTTAAGAGATGTAATAATAATCTTAGGCTAAATCAAAGCGATCAAGATCCATAACTTTGCTCCAAGCTTTAACAAAATGATTTACAAATTTCTCTTGAGCATCTTCGCATGCATAAACTTCTGCCAATGCACGTAATTCTGAATTAGATCCAAATATCAAATCTACACGAGTACCTGTCCATTTAAGCTCGCCTGTTTTGCGGTCACGTCCTTCAAAAACATCATCAGACTCAGAAACTGCTTTCCAGGTGGTACTTAAATTCAGTAGATTTACAAAGAAATCATTAGTAAGAGATGCTGTACGCTTTGTAAATACTCCATGCTTTGAATGATCAGCATTAGTATCAAGAACGCGCATCCCACCAACAAGCACTGTCATCTCTGGAGCTGTTAGTGTAAGTAATTGTGATCGATCAATAAGCATTTCTTCTGCCGAGATATCATATTTATCTTTCACATAATTACGAAATCCATCAGCATTTGGTTCAAGTACAGAGAACGATTCTATGTCTGTTTGTTCTTTTGACGCATCTGTTCTTCCTGGTGCGAATGGTACAGTGATATCATAACCAGCATTTTTTGCCGCTTGCTCTACACCGGCACATCCCCCGAGAACTATCAAGTCAGCGAGTGAAACTTTTTTATGGCCAGAATGATCAGTATTAAAATCTTGTTGAATATCTTCTAAGACCTTTAATACTTTTGAGAGTTGGTCTGGATTATTGACTTCCCAACTTTTTTGAGGTTCGAGACGAATGCGTGCACCGTTGGCTCCTCCACGCTTATCAGAATCTCTATAAGTAGATGCAGATGCCCATGCCGTAGATACCAATTGAGAAATAGATAATTCTGAAGAGCGTATCTTATTTTTCAAATTTTCTATATCCTCTTTATCAATTAATTTGTGAGTAACCTCAGGTACAGGATCTTGCCAGATCAATTCCTCATCAGGAACATCGGCTCCAAGATAACGAGATACAGGCCCCATGTCACGATGCGTTAATTTATACCATGCACGAGCAAAAGCATCGGCAAATTCTTCTGGGTTTTGGTGAAAGTGTCTGGCAATTTTTTCGTAATCAGGATCCATTTTTAATCCCATATCTGCCGTAGTCATCATCAAATCCTGTGTCTTAGATGAATCGTGAGCCATAGGAGCCATTTTTGCCTTAGAAGCTGCCGTGGGCTTCCATTGATGAGCACCCGCAGGACTCCTGGTTAACTCCCACTCATAACCAAATAGCACATCAAAATATTCATTATCCCACTGTGTTGGCTTAGTGGTCCATGCACCTTCAATACCACTAGTAATGGTGTGATCGCCAAAACCACTGCCAAATGTATTTCTCCAGCCCAATCCTTGTTCTTCGATAGTCGCTCCCGCAGGCTCTCTACCAACATATTTGCTTGGATCTGCGGCACCATGAGCTTTTCCAAAAGTGTGCCCTCCTGCTACCAATGCAACAGTCTCATAATCGTTCATTGCCATTCTTCCAAAGGTCTCACGAATATCCCTAGCAGATGCAACAGGATCCGGATTACCATTTGGCCCCTCTGGATTTACATAGATCAGTCCCATCTGTACGGCACCTAGCGGGTTTTCAAGTTCGCGATCACCTTCGTATCTCTTGTCACCCAACCATTCCGTTTCAGATCCCCAATAGATATCTTCTTCGGGTTCCCAAATATCCTCCCGTCCTCCTGCAAAACCGAAAGTTTGAAATCCCATAGATTCTAAAGCAATGTTTCCTGCCAAAATCATAAGATCTGCCCATGAAATTTTCTTACCATACTTTTGTTTTATAGGCCATAGCAACAAGCGCGCTTTATCAAGGTTCCCGTTATCTGGCCAGCTATTCAATGGTGCGAAACGTTGGCTACCTGAACCAGAACCTCCACGTCCATCTGCAATACGATACGTACCTGCACTATGCCATGCCATACGAATAAAAAACGGTCCGTAATGACCATAATCTGCAGGCCACCAATCTTGAGAATCAGTCATCAGTTTATGAAGATCTTTTTTTATGGCTTCAAGATCAAGAGTTTTGAATTCGTTGGCATAGTCGAATTCTTCTCCCATAGGATTCGACAACGAAGAATGTTGTCGCAGAATATTCAATTTTAATTGATTTGGCCACCAATCACGATTGGATGTGCCTCCACCCGCACTTTTCTTATGGGCTCCATTAAGAAAAGGACATGCTGCCTCACTATCGTTAATGTCCCATACTCTGCCTTTAGGCGATGTTTCTGTGTGATTACTTTTTTCCATATTAAAAGTTTAAAGAGTTTATAATTTTAGACCTCTTAAAAATACAATAATTTTTAACTATTAAATTTGTCATTTCAATAAATAAGACTTATTCAATCATTTATTACTCTTATTAATCATATTTTAGACAAGTCGTATATGCTTGTATAAAATGAATAGAGATATCGAATATAAAATAGTAAAGGTCTTTGTAAACAAGGAACATCGTTTCACTTTGTAATAAAGATAGCAACTTAAATAATAAAATTATATAGAATTTAAGGAATTAGTGCTCTATCCATTTTCTGAAGTCGGGAGTATTCGAAGAACGTATCATCATTTTTTCATCAATACCCTTAATTTGATCTGTAATCTGTTTTTAAAATGATTTTCGATTGTATCGATTGTTGGTTGTAAACAAATCTTCTTTTCATTGAATAACTAAGTGCACATAAGAAATTAACTATTTCTGACATTGACCATTTGTAAGGAATCCCCAAAACGTACGCACCTCTTTTAAAATAATTAGATTTTTCTCATGTATTAAATTAGCATTACGACAATCGGTTCTTCATCTTCATCAACTCTTGTTCAATAAGGAGTAATTTTTCTTCCACATGATCCCCAAACTCAGGAATTCGTCTGCAGAAAACATAGCGCACCCTCCAAAGTTCTTTTATATCTGAAATCGGAAACTCTTCATCTTCTATATTTTTATGATCAGCTCTTAGGACAGCATTTCCTTTGGTTAAGTAGAGTCTTCTAAAAATTAGTTTATTATCTACCAACACAAAAACCAAAGTACCATTATTCAGCTTCTTGATGATGGTAGACGGTACTTTCTCTCCTATCACAACATCCTTGGGATAAAATCCTTTGTCATGCGAAGTCATTTCAAGATTAGTAACCGTATACCCCCTGAATTCTTTTGTAGGATTTAAAGGAAGCTGCAGGTTAGGAAGTTCTTTGACAAAGCCCTCTTTGTTAAAATATGTGATATAATCACTAGATGTATTTTCTGTAATACACGGAACGGATGCAAACTGTTCTCGTTTTACATCTTGGGCATATGTGGTAAGGTCTCCTTTGAATTTGAGTAATTGATTTACCGTTAATTCGCTAGTCAACAAATCATCGATTTGGATGCTAAAATAGTTAGCAATTTTTATAATAGTCTCAATCTTAGGTTCACTCCGACCCTCTTCATAAGCTCCTAAAGTACCCCTTTTCAAATCAAAAAGCTCTGCAAATGCCTGCTGACTTAAGCTCTTTACGCCACGAATTTTCTTTATATTTTTCCCAAAATAAGACATTATTGCTAATTTTATTTGCAATTATAAAAAATAATTGTACATTTACACTAACAATATTAGCTAATATTCAATCAAAAAGCTAATTTTAGTAGAAATACTTGCTGATTTTATTATTTTTTTAAGAAGTAAGAGATATTATACTAAAAATTTTAGCACATCACACTATTTACTAACTTAAATCATTCGTAATTATGATCACTCTAATACTATTTCTTGCTAATTTAGCCAAAGATATCATCCAAAACTTTTGTTACTTTTTGTAATATTAATAGACCTATAGAGGTCAGAAGTATCTAAATTATTCATCAATCAAAACAACAATCTAATGCAAGATCATTATAAAGTAGTAAAAGATTATTTACTACAACTTCACTATGATATCACTCATGAAAATGACAGAGAAGGAATTTTCATGATCACCAAAGCATCCAAAGGAATCAAGAATTTGATTCTTGGTGTTTCTCCGCCTATTTTAATCATGGAACAGTACATTTGTAATATCAAGAATAAAAGTGAAACTGTTTATCGTAATTTATTACAGAAAAACAGGGATATTCTTCATGGAGCTTTTGTTTTGGATGAAACAGGGGAGAAAGTAATTTTTAGAGACACGCTTCAGATTGCTAATCTAGACCTTAATGAACTTGAAGGCTCATTAAACTCTATCGGAATTTTATTAGAAGAATATTCTGAGCAGATTATTCATTTCTCGAGGTACTAGTAGTTCATATTCTCAAGGAACACTCGAGAAAGTATAAGGGAACTTATCGTTGTCTACTTTACTGTATATTAAAACATTTTATAAGCTACTAAAGCTTTCAGAATTTGAAGGCCGGAATAGAAATTGTCTAACTTAAACTTAATTTATTATGGGATTTGGAGGAGCAACTGCAGCAATGATCACATCACTCAAAAACAATAGCAGGCGTAATAAACGTGAAGCTTTTGATGGGTGGACCACATCAGATAAAGAAAGTCAAGGAGTAAAAATAGAACCGATTTCAGAAGATGCTCTTGCCAAAATAAGAGACAAACTCAAGAGACAAAGAAAAACGGTCTTTCATAAAAACTTAATCGCACTTGGCTTGATGATACTATCAATTTTTGGGTGCATGCTATACTTACTAAATTAATAGTAAATACACCCCTATGCTATACCCCAAGGTGGTTAATCTTGGGGTTTTTTCTATCCCCTATTTCAATAAGTTGAAAAAAATCAGTATTTTTACATAAGTGCTTATATAAATACTTATGCAAGATAAACTTCAGGAATATGGCGAATTAGGCTTAGGATCGCGATTAAAACGGTTAAGCGAACTTATGATGAAAGAGATTCAGGTGGTTTATACCACCCATAACATAGACTTTGACCCCTATTTGTTTCCGATTTTTAAGACAATCATTGATCAAGATTCAGCAACCACAACAGATATACAGGAAGCATTACAATACACCCAACCTGCTATAACCCAAGCATTAAAAAAACTAACCGATAAAAAGTTGGTACACTATAAAATTGACCCTATAGATAAGAGAAAAAAGTTTTTTCGCCTATCTCAAAAAGGGAAAGAGATGCATCGACAACTTCAACCTTTGTGGAAAGTAATCGATGAGCAGGTAAAATGGTTAACCGAGGGAAGTGCCACAAGTCTAACACGCCATTTAACCTATCTTGAAAATCAGTTAGAACATAAGTCTTTAAGTCAAAGAATACTCGAGAAATATAACGAAAATGCATAGCATAAGACAGGTAACAATATCAGACACCCATAGTATTCTTGCTTTATATAAAAGAGTAAGTCAACAACCCGGCGGTATTATACGGGTTTATGAAGAAATCGACCTTAACTACATCCAGAGCTTTGTAAACAAAAGTATTGATGACGGACTTATTCTGGGAGTTTCTCACCCCAAGGATACAGATTGTCTTATTGCCGAAATTCATGCTTATCAGCCTAACTTGTCGGCGTTCAGACATATTCTTACAGATCTCACCATCGTAGTTGATCCAGATTTTCAAGGAAAGAAAATTGGAAAATTACTTTTTACTGAATTTTTAGAAGTTATAAAAGAAGAGTTTCCACATATTCTTCGCATCGAACTATTTGTGAGAGAGAAAAATATGAATGCTATTCAATTTTACTCAACTTTAGGCTTTATGAACGAAGGAAAACAATATCAAAAAATTAAAAATCTCGACCAAAGTTTAGAAACACCTATACATATGGCTTGGTTTAACCCAAATTATAATACGTCATTATGAAAAATTCTAAAATCATGAAAGCTACAATTATTCCCTTCGATTCAAAATATGCAAAAGATTTTGCTCGTCTTAATATAGAATGGTTGGAAAAGTATTTTGTTGTAGAACCTCTGGATAAAGAACTATTAGAGCAATGCGAAGAAACCATTATTAATAAAGGAGGGTATATTTTCTTTGCCAAAGTAGATGAAGAAATTGCCGGAACATTTTCTTTAATTAAAATAGAAAACGGTGTATACGAACTTGGAAAAATGGCCGTTTCATCAAAATTTCAAGGGTATAAAATAGGACAACAGCTATTGGAATTTTGTATTAATTTTTCTAAAGAACAAGATTGGAAGAAACTACTTCTGTATTCAAACCGAATCCTTGAAAATGCCATTTATATCTATTCCAAATTTGGTTTCAAAGAAATACCTGTAGAAGAAAACCCTCTTTACAAGCGCAGTAATATAAAAATGGAACTTTTATTATAAGAAGTCTGCCTTGTCTCATATTGCAAAGCAGACTTCCTTGATGAATTCATCTTTTAACGAATCAAAATCTCTTTGGTATCTTGTAGTTTTTACCATAATTATTATCCCAATACTCTTGGTCACCCACTCTATAAACCACAACATATTCGATATTTTGAACACTGGAATCAACGCTTATCGAAGTTTCCCATTTATCTATGTCGAATTCATTTGGGCTTAAGATATAATTTGAATACCCAACCCTAAAATATCGTTGATAGCTTAAAGAAACTCGTTGTGTAGTTTCCCAGCTATCTGTTGTATATACCGCTTCTACTTCTCCCGGCGAACCATAGTCTCTTCTCGCATCTACATTAATAGCAAAGTAAGTACCCGCAAATCTCGTAAAATAAGTATCTACAGAAACTTCAACTTCTGGAGCCAAGTATGCTCCAATATTGGTAGATATATTGTAATTAGAACCGTTGTTATTGTCCCAATACGTTTTTCCATTTACGCTATACTTTACAACAAATTCATTACTATAGATTTCTGTATCCGGCGCTACCTCACCCACCCAAATCTCTTCATCATTTCCAATCTGTTGCTGAAACGTTAAGGGAATATCAACCCATTCATCACTAGTAGTACTATGATATATAGCTACTTGTTTTTGAAATGCCAGGTTTTTTACTTTTACGACAAAACGTCTTACGTATCGTTGTCCCACAGGGCTACTACTATTAGAGGTCCAGGCCCTTATGAGCTTTACATTCGTAGAACTGTTTTTTGCTGCTGCTTCTATAGATTCGTTACTAGAATCCAGATGATCTTTATCAAATGTACAAGAGTACAGGCCTATAATAATGGCGACTACTACATAAATTTTTCTCATAATTACTAGTTATTAGATGACACTTTAGGTTTATTTTTTTCGAAAATTAGAGTGGTTATAAAAAGCTTTATCCTGAAGGTATACAAGTCAATAAAATGAACCAATCGAGCGGCGTTGATTTAACAATTATTTTACTAAAAAACGTTTTCGGAAAAATTGTTTTTTAACTTAAAATTAAAGCCGATATTTTGAAAATATCAGGTTTTCAGTCGCAACCGATTTCGTATTATAGAAATGATATTGAAAACGAAAAATATAGTTCCTATTACACGAAAATTATAGGGGGTTTCTAGGGTATCGAAAAGCTTTTCATATCGTTTTATGAAAATCGTTACTTTTTTTTCGTAGGAGCTTTTTTGCCATCAGTAAAAGCATGAAAATATTGGCTTACAAATAGAGGAAGAGTTCTTTCCCTCATTTTAATAGGGGTTTTCACCCCTTTTTACAAGTGTAATTTTTCATTTCCTACATTAGAAATCCTTACAAAACTCCTTAATTAACAGAGCATTACCTTATACTTTCTTTAACAAATATTGCGATACCCTTTTTAAAACTATAGAATAATAGTATTTTTAAATTGAAAACGTAACTAATTGTCATTCTGGCATTGACCAGAAAATCACTAACATCTTAAAAAATCCTAAACCATGGAAAAAAAACATCTTATCGGATATCCAATTGTGGCTATACTTGTCGCACTTATTACTTTTTATTGTACTAGAAAAGAACATACCGTAGATCCAGTACCCGTAAAGCCTAAAGAGATTATTTCTTTTAAAGATGCCGTTCAATTATATCGCAGTTATAGCGACAATCGAGCTTGTGCAATTAAGGTTTTTGAAGGTAATGTGGATGGTCAATTAGATAGTTTATGTCCTTCTGATAGGGAAGCGGATAAAAATTTTAAACCTGCAAGATCTTTCTATTTAAGTAAAGAATTTTTAGATAATTACATAGCCTACATCAAAAAAGTAACTCCAGATTCCATTGATGTAACAGGATATCGATTATATCTTGGAAATTATCCTGATAAAGACGAATTTGACGATGGAAAACCAATTCCTGACCCAAGAAGAAATACTGTTTTTATTGCTCCTACAACTTTGTTGGGGAATGACAATCTGCATCGTGGATTTACTTTTGTCGACAGGAATAACGATGGCAAACGAGAAACAATATTTCTTGAAGACGAATTTAAAAGAAATGAGAATATAGAACTGGGCATCACAGAAAAAGAAACAAACATAAACACGGCTAGTTTTTTTTCATTTTTCTCAGTTAATTATACTGATTTAAGTACAATAGCCAATGACCTAGGGAGCTACCCATAATTATTAAATTTACAAGTAAATTCGAAAGTGAAGAAAGAAGATCTAATTCTTATATTGTATATAGCAATTTTTATAGAGCTGATTACTGCAATAATTGGCACTTTCTATTTTAAAAAGTATAAAAGTACTAAACTTAAATATTTTGTCATATTTCTATGGTATACAGCGATAAACGAATTTGTTGTCGGAATATATTTGAAGAGATATGTTGATTTTCAATGGGGAGATCTTTTCTACAATATCTATTATGCTATAAGTTTTACTTACTTTTTCCTATTGTATAAGAATTACCTGATAAATAAAAAGAATAAAAATTGCTCCTATTTCTTTCTAATGACTTATTTAGTCTTATTGATTGTCAACGGATTTTATCAAAATTATATTTATGAACTCCAAATAATACCTTATATCGCCGCATCTAGTTTTTTGATAATAACAATTTCGCTATATTTCATTGAAATATTAAATTCTCAAAGAGTATTATACGTTAGCAAAAATTTATTATTTTGGATTAGTATTGGACTATTATTATATCATATAGGCAATATTCCGTTCAGAATCCTAAGAAATTACTATATTGACTTGACCGATGCAACAGTTGCATTCCTTCTTGGTGTCTTTTTAACTGTCACCATGAATATTTGTTTTATTATTGGTTTTGTATGGAGCAACAACAAACAGCAATACTAATAGCTAGTATAGTTTTGGTAGTTATCATAACTTTGATGATTGCACTTTTTGCTATTTTCCAAAAACGAAAAAATAGCCTATTGCTCCAACAACAAGAAGCCCAAAAAAAGTTTGAGACTGCCATCGCAGAGACCCAGATCGAAATTAGAGAAGAAACCTTGCGTAATATTAGTTGGGAGCTGCACGATAACATAGGTCAGCTCCTTACCTTAGCCAAAATACAGGTAAGTATTGCTCAGGACGATCCAGAAAAACTACAAGAAGTGACCGATACGATCACCAAAAGTTTGATGGAGCTACGGTCGTTATCAAAATTGATTAACCCGGAGGCGATAAAGAATCTTAACCTTACCGAGGCGATAACTTTAGAGATAGAGCGATTCAACAGAATGCAATTCATTAATGCATCGATAATCAGTAATGAAGAAATACAACCACTAGATGATAAAATTGAAATTATAATTTTTAGAATATTGCAAGAGTTTTTTACCAACACTATCAAACATTCTAAAGCCTCTAACCTTCACGTAAATGTTATATATGACGAAGAAAAATTAATCATACATGCAAAAGATGACGGAATTGGTTTTGATAGTACTGACTCTAATACGCACCAAGGTATTGGTATTGGCAACATTCAGAACAGGTGTAAATTAATTGGTGCAGAAGTAGCTATTACTTCTAAGCAAGGTAAAGGAACCGAAATGAACCTTATTTATTATTATAAAAAGGAAAATATAAATACAACAACAAACGAAGTTAGCTAACTTTGTAAGTACAAATCATTCACACAAATAAAATAAGCAAATGAAACGAACATTAACAAATTTTAAAATTTTCTTCACACAAGGAAATGTTTAAAATTTTTAATGTGAGAGCGTAGCGATTACATACGTTCTCAATTTTTTAATTCATTTGTTTTCGATTAATTAAAAACATTTAGACGTATGAAATATTCAGTAGTAATCGTAGAGGACCATATTTTACTGTCTCAGGCATTATCTGGATTAGTTAATGGATTTGATAAATTTAAAATATTATATATCTGCAAAAACGGTAAAGAATTGCTTACCCGCTTTAAAGACCCAAAAAATATACCCGATATTGTGCTAATGGATATCAATATGCCCATCATGAATGGGATTGAGACTACTGCAGCACTTAAAGAAGAGTATCCACAGGTTAAAGTATTGGCGCTATCGGTAGAAGAAGATGAAAATACTATTTTAAAAATGTTGCGGGCAGGTGCCAAGGGGTACCTCTTAAAAGATACTGAAAAAAGTATCCTGGAAAATGCTTTATTACAGGTACAAGAAACAGGTTTTTATCATACAAAAGATGTAACCAATCTATTATTAGGATCCCTAAACCCAAAAGAAGAAAAACAAGTCATGCTTAAAGAGCGCGAAGTAGAATTTATTAAACATGCTTGCACAGAAAAGACATACAAAGAAATTGCCAGTGATATGTGCTTGAGCCCAAAAACCATTGAAGGATACAGAGATTCTATCTTTGAAAAGTTAAATCTCAAAAACAGAACAGGCTTGGTTATTTATGCTATCAAAAGCAAGATATTTACACCTTAAGTTCAAAATTTGTCAAGCTAACCCTGCCATCCTAATAAGTGTTATTTAAATTTTAATTATAATCTTCGTAAGCATTACAATAATGATTCAGTCAACTCTTTTTGTTTAACGAAAAATCATCTTTCTTTATTTAGGATACTTTTATACTAAAAGAAGTATCATTGTGATATATTGTAATTATCTTTTGGCTCGTTTATTGATCTAGCAACAAAATGAAATCATGATCACTATTTAAAATATGGTGATTTAACAACTTCATTAAATAAACTAACCATCTAATACTTCCTTAAAAACAGTGTTTTTTGTTTATTTTTGTAAGTAGAAGAACATTGATTTTTTTTATGCTAAAACAACAATTAAATTTTAAGCTTTCACAAAAACTATCCCCACAGCAGATTCAACTCATGAAGTTGATTCAACTTCCCACACAAGCTTTTGAACAAAGACTCAAACAGGAAATGGAAGAAAACCCTGCACTGGATAGTGGTAAAGAAAAAGCAGATGACTATGAGGATACATTTAGCAACGAAAATACTGCCGATGATGATTATGGAAATGAAAAAATAGAAACCGACATCAATGTTGATGAATATCTAAGTGATGATGAAATACCAAGCTATAGATTAAGTTCTAACAATTATAGTTCTGACGACGAAGATAAAAGCGTACCCTATGCATCAGGGACATCATTTCATCAACATTTGATTAATCAATTAAACACTTATAGGTTTGACGAAGAAGAACGTGAGATAGCAGAGTTTCTGGTGGGTAGCGTAGATGAAAGTGGCTACATAAGAAGGACTATTCCCGATATTTTAGATGATCTTGCGTTTACTCAAAATGTATATACTTCTGAAGAAAAAATAGAAAGCGTCTTAAAAACAGTACAGCAATTGGATCCAGCGGGTATAGGTGCACGAAGCCTGCAAGAATGCCTATGGTTGCAACTCGATAGAAAAGAGACAACTATCCCTATAAAATTAGCTTCTGAAATACTAAAAAAAGCTTTTGATCATTTTAGTAAGAAGCATTATGAAAAACTTCTGGTAAAATTTGACGTTACCGAAGAGCAATTAAAGGAAGCAATTGATGAAATTGAGCATCTAAATCCTAAACCAGGTGGAGCCTATGCAGGTAATACTCGTATGGTAGAGCATGTAGTACCTGATTTTACCATAAGAATTGTTGATGGTGAATTGGAGCTTACCCTAAATGGCCGTAATGCTCCAGAACTCCATGTATCCAGAGAATATAATAATATGCTGCAAGGATATAAGGCTAGTAAGGAAAAATCGAAATCTCAAAAAGATGCAGTTATGTTTATAAAACAAAAACTGGATGCTGCAAAATGGTTTATAGAAGCTGTAAAACAAC
Organism: uncultured Aquimarina sp.; assembly: GCA_947500845.1. GTDB lineage: Bacteria > Bacteroidota > Bacteroidia > Flavobacteriales > Flavobacteriaceae > Aquimarina > Aquimarina celericrescens. The sequence goes on from CANMTP010000002.1 coordinate 308,009, forward strand.
GCCAACAAACGCTTTTTATCACCATGAGTGCAATAATGCACTATCAAAAAAGTTATTTCCTTAGTGGAGACGAACGTAACTTAAGACCTATGATCCTTAAGGACATTGCCGATGAAATTGGTATGGATGTAAGTACCGTATCCAGAGTGGCTAATAGTAAGTATGTAGATACTCCTTACGGGACCAAGTTGATCAAAGAGTTCTTTTCTGAATCAATGACTAATGTTGAAGGTGAAGAGGTTTCAACCCGCGAAATAAAAAAGATATTAGAAATAACGATTGGTGAAGAAGACAAGAAAAAACCATTGACTGACGAAAAACTTGCTAAAATCCTTAAGGAAAAAGGGTACCCGATCGCTAGAAGAACTGTAGCCAAATACAGGGAACAATTAGAAATTCCTGTAGCAAGGTTACGAAAAAAAATTTGATGAACTTTTTTCTGAAAAGCATTTCTTACATTTTTCATCCGCTTTTAATGCCTGTACTTGGAGCAATTATATATTTTGCTGCTGCACCTAGATTTATTCCGGAAGATATTATAAAAGCAAAAATGGTAGGCCTGATCATATTAACTATTTTTATCCCTATCATACTGTTTTTCTTTCTTAGGAATATGGGTACCATTACATCTATCGATCTGGAAAATGTAAAACAACGTAAAATCCCTTTATTATTGCAATCTGTTTTGTTGATAGTCGTTATAAAAATGATTATAGACGTATACCACTACCCAGAGTTATATTTTTTCTTTTTAGGAATTTTGTTCTCTATGCTTAGCTCCATTTTTATGATCCTCTTTAATATTAAAGCAAGTCTGCACATGATAGGAATTAGTGGTGTAACTATGTTCACCATTGCACTAAGTATACATTTCGGAATGAACCTAATATTACTTATTACTACACTGATGATTGCGAATGGTTTAGTAGCTACTTCTCGTTTGCATTGTAAAGCCCATAGCAATCTTGAACTTATATTGGGTTTTTTGATTGGTGTTATCCCTCAATTAACTCTGGTTAATTTTTGGTTATAGGATATAAAAAATTAGTCCAACTTTGGCAGGGTTTAACCCTATTGTATTTCCATCTATCTCTGCATTATCATCAAACAAAGAATTTAAGCTGTAATAAAAATGGAAATTAAAAGTGTTCCATCCAAAGGTAAATGTAGCACCAAATCGCCACCGATTTAATTCATTTACCTTTGTTTGCCTTATTCGAAGATCTGATTGTTTAAAGTTAGAACTGAAATGATACAAATAACCTACTCTGAAACCCGTATAGATTCTATAGAACTTGTGAGTCTCAGGAACAGAAGTACGCCACCTAAACTCTAACGGAGCTTCTATGAGATGTGTAGTAAATTGATTCCTGTCAAAATTCTCACCATCCAAATTGATAAATACACTCTGTTCTGTACCCTCTTCTTCTCCTATAAACAGGTTTTGATTATATACATTAACAGAATACCCAAGACCTAGACCAAAGGCAACATTTCGCCTCTTGTTGATTGGCATATCCCTTGTAAACCCCATATGGACTCCTACAGAAAAACCTGATTGGTTTATATTCGCTGGTCGATTAAAAAGCAAATTATATGTTATCCCTACATAAAATTGATCTTCTCGATAAAGCGAATCTATAACTTTGTTTTGATCAGACTCTAGTCCAGTATCTTGCCCTAGAGAAATAGACACGCAACTACAACAGAAAATAAATAATAACTTTTTCATATAGGGTACTAAAATAAATCTATTTCTTTAAAAACTATGTAAACCCAATAAAAACAAAAGAAGTATAACGAAAAAAATGCTCGAAAACAGGTTCTTTATTTAATCTCTGTAATATACTCTTTATATCTTAGGGTTGAAAGTTATCAGATGCTGTTCTTTGTAGTGTAATTAAATTTAAACGCAACCTCTCTCCTAATTCTTTTTTGGTACCACCAACCAATCCCATATGAGTATCTTTATCCACTCTTAAAGAAGCAATTGACAAAGAACGTAATCTTCTCTTTTAGAAGTTCTTCGGCCAAAACAAAAGCTTTTATTTCATTTATGTCGGTAAGTTTATATATTAAGCTGGATTCTCGCTTTTGAACTCATAGCCATAGATCTTGAACTAGATTTACCAACATCCATATTCATAATTAAACTCTTATTATCCAATTGCTCTACCTAATTCGCATACTGTAATTTATTATCGATCATCAAAGTATTTTGACGCATTACCGTTGCAACCATGAAAAAGAAAAGTAACATAAATACCTTATCTGGTAACGAAGCTGTAGAAATAGCTAATGATTCGTCGCTCTTTTCCTATTTTTAAATTTAGAAATAATTACACTATTTAATCTAGTCACGACTTTTAGTTACTGCCTCAGAAAGTCTTTCCGGATACATAGATCGCACTCTATTAATACGTGCTATCAAAATTCTTTTATCATTCCCATCTTGTTCATTCTTTAAATTTTCCTTCATCGCGATATATGAAATTCCGTACAATCGTTTTGCCTCCCGGTTTCTTAAATCTGAGTACGCTGCAACCAATTCATTTTGCACAGCTATATAAAAAGCGTAATTTGTCTTACGACTCTTACTAAGAGATATCACTGCCTTGTCAGGATGATCAGAAGACTTTAAATTACGTTCTCCTTTACAGTAATCACAATATAGATCACCAGACCCTCCACCATTATCTAAAAATGCTATGGCAGCTTTTTTAAGATCACTTATCTTTATCAAATGATCTTCTACCAATAATTGATTAAGCTGATTTAATTCTACCTTGAAAAGATTCTTTTCCTTAATGTCAGCTGTGGCAGGATCATCTATTAATGGTGGTAATTTTCTACTTATACCTTGATCTGTTTCTATTGTTGTAGAAATCAAGAAAAAGATAAGTAATAGAAACGCAATATCTGCCATAGATCCCGAATTGATACTTGGTGCTAATCTCCTTGCCATAATACATTTATTTAATTAATAATTACTTACAGAATTAAAAGACTGCGATCATGAATGAAAAGAACTAAGTAGAAGAAAATGTGGTTTAATAATAATTATTTCATCTACATATTCAATATCACTTTGGAAGGTTAGATATTAGTGTAATAAAATGATAGATCACAAAGACTATATGATATTAAAGAAACAATTGTTATGCCAATCATGAAACATAAGGGAAGAAAAATGCAAAAAAAATCCCACCTTGAAGGTGGGATTCTCTATTTTCGTAAGACGTATTGTTATCGATACTACTACTTCAAATTTTTGGCAGCATCTCCTTGTCTTGTAGTGTAATTAATTTTTAAGGCTTGTACATCTCTTAGTTCTTTTTTGATATCTCCTACAAGTCCCATATTTGTATCTCCATCAACTTTAAGAGCTGTAGTCAAGAAAGGTATTAATTCCTCTCTCTTAGCAGTTCTTTCTGCCAAAATAAATGCCTTAATATCTTCTACAGCGGCAAACTTATCATTAAGCTGTATTCTAGGTTGGTTACCGGCACTTGCACGATATCTAGAACTTGGTTTACCTGCATAAATATACATTACCAAGTCTTTTTTATCTAGTTTCTCTATCTGATCTGCATAAGGCAATTTATTTTCGATCATCAAAGTATTTTGACGCATTACCGTTGCAACCATGAAAAAGAAAAGTAACATAAATACAATATCTGGTAACGAAGCTGTAGAAATAGCTGGTAATTCTCCACTTTTTTTCTTTTTAAACTTAGACATAAAAATTTTGTTTTACGTTACTACTATTTTCTTGGTTCAGCCTCAGAAAGTTTCTCAGGAAACAAAAACTGAATCTTTTTGATATCTTCCTTAAGAGCCTCCTTGTTTCCAGGATAATTTACATCCTTAAGGTCTTTTTCCATTTGTACAAATGACTTACCAAACAAGCGTTGTGCTTCTCGATTACGCAATGCAGTATACGCAGCTACCAGTTCGTTCTGAACCGCTATATACGTAGAATACGTAGTTTCTCTATTGTTACGTAAAGAAATTACTGCTTTTGTGGGATTATCTGATGAAGAAGGATCTCTATCTCCTTGACAGTAGTCACATTTATCTTCACCTGTGCCACCGCCATTATCTAGAAACTTCATTGCAGCTTCTCGAAGATCTCCTAATTCCATAGGTGCTTCTTCTACTAATAAATCATTGTTTTTGTTCACCTCAACAACAAAGATATTTTTTTGTTTAAGAACCGGAGGATCTATATTATCTTCTTGTGGTGGAGGAAGTTTTCGGCTAATACCACTATCGGTTTCAATAGTAGTCGTAACCAGGAAGAATATAAGAAGTAAGAATGCAATATCTGCCATAGATCCTGCGTTAACTTCTGGTGCTGATCTTCTTGCCATAATAATTATTTACCTATTAATTTTCTAATACCAGATAAGAACATTAAACCTACTGCTACTGCAGCCAAAATGTAAAATGCATATAATCCAGTTCCTACCCATTTAGATCCACTCTCAGAAAGTATTTCTCCATCTTTTAAGGGAGTTTCAACTCCTTCTGCCATGACAAAACCAATCCCCACAACAATTATGAAAGCAACAATTCCTATTAAAGTGTTTTTAAGACCTGAAGGGTTCTTTGCCAATGTTGAAAACACAGTAATCAATGTAGCTATAATAGTTACTACAAAAATAATCAATGTAAGACTATACAAAGGGCTTACCAAAGGTGCTGCATCATCTAAAGCAAGTTCTCTTGCTTCTGAAACACCATTTTGATCCATCAAATTACTAATTGAACTACTCATAACATACCAAAGAATCGCTCCTATGATACCTATTCCCAGTACAACATATGATAATATTTTAGAAATTTTCATGTGTCTGTTTTTTTTTGAAATGCTTACCGCACTGTAATTAAATAATAAGATTAAGTCTGGATTGAAATTTTCTTAAGAAAATCTTAACCCCTTAGTGACTTATTATTTCTTGTTTTTGTAAGCTACCAACATATCGATCAAAGTGATAGAGGCATCTTCCATATCATTCACAATTCTATCAATCTTAGCAACGATGTAATTATAAAAGATCTGAAGAATAATTGCAACGATAAGTCCAAATACTGTTGTAAGAAGTGCTACTTTAATACCACCTGCCACAAGAGAAGGTTGCATATCTCCGGCTGCTTCAATTTTATCAAATGCCTGAATCATACCGATTACTGTACCCATGAAACCAAGCATTGGCGCTAGAGCAATGAATAAAGAAACCCATGATACATTTTTCTCCAGTTGTCCCATTTGAACACCTCCATAAGCAACAACGGCTTTCTCTGCAGCATCAATACTTTCATCTGCTCTATCAAGACCTTGATAATAGATAGACGCAACAGGTCCTTTTGTATTTCTGCAAACCTCTTTGGCTGCTTCTACACCACCACTGTTAAGTGCATCCTCAACATTCTGTTGTAACTTTTTTGTGTTTGTCGTAGAAAGATTTAAAAAGATAATTCTTTCGATTGCAATCGCTAGACCTAGGATCAAACATAAAAGTACGATTCCCATAAATTCAGGTCCACCCTCTATAAAACGCTTTTTAAGGTTTTGATGGAAGGATAACTCTTCTGTAGCATCAGAGGCTACATCTTCTTGTATTGTTGTCGTAGTTATAGGAGCAATTAATAATTGCACATTTGCCGTTAATAACTGGGCAGGTGCAGTAGCTGCTTGTAAGTTTCCAAAAGCCATTACCGCTACGATTGCCAGAATAGAAAATAATCTTTTCATTGCGCTGATTCTTAATTTTAATTAGTTAAAGGGTTAAAGATATAAAAATATTATAAAATCTTTCAATTATTTAAATATAATGCAGAGAGGAAGGGATTCGAACCCTCGATACGCTTTTGACGTATACACACTTTCCAGGCGTGCGCCTTCGACCACTCGGCCACCTCTCTGTAATTTCCCTAAAAAAGGGAGGAGCAAATAACAAAAAAAATGTTAAGTACTAAAATTTGAGGCGTTAATTTTCTGACATTTCCCCTCGTAGAGAGGTTTCATAGATGGTTTTGAGAACTTTAAGAGGTAAATTTTCCCCTAATAAATACATCAATTTGGCCACCGCCGCTTCTGTTGTTATATCTTTTCCTGAAATAACTCCTGCTTTTTTCAAAGCAATACTCGTATTATATTTACCCATTTCTACACTTCCTCCCGAACATTGAGTAACATTGATAATAGGAATACCGCTCTTGATGGTCTTTGTCAAAATGTCAATAAACCATTTTTTTGTCGTGATGTTACCCGCCCCATAGGTTTCAATAATTACTCCTTTAATATTTTTAGAAGAAAAAATATGCTGAAGAATGTACTTATTAATGCCTGGAAACATTTTTATAATGATAACATTATTGTCAAAATGGGTATGGTATACCATTTTTTTTCTTCTATTCACCGGTCTCAAAAATGATTTGTTCACCTTAAGATGAACTCCTGATTCTACTAAAGAAGGATAATTAAGAGATTGAAAAGCTTCAAAATGTTCTGCATTAATTTTTGTAGTCCTGTTGGCTCTAAGCAACTTGTATTCAAAATATAGTCCTACCTCGTTAATTACCGGTTTCCCTTTTTCCTGTAAAGCTGCAATTTGCACAGCTGTAATTAAATTTTCTTTAGCATCTGTTCTTAAATCACCTATTGGAAGTTGTGATCCAGTAAAAATAATAGGCTTTGTGAGATTTTCAAACATAAAACTTACAGCCGAAGCAGTATAAGACATAGTGTCGCTTCCGTGCAAAACTACAAAGCCATTATACTTTTCGTATGCTTGGTTAATGATATCACCTAGTTCTTTCCACCGCTCTACATCCATATCTGAAGAATCGATAGGTTCTCTAAAACTTATAGTATCTATAGTACAATCTAATTGTTTCAGCTCTGGAATATTCAACAAAAGTTCATCAAAATCAAAAGCAACTAATGCTCCTGTTTCAAAATTTTTGATCATACCTATAGTACCACCAGTATAAATAAGAAGAATGTTTGGTGTGATATTCATAATAGCAAATGAACAAAATTTATATCAAATCGAATTTATTTTAAACTCTAAAAATATCTATAGAGTTCTGGGTAGTTATAACTGCTATTTCTGCAGCAGATTTTTTATAGATTTCGGTAAGCTTATCAAGTATATTAATCAAATAAGAACTCTCATTACGCTTACCCCTGTAAGGTGTTGGAGCCAAATACGGGGCATCTGTTTCTAAAACAATATGTTTTAAAGAAATCTGGTCTAAAAATTTATCAATTTTACCATTTTTGAAAGTAACGACACCTCCTATTCCTAATTTCATGTTGTAATCGATAGCGCGACGCGCATCTTCTATCGTACCTGTAAAACAATGAAAAATACCGAACAAATTATCATCTTTCTCTGTTTCAAGTACTTCAAAAATTTCTTCGAAAGCTTCTCTACAATGTATTACAATTGGTAATTTATACTTCTTTGCAATCCTAATTTGATGCTTGAATGCTACTTGTTGTTGTTTTAAGGTAGTCTTATCCCAATATAAATCAATACCGATCTCGCCAATGGCATAAAACTTTTTGTCAGAATCTTTTTTTAATCGTTTTTCTAACTCTTCTTCAACATGAGCAAGTTCATCTAGATAATTATCTTTGACATGCGTTGGATGCAGTCCCATCATTAAAAAAACGTGCTCTGGATATCGGGATTCTATATCATACATTGCCTTTGTATACGTAGAATCGATTGAGGGAACAAAAAAACGTGTTACTCCTTTTTCTATAGCTCTTCGCATCATCTCGCCCTGATCTTCATCAAAAGCTTCACTATATATATGTGTATGTGTATCGGTAAGTATCATGCGGCAAAAGTAACTAAATTTCACTTTTGCTCATTATACTTTTTGGGATATTAAAACTAACCAAAATGATCAAAATATATTAAGATATACTGATGATTATTTCTTATGTAATTTTTAAATTATTTTTAGCACAGTTTTGTTCTTGTTTTATTGCTATTAATTGCACTACTTTTATACCAATTTCTTCAACGCAAAACATGAGCACACTTAGAAAATTTTTGATTCAAAAAGAATATCACCGAATTAAATTAATACTCACCAAAACCAATCATTTTGAAGTCAAAGCTATTTTAAATGGTATTGAAGGTAATTTTATAGTTGATACCGGAGCCTCCAATTCTTGTGTAGGTTTTGAGGCAGTAGATAAGTTTAATCTCTTTGCTCAGGATAGCGATGTGAAAGCGGCGGGAGCCGGAGCAACAGATATGCTGACCAAGTTTTCGAAAAAGAATGCTATAAAAATAGGGACTTGGTCAAAGAATAGAATATCTCTTATCTTATTTGACCTGAACCATGTAAATGCAGCGCTATTAGCCCACCAGGCAGAACCTGTAGACGGAATCATTGGTGCCGACATTCTCAAAAGAGGAAAAGCAGTTATTGATTACGAAAGAACCTGTCTATATCTCAAATAAGTAATAAGGCATTGGTAGAAATAAGTCTATTGATCAGTAATCAGCACTAATAAAGCAAGTTGCCTTTACTCCCTTTAATCAAAAAATCCCTTTGAAACCTTGTTGCTCTGAAACTGTGCAACCTAAGAAAATCACATCCCCGTTCTAATAGCCTCGACAGGATCTAATCTAGATGCCGATATCGCTGGTAAAATTCCCGCAATTAACCCAATTATGGTAGAAGAAAACATACCCCAAAACATATTAGAACCCGAAAGTATAAATTGAAAGTCACCTGTAAATTGAGTAGCAAATATGGAAATCAACCATACCAATAGAAGTCCTACCAAACCGCCAAAAATAGCTAGTATAATCGCTTCAAATAAGAACTGAAACAATATGAATTTTCTTTTGGCACCCAAAGCCTTTTGTATACCGATGAGGTTAGTACGTTCCTTAACACTTACAAACATAATATTGGCTATCCCAAATCCGCCCACTAACAGTGAGAACATCCCAATAAAACCACCGATAGTGGACATGGTACCAGTAATATTATCAATAAAATCTGTAAATCCCTGTAATTGATTTATGAAAAAATTGTCAATTTCATCTGGTTTTATGCCTCGATATGCTCTTACTTTTTGTTTTAAAACCGCCACAAACTCTGGCACATCTATTCCCGATTCAGGTTTAATTATAATTGCCGGGAACGAAGCCTTATTATTATCACCAAAAATTCTTCTTACAAAATTTACAGGAACCATGACCATCGTATCTTTTGAGTCTCCAAACAGACCGGTTCCTTCTTTTTTCAGCACCCCTATAACTGCAAATTTTCTTCCATACAAACGCACTTTTTTACCTATTGGATCGGCACTCCCAAATAAACTGTTTGCTATCTCGTCACCTATGACCATAACCGGAGATCCAGAGACAGATTCTTGTTCATTATAAAATCTTCCTTTTACCACCTGCAATTCTTCAATATCATAATAATCATTGGTTACTGGTGCAATTTGAACATTACTTACGGTTTCGTCTTGATATTTTATAGTTTCAGGACCAACATTTAGGGAAAAACTAGCTGCCTTGAGATCTGGCATTGTTCTTTTGATATATTGATACTCTTCATAGGTAACATCAGGAAACTGTTCTCTTTTCCATTGCGGTATATCTGTTGGTGCAAAAGAAAAACGCATTAAATAGATAGTACTGTTGTCTAGTGAGCTAATACTTCCTTTAATCTCCTGCTTTAACGAATCTACAGCAGCAAGCACACCAATGATTGAAAAAATTCCAATGGTAACACCAAGCAACGAGAGAAATGTGCGTAACTTATTATTTCTAAGTGCATTTATTGCAAAATTAAAACTCTCTTTAAATACTCTAAGGTAGATTAGCATGCCCTATTTTTTCTTCTCGGTTTTCAATAATCCAAAGATAGGACGTATTCCTTATAATTTTGTTACAATTTACCCAAAACAATTACGCATAATTGGTTGTCTAATTGCATACTAAATTGCTACTTTTGCGTTTTACTAACTAAAATTTCTCATGAGCAACACAAAAGCCGCGAAATCCGCATTAATTTCTGTATTTAGTAAAGACGGATTAGCTCCTATCGTAAAAAAATTGGATGAACTTAATATTACCATCTATTCAACCGGTGGTACCGAAAAATTTATTAAAGATCTCGGTATTGAGGTCATCCCAGTAGAAGATGTTACTTCATATCCATCAATTTTAGGCGGTCGAGTAAAAACTCTACATCCAAAAGTGTTTGGCGGAATTCTTAATCGTCAAAACAACGATAGTGATGTTGCAGAACTTGAGCAATATGAAATCCCACAGATTGATATCGTCATTGTTGACTTATATCCATTCGAAAAAACTGTGGCTTCAGGAGCATCAGAACAAGATATAATTGAAAAAATTGATATTGGAGGAATCTCACTGATTAGAGCTGCTGCAAAAAACTTTGCTGATGTTACCTGTGTAGCTTCGGTAGATGATTATGTTGAATTTTTGAGTGTTATCACAGAAGGAAATGGAAATATTTCTATAGAAGATCGAAAACGTTTTGCAGCCAAAGCCTTCAATGTATCCTCTCACTATGATAGTGCTATTTTTAATTATTTCAATAGTGATCATGAAATAGCTTCCCTTAAAATAAGCGAAACCAAAGGAAAAGTTTTGCGTTATGGAGAAAACCCACATCAAAAAGGATTTTTCTTTGGCGATTTTGATGCCATGTTCAATAAACTGCACGGGAAAGAATTATCATACAACAACCTTTTGGATGTCGATGCAGCTGTAAATTTAATGAACGAGTTTAAAGGTGAAGCACCAACCTTTGCTATTCTAAAACATAACAATGCCTGTGGATTAGCACAGAGAGAAACTGTTCTTCAATCCTATGTAGATGCCCTGGCGGGTGATCCGGTTTCAGCCTTTGGAGGAATATTAATTAGCAATACTGAAATAGATAAAGCAACTGCAGAAGAAATTCATAAATTGTTTTGTGAAGTAGTTATTGCACCTTCATTTAGCGATGGTGCAGAAGAAATTTTAAAAGGAAAGAAAAATAGAATTCTATTAGTACAAAAAGAAATAGATCTGCCAAAAACACAGGTGCGTTCGTGTTTAAATGGTGCTTTAGTGCAAGACAAAGATCTTAAAACCGATGCCGAGACTGATTTGAAAACCGTTACCAAAGTTAGTCCGACTTCAGAACAAATCGAAGACCTGTTGTTTGCTTCAAAAATTTGTAAGCACACCAAATCAAATACGATTGTTTTTACCAAAGGAAAACAATTATTGGCAAGTGGCACAGGACAAACTTCTAGGGTCGATGCTTTAAAACAATCTATAGAGAAAGCAACTTCTTTTAATTTTGATTTGAATGGTGCTGTTATGGCTAGTGATGCCTTTTTTCCTTTCCCAGATTGTGTTGAAATTGCAGACCATGCAGGTATTAAAGCAGTAATCCAACCAGGTGGTTCTATAAAAGATCAATTAAGTATAGATTACTGTGATCAAAACGGAATTGCAATGGTTATGACAGGAACACGCCATTTTAAACATTAATTTTATTACATTTACGAAATTTTAACCCCTTTTTTCGACTTTTATGGGATTTTTTGACTTCTTTACCGAAGAAATCGCAATAGATTTAGGTACCGCGAACACCTTAGTAATTCATAATGACAAAGTAGTGGTTGATAGCCCATCTATTGTAGCCAGGGATATTATGACTGGTAAAATTATAGCCGCTGGAAAAGAGGCTGCCATGATGCAAGGAAAAACCCACGAAAATATCAAAACAATTCGTCCGCTTAAGGATGGAGTAATTGCTGATTTTGATGCAAGTGAGAAAATGATAAGTATGTTTATCAAAGATATTCCTGCATTAAAGAAAAAGATCTTTGCTCCTGCCTTGCGTATGGTGATTTGTATTCCTTCGGGTATCACGGAAGTTGAAATGAGAGCGGTAAAAGAAAGCGCAGAACGTGTAAATGGAAAAGAAGTATACTTGATCCATGAACCTATGGCCGCAGCAATAGGTATTGGTGTTGATATTATGCAACCCAAAGGAAACATGATTGTTGATATAGGTGGGGGTACCACTGAAATTGCTGTAATTGCTTTAGGCGGTATTGTTTGTGATAAGTCTGTAAAAATTGCAGGTGATGTATTTACCAATGATATTATCTATTACATGCGTACACAACATAATTTGTATGTAGGAGAACGTACGGCAGAAAAAATAAAAATACAGATTGGTGCCGCAACCGAAGATTTAGAACTACCACCTGAAGAAATGAATGTTCAAGGTCGTGATCTATTGACAGGAAAACCTAAACAAGTACAGATTTCTTATAGAGAAATGGCCAAGGCACTTGATAAATCAATATTACGTATTGAAGACGCAGTAATGGAAACTTTATCTCAAACTCCACCAGAATTGGCAGCAGATATTTATAATACAGGAATCTATCTTGCTGGTGGCGGTTCTATGTTACGCGGGTTAGACAAAAGGTTGTCGCAAAAGACCGATTTACCTGTATATATTGCAGAAGATCCTCTGAGGGCAGTAGTAAGAGGAACAGGGATTACTCTCAAAAACTTGAACAGATATAAAAGTGTACTAATCAAATAATGTTATAAAAATAGTGTCGGGAGTATACCTAAGTTTCTGATTTTACGTTATTCTGCTTTGATACATTATTATGGGTACAAAAGAAACTATTTAATGTAACGTTTAACTTAAGAAATAACTACACCCTAAATCATGCAGCAGATTATTAATTTTTTAATAAGAAATAAACATTCTCTGCTATTTCTTCTTCTTCTATTTGTATCGATAATTTTTACTATACAATCGCACTCTTATCACAAAAGCAAGTTTGTAAGTTCAACTAATTTTATAAGTGGCAGAATTTACAGATGGCAACATTCGGTAAGTGATTATTTCAATCTAAAGAGTGAAAACAAAAGATTGCTAGAAGAAAATGAACGACTTCATAATATAGTTAGCGCTATGGGGGTTGATTCTATTTCTGCGACCTATGTAGACACAACGTTTGCCAAACCCTTCTCTTATACGAAAGCACGAATACTTAAAAATGATTACAGTAAAATTGACAATTACATTCTTATAAATAAAGGTGAAAAAGATAGTATATTTCCAGATATGGGAATTATTACAGATAAAGGAATTATAGGCATTGTAGAAAACACCTCTAAAAACTACAGTAGGGTCATTTCTATCCTTAACAGTAATTCGCGTATCAATGCAGGTCTTAAAAAATCAAATCAATATGGTTCTTTGATTTGGAATGGAAAAGATCCGAATATTGTTCAATTAGAAACTGTTCCTAGACAAGCTATCTTAAAAGAAGGCGATACAATCATCACCCACGGTCGTTCTACTATTTTCCCTCGAGGTATTGGTATTGGCACTATACTTAATTACAAATTAGATCAGAACAAGAGTTACTATTTAATAGATGTAAAGTTGTTTAACGATATGACTGATATTGGATTTGTATATGCGATAAAAAACAATAACGCTGAAGAGATTAAAAGTTTGGAAAACTTGGATTTATGAATAGAGATACCCTAATACATATCGGAAGGTTTATAATCTTAATTCTGGTTCAAGTGTTAGTACTCAACCATATCAATTTTTTAGGTGATCTAAACCCATATATCTATATTATTTTTATTCTTTTGGCACCTATTAATATAAATAAAAGTCTATTTCTTTTAATTAGCTTTATATTGGGTCTGATCATAGATATATTTGGTGATTCTGGGGGAGTTCATGCAGCAGCCTGTCTTATTATAGCATTTTTTAGGCCAGTAGCCTTACGTACCGTTTTTGGTCTTAGTTATGAGTTCCAAACGGTAAAATTGAGTAATATTGCTTTTGGGGAAAAATTGGCTTACGTCACCCTAATGGTTTTAACACATCATATTGTACTTTTTTCATTAGAAATTTTTAACTTCTCTCACATACTATTGATAGCCAAAAAAACGTTATTTTCTAGTTTGTTCACTATTGTGATCACTACTCTTGTTTTAATTTTGTTTAGAAGAAGCGATTCATGAGAAAATTATTATTGTACCTCGTCATTATTACTACGGGTATTGTTTTTATTGCAAGACTTTTTTACTTACAGATTTACAACACTTCATTTGTATCTCTTTCAGAAGATAATGCAATAAAAGTAATCTATGACTATCCCCAACGTGGTGCAATCTATGATAGAAACGCCCGATTGATGGTGGCCAATCAGCCATCTTATGATGTGATGGTAATTCCAAGAGAATTAAAACCTTTTGATACTTTAGAGTTTTGCTCTATACTTAGTATTACCAAAGAAAAGCTTGTAGAGCGTTTACGAAAAGCCAGAGTTTACTCACCCAGAGTCCCTTCAATAGTAATTCCTCAATTGACTAAAGATGAATACGCTTATCTGCAAGAGAAAATGCGAAAATTTGAAGGCTTTTATATTCAAAAACGCTCCTTAAGAGATTATCAAACCACACATGCTGCTAATGTTTTGGGATATATAGGTGAGGTGAATGAAGCTTTAATAAAAAAAGATCCATACTATCTCTCAGGTGACTTAATAGGTATAGATGGTGTAGAAAAGATATATGAAAAAGAACTTAGAGGAATTAAAGGTGTAAAACGAATTCAAAAAGACAGATTTAACAGAGATATTGGTCCTTATAAAGAGGGAAAATTTGATACGTTACCAGTAAATGGAAAAGATCTTACCATTACCCTTGACGCTAGATTACAGGCATACGGACAAACACTCATGCAAAATAAACGAGGAGGTATCGTGGCAATAGAACCATCAACAGGGGAGATTCTGGCAATGGTTACAGCACCTACTTATAAACCAGAACTACTGGTCGGTCGAAAAAGATCCCCAAACTTTACCAAACTCGTTTATGACACTATTGCAAATCCACTGTTTGATAGAGGTATCATAGGAGAGTATCCTCCAGGATCTCCTTTTAAAACAATCAATGCACTTATCGGGCTACAAGAAGAAGTCATAGATACCAAAGAAAAAATTTCTTGCAGAATGGGATACTACTACGGAAAAAGAGGACAAAAATTAGGATGCCACTCTCACAGAAGTCCGCTTAACATGATCCCGGGAATTGCTAATTCATGTAATGCCTATTTTGCAACGGTATACAGAAGGATTATAGAAAAATATGAAACTCCGCAAGAGGGAATAGATAATTGGAGAAAACATGTACAAAGTTTTGGGCTAGGAAAGTATTTAGGAAATGATTTGGCAACAGGAAAACGAGGTAAAGTTCCTAATTCAGAATATTATAATAAAATATATCAATTCCCAACCTATAAGTGGTATGCTTCTGCAACGTTATCAAATGCTATCGGACAAGGAGAAGTTCTTGCCACTCCTATTCAATTAGCTAATATGACAGCTGCTATTGCAAACAGAGGATATTATTATACTCCTCATATTATAAAAGCGATTGACGGTAAACCTATAGAAAATGAAAATTATATCAAACCCAAAATTACTACGATTGATAAAGAACATTTCGAACCGGTAATTCAAGGAATGCACGAAGTGTATACAAAAGGTACTGCAAGTTTTTTACAGGTTAAAGGAATTGATATCTGTGGAAAAACAGGAACAGCAGAAAATTTCGCAAAAATCAATGGAGTAAAAACACAACTTACCGATCATTCTGTATTTATAGCTTTTGCCCCAAAAGATAATCCCAAGATAGCACTAGCTGTTTTTGTTGAAAACGGATATTGGGGAGCACGCTACGCAGGAAGAATTGCATCACTGATGATAGAGAAATATTTAAATGGCGCGATTACTCGAAGAGATCTAGAAGACTGGGTTCTTACACATAGTTTAGAGGAAGAATATGCGAAACCCTATAGTGGCAAACCCTTTAAAATTAATCAATAATGGCAAAATCAAGTGTTGCCGCTATTGATTGGATAACGGTCTTATTATTTTTATTACTGGTCGGGTTCGGTTGGGGTAATATTTACTCTGCATCTTACGAAGGTGAAACCTTCTCTTTTTCTGATTTTTCGCAAGTTTATGTAAAACAAGCATATTGGATTTTATTGAGCATAGTACTCATTATTGTCATTCAGGCGATAGAAGTGAAATTTTATGAACGATTTGCAGGATTAATTTATGTGATATCTATATTATCACTTCTGGGCCTTTTTGTTTTTGGCAAAACTATTTCGGGTGCAACTTCATGGTATGCATTTGGATCGATTAGAATACAGCCTTCAGAATTTGCGAAGGCCTGCACTGCATTAGCTCTTGCCAAATTCTTAAGCGACATGCAAACTAATATTACCTATATCAATCATCAATTAAGAGCTTTTTTAATTATTGCATTACCTGCCTTATTAATTATACCTCAACCTGATCCAGGAAGTGCTTTAGTATACGCGGCTTTTTTCTTCCCTCTTTATAGAGAGGGATTGGCAGCAATATATCTTATTGTAGGAGTTTCGGCAGCAACACTGTTTATGCTCACGTTACTCTTCTCCCCTTTATGGGTAGTTCTCTCTATTGCTGCTGTTATGATCTTTGTTTTAATTAAAAAAAGAAAACAAAAACCAAAATATTCGAAGTACATATTGTCTCTTATTGTGATTACTGGATTTTGTTTTTCTGTAAACTATATTTTTAACAATGTATTTGAACAGCGGCATAGGGACCGATTTAATATAGTTTTGGGAAAAGAAGTAGATGCCAAGGGAATTGGATATAACACCAATCAAAGTCAAATCGCCATCGGTAGTGGAAGCTGGACAGGAAAGGGGTGGAAAGAAGGAACACAAACCAAAGGAGGTTTCGTACCAGAGCAACATACTGATTACATTTTTAGTACCGTAGGAGAAGAATGGGGCTTTTTGGGAGCCTCTATGGTCATTATTTTGTTCATTTTACTATTAATCAGACTCATTCATCTGGCCGAACGACAAAAATCTCAGTTTAGTCGTGTGTATGGTTATAGCGTTATTGGAATTTTATTCATTCATTTCGCCATCAATATTGGTATGGTTACAGGTCTAATACCCACAATAGGAATACCCTTACCATTTTTCAGTTATGGGGGATCCGGGTTATGGGGATTCACTATTTTACTATTTATCTTCATCAAACTTGATTCAAACCGAGTTAATGAATGGTAAAACTTTGAAAGGATGAAGCTATGATCAAAACTTCCACCCATTAATATTCAAAGAAGCTTCTAATTTTTCTTCAATAGCGTCTTCTAATTTCGGGAAGAAATCTATCCCTGTTAATTGTTCGATCTGATCTACAGGAACAGCAAACTTTTTTAACGACTTCTTGGAATTTTGATGTGGAATTAAAAAAGCAATTATTTTAGGATTTTCTGGAGCATCTTTTAAAACAATCTTATAAAAATACTTCGGGACCGATACTGCCTCATACCCTATAGTTTTCAGATCATTTGATAAAACACCTCCTGTAACTACATACACTCCGTCATAAACTTTTGCCCAATATCGAACCTTTTGTTCGAGATGGTTCCAGATTTGGCTATTAAATTCGTGATTTTGTGGTGAAATATTAGAAGTTAGAAAAGTTTCTTCAAAAGCCTCAAAACTAAATCTTCGATCTCCTGCGGGACATAGATGTCCACGATCATAGCCCGAATTTTTAAAATTACGCCAATCTGCAGACGATGAGCTTACTTTTTTATCCATTTCAAAGTAAGGTCGCTTAAATTCATTTTTAGACAGATGCTCTTTTTTTAATTCGTACGCCACCCATTCTGCCTGTTCATGCTTTTCAGAATAAGAAAGAGCATAGTTTTTATGTATAACTATTGAACCCGTTGTAGAGGTAGGCAAAAAGAAAAAACTGAATTCAGACGTAGCCTCAGTTTTATCATTAGATATTGACCAGTTACCTCCTTGATATTCTTCAATATAATAAAATCCAATTGTTAGTATTATTATCAATGCCGGGTATAGATATTTCCTTCTCAATATATTCTTTTTTAGTGTTTTTATTAGAAAGGCAAAAGTATCAAATAGAATAACGACTAATTGCGGAAATCGCTCTTATTTTTATCTAATTGAAAAAGAAGAAATGTCCTAAACAGACCAAAACATGGCATAATGCGGTAAAAATTTTAACATAAAATATCAAGTTTATGACTTTTCAATTTTTATTTTAGGGTTGTTGTTAATATAACATTACACAAAAAAATCACCTTAATTACACGCATGAAAAATAACATTGAAAATATTGTGGAAAGCGTCCTTATTCAAAATCGAATAGGCGGCTACGACAAAAAAGACTTAGAACTTCAGCTTCAAATACACCCAAACTACCCAAGTTTTCAATCTATAACAGACACACTCGACTATTTTAGTATTGAAAATATTGCTGTAGAAGTTCCAAAAGAGGCTCTTGACCAGCTTCCTGATAGTTTTATTTCTTTGGTAAAAAAAGAAGATCAGGAAGAGATTGTTACTGTTCTCAAAAAGAAAGATACTGTAGAAATAAAACATACAAGTCTGGCTAAGAAAAAATTCAATTTTGAGCAGTTTAAAGAAATTTGGGTCCCTAAGGTTATTGCCGTAGAATATAATAGTAAGCAAAGTTTTACATCTAATCGATCATTTATACAAAATTTTCTAGCTTCAGCACTAGTTATTGGATTGGTTGCCAACTTGATAAACAGGTCATGGGACTTTGATCAAGCTTTATTTTTATTGGTTTCTACTACGGGTGCAGTTTTTAGTATTTTTGCGCTTCGTGAAAGCCTAGGGATACAATCACAGACGATTCATCAATTCTGTACTACAGTGGGCAACACTAATTGCGGTGATGTGATTAATAATAATAGTGGAAAACTATTCAAAGGTTTCACCCTTGCTGATGCTGGCATTGCCTTTTTTGGTTCTATTATATTGTACCAGGTTTTCTTCGGTTTTACCAGTGTATTACTTATTCCAGCCGTTATGGGAATTCCTTTTGTTATATACTCTATCTATTCTCAGGGATTCGTCATAAAAAAGTGGTGTGCTATTTGTATCACTATTGCTGCCGTGTCTATTGTCCTGGCAATAATTGCGTTAAGGAGTCTCCCGTTGACGGTAGATTTTAATTTAATTCCAGGATTCTTACTGCTTTCTACCCTATTTACTTCTATATATCTTTTTGCAAAAGAAAAGACAGCTAGTAGTAAACAGTTTAGATCAGATAACATGAGATTAAATCAATTTAAAAGGGACGGTCAAATATTTAATCATTTATTAAGTATTTCGGATCATATATCGGATACCGCAACATTTACGAACGAGATAGTTTTGGGCAATCCAAATTCTGACTTTAAAATTATTAGTTATACTAATCCAATGTGCGGGTATTGCAAGAGTGCTTTTGAAGCGTATGCCCGCGTTATAAAAACAATGGGTGATAAATTACAAATCGTGGTTCGGCTTGGAGTAAATTTAGATGATCAAAAGGCTGAACCCACTCAAATAGCATTAAGATTGCTAGAAATTTATCATGATCAAGGAGAGGAGAGTTTTATAACGGCGTACTCTGACTGGTTTGCAGATAGAACTTTTAGCAAATGGATCAAAAAATATAAGGCTCCATCTAACAACCCTATACATGCAGAAGTATTACACAAACAATCTGAATGGTCCAAAAATAACAATATTCCTTACACCCCCGCATCAATTATTAATGGAGCGGCGTATCCGAAAAAATATAGTTACGATGAGTTCTTCCATTTTATTGGGATTATGTTAGAAAATCATTTGGAAACCGTTTCTGAAGGAGGAGAAACAATAGAAGTATAGTTTTAAAATTAGTCAAGTTTTTTCTAGATTGATTATAACGATTTTGGATATGAAAGAGATAAATTTTTTGAAGTAAAAAACTATTCTTCTAGGCTGGACTGATCCTATTGATGGAGATGTCAACAGTAGCAACGGTGTAATCGCGGTAGTTCCAACTATGGCATCTGTATTGAGAATGGTCCACCAGTTAGAACACGATGTGATAGTTTGTGTAATAATGGAACTCAGCCCATATGTGGTTTCTAACGTTTCTTCCTTTACTTGAATTAATTATTAATTTTTTATTTAAGTATGATAATTTTGAAGAGAGGAGAAGAGAGAATTTGATTAATAGTTCTCCTCTTTTTTTATTACCCCTTCACATCCAATGCATCTCGAAGCGCATTGCCCATCAACATAAATGCCATCACAAGACTCATAATACCTAGCCCCGGAATTACGGCAAGATAAGCTTTGCCTAAAATAATATAAGAATAATGATCTTTGATCATGGCTCCCCAACTAGCCATTGGTGGTTGCGCTCCTATCCCTAAAAAGCTAAGTCCGCTCTCGATGAGAATAGCCGCTGCGAAATTAGCCGCTGAGATTACAATTACAGGAGCCAAACTGTTGGGTAGTATGTGTTTGGTAACAATTCTGAAATGGGTAAAACCCAAAGCCTTAGCAGCAGTAACGTATTGCATTTGCTTAACGCTTAGTACCTGACCTCTAACAACCCTGGCAACCTCTACCCACATGGTTAAACCTACAGCAATAAAAACCTGCCAAAAGCCTTTTCCCAAAGCTAATGTGATAGCAATTACTAATAACAATGTAGGTATAGACCATGTTACATTAATCAACCACATAATTGCAGTATCTACCATACCTCCAAAATATCCAGCTATTGCCCCTAGAGAGATTCCTAAGAGTAATGAAATTAATACAGCTACAAATCCAATAGAAAACGAAATACGTATACCTACCAACATTCTGCTAAGCATGTCTCTCCCGTATTTATCGGTACCCAATATAAATTTTTGATCCTTAATGAAGGTACTAATTATCTCTTCTGAAGGTAAACCCTTCGGAAAGACTTTGAGAGGAATTTCTTTTGAAATACCTATTACTTCACCCTCACTATAGGGATAAATCTTTAAAACGTTATTTTTTAAGGTATAGCGTTCTATAGGAATTTCAGTATCTGTGTTTTTTACTCCAAAAAAAATCTTACTTAAAAATGATTGATCGTATGAGCTTTGAGAAGGGATTGTTAATATTTTTACTGTGAAGCCAGGCGGCTTAGAATGAATAGATAAATGCATCTGATTTGCATTCTGAGAATTATCAGGCGCCAAAACATAGGCAAAAACTGCGATAATCCCACAAAAAATAATAAAGTAAAAACTCAAAACGCCCCAAAAATTCTTCTTGAATTTTTGGAGCGCTAGTTTACTTAAAGAGTTTGATTTTATTTCGGGCATTAATAATTAATTCTTCAGCGTAAGAGGATTTTTAGATCGACGTATATTATTAATTTTCATATCTTCTAGCACACTAATTGCCTCTTCTACATAGACATCTTTACTTAAGGTTTCGTGCCACCTTTCTCTTTTTTCTTCCAAAACAGAATCCTTCTTCATTAGTTCTCTTTCATATGGTAAAGATTCAAAACTAAGATTTGTTTTATAATCCTCAATAGCATCAAAACGTTCGGCTTGTTTTTGATTTAGCTCTATGTTGGCCTTATATTTGTCAAATTGTAAAGAATAAACATTTATATCTCTTTTTTGTCTTACCCATTTGGCATTTTCTTCAATCAATTTTAGCTGATCATTTTGAGCCATTCTGGCTTTACTATTAGTTATAGTTTGATCAAAATCTATGTAACCATCCCATACCGAATAATCTGCTGCAGGAATTTTATCCCATGGTAATGGATTTTCCTGATCTTTCTCACCTATATCTATATAACTATAACGATCTGGTACTACCACATCACTTTTCACTCCTTCTAATTGCGTAGATCCACCGTTAACTCTATAGAACTTCTGAGTGGTAAGCTTTAAGGCACCTAAATCTCCAAAATCATTACTCCTCATCCACCGATTAAGATCCATAACGTTCTGTACTGTACCTTTACCATAGGTTTGCTTACTACCAATAATAATTGCTCTCTTATAATCCTGCATGGCAGCAGCCAAAATTTCAGATGCAGAAGCTGATAATTCATTTACTAAAATTACCAAGGGACCATCCCAAAGAATATTTCTGTCTTTGTCACTCAAGACTTCAGGAGCCTCTCCTTTGGTTCTAACTTGAACAATTGGTCCTTTTTCGATAAAAAGGCCTGCGATATCAACTACGGTCTGTAATGATCCTCCTCCATTATTCCTTAAATCAATCACTAATCCATCTATATCCTGCTCTTTGAGACGAACAATTTCTTGTTTTACATCTTTAGCAGCGTTACGTTGATTATAATCTTGCATATTAAAGTAAAACTTGGGCAGATTAACAATACCAAAAGCTTTATCATCTTTTTTTACCACAGATGATTTTGCATAGGTCTCTTCTAACTCAACTACATCTCTAACAATCTCAACGACTTCAGTAGTACCATCAACCTTTTTGACTGTAAGAGAAACTTTTGTTCCTTTAGGACCCTTAATAAGACTTACAGCATCGTCAAGACGCATACCAACAACACTTACGGCTTCTTGTTCATCCTCTTGTTTTACTTTCATAATCAAATCTCCTACCTCGACCTTATTACCTCTCCAGGCGGGACCACCAGAAATGATTTCAATAATTTTTACATTATCATTTTTCTTCTGCAATCTTGCTCCTATACCTTCTAATTTTCCAGACATCGCAATATCAAATCTATCTTTATCTTGAGGTGCAAAGTAATAGGTATGAGGATCAAATTCTTCAACTATAGAATTTATATAAATCGTAAACCAGTCCTTGCGCTCAAGATCATCGGCAAACTCGAAGTATTCTTTCAAAGAGCCCCGAGTGATTTCACGAGCTTCTTCTTCAAGCATTACAGAAGTTTTTCTTTTATAATCTTTGTTGACTGAAACAGAATCTAATTGCTCCTCAACTTTATCATAATAGCTGGAAAGTGCATTAAATTTAAGTTGCTTTCTCCAACGATCTTTCATCTCCTTTTTGTTTTTGGCATACGGCAACTTATCGTAATCGGTGCTAATCTTTTCGTCTTTCTGAAAATTAAAAGGAGTGTCTAAAATTTCCTTATACAATGATCGAGCTTCGGTCATTCTTTCTTGAAGACGAGTATAAGTTAGGTTGAAAAAAGTAATCTCTTTATTTCTGATTTCATCATCTATAAGTTTTTCAAATTTCCTAAACTCCTCAATATCACTTTGATAAAAGTAACGTTTAAGAGGGTCTAATGCATCCACATAATCTGAGAAAACTTCTTTTGAGAAATCATCATTTATATCCTTAGCATCATAATGTCCTTTTCCCAGAACATAACTAATCAAATCAATAAGCAATTTATCCTTATCAGGGCCATTCTCAACCTTGGTGGTAAAACTGCAAGAAGCAACCGAAACGATTACGGTAAGCATCAAAATCAAAAAACTCTTTTTCATACGTTCAATATTATTGTTTTTTAACGGTCGTATGGAATCGCCAGTAATTATTTAGTTAGATTGATATCAACTTTATAACTATGACTTATTTCATACGCTCAAAAAAATTTAGGGGTTTTATTTAGCAAAATACATTAAAAATCGTGCCAATAACCTGTAATAATACTAAATTTTTCTTAAATGAGCTAATATTCCCCACTCCTCTTTTTTCGATAAATATTAAGAATAAAAAAAGTGTATTTTTATCTCTTTAAAAAAAATGTTATGTCTCAAAAAAAACCACTGATTCTTGTTACTAACGATGATGGTATTACCGCACCTGGAATACGAGCATTAATAAGTGTCATGAATGAGATAGGCGATGTTTTCGTTGTAGCACCTGATAGTCCTCAAAGTGGGATGGGTCACGCCATAACCGTGAACAACACCATTTACTGTGATCCTATTGTGATTGACAAAGATGCACCTCAAAAAGAATACAGTTGTTCTGGTACACCGGCAGATTGTGTAAAAATGGCAGCTCGAGAGATCATCCATAGAAAACCAGACTTATGTGTAAGTGGTATTAATCATGGATCTAACTCTGCTATTAATGTAATTTATTCGGGCACGATGAGTGCCGCTGTGGAAGCTGGAATAGAAGGAATACCCGCTATTGGATTTTCTTTACTTGATTATAGCATGAATGCTAACTTTGAACCTTCTAAGAAATTTGTTAGAACTATTGTAGAAAATGTACTAATTAATGGATTGCCAAAAGGTGTTGTGCTTAATGTAAATATTCCTCGCTTGCCAGAAGGGGATATAAAAGGAATTAAAATATGCCGCCAGGCAAACGCGCATTGGATGGAAGAATTTGATAAAAGAACCAACCCAATGGGAAGGCAATACTATTGGCTTTCTGGTAAATTTATAAACGAAGATAAAGGTGAAGATACAGACGAATGGGCTCTAAGTCAAGGATATGTTTCTGTAGTACCGACGCAATTTGATCTAACTGCCCATCATTTTATACAAGAACTAAATAATTGGTCATTACATGATTAAAAAAGAAATTAGTATTGGTTTTATAACCGGTTTATTAGCCAATAGTCTAGGGTTTGTTTTATGTGTTTTTATATTTTCAGCGCTTAGCCCTCAAAGCCTAGGATTTTCTGAAACAATTAAGGCGTCTATTAGTAATGATTCCTTTGGTAGCCTTATTGTATTAGGAGCGATACCAAACTTGGTAATTTTCTTTCTGTTTTTAAAAAAAGAGAAGGTATATCGAGCTCGTGGCGTACTTCTTGCTACTCTTATTGCAGCTATTTGTATTGCAATTAGTAAATTTGGTTAATATTTGATAACGTTAAGTGATTTTTTCTAATGAAATACTACCTCATTTCGGGAGAAGCATCTGGTGATCTACACGGTGCTAATCTTATGAAATCTATTCTAAAAGAAGACCCCAAAGCTGAATTTAGATTTTGGGGAGGCGACCTTATGCAAGCCGTAGGAGGTACTTTGGTGACGCATTACAAAGAACGGTCATTTATGGGGTTTATAGAAATTCTTCTAAACCTGCCTAAAATACTTGGTTTTATCAAATATTGCAAAAAAGATATCAAGCAGTATCTACCAGATGTCGTCATTTTAATTGATAACTCTGGTTTTAATCTTCCTATTGCGAAATGGGCAAAACTTCAAGGTTTTACCACTCATTATTATATAAGCCCTCAGCTTTGGGCATCTCGAGAAGGCCGTATTAAAACCATAAAGGCTTACGTTGATTATATGTATGTGGTATTACCTTTTGTAAAAGATTTTTATGATAAATATGAATATCCTGTTCAATTTGTAGGACATCCACTGATTGATGCTATTGCAGATCATAAACAGGTAATACCTCAGGATTTTAAAGAAAAGAATAATCTTGACGATCGACCAATTGTTGCCATATTACCAGGAAGTAGAAAGCAAGAAATTAAAAAAATGCTCGAAGTGATGCTTACTGTGGTAGATGATTTCCCGGAGTATCAATTTGTAGTGGCTGGTGCGCCCAGTCAAGACGTTTCCTTCTATAAACCTTTTATTAAAAAAGAAGGCATTCATTTAGTCATGAACCAAACTTATGATTTGCTTAGCCTGAGCAATGCAGCATTGGTAACTTCAGGAACAGCAACCCTAGAAACGGCCTTATTCAAGGTTCCCCAGGTAGTTTGTTATAAGGGAAGCTATATTTCGTATCAAATTGCGAAACGAATTATTAATCTAGAATATATCTCTTTAGTCAATTTGATTATGAATAAACCTATTGTAACCGAGCTTATTCAAGGTGATTTTAACCCTAAGAAACTTAAAGAAGAACTAACTATTATTCTAGACGACTACAAAAGAGCGGTCATGTTTTTGGATTATTATGATCTTGAAAAAAAGCTTGGTGGTCGTGGTGCAAGTGACAAAACTGCGGCGTTTATTGTAGAATCTATAAAATAAAAACTTCCCCAAAATGAAAAAATTTATAACCTACATGTTAATCACTTTGTTCATTGCCATTACATATTCCTGCGGAAGCTCATCAAAAAACAAAGCCGTTATTTCAGCTAAACCTACACCTGCATTTAGAAGAAAAGTATCTAATAATCCTCCAGCTAAGAAAAAAATTAAAAGTATTGTAACTTATGCCCAATCTTTTAAGGGTACCCGTTATAAATTTGGGGGAACTACAAAAAAAGGAATGGATTGTTCTGGTTTGGTATATACTTCATTTAAAAAAGAGAATATTATTCTACCACGTACTTCGAGAACTATGGCAACCCAGGGAAAACCAGTATCTATCAAAAAAGTAGGTATTGGTGATCTATTGTTTTTTAAAACCAATAAAAGGAAAAATGTAATTTCCCATGTTGGATTAGTAGTCGAAACCAAAGGTACCATACGATTTATTCATGCCTCTACTTCTAAAGGAGTAATTATATCAAGCCTCAATGAAAAATATTGGAATAATGCTTTTGTAAGTGCCAGAAGAGTGTTTTAGACCAATTATAATATCACCCTATCACCCGAAACCAAGAAAGTGACACCTTGCTTCTTTAAACAATTAATTTAATC
Source organism: uncultured Aquimarina sp. (assembly GCA_947500845.1). Lineage (GTDB taxonomy): Bacteria > Bacteroidota > Bacteroidia > Flavobacteriales > Flavobacteriaceae > Aquimarina > Aquimarina celericrescens. The sequence goes on from CANMTP010000002.1 coordinate 334,567, forward strand.
GTTTATAAGCTGTTCATCATTACAAACTATAGCTAAATCAAAATAAAACGTCATAATTCAGAATAAATAAAAAGCTTATCAGGTGAGTATTGGAATCGACGTCTAATATTTCTAGCTTGTGCCCATTTCTTTTCAATGGGGTTTAAGTCTGGGCTGTAAGGCGGCAGGAACTCTAAAATGTGTCCATTTTGTTTTATAGATTGTCTGGTATCGTTTCTTTTATGGAATGTTGTATTGTCAAGCACGATGACGGAATTCTTTGGTGTATTTGGAAGTAGTTCTTCTGTGAGCCAAGCATAGAAGACATCGGCATTGATGTTCCCCTCGAATAGACATACATTGAACAGCTTAAAATCTACAATAGCTCCAATAGCATTTACCCTGCCCCGGGCGTGCCAGTCCTTACTGGCATAACATCGTTTTCCTTTTTCACTGTAACCACCATTTCTTATGGCATCTACAGCAAAACCGCTTTCATCTAAATAAACTATTGGGCGCTTATCTATTAACTCATACTTGAAAATCTTGAGTTGAAATATTAGTCGTTTTAACCAATCTGCCTTAGGATGAAATAGCGTTTTTTTTATAGCTTATTTTTAGACGTTTCAACGCATAATATATTGCACTTTGGCTTACACCAAACTTTTTTGCGCGCTCGTATCGAAAAAGATCAGGATACTGTTCGACATCTTTTCGTAAAGCTTCCATATTCACTTTAGTTGAAGGTTTGTTCCTCTTTGTTTTTGGTTCTAGACGGTTTTGCCATCTAAAAAGAGTACGTATAGGAATTTCAAACTTATCACTTAACTCTTGAAAAGTGAGAGTCTCTTTTTCTTTTATTTTAAAAACATGTCTGCGAAAATCTAAGGAGTATGCCATATTTAAAGATACGAAAATTATATGACAAATTATAATGATTTAGCTATATATCACTACGATTTGTGTGACTTACCCGAAATTTTGTTGGTGAGTAGTCCTTTTTTTTACATGAATTACCTCTTTCTTAGAATTAGATAAAAAAATAGCCCAGTTTCAAAAAATGAAACTGGCATACCTTATCCTTGTAGTAGAATATTAAAACATTGTACAAGTTATATTTGAGGAGGAACCCAAAAATCCTGAAAAGAGTAAGGATTCACTTTAAAAACAAATTATAATGAAATAAATCAAAAACAAAAAAGTGAACCTCCATAGCATTACAAAAAATTAAACTGCATCATCGTCATTATTCACACAATTATTTATTAATTTTAAATTATTCTACTATGAAAAATCTATTAAAACCTATTTTTTTCCTTTTGATTTCCTTTTTGTTGATCGGTTGTCAAAAAGACCAAATGATTGACCAGGAACCTACAACTATTGATGTTGTTAAGTCTTGGTACGCCAACAATCATAACCCAAGATTCGATGAAAATCCTTATTTTTCTGGACAACCAGATTGGAGCAATTATTTTCAAATAGAAGGTCAGATTTATATTCCTTTAGTTTCTTTATCTTATAACACATCTAGAAATCAGCTAAAAATTAGCGATTTAGAAAACAAGGTATATGCAAAACCATATTTAGTTCTACAAGAAAAAAGTCAAAATGAGTTTAAAGAATCTTTACAAGTATTTTTAACATCAAATGAAAGCAACTTTGAATCCAATACTACAATGTTAGGTTTATCATATTTGAAATATGGGTATGATAATAAAACTGAGGGTAAAAGTTTGGGTTTTTTTCAATCAAAAAAAGAAAAGATTGATCCGAGCATAGCTAAACTACCGCACCTTAATGCACCTATAGTAAAAACGGACTGCGATACTTTTTATGTCGTACAAACCACAACTTCTTCAGAAGGATATGTACAAAATGTTGAGATTATTGCTACATTTGAGGTTTGTGGCCTTGGTAATTATAGTAGCGGTGGCGGTGGAAACTCTGGCAATGGAAATTCTGGAACAGGAAATAACAGTAACGCGCCCGAATTTGAAGAAGAATCTCAACCTTGGCCATACCCCCATTGTTCTAGTTGGGAATACGCTATGAGAAATGGTGTCAGAGGAGCTTCTGTAACTGGAATGAGTGAATTATTTGTTCAAATGGATATAGATGCAGGTGGAATTTACACAAATAATGTTTGGGTATCATTTCCTACACTGTATTTTACAGCCCCTATTGGAATGACTAATGGGCAAGCCGCAACTGCAACTGCAACTGCAATGGCAGTAGCTCAAGACGAAACTAACAAATGGTTTGCAAAAAACCCTAGGTCCACTGACGATGCTGTTACATGGCATTACTATGATGAGATGAGAAAACAAATGCAAAAAATGTATGGTAGTGTTTCAACTATTAATACGTACAACATGATAAATCCGACTCCATACCGTGAAGATTTGTATTCAACTGGAGACTGTAGATAAATAAATTATGAAAATATTCACATTAAATCTTATTACCGCAATGATTATGGTAACAAACCCAATCCGAACCGAACTAATTGGAAAACATATTAGCGAAATTCCTAATGCTATTTTGGAAAATGATACATCCTCCAAGGGTAAATGGTATAAAACTAATGGAAATTATGATTTTTTAGGAAAGCCTTACAATAATAATTTGTCTATTGTAACCGATAAAAAAGATATCATACAATACTATTATTTTTCCCTAAGAGGTCAAATGGATAGAATGTTTTTTGATAAGATGACTGAAGAATTTGGGCACCCTACAGTAATGTATAAAATGGATCAGATGGTAATTACAAGCTCTAGTGTAGATGCTCTTGGGATTCGTGGTACTGCTATGACCGGAAGAGTAAAAGAATGTATGTTTGAAGATAATCCCGTTTTTATTTTTTGGGATAAAGAAGGATATAGCATCCATGCTAATTTAGGTTCTCAAAGATCATTTAATATACAAATTGGTAATAAAGATTTTATGCTTGCTAAATAGCTCTTGATTATACACCAACTCTGCAAAGTCGTTCGACTTTGTAGAGTTGTTTTATACAGTATATTAGACAAAATCTATAAAATTCATAAGAGAATTATTCTTAACGCAATATGCTGAAAACTTTCGGTTCTCAGGCAAAATTGCAGATTAAAAATAAGACGATATACCTATATTATCCATGATATCAATAAATATTTGAATTCCACAATAAAAAATAAACAATACTTATTGTATTGTATTTTATCAAGGTAAAAACAGAAGTTGGCTATGGTCTATTAAAGAAATTAACAAAGATCACTTAATCGTTTATGATATTCCAGGTAAAAAAAGCTTTGTTAAGTTGCACAAGATTAAAGAAATAAAAAGTGAATCTAAAACATATCTTCCAAATCGTTAATTATTATGAAAAATAAACTAATAACCTTACAGATCGTTTTTTTATTTATTTGTCTACTATCATTTATAGTAATGTATTATAATACTACCTCGTATACATATCCTAGCAGTGAAGATATGGGTATTGTAGCAAAAGGAAAAACTTTTTATATGAAATACCCTGGTGTTCTTGCCTTTGTTTCTTTATTGATATCCACCATTGTATTTTTTATTTATCGTAAACGATTAAAAAGCTAATTGCAAAACAAAAATATGAAGAATTAAATGTTCAAATAATATCGCCAAATATTTTACTCATACCAAGTTGTAGAAAATATTTCTCAAATGGAAAATTTTATTAATACTTTGAAAATTTGAGTTGTTTTATAATTACATATCAAGAACATGCCATACATCTCATCCTTAAACATTCAAACCGATAGAATGAAACCCTTTCCGTTTGATGTTCCTTCTATTCAATTTGCAAAAAACATACAATTCCCTTCTCCGGTTACCTTTATTATTGGAGATAACGGCACAGGTAAATCCACCTTATTAGAAACCTTGGCATATCGATTACAACTCCCCCATATCGATGGATCTAGCTACCACAAACGAGGATTTACTGCGGCAAAATTGTTAGTGCCTTTTTTAGAGTTGGATTGGGACATAGAACGAGGTGTAGGATTCTTTTTTAGAGCCGAAGATTTTGGAGATTTCATTAACAGCATTGAAAGACAAGATGCAAAACTACATGATGATTTGAATAGTTTGCATGGAGAAGTACCTGACCAGATCATTAAAAAAATGAAGGAAAGTGCCAATTATCAATTGCACCATATGAGAAAGAACTATGGACAAAAATTGCAGGCGTTCTCCCACGGTGAGGCATATCTTCAGATCATGCATGAGAAAATTAATCAAAGAGGCATTTATCTTTTGGATGAACCTGAAGCCGCTTTATCACCATCAAAACAATTATCTCTTATGTATTTCATCCACGAGCATCTACAAAATCACGTGTCGCAGTTTATTATTGTGACTCATGCTCCTATGCTCATGGCATATCCAGGTGCAACTTTGTATGAGATTACCAAAAACAATATGTCTCAAGTAGCTTTAGAAGATGTAGAACATTATTCAATTACCAAATCTTTCTTAAATAATCCCGAGGCGTATTTACGGTTTTTGAAGTAAAGCCTCGACTCCGCTCAACCTTACAGTTAGGCTATTCCGACATAAATCTTATCTCGCCTCAGAGCTTAAATCTGTTCCAGTTTCATAAAATGAAACTGATATCTATTATCATTGCATAGATAGACACTTTAAAAAAATGTTCTACTCTATTAGGAATGAAATTACTCAATGTCCCTTTTATAATTATTACCTTATCAACCATCACTGGTATAATTTTAGGATATTATACTACTTTCTCTTTAGAAACATCTCTAATCATATTTATTATTTCTATCGGGTTGTTACTATTTACATGGCATCACTCTAAAAAAATATTCAACGAGTCCTATACTTTTACCTTTTCAGCAATCGCGGCTTTTATCCTTTTTGGTACCGTATTAGTGCAAATTCATAATCCAAAAAACGATTTGAAGCACTACAGCCATATCCTTAATCAGAAAAATGATCAGAAAAAAGAAATTGGGATCAGGTTTTATATAAAAGAGCGTTTAAAACCTACCTCTTATTATAACAAATATATTGTCTCTATTCAATTTATTGAAGAAAACCAAGCGAAAGGTAATTTGCTTCTTCAAGTTCCAAAAGATACCACAAATAGTATTTTGGCGGTAGGAGAAACCTATACGGTTCTATCTAAATTGAAGTCTATTCCAAATCCACTAAATCCAAATCAATTTGATTATGCACACTATCTTCGTAATCTTTACATATATCATCAGACAACAGTATCCCCTCACCAACTTATTAATAATTATGAAGTACAAAGGTCACTGTTTAGTTTAGCCGATCAAATAAGAAAGAATATCAACTTAAAACTATCTAAATATTCATTTTCTCCTGAACAGCTATCTATTATCAATGCTCTGATTTTGGGTCAACGTCAAGATATAGATCAAGAAGTTTTCGAGAACTACAGAGATGCAGGGGCTATCCATATTTTGGCAGTTTCAGGACTGCATGTGGGAATCTTATTGCTCATTCTAAATTTGATATTAAAGCCATTGCATAGACTTCTTCGAAAAGGAAAAATTATCGTATTGTTAATCACCATTTTCTCCCTTTGGTGCTTTGCTATTCTTGCTGGGTTATCACCATCGGTCCTAAGAGCCGTAACTATGTTTTCTTTTCTTGCTATCGGAATACAATTAAGATCTCAAACTAGCATATACAATTCGCTTTTTGTATCCATGTTTATACTCCTTTGTTTCAATCCACTCCTGTTATTTTCAGTTGGCTTTCAACTTAGTTATTTGGCAGTTTTCGCAATTGTTTGGATTCAGCCGATAATAGCAAAGCAGTATCATCCTAAATTTTATATCTCTAAAAAGCTGTGGGAAACCTTTACAGTGACCATTAGTGCACAATTGGGACTGCTCCCGCTCTCTTTATTTTATTTTCATCAGTTCCCAATTTTATTTTTTGTTTCTAATCTTATTATCATTCCTTTTTTAGGGATAATACTTGGGTTTGGAATTACGGTAATTATTTTAGCCTTAACAGGAATATTACCTCAAGCCGTTGCCAATTTATTTGGCGCTAGTATCGATATTATGAATACGATCATAGCTTGGGTGGCAGATCAAAAAACATTCTTGATTACAGATATCCCATTTTCATGGAGAATGCTCATTACACTCTACATCATTCTTATAATGTCGATAACATTATTTGAGAGGTATGAAAAAAGAAAATTGTATTGGACAGTAATTCCTATAATTGTGATGTTCCTTGTTCTTACCTTCGAAAAGCAGCATGCCTTACAAAAACAAGAGTTGGTCATATTTCAAAATCAACAAAACACTACTCTAGGCGTTCTTGATAGTAAAAAATTGCACCTTTATAGTAGGAAGTATATTTCTGACAAAACGCAGCACTTTTTGTTTGGTAATTATCTTATTCAAAACCAAGCCATAGCAGATAGCTCTGTTATCTCTCTAAAGAACATATATAGTTATAAAAATCAAATGATTTTGGTGATTGATAGTAGCTCAATATACCTCAAAAAACAATTAAGACCCGACATTGTCCTTCTAATTGATTCTCCAAAAATTCATTTGGATAGAATGATCGATAGTTTACAGCCTAAACAAATTATTGCCGACGGAAGTAATTTCAAGAGTTATACAGATCGTTGGGAAACTAGTTGCAGGAAACGAAATATCCCTTTTCACCGTACTGACAAGCAGGGAGCTTTTATTTTAGAATAAAAATTTTGGTATTTACAATACAACTAAAGACTCCTGGATGTCTTCGGCACCTTGAGTATCCAATATTTCCTGTAAAATTTTTCGAATTTTAGGAATACAATCTTTTGCCATTTTGTTTGGGCTATTAAAGAGTACACAAATTCCCAGGTCCTCATTGGGATAAATTGCAATCTCACTTCTGTAGTTGTTCACTCCGCCTCCATGATGAATGACTTTATTTAGCTCTCCAGTATTGGCATCATCAAACTCATGAACTCGCCACCCTAGTCCATAATAAGAAGCTTTATACCCTGGCCATCTCTGGTAGTAATTTCTTCTACCTCCAACCTGAACCATTGGACTGAAGACTTCTTCCATAGTTTTAGTCATTAAAACATCGGGATTATTACCTAACAGAAATTTCATCCATTTCCCCATATCAATAGCACTGGCATTGATACCTCCTGCGGCAATAGCGTTGTAATATTTCTTATTAATCTTGGTTGGCCTCCAACCACGACGTACGCGTTGATGTGGCATCGCAACATTGTTAGAATGCTCTAAAGCCTCATAACTTGCCGAAGCAGTCTCCATTTGCAAAGGACTAAATATTCTATCTTTAATTACTTCTCTTAATGGTTTTCCTGTTATTCGTTCTATAATTTCACCGCTAAGTGCAAATATGGCATTTTGATAATTATATACGCTTCCGGGCTTTTGCAAAGGTAGCACCTCATTAAAACGACCTGCGATGGTGGTTAACGCCAATCCATCTTCTACAAGATTAGTAAAACTATGGTAAGGTAATCCAGAAGTATGCGATAACACATGTGACAGTGTTACTTGGTTAGCTTGTTTTTTATTGGCCAGTTTAAAATTTGGTATATGGTCAATAATCTTATCTTCCCAGTCGATAAGACCGTCTTGTACATGAATACCTGTCAAAATTCCTGCAAAACCTTTGGACACAGAGCCTATTCTAAAAATGGTCTCCGCATTAACAGTATCTTTAAGAGCAACATTCTTATTTCCAAAACCTCCGGAATAAATGATTGAGTCACATTTTACAACTGAAACAGAAGCTCCTACAATTTGATTTTTATCAATTGCATTATTAAAGTACTCCTGAATAGCCTCTTCTAATTTTTGTTGATAGCGATTTGTAAAATGAATTTCTGGCGGTTGCGGTAAGGGAAGCTGAACACGGTCAACTTTTCCTGATAATGTTTGTTTTTTCTCTTCAGGTTGTTTTGCAGATACAAAAGAAAACAGCAAAACAATCAACAGCATAGAGGGGGTAGCTATGGCTAAAATTTTTTTCATAAGTAGGTTTCTGACACAAAAAAAGATAAAAACATCGACAAAAGCAATAAAAAATCCTTTGAAATACGTTTTTAACTTTTTTTTAAGCTAAATCAGGGTATTTTTTGGGTTTACGAATAAGATAACGACTACAAAGTCAATTAATTGTATGTCAATAGTTAAGATTATATGATTTGAGACTTAACGGAAATATTTAATTGCTGCAAAAAATTAATTTGAAAATGTACTCACAAAAGATTTTTCATATTTCTTCCAGGCATCCGCAGTGGTTAATTTTTTATAATCATTATTATTAATCATTTTTAAGTAAATTTCCAGCTGTTGTGGAGTTTTAAAACCTACTACAGGAGCAATAAGATTCCCTTTCTCATCAAAAAATACCATACTAGGATACCCCGTTACTTTTAAAGCATTGGCAAAAAAATGTTGACTATTTCTTCCTTTCCTATTGGGATTATAGTTTGGATTTGTATATGTGAAATTGTTATATCGAATCTCTTCTGTACCTTCTGCGTTAAATTTTACAGCATAGTAATGCTTGTTTACATAAGAAACCACGTCTTTATTATGGAAAGTCTTCTTATCCAGAAGCTTACAAGGCCCGCACCAATCTGTATATACATCCATAAAAATCTTCTTGGGCTCTTTTTTTTGAGCTTCCAGTGCTTCATTCATAGACATCCAATTGATCTCTTGTGCATGAATAGCAAAACACATGAAAAAGATAAAAACAGAAAGTAGGTATTTCATAATTATTGTTTTTTATTTATTGGGAACAAAAACTGTTCCTTATTTAAAACCTCACTCGTCATTGGGAAACGAGCGAAGTTATATATTATTTCATTAATGTATCCCATGCATCATTTTCTTCATCTTAGGAGTAATTATGATTAAAATTACACCTGCTAAACATGGAATAATAGTAAAAATAAGGAAGAAAGCAGACATGGAATATTGTTCTACAATTATATCTATGTAACTTCCTACAAAACCAGCTAATTTATTGCCAATTGCAATTGCTAAATACCATATACCAAACATCACGCCAATTTTCTTGGCAGGAACCAATTTTGATACGTAAGATAACCCAACTGGAGATAAACATAATTCGCCCATTGTATGTAATAAATATGCAATGACCAACCAAATTAAACTAACAGATGCTGTTTTGGCTCCTTGAGGAATTGTTGAAGCTCCCCAGGCCAACATCCCAAATCCGATCCCCAATAGAATCATTCCTAATGCAAACTTTACCGTTGCAGAGGGATTATATTTACTTTCCCAAACTTTAGAAAATAATGGAGCGAGTGTGATGATGAATAATGAGTTTAATATTAAAAACCAAGAAGCTGGTATTTCTGTAGTATCTTGTGGAAGAATTACAGAAAGTTTCCAAAGTGCTATGGCCCAAACACTCAAAAAACTTATTCCTAAAACAATATTAGACAATGAGATTTTTTTAAATGTTTGCTGAAATAATTTCAGTAAAACCCAGGTAATAATTCCTAACGGAACGATAGTAATAAGTGTATCTACAATCTTAAAAATCAATGCAGAGTTCCCGCCTAAGATTCTTTGCGTAAAATTATTGGCAAAAATAGTCATCGAACCACTAGCTTGCTCAAAAGCTGCCCAAAAGAAAACCACAAAAAAGGCTAAAATACCAACAACAACATATCGATCTCTTTGAACATAACCGGGTATTTTTTCTTGAATAAGGGTTTCCGTATTTTTTTCTATAGCATTCGATACATCTATATTTTTTATTGGTTCTGCACCAACCTTGCCAAAAATGCTCCTTCCGAACCAAAATTGTAACATTCCAAGCATCATAAAGATACCCGCAAGTCCGAATCCCCAGGACCAACTCAAATTCTCACCAAGAAAACCACAAAGTAAAACCCCTATAAAGCCACCAGAGTTCACACCCATATAAAATATAGTATATGCCCCGTCTTTTCTTTCGGGAAACTTATCATAAAGACCACTTACTATCGAGGTAATATTGGGTTTGAAAAGACCGTTACCTATGATCAAAAATCCAACACCGATATACAATGTAGTTTCGGTATCTAATGCCATTGAAGCATGACCAAGAGTCATAATCAGAGCTCCTAATGCTACTGCTTTTTGATATCCTGTAAATTTATCTGCGATCCACCCTCCAATAACCGGGGTCACATAAACTAAAGAGGTGTAAGTCCCTAGAAGAGCCAAAGCCCTTTCATTAGACCATTCCCATCCCCCTTCGGCAAAAGTAGACGTAAGGAATAATACAAATATGGCACGCATTCCATAATAGGAAAAGCGCTCCCACATTTCTGTAAAGAATAAAACAAATAATGCGGGTTTGTGTCCTAAAAGATTAAATTCGTTTGAATCAACAGTCATTATATCCGTTATGATTTGATTTCCTCAACAGATTCAACTAGTTCATACCCTTCAGTCTCATATACTGTACCCTCTTTATCTTCAACACCGTGTGTAAGTACTTCTAATCTTTTTCTGAATATCATAATGATCAAACCGAACGACACACAAAATAAGGCAATACCTGTAAAAATTGCTAATTCACCTTGACTTTCAGCCCATTGACCTAATAAACCTGCCAGTTTGTTTCCAAATCCTGTCATAGCAAAGTAAACACCCATCATAATAGCAGCATATTTAACTGGAGCGAGTTTGGTAATGAATGATAATGCTACTGGTGAAATACAAAGCTCTCCTATCGTATGAAACAGATATGCCAGTACCAACCAATACATGGCTGATGAACCGTCTGCATTAAATTCCATAGAAGCTGCAGTCATAAAAAAGAATCCAGTACCCATAATAATCAGGCCGATAATCATTTTGAATAAGGAGCTTGAAACTTTTCCTTTTAATTTTCTATTTGCCCAATATAATGCTACAGAGGTTCCAAGAAAGATGATAAACATAGCATTTAACGATTGAAACCATGAGGCAGGAACTTCCCAACCTAATAACATTCGATTTGTTTTTTCATTGGCGTAGATATTCATTAATCCACCTGCTTGTTCAAAAGCTCCCCAAAATACAATCACAAGTAAGAAAGAAATAAGTAAAACTATAATTCTATCTTTTTCGATTTTAGTAAGTGGCTTTTTCAAGGCTTCTTTGTCTTCAATTTTTTCTGAAGTTCCCAGAAAGCCTCCTACGTGTGCTAAATACTTCTGACCAGCAATATATTGAATCAACCCCAACGCCATACCAATACCAGCTAATCCAAAACCATAATGCCATCCATGCACTTCTCCTACATATCCAACTATTAAACTAGATAAAAAGGCTCCTAGATTAATTCCAATATAAAAAATGGTAAATCCTTTATCTCTACGTATATCTCCTTGTTTGTACAAACCACCTACCATAGTAGAAATATTTGGTTTCAACATTCCAACTCCGGCAATTATCAAACCAAGACCAGAATACCAAGCCCACATTTGTTCGACAGCCAATACACTATGTCCTAGTACTAATAAAATCCCTCCAATAAAAACAGACTTCTTTTGACCCAAAAATTTATCGGCAATCCATCCCCCGGGAATTGAAGCGACATAAACAAGCATAGTATACCAACCATAGAGAGCCAATGCTTCGCCAGTTGACCAACCTAACCCTGGATTTTCATCTACAGTTTTGGTCGTGAGATATAGAACAAAGAGCGCCCTCATTCCATAATAAGAAAATCGTTCCCACATTTCTGTAAAAAATAATATATATAACCCTACCGGATGTCCAAAAAGCTCTTTTTGATGAGCTGCTTTAACTGTATTTGCCATTATGTTAGTTTAATTATTTATAAGTTATTTTTAATGAAGTTCGTCATTTTGTTGTAGAGATGTAATTGAGTATTTCCTCCATAGATACCATGATTTTTGTCTGGATAAATCGCCCAATCAAATTCTTTATTAGCCTGTACCAAAGCCTCGATCAATCGCATAGTGTTTTGCACATGTACATTATCATCTGCACTACCATGAATTAGTAAATACTTACCTTCTAAACCATTAACATAGTTGATCGGTGAATTATCATCATATCCTTTGGCATTCTCTTGAGGAGTCATCAAATATCGTTCTGTATAAATGGTATCATAAAATCTCCAACTTGTCACAGGGGCAACTGCGATAGCCATTGTAAAGGTATCGGCACCTTTAAACAAGCAGTTACTAGACATAAAGCCCCCATAGCTCCATCCCCAAATACCAATTCTAGAGGCATCTATATATTCTAAAGCACCTAGTTGTTTGGCAGCTGCAATTTGATCTTGCACTTCTAGATTCCCTAAATCATTTTGTGTTGCTTTTTTAAACTTGGCCCCTTTTAATCCTGTACCTTTTCCGTCAACACATGCTACAATATATCCTTGTTGTGCAAGCATCATATGCCAATAATCTCTTCGATTATTCCAGATGTTTTTTACCATCTGTGACCCTGGTCCCGAGTATTGAAACATCAATAATGGATATTTCTTTTTTGTATCAAAATCTTTAGGCTTGATCATATACATATTCAAAGTTTCTCCATTAACTTGGATGGTAGAAAACTCTTTAGGCCTCATATCAAAAAGTTTTAACTTTTCTACAAGGGCACTGTTATTTTTGAGCTCTCTTATCACTTTTCCTGTAGATCCATCATTCAAAGTATACTCATAAGGAGTTGTAGCATTCGAAAAATAGTTAATATACACACTAAAATCTGCACTAAATTCGGCATCGTTGTTTCCTTCTTTAGAACTTAATCTCTTCTTGTCTTTTCCATCTAAAGTAATAGCATATATATCCCTATTAATATTTCCGTTTTCCACACTTTGATAGAATATTTTTTTATTCTTGGGATTGTATCCATAATATTGGGTTACCTCCCAATTACCTTTGGTAACCTGATTGATCAGTTCTCCTGTTTCAGCATAGTGATAAATATGGTTAAACCCATCCTTTTCACTAGTCCAGATAAAGCTGTTATCCTCTAAAAAAGTTAAATTATCGGTCACATCTATGTATGCCTCATCTTTTTCTTTAAGCACCACTTTTGGTGTTTTAGTTTTGGTATCTACAAATAGTAAATCCAGATTATTTTGGCGTCTGTTTAGTACTTGAACACTCAAAATATCCGGATTTGTGGTCCATTTTATTCTTGGAATATAAAAATCTTTGTAATTCGCCAGCTTTACTTCATCTAATGCCATAGCTTCGATATTAGCAATAAACAAAGAGACTTTTGCGTTTTTTTCTCCCGCTTTGGGATATTTAAATACTTCTTGTTTTTGATACAGTCCTGTACCGTATACATCCATAGAAAATTCTGGAACTCCTCTTTCATCAAATCTTATAAAAGCAATCTTTTTGCTATCAGCACTCCACTCGAAGGCTCTCACAAAAGCAAATTCCTCTTCATATACCCAATCGGTAATCCCATTGATTATTTCATTTTTCTTACCATCATCTGTTAATTGTACCTCCTGCCCTGTTACAAAATTGAGCATATATATATTATTGTTCAGAATATAAGCCACTTTGTTTCCATCGGGAGATAATACAGGTTCTTGAATTTTTTGATCACTTATTTTGAAAACTCCATTTGATGGGACATCATAAATATGGTAAATTCCTTTTTTGGAACGACGAAATATGGGTTCTATCTCACTAGAAAGTATAATTCTAGTTTCATCTTTACTAAAGCTGTACCCCTGAAAGGCATCCAACCCCTCTATTGAAGATGAGCTGACCAAAGTTTTTACTTTTTCTCCTGTAGCGTAATCAAACACTTCAATATTAGTAGCTCCTGAAATTTTATCTTTTTCCAAAACAGAATACTGTGTTCCATTTTTCATGGAATGTAACGACTTAAACCCCTCGGTCTTAAACGTGCCCTTGAAAATCTCTTCAAGTGTAAAAGCTTTGTCTTGTGCAATAGCCGTAATTCCCAGAAACAATATAATTCCAAAAAATAATCTCGTAATTTTCATCCGTATGTATTTATCGCTTTAATAGTTATATGAAATCGCCAATAATTCTTTAGTTGAAATCAACTTGATATTTACGGCTTATTTCATACCATATTTTTAAAAATTGTTAACGCCAAGAATACTAAAAAATCCGTGAAAAATACAACAAATGCTGTTAAATACAATAAAATTATAGCTCCTAACCTGATTTTTTTTAACATATCATTAAATAAACCATAAAACTTATCCCCAAGAAAAAGTAGTGTTTAAGGTTTTAGATTAAAGCAAAAACATTTCAATTAGGTATTTCACAAAACAGAATAGTATCTTTGAGGGCAATAATAATAAAAGATGCAATGGCTCCTGTAGTTTCTGGATTTTCAAAACTCTCTAAAACAGATAAAATAAAGTGGCTGGCAGAACATCATTTTGGTAATGATGCTACTGCCACAGATACCTTAGTTACGTATTGGAACTCTAACGAGCAGTTACAGCAGCTTCATGATGAATTTACTGAAAACACAATTTCTAATTATTATTTGCCTTTTTCGGTAGCTCCAAATTTTTTGATTAATGGGAAAAGATATACCTTACCTATGACGATTGAGGAAAGCTCGGTAGTCGCTGCTGCCAGCAAAGCGGCTAAATTTTGGCAAACAAGAGGTGGGTTCAAAGCTGAAGTACGTTCTACCATAAAAGTTGGGCAAGTTCATTTTTCTTATCACGGAAATCCCGAAAAACTACTTCTATTCTTTAGCAAAATTAAATCAAGATTAATGTCCTCTGTATCGCACATTACCAAAAATATGGAAAAACGTGGTGGCGGGGTAAAAAAAATTGAATTACGAGATAAGACAGCAGAAATTGAAAACTACTACCAGTTACATTGTACATTTGAGACTGCTGACGCGATGGGAGCTAATTTTATTAATTCTTGTCTAGAGCAATTTGCAAAAACTTTTGTTGCTGAAGCCCAGGAATATGATAATTTTTCGGATTCAGAAAAAAAGATAGAAATTATCATGAGTATCCTCTCTAACTATGTGCCTGAGTGCTTGGTAACAGCCTCTGTATCATGTCTTGTAAATGAGCTTCCCAGCACTTCAGAACTCTCGGCAAACGAATATGCCAAAAAATTTGTGAGAGCAGTAAATATTGCAGAAATTGAGCCCTATCGTGCTGTTACACATAATAAAGGAATCATGAATGGTGTTGATGCTGTAGTTTTGGCTACCGGAAATGATTTTAGAGCTATAGAAGCAGGTGCACATGCCTACGCGTCAAGAAATGGGAAATATAAAAGTCTCACGCATGCCGAAATAAAAAATGACGTATTTACCTTCTCGATCGAAATACCTCTTGCCTTGGGTACCGTTGGTGGATTGACTAATCTTCATCCGTTGGTCAAATTAGCTTTGGAATTATTAGGCAAACCCAATGCGAAAAAACTAATGGAGATTACAGCCGTAGCTGGACTCGCTCAAAATTTTGCTGCTATAAATTCATTAATTACTACAGGAATCCAGCAGGGGCATATGAAAATGCATCTAATGAATATTCTTAATCAATTTGAAGCTACAGAAAATGAAAAAGAACAACTTATAAAATATTTCAAAACAAATACGGTTACTCATAGTGAAGTAGTAACACAAATTGAGAAACTGAGAGCATCATAAGAACCAATGAAAAAGTCTTTTTACAGCCACGGTAAACTATTACTCACCGCAGAATATTTGGTTCTGGATGATGTGACTGCTTTAGCATTACCTACCCAAAAAGGGCAGTGGTTACTTGTAGAAGAACATGATAACTCTAATCAAATCGTTTGGAAAAGTATTGATGAAGATGAAAACAGTTGGTTTGAAACTACATTGACTATAGAAAATAATCTTATTACTGAGCCAAAAAATGACGAAGAGCAAAATACTGTATCAAAAATATTAATCAACATCTTAAACGCCGCCAAAGCACTAAATCCAAATTTTCTTTCTTCAGAAAAGGGATATATTATTGAAGCCAGGCTAGAGTTCAATAGAGAATGGGGCTTGGGATCATCATCTACCCTAATTAATAATATTGCGCAATGGGCAAAAGTTAATGCTTTTGAACTTTTAGACCATAGCTTCGGAGGCAGTGGGTATGATATTGCTTGTGCTCAGCATGACACTCCTATTCTATACACAAGAACAGAGAGTAAGCCCATTATTGAAGAAGTACATTTTGACCCACCTTTTAAGGAAAATCTCTTTTTTGTATATCTAAATCAAAAACAGGATAGCAAAGAATCAATAAAACGCTACCAATCCTTACCTTTAAAAGACTTTGATAAAGCTGCAGCTGCGGTTAAAGAAATTACTTCTAAAATAATAACTTGTAATACTATCGGAGAATTTGAAGAACTAGTTAATACGCACGAAGAAATTATCTCAAAAATTATCAAAACGGAAACCATCAAATCACAATTATTCCCAGATTACTCAGGAAGTATTAAAAGCCTTGGTGGTTGGGGTGGTGATTTTGTTTTGGCTACTGGTTATGTGTCTGATATGGATTACTTTAAAAATAAAGGATTTACAACGATTATCCCTTATAAGGAAATGATTCTACAGTCAACATAGCTGTGTAGAAATTTATTTACTCTTATTGTACGCCCAAGAGTTCTAAAAAAAGAGTCGCATTTCCCCCAATTGTTAAAAACAAAAGTGATTAGTATCATACTACTTTACACATATAAGACACAGTCTTCACAATCCTTTATCTTACCATAGTATGTTTCACGATACTTATGGAGCGTTTTTACTGGAAGTCCTAACAAGTGTTTTCTGATATAGGTAACTTTTGTAGTGAGTTCTCCCATTCTTTTACTGTATCGTTTTTCTGTTCTTGTTTTTCTTTTAATTTCTATAAATTTCATTTACTTTATTTATCCTAAGTAAGTTTTTAAAATTCCATTCTTTGAAGAGTACCGTAATCTTCTCACGGCTCTTTCTTTTATTTGTCTTACTCTTTCTCGAGTAAGGTCAAAGATCTCACCTATTTCAATTAGGCTTTTTGCCTCGAAAGATCCAATTCCAAAATACAAGCGTAAAATATTACTTTCCTTGTCAGACAACTTATTTAATGCTCTGTTCACTTCTTTCTGTAAAGAATCATTCATCAAATTCTTATCTGGGGCCGTTGATTCTTTATTGTGTACAAGATCATACATACTGGAAGTCTCTTCACTTTTTAAAGGAGCATCCATTGATACGTGCCTTGCATTATGTCGTAGTGATTGTTTTACACTAGAGGTTGACAACTGTAATTCTTCACTCAATTCTAATTCACTAGGAGGTCTTTGATAGTTTTGTTCTAAAGAAGAATAGGCCTTTTTAACTTTGTTAATATCGTTAATTCTATTGAGAGGCAATCTTACAATCCGAGATTGTTCTGCCAGAGCTTTCAAAATAGATTGTCTAATCCACCATACAGCATATGAAATAAATTTAAAACCTTTGGTTTCATCAAAACGTTTAGCCGCTTTAATCAATCCTAAATTTCCTTCATTAATTAAATCTGAGAGTTTCAGCCCCTGATTTTGATATTGCTTAGCTACCGAAATAACAAAACGCAGATTAGCCGACACCATTTTGTCCAATGCTCTTTGATCTCCATTCCTAATACGTCCTGCGAGTTCGACTTCTTCTTCTGCAGTGATCATGGATAATTTTGTGACATCCTGCAGATATCTGTCTAAAGATTTTGATTCTCGGTTAGTAATCTGTTTTGTTATTTTTAATTGTCTCATTCTATTTGAAAATTTAATTTTTTTATCGCACGATCTTTTAACATTAACGATCCAAAGAATTTTTTGGCACAATGAACAGTGCTGCGCCTCCTTTACAATTTGTTATAATCATATCTATCCTTTTCTTTTTTAATCGCCCATCTTCAACTGCGAAGCATTATTGGCTGCAAATCTTATAATTGTGTAATTAAAAAGCTAGGAAAATTTACTTAAGTAGAGATTCTGACAAAAGCAATAATAAAGTTGTCAGAATACTATTATTTATCTAGAACTCATGATCTTATTAGAAATCAAGAACCGTAAGAATGACAGGAGTTATAATGCACTATTAGTACACATTACTTCCCAATAAGACATTTCAGAAAAGTCTGAACATTTACGTTCTTTACTTTGTGCTTTCCAATAGGTTATTTCTTTTCTTATTTTATGAGAATCTTGTTTTTCTCCGGGTATTCCATTCTTTATTTGCATAAATAGATAATTATGTTATTTAAATTAAAACTGTAACTAGTGCTGGTAGATTGAGAAGAATTAAATTGCGTGTACGACTGCGTTGATGTTATGTCGATTTACCAAACGCTCTGTAAATGCTTTATGACCTTTTGGTGCAAGCAAGTGTAGTTTACCTCTCTTCATTGAGGCTACAAAACTGAGCACTTTCCATTTCACTACAAGATTTTTTGGATTTTCTTCCTTTAAAACCACTTCAGTAAAATGTTTCGCTCCACCATGAGTGGTAAAAGATAAATCAGCTTGAATTTCCTCTTTTGTAGACTTGTTTGTAAAAACTTTTGTGTCTTCGTAATCTTCGTGAATAGACCTCAAAGAAACAGTCGCTTTTCTCTCTGCCCAAGCAATTGCTTTGTCTAAGTACTTTTCTTTACTCATTTATTAATTTTTATTGAAACAATGAAAAAATTACCCTTTTTAAAAGGATTTCTACAAATATACTAAAAATTAGTTCGTATAGAAACTATTTGTGTTAGAATAAAGTTAAAACCAAACAATCAACTCTTTAATTCGAATACCTTTCATCATAAAAATCCTTTAGATTAGCATTTAGATATTTTGTAATTTAAAAAACGGAAAAGGTACACTATCTATTCACTCTGGGTTTTTAAACCCATAATTTGATTCAGACCTTTTCCGTTCAGTTATAAACTCAAATAGAAATTAGGGATTAGAGCCCATTATTAAGGAGTTGAGATATAACATAATTAACTAAATCAAAGATATGAAAACTGATGTAAAATTTATTGGCATAGATGTAAGTAAACTTACTTTAGATATTTGCGTGTTATCTAATCAAGAAGAATTCTTTAAAATTGATAATACTATCAAATCTATAAAACATTTTTTCAAGACACATTTGTCCACAGATACCAAGAACTATGTTTGTATTGAGAATACTGGGAAATATGGTTGGTTTTTAATGGAAATAGTACCTGAATTAAATTGTATTTTTTACGTAGTAAACCCTTTACATTTAAAAAGGAGTTTAGGATTGGTTAGAGGTAAAAATGACAAGATCGATTCTTTAAGAATAGCAAAGTTTATCAAGAACAATCACACTGATATAGCTCCGTTTATTGCTCAAAGAAAAGTTTTAAAAACCCTCCAAGTGCTACTTACAGAACGTAAACATAGAATCAAACAAAGAAAGGAGTTAGTTATAAAAAACAAAGAATACTCAAGTCTAAGTAATCAAAACTTAGTCAGACAACTGACTGTTAAAAACAATAGGTTGATTAAAGAATTAGACAAACAAATCAAAGAATTTGAGCAATCAATAAAAGAGGTTGTAGCTAAAGATGAGAAACTCTGCCTATTTAATAAACAACTTATTTCTACTCCTGGAGTAGGTAAAGTATTAGCATGGAATTTGTTGGTTAAAACCAATGAATTTAAAATGATCACTGAGCCCAGAAAATTAGCTTGCTATGCTGGTGTAGCACCTTTTGAAAACACCTCAGGAACATCCATCTTTAGAAAATCCCGAGTATCTACTTTTGCTGATAAAGAAATGAAAAGATTATTACATTTAAGTGCAATGAGTGCTATTCGCTTAAAAAATGATTTAAGTGTGTATTATAAAAGAAAAGTAGAAGAGGGCAAAAATAAAATGAGTGTTTTGAATGCCGTAAGAAACAAAATAATACATATTATTTTTGCCTTAATGAAAAATCAAACTTTTTATCAAAATCGTTTGGTTGCGTCATAGAAATCAATTTGACGGCTTATATAAATCAAGTTCCTTAGATCGAACTCACGTTATATTATAAAAATAAGAAAACTTTAAACTACGAATACCTAACTCTCCGTAGTCTTAGGCAATTCTTTAATCGTTAGCAAAGGGGCCGCATCGATATCCTCTACATCCATAATTGAGGTAAGAAGCTCAATATTTCTATCTAACTCATCAATCTGAGAAGGAGTCAGCTTTTTAAGTTTTTGAGATAATTTTTCTTGAAGTGTAGTAGGAGATTTCTGTAGCAATTCTGCACCTTTTGCAGTAAGTGTTATATACGTTGTTCTTTTATCATTAGGTTCAGGTAAACGAGCAACTAACCCTTTGCTTTCTAATCTTGAAATGATTCCTGAAACCGTACTTGCATTTAAGTTTATGTACGCCTTAATGTCCTTAGCAAAAGCACGATAATCCGTTTGATCTGATAAGTACTGAAGCACAAGCAGTTGAGGAATACTTACTCCCAATTCTTTTTCAATTTTTTTGCTCTCAAGGTTTATCGAACGTATTATTTTACGCAGTTTTACCAGTATCTCTATGTACTTCATCTATTTATTAATTATATCATGTCGCAGTCATACTTAGACTGCGCTCAGTGCGGGGATGAATTGTTATTTATGCATTTTAGAAGGTATCAACTTTTATGTAACACCCTGTTTCAAAGCCCTTGTATTTATACATAAGCAAGATACTATTTTAAAAATTTCAAACCCGACTTATGCATTACAAAATCTATTATGTCTTGAAATTATTTGAAAACACAAAATATCTAAAGTTTCATAAAGCAACAAAAAAAACCTCAGTTAAGAACTGAGGTTTTTGATATAGTGACGATGAATTATTATAATTCTAATGCTTTTGTCACATTATTATCCATTAATAATTCTTCTGGGTTTTCTAAGGCTTCTTTCACGGCTACTAAGAACCCTACAGATTCTTTACCATCAATGATCCTATGATCATAGGACAATGCAACATACATAATAGGCGCTACTACTATTTGACCATCTCTTACGATGGGGCGCTCTACAATATTATGCATTCCCAAAATGGCACTTTGCGGCGGATTAATAATTGGTGTAGATAACATGCTTCCAAATACGCCTCCATTCGTAATAGTAAAAGTACCTCCAGTCATTTCATCTACTGTAATTTGTCCTTCACGTGCTCTAATTGCTAATCTTTTCACTTCAGATTCTACTCCTCTGAAACTTAGATTCTCTGCATTTCTAATCACAGGAACCATAAGCCCCTTAGGACCTGAAACTGCAATACTAATATCCTGGAAATCATAAGAGATCATTTCTTTGCCATCGATCATCGAATTTACCGCAGGAAAAAGTTGTAAAGCTCTAACGCAGGCCAAGGTAAAGAACGACATGAATCCTAAACTTACACCATGTTTATTTTTAAAAGTTTCTTTATACTGACTTCTAAGATCGAAAATAGGTTGCATATCTACCTCATTGAAAGTAGTGAGCATCGCCGTTTCATTTTTAACTGAAACTAAGCGCTCTGCTACCTTACGACGAAGCATAGATAACTTCTTACGACTTTCTCCCCTACTACCTGGTCCGGGAGTACCCATCGATGGTCTTGCATCCAGTGCATCAGCTTTGGTAATTCTACCATCACGACCAGTTCCTCTAACCTCAGATGCATCTATCCCTTTTTCTGCAAGAACTTTTTTAGCTGCAGGAGAAGCTGTTCCCGCTGCATATGAATCTTGTTGTTGCGGAGGCGTTGTTGATTTTGACGGAGTCTGAGTTAATGCTTCAGCCTTAGGGCTATCGGCTTTATTCTCAGTTTTATCACGTTGCTTGTCAATATCCATAGCCGCATTACCAGGACCTCCTTCATCGCCTTCATTATCTGCGTTACCCTCAGGAGCTTCTGCTTCTGTATCAATAAGGCATACCACCTGACCTACAGCTACGGCATCACCTTCTTCAGCTTTTAAAGTAATAATACCACTCGCTTCTGCCGGTAATTCTAGCGTTGCTTTGTCACTATCAACCTCGGCAATAGCCTGGTCTTTTGTTACATAATCACCATCTTCTACAAGCCATTGTGCTATTTCAACTTCTGTTATTGACTCTCCGGGTGATGGGACTTTCATTTCTAAAGCCATAATTCTGAATTTATCCTTTGTAAAATTTCCTTTGGAAATTTTTTAACTATAGTTATTAACTAATTTTATTTTCTTTGATTGTCTTTCTCTTTATCAAAAACATAATCTATTACTTCTTGATGTCTTCTCTTAGATCGTGTTGCACTTCCGGCTGCTGGTGCGCCATAAGGTCTTCGACTTGCAAATCTAAAACTTTTTGCATCGTCATAGTGCATTATCATATGACTTAAAGCTCCCATATTACGGGGCTCCTCTTGTGCCCAAACGACATCTTCTGCTTTATATTTTTTGATCAATTTATCCATTTCAGAAGCTGGTAGCGGGAACAGTTGTTCTATTCTTACTAACGCAACATCTTTTCTTCCCAATTTTTCTTTCTCTTCTAATAAGTCGTAATAGAATTTCCCAGTACAGAAAACCAGAGACTTTACATCTTTTGCTTTTACATCAGGATCATCTATTACCGTTTGAAAGCTTCCATTGGCAAACTCATCAACAGTAGAAACTACTTTAGGATGACGTAATAAACTCTTTGGTGTGAAAACTATCAAAGGTTTGCGGTACTTTGCTTTCATTTGTCTTCTTAACAAATGAAACATATTAGCAGGAGTAGTAACATCGGCAACAAACATATTATCTTTAGCACAAAGCTGAAGATAACGCTCCATTCTGGCAGATGAATGTTCTGCTCCCTGACCCTCGTAACCATGTGGCAACAACATTACCAAACCATTTTGAAGCTTCCATTTATCTTCTGCAGAGGATATATACTGATCAATCATTATTTGGGCTCCATTGCTAAAATCTCCAAATTGCGCTTCCCATAAGGTTAATGTATCTGGACTTGCCATAGCGTATCCGTAATCAAAACCTACTACACCATACTCAGAAAGTAAGGAATTGTAGATATAGAAATCTCCCTGATCTCCTTTCAATTCATTTAGGAGCAATACCTCTTCTTCACTATCTTCTACTTTGATCACTGCATGCCTGTGGGAAAACGTTCCACGCTCTACATCCTGACCACTCATACGCACATCGTATCCTTCTCTTAACAAAGATCCGTAAGCTAATAGCTCTCCCATTGCCCAATCAAGTTGATCGGTTTCAAAGAACATCTTATGCCTTTGATCTATCAATCGTTCTATCTTGCGTAAAAACTTTTTATCTTTAGGTAATTTAGTAATTACCTCGGCTATTTCAGTTAATTTATCCCTAGAGAAAGTGGTATCTACTACCTCCATCATTTTATCTTCTTGTACGCGCTCAAAGCCTGCCCATTCATCCTGCATAAATGGAGTAATTACCGTTTTTTCCTGCTTGCGCGAATCTTCCAATTCTTCTTCAAGTGAAGACTTATATTCTTTTTCAAGCTTTGACACATAATCTTTATCAATAATACCTTCAGAAATTAATTTTTCTGCATAAATATCTCTCGGGTTCTTATGTTTTGCAATAGCCTTATACAGTTTTGGTTGCGTAAAACGAGGCTCATCACCTTCATTATGCCCGTATTTACGATAGCCCAATAAATCTATAAATACATCCCGTTTAAATGTCATCCTGAAATTCAAAGCAAAATTAGTAGCATGTACAACAGCTTCGGCATCATCTGCATTTACGTGCAATACAGGAGACAAAGTAACCTTACCTACATCAGTACAATAGGTAGATGATCTGGCATCTAAATAATTAGTGGTAAAGCCGATTTGATTATTCACCACTATATGTATGGTACCACCGGTTTTGTATCCATCCAGCTTTGCCATTTGAATAATTTCATATACCAATCCTTGTCCTGCAATAGCAGCATCTCCGTGCACAATAATAGGCAATACGGACGAAGTGTTTTCTTTGTAGTGACGATCTTGTTTTGCTCTGGTGATCCCTTCAACTACGGCTCCTACGGTCTCCAAATGTGACGGATTAGGAGCAATATTCATATTAATAGCCTTACCATTGTCGGTATTGCGTTTTGACGTCCAGCCTAAGTGATACTTTACATCACCATCAAAAATATCTTCTTCATAATCTTTCCCATCAAACTCACTAAAAATATCTTTTGGACTTTTGCCAAATATATTTGTTAATGTGCTTAAACGGCCTCTATGCGCCATTCCCATAACAAACTCTTTAACACCAAGATCAGCTGCTTTTTCAACCAGTGCATCTAACGCTGGTATTAATGTCTCTCCTCCTTCAAGTGAAAATCTTTTTTGGCCAACATATTTGGTATGCAGGAAGGTTTCAAAAGAAACGGCCTGATTTAGTTTTTTAAGGATATGTTTTTTTTGATCTGCTGAAAATTTCGTTCTATTGGTGTTGAAATTGATTCTCGACTGAATCCATTCGCGCTCTTGAGGATTGCGAATATACATATATTCAATACCAATAGAATCACAGTATATTTGTTCTAAATGAACAGTAATATTACTTAAAGTATTCGGACCAATGCCTATGATCTCTCCTGCATTAAAAACAGTATTGAGATCAGCCTGGCTTAGTCCAAAATTCTCTAATGCTAAAGTAGGAGTGTATTTTCTACGTTCTCTTACGGGATTTGTCTTGGTAAACAAATGACCACGTGTTCTGTAGGCATCGATTAATCGAACTACCTGAAATTCTTTTTGTACACTTTCGGGAACAATGGCAGTTTCTCCGGATTCCTTTTCAACGTAAATAGTTTCTCCTGTACCATTGGCGTTTTCTAAACCAAAATCAAATCCCTGAAAAAAAGCCCTCCAACTAGGTTCTACACTATCAGGGCTTTGCAAGTATTGATCATATAAATCTGCAAAAAATGCGGTATGAGCCGCATTCAAAAATGAATATTTATCCATATGTAAGTACTCAATTGTCTTTTTTACGACAAAACGATACAAAAATACAACAATTACAATTTATTGACCATTGAAATATCTATATTTATGTAAGATTTTTTCTGAAATTTGACTATGAAAGTATATATATCTCAAAATAACAAAGCTTTTGCATTAGTTTTCTTTGTCATGTTTTCCTTACAACATACGTATTCTCAAGATCAAAATTTTTGGTCAAACGTACGTTTTGGAGGAAATATAGGAATTGGTTTTTCTAACGACACTTTCAGTGCTGTTCTTGCACCGGCAGCAATTTATGATTTTAATCCTTGGTTTAGTGCTGGGGTTGGGTTAAATTTTGGGTATAGCAGTTTTGATAATGATCGCTTTAATGAAGAAGGTAGTAGTACCAATTATGGCGTAAGTATCATTACTCTTTTTAATCCTATCCCTGAGTTTCAGTTTTCTGCAGAATTTGAACAAATGGGTGTTAGTCGACGTTTTGAGGTCCCGGGAGAAACATTTACTGATAATTACTGGTATCCCGCATTATTTGTAGGAGCGGGATACAGAACAGGTTTTGTAAGTTTTGGTCTTCGATACGATCTCCTTTTTGATGATGATAAAAGTATCTACGGAAGTGCCTATGCCCCGTTTGTAAGAGTCTTTTTCTAGAAGTTATTACGTAACCAAACTTTTTTCCATTCTCTCTTAAGAATTAAATAAGTTGTATAACTAGCTATATCTTCAATTTTTTCAGATTTAAAATTGCGTAGTTCTGTTTCAGAGACATCTACAGCATACAATAAGTTTAAGTAGTCATTAAAAGCATTTTGTAAGGTATCGTAAAGTAAACTATTCAATTCCCTGACAAGGTCACTTGATGTTATTTTGGGATCTATTTTGTGATCAACTCCCGCGCGATGTAAGTCCTTTTGAAGTTGGTCTAATAGTTTTGGGTATAAGTCTGTTTTTGAGACTTCGGAAAAAAGTCTATCAACTTTTACAATATGTTCATTTTTAGACACTTCTATTCATTAATTTTGAACCAAAAAGTTTTAGAAGATCTTTTTTCTCTTCTGAAATACCCATATCATCCAATGCCGAAAAAGCTTTCTGAGTATACTGTTCTATTTCTACTCTGGTGCGTTCTTTGGCGCCAGTAGTTTCAAAAAGATGCTTAACTGTACTTATCTTCTCTGTAGGATCTTCTGGATTTAACGAAAACAAGCCTCTTAACTGCTTCTGCTCATCTTTTGAAGCATATTCTAAAGCTTTTAAGTACAAAAAGGTCTTTTTGTTCTCTATAATATCCCCACCGATCTGTTTTCCAAAAGTCTGGGGATCACCAAATGCATCGAGATAATCATCTTGAAGCTGGAAAGCCAGCCCCAATAACCTTCCAAAGTCATATATAGAAGATTTACTTTGCTCTGAAGCATCAGCAACGATAGCTCCCATTTTCATAGCTGCACCTACCAAAACTGCAGTCTTGTATTCTATCATTTTAATATACTCAGGGATGGTTACATCATCACGAGTTTCAAAATCAATATCATATTGCTGTCCTTCACATACTTCTATCGCAGTTTTAGTAAATAGCTTAGCTAATTCCTTAAAAGTATTACCCTTATAATTTTCAAACAATTGATAGGCATTAATAAGCATAGCATCTCCCGAAAGAATCCCTGTGTTTATATCCCATTTTTCGTGAACTGTTTCTTTACCTCTACGCAATGGGGCATCATCCATAATATCATCATGAATTAATGAAAAATTATGAAAAACCTCTATCGCTAATGCAGCGTCTAAAGCTTCTTTATAAGAACCACCAAATATCTCTGCTGTCATTAGTACCAGAGTTGGACGCAATCGTTTGCCACCAAGGCTCAAAATATAAGAAATAGGTTCGTACAGGTTTTTGGGTTCTTTGGTAGTCATTTGCTTTGATAGGTACTCCAAAAAATATCCCTGGTAATCAGAAATTGTGTGCACAGTCAATTTTTTATGCTAAAATAAGACAAATTTTGAGAAACGCATTTCAAAATTACTGTCCAAAAATCTTATCGCCAAACGTCAATATAATGCGATATATGTAAAAAAATTAACAAAAAATAGTCTCGTATTATGAGTATGTTAAATAAATGTGAAACTTAGGAAACTTTTATTGTTTTTAAAGTTTCCTATTATATATTTACCGTCGTTTTATACAATTACTCCCCAATAATGAAAGAAAAAATAGTAGAAAAAGCGAATGATTTGTTTTTGAACCTTGGTTTCAAAAGTGTTACCATGGACGACCTTGCGTCTGAAATGGGAATTTCCAAAAAGACGATTTATACGCATTTTCAAAATAAAACCAAGCTTGTAGAAGCTACTACCGATCACCTGTTTTGTTCGATCTGTAGTGGTATTGATGATATATTAGCTCAAAACCTAGATCCGATAGAGGAACTATATGCAATTAAGACATTTGTGATGCATCATCTAAAGAATGAAAAAACAGCCCCAATTCATCAATTAGAAAAGTATTATCCAAAAATCCATCAAGGGCTAAAAACAAAGCAGTTTGAAGTATTTCAGGAATGCGTAGTTGATAACCTTAAAAGAGGTATAGAAACAGGTGTTTTTAGAAAAAATATAGACATCGAATTTATATCAAGAATTTATTTTATTGGCACCAATGGAATAAAAGATAAAAATATGTTTCCCGAACTTATGTTTCCGGTAGGAAAACTTATGGATGACTACCTAGAATATCACATCCTGGGAATCACCACTGAAAAAGGACGTACAATTTTAAACAATCTTATTAAAGAACATCAAATATGAGAAACAACCTTTGGTTAATCTGTTTAGGTTGGCTATTTACCACCACAGTATCTGCACAACAACCACCCACCGATTCTATTTACTCATTCACTCTTGATGAGGCTATTGAGTTTGCATTAAAAAATAGTTATCAATCAATTAATGCACGGCGTGAAGTTGCCAAAGCCTTAAAAAAGAAGTGGGAAACTACAGCAGATGGGCTTCCTCAAATTGATGGGGTTATTGATTATCAAAATCAATTGAAACAGCAACCTCTTCTTCTTCCAGGAGCAGCTGCCGGCATGCCAGAAGTTGAGTTTGTAGAGCTATTTGGACCTTCTCAACAATTTTCTGCAGCTGCAACTTTGAGTCAAAAGATTTTTGACGGATCCTACTTAGTTGGTATCGAAGCCGCAAAGAGTTTCTTGCAGTATACGGATGATGTTGAGGAAAAGACACAGCTTGAAGTTCGCAAAGGAGTCATTAATGCCTATGGTAGTGTTTTGGTAGCGCAAGAGAGTGTTAAGATTTTCAGAAACAATTTAATTGCTTTAGAAAAGAACTACTTAGAAACTAAAAAGATTTTTGAAAACGGCTTGGCCGAAGAAGAAGATGTAGAACAACTACAGATCACATTTTTACAAATTACTAATCAGCTTAGCAATGCAGAACGTTTAGAGAAAATTGCTTTACAGATGTTCAATCTTACCGTAGGGATAACTGTTAATTCGAATACCGTGTTATCAGACACTTTAGAAGATTTATCTATGAAGAATATGGATCAATCTATCATCACAAAACCGTTCATCATGGAAAATAATATTGATTATCGATTGGCATATCTTCTCACAGAGCAGACTCGATTAGAATTAAAACTAGAAAAAAGTAGAGCACTACCTAAGTTAACCGCGTTTATTAATTATGGTACAGCAGCTTTTGATAACGATTTTGTTTTTCTTGATAGTGAGACTCCATGGTTTCAATCTTCTATACTTGGTGCTAGTCTTAATATCCCCATTTTCAGCTCACTACGAAGAAGTGCAAAAACACAGCAAGCAAAAATAGCAGATGAGCAAGCTAAAACCGATTTTTTGAGAACTCAACAAGAAATTGAGCTAAATTATAATACTGCCATAAATGATTTCAAATTTTCAATAGAAAGCTATGATATTGCAAAACAAAATTTGGCACTGGCAGAACGAATAGAAAAAAAGAATCAAATTAAATATTCTGAGGGACTTGCCACAAGTTTTGAACTTAGACAAGCGCAATTACAGCTTTATTCTTCTCAGGATGAAGTATTAAATGCAATGCTAAGCATCATTAATAACAAAGCAGAACTAGAAACAATTTTAAACACACCAACAACAAATAAGTAATCGAATTATGAAAAAGGTACTTACCATAATATACACATCACTTCTTTTAATTTCTTGTGGAGGAAATGATGGCAAGTCTATAGAAAAAATCATAGAAAAAGGTGATCTTCAGGCTTTGCGTGCCAAAAGAACCGAGATTGTAGCAGAACAACAAACGGTTGCAGATCAATTAAAGCAGATTGATCAGGCCATTGCAACTTTGGATACTGTACAAAAACTTCCGTTGGTCACGACTATAATGGCAAAAGATACGCTGTTTAATCATTTCCTAGAATTGCAAGGAAATGTAGAAACCAAACAAAATATCGTCTTATATCCAGAAATGAGCGGAATTCTAACTAGGGTTTATGTAGATAAAGGTCAAAAAGTATCCAAAGGACAATTACTGGCACGAATTGATGATGGTGGATTAAGCCAACAACTTTCCCAGGTAGAAGTACAAGCACAATTGGCAAAAACTACCTTTGATCGCCAAAAAAGATTGTGGGAACAGAAAATTGGTTCAGAAATTCAATACCTCGAGGCAAAAACGAATTTCGAAGCCCAGCAAAACGCAGTTAACCAAATAAAGCGACAATTAGCAAAAACTACTATAAATGCTCCATTTTCTGGGGTAATTGACGATGTAATCACAGAACAGGGAACTGTTGTCTCTGCAGGTCAAAACCCAATCATTCGGATAGTAAATCTTAATGATATGTATATTGAAACTGAAGTGCCCGAGCGCTACATTGGCAGTATCATTAAAGGAAAAGATGTAGAGGTATACTTTCCGGTTCTCAATAAAACGATCAATACCAAGGTAAGACAGGTAGGAAATTATATCAATCCAAACAATCGATCTTTTATGGTTGAAGTTGGTATTCCTGCGAACGGAGGTACAGTCAAACCTAACCTTACTGCCAAAGTGAAGATCAATGACTATACTAGCGAAAATGCTATTTTAATACCACAAAGCATTATTTCTGAAAATGCAGAAGGAGATCAATATACCTATATCACTTTAGAAAAAGATGCTCAAAACATCGCACAAGCAAAGAGAGTTATCATACAAACCGGAAAGACACAAGGAGACCTTATTGAAGTTACCAAAGGCATTAACAACGGTGATGCCATTATTAGTGAAGGTGCCAGAAGTGTAAAAGATGGTCAGAAAGTTAAAATTTTAAACTAACATACGTTATGGAAGTTAATAAGAAAAAGGTAGATAAGGAATTTAGATTGTCCTCTTGGGCTATAAACAATCCAACTACCATTTACGTAATGATTGCTATATTTTTGGTATTGGGACTTTCTGCATATTTCTCTATGCCTAGAGAAAATTTTCCCGAAATCAATGAAACCAAAATATACATAAGTGTTCCCTATCCAGGAAATACTGCAGAAGATATCGAACGTTTAATTATAGATCCGTTAGAAGATCAACTTAAAAATGTAAGTGGGGTCGTAGAAATTTTATCTACTTCTCAAGAGGATTATGGTATTATTACCGTTGAATTTGAAGAAGATCTTGCCGTTGCCGAAGCTAAGCAAAAAGTTAAGGACGAAGTAGACTCTGAAAAAGCAAACGAAGACTGGCCCACTTTTAATGGTGCCAAGGTAGAGCCCAATGTTTTCGACTTAAGTATGTCTGAAGAAATACCTATTTTAAACATCAATATTGCTGGTGACTACCCGGTA
Source organism: uncultured Aquimarina sp. (assembly GCA_947500845.1). Classification (GTDB taxonomy): domain Bacteria; phylum Bacteroidota; class Bacteroidia; order Flavobacteriales; family Flavobacteriaceae; genus Aquimarina; species Aquimarina celericrescens. The sequence goes on from CANMTP010000002.1 coordinate 365,417, forward strand.
GACAAACTAAAAGAATTTGCCGAATACCTGGAAGATGAAATTGAAGATTTACCAGAAATCAAAAAGGCCGAAATTCGAGGTGCCCAGGAAAAAGAGGTTGAAGTAGCCGTAGATATCTATAAAATGATGGCTGCCAAAGTGAGTTTTGATGATGTAATTAATGCTATTCGCAACGGAAACATGACCATGTCTGCCGGAAATATGATCACCAGTGGACAACGCAGAACGATTAGAATTCTAGGAGAGATTCAAAGACCTTCAGAACTTGATGATTTTGTAGTAAAATCCCAAGATGGTGCAGTCTATCTTAGAGACATCGCAGAGGTTACTTTTGAAGAAGAAGATAAGACTACCTATGCTCGAGAATTTGGCCATAGCGTCGTGATGTTGGATGTGATGAAGCGCTCAGGAAAAAATATGATCGAAGCTGTAGAAAAAATTGATAAAATCCTGGAAGATGCTCAAAAAGATATTTTCCCTCAAGATCTAAGCGTTACAGTTGCCAACGACCAATCAGAAAAAACAGAAAATCAGGTAAGTGACCTGGTGAACAATATTATTTTTGGTATTATTCTGGTTGTAGGTGTACTCATGTTCTTTTTAGGATTTAGAAATGCCCTATTTGTAGGATTTGCCATCCCAATGTCGATGTTTATGTCCTTTATGATTTTATCACTTCTGGGATATACCATGAACACCATGATCCTCTTTGCCCTGATTATGGGATTGGGAATGCTGGTAGATAATGGTATTGTAGTGGTCGAGAATGTATATCGATTGATGGAAGAAGAAGGAATGTCCCGAATTGAAGCCGCCAAAAAGGGAATTGGAGAGATAGCCTTCCCTATTATTATTTCCACGGCAACTACGGTTGCGGCATTTATTCCTTTAGGAATGTGGCCGGGCGTTATGGGCGAGTTTATGATTTATTTCCCTATCACACTCTCAGTAGTACTAGGATCATCATTGTTTGTAGCAATTTTTATCAATTCTATGCTGGTTTCTCAGTTTATGGAAGTGGGTGAGAAAAAATTAACGCGTAAACAATTGATTCGGTTAAGTATTATTTTAGGTGGTTTGGGAACCTTCATTATCATAGTAGGAGGGCAAGTTCGTGCTTTGGGTACTTTAATGATCTTCACTGCAATTATGTTTTGGGTGTATCGCTATGTTTTAAAAGGTGCTGCCAACGTTTTTCAACGTAAATTTTTGGTATGGCTCGAAGGAATCTATCAACGTTTTTTGACTTTTGCTTTACGAGGATGGAGAGCTTATGCGTTTACTTTTGGTACTTTCTTATTATTAATCGTTGTATTTGCAATGTTTGGCGCATCCATTGGCAGTCAGCGAACCAAAGTTGAGTTTTTTCCAGATAACAAACCCAACCAGATTATTGTGTATATAGAATATCCACAAGGAACAGACATTGATAAAACCAATGCGATTACCAAAGATATTGAACAGCGTGTATATGCAGTAGTTAATGATGACCAATATGTTGAAGGTAAGGATTATAATTTCTTAGTAGAATCAGCGGTTTCACAGGTTGGTGAAGGTGCTGGTAACCCTCAAACCGATGGTGGTAGTAATGCCGAAATGCCTCATAGAGCAAAGATTACTGCAACAATGAGGGAATACAAATACAGAAAAGGAAAAGATTCTGAAGTATTACGACAAAAAGTGCAAGACGCCTTAAAGGGAATTTATCCCGGGGTAGCCATCTCTGTAGAAAAAGATGCGGTAGGCCCCCCGGCCGGATATCCTATCAATATAGAAATTGAAGGACAGGATTATGATGAGCTCATTACTATTGCCGAGCAAATGCGCAATTTCATCAATGAAAAGAACATTCCGGGTATAGAAGAGCTAAAAATTGATGTGAATAAAGGGAAACCGGCAATGCAGGTTGTTGTTGATCGTGAAAAAGCCGGAGAATTGAATGTAGCCGCTGGTCAGGTTGGTAATCAACTGCGTAGATCTATTTTTGGTGAAAAAGCAGGGATCTTTAAAAAAGAAGGAGAAGACTACGATATTTATGTACGCTTTAATGAGGATAATAGATATAATACTAGTGCACTTTTTAACCAAAATATTACCTTTAGAGATCAGGCTACAGGAAGATTAAAAGAAATTCCTGTTTCAGCAGTGGCTTCACAAAAAAATACGTCTTCGTTTAGCGCTATCAAACATAAAGATACTAAAAGGGTAGTTACAGTGTATTCTGGTCTACAACCTGGTTTTACAGATGCAGGAGCGATTGTTTCTCAAATTCAAACAGAAATGGCAAGCTTTCCTAATCTTCCAAGAGGGGTTAAAATAGATTACACGGGCCAGATTGAGGAGCAAAACAAGCAAATGGCTTTCTTGATGAGTGCATTTTTCTCTGGCTTAGGGTTAATCATGCTAATCTTGATTTTCCAATTTAGCTCTATTTCTAAACCTACCATCATTATGATCGCTATTTTCTTAAGTTTTATAGGAGTATTTGGTGGTATTTTAATCACAGGAGCACCATTTGTGATCATGATGACGATGATGGGAATTATTTCACTAGCAGGAATTGTAGTAAATAACGGCGTAGTCCTATTAGATTATACGCAACTCTTGATAGATCGTAAGAAAGCTGAGCTTGATGTACCAGAAAGAGATCTTTTGCCTAATGAAGAGGTAATAAAGATTATCATTAAAGGGGGTAGAGCACGTTTACGACCAGTACTGTTAACAGCGATTACTACAGTGTTAGGATTAATCCCTCTTGCGATTGGTTTTAATGTAGATTTCTTTTCATTATTCAACACAGGAGATCCAAAAATATATATAGGAGGAGATAACGTAATTTTCTGGGGGCCTTTGGCTTGGGCTGTAATTTACGGGCTCATTATTGCTACGTTTCTTACGCTAATTATTGTTCCTTGTTTGTTCTTTATTGTTCAAAGAGTCAAGGTTAGATTTAGTAAAAAGAAAGTTGCAGAGGTAGCTGTTACTCCGGCAACCGCATAGAAAGAGCTATAAATTGATTAGAAAACGTCGCAAATTGCGGCGTTTTTTGTTTTTTTGGCTCATGGTCATGTATACTGCGTCATTGCGATTCGCCTCAAGCAAAGAAGCAATCTTTTCAATATGAGCAGAAGTATAGTTTCATAGCAAAAAGACTACTTCGTCCTACCTCCTCGTAGTGACGGTGTGTTCGTCATTGCGCACCTGCTTGACCCTTGGAAAGCTTGGTGAAGTCATCTTTTAATTTAAGTAGAAGTATGTTCTTAAATTAGGTATAAGGCTTCTAAGATATAAACAAGGTATCATCGACAAGGTTCCAAAAAAGTCATAAACAAATATCAAAATGACACTCAGGTATGAATAATAATGTCACCAGAGCCATTGGCATGTAGTCTACGCCACTATGATAGTACTACGATAGTGTAAATAGTACTCCAAAAATAAGGTTGTTAAAAATGAATTTCTTGGAGACAGAAAAGTCAAGGCAAGGAAGGTCTACCTGACAAAGGCAGGCTAGACCGCTTCGCTAGTTGAACTGTCATTCCTGCGTAGGCAGGAATCCATCATCTGTACTTCTAAAAAAATTAGATCACAAATCAAGTTTGGGATGACAAATAGGAATCGAAATTAGTTTTACCACAATAAAACGTCGCAAATTGCGGCGTTTTTTGTTTTTTTGGCTCATGGTCATGTATACTGCGTCATTGCGATTCGCCTCAAGCGAAGAAGCAATCTTTTCACTATTAGCAGAATTATGGTTTCATAGAGAGAGACTACTTCGTCCTACCTCCTCGTAGTGACGGTGTGTTCGTCATTGCGAACCCGCTTGACCCTAGGAGAGTATGGTGAAGCCATCTTTTACTATGAACAGAAATATGGTTATCGTCTATTCGCAAAATTGATACTCTGGATTTATCAATCACGAAACTCTTCACTTGTTTTAAGGCCATAATTACTAGTACTTTAGTTCATGAGTTTTGAGTAACTCTTAGATCAAATAGTACCCCTAGAACTATCTTTTTTATAAAATATACTCCAACCAAATCGATGAAAACATATCGTCGATGCTATCCATACATATTTTAATCATTTAAAATGGGAATTATAATGAGCACTATCATCAAACAAGTCGAAATTATTGAACGTATCGATCAGTTAATACGTTTACAAGCCACAGGAACCGTAATTGAGTTGGCTATCAGGTTGAATATTTCAAAAACCAAACTGTACAGAACCATAAGACTTATGAAAAGCTTACACGCCCCTATAGTTTATGACTTTTCCTTAGAAAGTTATGTATACGTAGAATCGGTACGTTTTAAGTTTGGCTTTTACGACAACGGGACCCATGAAGATACACTACATTCTTATGTAAGCTAAGTTCATAATGCGATAGTAGTCTTTAACCTACCCATACTATCAATTTTATTTTAAAAAAGAAATTTTGGTCAGTTTCAAAAAATGAAACTGGCGACCGTTAATATTGCACTTTAGAAAAGTAAGAAAGCATAAAAAATCATCTATGCAATTTAAAAACGACCTAACAACATATTCTGAGTACCCGATTAAATAAAGGTTAAGACATACAAGAACTGTATGAAAAGGTAAAAAGTGTGTTTCTTCTAAATAAGAATATTAAAAATTAAAACTAATGGATATAAAACATTTTTTTCTATTGAGAATAATGCTCTATACTGCTTTTGGAGTATGCATTATTAGCTATGGACAAGACAGCACGAACGGCGAATTTGATTATGGGGCAGAACTCTATAAAATGATCAAAATTCCTAATTCTCCAGAAGCAGAAGCCTTTTCTAAATATGGAGATACTCCTGTCAGCTTACATACTGGAACACCAACTATTAATATTCCATTATATACTATAGAGGGTAGGGAGTTATCCTTACCCATATCACTCACCTATGATGCGACAGGGATCAAGGTTGAGCAACTAGCTACTTGGGTAGGGTTAGGATGGAACCTGAATATTGGAGGCAGAATTACCCGTCAGATCAATGGGTTGGCAGATGACTACATAACGGGAGCTTACACAACTATTAATGACGTAGCTGTGGTAAATAAGGTGATTAGTTATAAAAATAATAATACTCGTTTCTCATCGCTAGATGCTGCAAGGGATTACTTTCGATTTCTCAAAGACTTGAGTAACAGTTACATAGATACAGAACCTGATTATTATCACATAAACGTTTTGGGGATCAATGAAACTTTCGCATTTGATATTAAACATCGGAATCGTCCGAGATGTTTTACGAATCCCAGAATAAAAATACAAAAAAGCACTGCAAGCTTTGGAGGATATCATAGTGTTGATAGTTGGGTAGTGACTGGAGAAGATGGAACTAGATATTGGTTTGAAGTGCCAGAGTCTACTAAGCGATACGGAAATGATGCGATTCCTGGAGGAGCAATTATAAATGAATATAATTCTTCTTGGTTATTAACTAAAATTGTATCCCCGAATAAAAAAGACATATATACTTTTCAATACACAAATTTTGGATATTGGTCACAAGAGCAATTAGGTTCTTCTGCAGCAGTATCCAATATTGAATTTAAAGCTACAGATTCATATTTCTCAGATGTTTTTCCTACCTACGGAGGTCGAGCAGGATATTGGATCAAACAGCAGTTCCTGAGTTCTATTAAACATAACGGAAAAACTATTGTATCTACAGGCTTAGAAAATCGGCATGATATTGATAATGCTGTTTCAGCTAAAAGACTATCTAGAATAGATATAAAAAATAGTAATGCAATAGTTTTGAAATCCTTTGAGTTTGATAACAATGATTATTTCAATTTGGACGGAGGTAACCCAGCGGAAAAAGATCCATTAGATATTCGGCTAAAATTAAATAGCATTAGTATTAAAGGTAAAAACGATCCTAAGGTACAATCTTATCGTTTCGAGTATCATAAACCAAGAGAATTGCCATCTCGTAAATCCTTGTCTCAAGACTACCTAGGTTATTATAATGGTGCAGGAAACGGAACCTCCTTAATCCCTTCATACACTACTGCTCAGGGAATCCACTTTAATGGAGCTAATCGAGCTCCTAATGAAAATTATGGTAAGATTGGAATTTTAAATAAAATTGTTTATCCAACCGGGGGATTCACTGAGTTTGTCTACGAAGGTCATGAAATTCTAAAGACTGAAACATCTTTAGTCCAAGATACTAGGCTTGATCTGGGTATACATGGTAATTCAGTCACAGATCCAGCTTTGTACTTTGACGAAAATGGAGCTCCTTGTGATGATGGCTTTTTACCTAAACCACCAAAAATTAAAATAGAAACTTTTCATATTCTCAAGTCTGGTCAGTATAGATTAAATTATAATGGAAACCCTAACGACATGGAAGCCTACATAGTCTTTTTAAAACCTCTTGACCCTAATGATTGTAAGGACTTTCCGCCTAGATGTCCTGATCCTCATGATAATTATGATAGTTATTGTGATTTTATTGGTCAATCGGCTTACTGGCACAGTAGTATGCCAATTGATTCCAATACGCGATTTTTTGAGCAAGGAACTTATAAAGCCATGGTTGTATTAGATGAAGGATTGGGGGATGACTATGATAACGTGAGGCTAAATATTTATGACCTTGTCCCCTCAACAACTTCAAAAAATGTTCCTATTGGAGGTATTAGAATAAAAAAAATAAAAGATTTTAACAATGATGGGCAAATAGCCAAAATAAAAAATTATACCTATAGAAACAGTTTAGATCATAGTACAGCTGTTCGTAATAACTACCTCAATCTGTCCACTATAAAAAATTATAGAACCAAAACGGGAGAAAAAACACAACTAGAAAGAATGGCTGTTTATCCAAAGGCAGATCAACCCTATGTAACTTATAAAAGTGTCAAGGAAGATTTGATCAGCGAAGAGGGAAAATCCAACGGTAGTGCATTGTATAGTTTTTATTCAGGATCAAAAGGAGCAGTTCCAAGAACTACCCAGCCATATGAAAATAATTATCGCTCTAGTTTCAAGGTTGGTAACATACGTAAAAAGATTAATAAAAATTTTGATAATCAAAATATTAACAATGAAGAAATAACGTATTTCGAAACATATGAGGATGCACTCTCAATTCATGGATTGATAGTATATACCGATTTCAATTACAGAAATAAGGCCATCTTACTTAAAGAAAATAATAACTCTTTGGGATATTATGTGTCTTATGAATTCAAAGACGCTTTAGAATGTAACGATATTGGCGGAGGAGGTGGTAGTCTGGGTGGCTGTGTCAGACCAGACTACGTGGTTAATTATCAAAATTATGGATATTCTGATGTGCTTATAGGTGACTTTAGTGCTCTTCGAGTACGTTTTAGCATTGCTTCCGGTAAAAACGGTGGTATTGCCGCTGTAGAAAAAACGGATTTGTACTATGACAATCAGGATTCTATACAATGCATAAAAAAAAGAGATACGCTCATTTACGACCCAATTATCGATTATTTACCAAGAAAATCTATAACTCAACACAATGACTCAATTGCTTATGAAACTAATTTCTTTTATCCTAGAGATATGCAGGTTTTAGGATCTTCTGACCTAATTTCTATCAACAACTTGTCCGAGATCGTTAAAACTGAGGTAATCCAGAATATAAACGATGACTCTAAACTTATTTCATCTAGAAAACAAGAGTATTCCAAAGTTTCTAACGGTATAGTAATGCCTACTAAAATTTCAGTTGGTAAAGGCAATTTAACAGAATATGATACAGTAGATTACCTAGAACTTACATATTATAACAATGGCAATGTTAAAGAATCACAGGGACCAGAAGGGATCAATACAGCTTATCTCTGGGGCTATCACGATCAATACCCCATTGCTAAGATCGATAATGCTACTAACACCGATGTCACGAGCTATATAAGTAATCTTCAAGCTCTATCAAATGCAGATGACGATAGAACTCAAGGATATTTAGGTAAAGAAGGTGTTTTACGACAAGCCTTAGATGACTTACGAACAACTTTACCCAATGCTATGGTTACCACATTTACTTACGATCCCTTGATCGGAGTCACCAGTATGACCGATCCAAAAGGCTACACTACCTATTATGAATACGATGATTTCAATCGTTTGGAGTTTGTAAAAGATGCTGAGGGCAATTTGATTTCAGAGAACAAGTACCGTTATAAGAACCAAAATTAATAAAGAACAGATCCGTTATGAAAATTATAGATTTACAACATATCCTAGTTGTTTTCACCTTGCTCTTTTGTGCAGAGGGAATAGCTCAATTTGGTGGTGGAGATCTACCTATAGATGAGAAACCTAAATGGTATCGCGATGCTGATGGTGATGGTTGGGGGGTTACAAATAATATGATTGAGAGTTACCATCAACCCAGTGGATACGTATTTAAAAATGGAGATTGTAACGACAACAATGCCTCAATATATCCTAAAGATTATTATCGAGATAAAGATGGTGATGGATTTGGAACAGGCTCAAGAGTAATCCTTTGTAATCCTTCGGGCTATGTTACGCGTGGTGGAGATTGTAATGATAATGATGCTGCTATTAATCCAAATACTACGTGGTATCTTGACGAGGATTTGGATAATTTCGGGGGAACTACAATCCATAGAGGATGTATCCCTCCTGGTGGCGGTAGTTTAGATGGGATTTATTTGCGGGTAGGAGGCGATTGTAATGATAGTAACGCTTTAATTCATCCCAATACCATTTGGTACAGAGATTCCGATGGAGACGGTTGGGGAAATCCTGCAGTGACTAAAAAACAATGTAGGCAACCTTCGGGGTATGTGCGCAATGATGACGATTATAACGATAATAGTATCATTATCACCAATATTGCCCCTAGAAACTTTTATAGAGATGCCGATGGGGATGGGTATGGAAACCCAGGTAACAAAACGTATCGTAGTGTGAAGCCCAGTGGTTATGTAACCAATGCTAGTGATTGTAATGACAGTAATGCAGGACTGAATCCTAACACTATGTGGTATCGTGATGCTGATGCCGATGGTTGGGGAAACAAAAGTATAACCAAAAAACAATGTGCCCAACCCCATGGGTATGTACGTAATGATGACGATTATAACGATAATAGTATCATTATCACCAATATTGCTCCCAGAAACTTTTATAGAGATGCTGATGGGGATACTTATGGGAATCCATCCGTAAAAACGTATCGTAGTGTGCAACCTAGTGGTTATGTTACTAATTCGTATGATTGTAATGATGACAACGCAGCTATACATCTAAACACAACATGGTATCTCGATGCCGATGGAGACGGTTGGGGAACCAATAACCCTTTTGATGTAAAAACTCAATGTGCTCAACCCTCAAATTATGTACTTAATAATGAAGATCACGATGATACTAATGCATTAGTTACCAACATTCCTCCCAATTACTATTATAGGGATAGTGATGGTGATGGTTGGGGTGATTCGGGTAGCAGAACCTATCGCAGCCACAGACCCAACGGATACATCATCACTGGTAATGATTGTGATGATACAGATGCTTCCTTAAATCCGAATACCCGATGGTACGAAGATGCTGATGGCGATGGTTGGGGTAATAATAGTGTTAGTAAAATGCAATGTACCCGTCCAGATGGATTTATAGTTTATGTACGAAACAATAACGATTATGATGATAGTACAAATCTGATTACTCATATTCCGCCAAAGAACTTTTACAAAGATGAGGATAATGACACCTTCGGAAACCCAAATATCAAAGTCTACCGTAGTGTTGCGCCAACAGGATATGTAGACAAGGGCAATGATTGTGATGATACAAAACAGGAAATCAATCCCAATACGGTTTGGTATAAGAACAGCGATGGTGATGGTTTTGCCAGTACGACCAAAACCCAATGTACCAACCCTGGGAGCGGGTATAGCTTGACAGTAAAACCCTTGGGGGACTGTAATGACGATAATCCTGAGATCCATCCCGATACAGTTTGGTTTAAAGATAAGGACGAGGACGGTTTTGCCAGTACCACCAAAACGCAATGTACCAATCCTGGATCTGGGTATAGTCTAACCGTAAAACCCTTAGGAGATTGTAATGACAATAATCCAGCAATTTATCCCAATACGGTTTGGTATGACGATAGTGACGGAGATGGTTTTGGTGATCCTAATATCACACAACAGAGTTGTACCCAACCTATAGGCTATGTGTTGGACAATACCGATCAATGTCTGGGGGAGTTTGGTCAGTATAGTGGTTGTATCATTCCCCCGTACATAGAAGCAAGTTTGAGTAACGAGAATTATGTGTTTACCAGGGTGTTTCAAAAAGAGATGACTACAGCTACCGGAATAGCACTCAGAGAAGATGTTATCGAGAGTGTAACCTATTATGATGGTTTGGGTAGACCCAAACAACAACGTGCTATTGCAGCTTCTCCTGATCTGGGAGATATCGTTACCCACATCACATACGATGCCTACGGCAGACAGGACAAACAATACTTACCTTTTGTATCGAGTAACAACGGAAGCTATCAAACCGTCAACGTTACTAATAATATCAATAGCTATTACCTAAACAAGTATGTAACCGATTTCCCCGGGATCACTAATCCATCAGAAGTCAATGCATATTCACAAAGCATTTTTGAAGCCTCGCCACTCAACAGGGTATTAGAGCGAGGAGCTCCAGGTAAGGATTGGAAGGTTGACACACTAAGTAATACAGATCATACCATCAAATTTGATTGGACTACTAATACCGCATTAGATTCGATCGCTAATTTTGATGTGAATTTTGAGGCAGGCGACACCAAAAAGCCAGTACTCTTTCAAAATGGATTTTATACTGCGAATCAGTTATATGTCTCTATTACCAAAGACGAAAACTGGGATCCTAATCAAACACACTCAGATGATCATACCACCAAAGAGTATAAAGATAAATTAGGGAGAGTAGTCCTGAAACGTGCATATAATGACGGCATTGAGCATGACACCTATTATGTACATGATAGTTTCGGGAACTTAACCTATGTGATTCCCCCCAAGGTCAAGATTGCTGATGGAGTATCGGCCACCGAGCTTGCCGAACTCTGTTACCAGTATAAATATGATTACCGAAACCGACTTATTGAAAAGAAGATCCCGGGCAAAGGAGATGCTAATACTTTTGAATCTATTGTCTATAACAAACTGGATCAGCCCATCATGACCCAGGACCCTAATCAAAAAGTAAAGGGAGAATGGCTTTTTACGAAGTACGATGCCTTTGGCAGGGTGGCGTATACTGGCAAGATCACCATACTCAATAAAACCAGGGATGAAATACAAGCAGAAGCTACTGGTTATACTGGTGAGCTATGGGTACAACGTAGTAATGCCGTTATGATAGGTGATGTTACCATATATTACAATGATGGAGGCTATCCAAAGGCACTTAATGCAGAAGTACTCACCATCAATTATTATGATGATTACGACTTTTTAGCCAGTGAAGGTACCTTCTTTAACAATCCTATTACAGTATATGGCGAACCTATTACAGATCGTACCAAGTCCTTAGCAACAGGAACGAAAGTAAAAACCTTGGATACCTCCTATTGGACAACAACGGTAAGTTACTACGATAAAAAAGCAAGGTCAATTTATGCAGCGAGTAGAAACGAATATCTAAATACTACAGATATTATAGAAACCAAACTGGATTTTGTGGGTAAAGTAGAGAAAACCAAAACAACTCATAAAAAAGGCAGCAATGCTGCGATTGTTACCGAAGACGTATTCGAATACGATCATATGGGAAGACTCACCAGTCAAACTCAAAAGATAGGCAACCAGGATACAGAACAGATCGTAGCCAACGAGTATGATGAATTGGGACAATTGGTGAGCAAAAACGTTGGTGGATTAGCACCGAGCACTGAGGCTACTCGAAGTGCGGGCTTACAAACCATAGACTACACCTACAACATTCGCGGATGGTTAAAGGGCATTAATGATATCAACACCATAGGCAACGATCTCTTTACCTTTAAAATTGATTACAATACAGGAGCAAACCCATTATACAACGGTAACATCTCCAAAACTTCCTGGCAAACCGCCAATGATAACATTACGAGAAGTTATGACTATACCTATGATGCGCTCAACCGTATTTTAACAGCAACTAGCAATAACAATCGTTATAACGTATCTGGTATCCAATATGACAAAATGGGGAATATCGAAAGTTTAACCAGAAACGGTTGGCAGAACACCTCAAGTTATACTAGTATGGATGTATTAGCTTATAATTATGATGATGGTAATAAACTAAGAAAAGTAACCGATACCGGTAATGACCATTATGGATTTAAAGATGGTGTAAATACCAACGATGACTTTGCCTATGATGAAAACGGCAATATGATTGTAGATCAAAACAAAGGCATCTCCAGTATCACTTATAACCATTTAAACTTACCCGAAGCAGTTTCGATAAGCAACAGCGAAGGAACCGGAACTATTTCTTATATTTACGACGCCACTGGAGCGAAGCAAAAAAAAATCGTTATAGAGGGAAGTTCTATTACAACGGAGTATGCAGGTAAGTACGTTTATGAGAATAGCTCACTCAAGCAAATATCGCATCCAGAGGGGTATTTAGAATCCAATGGTTCTGGAGGGTACCAATATGTGTATCAGTTAAAAGATATCTGGGGAAATACTCGAATTACCTATGCAGATGATAACAATAACGGTTCAGTTAGCACTTCAGAAATCCGTAGAGAGCAAAACTACTATCCCTTTGGATTACAACATAAAGGATATAACATAGGTTCTTATGGAGTGAAGAACAATCTTAAGACCTACCAAGGCCAAGAATTCACAGAAGATTTTGGATTAAATACACATGAGTGGAGATACCGTGTGAGTGACCCTGCTACAGGTAGATTTTGGCAGATAGACCCACTTGCTGAGGATTATATGTACAACTCTACGTATGCATTCCAAGAGAATAAAATGGGGATGGGTGTTGAACTTGAGGGCTTAGAACTTGCAAAGTTTGACACACCGTTATATGATCCTGTATTGAGGAATAGTACTCCGGCACAAGTTAAGCATGTAAGAAAAAATCAAATTAGTGCAGCAGTAAATGGAACTTTACTAGTTGCAGCTACAATATCACCTGTACCGGGAGACGAAGTTTTTGTAGCAGGTTTATTGATGAAAACGGCAGCTGCAACTATAGATGTTGCGAGTCAAGTGGCAGCAGGAGGAGATGTTGATTTAGTTGGTCCTTTGATGAATTTTGCACCTCTAGGGCCTTTAACAAAACAAGCTGCTGATGCCTTGGTTGATGTTGAAACTGATGGCACAGTTAGAACCCCTTTTTTCTCAACTAATGGAGAAGAAGTAAAATCAACAAGCGAGGTAGTAATTGATTTTGCTATTGATAGAGTGAGTAATAATGCTCAAGCTAAGATTCCTAAAGAAGTTACTTCTTCTGCTGTTGGAGAAGTTGTAGCAGAAGGTGTAACCAACGCTGCAGAGAATATAGTTGGCGAAGTAGTCAAGAGGGAAGAAATTATCACAACTAACAATGGTAGCAACTAATTTTTTTGGATGATGCAAAAGAAATATACAAGAGCAGTTTTTATTGTTTTATTTTTTGGTGTGATACTTTATGCAGGTATACAGAGTTATTTTTACAAAAGAGCTGTAATTGAAAACTCATATGAAACTACCGCTATAATAACTGGGATTAAAGATTGTTATAAAAATGGTAGATGTATAAAGTATAATTATGAATACCAAGGTCAAAAGTTTAATGATGAAGCAAATACCAACTGGGCTTTTTCCAACTGGTGTAAAAGCAGAAATGATTGTAAAGGCTATAAGTTTATAATACTTTTAGACAAAAAAGACCCAGAAAAGAATATAGCTGAATGGGATAGGATTTTTGAAAAAAAACAATTTATTAACTTCTCACAATAAGAATGCAATTAATAAAAAATGCTAGAATAATTTAGTTCTGGCATTTTTTATTAAGTAGCTTTATTAGTGTTCTTTATTTTACTTTGATCATCTTGACTTCAAGACTCTCTTCGTCACTAATAGCATAAGCAATGTATGTTTCTTCATCAGTTTCCGTAATGTTTACTTTTATTACTTTACCAATTATGTCATTAACTGAAGAATTAACATCTGTGACAGTTGCTACATACTCACAATTAGATAACCACTTTATAGAACTCTTCAGGGTTCTACCATTTTTTTCGTTAATCTCAATTTGCGTAGAATCAGTGCGAGTTATCATCCAATCATTATTATCAGAGTACTTGAATGTTCCTGTTTTGAATTTAGAACAATCTTTTGTTTGTGTAGAACAACTTGTCATTGTAAGGACAAATAATAGAAATAGATATTTCATATAAAATTTTTGTATTAATCGAATGTAAAGATAATAAAACAACTACAGCAATGTAGCTATTTTTTTATGCTCTAAAGGGAAGTAATGCTTAGCTAAGGCTTACGTGGCTTAGAGAGCTGCAAAAAAGAATAAATTAATCCAAACACATATATTATCAAGAAAGTAAGCTTATTACTTATATTAATCATCATTCTGGCTGCATGTAGCTCAGATGATGTAGTACCAACAGATTACAATGAATTCTCCAGCTCTGCGAAGTTTGTGCTCTGCGAATGTCTATGACTTCGCAGCGTCAACAGAGAGCAAGTAGCAATAATTGCATAATTGACTAAAAAGTAATCATCATTACGTGATTGCTTTTCTATTTGCAAACTTCGCATAGCAATAAATTTATTATATTTCATCAATGCAAACAGATGGTTACAAAATAAGAGATCAGTCAAAACCGCACTTTATTACATTAACGGTTGTAGATTGGGCAGATGTTTTTACCAGAAAGAAATATAAAGATGTAATCATAGAAAGTATTAACTACTGTATACGAAATAATGGTATGGTTATATAAGGGTATGTAGTGATGAGTAATCATATCCATTTAATTATTCAAAGTACTCAAAATGATTTGTCAGGTCTTATTCGAGATTTTAAAAAATTTGCTGCAAAAGAAATTCTACAATTGATCAAGTCAGAACCAGAGAGTCGAAAGGAATGGATGCTTGATTTGTTTGCAAAAGCAGCAAAAACGCATAACCGTAATAAAGAGTTTCAATTCTGGCGATATGGTAATCATCCTGAAGAAGTTTATAGTAATAAATTTCTATGGTCAAAGCTAGATTATATTCATTTAAATCCTGTACGAGCTGGTTGGGTACATAAAGCTTCTCACTACATATATTCAAGCGCATCAAATTATGTATAAGGAAATGGTATTTTAGAAATTACGCTTGCCGATAATCCAGTTATTGATGTCCAAAGCGATAATAAATTTTGGAATAGTTTATCTTGGTAGGCTACGAAGTTACAAACTTCGCAGAGCAGGGTGGAGTGACGATTTATTATAACAATGGGGGTTTTGCACATTTAAGTACCTTTTATAGCACGTTCAAGAAATATACCGGGGTATCGCCTGCCAAGTTTCGAGAGGATTACAAGTGTCCGAAATAGCATCTAAACTTAATGACATAGGTCACTAGAGCCATTTACAGTAAGTCTACGGCGTCACGATAGTACTATAATATTATAATATCTCCTATTAAAATAAAGGCAGAAATCTATTCATACTCAAAAACTGTAGATTCCGCCTCAAGTGCGGAATGAAATATGAGTTGAAAAAGTGTACAGAAACTCAATGGATAAAAACTCCCAGGTAAGCATCACTATAGATACCTTACCCCAGCGAAAAAATTTTGAAGAGATGTAAAAGTGCACGTTAAGAGTTTGATATCGTTTTTAAGGATCGTATCGAAGAACAACAAGAGCAATCAAACTTAAATGTTAACTAGCTTCGAAAGCAAACTATGGTATCATTAAGAGAATTACTGGATTGGATCTTTATTCATGCAAAAACCAAAAGGGTAGCTCAATTTGAAACCTATATTGGAAATTTAAACGCCTTAACAGAAAGGTACAACCTATCGATAGAGCGGTGATTAAGCGACAGAAAAGAGATTGATCTATAGCTAAATGATGATTTTGATAATTCTTTACATTGAATTATACCAGTTCTCACATGAAGTTACTCATATACGAATTTAACTATTTTGATTTTAGGCAAGGCAAAAAATTTATGGATAGCCATAGCTATCGATCAATTTTATAACGAAGCATCAAGTCAAAAGAGACAATTTTATACGGTAATTTCATGTGAGAAATGGTATTATTAACCCTCTAGAAATAAAAACGCCGCGAATCGCGGCGTTTTTCGTTAATATAAGATAGTACTAAAATACTATCTGTTCTCATTGGCAGGAGTAGGAAACTGTTCAAAAAAGTCGTCCCCTGACCTATCTATAGGTATTTCATTTAATCTATCAAATCTTCTAAGATCTATCCATCGGTGTCCCCCTTCAGCAAATAGAGAATACCTTCTTTGCTTCAAGATTTCGGTAACTAACTCTGTAGGTGAAGTCCCTCCTAGATATGGATCTAAGCCTGCGGCGTCTCTAATAATATTTAACGCTCTTACTGCTTCAAGAGGGTTGGATATGTGATTTGCTTCAGCGTATAAAAGAATAAGTTCTTCGTTTCTTATGATACCAACAGGTGCTACATTGCTTTCATAAACAAAGACATCAAATCCACCTGTAAGATTCGATTGCGTCAATGGGTTCGGAACGATTACATCTGAAGAGTTAGGAGCTTCTCTAAAAACTACCTTACTCAATCTATTGTCTCCGTCCTCTGCATCCGTAATAAAAGTGGGATGAGCTATTCTTGCGTTTGCACCGGTCGAATTTTTGGCAAAAAACAACGGATTAGCTATATCTGCACCACTAAGTGAGAAAGTGAAATAGGCTCCTGTAGACAAGTCTGCTCCATTTTCTAGAACCATAAAAGAATCTTCTAGAAATTCCAATGAAGAAGCGTAATTTCCGCGATAAACTTCTACTCGAGCCGCGAGAGCATTAAGGAAAGTAAGAAAATCGGCCGGAGAAACTATACTATTTTCAGGTTCATCTACAATCCCTGACGCTCCCTCGATACCGTTAAAACCAGAGGGCAGTCCAAACGCAAATTCATCTCCAGCATTTGATAAATCGTCTGCAGCATTGGTCAATAAATCTAAAATTGCAGTTAAAGAATCTTCGTAACTTAGAAAAGAACCCAAATTATCTACATCGGCGACATCTACACGTATGCCATTTAAGAATTGCTGATTCAACACCATAAGTAATTCATGAGCTTTAATGGTATTTACGAATCCTCTTATTCCTGCTATTTCTTCATTTGAGAAACTTTCTGTAGTATTTTCTAATCCTTGCAATACGAGATTAATATTTTTTACATTGGCATAGCGAGCTGCATAAGGAGCAGTGGTGTAAAAAGTATTGTTATCCAAAGTTCCTGTGAGTAAATCTGCAGTCCATCGAGGATCAGAACTTTGAAATCTCCAATATTCCCGACCGGCCACTGCTTGAGCATCAACCTGAGTTCCTAATCGTGTTCTCATATCTGCCAAAATTCCACTTACGGCATCTTGTAATTCCCCTCTTGATAAGTCGCTTGATATAGATCCTGTACTGGGGCCGTTTAAATCCCGTCCGTCTTCAATATCGCATGATATAAAGAGCAGACAAGAAAAAATAAATATATGATATATGTTTATTATTTTCATTTTTTTAGTTTTTTAATTAGAAGTCTATATTTACATGAAATAAATAACGTTTTGACGAAGGAAATGGAGTAACCTCTACACCTGTTGATAAACCATTAGATCCAAAGTTGGAAACCTCAGGATCGTAACTATTGTAGTCGAAAATATTAATCAGATTATTCCCCGAAAAACCAATCTTAAACCTAGATACGTTACCTCTAAATATTTGATCAAGAAATCTACTTGGTAATGTATAATAAAGTCCAACTTCTCTCAGCCTTAAGTAAGATGCATCTTCGGTGAAAGGCGTTGCGTTTCCTGATCTAAACGCTCCTACTCTAAACGGTCCATTTGGTGTTACTCCAGCAGGATCTAAAGTGACATCATCAAAATCAGGGCTTGTACCACCAAAATCAGTAAGTAGATTCGTCAAATTAATATTATCACCTCCTTGTTTCCAATGCCATAAGAACGATAAATCAAAATCTTTATATCTGAAATTATTGGTAAACGTCATTTGGAAATCGGGTTCTGCATCACCTAGAACTACTAAATCTCCATCGGCATTATTCCCTACTATTTGCGTTACGCTTTTACCTTCTTCTATCCTATAGGTTCCTAAGCCTGTTCCAAATGCTCCAAGATCGAAAGCGTCAACCTCAAGTCTTGTAACTTCAGAAGTGTTTTTAAAGAATATTACTCCGGTATTCCAATCAAAATTATCATTCTGAAAAACAGTAGCGTTTAAAACAGCTTCAACCCCTCTATTTTCTAAATCACCCGCATTCGAAAATTCAGTGGTAAATCCACTAGATGGTTCTATATTAGCTTGCAATATTAAATCATCTACAGTTTTATTATAATAGGTAAATTCAAAATTAATTCTACTATCAAGTAAGCTGGCATCGAAACCAACTTCAAACTCTTTCTGTCTTTCAGGGTCAATATTTGGATCTCCCAATACAGTAGGGACAACAATACCGGCAATACCATCTATTAAAGAATTAGTATATGTCGTAAATAATGCACCATTAGGGGCAAAATTCCCTGCCTCACCATAAGCAGCTCTTATCTTAAATTGATTCAAAACATCAAACTTCCAAAAATCAAACTTATGGAAATTCACTGCAGCAGAAGCCTTTGGGTAGTAAAAAAACTCGTTGGCATCACCATTATTACTTGATTTATCACCTCTCACCCCTATTGTAGCAATTATCTTATCCTGATAGTTTAATTCTTCTTGCACAAAAAAACCAAAATCTTCTTGTTCTTGTCTAAACTGTGAAACATTTATGTTTGCACCCTGGTCAAGATTATTTTCAAAAGCTATTAAATCAGAAGCTACATTTCCTATTGTATTTCTGAAAAATGTCAATTTAGTTACACCTGCTTGACTTCTAAGATTAAGAGCATTGGATGTTGTATAGTTATGAACCAAAAATGCAGAGTAGTTGGCATCTTTATTCTCAGTTCTTCCTATACCAACAACACCATTTAATCCTCCATTCGAGATTTTTTGGAATTGTAATAATTTTGGAAAAATAGCAGTAGTAACTAGATTATAGTAATCTACACCTCCTCCAAGTATTAATTTCAAATCTGACTTCTCGTTTCGATAAAGACTCACATCCAGTGTACCTCCAACAATAAATCGGTCTACTTCCTCTCTATTGGTAATCAAATCTCTTGTTTGCAAAGGATTTGATGCTGCAAAAGGATTATCAGGATAAACACCTAGTTCATTTGGTTGTAGTTGCGCCCAAGGCAATGTCGAAGTTAGAGCAACTCCTAAAGTTGTACCTGTATTGTCGTTGTTAAAAAATCCACGATCGGCTTTTGAATCTATATAATTACTTGAAAGAGATAATTTTGCTTTATCATTAAGGAAATCATGATTAAGATTAAAACGAACTGACTTTCTATTATATCCTGTATTCTTCACAATTCCATCTTCGTCATTATTAGAAAAAGCAGCATAATATTGCGTATTTTCAGATCCTCCCGATACATTTACGCTAGTGTTTGATATTAAGCCATCTTCTCCGTAAATTTCCTTTTCATAATCTACCAATCTTCCAGAGTTTCTTGCGTCTACAAAAGCAGCTACTTGTAAGTTGGCAGCATTTCTTGATCTCTCATTCAAAATAGGATCATCATTAGGAGAAAAGAAAAAATCAAATACTCTATCTTCATTATATTGTCTCTGTCCTCTAAAGTTTATAATTCTATTGATACCGACATCTTGTGAAAATGACACTTTAGTTTTACCTGCTTTACCTCTTTTGGTAGTAATAATAATTACCCCAGCAGCGGCTCGAGCTCCATAAATAGCAGCAGCAGAAGCTCCTTTTAATATTTCTACACTTTCTATGTCATCCGGATTTATATCTGCAATCCTGTTTGAAGGATTATCCTGATTAGATGCATTTCCTCCTGCGGCAGCCCCAGAAACCGCATTTAATCCAGATGCAGAAATACTATTATTATTGACATAGATTCCATCTACAATATATAATGGTTGAGAATTACCATTAACTGATGTAACACCTCTTAGTCTTACCGAAATTCCACCTCCCGGAGCTCCTGAACTCCTTGTAATCTGAGCACCCGCAAATTTTCCAGCCAATGCACCATCCAAGGTTTGTGGAGGTGTTAATTCTGCCAATTCCTCGGCAGATACCGAGGATACTGCGTTTGCAGCGTTACTTCTTTTCACAGACGTCGCCAGCCCGGTAACCACAACCTCTTCCAGCGCCTCTGTAGATTCTCCTATTTCAATGGTAATATCTCCAGCTGTGGCAACGTCTACCATTTTAGTAGAGAATCCAAGAGCAAATACCCTTAATCTTGCCGGTAACGAACTTACGGTTATAGAAAAATTACCGTCAATATCACTAGCTGTACCATTATCAGTACCATTTTCTACGATATTAACAAATGGTGCCCCTTCTCCTGTATCTTCAATAACCACTTTTCCAGTAATGGTCTCTTGGGCCAGCAGGAAAGCCGGAGCAAAAATTAGTAATAGCAAAATCTTCATTTTGCTAAAATGAGTTTGTTTTTTCATAATGATTTGTTTAAATGTTCTGTTAAATCTATTAAAAGAAATTGAAAAAACAATGTTAAACTAACGATTGTTCGCAATAAAAGATTTAGTTAGTTATCTATTTTAAGGTAAAACCGTAAAAAAAGGAAAAAGTATTAATTTTATTAACACGCGTGATACATCTTTGATTATCTAGTACTTCTCAATAAACTTTCTGAAAACTATCAATACCCAATCCATCTCTAATCGATAAATCTTCTTATTTTTGCAGCCTTAATTAAAGCTACTATGTACAGAAGTCATTCTTGTGGCGAATTGCGCGCCTCAAACATTAATACAGAAGTTACTTTGGCCGGTTGGGTTCAAAAAACACGTGACAAAGGATTTATGATTTGGGTAGACCTTAGAGATCGCTATGGTATTACACAATTGATATTTGATGAAGAAAGAACTCCTGCTACTGTTGTTGAAAAAGCAAAAACACTGGGAAGGGAATTTGTAATCCAAGTAAAGGGCGAGGTGATCGAGCGAGAATCTAAAAACCTCAATATACCCACCGGGGAAATTGAAATTCTTGTAAAGGAACTTATAATTCTTAATGAAGCTATTATTCCTCCTTTTACTATTGAGGATGAAACCGATGGTGGTGAAGACATTAGAATGAAATATCGATACCTTGATATTCGTCGTAATCCTGTAAAAAATAATTTGATGTTTCGCCATCAAGTGGCAATGCAGGTAAGACATTATCTTTCTAATGAAGGTTTTATAGAAGTAGAAACTCCCTATTTAATTAAGTCAACTCCTGAAGGAGCCAGGGATTTTGTGGTTCCTTCCAGAATGAACGAAGGTCAATTTTACGCACTCCCTCAATCTCCGCAAACTTTTAAGCAATTACTAATGGTAGGCGGAATGGACAAATACTTTCAGATTGTAAAATGTTTCAGAGATGAAGATTTGCGTGCAGACAGACAGCCTGAATTCACACAGATCGATTGCGAAATGGCTTTTGTGGAGCAAGAAGATATTCTTACAATCTTTGAAGGTCTTACACGTCATTTGCTTAAAGAGATTAAAGATGTGGAGATTGATGAATTCCCCAGAATGACATATGCTGAAGCTATGAAAGCTTATGGCAATGACAAACCAGATATTCGTTTTGGGATGAAATTTGGAGAGCTTAATGAAGCAACTCAACATAAAGATTTTAAAGTCTTTAATGATGCCGAACTGGTAGTCGGTATTGCTGTTCCGGGTGGCGCATCATATACTAGAAAAGAAATTGATAAGCTTATTGATTGGGTAAAACGCCCACAGGTTGGCGCGTTGGGAATGGTATACGTTAAATGTAATGAAGACGGAAGCTATAAATCTTCTGTAGATAAATTCTACGACCAGGATGACTTAGCCAAATGGGCCAAAGTGACCGCAGCTAAAGCAGGAGATTTAATTTGTATCCTTTCTGGTCAAACAAACAAAGTAAGAGCGCAATTAAGTGCTTTACGAATGGAGCTTGCCGATCGATTAGGCTTAAGAAATCCAGAAGAATTTGCACCGCTATGGGTGGTAGATTTTCCATTGTTAGAATGGGATGAAGAAACAGAACGTTATCACGCAATGCATCATCCATTCACTTCTCCCAAACCAGAAGATATTGCGTTACTAAACTCAAGACCCGGCGACGTAAGAGCCAATGCATATGATCTTGTTTTAAATGGAAATGAAATTGGAGGTGGCTCTATTCGTATTCATGATGCAGCAACACAGGCACTTATGTTTGATCATCTTGGCTTTACGCCTGAAGAAGCCAAAGCCCAGTTTGGGTTTCTAATGGATGCATTTCAATATGGAGCACCACCACACGGTGGGATCGCCTTTGGGTTTGACAGATTAGTCGCCATACTTGGGGGACAAGAGACCATTAGAGATTTTATTGCCTTTCCAAAAAATAATAGCGGGCGTGATGTTATGATAGATGCTCCTGCAACCATTGATAGTGAACAGCTTAAAGAGCTGAACATCAAACTTGATTTGTAAAACTTATTAATCCCGCTTTATCGCGGGATTTTTTATACCTTTAATCTCATTAAGATGTGATCAAGAATGTCAAGCCCCTCAAAAAAATCATTATTATACAAAATTTTGAAATGGCGGTATCGCAATATCTCCAATAAGAATTTTATTTTATTGCTGAGTATTCTTGTTGGATTTGCGGCTGGTCTCATATCATTATTATTGAAAAATCTTACTCACCTTATTCAGGTAGTTCTCGAAAGTGATATTATCTCCTGGCAAACTTCATTCTATTTTATAATCCCTGTCATAGGTTTATTGATCGTCTATATAATTACAGAATTTATCTTTAAAAAAAACGTTCGATCGGCAATACCATTAATTTTACATTCACTTTCCAAAAAAGATGGGATAATAAAATCTATACATGGCTATTTACCTCTTATCTTAGCCCCAATTACAGTAGGTTTCGGGGGTTCTGTAGGTCTATTAGGACCAGCAATTGGGTCGGGTTCTACGCTTAGTTCTGATATTTGCACTCTAGTAAAAATAAGTGGTAAAACTCGTTTTTTACTTATAGGTTGTGCAGCGGCGGGAGCTATCTCTGCAGTCTTTAAATCCCCTTTGGCAGGATTGGTTTTTGCTGTTGAAGTGTTTAGCCTGGATCTTACGCTTGCCTCATTGTTACCTTTGCTTTTTGCATCGGTATCTGCCATCATTACTTCCTATTTTTTTCTAGGAGATGAAGTCTTATTTAGATTTGAGGTTATTGAAAAATTTGATATTTATGACACTCCTTTTTATATTATTTTAGGTATAGGAACTGCGTTTGCTTCTATATATTTTACCAAGATGTATTTTGGAATTCTTCATTTTTTTGATCGCTTTTCCAAAAAGATTCATCGATTATTAATTGGTGGCCTTGCTATTGGTATTATGTTATATTTTATTCCACCACTTTATGGTGAAGGACTTGGTTTTATCAATGATTTATTACATGGTGATCATTTTAAAGCTATTGGAAAAACACCTTTTGATAGTATTACTGAAAATATATGGATCGTAATTGCATTATTAACCGGGATCACAGTCTTTAAGGCTGTAGCCATGACAGCAACATTTGCAGCTGGTGGATCTGGTGGAGTTTTTATCCCTACAATGGTCATGGGAAGCTCCCTTGGTAACGTTGTATCTAAGGTTATTAATAATTTGGGTTTAGGATTTGAGGTGTCTGAGGCTAATTTTACGCTCCTTGGTATGGCTGGACTTATTGCCGGTGTATTGCATGCACCACTTACTTCAATATTTTTAATTGCTGAAATCACCTCAAGTTATGAATTATTTGTTCCGTTAATGATTACCACATCCATATCATTTTTTATCTCAAAAAATAAAATGGAGCACAATATTTACACTACAGAACTTGCAGAACAAGGACACTTGCTAACTCACGATAAAGATCAAACGGTGCTAACCCTGATGAATTTAGAAGAATGTATTGAAACCAATTTTATCGCGGTACAGCCAAATTACACTTTAAAACAATTACTTAGTGAAGCTGTAGCAAAATCTAATCGGAATTTGTTTCCGGTTACAGACGATTTTGATCATCTAATTGGCATGGTAACATTAGACGATATAAGAGATATTATGTTTGATATTACTATGTATCACAAAATAAAAGTAGAGACGTTAATGTCTCAAACTTCTACTATTATTATTTATGAACAGGATAATGTAAAAACAGTAATGCAAAAATTTCAAGATACAGGAGTATGGAACTTACCAGTAATTAAGGATGGTAAATACTTTGGTTTCATTTCAAAATCAAAATTACTTACCTCCTACCGTAGAAAGTTGATTAATTTTACATAAGTCTTATCAATCTTCTTGTTTTTGTTCGTTTTTAACCTGATCAAAAGCTCTTGAAAGCTCGTCTTTTGTGGGAGGCTCTAGTTTCTGGTCTTCTTTACCTTCAGGTTCATAACTTATTTCGGTATAAAAAGGAAAGTGATCAGACCCCACATTTTCTCCCTTTCCAACGGAGATGACTCTAAATTCTGATGAAACAAAAATATGATCTAAAGGCCATCGCAATAGTATATTATCGGCATTATAGGTGTTAAATAAGCCCCGCCCTTTTCTCATGTCTAGTAATCCACTAACACGCTGAAAGAGTTTCGTCGTTTCTGACCATGCTACGTCATTAAAATCTCCCATAACAATAACCGGAAACCTTGATTCCTTAGAAAACTTTGCAACTTTCATCATTTCTGCATCGCGATCTACCGAAGAAGGATTATGCTGCGGTACCGGAGGTGCCGGGTGTATGGCCAATAATTGAAGTGTATCTTGAGATGCTAGAATAAGTTGGGACTTGATAGAAGGTATGGTGTCCTCTATCAAGAACATGACCTTACTATTGAATAAAGGATGTTTCGAATATAGCATCATTCCATATGTGTTTTCGAGAGGAACCTCTACCTTAAAAGCATAATCTTTACCTAAATCCTGAGACAACGTTTTGCGCCATTTCTCATTGGTTTCTGTAAATAACAAAATATCAGGATCTCTTTTTTTAATTGAACTTACCAAATCGACACCGTCGTCATTATCTTGTAATACATTTGCGGTATAAATACTTATTTTTTTAGGATGGGTAGTATTGGATGCTTCTAAGACCTCATATTTTGAAAATATAGTGTATGGATAGATTTTTAATGCTTGAAAAATAAAACAACTCAATAAAACAACTACCAAAATATAATCTTGAACGCTTTTAATATCAAATCTAATAAAATAAACCAATAAAGCTACCAAGGTAAGTAAGGTCAATTGTAGATGAGGAAAATCAAAACTTCTTATCCACCAAAAATCAAAAGGAATAAAAGGTAGAATTGATAGAACAACCGCTATTATACCAAAAACTTGTAGAAAAACTTTAAGATTCACAACATTAAGATTTAATTTATTAAAGAACGACCATAAAAAGTTAAGGCATTATTTTATGACCTGTATTAATTATGAACTAGGCTAATGTACTCTTTTTTTTGATGCTTTCTTTTAATCCTCAATATTCAAAAAATTTATCTCTCATTCTTGATTTACTTTTTTACTTTTACTACAGTATTACATGAAAACAAATACCTTAATTCAGTTTTTTTAACAGATATTTTTGAAAATTATGAAGTACATCATTCGTTTCCTTTCTATTACAATAATCACTCTTGTATGTGTAGGTTATTATTTTAAGAACTCTGGAGATCATGCCTTTGGAGACAAATTAGTTGGAATAGGAATATTGGCGGCTTCATTTATACTAATGCCTATTTTTATCTATCACCGATGGAAAAATAAAAAAGTAAAAGACTATATGCTTACTGATGAAAATCTTAAAAAAATGAGGGATTATGGTAAAAAAAATGAGTCAAAACCCCAATGAATTTTCGAAATATTCACATTTTGATAACGCTTCCTAAAATTTTTAGAATTAACTTTAGATCTTAAATTTTTATTTTATTTTATTACCATGGAAGGAACAGTTAAATTTTTTAATGAATCAAAAGGTTACGGATTTATTACCAACGACGAAACAGGAAAAGACATCTTTGTACACGCATCAGGACTCAATGGTGAGGCTCTTAATGAAGGAGACAAGGTAGAATATGAGGAAGAAGAAGGAAGAAAAGGAGTTATAGCGGCTCAAGTTCGCGTAATTCATGATTAAGATAAAGTAAGTACTAGTTTCAAAAGCGCTACTTCCGGTAGCGCTTTTTTATTTTTTAAGGTGTATTTAATTAAAAGTATTAAGCACTCTCTAATAATTATTTTAAGAAAAAAAGCTCACGGATATCCTGAATCTTTTTATCTTTCTTAAGCTTTGAAGTGATTTTCAGAAAAGCCAAAGCTGTAATATATGCATCCCCAGATGCCGTGTGCCTATCACTTTTTGAGATTTTAAGATCGTTACATAATT
The DNA here is from genome assembly GCA_947500845.1 of uncultured Aquimarina sp. Lineage (GTDB taxonomy): Bacteria > Bacteroidota > Bacteroidia > Flavobacteriales > Flavobacteriaceae > Aquimarina > Aquimarina celericrescens. The sequence goes on from CANMTP010000002.1 coordinate 392,208, forward strand.
CATCAAGAGTATAACTTTTTCCAGGATCGGTAAGGTATACTAAATGTTTTGTGTGTTTAAAAAGTGTTCCGGTATCTAGGATCCTGTTTTTTAAATCACCTAATCCTTGTCTTCGTAGTGCCTTGTTGATCATCGTTCTATCAAAACTGGCATGATGCGCTATTAAAGTAGCATCACCAATGTATTCTAAAAATAATTGCAAAGCCTTTATTTCAGAAATTTTGTCTAATCCGTTATTTTTACGAATTCCGTGAATCTCTACAGTATTTTCATTGAATACTTCTTGTTGAAGATAAATCTCTAACTGGTCAGATATGTCAATCCTGTTCTTCTTAATTGCCACAGCGCCAATAGACAAAATCCTATCTTCTTCATAGTTAAATCCAGTAGTTTCTGTATCAAAGGCTACAAAGCGAAATTCGTTTTGCGATCTTTTCGATTTCTGCGTATTGAAGAGTTCGAGATATTCTTTCCAGAAGTCAGGATAATTTTTATTGTTATTTTTAGACCACAGTTGCATTTATAGTAATGACTTAAGCTGAAAACGTATTCTTAAAAGTTCCTGTATATCACGAATAGGCCTAAAACATCGTTTAAGCCTTAATTTATCTTTTTTACTAAGTGTGCTTAATTTAATAAATCTTCCAGAATCATGATGAAGTAATCCCTGTCGGGTTTTAAATTTAATCAGTACTCGAAAAGCCTTGGCACAACTATCAAAAATGTCGGCATTTTTAGGTTCTAATTCAGCAAGTTTTTCAAAGCGTTTAAGAGTATTATTCAGTCCTTTAAGATTGTGATACAATGTCAAAATTCTGGCAGCATCTATCAACACCAGCATTGCCCTTGTTTTTATATCAAAGGTATCCTTGTGTTCTCCGTTTTGTTCTACCAAAAATTGTTTGAAAAAGCCAAGAGGTGATGGTTTTTGTAAGGCACTTACTCCTAAAAGTCCCAAAAATCTATTGCTTTTATTTACTCCCTCAAAAACCACATCGGACAATCTATCAACCAAACCAGAATCTCCATAAACATACTGAAAATCAAAAAATATAGAGGATAATAATGTGCTCTCTTCTGTTGGAGTGGTCATCCAGCTTCTAAACTGCGTTTCCCATTTCGATAATGACATACACCATCTGGAGTTACTTGCCATCATTTCTGCGGGACAATATGCAAATCCAATAGTATGCAGACCTTTAGTAATTTTATTGGCCAGTTCAAGAAAGTAGTTTTGTGTTGACTCATATTTTTCTTCGTCAACATCTCTAAAAACTATAGCATTATCCTGATCGGTGAGCAATAATTGTTCTCTTCTTCCTTGGCTTCCTAATACCAAAAAACTAAAGGTAACCGGCGGTGAAGTATCCATTTCTTTTAACGATAACTCAATGATTCGTACTACTAATGCCTCATTAATTTCAGAAATCATATTAAGAATATGCGCTGTTGGAATGTCTTGTTCAAGATAGGACGCAAGTAGCCTTTCTACTTGTTTCCTAATGTACTTAAGTCGCTGAACTTTCTTTACTCTTTTAATCTCTTTAATCAAAACCGAAGGATTTCTTCCGAAAGAAACTAAAAGATCATGTTCTGAAAGAATACCTACTAGTTTCGAGTTGCGCGTACCGTCTTTGGTGATACAAAGATGACTTATACCATGTTTAATTAATGCTATTTGTGCCTCTGCAGTAGTAAGTTTTTTAGAATAGGTAAATACCGGAGCGGTCATAATTTTGGTAACTACGACCTCAGGCGAAAACAACCCTGTAGCAACTAGTGCTCTTATATCGCTATCTGTAATAATACCTACAGGATGCTTATTTTGGTCAACAATTACCACGTAGTCGACTTTTTTTTTGGTCATTTTCTTGGCGACATATTTTATCGAGTCCTCCAATGAACAGCTCACCGGCTTTTTGCTATAAGAAATACTGCGTAATTCTGAAAGGTCATTTGCTACTTCTATAGAAATTGTATTGTCAATTCGTTGTCCCTTTTCGGTCTCAGTATAATAATTGCGTGCATGTGCTGCAAAAGCTCCTAAAACAAACCTGTTGACCTCTTTATTTTCTTCAATGAACCGCTTGAAGACTTTTGCAGGAATAGCATAAACTATAGATTCTTCATCTGCTATGGCAGACATACGATAGTTCTTTCTTATAATAATGATACGAAGACCAAATAAATCTCCTACATCACAAATATCCACTAAATTTTGGTTGTTATCTACCTCCCGATACAGTCCGATTGCTCCTTCTCTAACAATATAAAACTCATTATGACTAGGCGTATCCTGCTCAAAAATATAATCGCCTTTCTCTACATACAGCACCGAAACTTCATTTGAAACAGTTAGTATTTCTTCTCTTTTAAGACTATCAAAAGGCGGAAATTGCTTTAAAAAATCCTGTATTCGTTCTGCGATTGTATTTTTCATATCCACAGACTACCTTAATTCAAGTTACGCTTCTCTATAAAAAATCGTTTTATAATCTCGCCGCATTGTTCTTCCATCACCCCTCCAATCATTTCAGTTTTAGGATGAAGTTTTGTTCCCATTGTGCTACAACCTCTTCTTTCATCAACAGCTCCAAAGACTATTCTTTTAATTTGACTCCAATACAATGCGCCTGCACACATTTGGCATGGCTCTAGAGTTACATACAGTGTACACTCATGAAGATATTTTCCTCCTAAAAAATTAGAAGCAGCTGTTATCGCCTGCATCTCTGCATGAGCAGTTACATCGTTAAGAAGCTCTGTTAAATTATGAGCTCTCGCTATAATTCTATCAGCAACGACAATGACCGCACCAATAGGAACTTCGTTTTTTTCATAAGCCAATTCTGCTTCTTGCAAGGCTTTTCTCATATAATGAGCATCATCTAGTGGGTCTAGCATAGCATTTTTTAAGTAAACTACCCCAAGGGCAAGCCCACGAGGCATCGGTTGGAAATTAATTTTGATTTCGCGGCAAGCCACAGAACATTTAAATCTCGATTATCTAGTAAATCTAGTAAATTAAATCATTCATCCCCTTATCAAATAAAAGTTTACAAAGAACTCGTGCAAAATAGTATTTTTGTGGTATGTCAAAATCATTACTCGCAAATATCCAGTATCCATCAGATCTTAAAAAACTCTCTCAAGACCAGTTACCACAATTGGCTCAGGAACTACGGGATTTTGTGATTAATATCGTAGCCACCAAAGAAGGCCATCTGGGAGCCAGCTTAGGAGTTGTCGAGCTGACTATTGCACTTCATTATGTTTTTGACACGCCAAATGATCTCTTGGTATGGGATGTAGGGCATCAGGCTTACCCTCATAAAATCCTAACCGGTAGAAAAGATGTATTTCACACTAATCGACAACTGGATGGTATTAGTGGGTTCCCCAAGCGTAGTGAAAGTGAGTATGATACCTTTGGAGTGGGGCATTCTTCAACTTCTATTTCGGCAACCTTGGGGATGGCTATTGCCTCAAAATTGAAAGGAGATACTCAAAGACAGCACATCGCCGTCATTGGAGATGCCTCTATTGCTAGCGGAATGGCTTTTGAAGGATTGAATCACGCCGGAGTTACCGACACCAACATACTGGTAATTCTTAATGACAATGCCATAGGAATTGATCCAAGTGTTGGTGCTCTTAAAGAATATCTTACCAAAGCCAAGGTAGGAGTGAAACCCAGAACCAATACTATCATTGAAGCCTTAAATTTTAATTATTTTGGACCCATCGATGGACACGATTTACCTTCGTTACTTAATATACTGGAAAAGCTAAAAACTATTAAAGGCCCAAAGCTTTTGCATATCATTACCACCAAAGGAAAAGGCTTGAAACAGGCTGAAGAAGATCAGATAAAATACCATGCTCCTGGTAAATTTGATGCGGCTACAGGAGATTTGATCCCAAAGAATAATAACAAACTACCTCCTAAGTTTCAAGATGTTTTTGGTCATACCATCCTGGAGCTGGCCAAAAATAATGAAAAAATTGTAGGTATTACACCCGCTATGCCAACAGGAAGTTCTTTAAAATATATGATGTATGAGATGCCAGGTCGTGCTTTTGATGTTGGTATTGCAGAACAACATGCAGTTACCCTTGCTGCCGGAATGGCAACCCAGGGATTGGTTCCTTTTTGTACTATCTATTCTACATTTTTACAAAGAGCCTATGATCAGATCATTCATGATGTTGCTTTACAAAATTTACCCGTGATCTTTTGTATCGATCGTGCCGGTTTAGTAGGTGAAGACGGTGCTACACATCACGGAGTTTTTGATATTGCCTATCTCAATTGCATTCCAAATATGATTGTAGCAGCTCCAAAAGATGAAATTGAATTACGAAATCTTTTGTACACGACTTCTTTGGGATTACAAAATCCTATTGCTATACGATATCCCCGTGGAAGAGGGCACATCATAGATTGGCGAAAATCATTTCAAAATATAGAAATTGGTAAAGCCCAGATGATAAAAGAAGGAACTGATATAGCAATCATTTCGACAGGAACCATTGCCTGTAATGTTACTATGGCATTAGAATTTATAGAAGAAAAAATTGGTCATTACCATTTCGGTTTTATAAAACCACTAGATGTCAATTTATTGAATCGAATACTACAGCGTTACAAAACCATAATTACTATAGAAGATGGTATTATAAAAGGTGGTTTTGGAAGCTCCATAGTAAATTTTTCAAACCAATACGGCTTTAACAACAAAATTATCACACTGGGTGTTCCGGATCAATTTATAGATCACGGTACTGTGGAAGAATTGCATGATATTTGTGGGATTTCTTCTGAAGAAATTAAAAAATTTATTCAAGAAAATCTTTAACATCAACTTTCCATTGGACCAATTTGATTTGAAAGTAAGTTTATTCTTACTAATAATAAGTTAAAAACTACTTCACTTGTTTTTGGACTTTAAAATTCCTTCATTTGCAGAAATTTAAACCTCTACAATCAAGTATTATGAAAAGATTTACCTCACTTTTTTTATTGATCATACTAACATTTGTTGCCTGTTCTGAAGATGATACCAATCCAACCGATGACATGTCAGGTGAAGAAACAGGTGGCGAAGAAACCGATGAAATTACAAATGGTTTTATTTTTAATGAGGAAAAATATCCTACACCTATTGTCACCAAAACTAATTACGATAATCATTACCAACTAACATTTGTGAATGAAGATTTTTCTGCAGCAGAGTACTCTGGTACTATAAATTTTGTTGGAGTTTTATTTCAATCTGTTGACGGACAAATAATTCCCGGCACATATACATTCCTTTTGGATACCGATCCAAATTATGACCAAGCCAAAAACTTTTTTGATGCAGAATCGGGAGCTGGTTTAAAAATTACAAATGGAGAAGCAGATCTTTCTTCGGGTTATTATGAGAAACTATTATCTGGCACTGTCTCCATAGCCAAAGAGAATACAACCTACACTATTACATATTCAATAGAATATCAAGATGGAACTTTTGAAGGTAATTATACTGGAGAAATTATAAATTCTGAAGAAATCATTCCACAACCATCCTTACTTGGTAAATGGGAATTAATGGAATACCGTGAAAATGGAGTTGTAGAAGAAGTCCAATGCCCAAATAATGATACTTTAGAGTTTTTTGAAAATAATGAAGCCATTATTACTGTTTATCGTGAAGGAAGACTTGATGAGATGGGAGAAGTCTTTAGAGTATGTGTTGATACTCCGCAACCCGATACTGTAATTTGGTCTCGTAACGAAAATATCATTACTTTTGACTTTGGCGGTGGAGATACTGAAGAAGGAGAAATCACAGAGTTTACTACCTCTCGACTCGTTTTAACATATACCTACGAGGATGAGGGAGCGACATTCCAAGATGTAGAAGTATATCAAAAAGTTGAAACGAATTAATATCTAAATGTATTTACAATCTTATAAACTACCTGAATTTTTCAGGTAGTTTTTTTATAATTGCAACCCACGTATTTTTTGGAACTTCATCAATGCATTACCATCAGTTAAGCTGGCAACATAATTACCAATGCTAATAAGTCGAGTATATAAATCTTCGCTTTTAGAGTCAAAATTCTCTCCTTCTGCCCTTAAAATTAGTTTATCATAATTAGAACTTCGATTTTGATTGAAATTATCGGTTGCAACACAATAACGATCTAACAAAGTTGAAAGAATTTCATAACCGGCAATTTCTTTCTCAGTCACCTCATGGCTTTGGTATATTTTGGATACGCTTATTTTTATAATATCGTTGATTTGAGCCCCATATTTACTTTTATCAATTAGAGCACTATCAAATTCTCCTGACAGTATCTTTTCTTCGTTTTCTACAAAAATGCTGGCAGCCTCTTTTATCAAGGTATTGATGGCCAAAGCTCTTAAATAACTTAAACGATCTGCTGTAGTAGCTAATTGGTTATACTTTGAGGTATTAATGGTATCTTTTACCAGCTTAATTAAATATTCTAACGCGTATTCTTCTTCTATTAATCCAAGGTTAATCCCATCTTCAAAATCAATAATAGTATAGCAGATATCATCTGCTGCTTCTACCAAAAACGTTAACGGGTGACGGCTGTAGGTAACTTCATTATCTATTGCATGTCTAAGTAACCCAACTTCTTCAGCAACCTCTCTAAAAAAACCTTTATCGTTCTGAAAATATCCATATTTTTTATGAGCTATGTGTTTTGTTGGTTTCTTAGGAAGTGACTCTTTTGGGTATTTCATAAAAGCTCCCAAAGTTGCAAACGAAAGTCGTAGTCCTCCTTCGATGCCTTCTCTTGATTCAGTAAGGATTTTAAAACCGTTAGCATTTCCTTCAAAATCAATAAGATCCTGATATTGTTTTGGTGTTAGTTGATCTTTATAGCGAGTACCGCTTCCTGTTTTGAAATATTCTCCTATTGCCTTTTCCCCTGAATGTCCGAAAGGAGGATTGCCAATATCATGTGCTAAGGCAGCGGCAGCGACAATAGCGCCGAAATCATTAAATTGATATCCGTGAATTGTTGAAAGATGAGGATGTTTTTCTAAAATTTTCTTACCTACTACTCTACCCAAAGAACGACCTACCACTGACACCTCGAGACTATGCGTTAATCGCGTATGTACAAAGCTCGTTTTGGATAATGGCACTACTTGTGTCTTGTCCTGCAAACTTCTAAAGGCTGAGGAGAAGATAATTCGGTCATAATCTACTTCAAAACCTAATCGGGTTTCATCCTGCTCCTTACGTAATCTTTTATTTGTATCTCCTTGTCTTTTTAACGAAAGGAGTTGTTCCCAATTCATCATATTTTAATAAAATCGAAATATACAAAAAGGGAAGCATCCTAAGAAAACTTCCCTTTTACCCTATATAAATCCAGGTCTAAGACCCACACATTAAACAATCGTCTCCTTCGGCTTCTTTTGACTGTGCTATAATAGCACGAAGCTCTTCTGGGGTTAGCGCCGTTCCTTCTGGGGAAACCGGAGCTTGTTTTGGTTCTGCTACTTTGGTGGCAGCAGCTTGTGCCTCCATTACCTGTGCTGCAGCTACTGCTACTTTTTCTGCTTGTGGCACTTCTTTCTTTTCACTTTTAAGTGTAAACTTAATCGCGTCTACAGCAGATTTTGTTCTTAAGTAATACATTCCTGTTTTTAATCCGCTTTTCCAGGCATAGAAATGCATCGAAGTTAATTTTGCCATGGTAGCTCCTTCCATAAACAAATTAAGTGATTGTGACTGATCGATAAAATATCCTCTGTGACGAGACATATCGATAATATCTTTCATACTCATTTCCCAAACAGTTTTATATAATTCTTTAAGATCCTGAGGGATGATATCGATGTTCTGGACTGATCCATTGGCACGCATGATTGCATCTTTAAGCTCATCGTTCCATAATCCTAGTTTCACCAAGTCTTCTAACAGATGTTTATTTACTACAATAAACTCTCCTGATAATACGCGTCTGGTATAGATATTACTTGTGTAAGGCTCAAAGGCTTCATTATTTCCTAAAATCTGAGAGGTAGATGCTGTAGGCATTGGTGCTACTAATAATGAGTTACGTACTCCATTTTTAAGCACTTGCTTACGCAGCTTTGCCCAATCCCAACGACCACTTAATTCTTCATCTTTTATTCCCCACAAGTTGTATTGAAACTCTCCTTTTGATATAGGAGAACCTTCATAACTTTGGTATGGCCCATCCGCCTTAGCTTCTTCCATAGAAGCGGTCACCGCTGCAAAATAAAGAGTTTCAAAAATTTCTTGATTCAATTTCTTTGCCTCATCACTCGTGAATGGCAAACGCAACTGAATAAATGCATCTGCTAACCCTTGCACGCCTAATCCGATAGGACGATGGCGCATATTTGAATTTTCCGCTTCTTTTACTGGATAGTAGTTACGATCGATAACCCTATTTAGGTTTTTGGTAACACGCTTTGTGATTTTATATAGTTCTTTATGATCAAATTCACCATTCTTTACAAACATAGGTAGTGCGATGGAAGCCAGGTTACATACCGCTACTTCATCTGGACTGGTATATTCTAAAATCTCTGTACATAAGTTAGATGAACGAATCGTACCTAAATTTTGCTGATTTGATTTTCGGTTTGCCGCATCTTTATACAACATATATGGGGTTCCAGTCTCGATCTGGGATTCTAAGATTTTTTCCCAAAGCTCACGAGCTTTTATAGTTCTACGTCCTTTTCCTTCGGCTTCATAACGCGTATATGTTTCTTCAAATTCATCACTATGCATATCGAATAAACCCGGACATTCATTAGGACACATCAAAGTCCACTCGGCATCATCCTGTACACGTTTCATAAATAAATCCGGCACCCACATTGCATAAAACAAATCACGAGCACGCATCTCTTCTTTACCATGGTTCTTCTTAAGGTCCAGGAAGTCGAAAATATCGGCGTGCCAAGGCTCTACATAGATTGCAAAAGATCCTTTACGCTTTCCTCCTCCTTGATCTACGTATCGAGCGGTGTCATTGTACACTCTAAGCATTGGCACAATACCATTAGAAGTACCATTAGTTCCTGCGATATAGGATCCGGTAGCACGAACATTGTGAATAGATAATCCTATCCCACCGGCAGATTGAGAGATTTTGGCGGTTTGTTTCAACGTATCATAAATACCATCAATACTATCATCCTGCATGGTTAACAAGAAACAAGAAGACATTTGTGGTTTTGGTGTCCCCGAATTAAATAAAGTAGGTGTAGCGTGTGTAAAATATTTTTTAGACATCAACTCATAAGTCTCTATAGCAGCATCCAGATCATCTAGATGAATCCCGATAGAAACGCGCATTAACATATGCTGTGGTCGTTCTGCAATTTTACCGTTAATTTTAAGTAAATACGATCGCTCTAATGTTTTAAAACCAAAATAATCATATCCAAAATCACGGTTATAGATAATCGTAGAATCCAATTTTTCTTTATTGGCAACAATCACATCGTATACCTCATCAGAAATCAAAGGTGCTTTTTTACCTGTTCTTGGGTTTACATACTCATAAAGATCTGTAATTACTTCAGAAAATGTCTTTTTTGTGTTTTTGTGTAGGTTAGAAACAGAGATACGAGCTGCAAGCTTTGCATAATCAGGGTGTGTTATAGTCATTGTGGCAGCGATTTCTGCAGCCAAATTATCTAATTCACTTGTTGTTACCCCATCATACAATCCCTCTATCACCCTCATCGCCACCTTTACCGGGTCAACTAGCGGATTAAGTCCATAACATAATTTTCTTACCCTTGCGGTAATCTTATCGAACATAATTGGTTCTTTACGCCCATCTCTTTTTACTACATACATACGTTGTTTTGGTTTTTAAATTTTCTTCTCACGAAGAAGTTGATGTTAATTCCGTGTCACTAATTTTTTATATTCTAAAAGTCAGCTAATTATATTCAATTGCTTTTGAAATCGAGTACTCAAAAGAAACCTCTCTATCCTAAAACAAGAGTGACCCTACATCGAATACAATACTGTGACTTTTTCCCGTCCTAATTTATGTAACGCCTTTTGCAAAGCTGTATCAAACTGAGCTAACCTATGAATTAAACAGAAGAAATGTTTTTGACTAGCTCAGAATGAATATATTATAAAATTTTGTGCGATAATTTGAGATTCCAGCCCTCGCCAGAATGACAATTGATTAAAAATCGGCATCAAAACTTATCTTACTTTCCTCTGTATCTTTATTAAGCACTCCCGCTTTTTGATATTCTGAAACTCGCTTCTCAAAGAAATTAGTTTTTCCCTGTAGTGAGATCATATCCATAAAATCAAATGGATTTGCAGTGCTATATTCTTTCTCGCAACCTAGTTCAACCAATAATCTATCGGTAACAAACTCGAGGTATTGTGTCATCAATTTTGAATTCATCCCGATCAAACTTACCGGAAGAGATTCTGTAATAAATTCTCTTTCAATATTCAATGCATCTACCAAAATTTCTCGAATTCTTTCTTTTGGCACTTTGTTTACCAAGTGGTTATTATGAAGGTGTACTGCAAAATCACAATGCACCCCTTCGTCTCTAGAAATTAATTCGTTAGAAAATGTAAGCCCTGGCATCAATCCACGTTTCTTTAACCAGAAAATAGAACAAAATGCTCCAGAAAAGAAAATTCCTTCAACTGCTGCAAAAGCAATCAAACGCTCTGCGAAAGAATCAGAATCGATCCATTTTAGTGCCCAATCTGCTTTTTTCTTAATTGCCGGGAAGTTTTCAATTGCATTAAATAATAAATCTTTTTCTTTCTCATCTTTTACGTATGTATCAATAAGTAGTGAATAGGTTTCAGAATGGATATTTTCCATCATGATCTGGAAACCATAGAAAAATTTAGCCTCACTATATTGTACTTCATTCACAAAGTTTTCAGCAAGATTTTCATTTACTATTCCATCAGAGGCAGCAAAAAATGCTAAAATGTGTTTAATAAAATATCTCTCGTCGTCTGTAAGTTTGGTAGACCAGTCTGTAATATCCTGATGTAAATCGATTTCCTCGGCGGTCCAAAAACTTGCCTCTGATTTTTTATACCATTCCCAAATATCATGATGTTGAATAGGAAAAATCACGAATCGATCTTTATTTTCTTGCAAAATAGGTTCTACTGCACTCATCTTCATTTTTTTAGCTGTTTTTTTAAGAATTTTTCTTTTCAAAGGGTCTTACAAAGATCACGAAATAGGTCAAAAGTTCTACTAAAAGTTAGCAAACGTTTTCAACAAAGTTTTCAACACGAAGAAATTTCACACAGCATTTTAAGCAAAATAAGATTTATATTTAAATATCTGATTATCAATAAATTAAATAAAAAAACAAAAGATATCAACAACGATGTTAGCAACCTCCTTAGATCCTTATTTGACACTTATTCACAGGCTTTTTTGACTAAAAATTTTGATGGATACAAATGAGTAAATTACGGCTAAACCGTAACGATAAAAAGCTTTAATTTTAACAAAAAAAGAATCAAAAAGAAGGTTTTTAATTACGGAAAGAAACTATTTTTTCAATTTTTCAGCTACTTTTTCGAGTTCGATGTACCAATTTTCACCAAACTTTCTAATGAGCGCCTCTTTTACGAATTTATACACAGGAACTTGAAGTTCTTTTCCTAGTATACACGCATCATCACATATTTCCCATTTATGATAATTTACTGCAGAAAACTCTGAATACTCTTGAACACGTACGGGGTATAAATGGCAAGAAATGGGCTTTTTCCAATCAATTTCTCCCTGATTATATGCTTCTTCTATTGCACACATTGCTGTACCCTTTTCATCAAAAATTACATAGGCACAATCCCCTCCGTTAATAAGAGGAGTTTCTAATTCCCCATTTTGAGTTTTAATATATGTGCCTTGCTTCTCTATTGCCTCTACACCTTCTTTGCGCAGATATGACTTCACTACAGGGTACACTTCTTCAAGTTTTTGAACCTCAGACTCTTCAAGAGGTGCTCCCGCTTCGCCATCGATACAGCAAGCTCCTTTACAGGCAGAGAGATTACACACAAAATCCTTCTCGATAATTTCTTCAGAAATTATAGTTTTTCCTAATTGAAACATGAGGCAAATATAATTCTTACACTAGAATTTTTTATAATTTATTCAGCATTTTATAATACCTTTATTTGAGAAAGTCTCTTACATTTGCACAAATTTTGAAACGACCAATCTATGAACGTTAACCTTAAAGAAATTCTGACAGCAAGTATGATTTTGTTTGCAGTTATAGACATTGTAGGAAGTATCCCCATTATTATTGATCTAAGAAAAAAAGTAGGACACATTCAAAGTGAAAAAGCATCAATAGTCGCTGCTATACTAATGGTTCTTTTCTTATTTGTAGGTAAAGAAATATTGAGTTTAATTGGTATAGATGTCAATTCTTTTGCTGTTGCCGGATCATTTATCATCTTTTTTTTGGCTATCGAAATGATCTTAGGTATTCAATTATATAAAGATGACGCTCCTGAAACTGCAGCCGTAGTACCTCTTGCTTTTCCTTTAATCGCGGGCGCAGGTACCATGACTTCTATATTGTCCTTAAGAGCAGAATATCACACCATCAATATTGTTATTGCAATCATTATCAATATCATATTTGTATACATCGTATTAAAATCTTCAGGTAAGATTGAAAAAGTTTTAGGAAAACAAGGAATTAATGTTGTTAGGAAGATTTTTGGTGTAATTCTACTAGCTATTGCTGTAAAATTATTTGCAACCAATATTAAAGGCTTATTTTAGCCATTAGAATCAATGAACTGGTTTAGAACAGTTCAATAAATAAAATTGTTTTGAAGTATTTTATCTATGTCTTAATTGTAATTGCCGCTGCTTTAGTGGTTTACAATGCAACACATCTAGATATCGACAATCTTCTTGTCGATGATAGTAAAACTGCTCTTATTGGTATTTTTGCCTCTGCCAGTGTAATTATTCTCCTGTTCATTCTATTGATTTCAAGGAAAATTCAACAAAAAAAGAAAGGAAAATAACCTTTTGATTTTCTTAAAAAAGAAAGAAACAAGCAATAATTACCGGAGGGATAGAAATTACCATTAAGATCATAAAAAAATTGTGTAATTTTCTGAATAGAAGTGCTTTTTTTAAAGATTTTTTAAGCATTCTATCCTCCGAAGTAACGATATGCTCTCTTATCACATCGGCGGAAACATAAGATGTATCTACAAGAATATCATGCTTTAAAAAAATAGCAGCACTATTATCTAGCAACCTAAAGGCAACTGCTATGATAAAGAAAAAAAGTGGTGAACAAATCGCAATAGCTACCAAATATTCTTGAAGTTCTGACATAAGTTTAGGGGTATAATGAGTCTTTTTTAGAAAGCGATATTACCTTGTTAATCATGGCGTCATCTGTATTGATGATTCTTTCAAATTCATCGGTACCAAACAACTGCTGCGCCATAGTTGCTTTCAGATATTTTTTAAGTTGCTCTTGATAATTATTGAGGTGAATTTCCATGCCTAATCTTCTGGCATAAGATAGGAAACCTTCTGCAAAATCATCATCCACTTCAATTTTTTCATTAAATTCTTCTTCAGAAAGATCATTATAGAAACTTCTTTTTTTATCCAATTCTTCAAAAACATAACGCCCCATCCGGCCAGAACGTAACAAATAATTCAGGGTCTCTCCTACTCTGGTAGTATCTTTACCTACAAAAATATCGGGTATAATTCCACCACCACCATATACTGTTTTGCCCCCTGGGGTTTTAAACTTCAAAGAATCTGCTACCTGGATACTATCTGCATTCTGTAATTCACCATTTTTGTATCGCTCTAAGTATTCATTGTAATACTCTTTATTTCCATTGGTATATGGTTTCTGAATTGAGCGTCCTGTAGGTGTATAATATCTAGAAATGGTCAATCGTATCGCACTGCCATCACCCAGAGCCATTTCTCTTTGCACAAGCCCTTTACCATAAGACCGTCTGCCCACAATGATGCCTCTATCGTTATCCTGAATTGCACCTGCAAAAATTTCACTTGCTGAGGCAGAATTTTCATTAATCAACACATAAAGCTTACCTTCTTCAAAGCTGCCTCTGCGGGTTGCAAAGTTATTTTCTATCGCGCCTTTTTTGTTCTTTGTAAACATGATTAACACATCGTCTTTCAGGAATTCGTCTGCCATTTTTAAAGCAGGGGCGATAAACCCGCCTCCGTTATCCCGCAGATCGATGACTATACTTTGTGCTCCTTCACTTTTTAGAGAATCTAAGGCTTTTTTAAATTCTTTGTACGTAGTTTCTGCAAAACGGTTAATTTTAATATATCCCAAATTTTCATCCAGCATGTAAGCTGCGTCTAGACTTTGCAAGGGTACTCTTCCTCTTTTAACCACGACATCAAATACGCCCCTACCTTTACGAAATACTTTAAGTTGGACCTGGCTATTTAACTCTCCTTTTAATTTATCGGCCAGCCTGTCACTTAACAAACTTTCTCCATAAAGTGTATCATTATCGGCCATAAGAATTCTATCTCCAGCTTTGATACCAGATTTTTCACTTGGCCCACCTTTAATCGTGTTGATGACCGATATAGTATCTCTATAAGGATAGTAAGTCACTCCTATGCCTATAAAGTCACCTTGCATGCTTTCTGTAATTCCTTCTAATTCTTCAGGAGGAATATACACTGAATGTGGGTCTAAATTCTCTAAAATTCTATTTACAGTGACATCTACAATACTATCTGTATTAATTTCATCCACATATTCATAATCAATGTAATCGATAAGACGATTTAGTTTTTCTTTCTTTGCATTTGAAGAGAATAACTTTGCTGAAGGGTTGCTAAAATTTAGTTTGCTTCCTAAAAACACTCCAGCTCCCACTGCCAGTCCTAAAAACAACGGTAAGTATTTTTTTGAATATCCCATTAATCTTCTAAATCCGTAATCTGTTCTATTTCAACCCCAGCTTTGGCAAGAAATGTCAAGCCAGAGTTATCTTTATAACCCATTTGATACACAATCCGTTTAATCCCGGCTTGATGGATCAATTTACTACACTCTTTACATGGTGATAACGTAATATATAGCGTCGCGCCTCTGCATGATTGCGTAGACGATGCCACCTTAGAGATTGCATTAGCCTCGGCATGTAAAACGTACCACTTTGTATATCCTTCTTCATCTTCACAAGGGTTTTCAAAACCTGTAGGAGTACCATTAAACCCATCTGAGATGATCATTCTATCCTTAACAATAACCGCACCAACTTTCTTTCTTTCACAATGCGATAATTTTCCCCATTCTCTTGCTATTCGCAAATAGGCTTTATCGTATTTGAGTTGCTTTTTTTTAGACATAGGGTAGAATGACTTGTGTATTCATAACAATCAAAGTACGAATATATTATTACCATGTGGCAAATACAACCCAAAGGAGTACTTAATTACCAAATTTTATTGGCGATAAGCATCGGGATTACCATTCCTATAACGATCGAAGAAACAATAAGAATCCAATCTCGCTTTGAAAATCTAAAAAATGTCTGAACGACAAAACTGATGAATACCACAATAACTACTACAATAATTTGAGCGAGCTCTATACCTAAGGCAAACTCGATCAATGGTAAAATCTTAGAACTCACATTACTGCTTATTGCTTTAAAATAGCTAGAAAAACCTAATCCATGTATTAATCCGAAAAAAATGGTAGCCCCATACAAAACTCCTATTTTGCTACTTTTAGATCCGCTTTTTGCCGTCAAAAGATTAAAAATTGCTGTCACTAAAATTGTAAGTGGAATTAAAAATTCTATAACCTTGGAGTTAACAGCCACTATGTTATAAGCCGCCAAAAATAATGAAATTGTGTGTCCTAAAGTAAACAGCGTGATTAGTACCAGTATTCGTTTCCAGTTATCAAAAGTATATCCTACAGTAAGTACTATTAAAAAAAGGATATGGTCATAGGCACTCCAATCTAATACGTGACTAAAGCCAAGCTTTACATAAAGCCAAAATTCTGACATATTTTAGTGTTTTTGAGGTTGGGACTAATGTACAATTAAATCCCACAACAAAGAAATCGATAAAAAATTCTTATCAAAAGTTTAATAAAAATCTCGTTAAGATAATATTTGTAATTACAGTACAACTGCCAGTAGATATATAAACTTTTTTATATTTTTTTCACCAGTTTCAAAAAATGAAACTCATAGGTTGTATTCTTGCATTATCAAAGGAATTAACAAAACTATTATGACCACTAAGATTTATAAGCTCAAAGCTTTTAATCTTCAGGAAATGTTACTGGTATTAGCCATTATTGGAATTCTTCTCTTAATTGCTTTACCTAACTTTTTGCCTCTTATCGCCCAAACCAAAGCACAGGAAGCAAAAATACAACTGAAGACTATCAGCAACATGCAAACTCAATACCGATATTTAAATTCTAAATATTCTGCTGATTTTACAGAAATCAACTATGACGCCCCAACAACGGTAAAGAATGGTGGAACTGCTAATTATGCCTATGAAATTACCGAAGCCTCTATTTCTAATTTTAAAGCCAGAGCCACAGCGGTTGTTGATTTTGATGGTGACGGAGTTTTTAATGTTTGGGAGATTGATCAAAACGGAAGTCCAAAACAACTTATAAAAGATTAATATGGTTATTTTAAAAGGCCTTATTATATTTAATTTGGTATATATAATATATCAAGATCTTAAAAGCAGAGAGGTTTACTGGTTTTTATTACCATCTCTAATGGTATTACTTGGATATATGCATTATCGCAATGTGCTTAAAATTCACTTCATAACATTCACTGTTATTAACATTGGAGTGATTATTACCGTACTTGGATTGCTATATTTATATACTGTTTTATTAATTAAAAAGCCCTTTTTTAAAGAAGTTTTTGGCTTGGCAGATGCTCTTTATTTTCTGGCGCTTGCTATGGCATTTCCAACAGCAACTTTTGTCGTAATTTTCGTTTTTTCGTTAATTTTCTCATTACTTGCATGGTTGATTCTGAAACACCAAAGCGAATACAATTCTATTCCCCTTGCTGGTTATATGTCGGCTTTTCTACTATTGATTTTTATTGGAAACTGGTGTGCCAATACCCTTAATTTATATTTGATATAATGAGTATAGATAATTTTGAAATACCAGTCCGCCTGAAGCAACTAATTACTTCTAACCAAGCCTTTCATTATAGGATAGTTCCTTTTAATGAAGAGGGAAACCAAATACTTTTTAAAACAGACTCCCAAAATATAGATAGTTTAAAAAAGGAACTATCCATAATATTGAATCAAAATATCGTTTTAGTTCCCGATAGTGAAGAAAATGTGCAATCGTATCTTACTCTTAATTATCGAAAGGCGGTCACAACTCATGAAAAGCTTCATTATGAGGATAACTTTCTACAAAAACTGATCTCTGCTGCAAAAGATTTTGGTAGTAGTGATATTCATATGGAACCGTATGAAAAGCATTGTCGGGTTAGGTTTAGATTAGATGGTAAACTAAAAGAGATGTATACTATAACACTTAAAGAGTTTCCTCAACTTATTAATCAAATTAAAATACAATCCGGACTAGATATCTCTCAAAAAAGATTGGCACAGGATGGTCGTATTACATTTAAAAATGGAGCAGAAGAGTTTGATATCAGGGTCTCTACGATGCCTACATTGTATGGCGAAAAAATTGTTCTTAGACTTTTAAACAGAGATACACAACAGGTACAACTTGACGACTTAGGATTTACCCAAAAAGAGCTCGAACTCTATCGGGAGGCTATCAAAAAACCGCAAGGGATCATACTCATATCTGGTCCAACAGGTTCTGGTAAAACCACAACATTATATGCCACTCTCAAAGAATTGAATAAAGAGGTTTTCAACATATTAACCATTGAGGATCCTATAGAATATACCTTAGAGGGTGTAAATCAGGTTCAGTTACGTGAAGACATTGATTTTGATTTTCCGGCAGCACTTCGGGCATTTTTACGTCAGGATCCGGATGTAATCATGGTTGGTGAGATTCGAGATGAAAAAACCGCCAATATAGCTATCAAAGCGGCCTTAACAGGACATTTAGTATTGTCAACTATTCATACCAATTCTGCCTGGGCGACGATCTCAAGACTTATCGACATGAATGTCCCTTCTTTTTTATTAGCCAGTACATTAACGATGAGTATTGCACAACGATTAGTAAGAAAATTATGTTCGCATTGCAAAAAAGAAAAGACTTCAGAAACTAGAGATTTTCCATTAGGATTTGATATTCCCGAAACCATCAAAAAACATTATGTAGCAGTAGGGTGTAATCATTGTTATCAAACTGGATATCTTGGACGAAAAGCAATTTACGAGATATTACCAATCACAAAAGAATTAGAAACAACCATACGGCACAACGAATTAGAAATTGATGACTATATCTCAACTCAGCATATTAAAACTTTAAAAAACAATGCTATACGCTTGGTGATCGAAGGGCATACCTCTGTTGAAGAAGTATATCCATTGTTAGCAAACAATTAATGTTCATTACCCCAAGGAAATTAGAATAATCACTATGAAAAAAAATATACTACTTATTTACTTTATTCTAGGTTTTGGAATAGCATCCTTTGCCCAAGAAGATGTCCAGGATAAAGATAATACCAGGATAAATACTATCGAAAACAAACTACAATTACTTAGTGTAGATATCCCTGGATTATCGGAAAAAGTAAATATAAATATCTCGAACACCAGCCTTCTAAATTTTTTGAGAGCGATTTCGCAGGTGCACAAAATAAATATAAATATTGCAAGCGAACTTAACTCGATTAATATAGTTAATGGTTTTAACAAGGTAAGTGTACAGGATTTGCTTATATTTCTAGCCAAAGAATATGAGTTAGATATTGATTTTACTGGTAACATTTTATCAATAAGAAAATATACTCCTCCCGATATAATTCCTGTTGAAAAGGAAATTGTAGTTTCGTATGATATTACATCAGAAACATTAACAACCGATTTTACCAATGATCCTTTACCAAAGGTTTTCAGAAAAATAACAGAGCTTTCTGGGAAAAACCTTCTATACGCTCCAGAATTAAATAATAAAACGCTTACACTTTTTATAACTAACGTTCCTATAGATCTTGCCTTACGAAAATTGGCAGAGGCCAATAATCTAGATTTCAATAAAACCAGAGATGGTTTTTACGAATTCGAGTCTATACCCGGAGGCAGTAACCCAGATGATGCAGGAAGACCACGAAGAAGTCGCAATAATTTTTATTATAAAGTAGTAGATTCTATAAAAAAAGTAATTACTGTAGATCTTAAAAACACACCTATTTCAGACGTTGTTTATAATATTACAGAAGATCTTAATCTGGATGTATTCACGGCTTCCCCCCTGGAAAATGCTGGAACGGTTACCGTAAAAGCAGAAGCAATACGTTTTGACGATTTGCTCATTAAGATATTTGAGAGCAACGCCGATAGAAATCCTAACAATCAAAATAATCAAGAAAATAATAATTCACAAAATTTTCAAAATAATACGCTCCCTTCCTCAGATAATTTCACTTTTAAAAAAGAAGGAGATGTTTATTATTTTGGGACAGAAAACCAACTGTCGCTCAAAAAAATTGATTTAATACAGATGATGCACCGCTCCATTGCTATGTTAGGAGATGCGAATCCTTCAACTTCTTATGGTAATAGTTTCGGGAACAATAACTTTGTTACTGGGGGTACTAGTTTTTTTGGGAATACCGCAAATACAGGATTAAATCAGCCCAATATTAACAATAGAAACCGTAATAATTCTGGTAACAGATTCTCTGGGAATGAATCTCCCCAAAGCTCTGAAGCCGGATCTATTTCGGATATATTTCCAGCAAGTATTAGCGAGGGTCTGGATATCAAAATTGATACCGAACTAAACAGTTTTATAGTTAGTGGATCAGGTACTCGGGTCGAGAAATTCAAGAAATTCGTAAAGTATATCGATAAACCTGTACCGCTTATACTTATAGAAGTTATGATTCTTGAAGTAAACCGAAGTGCAACTATAGAAACCGGAGTAGAATTTGGGCTTGGAGAAGAACCTGCAAATGATCAGGGAGTGGCTTTCCCCAATGCTAATATCACCCTAGGAGCACAAACTATAAATAGAATTATTGGTGGCTTTGATGGTTTTGGATCTTTAAATCTAGGGAATGTAGTTCCTAACTTTTACATGGACATTAAGGCAATGGAAACCAACGGAAATGTAAAGATTCTATCCACTCCAAAGTTAAGTACTTTAAATGGCCATAAAGCATATTTATCCAGTGGGCAAACCACATATTATACGGTAACCAGTCAGAATATTATTGGATCACAAAATCCTCAAACTACAGAAATTGTAAACTATCTACCTATAGACGCCGAATTGGCATTAGAATTTAAACCTTTTGTTTCAGGAGATGGACAAATTACTCTGGATATTCAGGTAATTCAATCCAATTTTAGTGGTGAGCGCATTGCAGAAGATGCACCGCCAGACATTAATAGTCGTAGGTTTTCTTCTATCATGCGTATGCAGGCAAACGATGTTGCTATTTTAGGTGGAATTGAACAAAAAGTTAAAAATGACTCAGGCTCTGGTGTCCCATTATTATCCCGAATTCCGATCATAAAATGGCTATTTAGCAAAAGGGTTAGAGAGGATTCAAAAAGACGGTTAAATGTTATTATCAAACCTACAGTTTTTTACTAATGCTCAATAAACTGGCATCATATAATCCCAAAGGGAAAACTTTTCTAGCGTTAGAACATTATTCTGAACACGATAATTCGCTATCTATTTTAGGGTTAGAAATCCTATTAAAAAAAGAGGAGCTTGATATTACCAGAAAATTTAAAGCGGATAGTTTTCAGGAACTAGCTGGACATATAAAAAATGTCCAAAAAATCAAGCTGGTAATTACAGACGACAACGTTCTTACCAAAGAAGTAAGCAATACAGGGAAAGATATCGAAATCCTATCTGAGGCATATCCTAATCTAAATCTAGATGATTTTTATTATCAAATACTAAATACGAGTAGAAAGTCATTTGTAACAGTTTGTAGAAAACGATATGTAGATGCTATTATTCAAAATTACCGACAAGAGAAAATCATAATTACTGAAATTTCTTTGGGAAATCTGAAGATGGCTGCGTTAGTACCTTACATCCAAAAAGAAGATATTTTAAGTCATACTTCTACAATTCAATTCCAGGATAAAGAGGTGTTTTCTATCCTTGCAAGAATAAATCATGACGTGCAAGACTATATTATAGAGGGTTTTGCAATTTCTAGTATCTACACACTTCCTCTAGCTATTGTGTTGGATTCATTTTCTGATCAAACACGGGTTTTTGGTAATATTGATGGGAAAAACCAACAATTACAAAATGAATACAAAGAATCTCTCTTCTTCAAAAAAGCTTTGCAATATGGTGTAGGATTTTTGCTAATGACATTACTTATCAATTTCTTTGTTTTTAATGCCCAGTACCAAAAATGGCAAAACCTACAGGAGGAAATTCAGGTATATACCACGCAAAATGAAAGTATAAAAAAACAACAATCTATTGTAAATACAAAAGAAGCTATAGTACATAGTATCCTTACCACCGGATTCTCTAAAAGCTCATTCTATATTGATCAAATTATACGACCACAACCTACGACAGTTTTATTAAATTCATTCACATATCAACCCGAGACCAAAACGATTCGAAGTGATAAGCCAATTTGGATTAAAAATAATGTAATATCGATAAACGGAAACTCAGTTGATAAGGCAGGCTTTACTATTTGGCTAAACACTATCGAAGATTTGGATTTTGTAGACACCGTAACTATCATCCACTACGGGATGGATAAAAAGAACACCTCCAGTTTTGAAATAACAATCAATCTAGCTCATGACACAACGAAATAAAAACATATTGCTAGTAGTAGGACTGTTATTAATGTTCTTCATTGCTTACCGCTTTGGGTATTCTAAAACTTTTAGTCTTCGTAGTGAAGTAACAAAACTCGAAACTCAAAAACTGGCATATCAATCTGCTCCTGCACAATTAGCTGCTTTAACCAATAAAGAAAAACAACTTGATGAGATTCTTCAAAAAAATAATGTCGAAGGAAGTTCTTTGCAAAACAACATCCTTACAACCTTAAATACCCTCTCCAATCTATCTGAATTTAAAATAATAGCTTTTGAAGAACCTCATATTTTTACCGATGAAGCTAGCCAAAAAACTGCCACGACCTATAATTTCACCATTCAAGGAAATTACAAATCGCTTATAAACGTAGTATATGCGCTAGAGCAAAAGTATAGTTTTGGGAATTTAATTCACGTAGATTTTGAAAAGAAGAAAAATTTCAGAACCAGAAAAAGCTATTTGCAATGTAGGGTTTTATTGCAGCGGCTAAACTAGAAATATAAATTATATACAAAAAACATAACTAATAATGAATTATAAAAAATATATCATACTGCTTCTAATACCTATCTCTCTTATAAGTTGCCATAGCATCAAGGTAAATCATGCTACCATGCATACGGCCTCTACTATGCCGATGGCGCTTGGGGTTATTGGAATGCAACATAACAAAATGATGCGTTCAGATTTTAAAGAAACTGCAATCCCAACGTATAAAGAGGCGATTCGTGTGGGAGTCAACACTACGACATTTAATTTGAATACGTATAAGGCATATACGCAACATTCAAAAAATAACAAGCAAGGGGTTACTTATGTAGATTCTCTCAAGACAAAACCTTCTTTTCTGCAATTAGAGATCACAGATAGAGTTACATTGCTTTCAGAGTTAAAAAAAGAAGAGAATCAGGCTACTTTGGTATATCTCAAAAATCAAGAAAATACAGGTATGGTAACTGGCGTATCTATAGCACTTCCAGAATCCTTGATAATTGAGATAAGCAATGCCGAAGCTGTATTTTTGATTAACGAAAAATACAAACAATATCAATTATCCTTGGTACGTGATGGGAAATTATATAAAACTATAGATTTCTCGTCAGCAACTGTGTTTGGATATCGACTATCGCATTTTTGTTGGGGAATTAGTGGCAAAAGAAAGGTGGTGCTATCAGATATTATAGATGAAAAGGCATCTTGCCCAAATAACACCTACAAAAATGCCGAAAAGGCAAAAGAAAAAATGGATTATTTTAAATTATAAGTTTACATCAATAACATTAATAAGCTGTTGTCACATCAAGCGTAGTCGAAATGTATGCAGACAACCTCTAGATTCAGTTTATGCTGAGTCGAGTTGAAGTACTCGAGATGACAGAAAATAATATAAATTGGTATGAAAAAGTATACACTATTTAGTTTAGTAATCTTTATAGCTCTTTGTAGTTGTGAAGAAGCCTTCATAGAAGAAGATCTTTCTGATGACATGACGGCTATCATTGCACCAAAAGACGGATCACAAATTCAAGACACCTCTATAAATTTCAGCTGGGAAGCGGTTGATCAGGCTACTTCGTACCGTGTTCAAATTGCAAGACCGAATTTTGAAAATGCTGCTCAAATTGTAGAAGATACCACGGTTACTTCGACAAATTTTAGAACGAATCTTACAAAAAACACCTACGAATGGCGGGTGCGTGCCCAAAACTCGGGATCAGAAACAGCTTATGTAATGGCTGGATTTAGTGTAACTGAGCCTACTGGTTTTGCTTCAAGGGAAGTACTACTCACCTCCCCGGTAAACGAATTGGCCACTAATGAGCCAGAAATAGAACTACAATGGCAGGCAGTCCCTGATGCAAATACCTACAGAATACAATTATTAAATTCCAGTAACGAAGTGATGCAAGAAGAAACGACTATTGACACCATGATCACACTCACCTTTCCTGAAGGAGTTACCCGTTGGCAAGTAAGAGCCGAGAACGCTACCCAAAATACGTTGTATACGACCAGGTCTGTAACGGTAGATACCACATCACCTAATACTCCTGTAGCTACTACTCCGGCTAATAATGCTATACTTACTGAAACTGCAGTAAGTTTTGCATGGACAAGAGAAACTGTAGAGGGCACTACAGAAATTGACAGTATATACATTTTTGAAGACGAAGCCTTGACTCAGTTAGTAACTAAAAATCAGGTAACTTCTCCTTCTGAGATTACTCTAGAAGCGAGTACAACCTATTACTGGTTTTTAAAAGCTTTTGATCAGGCTAAAAATGAAAGTGATGCAAGTGCAACGCAAAATTTCCAAATAAACTAGGAATATATGCTAAAAGGTAAAAAAGGATTATACATATTACTACCTCTGGTTGTTTTTATCTGGGCAGCTATTATCTATCAGGTAACTGATGCGTTTTCAGATAACGATCCGGTGATCACCCGTACTACTACTATGAAATTTTCAAAGATAGAGGGTAAAGAACGAGATCAATTTACCATAAGTGATGTAGAAAGAGATCCTTTTTTAGGCACGCTATACAAACCCAAAAAAGAACCTGTTAAAAAAGTAGCTCCTAAAATCAAAAAACCACCTATCCCCTGGCCATCTATACGTTATAAGGGTTTGGTAACTGGTGAAAAAGGTACCGCTATATTTCTAATTGAAATTAATGGAGTGGACCAGCTCATGAAACATAATGATGTCCTTTCTGAAGTAAAACTTATAAAAGGAACCTCATTATGGGTGCAATTACGGTACAAAGGCAAAACCAAGCGATTTAAGATCTTAAATTGAAAGTGTTTCACAAAATAAAAGCACAGGCCATGCAATTTGCATTGTTAATCTCGGTACTTATCGCCTTGCTATTAAGTGCTTTTTTACTACTGACTCATGTGCAGTCATTTTTTAGGATTAAGTCTGGTGAACTAATTGAAGCCACAGAAACGGCAACCCTTCAAATCCTGAAATCTCTTGGAGAAAACAATATCTCTCAAGACACACTGGTGGTAAAGGAAAGTGATCAAACAAAAAAAATGATTGCTAATTATCATGGGGTGTGGACCAAAGTGTTTTCAGAAATTACCATTCGTAACCAAAAAATAACAAAAACTGCTTTTATAGGATCTGCTCTTCAAGAAAAATCTCCCAATCTGTATTTGGCCAATACAAATTCCCCCTTGGTTGTAGTAGGAAATACGCGATTAGAAGGTAACAGCTATTTACCGAAACAAGGAGTAAAAGCCGGAAATATTTCAGGACATTATTATCAAGGTTCTGGTCTATACTACGGTAATGTTTTCCAAAGTAAGGAAACATTGCCAAAGCTTGATGATCATTGGATTTCTTATATAACATCTCTTACCGAAGGGATACTTATACGTGAAAAAAATAGTATTGCTCTAGCTGGTGATCTAAAAAACTCATTCAATAAACCCTACAAAACTGTCTATAGCCCTTCATCAATTGTCTTAGGTGATGAGAAAATAGCAGGAAATATCATCATTCAATCAGATACAAAAATAGTAGTGCATCCTACTACTTTGTTAGAAAATACACTGCTTGTTGCCCCTCATATTATCATAAATGACGGTGTGAAAGGAAATATACAGATCATTGCTTCAAAAAAAATAGAAATTGGTAAAAACTGTCACTTATCATATCCTTCATCAGTAACGCTTTTTGATCAAACCAAAACCCCTAAAATGTCAAATAGTTCATCTCTTCAGAATCGAGAAATAAATTTTGTAATAGGTAAAAATACCTTGATAGAAGGGTCTGTGATATATCTGCCAATACAAACCAAAAAACAGGATCGCATTAAAACAAACCTCAAAATCGAACCTGGAACCGAAATAATCGGTGAAATTTATTGCCAGGGTAATATAGAGTTTGAAGGAACAATAAGAGGCTCCTTATACACCAAACAATGTATCGCTAATCAATCGGGATCGATATATTTAAATCATATTTACAATGGTAAGGTTTTAATCAACCCTATACCCGATTATGCTGGATTGCCATTTGTCAACTCTAAAAATAAGATTGCGAAATGGCTTTATTAAAAAAAATACGTGCCGCTACCTTGATTGAAACCTTAACGGCTTCGATATTGATCATTATCGTTTTTATGATTGCCAGTCTAAGTTTCAATAATATCTTCAATAACCATGTTAAGCGAGACCATGGCACTATTCAAAACCGTATAAAAGAGTTAGAATATCTGATACACCATCAAAAAATAAAAATACCGTATACCGAAGATTTTTCGGGATGGGATATTCAGGTCATATCTCAAAAAAATGCGGCTTTAATTACATATAATAAAGAAGGAAAAGGACTAACCAAAGTAGTATACACCAAATGAGACTCAAGAATTGTACAATAAAGGCTTTTACCCTTACCGAAGTCATGGTGGTCCTGGTGATTTCGGCAATTGTAGCTGGTTTGGCTTTTTCAGTATTAGGAATTGTACAAAGCAATATGCGAAGCATTGAAGGAAATTACAGATATCAATCTGAAATACAATCGTTGGAAGTGTCTCTAACCATCGACTTTAATAAATATACCAACGCCACCTGGAATCAGGAAAAAGAGCAATTAGCTCTATTTTCTCCTATAGCGCAAAAAAGTTATCAAATTTTTAGCGACAGCATTATTTCGAATGCAGATCGTTTTTTGTTAACAGTAAAAAGTAAAATCTTTTATTTTGAAGGAGAGCAAGTACATTCAGGAAGAATTGATGCTGTCAAGCTTACTTTTGATAAAACCACAGATGTACATCGTATTTTTGTGTTTAAACGCAATGATCCATCTATTCATTTCTGATTATGGGAATAAAAATTGTCAATACCAAAAAACGAAAAACAAAAGAAAGTTCCTTTGATATTTCTGAAATATTAACCAAAGAGATCGCCTTCTTTGGTAATGCTTTTAATAGTAAGAAAAAGGAACAATGGTATGCAGAGCTAAGTGTGCTGTTGAAATCAGGTATTGATCTCAAAAGTGGGTTAGAGTTGTTGTCTGAAACCCAAAAAAAAGAAAAGGATCGTCATCTAATGTCTATGATGATGTCTCAGCTAATCGAAGGAAATTCTTTCTCTGAAATTCTGAACAATAATAAGAGCTTTACAGATTACGAATACTATGCAATACGTATTGGAGAACAAACAGGACAACTAGCACAAATTACATTAGAGCTTAGTGAATTTTACAAACGTAAAAATGATTTAAGAAGAGAGATTATTTCAGCCCTTACCTACCCGATTATTGTTTTATGTACCGCTTTGGTAGTTATTTTTTTCATGCTTCGCTATGTGGTACCCATGTTTGTAGATATTTTTAAACAAAACAAAGTAGACCTTCCCGGGATTACTGAAGGGATTATTGGGTTTTCAAACTTTGTTGGTAAGTATGGTATATTACTTTTCGGAATAGCTCTTTTGGGAATTGTGTGTTTAATATTTATTTCTAAAAAAAGATGGTACCGAAAAATACTGGGAAGGATGCAGCTTAGAATTCCTATTTTAGGAAACTATTTCAGAAATATATACATGTCACAATTCACACAGGCTCTTTCTCTTCTTACCTCAGCAAAAGTACCTATGGTAGAAAGTATTGATTTGGTAAAGCATATGATTAATTTTTATCCGCTACAGGAAGGATTGCATCAAACAAATGTTGCCGTAATTGCAGGAGGTAAGTTAAGTACGTCTTTTTCAAAGCACCCTATTTTCGATAAAAAAATGACTGCAATGATTCGCGTGGCTGAAGAAACCAATCAGACTGAATTTATTTTTCAAAAATTAAATGAGCAGTATAATCAACAGGTAAAACATCAATCTCAAGTAATTTCTAATGTCCTCAATCCACTTTTAACAATTCTGGTTGGGCTCATAGTAGGTGTGATTTTAATAGCCATGTATTTGCCAATGTTTAGACTAAGTAGTGTGATTGGCTAAAAATTGATTTGACTCATAACAAAACTTTCAATACTTTTTTAGGGGTTTATTCCCTGTGTATAAAAAAAATAAAATACTTACATTTACTTATCCGTTCAAATTAGCCAGCTTGTGATAAAAATTCTTAACACAAAAAACAACGCATGAAAAACGTGAACACCAATACGATCTTACAGATTGTCGCTCTTTTATTTCTGGTCATTATTGGATATATGTCGTTTAGTTCTGGATCTAAATGGGAAATCATTGAGCAACAATTAAACATTACCCAACAGGAACTAAAAACTTCTGAAGAAACACTAAAAACAACTAAGGCAGCATTAGAAAACTCCAGAGAAGAGTTTGAAAAAATGAGACTGCAAAAAGATCTTCTTATTCATAAACGGGATTCTTTGATTTTTGATTTTAAGAGGAAGAATGCCAAAGATTGGGAAGAATTACAACGCATTAAAGATTCTATAAAATTTACAAATGATAAATTAGCCGAAGATAAAGCGTTAATAAATAGTCTTTTTGGCATAAATTAATCCATAGCAATGTTATACTACATTTACATAGTATTTTGCAGTATATCAATTATTTTCAATTCATAAAATCATGAAAAACTTATTCTTCTTTCTTTTAATATTCGTTATTTCTATTTCCTTTGGACAAGATATCGACGGACAAAAAGTTATTGAGATCCCTGAATCTTATGCAAATCGTCTGGGAGAACCTCTTACCGTAAAAAAAGATAGCTTATATGTATTTCGCACACCCAATATTTATTTAGTAAATGCCAAGTCTTTTCTTGCGATTAAAAATGTGTATTTAAGCACTCTTGAGCAGGATAAGATGACCAAATCATTAATAGAAAAATATACAGAGACTCTTGGAAGGAATATAGAGCTTGAGCGTCAGTTGAAAATCAATTTTAAGACCTCAGACAGTTTGGATTTAGAAGTTTATAAAAGGATGCAAACTACATTGGCGAATACCGAAAGAGCTTTGGATTTTACGTTAAGTAGTCTGGAAAAAGCCTCAAATAGTCTTGAAATTGTGGAGAAGAATGCAAAGCGTCAACGTAGAAAAAGTACTTTCGAGAAAATACTTTTTGCTCTTGGCGGAGTTGGAATTGGGGTGCTAGTAGGAGTTTCATTATAAATTTTTGTGAGCAAAACAGGCTATTTGGCTCTAGATACCAGTTTTGATATTATCAATACTCAAACTGTTTCTTTCTTTGTGATATTCTTTAAGTCGTTCTTCACCTTGTTTTTCTGCCCATGATTTAAGAACCGTTCTTTCTTCTTTAAACTCCATAATCGGAACGGCGTAACCACAAGAAGTCTGAATGTTTTCTACTTCTATTTCTACAATTTGGCGCGCTCCCATGATTTTAGGAAAGAGGTCAATATAAGAATGATATGCTTCGTCACGCTCGTGAAATACGGTAGCCTT
Source organism: uncultured Aquimarina sp. (assembly GCA_947500845.1). Classification (GTDB taxonomy): domain Bacteria; phylum Bacteroidota; class Bacteroidia; order Flavobacteriales; family Flavobacteriaceae; genus Aquimarina; species Aquimarina celericrescens. The sequence continues at coordinate 421,699 of CANMTP010000002.1, forward strand.
TCCATACAATCTTAAAATCAAAGGTTTTCCTTCAAAAGAACAAAACATGATTGTTATTCTGTTATTTTTTAGAAGGTGAGCTGCTGTTTCATTTCCACTCCCGGTAAGATTAAGCCAAACCACTTTATTTGTTCCCAAAACCCGAAAGGTATCCATCCCTTTTGGTGAAATATTCACTCTTCCTTCTGCTGCAGCTGTTCCTACGAAGAAGATTTTTTGATTAGCAATAAATTCAGTTAATTCTCCGCTTATTTCGGTAAACATTTTTGCCATTCATTCAGGTTTATTTGATAGATATTATCAAAAATAAGAAGATTAGCAGACTAGTTTACACACTTTTCCATATTTTATCTGCATTAAGGCGAAAACTACCTAAATGATCAAAGCTACATTCTGCGGGAGCTATAATGGATAGAAATGGCCTTTCTTCTTTATTTTTATAGAGATGATAAACTTCACCAACAACAGGTTCAAAATTAAACTTTGCACTATATACCAAATTATTATATTCAAATTCTTGGATCAATGCATCATATTCTGCCTTTAACTCATCATATTTGGCCTTAATTTGTTTATTGACTTTATGAATATTGGCATTTTTCCAAGCAACCGTATCATTTGTCGTGATCGCTGGAGCAGCCAAGTCTGTTGCATATGGCTTTAATGAAGCATCGTATTGTTCATTGTCTTCATTAAAAACGATATAATCTGGTTTTTTCTTTTTGGCACTCATCTTTTTGAAATTTTATTATGAGTAATTTGTCGTTGTCTTGAGCATTTAAATCTACCATCTTCAAATGAACGTTTCTTAAGGTGTTTCGTTTTGCGACCTTGTACACGTTTTCTCCACATCCTAAAACTAGAAGCTTTCATTTCTCGCCGCATCAGATGAATTACCTCTTGCTCTTTTAAGCCAAACTGCATTAAAATAGCATCAAATGGTGTACGGTCTTCCCAGGCCATTTCTATAATTCTATCGATATCTCTTATTGATAATTCTTTCTGCATTTCTACTCTAGATTTTTTCTATTAGGTAAGGTATGTTTTTTTAAAATACGTTTACTTTCTTTTTTTACCAAAGGATCATCCTTCATTTCCCAAAGTGTATCACTGGCTCTTTTGCGACTAGCATCGATATCAACTATAGGAAAAGGATAGTCTTCACCCAAAGTCATATTATTAAATTTTTGATCCAATAGGGTCATTTTATAAGGTTCATGAATAAACTCAACAGGAACATTTCGCAATTCTGGAACCCATTTCTTAATAAAAATACCATCAGGATCGTGTGAAATACTATTTTTAATAGGATTATAGATTCTTAGAACGTTAATTCCTGTTTCTCCTGCCTGCATTTGCAATTGTGGAAAATGGATTCCTGGTTCGAAATCTAAAAACAGACTTGATAAATATGCACTGGCTTCTTGCCAGGGTTGCCATAAATTATGGGTAAAAAAAGAAACTACCATAGCCCGCATTCTAAAATTGAGATATCCTGTTTCTTTAAGACAGCGCATGCAGGCATCTACCAAAGGATATCCTGTTTTTCCTTCTCGCCAGGCAGTTTGATACTCCTCAGAAACTTTTTTCTTTAATTTATGATATCCTTTATTGATGCTTTCGAATTCCATAATTTCTTCCATCTCAAACTTTTGAACAAAATGTACTTGCCAGTAAAGTCTGGATACGAAAGCATCGATTTGTTTTTTATTTCCTGAAATTTTTCTGAATTCCATTGCGTATTGCCAAACCTGACGAATTGATAAGTTACCCCATGCTAAATAAGGAGACAATCTACTACACCCTTTCCGGGAAAGCTCTGGTTTTGAAATATAAAAGCTATAATCTTTATATCGTCCTTTATAAAAAAAAGAATGTAAATATTTCATCGCCGTTGTAGTTCCTCCTTTTTGAAAATTAGAAGTCGTTGACACCTCTAAATCTTCTAAACTAAAGACCTTTTCTACTTCCCGAATAGTTTGAAGCGGAATAAAACTGTTTTCTTTGGGATGAAAATCAAATTGAGGCAGAGACATGTATCGCTCGCAATCTTTGCGCCAGCTATTTCGGTTATCCAAACCTCTGGATATTCCATTATTGCCATTTTCTTTCCAATTGATCAGGTTATTTCTACAAAAGGTTCTAAAATTCTTGTCTCTATCGTACGTTTTTTTAATTCCTGTTTCCTGATGAGAAAAAACAGTATCGATCTTCCAGAATTGCTGTAGTGTTCCAAAAGTTTTTATAACTTCAGAAGACACACATAGCACTTTGGTATTAAAAGAAATCAACTGTTCATTAATATCCTGTAAAGATTGCTTAATAAAATTCCAATGACGTTCACTATAATGAATATCTTCTTTTAAAGAATTTTCGAAAACATATAATAACAATATCGGCTTGCCGGATTCTAAAGCATTCTTTATCGCCTCATTGTCCTGCAATCGTAAATCTCTTTTAAACCAAACAACATTTACAGTATCTTTTTTAATATTCATCGGGGCTTTTAATTATATCATTCGCTCTTTTTTTGAGAGCTTTCAATTTATCTTTATCCATTTTATGCAGCGTACTCATCATCATATTCATACGCTGGTTATCTTTAAAATGTTCTTGTTTTTCGTCCAAAAAATTCCAATATAGTGCATTGAAAGGACAGGCATCCTCCTCAGTCTTTTTAGATACTTTGTAATGACAATCTTTGCAATAATTGCTCATTTTGTTAATATAACTGCCACTAGATACATAAGGTTTAGTAGCAATAATACCTCCATCAGCATATTGGCTCATCCCTCGAGTATTCGTGATTTCTACCCATTCGATCGCATCAATATAGACTCCCAGGTACCAATCGCAAACCTCATCTGGGTGAATCATCGTAAGTAATGCATAATTACCGGTAATCATTAATCGTTGTATGTGGTGCGCATAAGCATCATCCAAACTTTGTTTGATAGCATGATGTAAACAATTCATTTTAGTATTCCCAGTCCAATAAAATTCGGGTAACTTATTTTGATTATCCAATCTGTTGCTACGTTTGTAGCCGGGCATTTCTTTCCAATAAATTCCTCTCATGTACTCTCTCCAGCCAATAATTTGCCTTACAAATCCTTCAACCTGAGAAATATCGATCTCGTCCGTATTATCTCTCCGGTGTTCAATAACAGCTTCAACCACTTCCATGGGATGCAACATTTTAGAGTTCATAGCAAAGGATAGACGACTATGAAATAAAAACTTTTCTTCGGTATGCATGGCATCTTGATAATCTCCAAAATGAACTAATAGATGTTTACAGAAATAATTTAAAACAGACAAACAATCGGCTCTGGATGTTGGCCAATTGAAATTATCGGGGTCAATGTTTCCCATAGTTTCTACATTGTGGTCTGTAATCATATTTAAAATTCCAGACACATCTTTTCTAAAACCTCTTTCGTGTGGAATATCATGCTTGCCCGTCCACTTTTTGCGATTACTTTGATCAAAATTCCATTTACCTCCTTCGGGATCTTTATCGTTCACCATCATAATGTCGTACTTCTTCCGCATGTGACGGTAGAAATACTCCATTGTGTATTGTTTTTTCCCCTCATAAAACTCAGCTAGCTCACTTCTGGAAGTTAAAAAATGCTCTGTATCGTAAACTTCCGTATCAATATCCAGATTGCCGCAGAATTCTTTTAACTGCTCATCAAGTCTATATTCATCAGGTAATTGGTATTCAAATTTTTCAGCATTTTTATCTTTTAGGATCTTTTTAAGATTTTTAGTGAGCTCCTGCTCATTATCTTTATGATCAAGTTCATAATACACCACTTGATGACCTCTTTCGTGCAACCAATCATTAAAATTGCGCATACTTTGAAAAAAAGCAACCACTTTCTGTATATGATGGCGGGTATAATCGGTCTCTTGTCTCATTTCTGCCATGAAATAGCATACCTTATCATTGGTATCTTTGAACCAAGAGTGTTTTTGATTAAGCTGATCGCCAAGAATGAAACGTACTGTCATTGTTAAAATAGTTTTGATTGCAACCAGAGATTTTGATATTTCTGCTGTGGATCGTACCGCTCTGCTTGTGATTTAATATTAAATTTTCGATCTCTTGGGTCATTGCCTACTCCAGCAACATATAACCAATTTCCATAATTACTATGTACATCGTAATCTATCAACATAGACTCAAAATAGGCAGCCCCTATCCTCCAGTCTAGTTCCTGTTCTTTAGCAAAAAAGGAAGCCACATTTTGCCTACCTCTGTTACTCATCCATCCTGTATATTTGATCTCTAGCATATTGGCATTTACAAATGGTTCTGAAGTTTCTGCGCTGATCCATTGATCTACTAATTCCTCATCTGTTTTCCAACCATAATCCTTCTGAAGAATTCCTCCTATCCTAAAAATATGATTACCATGCTTAAGCGAAATATATTTAAAGAAATCTCGCCAAATGAGTTCAAAAATTAGCCAGTAGGTAGAATCATTTTTGGTCATCTGCTGTTCGTACTTCTTTATTTCATGATATATGGTTCTTGCAGATATACTTCCGTTTGCGAGCCATGCTGAAAGTTTGGAGCTGTAATCTTTCCCTACGAGCCCGTTTCGGGTTTTTTTGTAGTACGAAAGCTTCTTGGTATCCCAAAAATATTCTTCAATGCGCTTTAGCGCTTCATTTTCACCTCCACAAAAAGGAAACGCGGTTCTACTATCTTCGGCAAAATCCTCAAATCCCAAATCTAATACTATTGGGAGTTCGGTAGTATTCTCTATCCTATTACTTTCTGGAAGCTTCTCAATTGTAATTTGGGGCCTAACAGAAACGTATTTTTCACATTTCTTCCTGAAATTGGTAAATACCTGAGGAATATTCTGAATATCGAAAGGAATATCTTCTGGATGAAACAGAAATTGATCAAAATCCTCATGCCAGGTTACACCATACCTATCGATTGAGTTTTTTACCGCATCAGATACATCCGTTTCTTCCTTTGTCCATTCTTTTTGTGTGTAGACATTCGATATATTTCGGCCTTCAAAAAACTGAGGCATCACATCTTCGGGATACTGCTGATATACAAATAACGGAATATTGAGGTTTTCTAAGTTCTGCTTCAGTTCAGTAATTGTTTCTAACAAAAATTTGGCGCGGTATTTCTCGGTTTTCTTAAATCCAAATCTGTCATTGTCATAATGCCTGGGATCAAAAAAATAGATGGCTAGAACCTTTTCATTTTCTGTAATAGCCTTGCGTAACGATATATTATCCTGACAACGTAAATTATTTCTAAACCAAACCAGTCCTGTTTTCATAGTCTTATTTTAAAGCATCATGCCCCCAATTTTTAAGTGCATAGTACCAATTACTATCTGCTATATCATTTTTCGGTTTTTGCGAAGGATGAATTTTTTGATGATACACCCCTACGGTTTCTTTGATTCTGTCCCAATTGGCATCCGTTAATTCAGATGTATCTTTTTTCTTGATTTTTAAAAGGGCTCTGCCGGCACGATGGCCAATTGTTTCTCCATTTTCCATTTCCTTGCCGGCGCTTTTAGATTCTTCTGTAGACAACCAGTTTTCTAATTCGGTCGTTGTCATATTTTGCTTTTCCTGAAATTCTTTCCAAATTTCATCTTTATCATAATCACTCATTACTTTTCATATTAAGGTTAGCAATCCATTTCCTTACAGGGATCATGTCCCCAATTCTTCAAACTGTATCGCCAATCAGATTCTTTAATATCACTATCAGGTTGCTGCGCTTTGTGTCGTTTGATGTAACCGATCACTTTATTCATGTGATCATACTGTTCTTCACTAAGATTGTCTTTCTTAGTTTTTTTGATCTCTATGATCTTTTTTCCACTCTTATGACCTATCGCTTCGCCATCACCGCTATCCTGACCTACATTTTTGGATGTATCGGTATCCAACCAATCCTTTAATTCACTTGGAGTCATATTGACCAAGTCATAGAATTCGTCGTATATCTTTTCATTTGATTTTGACATAATATTTTCTTTTAATCTAGTTTATTGAATCCTTGACTTTTTTTTTAATCCAAAAAGAAATTTTGCTAGCTTGAATGCGAGATTATAGTCAAAGTTCACGAGTTTTAGAGCGATTTCTTCTACAGCGTTCACTACAGTACTTGACATCATCCCAAACACTTTCCCATTTTTTCCTCCAGGTAAAAGGTCTTTTACAGGTTGAACAGATTTTTTGAGGAAGGTGTGTTTTCTTCATTTTTAATATAATGTTTAACAAATTTATTAAATCATTAAACAAAAAAGAAATAACTAGGAAAGGTTTAACAGATTTTGAAGGATAAATTAACTTAAACCCATTTTATGCATTAGAAAATCTGTTACAGCTTCCAGCTACTGCAAAATATAGCACTACGCTACATTTTTAAATTTAACCGTAGCGATGCTATGCTAAAATTTAGAAAATGTCATATTTTATGGCATCTGAAAGCTTCATTACGAAGTTCTAATGCATAAAACGGGTTAAATCGACTTGAATCACTTCGTCTTCGGTAATCACGAATACTTCGTCATTTTCACTGGGATTCATAGTATAGTTACCTGTAAAGGCTCCAAATGCAGGTAAAATCAATTGAGTAGGCGTTTTGAAAAAACACGGTATCGATAAGGATTGCCTACCTAATCCTTGTAACCGTATCCCAGGATGAATATGTCCAGAAATGGTAAAAACATGTTCTCTTTCTTCGGGAATATGGGTGAGTAGAACAGCACCTATTTGCCATTGGGGCGTAACGTGTACATTTACTTCTTCGTATTTCAAAGGAGAAATGATATCATGATTTCCGGTAACCAAAACAACTTTCGCTGTTATATTTTTAATCCATTCTGAAAATAATAACCATTCTGAATTGATTACACTGTGAAACAGATCTCCCAAAAAACAAAGCACTCTAGGCTTAAAGTGAGCAAAAGTTCGATCTAGTTTATCAAAATTATAAGGTATTGCAGATTGCGGTACAGCACTGCCATGTTTTCTAAAATGCGACACTTTTCCCAAATGCACATCGGTAATTAACAGCATATCGGTTTCATGCCAATATAGTGCTCCGCTGGGATGAAGCGTAAAAGTTTGAGCATGTGAAGTAATTGTTTTTGTTTTCATTTGCCGACCACAAAGCTATGATTTTTCTAATTGTATGGTCATTTTTCGAATGCGATCTGCCAGTTTTTCTGAAGAAAGTTTTTCTCGCAATCGATCTGTAATAATAGGAAACGAAAATGGAGTCGGTTTTTGGCAGCGTTTCCAAAGGATGGTTTGTGTAGAGATACGTTCCATAGCCAACTGTAATCTTCCTTCTTCTAATTGATGCTCAAAAGTTTCTGTAAAGGCCTGTTGGAACAACAAATTATCAGGTTCATATTCTTTGAAGACATTAAAAAGTAATTGAGAACTCGATTGAAGATGCTTACTTTTTAATAATTTATCGGGATATCCGGTAAATACCAATCCAGAAATTACGGCAACATCTCGAAATTTTCGCCTGGCCATTTCTGTTGCATTTAAGCTTTTTCGCAAATCGCTGCTTAAAAAGTCTGTAGTAAACAAATCATTGTCCAATACCTGCTGCATGTCGATTTCCTGATCAGATAAGAGTTCAAAACCGTAATCATTAAAGGCAATAGAGAACGTAATCGGTGAAAGTAAACTTATTCGATAGGCCAGTAAACTGCCCAGGGCTTCATGTACAAATCGCCCTTCAAAGGGATAAAAAATAGCGTGATATCCTTCTCGCGTTTTAAAAGTCTCTATTAAAAACTGTCCCGGACCAGGCACAATGCTGTCTTGTCTTTGTTTTTCAAAAATATGATTTAGAGCATTGAGTTCTCTCGATTTTCCTGACGTTGAATTGGCCAGATACATCTCTTCTCTTAATAATTCACTCATTTCTGAAGAGAAACTCATACGACCTCCCATCCAGCTTGGTACTTTTGCTGTTTTTTTATTTGATTTTCTTACCAATACCTGCATATTCTTGACTTTGAACAACTCTAAGTTACGCCCGGCAAAAGTAAATACATCGCCTGGTTTCAATTTTGAAACGAACCATTCTTCTATCGATCCCAAAAACCCGCCTTTCATATATTTCACGGTTAAAATCGCATCACTTACAATAGTACCTATTTGTAACCGATGCCGCATGGCTACTCCCCTACTATTTACTTTAAACTTGCCATCAGCTTCGATTTCTACTTTTTTATATTCGTCATAAGATTGCAAACTTTGTGCACCCATGGTAATGAAATTTAAAACCCATTGATATTGCTCTTTGGTGATCGATTGAAAACAAAATGTACTTTTAATTTCAGGAAAAATCTCTTCAGGATAAAAACCATTAGAAACCGCCAGCGTAGTGAGATATTGCACCAATACGTCATAGCTATTTAGATACGGCACTCGATCTTCTACTATCTTATCTTTTACTGCCTTTTGCAACGCCGAAGCCTCAATAAGTTCTATGGCATGTGTAGGTAAAAAATAAATGACACTTTCTTTGCCCGGCTGATGCCCACTACGACCTGCGCGCTGCAAAAACCGAGCTACTCCCTTGGGCCCACCAATTTGGATGATTGTTTCTACCGGTGCGAAATCCACTCCCAGATCAAGACTCGAAGTACAAACTACGGCCTTTAATTGTTCATTTCTAATTGCATGTTCTACCCAGATCCTGGTTTCTTTATTTATGCTACCATGGTGCATAGCAATCTCCCCTGCAAATTCTGGATGCTTTTCTAAAATTTTTTGAAACCATATTTCGCATTGCGATCTGGTGTTGGTAAAAAGCAATGTGGTTTTACTTTTATTGATAATAGGAATGACCTCTTCTAGTAAATGCAACCCCAAATGCCCACGCCACGGAAAGGTTTCCATTTTTTTAGGGATAATAGATTTAACCTTTATTTTTTTTTTAATATTGGCTCTTATTAATGTTGAATTCTCAAAAGCAGAAGAGTCAGAGCCCAACAGAACTTGTCTCGCCTGATCCAAATTACCAATGGTTGCTGATATACCCCAAATACGCAGCTGAGATGCTATTGTCTTTAATCGTGATAATGCCAATTCTGTTTGGACGCCTCTTTTGCTACCTAAAAGCTCGTGCCACTCATCAATAACAATAGCGGTTACATTTTTAAAAGTTTGGTCATACCCTTTGGAAGCTAACAAGAGATGTAAACTCTCTGGAGTGGTAATTAACAAATCGGGCATTTTTCTTTTTTGAGCAGCTCGCTCTTTTTGATCGGTATCTCCTGTACGTATCCCTACGGTGAGTGGACCGCCAATACCCTCGACAAAACGTTCTGCAGCCTGTTTGATCTCAATCGAAAGTGCTTTGAGCGGAGTAATCCAAACTGCTTTAAGTCCTTTTTTATGTTCTGAAAGATAATCTGGATTTTTTCTAATATACTCTAGAACTATAGCCACCCAAAGTGCATAGGTCTTTCCGCTACCCGTAGGAGCATTCAACAATCCGTTTTTTCCCTGCAAAAAGGCAGTCCAAACTTGTTTTTGAAAAGCAAAGGGTGTCCAATTTTGCTGTTCAAACCAATCGATCGCTATTTGTTGAAGATTATTTTTATTCATTTATACGCTTAAAATTACGTAATTTGTATTTTTAAATTGTTTATTATTACATTTAATAATATCTCAAAAAAAATTTGGAAGAACAGGGTTACATTGAAATAAAAATAAAAAATAAGGATAATACAATTACTCCTCTAGATATTGATATTAATGATGTTAAAGAAATAATATCTGACGTAGAAAGCTTCCTGTATCCTACTAGAAAAGAAAAAATAACTCGGCCAGAAATATCATACAAAGTCGAAAACGGATCCATAAAACATAAATTTTTCCTTCCAATATCGGGAGTTTTACTTTTTCAAGGCTTAGTGAGAGAAGTAAAAAAAAGAGAATCATTGGATTTTCTAGATTACAAAAGAGCAACTATTATCCAAAAATTTCAAGAGAAAGCTACAAATGAAAATTTGGAGTTTTACTTCAATGATTCTTTGAACACAAAAGCTCATTTGTTAATTAATAATGAGACAAGTTTCATAATTACAAAACCAGAATTTTACGAAACTCAATTGTATCTTTATGGCGAAATCTATGATGAAGGAGGGAAAAAACCGAATATTAATATTGATACAAAAGAATTTGGAAATCTTACTGTTTCAGCTACCAAAGAACAACTTTTAGCCGGAGAAAAGCGTATTTATAAACAATATGGACTTAAAGTCTCAGCTAAAAAAAGCTTATCAGATGGATCACTAAAAGATTTAAAATTAATTAATTTCATCTCTTATAAACCATCTTTTAATGAAACTCTGCTTGACAAAATCATAGCTAAAACATCTAAAAAGTGGGAAGAGGTAAAAGACGTAGACAGTTGGTTAAGCGAAATTAGAGGCACCTATGAATAGTGTTCTCGTGGATACCTCTTTTTGTATTCGACTTTTAAAATCGAATGATCCTTTTCATGAAAATGTTAAAAATTGGTTTGAATATTTCTTAAACCAGAAAATAGATATTTATTTATCAACTATTGCAATTTCAGAATATAGCGTAAAAGATGATCCTATAAATTTATTGGCATTACAAACTTTTAAAATATTAGAATTCGATTTTGAAGATGCAAGAACTTCAGGAAAGTTCACAAATTTAATACTTCAAAATTCTGAAATTAGAGAAATTGAGAAAAGATCAGTTGTCATAAATGATATAAAGTTAATAGCGCAAGTTCATAATAGAGAAATCGATGCTTATATTTCCAAAGACAGAAAATCCTTTTCAAAAATAATAGAAAATTTAAAAAAAGAAACTGATTTAAATTTTATATTTATAGATCTGACTGTCCCTAAAAATGAATTTTTAGGAGAACTTGATTTCTAATTGATCATGGCCTTTAAATCATCCAGGGTATTGGCTTCTTCTATTTTTTTGTCTTGTCTCCATCTTAAAATACGGGGGAACCGTGTAGCAATACCACTTTTATGTCTTTTTGATAATGCGATTCCTTCAAAAGCTATTTCGAAAACGAGCTCAGGCGTTACACTACGAACCGGGCCAAATCGTTCTAGGGTGTTTTTTTTGATCCAGGCATCGACTTTTCGAAATTCTGCATCGGTCAATCCAGAGTATGCTTTGGCAAAAGTTACCAATTCTTTGTTATCTTCATTCCAAAGAGCAAATGTATAATCGGTAAAGAGATTGGATCTGCGGCCATGGCCTCTCATTGCATACGTAAGCACTGCATCGATTGTTAAAGGATCAACTTTCCATTTCCACCAATCTCCCTTTTTTCTTCCTACTTGATATGCAGAGTCTTTTCGTTTCAACATGAGGCCTTCACTTCGTTTTTCACGTGATCGTGCTCTTTCTTTTTCAACATCTTCCCAAGAATCAAAATACATTTTTTCTGATAAGTAAAATGAAAAATTGTTTTTAGATTCCAGATCAAGTCTGGAATGACAGTCTTTATAAAGTTTTTCTAATACTTCTCTTCGTTTAGAAAAAGGTAAATGGCGTATATCATTTCCCTCCCATTCTAATAAATCATATGCTTTTAGAATTACCGGTGTCTTCTCCAACAAGGCTTTAGAAACTGTTTTTCTACCTATTCTGGTTTGAAGATCATTAAAAGTTCCTATTTCTCCTTCAGGAAAAGGTAAAATTTCACCATCAATTACGGTACCATCGGGTATTTGATCGACAAATTGATGAAACTCTGGATATTTATCGGTTACCAATTCTTCACCACGACTCCAAACGAAAATTTCATTACTACGTATAATGACTTGCGATCGTATTCCGTCCCATTTATGCTCTGCACTCCATTCACTCACTTTTCCCAAGTCTGAAACTTCGTTCTCGATAGCATAGGCCAAATAAAAAGGATACGGTTTGGACAAAAAATCGGATTCTTTTTCTTCAAGAATTAAATCATGAAAAGAGATCGTATTAGGATCCCAATTCCCCATTAATTTATATGCTAATAGGTCTTCATCGATTTGTGTAGCCTTTGCCAACGCTCGGGTCATTAATTTTTGACTCACGCCTATTCTAAAACTACCGGTGATTAGTTTAGTAAATACAAATCGTTCATAATAATCGAGTTTTTCCAGATTGTTCAGCAAATATTCCTTTTTTTGCTGATCATCTTTTTTTTTCAAATCGATAATCTCTTCTAAGTACTGAGTTAATGTTTTTTCTGTACTTTTTTCTGAAGGAGGCGCAACTAATGCAATAGTTTCTGCCAAATCACCTACAATATGATAAGATTCTTCAAACAACCAAAGCGGAATATTAGCTAACTCTGAAGCCCAAGTTCTCAATAAAGTTGTATTTACCGGCCGGGGAGGTCGCCGATGGGAAAGTATAGCAATGGTCCAAACCTTATCGGTGTCTGGAGCATTTTCAAAATAAGATGCCAATGCATCAACCTTTACATTGGTTTTGTTTGTGCTGTCTAATTTTTTGATTAATTCTGCAAAGCGCTTCATATGTTTTCTTCGATCTCTTTTTTGGTTTCAAGCTCAGCCAACTCCCCTTCATATTGTGTCTTCTCGGTTCGCGCATCATAACCCAATTCTCTAAGGTAACGTGAAAAAATATCAGTATACCCGTGGGTGCTAATGATTTTTTCTGCCCCTGTTTCTTTAATTGCAGTAAGTAGCCCTTGCCAATCACAATGATCAGAAAGCACAAAACCTTTATCGATTGCACGACGTCGGCGTGCCCCACGAAATGTCATCCAGCCACTAGCCGAAGCTGTAACGTAAGGCACCATCTTTCGAATCCAGGTGCTACCATGAGCACTTGGCGGTGCAAGTACCATATTTCCATTAAGTTCTTCTTTTTTCGTTTCTCTGGTAATTAAAGTAGTTTCGGGAAAATCGACCATCGGGCGAATTACTTTGGTCATGTTTTCGATAGCTCCATGCGTATAAATTTTCCCAATAGAAGCATCTAGATGTTTTAATAACCGCTGTGCTTTGCCGAGTGAATATCCAAAAAGCACAGAAGTTTTTCTTTCAGCTTTATTAGATGCCCACCATTCATTGATATCGGCAAATACTTGCTCTTGGGGAATCCACTTAAAGGCAGGCAGGCCAAAAGTACATTCTGTAATGAATGTATGACATTTTACAGGTTCATAAGGTACAGAAATCCCATCATCTTCTATTTTATAGTCTCCTGTAAACACCCATACCTCTCCTTTGTGTTCAACTCTTATTTGAGAACTTCCTATTATATGACCTGCAGGATAAAAAGAAAAGGTTACATTATTAATGGTAAATGTTTCTCTGTATTCTTTACCACTTACATTAATTTCTCCTAATCTATGCTTGATGATTGGTACATTCGTTGTATGCGTAATATATTGTTTATGACCCCAACGACTATGGTCGGCATGACCATGCGTAATAATAGCTTTATCTACAGGACGCCAAGGATCGAGGTAAACATCTGCCGCTTCACAATAAATTCCGTTTTCATTAAATACGAGAAGTGGCGTTTTCATTTTTAATTTAAAATTAATCGTTTTATAATCGAAACATGTGCTCTAAAGCATTTAAGATGAGTATTGAAAAAAGCTTATTATAAAAATCACTGTCCATAGTATCGTGCGTAACCAATTTTTATTAGTCAATTTATGTAATAAATTACGATCAACAATACCAAATGAAATATCGTTATGAATTGGTACAAATTGAAGAAAAGTAGATCCCCACATCATCATAACTAATACTAAGCTAATAATGTTAAGGGAAGTTAGATCTCTGAAAACTTGTACAATTACCAGACTTAACTGACCAATCATTAGTGGCATTACTACTATAGCAATTCTATTGATATACTTTTTATGCCACCTCATTAGATCTTCCCTCTTATACTCAGAAAAACTAGGATAAATAACAAGTTGTACTATCCAAATTAAAACGAGTAATCCAAAATCGAAAAGTAATCTTATAGTTTCTAACAAAATTAATGGCTTTTTAAAGCTTCAATTTGTTTCAAAATTTCCTCTGCCTCCGCATATTTTTTATCGCTTTCTGCGCGATTAATACTTGACAACTCGTGCCATTGACCCATCAATTTTTCATACTTTTTTTGTAGCACCTCTTTCTCTGTTTTCTTTTTGAATAATCCGAACATCGTTTTAGTTTTTTTAGGTAACTCTTTAATTAATCATTGAGATAATTTTGCAGCTCTGCTATTTTAGCAGGTGTATTAAAAACTCCACCATAATATGAGGTAACAGTAGCCGATGACTCATCTTTTATACCTCTCGAAGATACACAGAGGTGTTTCGCATCAATAATTACCGCTACATCTTCTGTATTTAAAGTTTGTTTTAACTCGAGAGCGATTTGATTTGTTAAACGCTCTTGTACCTGAGGTCGCTTGGCAAAATATTGCACGATTCTATTTAGTTTTGATAAACCAATCACTTTTCCAGAAGAAATGTAAGCCAAATGAGCTTTTCCAACGATAGGTACAAAATGATGCTCGCAATTAGAATAAAATGTAATATTTTTCTCTACCAGCATTTGCTGATACTTATATTTATTATCAAATAAAGCAACTTTGGGCTTGTTTTTTGGATTTAGTCCAGAGAAGATTTCATCAATATACATTTTTGCGACACGATTTGGAGTCCCTCTAAGTGAATCGTCTGAGAGGTCTAATCCCATAACGTCCATAATTTCAGCAAATAATTCTGCTATTCGTATCTTCTTATCATCATCAGACATTTCGAAAGCATTTTGCTTTAAGGGTGTATCAATACCCGTATACATATGATCATCTCCTATCTCTTCGTCTGTAAACCCGTTTACATATGAGGTACGACCATTATATTTTATTTGGGTTCCATTTTCAATTTCCATAGCATTTTTTTTCATAGAAATCAAAGCTACGAAATTGTTTAACAATTTATGCTAAACATTAAACAAAAATTAACAAATACCTTTTGATTTTAAGTCGTTGGGATATCTTTCCTATCCCAAGACAGACTCAAAATAACTGAAATTTAAATATTTAGTTTCTCTCAAACTTTATTTTAAGAGTATTCTTAGTTAGAAATAGTACCTCATAGAATTTAAAACCACCTTAAAACTTTCTTGTTAGCAATAGAGGTGGTTAATAAACTCAACAAAAACACTAAAACTTATACCCTATTCCAAACTGAATTGAGCCTAGACTTGCCCCGTCCAAATCAATTAGTCTATAGCCAGCAAATATTGGAAACTTGCCCTTGAACATATAGGTTGCCCTTGGCGAAGCATAAAAACCACCGTCGTCGCCATCATTAACGCCAAAGGCATATCCAATATCGGTACCTACCAGGAAATTAGTAAACGGTGAAAATCTTAAACTTCCGGCCAATGGTATAAACTGTGCATCATCAAGTTCTACCTCTCCCAGACCTGCAATATTGACTTCCTCACCAAAATAATTGGCAAAACCAGTTGTAACACCTACAAAGAAGCGTTCTGAAACACCGTATAAATAGAACAGGTCAAGACCCATGTTCGAGGAATAAGAATCCTCGAAATCCCCAACTGTCACTCCTGCGTTAAGGCCAATACCAAAATTGTGTGTTCCCTTCGCTACATCTTGCACTTGCGCAAGAGAGATACTCGTAAACGCCATAAAGGCTACTGATAAAATTGCTACTTTACTTTTCATTTTAATCTAAATTTTATTTTTAACATTATCTATTTTCGTTCTTATAGTCAACAAAGAGCTCTTTGTTATGCTCGTAATCTCCAAAACTGAATCGGTTGTAGTTACGGATTTGACGCCTCCCTGTCTTGATGCATGAAAAACGTTTCCTTAATTTTGTGATAGTTGCCCATAATAAAAGGACATGTAGAAATGCATTTGCTGCAATTTTTTGAAAATTCTGGCGCACATTTTTCGCGGTCTATGAACTGGGGATAGCCGTCGTCCAAGATTTTGGTCTCTCTATAAATCGCTTTACCAGGGCATTGTTCAACACAATGGTTGCAGGTATCACAAAAATCCCTTACCCATAGGTGTTCGTTGTCTTTTAAGGTTTTCAATGGAAGATTCTCCATATCCAAAAAGATAGCCGCCAAACGCATTGAAGGTCCAAATTCTGGCGCAATTAGAATACCATTCTTTCCCACCGCACCAATACCTGCATCTTGTGCCACAGGAACCGTCATTATATCACCACCTATGGCTGGTGATGGGTGACAATTATATCCCATATCCCTAATGAATTTTGCCAAAATATTTACCGCCTGGCCTAACTCTGAGTAGGTACGCCATATTTCCTTGGTAGCTTCTTTTGAGGGATTGGTTTTTATGGCCGTTCTATTCATTTCCATGGCGAGTATCATTGCGTTTTCGTAAAGAATCTCAAAATCTTTATAAATAAAATCTGGATTCACTTTTGTGTACCCAATCTTGGATATTCCCAATTCTTTTGCATACTCTTCAATTTGCTTTAATTGGTTTTGTGAGATTATTTTCTTGCCAGTTTTAGGATTTTTATTGAGTTGGGATGCGCTTTGGTACATTTCACGTAGCGATATCCAAAGGGATTTTCCAACGACTCTAAAACTGTTAAGTTTACTTGCTAGGCTGCCATACTGTATCAAAAGCGTAGGGATGATAACTGGAAGACGAGCATTTGAACTGGCCTTAACGGGTTTTTCGCCTTTTGGCATCCAAAAGGAAGAGCGTAAGAAAAACGGGGGTCGTCGAATTATTCTATATAGTTTCATTTTCTTGATTCATTTTAGTGTTCTTTTATGGCTTTTCTTGAGGATAAACACGTTGGCTGTTTCATTACTTTTGATACTCTTAGCTTTTCCATCACAACACAAATTTTAGCGTTATCTCTTTAGCGTTTTCGTTGAGTTTAAACTTGCACTTTTTAAAGGATGATTTGCCCATACTGGTCATATTGAATTCACCTACGGGTTCTTTAGGAAATCCGATAAAATTATTGTCTAACTTCCCATTGCCATTTTCATCCTTAAAAAAGGTAATTGCATAAGTCCCATAGGGAATATCTGTAAAGGTGTAGGATGCCTTGGTTTTGTAATCACTTACTTTTCCGACCTTATAAGCTTTATCCTTTTCCTTGGGGAATCCTTCATCAGTTTTGTAAATCAGGAAATAGATGTTCCCTTTCACTTCTTCTATTTCAGTTGCGTTTACTGTGATGCTTCCTGTTTGCGCTGAAGCCTGCGCCGAGCAAGGTCGAGGTGCGAAAGCAAAACTTAAAAGCGTCATTGCTGCGATAAAAATTGTCTTTTTCATAGTTATAGAGTTATTGAATTAAAATGTTCTTCCTTTTTCGATAGCAAAGAATTCAGGTTTTTCAAATCGCATCCCAATCCATAATAAGACCATAACTACTATCCCTGGAATTACTGGTTTATGCGCTGCCCATTCTGCGGCAATAATGCCGCCCGTATAGGCCACAACGAGAAGAAACCCGATGTTTCTTGTCTTTGGGATTAAGAAAACCAGCACACATAGTAATTCTATAATCCCAACGAGAAAGGTCATATGCCCCATACCGGCAGCTTCCATATTATTGACCATAAAGCTCATACCAATGACCTTCGGAACCGCGGTTATTATTAATAGCAATATTGGGATAACCCAGATAAAGCGCCATTTACTTTTTTTGTCATTCATTGCGTCAAGTGATTTGTTCATTACTTTTGTTTTTAAGATTAATGTTTATTTAATATTTCTTTATCGATGTTTAGTTTCATCTGCCTTTTTAGATAGTATATTTAAGGCTGCCTTCCTGTGCTCATAAAAGACCGTTACAAAGTTTAGTATGATACCCAAACCACCAAGAATATAGAACGTGGTGAAAATTTTGGTAAACGGTATCGTAGGGTGTATATCGCCATATCCTATAGTACTCAGGGTCATCACCGAAAAATAGTAGGAATCCACCCAATCCCAGCCTTCAGCAAAATGGAATACCACAGTACCTATCCCAATAAAACATAATAGTATCAAAGTCAACCCACCAAAGTTCTTCAGCCTAAAGAAAGCTGTGATATGTAAGAAAAATCTAATCATCTTCAAGGTGTATTAGGTAACCGTGCACTAGAAAAAGTAAGGTATCGACAAAGGTTTTGGATTGCGTATTTTTAAGTTGATCGGCAGGCGTGTTCAGGTAGTGACTTTCCAACGAGCCTATGATGTAATCAGCAATATGGATATTCGTCTTTCCTCTATGTAAGAGATTCTGTTCAAAAGGAATCAAGGCTTTGAGCATATAGTTTTCAAAAACGGAAAGGCGCAAATCAAAATACTGTTCTTGCATAGAGCTTGAATCCTTTGACTGAATATACCACCTTGACATTCTAATTTCCCAAACGGATCTGTCGACGGCATAGATATACTTCATTAAAATATCGACTTCGCCATCCGAGCCATTATTGATACTCTGAAAACGGCGTAGTACAATATCTTTATAGTTTGAGAAAACGGCATCCAAGAGTTCGTTTTTGGACTTGAAATATTTATAAATCGTTTTCTTACTACAACCTAGGTCCGACGCAAGAGCGTCAACCGTGTAGGACTGCCCGGCCGGTTTTATAAATTGTTCCATACAGGCCTGAAGTATCTTATTGCGGGAATTTGTCATTGTCCAGTTGTTTATTCTATTCTTTGATGATGAATTATTATTATTAAGGCCTTTTACAGCTTATTGAAGAAAAACAACTATAAGTTGCAATGGCCAAGAAATTATTGCTACAAGCAAACCAACGTGATGCAATTGTGCCAGCCGAATCACACCACGGTTTAGCACTTTATATTCAGCGTTCGAATCGATTTTGGCAACACCATCTATCCTGTTTTTCAGATGAAATATGAGATATCCAAGTCCGGAAAAGAATATGACCAATAGTACGAGTGACATCGCACTTTTTAGCAAAAAATACTGATAGATAATAAGGGTCGCTGAGCCTAACATTGAAGTTACCATTGTGGGCGGCAATAGGGTTATCAAACGTTTTAACTGACCATGGATACTTCGCATCAGCGATTCGTTGGGGAAGATTTTCTTTGAAGATGACATATAGCGCCAGATAGGCTTTTCTATCATCGACAGCACATAAAATATCCCAGTAGCATAGGAAAGTAATAAGATTATTAGGTAAGGAATAAGCGTTTTCATCATATTCATTTTTAAAGATTAATAAAGGTTTCCGGCTTTCCAATGCTTCCAAAGCAGTCCTGGCAATTGCACTACAAAATCATAGAGCGACACCCAACCGCCTTTAAGAAGCGTTGTAAACGATTGTGCGAGACCAGGTTTTGCCGGTCTAAATTTCAAATCTTCCGTCGGTTTTTTATGAAGAAGATTGGTTAGGATATCTCCCAGGTAATCTGTATTGTTCCATGGTTTTACGAACAGGATAGCGCCATCGGTATCGATGACATAAACACTATTTGGAAGTTTCCCATATATCTCATGTGCTTCCCCGTCAATGTCATCGACTAGTATGGTTCTTTTGTCATCATAAAAGCGGGCAGCTTCTTTTGCTGCAGAAACTTTTTCGTCAAAATCTTTATGGCATGAAATATTATTACCAGGATGGGCCTCACGTACATAGAGAACGACGAAATTGAACTCTGGATATTTACGGGCCAGCTCTTGCATCGGGGTAACGTGTCCGGCATACATAGGACAGGTAATACTACCCATTTCTACGACTAGAGGCTTATCTAAAAAATCGGATAACCTCTTTTTTTGACCCTGTATACTCAAAAATTCAAAATCCTGGTATGTATCCCCTTCCTTTAATCCCGTAAAATCCCTGAACTGATAGAACTTTGCCTTAAAGTTGGAATAATTGTAATCACTTTTTGTTACTTCTATAGTTTTCATATGTTTCAGTTTTAAATAAATGTTTTTATTTTTTTTAGTTTACTTAAAATCGTTGTGCAAAACTTAATGTGGCATAGCGGTGTGTATCCCCGCTATTGAGTTCCCCTGTGGTCAAATGGTATTTGAACTCGATGCTCGTACCATTTTTCAAGACACAGAAGCCAAAGTAGCCGTTGAAAAGGATGTTGTTGATTTCATCTTGTTCAAAAAGGGAATTGTCGAAAATATTGCCTTGTACTGTGGCATCGTATATCGAGAATTTTGCCCCGAAGCCTGTATCGAGATAATATTCAACTTGTTTTCGCTTCCCTAATAACTGGTTGTCCTGACCTACTGAGTATTGTATGGGCTCAAATTTTCCGAAACGGAAATGGATGGCAGGTTTTACATAGGTGTCAATATTTCCTATTGAACTATTTATAGTACCATATATATCGAGCAGCTTGGTATGTTTGAGGTCAAAACCATAATTGGCTCTTAAATTGATTCCCAATTGATCCGGTATCTGATTTTCCCAACCTTGAAGTTCTACGTCGTCTGTAATTTCCCTATGGAACCAGTTTTGGATATCATCCGCTTGGGAGGACGGTCCCAGAACGCCTACATCAAGACCCAGATGAAGAAACGATTTTTTAAAGGCCAGGGCGGTAGTGAAATTGGCATAGGACCAGCCGGCATAAGGGCGTTCTTCGTTCGTGTCTGGACTTCCGTCACTTAGATAATCCGGTGTATAAGCCTCGATGTTTAGATTAATTTCACTATACGAGGCCCTTGATTTTTTGAACAATTTGGTAATAAAAGTTTCTTTTCGATTGCGCCATCTAAAAGCACCATTGATTCCATAAGTGTAACCTCGGTCGGTACCTGTATAGATGATGAGAAAATCGTTGTCGTGACCTAGTTCTATTTCGTAATCGTAAAAGTCGGTCTCTTGCGAGAATGCTGCCGTAGTCAACAATAAAATCGATAGATATAAAAGTGGGTTTTTCATTTTTCAAAACATTAGGTTTATATTTTCAGGACTATAAATCCTACTTATTTGTTCTTTGCCCTGTAGTTTTAGTTCAGATAAAAAATAGGGCTTGAATTTTAAAGGTGGGGTCAACGATTTAAGATAGAAATCTGTAAATAGCAGCGGTTTGTTCAGTTTTTTACATTGGCCTAACAACCGGGCAGTGGTGTTCAATACATCACCGTGGTAGGCCATGTGTCTACTGCCTTTCCCTACCATCGTAGCGGTAACTTCGCCGCTGCTTACACCAGCTTTGAACATTGGTGTTTCGCCAAACTGCTTTATATAGTGGTCCTGTTCTTTTAGTAGTTTGAGGTTGACTTGCTCATATATATCAATCGCTTTTCCAGTAGTATCGTCTTTTATTTTCCAGGTCAGCACTACTTCATCGCCTACAAACTGGTAGACTTCAAAATTGAAGGACTTCAGCGCGTCTAGAATATCATCAAAGCATTTGTTGAGAAAGCGACTGTATTTTACGTGACCTAAATTTTCTGCTATGCGGGTACTGTCGTTCAAATCGAGAAACATAAAGCTTCGCTTTTCGACCAAAGGATTGGAATATTTGCCCAATAGATAATTTAGGAAAACGGTCTCGCCAAAATTGATGCGTAACTGGCGGATAAAACTGACCGCCATACTCAGAAAAAAGCAATGCACGAGGAATGAGGTGAACAGGCTCGAGTTGACAAACTGTATTGAAAGTTCTGCCGCTTCCGTGAAGACATAACCTTCTAACACCATTAGGTGTGAAATGTGTATCTGCAAGACGGTTGAGAAAATGAAAATCGAAATACAAACGGCCCAGACGATATGGCGTTGCCATTTCAGGATATGTTTGGACAACCAGGGATAGAGACGGGATTCGAACCAGATGTCCTTTATCCCAAACAGCAGTCCGCCTACGGTTGCCTTGATATGTGCCGCGGTAGGATCGAAAGGACGCATTCCCGTATCCGAAAATATATCGTACAGTCCGGCTGTCTTGAAATAGACGAACAGGTTACAGCCGCCTATAAAGAACAGAAGGATTACGGTATATTCCCACCAGACTGATATTTTGGATTTCATTTTCAACGTATTTTTGTGTTATATTTTTCTTCAATCAGGGTTCGGTTTCCAGCTTTTGGTTTACCAAGAACTGACTACCCCAAGCATCAGCTACGAATTGACCCGCCCACAATAGCTGGTGTCAATAGAGCCTAGCCTTTATTGATACTATTTTAAGGCTGTTAACATTGTACCCGTAAGCTGTAGCATAAGCGCCTCTTTTTGCTTTACGGTATAGGTGGCCGTGACAATACGGAACTTGGCCGAAGTCAAATCCAGTTGTGCTTCCCGAAGTTGGGTATTGGTAATCTGACCGTTTCTGAAATCTATCCGGTTACGTTCAAAGTTTTGTTCGAAGGTTTTGAGGTTAGAGCGCTCAATTTCCAAATCGTTCAATGCTTGTTCGTACTCGGTATAAGTGTTTTCAAAATCTTTGACTATCTGTAGTTTTGTTTGGTCAATCCTTAATTTTTCCTGGTCTATCTTGATTTTTGCATTTTGAATATTTCGGTTGACGCGGTTGCCATCAAAAATATTGAGCCGCACGCCGACACCTACGTTCCAGCCATCCAACTGTTGCGATAAAAGCAGATTGGCCTCATTGGTCTGGTCGAAGTAGCTGTAACCTCCGTGTAAGGATACTTTTGGATAGCGTTCGGCCTTGGCAATCGATAGTTCGTTCTGCGAAACCTCGAGACCTTGTTGCGATAATTTCAACCGTGCATTGTTTTCAAGAACTTTAGCCTCTAATTGCTCCTTATCTATAAAGGGGTAAAATGCGACTTCTTCATCAACGGTAAAGTTTATTTTGGGGTCGCGTCCCATAAAAGCGTTCAACTCTGCCTTGACAGTCTGGTAGTGCAATCGGTTTTGGCGTAGTGCCACACTGTCGTTTTTTACGGCTACTTCCGCATTCAATACGGCAGTACGGTTGCCGGCACCGAAATTAAACTGGCTCTCGGCGCGTTGTAGGCGTTCGTTACTGATATCGAGTTGTTCCTGTGAAATGGACAGGTTGGCCTGTTGTGTGGCGACGTTCAGATAAAAAAACACGGTATTCAACACCGTGGTTTCCACACGGTAACGGGTCTGCAAGACCGTGGTCTCATTTGAGTTTTTGAGCAATTTGAGCCTGTGATGACCGCCAAGACCATCAAAGAGCATGTACTCTACGTTTATGGAAGCGCTGAATTCTTCCGTCTCCGCAAAATCTGTACTAATGGATTGTGTATCACCACTACCATCAAAAGAAGCGAATTCTATATCGGTATTGTTTTGGTAATAATCGTATCCGGTGGCGGCATAAATGTTAGGTAGTAACCCCGCATTGCCGGCAGTGGCATTATTTGACGAAACGACTGTGTCCAAGGTGGCGATTTGGATATCGTGGTTCTCTTGCAGGGTTATCCCTATGGCATCCGCTAGGGTAAGTTGGTCCTGCGCCTGTACTTTCAAGGCCAAAAAAACCATCAAAAGCATTGTTGTTGTTTTAATTTTTGTTTCCATTATATTCATATTAATATCAGGTAGTTCGCTATAGAACTAATTAATTGGGATACAAGCTACCCTTGGTTTTTGTTTCATGTTGTTATTCTTCCTTATTTGCCATTGCAAGGCGTACCGCTGGTTCCAATTCTCTTCTTTGTACATCTTTTTTTCCCTGCACTTTCTCGGCCCAGAACACCCTGAATTTGTTCAGATTAATCAGGAAAATAGGCATCAGGAACAGTACATTGAACAGACCGAATAGTAGTCCATAAGCAATTGCAATCGCCGGCCCTTTAAGGAACTGTGCGCTTAAACTAGTTGAGAAGATAAGCGGCCCTAGACCTGCAACTGTGGTAATCGTGGTCAATACGATAGGTCTGAAACGGCTGTAGGCAGCCTCTTTGACGGCTTCCATAAATTCCCTTCCTTCCTTGAGTAAATCATTGAGTGTTGAAATATAGACCAGTGTGTTATTTACAAAAACACCGATTAGGGCTATGGTACCGATTAAACTAAAAATGTTCAATGCCTCACCGTGAATAAGATGTCCAATGATAACCCCTGTCAAAGCAAATGGAAACAACAGAAATATCATAATGGCCTGTGCGAAACTGTTACAGTTAAATACAATCAGCGAGAAAATAAGTAACAAAATGATTGGCCCAACAACTTTCATCGCATCGATGAGCTTGAATGCCTGTCGGCTCTGTCCTTCTACGGAATAGGTCACCGATGGATATTTTTTAAGAATGGCGGGTAGAACTTCGCTCTCAATCTGACCGATAACCTGTGGTGCCGAAACGTCACCGCTGGCAACATTGGCTTCTACACGTATCTCACGCTGCCCATCCAAATGGTCAATGGTAAGGTTACCGACATTTTCTTCGATGTAGGCGATTTCGCTTAAAGCATAACTGCTACCATTTTGTCCACTGATGCGCATATCGAGTAGTTGCTGCTTGCTTTTCCTTCCTTCTACGGGATAGCGCAACCAGACTTCAACTTCTTCATCTCCGCGCTGCAAGCTCTGTGCTTCCACACCGAAAAATGCCGAACGTATCTGCCCCATCACGCCCAATAAACTCAGGCCAAGCAATTCTGCATTGGGCTTTAGGCGAATGTTGTATTCAGTAATCCCTTTAAGGTCGGTATCGGATACATCACGAAGTCCTTCCACATTGCGCATTGCTTCTTTCAACTCGTCCTTTGCGGCTCTAACTTCATTAAGATTGTAACTTTTCAGGGCGAAGGACACCGGCAGTCCAAATAGGGATGCCGTGGCACCCAGCCCGTAAATCAGCCGGGTAGCTTCTGGTATTGCGGGCGCCGCTTCGGCAATGGCATTTGAGATTTCAAATGAACTGATGCCTCTTTCCTCACCATTCAAGAAGGTAATCTTCACTTCCCCTTGGTTGTCCAAAGGCCCGGTAATCACTTCGACAAATCGCACGATATCCTTTCCATCTTCTCTATCCTCGGAATAGTCTTTATTGACTTCCCACACGGCTTTTTCAATGGCCATCAATTTTTTCTTGGTGGTTTCTACAGGGGTTCCCGGTGGCAATTCCATTTCTACGAACACGGCATCATCATCAATATTGGGGAAGAAAGTAAAGCCCATAATTCCAGCGGGAATCAGTGCAATGCTTCCTATTAACAATCCGACAAAGCCAACAATGGCGGTTACACGTATGCCTTTCTTTTTCATTACCGTGAAGTTGAAAGCGTGCATAAAACGTTTATCACGCAGCCATTCCATAGCTTGTGTAAACCATTTTTCAATTTTGGTAAGCTTGATATCCTCTTTGATACCTTTGGCGTGGCCCACGTGGCCCGGTAAGATAATAAAGGTTTCAATAATGGCAATCGCCAACACTGCAATTACAACAAAGGCAACTTCTTGAAAGAACTCGCCGACCTGCTCAGGCAAAAACATAAACATTGCAAAGGCGGTTGCAGTGGTCATCAATGAGATGATGACCGGTGATATCATTTCCATCGTTCCGTCGATGGCAGCACGGATGGGTTTCTTGCCCAGTTCCTTGGCGTGGCGATAAATATTCTCGCCCACTACGACGGCATCATCTACCAGAATACCCAGTACCAAAATAAATCCGAAAAGAGATACCACATTGATGGTCATATCCTGTAAATCCGTAAGCAGGAACATTCCCAGTAATGAGATAGGAATACCCACGGCTACCCACATTGCCAAATAGCGGTCTAGGAATAAAGCCAGCACAATAAGTACTAAAATCATACCTACAATGAAGTTGGATACCATAGTACTGATTCGGCTTTTTAGATTAACCGTACCATCTTCCAATATCTTTAGTTGTACCCCTTTGTGGGTGTCGTTGTATTCTTCGATATACCCTTTGACGAATTCTGCATTGGCCAGAATATCTTCTGAATTAAGGGTGTATGTAGTCATTGAGATGATACGCTTGTCTTTGAAATATCTACCTGTAGCGTCATCCTTAAATTGGTCCTTCACATCGGCTACGTCTTTGAGATATACGGTTTGGCCGTTATCCCTTGCTACGACCACGATATTCTTGAGGTCATTGGCGTAGTAACCCTTATTATCGGTTTTGATATTGATGACCTGGTCTTGATTTTCAATCGTACCACCAAAGCTTTCCAAATTAGCTTCCTGAACAGCTCGACTCACCTGCTGAAAGGTTAGATTGTAAGCGCGCAAATCATTTTCGCGAATGCGTACCTCTATCTCTTCATCGGGTACACCAGAAATGGTAACCTGCGATAGCCCAGACTGTGCCAAAAAATCATCTTCAATCTGTTTTGCGATATCCTTTATTTCGGTGAGTGATGCCGTTTCTGACATAATACCGAAACTCACCGTTAAATCCTTTGGATCCCTTTTGGTCACGGCTGCCGGTTCAACACCTGCTGGAAAATTAGTAATCTTGTCAACGGCGTTCTTTACTTCCACAAGCATTTTATCGGCATCTGTTTCTTCGGTCAATTCTACTTCAATGGTAGCCTTGTTGTCCTGTGAGGTAGAGGATACCCGGTCAATACCCTCTATCCCTTCGAGATTGTCCTCGACCTTGATGGTAATGCCCTCTTCGACTTCTGAAGGACTCGCCCCTGGGAAGGCGACCACTACATCCACAAAGCGTGTTTTTTGCTTCGGGAAATTGGTGCTCTGAGTATTGAGCATTTTCATAATCCCTAAGCCCAAAAGTAAGAACATCGCCAAGTTGACCAGCGTGGGACGCTTGATAAAAAATGTAACTAAACTCTTCATTGTATTTATGCTTTTGGTACTGCCTTGATTCCGGCAATAGGATTATTTACTTTTTCCGTTATCATTTGATCCCCTTTATCGAGACCTGAAATGACACTGCTGTTTTCTTTGATCTGAAGTACCTCTACCTCTTTGGCCACAACCGTAGAGTCTTTAATGATGTACACACGATTTTCACGGGAAATAAGTTCTTTGTCAACTTCGATGGCGTTTTTGAACGCACCTTTGACGAAGTTGGCTTCGACATACATTCCTTCCTTAACGTGTTTGCCCGGTACTTCTAGAAATACGTTTACGGCCTGCGTACTGACATCCACCGAGGTACCAATACGCTTTATTTTGGCTGTTACCTTTTGGTCGATGTTTCGGATATAGAGTTCTACGTCTTGCCCAATCTCAAACTCGTTGACTTCACTTGCCGTTACGGCAGCTTTTACCTCATATACATCGGTACGGATAAACTCGCCCAATTTGGTGCGGGGCCGGACCAAGTCGCCTGCATCGATGAGTGCTATGGTGACACTGCCTGAAAACGGCGCATAGATGCGATAGTCGCGCAGGATTTCTTCCTGGCTTTTAATGTTGTAATAGAGGTTGAAAATGTTCTTATTGTTCAGGAAATTGTTAAGCTGTTGGCTCGTTGTCTCCGGAAGTGCTGGCAACGGCTTTTTTACATCAATACTCTGCAGAAAACTATTCCATTCTGGGAATTCGGTGGGATAATCTAGCTGAACATCTGCCATCGCGTTCACCAATGCGCTTTTAAATTGGCTTTTTTGCGCATTTAAGCTATAGCGAAATTTGCTGTCATCAAGACTTAACAACAATTCACCATCCCTAAAAGCCGTTCCCTCTTCAAAACCTTTTTGGGTCTGTCTAGCTCTTCCCTGAACTTCGGCGATGATGTCGACTTTCTGTAAAGGAACAATACGACCGGTAAGATTTAGGGTGTTCTGAACTTCTTTCGGTTCTACTTTGACGGTTTTAAATTCCTTATAGTCCTTTTTCTTTTCTTGCTTTTTTGGTTGCTTTTCTCCGCAGCTCAGTAAAATAAGCGGTATGAAAACTAACCAAACGAAATAATTGCTGTTGTTTCTCATTTTTAATGCTTTTGATTGTTACTATTATTTTTTAAAATGTTATTTATTAACACTTTAAGTCCTGATTTGGTAACTGTTTCAGAAATACCAAGTATCATATTATTGTCGTCTATAACGGCCATTTTAGGTTGGTTTCCGATATTGAATGCATCGTAGAGTTCACCATCCAAATCAAGAATAATCTCCCTGTCGCTCAATCCCATAGGAACTAATTTTGTTACGATTATCAGATTCATTTTCTCCAGATGGTTATTGACCACATAGTCAAATAAGTCATAGGTGGAATAAGCACTTTCTATCGCTGGTTTATTTCCTGTAAATAGAAAGAGGTGGTGTGTTTTTCTTTCTAAATATTCGTTGATATTAGATGCCTTGCCATTGCATGCGATAGGTGCATTGATAATTTTATTTCCTATACCGTTTTCTTTTCCTTTCGGGCTAATCATATTCAATTATTTTATTTAGTTCTTTAGTGAACTATTCAGTTTATATAAAAAGATTAAAGCATTTTTTCGGTCAACTCCTGCATGATGTTCACCATCATCTGCAATTTTTCCCTATCCTGACCTTCCAGTACCTTTTTACCTTCGGATATGATAATGGATTCTCCCTGTTCTACCAAGATTCTTCCTTTATCTGTCAAATAGACTTTTTTGTTTCTACCATCTTTTTCGTCCGCTATACGGGCTATCAGTCCTGCCTTACCCATTTTGGTTAAAAGAGCAGTTATTGCCGACTTTACCTTCAAGGTCTCATCTGCCAGAAATTGTTGATCCGTGCCCTCATTGTAACGTATTAGCATCAAAAGACGCCACTGCTCAATAGTGAGTCCAAAAGGTTTCAATAGCGAATTAAGCTTGTTTTGTAAACTCCAAAAGAAGCGCGTGCTTGTTCTTCCTATTTCTATTTCCAAAGGTAATTTCATAATCATATTAATTTTCTTGCTACAAATATAATATATTAGTTCTTTAGTGAACTATTTAATTCGTGCTTTTAACAAAAAATTAAAATTTTAAAGAAATAGAACATTGAATCTGAAAGCTAAGATTAAAGAAGAGGTATCTGCGTTTAAAAGATAGATACAAACAGTTAATGAGGAAGATAATTATAATCTATATGATATTGAAGACCTCGTAAGCATTTCTAGGAAGTACCTCAATAAATTAAGAAATCTGGTAAGAGAACAAAAAATCAACTCAAAAAAAGACGAAATTTTATTCTTAAGGAACAAAAACCCTTTGTATAGTAGATTAAAGCTTTACGTTCTACCATATCATCACAAAACGCAAAGTCCCTTGTTTCGCGAAAGCTTCAAGATCAGTATCTCATGAAAAAAATCTGAACTTGAAAGTTGGTAATTTAGTTTCATTTGTATTAAGGTGTTCGTATAAGATTAGTTGTGTTATTTAAGCACATAACTTAGCAAATACAAACCGAACAGAAAATTCGCAAGGATTTTCGTAAGTACACTTGCACTAGTAAATAATTTTAAACGCTGTTACCTGCTGGCTTTATTGTTTTTTATCTTCCGTTAACAACTCTTTTAGAGGTTGTTTAAATTTTTGATAATTCTCGGGCATTTGTAAAAAAGGCTCTACTGTAAAACTAAATGCTCTATCCCCATTAAAAACCCAATAATTGCCAATTAATTTTCCGTCTTTGGTTTTGATGTTGTCCCGTGGAATATGGTTGATATAAAATTGATTTTTTTCTGTATTATACCAAATACCCATCTTTCGTAAATCTTTTTCATTTGAGTAGGTAAGTGTTAAATTTGGTTGTATTTTGTTTTTTATAGTTGTAATATTGAAATTTTTCATAGGAAAACTGTCCAGTTCTTTTGACCAAGAAGTTTTTCTTTCTTTCCAATAATATAGTTTATCCCACTGTTCCAATACAAGTGTACTATCTTTTTCTGATTGAATAACAGTAAATAGTTTTTCTTGAATGATTTCAATTTCCTTGTTTTCAGGAAATACCGTAACTGTAGTTTTATCAGCGGCAATTCTTCCATCCTCGATTCCAAAAAAAGATGATAAGGCGAAGAATATTATTTTTATTTGTTCCATTCATTAATGTTTAAATTAAACTTCTTTCCAGCTTGCAGGTAACTCGTTATATAGTCAATAAATATACTATTATCCCTGTAAGTGGATATGGATAAAAGTAACTTTTCAAAAGTTTCATTTTTTCAAATTCAAAAAAGCGGACTTAAGCACGATTTTGGCTCTAGAATGAGGTGTTCTTTCCCAGAGTATAGGGAAAGGTTAACGGAATGGAAAGCTAAAGATGAGGATTGTCTCCAAGACCTATGTAGTGAAGCTCTTTTCCAGAAATGTAGCTTTCTGCGAAATGCAGGAAAATGTGCTGAGTGGGATTAAAAATAATTACAGTATATCAAAAACTATTGATCAAATTCCCAAATAATAAGATTTAATAGTATTAACAAATAATCAAAAGTGTATAATTCAAATGAGATACATCAAAAGGACAAAATGTCGTACCTATTTTGTAACAAAACATAAAAAAGCTTAGGTTTTCATCTAAGCTTTTTTCGTGTACCTCGGGCGTGAATCGAACCCACACTCCCGAAAGAACCGGGTTTTGAATCTTTGCTCTATATTGCAAACTATTTTTTTTATAAAAATAGGACTATTACTAATATTTGCAAAACGCCTTATGTGAGTACAGAAAAAAGCAAATGGCACTTACCCGATTACTGTGAGAGTTACAAAGGATAGGAAATCAAGTTATCTTTCTTTGAACTGGATAGAAGAA
This sequence comes from uncultured Aquimarina sp., assembly GCA_947500845.1. GTDB lineage: Bacteria > Bacteroidota > Bacteroidia > Flavobacteriales > Flavobacteriaceae > Aquimarina > Aquimarina celericrescens. The sequence goes on from CANMTP010000002.1 coordinate 452,364, forward strand.
AAACATTGGAATGCCACAAAGAGCAGAGTTAAAGATTCTTATCATAGTGCAGCTAAGATAAATAGTCTGATTCTTAAAAAGCTCAGCAAAGCTGAAGGTGCAATGTTGGATTTTAAAGATGAAGACCCCCTGTTAATGCGAACATCTTGCTCGTGCCGGTAAGAGTAAGAGGATGATGCTTATGAAAAGATACGGTATTTGAAAAATGAAACGATAATAATGAAGTACACCAGGATATGAGCGAGACGCTCGTACCAGCGGGGAGTTATTAGCATAAATACTTATAAGATGATCGATCTGCTTATAAAAGTTTTATTGAGATTATCTATTACATCATAAGACAGCTGGTAGGATCGAAAGCATCTTGACAGCTCTCACTATCGAAACCAATGAGACAACACTCACGCAAACCTGCACAACGAATCAAGAGGCTCGTATTTCTATGGTGAGCTTCCCTATCCAAAGGACAAATTATACTACCATCTATGCCACACATTCTTAATAACAAAAATGTATCATCTACACACCACGCCATACATGTCTCAAACTCTTGAGTACAAGTACACTCTCTATTACCCGGCGGGCATACATCTGGGTTTTTATAGTTCTTATTGTGATCTTGAGAAAACTTAGAAGTATTTCTATTTTGTACATTTGCGCCAATAAAGCTATCAACATAAAGTCTTACAACATTACTAATCTCTTCCTCATCAAATTGATAACGCCCGGCTAGATTGCTCCATTGTTGATATAATAGCTCGAATGTTTCAAAATAACTATCAACATCGTCAAAGCCCAGGTTGTTGGCTAGTTCTAAAAGTTCTTCATCTGTCAAGGGAGTGTCTTTATCAAATAGCTCTTGAATTCTAGATAAATTAGTACTATTAGTATAGATGGTTTTAATTCCCGAAATATACTCTTTAAAGACCATATCTTCTGATAGATCCTCTAGACTGCCAGTGTTTTCTTCTGGTTCTGGGTCGGTATTATTCTCACTATCGCTACAACCTGCAATGAGGCAGGTACATAAAATAATTTGTATCAATAATATTGCTGTTTTACCCATGATTATCAAATGATTTTTTTGAAATATAAGAATTGTTTTCATAAAATAAAAGACTGTACATGAATTTAAAACACTAAACTATACTACACTTACAGTGCAGGGATTTTGATTCGCAAGGTATTGCTATTTACTACCTGTTAAACAGTTATTTGGTATAGGGACAGATTGCAGACAACCTCTAACGTATATCTTTTGCTTATTAACAGTTTTGAAAAACAGATTTCTTCGATTTACTGAAGTGCTGCAATAAAATCACAGGATTTTGAGCCCAAATCTGTGGCCAATAAAATTGTGTCAGTCAGAAAAGCGACAAATATCTCAAAATAAATGTCTTGTCATGAATAAAGGCTTTATCCATTATAAACCCCTTAAAATATGCAAGACCGCGGTTCGATTTTTAAGGATTTTCGAGTGAAGGCTCAAGAAGGCCGCGCCGAAAATCCTATTAAGAAAATCGAGGCGATGGCTTTCCGATGAAGAAAGCGGACTTAATTCACAATTTTGGCTCAGGAATGCCTGTGCTGAGCGAAGCCGAAGTGAAGTGTTCCTTCCCAGTGCCGTTAGCTATCGGGACGGGAAGGGTTAACGGAATGGAAAGCTAAAATTTGGGATTGCGTCCAAGACTTGTGTAGTGAAGCTCTTTTCCCGAAATGTAGCTTTTCGCGGAATGTAGGGGGAATGGGCTGAGCGGATCGTGAGCTAGAATATTAATTAAAAAACAAGTTTAATTTACAGATTACATTGAGGTTTGGATAAATCCGTACTTACCCAAATCCTCTTTCAAAATGTCTTTACACATGCCAAGAATTAATCTTGCAAATAACTTTATCACTTAAGTTTATTTCTAAATTATTCCAAAAGAAATCTCAGCCGACAATAAATCATAAAGTTTCTTTTTGGCAATAGTTAATCTTCTATTAATAGAGTCTTTTGTAGTAACCAATTCAGATTCAAACCATGGTTGCACTTCTTCAAAATGTTTAAGCATCTTTGGCTGAGCTAGGTGTTCTTCTAATGCAAATTCGTTCTCCCATTCTTCGTAAAAGAAAATTTCTGTTGGTTTATAAGGATTGCTGTAGATTTCGTATCGTATACATCCTTTTTCTTCCTTTACCGAAGGAATGAGTTTGTGCATTTTCGTTAAAAAAGCATCTAGGTGGCTCGACTTAATTTTACCCTTTGTGGTATGTAAAATCATAATTTTGCAATTTCTAGTGGATGGTTGAAAAAATTGATGCCATTGTGTATTCCCTTATTCCAATTTATTGGGTTAAAAGGAATAATCTCAAAGGTCATAACACCATTTTTTATACAAGGGTCGTCCAGCAGGTGATTCGTTATGGTTTGTCTGTTATCGAATTGAAGAATGGCAACGCCTCCAATTTCTTCTTCTTTTATGCCACTGACAATGGTATGACCATCTTCCGATGTGTTCATCAAAAACTGAAGATGCTCTTGAATACCATTCTGTTCGCCTATTGATTTTGAGTCGTTCCAATTTTGGCCCTTATGCCAGTGGACGAGATAAAAATTAGTTTCCATATAACCTAAACATTTGTGTTACTGACCATTTGCTCCGTACTATGGGAATAAATCTCTATGACATTCCCAAATGGGTCTTCGCAATAGGCTAATTGTCTTCCCTCAAAATCCCATACTTTGCTTCGCAGTTTGCCGCCATTTCTTTGGATTCTTTCGGCTGCCTGCTTTACGTTTGGGTCTATAATACAAAAATGGAATATGCCTGTTTTCCAATATTCAAAATTATTGTCACGTCTTTCTGCTTTTGGTTCTTGATATTCAAAAATCTCTATGGCAACGCCATTTCCACTGCCCATGAATACAACTCTCGTTTTTTTGAATTCTACTCCGAAAAAATCCGCACTTACGGGGTTTTCATGATTAAATTCAGACGGTCCATTTATAATATTTAAACCTAATGCCTGTTGATAGAATTCGATTGCTTTATCTAAATCTGTTACCGATAGGCCAATGTGTGTTATTGCTCTTGGATACATTTATAAGGGTTTTAAAAGGGAAAGCAATCTCGACTTTCCCTTGTAATTAGTTTTGCAGTTAGTTTTGAATAAACTGGATAAGGTTGTTATTAAGGTCTTGAATCCAGAAATAGGCTACACCCAAATTTTCATTACGCTGAACTTCTCCAGTGGCATTTACTCCTTTGGATTTTAACTCTTGTAGTGCTAGGTCGACATCAGGCACCTTAAACGTAAATTGGGTGATGCCCTGAACTTTATAGTGATGCGGTGGAAGTTCTGCAATTTCTTTAGGTTTACTGCTTTGATTTTTTACCAATTCAATCATGTAGTTGTTTTTTGATAACAATACCAAGTGATTGCCCTGCTCTTTTGTTAAATCATATTCAGCTATTTTTTCAAAGCCCAAAACATTTTGATACCAATTTATAGTAGATTCTAGCTCCGGAACGCTCATTACCACTGCAAAAGGTGAAATATTACCCAACGAAGACGCACGTCCATCTCTGTCACTAAAGCGGTGCCAATAGGTCAAGGCGGATTCGCCATCAAGCACTTTGGAAATGTCATTATAGAATACCTGCATATAATCCTGTTTGGTATGTGCGATTTCTGCCTCTTTATTAATGAAGGTTTCCATAAACATAAACTCTCTAGAATTTTCAGGATTTTGAAACATTAATACTTCTACATTGCCGTCCTCGTTGTTCACATGGGCTACTAAATCGTTAACGATTCTCTTGGCTTCCTCTTCTTTGCCCTCTTTTGTGGTGAACTTGATTTTAAAGCTCACTTCTTTCGATTTGTCATAAATAGTGTTCATTCCTTTGCCATAGGTATAGCTATAAAGCTTCCAGTACTCTGTATTGGCCGTTCCCTCTTGGACATAACTACCGAGACGTTGGTAAAAGGCAGCCATATAAGGATATTGGGTATGTTTCTTTTCTAATTCTCTACTGCCGAAGGTTTCATAAAATGTAAATTCATGTTCGTTTTCGGGGTTTTGGTACATCTTTACATGTACATTCCCTGGTTCGTCTGTAACTTGTTTACTTAAGCCCAACACATCTTGTTTGGCTACGTTAGCTTTGCCATTTTGAGCTGTAAAAGTTACATGAATAGTTATGGCCTCTTTAGGCATCGGTTTTTTTGCAAGTGACTGTGCACTTAATAGTTGTGTTGTCATAATTGAAAGTATTAAAATTGTTGTTTTACTGATTGTTAAAAATTTGTTTTGGTATTTGTGAATCTTCGATTGCATGATTGTTGTATTTAGAAAGTGAATATTTTTGAAGGGTCTCCCGTAATCCACCTTGGGTTAATTTTAACGGCGTTGAATTTCCATCCATCTTCTGTCTCTACGAATCCGTCTTTGTAATAGGCATTGACATCAAGAGTATGCTCATTACCATCCTTGTTGACAATGTGTCTCGCGAGTACATTTACTTCGGCTGTTGCTGTCTTATCCTGAATATCGATTAGCATATTCGTCACAAAATGTTCTGTTTGAAGTCCATCTGTAGAAAATGAATGCTTCATCATTGCTGTGTAGCCCTGACTGGTCATTTCTGCCTGTGGAATTCCGAAATTGGAATAATCGATATCCAACGTATCGTTTAGGAGTGATTGAAATAAATCCCAATCTTGATTGTCCAAAGCTTTAGCAAACTTGTAGCGAAGCTCTTGGATTTCATTTAAGTTTGATAATTCTTTTAGTGTTTTCATTTTTATATTATTTAGATGATAATTTGTATTTCTTGTACAAAGGTGATAAGTTTGTTTTGTACTAACAAAAAGTTTAGTACATACAATTTAGTAAGTATCTATTATGAAAAAAGAAAATTCCAGTTTTAGTGAAAATCAAAAAGAAATGGAAACGTGCGGTCTGTCTTATGCAGTAGAATTATTAAGGGGACGTTGGAAAATCAATGTCCTTTGGGGCATCCATTTGGGTGCAAACAGATTTGGACTTTTGAAAAGAGCATTGCCAATGATTTCGGAAAAAATGCTCACACAGCAACTTAAAAGTCTTGAAGAAGATGGTCTTCTAGTGCGTAAAGATTTTAAAACCGTACCACCACACGTAGAATATCAATTAACCGAATTTGGCAAAAAGCTGGCTCCTACTTTGCAAACGCTCTGCAATTGGGGTGATGAATTGCGTGAGTCGAAAGTAGTTGTACTTAAGGTTTAATACTATAATATTATACGATTTATAACCCTAAAGTAACGTGCATCTGGTAATTAGGTTGACTTAAAGAAATTTTGCATGCATTAGTAAAAAATTAGACTTATAAAATTTTGGCTCGGTAAGGATTAGTGAAAATGAGAGCTGAAATTGGGGATTGCATCCAAGACCTGTGTAGTAAAGCACTTTTCACGAAAGGTAGCTTTTCGCGGAATGTAGGGAATGTGCTGAGTGGATTAAAAAAAACAATTACGGTATATCAAAAACTATTAACCAAACGCCCAAATAATAAGATTTAATAGTATTAATAATCAAACGTGCGCAATTTAAATGAGATACATCAAAAACCCCAAATGTTGTACCTAGAAATAAAAAAGCTTCAGCATTTCTACTGAAGCCTTAGTACTCAAGGTGGGAATCGAATCCACACTCCCTAAAGAACTGGATTTTGAATCCAGCGAATTTAATATCAAAATTGACTAACTATACTTATAATCAATTGATTAACAATATTTTAATTTTTATTGAATTCATTTAATTGCATCTAAAATCAATATTTGTTGTACCTATGTTGTACCAAAAATGATTATCTTTATAGTCTGAATTTTAAAGGGATGGCATCGAACGCAAAAATTGTAGTAAGAAAAAAGGTGAATAAAGAAGGGCTATACCCATTGGCCATACGAATTACTAAAAATCGGAAATCTACATATCATTATATAGGTCATTACGTCCATTTAAAAGATTGGGACGAAAATAAATTACAAGTTAAGAAGTCGAATTCCAATTCGGTAAGATTAAATAATTTGTTAGCTGCAAAACTATTAGAGGTCAACAAAGCACTTGTTGAATTACAGTCTGAGAAAAAGGACTACTCAACGAATCAAATTAAAGAGTCTCTATATTCCGAATCTAAATCAAGTACTTTTTATGAAGTTGCCAGCGATTTTCTTTTCGAACTTGAAGCAAATAATAAACTAGCCCAACTTTCCGCAGACAAAGTCCGTGTAAATCATGTCATAAACTTTAATAAATCTAAGCAATTGACTTTTCCTGAAATTGACGAGCAGTTCTTAAGAAAATTCAAAATCTATCTGAAAAGAGAGTTTAACCTCTCTGAAAGGTCAATCGTAAACAATCTTGTAGTTATTAGAACTATCTATAACAGGGCTATAAGAATGGGTTTAGTAGACAGGAAACTTTATCCATTCGGTTCTGATAAGATTAGAATTAAGTTTCCTGAAACAGAAAAAATAGGTCTCAACAAGCAGGATATAATAGCATTCGAAACCGCAAAAAACCTAACTGATAGTGAAACTCACGCTCGCAATGTGTGGTTATTCAGCTTTTATTTTGCAGGTATTAGAGCGGCAGATGTTCTTGAAATAAGGTAGTCTGATATTTATGACGAAAGATTGCACTACAGAATGAATAAAAATTCAAAATTGCTTTCTCTAAAAATCCCTGAAAAAGCATTATCCATCTTAGACTATTATAGAAATAGCAAGCGAAGTGACGAAGATTTTGTCTTTCCAGAATTGAAAAAGGCTAACCTTAAAGATGCCAAGGACGTCTATGCCAAGACCAAAACAGCCACAAAAAAATTCAATAAATATCTAGTAGAAGTTGCCAAAAAAGCAAAAGTTAAGAAGAAAGTAACAATGCACATTGCACGTCATAGTTTTGGAAACCTGTCTGAAGATAAGATTCCAATTAAAATGCTTCAAAAACTCTATCGACATAGTGACTTAAAAACAACCATAAGTTACCAAGCTAACTTTATACACAAAGATGCAGACGAAGCTCTTGATAGTGTGATAAATTTTTGACATTTAAGATTAGGCCATTTTGAACCAACAAGCCTTGGCTCAAGTAAGAGCCTAGCCTTAATTAAGAATGCAGACTTGTTCTACCAGATTTTCTAGTTCCATGATTTTTCGAGGCCAATCGTACACCAATAATTCTTGTACTACCTTTTCTTTAATACCCTTAAATCCAGTATTGAATTTACCACAATGCTTTTGTGCGAAAAAAGTGTTCCGTAAAGGAATATCATCCTTACGTTCACGGAGAGCGGCATATCACTCATGATACTCTCTTTCACAATAAAGGACAAAAGACAATCTCAATACCTCATAGGTCATCAACTTTAAAAGTGCCATTGAACTCCTGAAAAGTATCAAGGGATTGGCTTGGATTCCATTTATTTTTATTACTCAGTATAAGGAATTCAGAAACACATTAAATTTTTGGCTAAATAATGTAACATACGAATCTATGGTAACGGAAATAATAAGATATAAAGTAGCTCAAGAAAAAAGTGAGGATTTCGTAAAAGCCTATACCGCAGCAAGTAAATATCTTGACAGTTCCGAACACTGTTTGGCGTACAATGTAATCCAAGGGATAGAAGAACCCGAAAATTTCATTGTTCAAATCATGTGGGATTCCGTAACTGGTCACGAACAGGGTTTTAGAAAAGAGCCTGGGTTTATGGAGTTCTTCAAGGAGGTCAAACCCTTCTTTGATGACATTCAAGAAATGAAACACTATCAAGAGCATCTAAAAAGCATCTAAACAACCAAATGGACATTCATCGTTGTGCGCATCTCATTTATGAATCACACCGGAAAGAATGTACAGAACCAATATGAAAATGAAAAAAACCTTTCTGATAATACTTGTTTCTGTTTTCGGAATACACACTGAATATTCCCAACAATCCCCTATAAGGTTTTATCGTTTCACAGAAGACTACCAATATCTCAGCGAAAAGGAGGATAAGACATTTTGGGAAAGTTTAAAGTACATCCCCTTGGGAGAAGAAAGCTTCCTTTCAATAGGGGGCGAGGTACGCTCTTTTTTTATCGTTGATGACAACGAACGCTGGAATACTGAAATTAATAATGACGGTTACCTACGTCAGCGTTTTATGCTCCACTCTGATTTGAATCTAAACAAAAATTTTAGGGTATTCACTCAACTATATAGTATTGATACTTATGGACGAGAGTTGGGTCCGATTCCTCAGGATGAAGACATCTTTGACGTACAACAGCTCTTTGCCGAGTATAGGGGGAACATTAACGGCGGTAAATGGTTTGCTAGGCTTGGTAGGCAAGAATTCAACATTGGCAACCACCAGATATTACAGATTCGTGAGGGGTTGAATGCCCGATTGGTATTTGATGCTCTGCGGCTGAACTACCAAAAAAACCAATGGCAGGTTGACGCATTCTATTCTAATCCGGTTCAGGTTAGCGAAGATACTCTTGACAACGAGGTGTTTAACAATGATTTAAACTTTTGGGGTGTAAACCTTGCGCTTTTTAGTGCAGACCGAACAGGCAGGATAGATGCTTTCTATTTTGGATATGATAGGGAAACGGCTCGTTTTGCCCAAGGTGTCGGTGAAGAGCTCAGGCATAGTATAGGAGCTCGATATACCTTGAACAAAAACGGATGGAGCCTGGATTATGAAGCGACCTATCAATTTGGGGACTTTATAGACGGCTCTATTAATGCCTGGGGCGCCGCATTGTTCACGGGATACCAATTTGAAAATACTTGGGGCAAACCAAAATTAACTGGAGAGATTAGCTACACAAGTGGTGACAAAAGTTTAGATGACCAGGATTTGCAGTCTTTCAACCCCTTGTTCCCAAGGGGTAACTACTTTGGGGAAACAGCTATAATCACGGGAATAAATACTATCAACCCTGCGATAATGGTAGATGTTTATCCCATAAAAAACCATCAATTCCACGCGGAATTGGATTTGCTCTATCGTTCACAGACGGATGACGGATTGTACTTCCCTCCGAATATTTTCTTTTATCCGGCAGGTGGAAGCACTGAGCGTTATATCGGTTCTCAATTGACTTTGAGCCACACTGTAGTAATTAATCAGTTTCTGACCGGCGTCGTGGCCTACGCCAATATGTTTTCTGGAGATTTTATAAAAGAAACCAGAACAGATGAAAATGTCCGGCTGTTTTCCGCAAGGTTACAGTTCAAGTTTTAAAACCTAAGATTTATGAAGTTGTTACTCAAATCCAGAAATATCATAAAACAAGTGTATTCAATTACGCCGCTAGTATTGGTTTTTGTAGCCGCACTAGCCTTCAATAAGGTAAGGAAAACCAATAATTCAGAATCGGGTTATTATCCAATCGCTGTCAAGGACACCACCGAAAGAGAAAAATCCATACAAAAGTTCAAGGAGGTAGCAAAGGTGCTACGACACCCAAGGTGTATCAATTGCCATCCTAGCGATAATTATCCAAGACAGGGAGATGATATGCACAAACATTTGTTCAATGTACAACGCGGTAATGATGATAGGGGTGCAATCGGTATGAAGTGCATAAGTTGCCACGGAGCATCAAACAACAAGTACTCCGGAGTACCAGGTGCTCCTGAACCCGATGACCCAAACAAGTCCAGATGGCATCTTGCGCCATTAAGTATGGGCTGGATGGGGCTAAATGATGCCGAGTTGGGTGAGCGTCTGCTAAACAGGGAAATGAACGGGAATATGTCCCCGGAAGACCTCGTAAAACATATGGAGGAAGACCCACTGGTATTGTGGGGATGGAATCCAGGTGGGGATAGAGCACCAATACCCATTCCACACGAAGAGTTTATGGAAACTTTAAAGGAATGGGTTGATACTGGTGCCCACGTTCCAAAGGAAGATGAGTAAAAATTATACAGATATGGCAGAAATTAGAATCGATAATGTATCACGAAGAAGTTTTATAAAAATGATGGGGTTGGCCACCGGAGGGCTAATGCTCCAAGGCTCATATGTTTTTGCTGGCGATGACAAAAACCCACAGCAGATATCGCTTAATGCATTTATAAGGATAACACCAGATAATAAGGTCACCTTAATCGTTCATCAGGCAGAAATGGGACAAGGTGCGCAAACCACCCTGCCAGCAATTCTGGCCGATGAACTTGGTGCCAATTGGGATGCGGTTATTATTGAGAACGGTCTTACCGATCCTGCATTCAAAAACCCAAAATTTAATCTGCAATTTACAGGTAACGCAGAGAGTATACGGACTTTTCACGATATACTGCGCAATACCGCTGCCTCGGCTCGGGAAATGTTAAAACAAGTAGCTGCAAAGCGTTGGCAGGTCGATAGTGATTCCCTTAGGGCGGAAAACAGCTATATAGTAAACCAAAATGGTAAAAAAGCCCCTTTTGGTGATTTTGTTGAAGAAGCGATGAAGCTGGAACCTCCCAAGGAGGTAACATTGAAAAAACCTTCCGAATGGAAGCTTACCGGCAACAAATCACTCCCCCGAGTGGATGTTCCTGCCAAAGTAAACGGTAGCGCAGTTTTTGGTATTGATGTAGAAATTCCAAAAATGCTACATGCCGCCATTGCTATGTGCCCCTATTTTGGAGGGAGCATTCGAGAAATCAAAGAAAATGGTGTGAGGAAAATGAGTGGCTTCGTGGCCTTGGTTAGAATGCCCGTAGTGAATCCAATATTTTCCAATCCCCCAGAACATAACAAACGAGAAGGTGTAGCAATAGTGGCCGATACGTATTGGAACGCCAGAAAATGCTTGGATACTTTAGAAATTAGCTATGACAAAGGTCCGAATGCAGGGATGGACAGTGAATCATTGCATAAAATTTATGAGGACACCATCAATGGTAGTACTAAATGGTTCGAGTCTGTAAAAGAGGGAGATGCCGAAGCCAAAATCAAAGATTCAAAAAACACTATCAAAGCTCAATATTACAGTGCCTGGCAAAGTCATGCGCCTATGGAACCTATGAATGCGACCGCACATTTTAAAGGCGATACCATTGAGGTATGGGCACCCACACAAGGACAGGAAATGGCGCAGATTTTACTCGCAAAGGAATTTGGAATACCTGTCGAGAAAATTATTGTTAACAGAACTTATTTAGGCGGGGGTTTCGGAAGGAGATTGTTGGCAGACTACATTTATCAAGCAGTTTTCCTTTCGAAGGAAGTAGGCCTACCGGTCAAAGTGCTTTGGACGCGGGAAGATGATATGCAGCATGATTTTTATCGTCCCGGGACCATGCAAGAATTTCAGGCTTCCTTAAACGATGAAGGCTTGCCTGAGGCAATTTATACCAAGCTGGTAAGTCCGTCCATTCTTCAAGTGGTAGCGAATGCCGACTATGTTTTTGAAGGTGAAGGCCCATCTTATCCAGAAGGAATAAAGGAAACTCCTTATCACTTCGAAAATCGGTTGCTGCATTCATACTTATTAAGGATTCCACCTCCGAGCTCGGTCTGGAGAAGTACTGGTTTTGGTACGAATGTATTTGCCCTGGAGAGCTTCATGGATGAATTGGCATCTAAAAAGGGTGAAGACCCGATTACATTTCGCAAACGCTATATCACAGATGAAAGGTCCAGAGGTGTTTTGGATGCTGTTGCCGAGGCCTCTGAATGGTATACCGAGCGCAAAGATGGTCACTTTCTAGGAATAGCACTAACGCATTCATTCGAAACGTTTGCCGCTCAGGTTATAGAAATCTCAATAGACGATGCTGGTATTCTCGATATCCATAAAATAACCACGGCTGTAGATTGCGGAACTGTATTAGACCCAGGTATCGCAAGCGCTTCAATAGAGAGCGGTATTGTTTGGGGATTGACTGCTGCTTTGACTTCAGAGATTAACTTTAAGGAAGGCCGGACCGTAGAAAGCAATTTTCACGACTTTAAAATTCTTGGGCTTCCAGAATTTGATATCGATATAGAAACAGTTTTTGTAAACAGTGGTGCAAAAATTGGAGGTGTGGCAGAGTCCGGACCAATCCCAGTTGCCCCGGCACTATGCAATGCAATTTTTGCAGCTAGTGGCAAGAGATACAGAACTTTACCATTAAAGAAACATAACATCTACACGAGATACGCTAGTGATTATGTTGTCAGAAATAACTAAAAAATAAAAGAAAATGATAGAATTCAAGGTAAACGGAAAAAGCTACAGTATAGATGATGATCCTGACACACCATTGCTTTGGGTGTTAAGGGACTCCATAGGATTAAAAGGCACCAAATTTAGTTGTGGCCGTTCGTTTTGTGGGGCCTGTTCCATCCATGTTGATAACGAAGTGGTACGTTCCTGTTCATTTCCCGTAAAATATGCTGAAGGAAAATCGATAACCACGATTGAAGGAATTGGAACGGAAGAAAAACCTCACGTAGTGCAAAAAGCCTGGATTGAAGAACAAGTGCCGCAGTGCGGGTACTGCCAATCAGGTTTTATAATGTCTGCGGTTCGTTTATTGGATATCAATCCCAATCCGACCGATGAAGACATAAACAACTCGATAACGAATCTTTGTCGATGCGGCACGTATTATAGAGTGAGAAAAGCTATTCACCTGGCTTCAGAAATGAATAAACAGTCGGAATAGAATAGTCAAACAAAGCTTAGTTATTAAACTTCACCCTGTCTTCTGCTCTATTTTTATTGTTTGAAAGTGTAAGTTATAATGATTTTAATACATCTTGTTGGCCGTATTTCTTTCCTGACTAAGTTCCCAGAAAGCATTTGCAATAGCTACTGGATTGTACTTAGCATCTTCCTCGGTAGTCTTAACCATACCATTGATTTGAAGTGACCCCACGAAGACTCTATCATCCTTGAGTGCCTCATTTAATTGATGTGCAATATGCTTGATTCCAGATTTCGATAATGATACCGTGCCGAATTCAACGCTTGGATAATCCGCAAAACCGCCACCAGTCAATAAGACAGCACCTTTGTTTTCTTTTAGTGTAGGAAGAACACTTTTAATACTTTCTATGGCATTAAAAACCCCAACTTTTAGGTCACTAATAATCGTATTGTATTTTGCTGTCAGTAAGGAATTTTGACCAAACTTCACAACATTATAATGCAAGATGTGAACAGGTGCTAAAGACTTTTCAAGTTCTTTGATTGCCTTTTTAAGCTGTTTGCGCTTTCCTGCATCGGCGGGAGAAATAGACACCTTGATGCCTTCAGATTCTAATTCCGATTTGTACGTAGTAAGTTTCTCTTCATCTCTGCTAATCAGGCCAACTTCGTAGCCTTGACTACCAAATTTTCTAGCGACCTCAATTCCAATACCAGGTCCGGCACCTATAATAATTATTGACTTGCTCATTTTATATTTATTTAATTTATAGTATCAGGTATTTATTACACCTCCAATTAACGATCGAACTGTTCCTGGCAAAAACTACAGCGAATTTTTCCAAATCTACGTCGAAAACAGTATTTACCTTGTCAAATCATTTCAACTTTAGACAAAACTTTCATCGCCTTTATAGCGTCAAGCGTTAATTCTCGCTGTTGATCGTTTGTTGAATCTTCAGAATCGGTCAGGAAGCTTTTCAAATACGCTATAGTCCCTTCTATGCGTTCATCGAGATGCTTTTTAAGAACAATAGGGTCGCCTTCTCCGGTCTGATATGCTACAAGGGGTTCATCAACGATAGAATCAGATGAGTAGTCTCCTCGTATACGATAATCCTCTACGAGGGCAAACAAATTGTTCAGTTCATCAGCTGCGCGGTCTTTTTCAGCACTTTGCCCCTCCTTTGAGGAATTCACGGCCAGAAGGCGGTCGACCAAATCTGGCACTATTTGATACGCCTTATCCAATATGAACGCATCAATTGCACCCCACAAGTCTCTAGACGGATTCTCTGCGGCATAGACGATGAGCTTACCAACTTCTTCAGGTTGAATGATAGGCAACGCCGGTTTAGGTACCTTGCCAATTTTACTCAGCCCTGTATTGTAAATAGGAGTATTTGTGCCGTGTGGCATAATATTCACTAAGTTGATGGGAATGTTTTCCTGGATAAATTCAATGCGTAGCGAATTCATCATACCCTGCATACCAAATTTTGAGGCATTATATGAAGATGATAAAGGAATGGCCATTTGCCCCAGCATCGAAGAAACCAGGATAATGCTCGCACCCGCTGCACCATTGGCCAAATTATCTTTCAGATGAGGTATCGCCGCCCATAGGGTCTTTGCCATACCCATTAAGTTAACATCAATGACACGCTGAAATTCTTCTACCGTGTGGTCTTCAAAACGTGCCGTAACCCAAGATCCCGCTGTTGATACCCAAGTATCGATTTTGCCAAATTTTTCCTCGGCAAATTCTCCCAATGCTTTCACCTGTTCAAAATCCAAAATATCGGCTACAAAATATTCAGCCGTCCCGCCGTCTTTCCTGATTTCCTCTACTAAGGACAAAAGGCCGTTTTTTCCTCTAGCTGATACAATGACCTTAGCCCCTTTGTCAGCAAGCATTTTTGCTGAAATTCTTCCAATTCCGGAAGAAGCTCCTTGAACAATGACTACCTGTTCTTTTAGATTTTTCAATTTCATAATGTTGTATTTTAGATTAGTTTTACTCGATAATCGAGATTTAATTGCTACGAGGATTGCCTCGAAATAAAAATTAGTTTCCAACCGATGCCTCTTGGGATTGCCCTGAGATAGTTTACTTCCTATTTTTCATTTTATGCTCTTCTTTAAACAGGTACTCCCAACTTTGAAAAGGCCGTAACTCGTGAAATTCAGGTGCCATTAGTCCTTCTTTGAGTATGGGCAATTCGTCATACGATTTTTTTGCTTCTTCCAGACTTGGGTATTCCAAAATCATCACTACCAATCCGGGAATTTCCGTGAGAAAAAATTGTCTTAAACGACCGCGCATATAATCGGCCCAGGCATAATGCTCTTCGGCCTCCATCAATGGTAAAAGTTCCTTTTTTATATCAACTTCCGGTTTGACCCGCCATATCACTAAAATTTGCATACCCTGTATGTTTTGTTACTATTATATTTTTAAGACAGAGCCCTATACTCCGATACACCAAAGTTGAAATTTGACGATTACATTTATTTAATACTTTTCAGGGTTTTAGTATCAATTTTTTCGAAACCGTGCATTTAACCACTAGACGTTCCCTACGGTCGTGAACCTGCCTGCCGGCAGGCAGGTCTTGTGGACTCGATTTCACGGAAGCATACCATATGAAAAGTATAAGTCAATCCTCAAAAAGTAACACCGCTATGAACGTCCTGTTCGTTACCTTCATAAGGATTTATGAATAGTCTTTAATAGCATTTTATGAAAAGGAGAAAGCTACTTTATATTGAGGCTTCAGTCAATAAGGAAAAATCGCGATCCATAGCCTTGGCGCAATACTTTATAAGGAAATATAAAGAAAAATATACCACGGCTGAAATTGACACCTGGGACATATGGAACTCTTTGTTACCTGAAATAAAAAGCTATCGGCTAGAAGAATGGGACCAAGGTCCGGAGGGCGCTGGGCAAAGCTATTTTGATAAAGAAGCCTGGTATCACGCAGAAAAGTGTATTCATCGATTTATGGATGTTGATGATTATTTGATTGCCTTGCCCGTGTGGAATTTTGGCATCCCTTACCGGATGAAACACTTTATCGATATTATCACCCAACCTGGCCATACATTTTCTTATGATTTGAACACTAAACCAAAAGGATCATTCCTTGATAAATCTTGTACAGTTATTTTTTTTGATGTATCGTTGTTATCCAATCGATATCCTAAAGAACAAGAGAACCCTCAAGTTTCTTATATACTTCAATGGTTAAACTTTTTAGGATTTAAAAATATCAATACTGTTTTCTTTGAACTTGATGCAAAAGATACGGTGACATTCAACGCAAGACATGCTAGCGCTGAAGGCGAAGTTGATGTAATTTTACGTAAGCTATAACATTTAAAATTGTAACTGCAACAGCATCAAATAGATTCAAAAGTAAAGCCTCATATAAAGTTAGGACAAGAATAAAAAATTTCTTGAAGCCGACCACCCTAGAACTAGAGCTCTGGAGGTGGTTCGCCAATTTCATAGACAATCAAGTTGAACTCAAGTTTTGGCTTTACCAATACTAAAACTGAATTGTTGTATTTCTTAAACTGTTCACAATAATCGATTCCATAGATTTTAAGAACTAAAGATTATCAAATCATTAAACTTCAAAAAATTATTTGGAATCCTTCTAAATAAGTATATATTTGCAATTTATTTTTAATGAGTCTAAATAAGCTGAATTATAGTATAGTATTGTTAGGTTTTTTGGTAATCCAGACAGGATGGAGCCAAATTGAAGGTCGAGTAGTCTCTGAGGATGAACTGCCCATTCCCGGTGTCAGCGTTTTTTCAAAAGAAACCTCTTATGGCACCTATACTGATGTTGACGGCAAGTTCCTACTACAAATTCCTGATGGAAAATATACCTTAATTATTTCTTCCGTAGGCTTTAGAACGCAATATATGGATCTTGTAGTTACTGATAGTAACAAAACTCTTAGTATAAAACTTGACAAAGAGGTTGATGAACTGAATGAAGTCCTGGTTGTAGGAAAGAGTCTTGCACAACAGAAACGAGAGGAAGCGATAACCATAGATGTATTAAGTGCAGAAAATATACGCACACGTAGTAGTTCACCCCAACAATTGCTCAATGCCACCTCAGGTGTCAAGGTACGGCAGGCAGGTGGATTGGGAAGCGATATGCAGATTTCCATAAACGGGCTGCAGGGCAATGCTATACGATTTTTTAGGGATGACATCCCATTGGATTATTTGGGTCGAGCCTTTGACTTGAGCATATTGCCCTTAGATAATATTGAACAGGTCGAGATTTACAAAGGAGTCCTACCTGTGGCTTTGGGTTCTGATGCGCTCGGTGGCGGAATCAATATTGTACAGCGAAACACTACAAAAGATTATTTAGATGTCACAGCAAGTGCAGGTTCTTTCAACACGTACAAAACAACAATGAACGGAATGTATAGCGTTCCAAATTCTAAAATATCCATCGGCCTTACAGGGTACTATATCAACTCTGAAAATAATTTTAAAAATGAAGCACCAATTGTCAATCAGGATACTGGAAACCGAAGTTTTGAGGATGTAGAACGTTTTCATGATGGTATCGAGAGCATTTTTTTTGAAGTTAACGGTCAGGTAAAAAATACATCTTGGGCAGATTTGTTAACGTTTCGCGCATCTTACTTCGACCTTAACAAAGAAGAACAGAACGGTGTATTGCTTACCAATGCTTTTGGTGAAGTAGCATCTTCCGAAAAAAGCAAAATAGTATCAGTACGTTACAAAAAAGGCTTTGGTAAATTGGAAGCTGATGTATTTGCCGCTTATACTGAGCGTAACAATACGCTCATAGACACCACCGGGAATCGTTATAATTTTAGGGGTGAGGTTGTTCAGACCAATGCCACGGGTGGTGAACTCGGATCTTTTAAATCGAATATTCACCTTGATTTTGATATCGTTACGGCTAGGCTCTATTTAGCATACCCTGTATCAGATGCATTGGTACTATTTGCCAGCCATAACTACATTGGGCAAGAGCGTATCGGCAGTAATCCACCTGGGCAGACTATTCCTGGAACTGATATTGATCCGCTTACCGTACCAGCGAGCTATGACAGAAATATTTCTGCATTAGGGATTGATATGAATGCCTTCGATAATCGTTTAAAAAATACGTTTTCGGTAAAACGCTATGCTATCAATACGAAAGCAGCTGCAGCATTTCAAGGCGATGGCGCTCCATTTGAAACATCAGACGACCAATATGGTATCTCAAACGCAATAAAATGGTCGTTTTCACCATCTACATTTTTACGTAGCTCTTATGAATATGCTATTAGGATTCCTGAGCCGGATGAATTTTTTGGGGATGGTCTTTTCATTCAAAGCAATGTACTTTTAGAGCCTGAGCGAAGCCATAATGTCAACCTCGGATTTCAGACCAATCTTGATACAAAAGCGAAGTATAGTCTGGGTCTGAACGGATTTTATAGGTTTCAGGAAGGGCTTATCTTCTTGAGACCGCAAGTTCCTTTTTCCCGTTACGAAAATGTGGATGACGCCGAAGTGCTGGGCCTGGAGACTAGTTTTAAGGGTAATGTTCCAAATACATCTTTCCTTCCGGGAAAACTAAGCTTTTATGCAAATATTACCTATCAGGATATTCGGCGCGTCAATACGGGAACCAATGCAGAAGCTGCTTTGGAAGGTTCAAGGGTACCTAATATCCCTTTTTTCTTTACGTCGCTGGGCTTTGATTACGAACAGGGTTCGATATTTCAGCGAAAAGATAAGTTGCGGTTTTTCTCTACCTACAACTATACCCATCAGTTTTACCTATTTGGACTTCCAAAGAGTCAGGAAGGTGGACTGTTTCAGGATGCCTCAGTGAATTCCTCGCTTATAATTCCAGAACAGCACGTAATCGATGCAGGAATTAGCTACAAGTGGGGAGCTTCCAATTTTTGGATAAACCTTGACGTAAATAACCTACTTGACGCAGATATTTTTGATGAATTTAGAGTGCCCCGACCGGGCATTAATTATACTATACGACTACGATATCTCATAAATTAAAAACAGTTAACTATGAAAATTACAAAACCATTTATTTACCTTTTTCTTGTCACTGCATTGCTATCCTGTAGTGATGACGACAATACTACAAATGATAACAACGGAAATACACCTGCAGATTTTGCTATTCTTGCTGAACTCGACCTTAGTACCCAAAGCGGGGTAATTGCCACTTTCGATGGAACACCGGAAGGAATACTCAACCTAACAGAAAACCAAACAAGCCTTCAACTCTCAAATGCTCGTCTGGGTGGCCGTATTTTTGATGGGGCACTGTATCGAAATGTGAATGATTTGGCAGAGTCAGGGCTTCAAAAGTACGAATTTGATGCAAACGGAAATCCTGTCGATGCAGGATTTATTGCCATTACTCAAGAAGGGCAATATGGGGCAAATTTTTGGATCGTAAACAGCTCAAAGGGCTATTACTATGACCAGTCCCGTGGATTTTTGAAAATCCAAATCTTCAACCCGACTTCAATGGAGCGGACCGGTGAAATTGATTTAGCACCTGCTGTCTCAAAAATTGCTGATGACCCCACCATTCAAGTCGAAAAATCAGGGGAGCGTATGATGATTGTACGTGATGGAAAACTTTTTGTTGATGTAGCGTACCTGTTGGAAGATGATGTGTTTACAGGCTCAGCGTATGACAGCGCCTTCGTTGCAGTTATCGATGTTACTTCAGATAGTTTTGAAAACCTGACTGAATATCAAGGTGCTCAGGGTGTATCCTTTCCACCACTAAATATGAATAATGTAAATATCGATGAAAACGGTGATTTGTACATTGCTACGATGGGCGATATGTTCAGTGGTGAGAGAAATGCCAAAATTTTGCGTATTAGGAATGGGGAGACCTCTTTTGACCAGGATTTTGAATTGGATATAGAGCCTTACATCCCAGGAGATGGCATAAAATGGTACGTAGGCGGAGGAGCTGTTCGCAACAATATTTTATATACGTATATCATGGATGAACCTTATGCTCCTGATTATAGCAATTATACAGATTTGAATAAAGATTTTTACGCTATAGATATCAACACTAAGGTAGCGACATTAATTCCTGAGGTGCCAAAAACCGATTTTGAATGTATTGCTACACCTTATTTTGTGGGCAATACGTTGTACATACCATACAGTAGTCCATCGACTTCGGGAATTTATACTTATGATGGAACGGAGGCCACTTCACTTTTTGAATTAAATGGTGGGGTTATACAAGGATTTTTTGGTTTACAGTAATGAAAAAAATCTGGAGACAACTGCACTTATGGCTCGGGCTGG
This sequence comes from uncultured Aquimarina sp., assembly GCA_947500845.1. GTDB lineage: Bacteria > Bacteroidota > Bacteroidia > Flavobacteriales > Flavobacteriaceae > Aquimarina > Aquimarina celericrescens. Next base: position 472,396 of record CANMTP010000002.1, read on the forward strand.
TGTCTGGGCTTATCGTGCTTTTAATATGCTTGTCTGGAGCATTATTTGTTTTTGCCGAAGAAGTGTTATTTTTTGGATTACAAGAACATCTCAAATTTGAGCCGAAAACCCAAAAACGGGTACCTATCGATTCAGTCATTAAAGATTATCAAGAAGCTAATCCTGATGCAATGGTATTCTGGGCAAACCTTTATCCAAATAATACTTACAATTATGTTTTGGCAACGAGCGGAAACCCGGAATTAAGCGATGCCAATGTGCAGTTTGTTTTTATAGACCCGTACTCAGGAAAAATCACACATACTGATACTACCTATTTCGAATTTTTTTTCAAGTTAGGCCATTTCCATTCAGAGCTCTTATTAGGCAGTATCGGAATATGGATTATACGCATAAGTACCTTGCTGTTTTTATTGGAGATTGTTCTCGGCGTTATCCTATGGTGGCCAAAAAAGAGAAAGAAAGCAGTTAAAGAGGCTTTTGTACTTAACCCTAAAAATACACGTCAGCCGTGGTACCTTCAATTACATAAGGTGTATGGGTTTTATGGTTTATGGGCATTGTTGATTCTACTGTTTTCAGGATTGTTTATTGGGATGTTTCCAAAGGGAACATCAGTACTGAATCCCTTGGCTAATGGGACGGCCATTAATTCAAAAACTTTTAAAAGTTCTGAAAATCCAATGCAGGAAATCTATAAGTTCCTCCATTCTGAACGTCCGGATCTGGAAACCATCCTCATTAATAACCCTCAAAGTCCTGAGGCACCCTTAGATGGGATTTTAAACACCAACACTACATTTCTTTTTATGTCCGGTAGTTCATTTTCAACAGTCAACGACACCCTGGAAGACAAAGAAAACCTGCAACAAGAAGCTGCATCGCTATTAAACCTTTCGATTCATACCGGTTCCTGGGCCGGGTGGCCTATCAAAGTAATTGCTATGCTTGTAGGGCTTTTTGGCGCCTCTTTGCCTATTACGGGTTTTATGATTTGGTGGTATAGAACAAAAACACATTAAGTCTTATGAATTATTTAGGGAAATAATATAGATAAAGTTGTTGTGCTTAATTTGACCAAATCCTATGAAGAAGAAAATTTTATGGACATTACTTACACTCATTGGAGCGGTTTTGCTTTTTGTAGCTTTTCTTTTTATAGAAGATTTAACTTATAAAAAATTTGGAATGGATACCCAACTGAAAGAAAATAGAAAGGCTTTGATAGTTACTTGGAAAACAGATGACCAAAATAATTTTTGGGAAACCTACAGCAATGAAATACAACCTTCAATCAAAGACCTGCATCAGAAAGAACTCATAGGCGAGGTCTTTCCTCTCGAACATGAACCACTGAATTATAAAAACGGTAAATTGAATTGGACTAATTGTATTGTCATAATGCTTTCCGAAGGCCAGTATGACCCACAAATCGTTTCTACGCTTGTAGCTACAATTAAACAATCCACAATTAGCAGTCACTTCCTTGCGTTGGATTTAGCCAAAGTTCAAAAGAATTTAGATATGTTCTACCCAAAAACTAATGGTATGAAAAGAGAGCCAAGGATGAAACAAACAATAGAATATCTATTTTCAAAGCCAAATGCACGGAAAGACTATTATGAAGACCAATACAAATTCTCTGGACCTGCAATGAAAGACTTGCACAGTAGAGACAAAGCAGGCAGATTTATTGGGTTTGAAATAGAGAAACGGATTATCGCTAAAGAAAATATGCCTGAATGGGACTTAATACATCTAATCGGTTTTACGGCTTGGCAAGAAATAAAAGCAATACCGTTTTTCTACGGAACTTGGAATAAACACGCTGAAAGAGCATTTGGCGATGGAATGACTTTTAAGAAAAAAGTAGCTGAATGGAATGAAATACGAACAAATGTTAAAAGCAAAGCTAAACAGAACTTTCAACTGACCTTAAGAAAAAACTAAACACAACACGGTATCCTAAACCGTTGTAACGAGTTAAGGGTAAATAAAAAATTTCTTGAGCCCGACTATCCTTAAGGCGTAGACATAGAGGTATTTATCGGGTTTTATACCCATTCAAGTTAAGCACAAATTTTGCATTTTACCTTTCCTTGAACAGTCGAAAATAGCAGTTCTGACTTTCTCCCGCGCAAAAGTAAATCGGAAATCCTGAGGCAGAGCCCTCAGAGAATTATTTAGATTAATGCTTATCACGATAAGCCTGAGGCGACATCCCCACAATCCGCTTAAAATAACGACTGAAATAGGAAGGGTTATCAAAGCCTAAGGAATAACAAATTTCTGAAATACTAGCTTTGGTATGTAGTAATTTACATTTAGCGGCCAGAATATATCTTTCCATTATAAGCACCTTGGCGTTCTTGCCAAAACCTTTTTGTAAATGTTGATTTAGTTGCCCTGGTTCCATATTGAGGTCCTCAGCAAAATCGCTGACTCCATGCGCTTCAACAATTCCCTTGTTGTTTCCTTCAATAAAATACTCCTCCAGAACTTCTGCAAATCGCTGACAAATCTGGGTCGATAGGTCGTTTTTGTGAAACTGCAATACCTCTTTTTTGGGATAGTTTTTTTTCAAAAGCAGCAATAGTTCGAGCGTCCATACTTGAACAAATTCATAACTTAATTCGTCTTTCTGTTTAAAAGCGCTATGAATTTTGTTTATCAAATCTAATACTTCTCGATAATTATGTTCCCCAATATCAAAATCGACCTCTGTAACAGGAGATAAGAAAGGAAAACGTGCGTATAAGGTATCAGGAAAAACGATACGGGACAGGAAATCCTTAGAAAACGCAATTATATAGCCATCAACTTGGTTTACCCCTTGCCAGGTTTTAATTTGCCCGGGACGTGATAAATATAAAGATTGACCATTGAGATTAACCCTTTTTGTTTGATGTAACTTGACCAAATTACCTTTGGAAAGTGCAAAAATCTTATAAAAGTCCTGCACATAGGTTCTAGGTAGCTTTTGATAATAAGTGTTGAACTGGCTAAGGGAATCGGCAAACATGCCATTTTGCCCCCAGGGAAAATGAAGGGAATGCTGAATATATTTTTTACCGTGAAGGCACTCCACAAAATCTTCCAGGTTTAATTGCGGAATTATGGTTTGATTTATTTTCATACCATTTCCTTGTCCAAACCTGTTCCAAAATTAAATTTTAATATAACAAATTGATTTTCAGTATGTCGAAATATAATTAGGTTGTCTTTTAAACGCTGTTTACAAAATATTTTAAAAATAATACGTGATTTTCACGAAATTTTTAGGAATTTAGAAGTCATATAGAATCTATAGACCGTAAGGATGGAAGACGCACACGCCTATCAAGAAGCCATAGAAAAACTTAAAGAAGAAAAACGGCTCACCGAAAAGCTGCTCGGTATCAGTGAAGCTTTGGTAAACGCAAGCCAACGTGAACAACTTTTTCACATCATTGTTGAAAAAATAGGCAAGTTACTGCCCATGGATGACTTGGCCATAGTAATTGTCAATGAAGATAAAACACAGTGGAAGGATATTTCCATTTCTAGAGGACTCAACCAAAAAAAAATAACCCAAGAATTAACGGAAGGAGGGTTTGATGTCTGGCTAGATACGAACAGTCTCATCGAAAAGTTTCTCTCGTCTACGGAAATCATGACCATCGAGGACTACAAGAAGTTCAAGGATTTTCCATCAAAGTTTACCCAAATTATGGAAGAGGACGGTCTAAAAGAATTCATCCATACCCCTCTGCGTATGGCCGACAAAGTATTCGGTGCACTGGTATTTGATGCAAGAAAACCTGGAACGTATGCTGAAAGGCACTTTTCTCTTTTTCAAGCCATTGCCAACCAACTCGCTGTAGCGGTAAGCAATGTGCTGGCTCAAGAAGAATTATTAAAACGCCAAAAGCGTATTGAAGACCTGTTAAAAATCAGTACTGCAGCTTCTAACATCCAGTCTCGAAGCGAATTGCTAAAAGTGATTTTCGAGACCATAAAACCTATATTCCCATTTGATACTGCCGGGCTTTTTATCATCGACCAAAAAAATGACGAGCATTATGAAATACTGGACAATATTGAAATTTTAGGACAGCATGACGCTACTCAGGTTGAAATAATCAATTCCAATCTTCTAGGCAGGTTTAAACACAAGGGCAGCGGAATTGAATATGTATCACGAAAGGGTGGTCCACGTTTGTTCGACCTTAAAAAAGATGCTAAAAAATGGCCGCACCCACAAATAAATACAATGTTAGAGAATGGGTTGCGTCAGCTCATTGGCATAGGCCTAAAATCTGGAAACGAAACTTTTGGAATGTTGTGTTTTAGTTCTAAAAAAGAAGATTTCTATTCTGAAAAGGATTTTTCGTTTTTCAAGGCAATATCAGAGCAAGTAGCTTTGGCGGTGAGCAATGTGCTGGCTTCCGAGGAAGTTCTTCTTCAAAAAGAGAAAGTAGAAAACCTGTTAAGTATTAGCAATACCATTTCTACCATTGCCAGTGGGGCAGATTTAATAAGGCTTATCCTTACCGACCTGAAAAGATTTTTTCCTTTTGATGATGCGGGTCTCTTTGTCTATGACTTTGCAGCCAAAAAGGAGCGTGATCTGGTGGTCGACTATAATTTTAATATGGGTTTTTCCAAAACACTCTATGATGAAGGTCTCTCAGGGTGGATGCCCATATCAGATGCATCCTTGTTCACTACCAACAGAGGGCCGCATGTACTTACACCCGATGAGTTGATAAGCAAATACCCGCACCCTCATTTTGAATATCTCAAAAAACACGGGTTTAAAATAATGATTGGCGGGCCGCTTAAAAATGGCGGTGAAGTGATTGGGATGTTATGTTTTTGGAGTTTTAATGAGAATGCGTATTCCGATGATAGCATCGCTACGTTCAAATCTATTTCAGACCAAGTAGGTATTGCCTTGGGAAATGTACTGGCCAACGAGCAACTTCTCGAAGAAAAGAAAAAGACCGAAGACCTGCTGGCTGTCACCGAGAGTATTGCCAACATTACCACCGGACCAGAACTGGTCAAAGCCATTTTTGATAAGCTGCAGAAAATATTTCCTTTTGATGACGCAGGCTTGTTCCAGATGGATAATGATAAGAAAATGGAACGCGACCTTATTGTCGATTTCGGATATGATACTTCCTCAGAAATTAATGAGGAGCTAAGAAAAAAAGGATTGGTGGGTTGGATGCCGTTAAGTCAAGGAGTAAACCATTTATCAAAATCAGGGATAGTCACATTGGGAACGGAGGTTTACGAATTGTTTGACCATCCCCATTTTGAAAATCAAGAAAACCGTATTTTCAGGCAAATCATATCCGGCCCGCTAAGACAAGGAGAAAACACCATTGGAGCTTTATGCTTTTGGAGCAAAAAGGAGAATGCATTTCAGGGACAAGAATCTCTCTTTAAATCCATTATCGACCAGATAAGTGTAGCATTGAGCAATATCATTGCCAACGAACAATTAATTTCTGAAAAGAAGAAGACTGAAGACTTGCTGGCTGTTACCGAGAGTATTGCCAACATTACCACCGGACCAGAACTGATACGTGCCATTTTTGGTAAATTACATAACGTTTTTCCTTTTGATGAGATTGGACTCTTTCATTTGGATTTTGAAAACAACCGAGAACGTGACCTTACTGTGTATAATCAATACGACTTAGACAAGGAAAATACGACCCATACAACAAATGGATTGATGGAATGGATGCCTATCAGACAATGTACCACGTATCTATCGGAATCATTGATTATAAATGGGCAGGAGATTTACGAGCAGCTTCATCATCCCCCTTTCGAAGACCCGGAAAACCGCATTTTTAAACAAATCATTGCCGGTCCCTTAAAAGAAGGCGACAAAACCATTGGTATGCTCTGCTTTTGGAGCAAACAAGAGAATACATTTGATGGTCAGGAGTCCTTGTTCAAGTCCATTACCGACCAGATGAGCGTGGCGTTGAGCAACATCATTGCCAATGAGGATATTCAGCAGCGTGAAATGGAGAAGTCATTGCAGGTCGATATTTTCAACGCGTTGAACGATTCCAAACTATGGGAGCAAAAGTTGTCTGGCGTAACACAGGTATTGCAACGGCATATACCTTTCAATCTTATTGTATTCAACTTTTTTGAAACCGAAGAAGCTACCGGTGAACGACTACCATTTTATAGCCTTGAACGTTTGGGGATAGAGGAATATAGACTTTTTAACCTGGCGCATTTTTCAAAAATGACGGGTATGAGAGAGAACTCTTTAAAGCAAGCATTTGCTGCGACTGACCTCGAACCCAACATATTTGATTACAAAAATCAGCGTAAAAAAGTTGGAAAAAATGAATTTCTCAATGCGATTCAAAGAGTATTCGGAGCAAATAGTCTTTTGAACTATCCTATTGATTTAGGCAAGGAAAGAACGATTTGCATTTCATTTTTTAGCAAAGAGGCCAGCGCGTTTAAAGAACAACATCTTTCCCTTTTGAGGAGTGCGGAGCAGTCCCTCGTGCTGTCTCTTGAACGCCAGCTCGCCTATGACGAGATACAATTGCTCAATGAACGTCTACAGAGCGAGAAAAAATACCTACAATCAGAGATGCAGGCAACGTATCACTTTGGAGAGATTATAGGTGAAAGTGCCATTATGCAGATGGTATTTAAACAGATAAACGATGTAGCGTCACTGGACACCACGGTTCTTATACAAGGCGAAACCGGTACGGGTAAAGAACTTGTTGCACGGGCCATCCATGAAAACTCACCACGGCAGGATGCACTGCTTGTTAAGGTCAATTGTGCGGCCATTCCCCGGGAAACTGTGGAGAGCGAGCTTTTTGGCCATGTAAAAGGAGCGTTCACAGGAGCCATCAAGGACCGGGTCGGAAAATTTGAACTCGCCGATGGTGGAACTATCTTCCTTGATGAGATAGGTGAACTCTCACTCGATTTACAAGCCAAGCTACTGCGAGTGCTTCAAGAAAAAGAGGTGGAACAATTGGGCAGCAACCGTCTTAAAAAAATAGATTTTAGAGTCATTGCAGCTACAAACCGTAACCTATCCTTAGAGGTCGAAAAAGGTAACTTTAGGTCAGACTTGTTCTACCGCCTGCATATTTTTCCAATGCAACTGCCGCCACTTCGCTTACGCGAAAACGATGTTATACTCATCGCAGAACAAATAGCAAAACAGGTCTGTACCAAGATTGGAACAACTTTTAAAGGATTTTCAAACGCCAGCAAAAAAGTATTGCTATCCTACGCCTGGCCTGGTAATGTAAGGGAGTTGCAAAACCTCATCGAGCAGACCTTGATACAAAACCAGGGCGAGATTGAAAATCTAAGACCCGGCTTTCAACCCGTCAGCGTTGATACCCCTCTTAAAGCCGACAGTTTCGAGGATATAGTAAATGCAGACAATCTTAAGGAAATTACCCTTGAGGATATTGACCTGCGTACCCAGGAGCTCGAAAAGGCATATCTGTATGCCATCCTTAATCATACAAAATGGAGAGTAAGTGGCAGGGATGGTGCTGCTGCTTTACTCGATGTAAAGGCGACCACGCTTGAGTATAGATTGAAAAAGCTAGGTATTAGTCGTAAAAGTAGCTAGTAAATCAAATATATCTTCTTATCCTGACATTTATAGCCACCGCCTCTTTATAATCTTTTTTCATCACTCTTCAGGCAATTTCGGGTCGACACTTTATTAAAAGTATCTGAAACCCTTAGAAAAGTATCAAGCGTACCTTCAAGAATTTATTCAAATTTACAGAGGTGCTTCCTTAGATAGTAATGAACTACGACCCCAAACCATTTATTATGTAAGGTTCGTGCTATCTGTTTGGAAAGCCGATACCAGTAAATCAAGGGCTAGCAATGAACAAAGAAAAGAATCATCATACAGAATCGATTCCCCCAAAAAAATGGAAGATGTTTATCCTGATATGGGTCACCGTTTATCCACTTATCTTGATGGTCACCAATACTTTGAGGCTATTATTTCCTGAGATGAAACCACCTATTGCGATGTTAGTCACATCACTTGCCATTGTTAGCGCAATGGTTTTTATAATGATTCCCCTGATTAATAAATTCTTAGGAAAATGGATTAGAAAATGAAAAATCCCAACCCAATTGGATTAAAAGCCAAATGGAGTTTTTGTAACGGAAAAAATTGAATAAAACCAAGTATCGATAAATTATGAAATGAGCCATAATAAATCTTAATATCTACCGAGATGGTTATTGGTGAATTACATATGACCTATTAAAATCAATAAAAATTAACAGATGAAACGAAAAATTGTAAAAAGACATAGACCCTTAATCCTCAGCGCGCTCGTGGTTATTTCATTAGGCTTTTTAAGCTGTAACCAAAAACAGAAAAAAGAGTCAACCGCTGAAAAAAGAGTCGATTTAGCACTTAAAATCGACAGATTCAACATTCCTGGTGTAGGACAGGTAGAAAGTATCATGATAGAGGATGAGAATGGCATCGTTTTAATTGACGCACAACGTACAAAAAGTGCAGGAAAACAAGTCGTAGAGAAACTAAAATCAAAAGGAAAGCAGTTGTACGCCGTATTGATAACCCACCCACATCCCGACCATGTCGGAGGATTACCTACAATTCTTGAAGCATACCCCGGAACCCCTGTTCTGGCAACCAAAGCGACCAAAGAAGAAATGGTTACCGATAGTGAGGGGGAATTCTATTTTGCCAGAAAGGTGAATGGAGACGAATATCCTACTGAATTGGCACTACCTACTAGACTGATTGAAGATGGTGAGACCGTCACTTTTGGTGATATCGACTTAGTGGTCGATGAACTTGGTCCTGGTGAGGCCATAGATATAAATGTGTTTTATTCCAAAGAACTCAATGCACTGTTCGTAGGGGATCTAATGGATAACAACCGCCTTGGTTTTGTTCTTGAAAAGAGGACTGCCCCTTGGCTACAACAGTTAGATAAAGTATGGGCAGACTATGGGAAAGAAAATCCAATAACCTATCCTGGTCACGGTGACCCTGACGATTTAAGAAGGTTGGTAGAGGAACAAAAAGAGTGGCTTATCGATTTGAGAACGCTTGTTGGGAAAGAGATGAAAAACGGAAAGAAACTGTCGGATATGCAAGTTGCAAATATCGAGAGTGCCTTTGAGGAACTGCATCCCAATCAAATCCCGGTAGCCCCAATTCCGGATATGATGAAACTCAACATTAAGGCTGTTGCAGAAGAGCTTGCATTGGAAAATAATTAAAAACAATACTTAGCAAATGAAAATAGGAATCATAGGAACAGGTAATATCGGCAGCACAGAAGGAAGACTATGGGATAAAGCAGGTCGTCAGATACTGTATGGTTCGCGTCATCCAGCATCTCTTCTTGATAGAGATATGGGAGAGAACGTTCAAATAGGCTCGATCAAGGAGGCTGCCACATTCGGAGAGGTTATCTTACTGGCAATCCCTTGGGATAGCATAGATGAAGTACTTTCTGAAATAAACCCATTTATTTCAGAAAAAATAGTCATTGACGCCACCAATCAATATGGCTTCAATGAGGATACCGGAAAAAATGGATTGATCCAGTTACCCAATCATCAGACGGCAACCTCTTATAATACCCAACGAATCAAATCAAAAGGATTAGTAAAGGCCTACAATACGTTGACCGCTGGTTTTCAATGGCAGGTGGGTAGTGATTCCCAAAAGAAAGGGGTTATAATGCCCTATTCGGGGAATACCGAAGAAGCCAAAACTATCGTAGCAGACCTTATTAGGGATAGTGGTTTTGTGCCTTACGATGTAGGAGATTCTGAAATGGCACGATTTATTGAACCACCAAGGGGAAGTACATCGCTCTATGGAGAAGAGTGGTCTATCGATACCATAGAAAAAAGATTGAAAGAATTAAAAGATACGATAAGCATATAATACACAAAAAGATGAAAATAGGGATCATAGGTTCAGGGGCTATAGGAGGGAATCTTGGTAAGAACTGGGCAGCTTCAGGACACGAAATCTTTTACAGCTCAAGAAATCCAGAAAAATTGAAAAACTTAATTAGCGAAACAAAAGGCATCTCAAAAGCTGGCACAGTAGCCGAAGCTGTTGCATTTGCAGATGTTGTTCTCTTGGCCATTAACTACTGGACATTAGACGAAGCTTTGGAAAACATGGGCACGCTTGAGGGGAAAGTTGTCATCGATGCTACAAACCCATATGAATATGCTAATGGAAAGCTATCCAGAGTCATCCCGGACGATATTTCGGGGGCTGAAGTGTTAAACGAGAAATTACCAAAGGCACTATTAGCAAAAGCTTTTAGCAGTTTTTCTGCGAGCATCATAAAAAAGCGCAGTCATGAAGAGCCCAATGTAGCTGTTCTATTTACTGCAACAGAAAAAAAAGCTCAAGAAACAACTTCGCAGCTGATTACTGATGCAGGATTTGCACCTGTTTATTTCGGAAAGCTGAACGATTCCATACCTATAGAACTTATGGGAGAATATTCAGGAAGCATTTTGACTGCACCGGAAGCAAAGAATCATATTAAAAGCGATTGATTTTAAAACAAATCATCGCTCAACTAAAGCTAAAATATCATGAAAACTGGGAAATAGAAATTTTACATCAAGGAAGAAATTAAACCATTGTAAAGATTTCAATATAACATCCTAAATAAAAATAATATGTCAGAAACAATTGAAAAACCCGATATAAAAATCGAGACAGGAAAAATCTTTATTAACGGTGAATGGAGAGAAAGCAGCTCTGGGGAAATGTTCGAAACCATTAATCCTGCCAATGAGGAGGTAATCACCAAAGTGGCAAAAGGTACACAGGAAGATGCCAACGCCGCAGTAGTTGCGGCAAGAGAAGCATTTGATAATGGCCCTTGGGGGAAAATGGGCGGAGCTGAACGGAGCAAGGTTCTATTGCGAATAGCAGATAAGATAGACGAACATGCCGATGAACTTATTATGCGGGAAAGCATGGATGCCGGTAAACTCAAGAGAGATGTTACACATGTCGATGTTCCGCATATCGCCAATATGTTTCGCTACTATGCGGGCTGGACTACCAAAATCGATGGATCCGTAAAAGAACCTGAGGGAGTACTGGGCGAAAAGCTATTGGGTTATTCCAAGCAGGAACCCTTGGGAGTAGTAACAGGTATTTCCCCATATAATTTTCCATTAATCCTATCAGTAAGTAAAATAGCACCCGCCATGGCAGCCGGTAACTGCTTTATTCATAAACCAGCTTCATTGACCCCTTTAAGTGCCATTACTCTTGCTAAGATCATGCAGGAAGCAGGTGTCCCAAACGGAGCATATAATTTGGTAACAGGCCCTGGAGGTGCAGTGGGTGGAACTTTTGTAAAACATCCTGACGTCGACAAAATAGCAATAACAGGTAGTACGGAGACAGGAATCCGTATTGCAAAAGATGCTGCAGATACAATGAAACACTTAACGATGGAACTTGGTGGTAAATCGCCCAATATCATTTTTGAAGATGCTAATTTGGATGAAGCCGCTCGTATTGCCGCCATGGGAATTTTTTGGAACAAAGGAGAAGTATGTGTAGCAGGTGCAAGAATCCTAGTTCAGGAATCGGTCTATGACAAATTCTTGGATAAGTTAATAGAAGCGACCAGTAAATTGAAAGTTGGAGACCCTATGGATGAAACTTCCGATTTAGGTCCAATGGCAGGAAAATCTGAATTTGAGAAGGTGCTAAAGTATATAGATATCGCAAAAAACCATGATAAGGCAGACTTGGTTTATGGTGGTGAACCCGCACCGGTCAACGGCAAAGGATACTACATTATGCCGACCATTTTTGCAAATGCCAACAATCAGATGCGCTTCGTAAGGGAAGAAATTTTCGGCCCGGTGGTACCTGTAATTCCTTTTAAAGATTTTGATGAAGCAATTAAGATTGCCAATGACACACCATTCGGGTTAGCTGCTGGGGTTCAGACCAGAGATACTGCCAAAGCTATAAGAGCCGCTAACCTCATAAAAGCAGGAACAATCTGGCTCAATACCTGGCATGAGTATGACCCTAATATGCCTTTCGGCGGCTATAAAATGTCAGGTTATGGAAGAGAACAAGGCAGAGAATCATTTGAGGCCTATACTCAGACAAAGAGTATTTGGGTGAATTTAGGAAAATAGAGAGCATTTGTTACAATCTTTTAATAGACAATTATGAAACTCAAAGACAAAGTAATGATTATCACTGGTGCAGCCGGTGGAATAGGTTCGGCCACGGCCAAACTACTAAATGAAGCGGGTGTTAAACTCGTTTTAACGGATTTAGACGAAGCGAAACTGCAAAAATTGGCAGACTCACTAGAGAACGCGGTCATACATCCTGGGGATATTACAAAAAAGGAAACTGCAAAACAGCTGATTGATAAGGCGATAGAAAGCTTTGGACAATTGGACATGGTTTTCAATAACGCCGGAATTATGATAGAAACCGATATCGAGAATGCGGATGTCGATAAGCTGGATTTAATGATTCAAATCAACTTTCAAGCTGTAGTACGGTTGAGTTATGCCGCACTAAAACATTTTTATGCTGCTGGTAGTGGTTTTGTATTGAACATGTCAAGTTTTGCAGGTGTAAAACCATCGGCATCATTTGCCGCCTATAGCGGTAGCAAGTTTGCTGTAGAGGCTTTTACGGACAGCATCAGGATGGAATTGGCACGTTACGGGGATAAAAATATCGGTATTGCTGTCATTGAGGCGGGAACGGTAGATACAGGACTTTACAACGATTGGGATGCCGAAAAAAAGGATTATGTGTATTCCGGTGGCGCCTTACAGCCAGAAGATATTGCGCGATGTGCCAAATTTATTTTAGAACAACCAGACCACATGCGAATAGAACGCATATTGGCAATCCCTAAAAAATTTCCGGTGTAATGAATCAAAAATAATGAGATAAACTCACAGCATCTGCAACTAGATAGTATTTAACAAATCAATATCCGTATAGTACGCAGCGTATTTAAAAATAGTAACCAAGCAAAAAGAAAGAATATGGAAACATTTATTGAAAATAAAAAAGTAAAAGCCATTTCAACAACAGAGCAAATGATGTGGTATTTGAACGCTCAGAACCTAGTAAATACCTGGAACAACTTTATAATTTTTGCCAAAACGGGAGAAGAACAATTAGTAAACATGAAAGATAGTGGTGTATTTGCAGATGATATTGACCTTATCTTCGACCTTGGTGAGCACGTACTAAAATTTAAAGGTTTACTGCCAGACGCGCTGGAGTTCTACACTCAATTTGTGGATGGTTTAAAAAAACAACGATATAACATAGCTTCCAATTTAGAAATCGTTGAATTCGGAAAGGATTATCTAAGATTTAATTTCAGACATGGAATTTTCATGGGAGAGACTCTGTCATTTGCAGGCAATAACCAGTGTGTTATGCGTAAAGATGGCCAGCGTTATTATCTATCATCTGCTCATATTAAAGCTTTGGTGTTCAATACCCAACATGCGTATTGAGGGAATAAAATGATGAAAATCAAAATTATTGAAGGCAACGAAAGACTATTAAAATCAATGACGGAGAAAGCCAATGATAATGATTTGAAGACACTGGAAAAATGAAGACGGATATACAAACATATTTGCTATTGGAGACTTTGTCTGGCTCTAGGACAGACGCTATGAAAAGGACTTCCGAAGGTTGCGTAAACCGCTATTGAACATGGTGCGCCTATTGGCAATCCCTAGAAAATTTCCAGTATAATCATCAAACAAAGAAACATGGACAACCAGGAATTATACAAAGATTATGGGCTTAACATACCAGAAGTGACTTCGAATACAAAGCGTATCGTAGTCATCGGTGGTGGCTTTGGTGGTATTAACTTGATTAAAAAACTTCCAAAAGATAAATTTCAGATTGTACTCTTTGATAAGCACAACTATCATACGTTCGTTCCCCTGCTTTATCAAGTGGCAACGTGCGCATTGGAAGCCCCTTCCATCGCAGATGCTACCCGAGGTATGTTCCATAAACGTTCCGATGTACTCTTTCGTTCGATAAAAGTATTAGAAATCGATGCAGACGCTCAAGAGGTAAAGACCCAACTAGGGAATTTATATTATGACTATCTCGTCATTGCCACAGGTTCCAAACCCAATTTTTTTGGGAATAAGAATATCGAAAAATACGCTTTCCCCCTTAAAACATTGCCGCAAGCGGTGGCTATAAGAAGTAGGGTGCTACAAAATCTGGAAAAGGCCACATTTAGCACTTCCGAAGAAGAAAAAAAACGGCTCATGAGTTTTGTAATCGTTGGTGGTGGCCCTACTGGTGTCGAAGTTGCCGGTGCAATAGCGGAATTACGTCGATGTATTTTGCCTAAGGATTATAAGGACCTTGATTTTAAAATGATGAAAATCAAAATTGTTGAAGGCAATGAAAGGCTATTAAAATCAATGACAGAGAAAGCCAGTGATAATGCTTTGAAAACACTGAAAAAAATGGGAGTGGAAATTCACTTCCACACGTTGGTATCCGATTTCGATGGAAAGACCATCAGCTATAAGAATAGCGATGAGAAGGAACCCTGTGGAATGTTAATCTGGGGAGCAGGAGTATCCGGAATTTTGATAGAAGGCCTTAAGGAGGAAAGTACTGCCCACAACCTGTACAAAGTTGACGGGCATTGTCTGATTAACGGATATACCAACATATTTGCTATTGGAGACGTTGCCTGGTTCCAGGACGAGCGGTATGCAAAAGGACTTCCGGGAGTAGCACAGACCGCCATTCAGCAAGGCGAATATCTCGGAAAAATGTTGAAAAAAATCAATGGCAATTCGCAAAACATTTCCGAAGAAGAAAAGATTTTTAAATACCCCCCATTTCGGTATAAGGATAAAGGCAGCCTAGCTACCATCGGTAAAAATAAAGCCGTTGCCGACCTTCCCAAAAACATCCACTTGTCAGGTTTTTCCGCTTGGTTTATATGGGTAGGTGTGCACTTGTATGCCCTAAATAGTTTAAGGAATCGATTAACTACTTTTTTAAGTTGGAGCCTTAATTATTTTAAGTACAAAAATAAAGTCCGTCTTATTATCACACCAAATATAGAGGAAGGTAATATCCCGGAAAAAGAATTTATGGCAACGAACGAAACAGGAATCTAAAAGACCAGCATTGTCAATGAAAAAGAAAAACACACTCATATTATTTATACTGATGCTGGGCAATTTTGCCATAGGTACAGGAACACTTATTTTTCCAGGGATACTATTTCCGCTTTCGGAAGATTTAGGAATTTCTTTTTCCGAAGCAGGTCAATTGGTAACATTTTATGCACTTACCTATGCTATTGCTTCACCTGTAATTGCTGTTCTGGCACAAAAGACAGATAAGAAAACCATGTTAGTGGTTTCTTCGATTTTCTTGGTCGTCGGTTATGGCACCAGTGTACTTGCAAGCACCTATGCTTTGGTAGTCGTAGGACAGATGATAGCAGCTTTGGGCGCATCCGTATTTACACCTACGTCATCCTTAGTAGCTGTTAAGATTAGTGATGAGAAGAACAGGACAAAAGCAATCGGTTTTGTATTTGCAGGATTTAGCTTGGGAACGGCCATCGGTCTACCCGTAGGTTCTTATTTAGGAGAGCATATGGGGTGGCAGTACGCCCTGGGCTTTATCTTGCTTTGCGCCTTGATTTCTTTGTTTTTGGTGCTCTTTACAGTTCCTAAAGGCATTTATGGCGAACCTTTCAATAGCTCAGCCTTCAAAGAACTTTTAAAAAGAAAAGCGGTCTCATTCAGTCTACTGACTACTGTCTTACAAATGACTGTTCAAATGACGGTCTTTACCTTCATTGCCCTTTTGCTGAATCACTACGCGGGTATTCCTTCAACAGACATTCCTATATATCTGGCAATTTTTGGGGTATCTGCTTTTATAGGTACATTTTTAGGGTCTTCATTGGCCGATAAAGTTGGCCCTCGAAAAGTAATTGTTACGGCATTAATAGGTCTGGGTCTTGCCATGCTTTCGTTAAACATCTCAGGAGGATTTGTAATAGCCGTAATCTTGATTCTTGTTGTTTGGGGTATTATGGGTTTTGCTTTTCATCCGCCTTTACAGGCACATTTGGTAAACCTGGCACCAAAGAGTTCTAGTATTGTTTTGGCGTTAAATGCTTCGGCAATATATGCTGGCACAGCTTTAGGCTCTTTCAACGGCAGCCAAATCATTGCCTTTTTAGATATCCCCTATTTAACGTATTTGGGTTGTGCTCTTGCTTTTATAGCTAGTGCCACATTTTATTTCACGAACAGGCGAAAATCCTTACCAACCATAAAATTTGATGTATGAAAATCGAACCACTTAAAAAATATTCCATACTACTTGTATTCCTGGTAGTAGCATTGGTTACAGGATGTAGCGGAAAAGCGGAAAAAGAAACAGCTCTTCTCACCGTGAAAGTTTCCCGACCCATCACTAAAAAAATAATCCAATGGGACGAGTACACCGGGCGTTTTGAAGCCCCACAACGTGTTGAAGTCCGTGCTAGGATTAGCGGATATGTAGAAAAAGTACATTTTACTGATGGGCAAACGGTTAAAAAGGGAGACATTTTATATACCATAGACCAGCGACCATTTTCTATTGCCCTAAAAGAAGCAAGAGCCGCGTATAACCAGTCACTTGCAGAATACAAACAAGCACAGGAAAACTTTAAACGCGTAGAAAGTCTAAAAGAATCCGGGGCGGTATCCATTGAAGAGTATGACAGAAGAAAGCAGGCGATGATTGGTGGGCAGGCACGTTCTGAAGTTGCCCTGGCAGCCATAGACAGAGCGAAACTTAATTTAAGTTTTAGCAAAGTGCAAGCCCCCATTTCAGGAAGAATAAGTAGGGATTTGGTCAATGCCGGAAATCTTGTTGATGGTGGTAGTTCAGGCGGCACATTACTTACCACCATAGTGTCTATAGACCCCATTTACTTCTATTTTGAAGGAAGCGAAGCCGATTTCCTAAAATATGCCCAACTCAACAGAGAAGGCAAACGCGGTGGGTCTAGGGACACCCCAAATCCGGTAGAAGTACGATTGCTCAACGAAGATGAATTCCTTCATAAAGGCAAAATGAATTTTGTGGACAACGAAATAAGCAGAAATACTGGAACCATTCAGGGCCGGGCCGTCTTTGATAATTCGGACAACGTGCTGGAACCGGGTATGTTCGGTAGGGCAAGATTGCTAGGCAGTGCCGAATACGAAGCTATTTTGGTACCCGATAAACTTATCGCGACCAATCAAACCGTCAAATTTGTCTACGTGGTGGATAAAGATGCTATAGTAAGGGCGGTTCCCGTAGAATTAGGCGAACTGTATGAAAAGAAGTATAGAATTATCAAAAACGGACTGACAGGAAAAGAAATGATTCTTCTTGACAATACCCAAAAAGTACAGACTGAAATGAAAGTCTCACCGGTAGAGGAAAAGTTGGTTTTCAACAAATCTGAAAAAAAATAGGATATGAAGTTTAGTCATTTATTTATAGACCGTCCTATTCTGGCAGCCGTACTTTCCATCATCATAGTTTTGGTAGGGGGACTCGCCTATTTTCAGCTGCCGATATCACAGTTTCCTGAAGTTGCACCGCCAACTGTAAATGTTAGAGCCGCATATCCTGGTGCTAGCGCAGAGACTGTCGCCAATAGCGTTGCCACGCCCATAGAGCAAGAAGTCAACGGCGTAGAAGGAATGATTTACATGACGTCACAATCAACAAGTGATGGCAGTATGAGCTTGGACGTAACTTTTGAGTTGGGAACCAACCTTGACCAGGCACAGGTATTGGTTCAAAATCGAGTTTCACAGGCAGAATCCAGACTGCCCACACAAGCAAGGCAATTAGGTATAACCACTCAAAAACGGTCACCAGACCTACTATTGGTCATCAACCTGTATTCACCCGATGAAACTTTTGACCAAACCTATATCGGCAACTATGCGGTGCTACAGCTACGCGACGAATTGGCCAGATTAAAAGGTGTGGGAGATATACGAATATTCGGAGCAAGTGCATACTCAATGCGAATATGGCTAGACCCTGATAAAATAGCATCCTTAGAGATTACCGCTGGGGAAGTGTTGGAGCGCTTGCGAGGGCAAAATGCCCAAATTGCAAGTGGCACGCTTAATCAATCGCCTATCGGTGAGCAAAATTCTTTTGAGTTGAGCATACAGACCCAAGGACGTTTACAAACGGGTGAAGAGTTTGAAAATATCGTCATTAAATCCGGTAACGATGGCAGCATTGTACGATTAAAAGATATAGGACGTGTCGAAATTGGTTCAGAAAGTTATGTAACCCGAGGCATTTTGAACGGAGATAAAGCAGTAGCTATGCCCATCTCACAGCGCCCAGGATCCAATGCGGTGGAAACTGCAGAAAATATCGTGGAAACTATGGACCGGCTTTCCAAAGATTTTCCTAAAGGACTTGAATATACTATTGCCTATAACCCAACAGAATTTGTTGAAGAGTCTATTTCTGCGGTAGTAGATACCATTTTTGAGGCTATTATTTTGGTCATCATTGTTATTCTCTTATTTCTACAATCTTGGAGAGCTGCTATTATACCTATTGCAGCAATCCCCGTTTCTCTAGTCGGCACATTTGGGGTGATGCAGGCTGCTGGTTTTTCACTCAACAATCTTTCGTTATTCGGTCTCGTGTTGGCCATTGGAATTGTCGTGGACGACGCCATCGTAGTGGTTGAAAATATGGAACGGCGATTGGCAGAAGGGATGACGCCAAGAGAAGCCGCCCGAAAAACGATGGACGAAGTGGGTGGTGCTTTAATAGCTATAGGCCTTGTACTGGTTGCGGTCTTTTTACCTACAACTTTCCTGGGAGGCATATCCGGACAATTTTACAAACAGTTTGGTTTGACGATAGCCGTGGCTACCATTATTTCAGTTTTTGTTTCTCTTACGTTGAGCCCTGCGCTGGCTACATTGTTATTAAAGCCACACGATTCTTCTAAAAATAAGTCACGCTCATTTTTAGGTAAGCTGACCCATAGGTTTACGGAAGGTTTTAATCGTGGTATGGATAGATTATCCAACAATTACGGTATCAAAGTTTCCGGATTGGTGCGTAAAGGTGCCCTTGTTTTCTTAGTCTATATAGGATTGTTATTGTTGACAGGGTTAGAATTTGGTCGTGTGCCTACAGGTTTCATTCCTGCACAAGACCAAGGCTATTTTATTACGGTAGTGCAACTTCCACCAGGTGCTTCTTTATCAAGAACAGAAGAAGTCGTTAACGAAACCGTCAAAACGATTAAAAGTATAGACGGTATGAAAGATGCCATTGCATTTGCGGGCTTTGATGGTGCTACCAGTACGATTTCCTCTAATGCGGCAGCCATTTTTACCACCATGGAAGATTTTGATAAACGCAACGAAAAGGGCATCGTTTATGAAGCTCTGCTGAATGAAGTACGACAAAAAACCGAGAAAAGTGGTGAGGCCAATATCATAACCATCGTTCCGCCACCAGTTCGTGGTATCGGTAATGGAGGTGGTTTTAAGATGATGATTCAGGATAGAAAAAATAGAGGCTTGGAAGAACTTTCCAGAGTTACGCAACAGTTGGCACTCGCCGCAAACCATGACCCAGAGTTAACCAACGTTTTTTCGGTTTTCAATACCACCACACCACAATTATTTCTGGATATCGATAGAGTCAAGGCAGAAAAATTAGGAGTGCCGGTAACGGAAGTCTTTCGTGCACTTGAGATTTACATGGGCTCGGCCTACGTGAATGATTTTAATTATCTAGGCCGTACGTATCGAGTAACGGCTCAGGCCGATGCACCTTACAGGCTTACCCCAGATGATATAGGACGAATAAAAGTACGAAATGTACAAGGAGAGATGATGCCTTTAGGCAGTGTTGTACGATTCAAGGACATCGCAGGGCCGGCAAGGGTACAACGTTATAATTTGTATCCAGCCACGGGATTGAATGGCGAAGGAGCCCCAGGCGTAAGTTCCGGAGATGCCTTGGCAGCTATGGAACGCCTGGCAGAAGAAAACCTGCCCGACGGCTTCAGTTATGAATGGACAGAAATTGCCTATCAACAAAAAAAGGCTGGAGGAACTGCCGGCGTTGCTTTTGGTTTGGCGGTACTCTTTATTTTCTTGCTGCTAGCAGGACAGTTTGAGAGTTGGCTCATTCCTTTCTCGATTATTCTTATTGTTCCAATGGGAATTTTCTCGGCGTTACTGGGACTTGATGTATTGGGTATGGACAATAACATTTTGACTCAAATCGGGATGGTAGTGCTCATAGGATTGGCCAGTAAAAATGCAATCCTGATTGTAGAATTTGCCAAGCAGTTGGAAGAAGAGGGCGTAGAGTTAAAAGAAGCAGCAAAGGAAGCAGCAAAATTGAGATTACGACCTATACTTATGACCTCTTTTGCTTTCATCTTAGGAGTTGTCCCTCTGGTCATTGCATCTGGTGCCGGAAGTGAAATGCGGAATGCATTGGGTACTGCCGTATTTATAGGAATGATTGGTGTCACCCTGTTCGGACTATTTCTCACACCCGTATTTTATGTGCTCTGCAGGAAACTCGGCCTAATTGGTAAAAAAGAAAAAACCTTATCAACCGTTAATTCCGAGAACAATGCATAGTATAAAAACACATCTTATAAAAAGACTAATTCTAATGTCCATCACAGGATTGACTTTATATTCTTGTGGAATTACCAAACGAAATTTTGAGGTTTCCTCTACATCATTTGACAAGCTACCTGAAGACTATCTTGTAAAAACTGACACTGCACAACACTTTGCAGCTTCAGAACTAATAGCCCGATGGTGGGAAAGCTTCAATGATGCAACGCTGGATTCTCTTATAAACGATGCCCGTAAAGAAAATCTTGATATTAATTCCGCAATCGCCAATTTTCAGGCTTCCAGAGCGGGACTTAAAAGCACCAAGTTCGATAGGTTCCCTATTGTTGATGCCAATGGGGCTTTTACCAGACAGCGGTTAGGGCAGAATATCTTTGCTTCGGGCATTAACCCCACCTTTAGCCAATACGATGCCAGTTTTGACGCTTTTTGGGAGATAGACCTGTTCGGAAGGGTTAAAAACCGTGTTAAAGGTGCAAAAGGGGCCGAGCAGGCTACTTTAGCAGAAATGCAGGACATATACCTTTCTGTTTTTGCTGAAGTAGCACGTAATTATATGGAGCTACGTGGCATTCAAAACCAATTGACGATTGCCAGAGAAAATCTTTCCAGTCAACAGGAAACTTTCGAGCTCACAAAACGATTGGCCACTGCAGGTACGAGTAACAGTCTAGACGTGTCCCGTGCCAAGGCTCAATTGGAAACCACTCGCGCCACTATTCCACCTTTACAGGCAAACATAACGGCAATTATTAACAGACTGAGTGTTTTAACAGGGAAAATACCGGGAGAGCTTGAAGAAGTTTTGATGCAAGGGAAACCGCTGCCTTCCCTGCCTGAATCAATTTTGGTCGGTAACGGAAAAGAGCTGATAAAAAGAAGGCCCGATATTTTTAGGGCAGAAAGCCAACTGGCACAGCAAATAGCCCGCTATAACATCAGTGTGGCGGAGCTATATCCTAAAATAACCTTTGGAGGTACCATTGGTTTTTCCGCTATTGATTTCAGCAGCTTCGGAAACAACGAAACCTTTACATGGGGATTGGCACCATCTATAAATTGGGCGGCCTTTAATCTTGGAAGGGTTAAAAAAAACATAGACCAGCAAGATGGGCTAACGCTCGCCTTAGTGAACCAATATGAAAAAACAGTGTTGTTGGCTCTTGAAGAAATCAAAACGGTCATGAGCAACTACACCCATGAACTAGAGCGCCAACGCATGCTAAAAGATGCGGCAGAAGCCAGTAAACAAGCTGCAAAATTTGCCAAACAACGCTACGAAGCAGGTTTGGATGATTTTCTGGACTACCTAAATGCAGAGCAAACCCTTTTGTTGGCACAGAATCAATTGGCTATAAGTGAAACACTATGCGCAACTAACCTTATTGCCATATATAAGGCGTTAGGAGGAGGTTGGGAGATAATTTCAGCAGAAGAAATAGAGACTAGATATTCCGATATAAATGAAGCAAATGCAAAGGTGTCAAAGAAAAAAGAATAATAAAACGATTAACAATGCGCTACATATCACAAAATCCGTTCAACATTTTCAAATGGTCCAAACTGTTTAAGGGAGAACCGAATAAAAATCAGTTCAAACTCATTAAGGATTACTTGTGCTCGCTGGAGACTTTCGACTATGAATCTGCTTTAAAATGTTTAAGTGATGAATGCCAGATGCAGATAGGTAGTAATTCGGCCATATCGGGCAAAGAGGCCATTATGGTCTATATGTGGCATTTGGAGAATACAATTGAGTGTATGGAATTTGAGTTTTCGGAAACTATCGAGAACTCATCCACCAAAGTGTATCAAGGTCATACCTACTATACGTTCAAAAATGGCAATTCTTGCAGGGTGCCCACGTGCCATATTATAAAATTGAAGCGTAATAAGATTAACTGGCATTACATCTACAGAGATAGCCTGAAGGGACTGTTTCTAGATAAAAATATGAACGAAATCTAAATTAACACTAAACCAGATAGATATGATTACAAAAAAAATATACACGGCACAAGCATTCGCCGTTGCAGGCCGGGAAGGAAACGTAACATCGGAAGATGGCGTACTGGATTTAAAACTGAACATGAGAAATGATGGAACTGCTACCAACCCTGAGCAGTTATTCGCTGCTGGATACGCCGCTTGTTTTGAAAGTACTATCCATGCTATTGCGCGAACTCAAAAAATTAAACTGACCGAGACCGGCGTAAATGGACTGGTTGATTTTGGAACCGATAACAAGGGCGGTTATGAAATAGCGGCCAAATTAGAAGTTTCGTTACCCGAAATTGACGAAGAAACAGCCCGGTCTTTAATCGATGAGGCCCATCAAAACTGCCCATATTCCAAAGCAACGAAGGGAAACATTAACGTTGAGATTACGCTCATAGACCATGCTACTTCCAAGATGCATTAATCAACTTAAAAATTGATAATGATGGGACAAGAAAAATTAATAGAAGAATGTACTCATTTGAACTAAAAAAGATAGTAGAATTTTATGCCAAGTCCAAAGCCTTAGGTTTGGATACCGTTATGGCATCATTGGTCGGTCTAAAAGGTTCTTCTTATAGAAAGCCAGGAGTGCGGATGCTTCTATCTAGTGACGGAAAAATGCAAGGGGCAATAAGCGGAGGGTGTGTGGAGAAAGATGTTCTAAACGCCGCTCAAACTGTTTTTGAAAGTGGTGTAGCTAGAGTCATATCATACGATGGTAGGTATCGTTTGGGGTGTGAGGGCTTTCTATTCATTCTCATAGAACCATTTCAAATCAATGAAAATCAAAGCCTTGAAATAAAATCGGCTTTGAAAAACAGGGAAGCATTTGAAGTGCATTCGTTCTATGATGAGGGAAGGGACGTAAGCGGTGACTTTGGTTCTGTGTTCGCTTTCGAGAAAGTGGAAATATCTACAAATCTCAATTTTAATATTGCCAATTGGCATCTTCATTCGCGATATACCCAAAGCGTTTTGCCAGATATACAGCTGATTATTATTGGAGTGGAACACGATGCATCGAAGTTGTGTTCGGCAGCATCATTTTTAGGATGGAATGTCGTTGTTGTCGCTTCCATTAAAAACCCTAAAAGTCAAGCTGATTTCCCAACTGCTGCCACCATTTATAATGGGACACCTGAGTCGATAGATTTTGGTTTCATAGACTCGCGTACTGCTACGGTATTAATGACACATAATTTCGCACAGGATTTTCAATACCTACTCAAATTACGGAAGGTTCAAAAAAACTATATCGGCATCCTTGGGTCTTCGAAGCGGAAAGTACAATTAGAGAATCAGATTCTCGACCTTGCGCCTGACATAGCTACAGAATTTTTAGACATCATTCATAGTCCCGCTGGAATAGACATAAGTTCTGAAACACCAGAAGAGATAGCACTATCCATAACCGCAGAAATTTTAAAGGTATTCAAAAGTAAAAGTAACGAACACCCTAATTTACTTAACAAATCAAACCGAATAAAAGAGAACATATGAAAAATATAAACACAGGTATAAACGAGCATTCTCGCAAAGGCTCATCGGATATTTTGAACAATATCCTTGCAGACGAATTTGTATTGTATACCAAAACACGCAAATATCATTGGAATGTTACCGGAATGCAGTTTAAGGCGCTGCACGAAATGTTTGAAGAGCACTATGGTGATTTGGAAGTGAAAATTGATGACGTCGCGGAACGGATAAGAAGTTTAGCACTTTTTGCACCAGGAAGTCTAAAAGAATTCAGTGCATTAACAAGACTGAAAGAAGAGCCTACCGGAAACATTAGTGCTGAAGAAATGATAGTGCAACTCGTAAATGACCACGAGACCATTATAAAAGAATTGAGGGTCGATATTGTAAAATGTGAAGAAGAATTCAATGACGTAGGAACAGGAGATTTTTTAACCGCTCTTTTGGTCGACCACGAGAAAATGGCTTGGATGCTTCGGTCCTACTTAAATTAACCTAAAAAAGCATTGTGAGCATATATGATGGACATTGCCATTTTAATTTTAGCAGCAGGTAGTGCTTCTCGAATGGGAAGCATTAAACAACTTTTGCCGCATGGTAATTCTACGCTGTTAACCCATGCAATTGCCAATGCTTTGCACTCAGATGCCGACCGGGTGTTTTGCGTGATTGGAGCAAAAGCGGATGTGGTCAAAGACGCAATACTGTATGCTGAAGTGACCACCATTTATAACCCAAACCACAAGGAAAGCTTAAGTTCTAGTATCGTTGCAGAAATCTCATTTCTTGGAAAGAATACAATTCAAATAGATGCACTTTTAGTAATGCTGGCAGATCAACCGTTTGTAGATGCGGACTATATAAATAGATTGATAGCTACTTCTGCTCACTTGTGCTTTTATTCATTTCCTGTTCGGAAAATAAGAGTATATCCCACACGGAAACCGCAGAAATTGTTGCGAAAAGCTTTTTTTCAAAAGATGAATCAGTCTTGAAAAAGCATACAACTTCTAAAGGTTATGCCAGTTTGGTGACTGTTCAAAACATGATATCAAAGTCTGACAAAGATATTGAGGTTGAAATTTTAGATGAAACCATTAATGGTGAGATTGCCTGGGTAAAATACAGTACAAGCTTTGATGGCAAATCAGGTGTTTTTAA